>JALYRU010000037.1 GCA_030855235.1 Pseudomonadota bacterium
GGACGCCAGCATGCGCCAGGGCTGGCGCGCCGCCGCGTCGCCGCCGGGCAGGTTGAGCGGCCACAGGTGGCCCAGGCGCTGCCAGCCGCCGGGCGCGACGCGCAGCAGCTCGCCGCCCCAGGCCGTGCCGTCGCTGCCCAGGCCCACGCCGTCCAGCGCCAGGCCGATGACCGGTTCGCTCACGCCATGCTCGGCCATCACGGCGCCGATGTGGGCGTGGTGGTGCTGCACCGCGATGGCGGGGATGCGCCACTCCTGGGCCAGGCGCAGGGCCAGCTCGGTGCTGAAGAAATCGGGGTGCAGGTCGTGGGCAATGGCGGCGGGCGGGCCGTGGCGGCGGATGAGTTCCTGCGCCGAAGCCTCCAGCGCGCAGCAAGCCTGGGCGTCGCGCAGGTCGCCGTGCTGGGCGGACCAGTGGGCGGCGCCGTCGGCGTCGAGCAGGCAGGCGGCGTTTTTCAGCCAGGCGCCCACGGCCAGCACGGGGCGGGCGGCGGGCGCGGCCACTTCAGGCGCCACGGGCTGCTGCCAGTTCGGCTTCCAGGGCGGCGATGCGCTGGCGCAGGGCGGCTTCGGTGGCGCTGGCGCCGGGGGCGTTGGCGGCGGGGTGGCCGCTGGCGTGGGCGTGCTCGTGCCGCCAGTCCATGGCGTGCTCCAGCCAGTGCAGCCAGGCGTCCATGCCCGCGCCGGTGGTGGCCGAGAGCTGGATGATTTCAATCTCGGGGTTGACGCGCCGGGCCAGTGCGATGCAGCGCGCCACGTCGAATTGAACGTGCGGCAGCAGGTCGGTCTTGTTCAGGATCATGAGCCGGGCGGCGGCGAACATGTCGGGGTATTTGAGCGGCTTGTCCTCGCCTTCGGTGACGGACAGGATGGCCACCTTGGCCGCTTCGCCCAGATCCCAGGCGGCCGGGCAGACCAGGTTGCCGACGTTTTCGATGAACAGCAGGCTGTGCGCGTCGCCGTGCTGCGGGGCGTGGCCGTGACTGTCTGAATGGCCGTGCGCGTGGTCATGGCCGTGATCGTGCGTGTGCAGCCGGGCAAACGCCTCGGCCACCATGGGCGCGTCGAGGTGGCAGCCTTTGCCGGTGTTGACCTGGATCGCCGGGGCGCCGGTGGCGCGGATGCGGTCGGCGTCAAAGCTGGTCTGCTGGTCGCCTTCGATGACGGAGACGGCCAGCGCGGGGTGGCGCTGCCGGAGCGCCGTGATGGTGGCGCACAGCAGCGTGGTCTTGCCCGAGCCGGGACTGGACACCAGGTTCAGCGCGGTGACGCCGTGGGCCTGGAAATGCTGGCGGTTTTGCTGGGCGAGCCGATTGTTCTCGCCGAGGATGTCGGTTTCGAGCTTGATGGCGCGCTCCTGGCTCATGCCGGGCACGGAGACACGGGCCGCGCCGGCGCCGAAGTGCAGATCGCCCGTGTGGGCGTTGACCTGCGGCTGGGCGTGCGCGTGGGAAGGGTTGTGAGGGTGTTCGCCGCTGTCGGCGCAACCGCAAATGACACACATAGATTGATTCCTTTAATCGTCGGCCACGAGCATATCAATGACGCGCAGTTCGGTGCCGCCGGTGGGCTGCAGGTGGTAACTGCCGCAGTGCGGGCAGGCCGTGCCGCGCTCGGGCAGGGGCACGGTCTGGCTGCAGCCCAGGCACCAGGCCTGGCCGGGCGGCTGTTCAAATTCGAGCCGGGCGCCTTCCAGCAGGGTGCCGGGCTCGATGGACTCCAGCGCGAACTGCAGGGCGCGCAGTTCGACATTGGCCAGCTGGCCCACTTCCAGGCGCAGCAGGCTCACGCGGCGGAAATTCTCGCGCCGGGCGCTACCCTCCACCAGCTTCAAAATCCCGCCGGCCAGGCTGATTTCATGCATGCGTTGTCTGCCTCAATGCCTTGCCAGTCGGGCTGCTGCGCTTACAGCCGGGCAGCCAGCGCCATGGCGGCGCCACAGACCAGGCGCAAGGTGGTGGGTTTGAGCTTGACATCCTCCCCGCCCTGAAGGACGGGGATTCCCACTGCTGGCGTGCCATGCCCGGCACGGGAACCAAACCTGTTCAGAATATTTTTTGCCGCATTCACATCTCGATCATGCGCACAGCCACATCCCGAACAAACCCAGCTCCTTATTCCAAGGTCTGCGATACCTCTCGGCCTCGAACCCGGCAGGGCGCCGCAATTCGAGCAGACTTGGGAGCTCAACGCTTCGCCCACTTCTTCAAACCACGCGCCATGCTTGACAGCCTTGTACGCCAGTTGAGTTCTGAAGGACGACCAGCCGGCATCCAGAACGGACTTGGCCATGCTGGTTTTGGCAAGTCCGGCGGCGTTGACGTTGCCCACCGCGATGTAGTCAAACTCGCGCACGATGCGGGTGCTGAGTTTGTGGTGAAAGTCGTTTCGTCGATTTCCTATTTGCGCGTGAATCGCTTTGACTCGCTTTGTCTTGCCCGCCCGCTGCGCCACGGCCAGCGCCGCCTCGGCATCCCGGTAGATGCGCTGCGCTTGGACTTTTTCGCCGGTGGACAGCGTGGCGAAGTCTTTGAGCCCCAGGTCAATGCCGACGCCTTTCACCGGCTGGCGCACTTCAGCCACGCAAGCCACCTCAAGCACAATGTTCAAAAACCAGTTGCCCCGGCTGTCGCGGGAAAAATTGCTGCCGTCCTTGATTTTTCCCTCGGGCAGCGCCCGGCTGTGAAAGACGCTAAAGGTGTTGCCTGCAAATCGAAAAGCGTTGCCTTCGCGCTTCAACTCGCGGCCCTTGAACGGCACCCAGCCGAGCGACTTTTTGCCCCGGTAGCGCAGGTAGGGGCGCTTTTTCTGGCTGCGCGATTTGGCGTACTGCTCGCACACGGCGTTCACGGTGCCAGAGTGCAGGCCCAGCTCCTTGCTGGCGCCAGCGGTAAGTTTGTTCAGATCGAACCCGCTGTGCCAGCGCCGGCTAAAGCGCAGGGCGTCTTTTTGTCGGTCATTGCAGTAGTTCCAAACAAAGTTGCAGGCCCGGCTTTGCTGGTTCAGCAAGCCGCTCAGCGACTTCACTCGGTAGCGATAGACCAGAATCATGCACGCTATCGTACCCGTGGTTCGCAAGAATCCACAAGCTCCGAACGCTTTGCGTTCGCCCTCTACCTCCCCAGCCTGAAGGCCGGGGTTTCTCGGGAAAACAACTGATGAAATCCCCGATACGGCACGGCGGCCCGCTTTTCAGTCAACAATTTGTTTTTTGGCTGAAAGAACTTATGCCGCATGAATCCAGACTGACCCACGAGTTGCGCGCCCTGCTGCAGGCCCAGCGTGTCGCCGCCCTTGGAACGCTGAGTGAGGAGGGCCTGCCCTTTGTCTCCATGGTGCCTTATGCGCTGGAAGCACAGCAAGGCTGCCTGGTGATCCACGTCAGCGCCCTGGCCGCCCACACCGGCTACCTGCAGCTCCGGCCGGATGTCTCGGTGCTGGTGATGCAATCCGAGGCGCCGGGCCAGCCGGTCCACGCGCTGCCGCGGGTCACCCTGGCCGGACGGGCCACAGCCCTGGAGCCCGGCAGCCAAGCCTGGGAACTGGCCCGCGCCGCCTACCTGGCGCGCTTTCCCGAGGCCGAGCCGATGACGCAACTGGGCGACTTCCGCTTTGTCGCCATCGCGCCTGCGGGCGCGCGCCAGATTGCCGGTTTCGGCGCGGCCCGCTCCATCGACGAGAACGAGGTGCGCCAGGCGTTGAGGCCTCCCGCTTGAGATGCTCCTCGCTTGAGAGGCGCCCACCCGAAGCCGGGTTCAGTCCGCAGCGGCCGGCCCGCCTGAGGCCTTCGGAAAAACAGCAGGCGTGTCTTGACTGAACACGGACGAGACCATGCTGGTGAGCCATGCGCCGAGTTTTTTGGTATCGACCGGCTTGGCAAAGTGAAAGTTGAAGCCGGCCGCAAAAGCTGCCTTGCGGTCTTGTGGCTGGCCGTAGCCGGTGACCGCCGCCAGGATGGCGCCCTCCATGCCGGGGATCAGCCGCAACTGGCGCGCCAGCTCATAGCCGTCCATGCCGGGCAGGCCGATGTCGAGCAGGCACACCTGGGGCAGCGCCAGACGCGCATGCTCAAGCGCCTTGGCCGGCTCGTACTCGACAGACACCTCGTGGCCAAACAACTCCAGGAACATGCCCAGCAGTTGCGCGGCATCGACATTGTCGTCCACCACCATGATCTGCAGTGTCTGGCTGGCCTGGGCAGGCCCGCCCTCGCCCTCCCCCGACAGCGGCGCCTCCTCTTGCGCCAAGCGCGGCAGGACAATTGTGAACTCGCTGCCCTGCCCGGCGCCTTCGCTGCGCGCGCTGATGGTGCCGTGGTGGAGCAGAATAATGCTCCTGACCAGCGCCAGACCGATGCCCAGACCACCCTGGGAGCGCTCGGCGGTTCGCTCGCCCTGGGTGAAAAGCTCGAAGGCGCGCGCGATCAGCTCGCCCGACATGCCCATCCCGTTGTCCCGCACGGCCAGGGTGATCTGCTGGCTGTCTGCCATCACCCGCAGGCTGATATGCCCGCCCTTGGGCGTGTACTTGATGGCGTTGTTCAGCACATTGGCCAGCACCTGGACCAGCCGCAGCTTGTCGCCCGCCACCAACATTCCCTTGGGGAGCGGCTGCGTCTCCAACTGGTGCCCCTTGGCCTCCAGCAGCGGGCGAACCTGTTCCAGCGCCTCCGTGAGGAGGCTGGCGATGTCCACCGGCTTGTTGTCCAGCGTCACCAGGCCGAGCGTGACGCGCGAGACATCGAGCAGGTCATCGATGAGGTGGGTCATGTGCCCGGCCTGACGCGAAATCACCTCGCTGAGCTGGCGTATGCGCTCCTGGCCCAGCTGGCCCATGAACAGCAGGTCGGCCGCCGTCGTGATCGGCGCCAGGGGGTTCCTCAACTCGTGGGCCAGCATCGCCAGGAACTCATTCTTGAGCTGGTCCGACTGCAGCAAAGCCTCTTGCGCGAGCTTTTGCTCATGCATGTCGGTGCAAGTGCCCATCCAGCGCACGATGGCGCCCTCATCATCGCGCACTGGCAAGGCCCGGGCCAGCGTCCAGCGGTACTGGCCGGAATGATGGCGCAGACGGTACTGGTTTTCATAAGGCTCGCCCGTTGTCAGGCTGGGGGTCCAGCGCTGCAAGGCCTGTTCGCGGTCTTCAGGGTGCAGCAGTTCAAGCCACCCCTGCCCGTCCGAGGCGCCCTGGGCAACCCCGGTGAAGTCATACCACTGCTGGTTGTAGTAGTCGTGGTAGCCGTCCACCAGCGCGGTCCAGACGATCTGCGGCATGGCATTGGTGATGGTGCGAAACCTCGCCTCGCTCTCGCGCAGCGCCGATTCAATCTTGACCCTCTCGGTGATGTCCATCTGGGCGATGACGGAGCCGATGATTTTTCCGTCCACGTCGCGCACCGGCGCGCCGCAGTTGAGCAGGGTGCGGCGCGTCCCAGGCTCCCCAAAGGGCTCTATCTCGATGGTGTCGCAGGGGCCATCTTCGCCTTGCAGGACACACGAGGCAGTCCACTCGTGCGGCTCTATGCGGCGGCCGTGGCGCTGCGAGCCGTCAGCCCACCAGCCTTTCCAGGTCCCGTAGTCTTGCACGCTCTGCGGCAGCGGATGGTCTCCCCAGATGCGGCGGCTGGCCGGGTTGGCGCGTATGAACTTGCCGTTGACATCTGCCAGGCCGATGCCAACGGGCGCCGCTTCCAGCAGCGCGTCCAGGCGTTGGGCCGTTTCAAGGGCAATGCGTTTTTGGTCGCGTAATTCGTTTTCAGTGCGCACGTGCTGCGTCACGTCATTGCCTTCGATGAACACGCCGTTGACGACGCCGTCGGCGCCGGTGATGGGCTGGAAGATCAGATCGACAAAGCGCTCCAGGGGCGGCTCATCGCCTGGCCGGTGCAGCGTCAGCGGCATGCGCGTTCCGATGAAGGGCTTGCCTGTGGCGTACACCTCATCGAGCAGGCCGATGTAGTCCTGCCCCGGCATTTCCTTGGACAGGTCGCACACTTCCTTGCCGACCAGATCGCTTTCCCCCACCAGGCGCAGGTAGGCGCTGTTGACCAGTTCATAGACATGGCCCGGCTGGCGCACGACGGCCATGAAGCTGGGGGCCTGCTCGAACAGGCTGTAAAGCCGCCGGGTTTCTTCCAGGCGGATTCTTTCTGCCGCCATGACGGCCGTTGTTTCCGTGGCCGTGCAGTACAGCCCGGCTATCTTGCCGCCGGGGCCGTGGACCGGCACGTAGGAAAAGCTGAACCAGGCCTGTTCTTCTTGCTCGTGGCGGCGGATCGTCAATTCGGTATTTTCAAGATAGACAGTCTCTCCGGACAAGGCTGTCTGGACGAGGGGCTCCAGGATGGACCAGATTTCAGGCCACACCTCGTAAACGGGCCGCCCCAGTGCCGCCGGGTGTTTCTGGCCCAGAATGTCCAGGCAGGCATCGTTGTACAGCAGGCAAAGCTGCGGTCCCCACATCAGGTAGGCTGGCGTTTTGGAGTGAAGCATGAGGCTGACCAGCGTCTTGAGAGGATGCGTCCAGGACGCTGGTTTTCCCAGCGCGCAGCCGGACCAGTCATGGGTTTGCATGAGCGCACCAACCGCGCCGCCCCCCTTCAAAAAGCTGGGGGATATTTTGGAGGAAGTCAAAATTTTTCTCTTCTTTAGAAAGGTTGACGCGGCGGGGCCACAGAGCGCGGCCCAAGCCTGGGCTGGAACGGCTTCATCAAGGCACTTTAACGGCTCCCGAAAGACCTCACCAGCCCTAACGTGGATGGCCATTGACCCGACAAGCTGCGCTCCGATGAGCTGGCCGGCCTGTAGCGTGCTGCGCCGTCCGGTCGGAAACGCGCCGGACCTGCGGCGTCATGAGAGGCAGTCTTGAGGTTACCTTCCCGGGCGCTTCAGGATTGTGGCGGCGTTTGCCGATCCCGGACTACTCTGCTGGCCGTGCTTGACTGCCCGCGCCATCCCAGGGAAAACCCTTTGCCAACAATAACTTCGCAAACATGGCACATTGCTGCGGCGCCAGACCAGGGCCTCGCCGTGGTGATGTAATGTTCAACATGGCGCAGACACACGACAATCCAGTGTCTCAGTGCCATGCAGACATGGCCGATCGCTAAAAGGAACGCAAGTGGATACCAAGGCAACAGTAACACGCAAAGTCATTCCCATCGCCGCCGCGCCTGGCAACGGCTCGGGCCAACTGCCGCCCGGCGCCGATGCGGAAATGGTCTCGCTGTACGAGGCACACAAGAAGATCTACCCGCGCAGCGTCTCCGGGTTTTTCTCCAGCTGGCGCTGGGCCCTGGTGTTCCTGACCCAGCTGGTGT
>JALYRU010000019.1 GCA_030855235.1 Pseudomonadota bacterium
CACATCAACCTGACGGGCGACTACCTCTGGCGCAGCAGCGCCAAGCTCGGCGCGGGCAAGTTCAGGCCTCTGCGCCCACTTGCCAAGTCTTAACGTGCTTTATTTTCCGTTTTCTGTGACGACCCCCGTCTGTGCCTCAGTCGTGTCCATGCTAGCCACCCCATACTTTCTGCGCTGGCTGTGCCTCGGCCAGCAATTGATCGATCACCGGACCCAGCTCGGCCGGCGCCCAGCGCGCGCCCTTGTCGCGCGTGGCATCGGTGCGCCAGCCATCGCCAACCGAGATGCGCCCGCCCTGGCTCTCAAAGACCTTGCCGGTCACATGCGAGGACTGCACGCTGCCCAGCCACACCACCAGCGGTGCGACGTTTTCAGGCGCCCAGGCGTCGAAGCTGCCGTCAGCCGGTGCTTTGACCATGTCGGGCATACCCGCTTCGGTCATGGCCGTGCGCGCGGCTGGCGCCAGGGCATTGGCGGTGACGCCGTAGCGGGCCAGCTCGGCGGCCTGCACCAGCGTGAGCGCGGCGATACCGCCCTTGGCGGCGGAATAATTGGACTGCCCCACGGAGCCTTGCAGGCCGGCGCCCGAGCTGGTGTTGATGATGCGGGCGTCGATTTTGTTGCCGGCTTTAGCCGCATCGCGCCAGCGCTTGCCCAGCAAGTTGGCCAGGCAGAAATGGCCTTTCAGATGCACCCGCATCACCTGGTCCCAGTCGTCCTCGCTCAGGCTGATGAACATGCGGTCGCGCAGGATGCCGGCGTTGTTGACCAGCACATGCACCTCGCCAAAAGCGGCCAGCGCTGCATCAAGGATGGCTTGCGCGCCCGCCATGGTGGTGATGTCGCCGTTGTTGGCCAGGGCCTGGCCACCGGCGGCCAGCACCTCGGCCACAACCGCTTGTGCGGCTTCGAGCCGGATATCGTTGACGAGGACGCTGGCGCCTTCGGCCGCGAAAGCCAGCGCATAGGCGCGGCCCAGGCCGCCGCCGGCGCCGGTGATGATGACAGTGCGTTCAGCGCAAAGAGACATGATGTTCAGAGTCTTTCAAGGATGGTGACGTTGGCCTGGCCGCCGCCTTCGCACATGGTCTGCAGGCCGTAGCGTCCGCCGGTGCGTTCGAGTTCGTGCAGGAGCGTGGTCATCAGCTTGACGCCCGAGGCGCCCAGCGGATGGCCCAGCGCGATGGCGCCGCCGTTGACGTTGGTGCGCTCGTGCGCGTAGCCGGTCTCCTGGAGCCAGGCCATGACCACCGAGGCAAAAGCCTCGTTGATCTCGACCAGGTCGATGTCCTGGAGCTTCATGCCGGCTTTTTTCAGCGCATGGGCGGTGGCAGGAATCGGCGCCGTCAGGTGCCAGATGGGACAGTCGGCGCGCACGCTCAGGTGGTGGATGCGCGCGCGCGGCGTGAGCTTGTAGCGCATGAGCGCGGCCTCCGACACCACCAGCACGGCGGCGGCGGCGTCGCAGGTCGAGCTGGACACGGCGGCGGTGATCTTCGGATAAGCCGGGTCCACCGGCTGCAGCGTGGCGAGCTTTTCCAGCGTGCTGGCCCGCGCCGTCTCGTCCATGCGAAAGTCACCGAAAGGAACGATCTCGCGCTCGAAACGGCCTTCAGCGATGGCCCGCAGCGCGCGGTCATGGCTTTCCTTGGCAAACGCCTCCATCGCCTCGCGCGACAGGCCCCAGTGGTCGGCAATGCGCTGGGCGGCGTAGAACTGGTTGACCGGCGCATCGCCAAAACGCGCCTGCCAGCCCTGGCTTTGCGCAAAGGGCGTGGTGAAGCCCAAGGCTTGTCCCGCCAGCATGGCCGAGCCAATCGGAATGCGGCTCATGGTCTGCACGCCGCCGGCCAGCACCACGTCCTGCGTGCCGCTCATCACGGCCTGCGCGGCAAAATGCACCGCCTGCTGCGAGGAGCCGCACTGGCGGTCCACCGTCGTGCCCGGCACGTTCAGCGGCATGCCGGCGGCCAGCCACGCGGTGCGGGCAATGTCGCCAGCGAGCGCGCCAATCGTGTCCACGCAGCCAAAGATCACATCGTCGTACTCGGAGGGCGGAATGTCGTTGCGATCGACGATGGCCTTGATGACATGCGCGCCCAGGTCGGCGCCATGCACCGCAGCGAGCGAGCCGTTGCGCTTGCCGGTCGGCGAGCGCAGCGCATCGACAATAAAAGCTTGTGCCATGAGAGCGGTCTTTCTGTTTAAAAGGTTGATCCGGGACCGATGGGCGCATCGGCCGGGCCGCTCAGCAGGCTGGCGGCCAGGCGGGCTTGGTGGAAAATCCGGTCGCCCCAGGACGCATCGAGCGCCCAGGCGCGCTTCATGAACATCTGCAGATCGACTTCCCAGGTGTAGCCCATGGCGCCATGCACCTGGATGCCCTTGCGCGCGGCCGCCAGCGCGGCGTCGCCGCAGACCAGCTTGGCGTGGGACACCAGCGCGGCGGTGTTCGCCTCGCCCTGCGCCAGCGCATAGACGGCCCGGTAAAGCACCGGCTTGGCAAATTCGATCTTCGTGACGACATCGGCCAGGTGGTGCTTGACCGCCTGGAAGGAGCCGATGGGCTTGCCGAACTGCTTGCGCTGGGCCACGTAGTCCACCGAGACATCGAGCATGCGCTGGGCCAGCCCGATCAGCTGGCCGGCCACGCACAGCGCGCCGCGCTCCAGCGCCTGGTCCCACAGGCGCTGGCCGAGCTGCGCATCGGCCGCCAGCGTGTCGCCTCCGGGCGTCCACGCGACGCTGGCCAGACGGCGCGAGGCGTCAATGCTGCGCTGGGGCGTGACCGTCACGGCCGTGCCCGGCACGGCGTGCAATTCCAGGCCCTGCGCCGTGGCGTGGGGCAGCAGCAGCAGGTCGGCCAGATGGGCGTCGGCCACCAGCGGGTTGACCGGGTGCCCCACGGCGATGCGGCAGCTGCCATCGACAATGCGCGGCAGCCAGGCGGCGCGCAGCGCATGGTCCTCGGGCAGGCCGCTGAGCAGGCCGGCGGCCACATAGGCGGTGTCGGTGAGCGAGTCTGGAATGGCGAAGTAACCCAGCTCCTGGGTCATCAGCGCCCAGTCGATGTCGCCCAGGCCCAGGCCGCCCTCGGCCTCGGGCACGGACAGGCCGGTCAGGCCCTGCGCGGCAATCTTGCCGCGCAGCTCGGGCGAGCGCCCGGCATCGGTTTCCCAGATCTCGCGCAGCATCTCGGGCGCCGCTTCGGTCATCAGGAAACGGCTGACCGAGTCGCGAAAGACGATTTGATCGTCGCTGAAAGTAAAGTCCATGGTGTCTTGGCCCCCGCTCAGGATTTGGGCAGGCCGAGCAGGCGCTCGGCGATGATGTTGCGCTGGATCTCGTTGCTGCCGGCATAGATGGGACCGGCCTGCGCGAACAGGAAACCCTCCAGCCAGTCATGCACTTCAGCGTCGTCGCACAGTTCGGCGCGCGCGCCCAGGATGCGCATGGCCGTCTCGTGCAGTTGCAGGTCCAGCTCGGACCAGAAGATCTTGTTGGTGCTGGACTCGGCGCCAATCTTGGCGCCGCGCTGCAGCCGCCCCACCGTGTGGTAAGAGGCCAGCGTGTAGGCTTGAGCGCCCATCCAGGCGCGCGTGACGGCCTCGCGGATGGACGGGTCTCGGTCGGCGCTGGCCTGGTGGCGGCGGTACAGATCGAGCAGCTTTTGCGCGCTGCGCTGGTAGCGCGCCGGCGAGCGCAGCAGCAGGCCGCGCTCGAAACCGGCCGTGGCCATGGCCACGTTCCAGCCCTGGCCTTCGGCGCCGATGCGGTTGTCCAGCGGCACCTTCACGTCGTCGAAGAAGACTTCGGCAAAAGCCTGCTTGCCGTTGAGCGCGCGAATCGGCCGGATGGTGATGCCGGGCGCATCCAGCGGCACCATCAGGTAGCTCAGGCCGTGGTGGCGGCTGGAGGCCGGGTCGCTGCGGAACAGGCCAAACAGCCAGTTGGCAAACAGGGCGCGGGTGGACCAGGTCTTCTGGCCGTTGAGCACGTAGTGATCGCCCTCGGCGGACAGGATGGCGCGGCTGCTGATGGCGGCCATGTCCGAGCCGGCATTGGGCTCGCTCCAGCCTTGCGCCCACATGTCGTCGCAGCGCGCCATGCGCGGCAGGAAGCGGGCTTTTTGTTCGGGCGTGCCGAATTCCATCAGCGTCGGGCCGAGCAGCAGGATGCCGTTCTGGTTGACGCGCTGGGGCGCGTCGGCAGCCCAGTATTCTTCCTCGAAAATCAGCCACTCGATCAGGCCGCAGCCGCGCCCGCCCAGTTCCGTGGGCCAGGTCACGCTGCTCCAGCCGCCTTCGGCCAGGGTGGCCTCCCACTGGCGGTGCTGCTCAAAACCCTCGCGGGTGTCATAGCTGGCAAAGGACTGGCGCGGCACATGGGCGCGCAGCCAGTCGCGCACCTCGGCCCGGAAGGCCTGCTGCGCGGGGGTGTAAGTCAGATCCATCGTCGCTTCCTTTCGCTCAAAACTTGGCGTCGCGTTTTTCAACAAAGGCTGAACGGGTCTCGCCGGAATCGGGGCTCATGTAGGCCTGCAGCGTGAAGCCCTGCTCCCAGCGGTATTTATCTTCCAGGTTGCCGTCCTCGATGCCGGTGAGCGCTTCCTTGGCGATGCGGATCATGGCCGGGCTCTTGGCGGCAATCCTGGCGGCGATGGCCAGCGCCGTCTCGCGCAGCTGCTCGCGCGGCACCACGCGCTCAATGGCGCCCAGGCGCAGCGCCTCGGGCGCGCCTATCATCTCGCCGGTGAAAAACAGGTAGCGCGTCTTTTGCACGCCGAACATGCGCTGCAGGTGCGCCGCGCCGCCCATGGCGCCGCGATCGACTTCGGGCAGGCCGAACGTGGCATCCTCGGCGGCGATCACGATGTCGGCCGCGCCGCAGATGCCGATGCCCCCGCCCAGAACAAAGCCCTGCACCGCGGCAATCACCGGCACCTTGTTCAGGTGGACGGCCTTGAAGGTGGCGTAGTTGCCGGCGTTCACTTCCAGGATGAGCTTGTCGTTGGCGGCCAGCTCCTTGATGTCCACGCCGGCGCAAAAGCCCCGGCCTTCGGCGCGCACGATGATCACGCGCACTTCGGGGCGCTCGCCCAGCGCCTTGATTTCAGCGGCCAGGCCGTACCAGCCCGCAGCGTTCAGAGCATTGACCGGCGGGCGGTTGAGCACGACCTCGGCCACGCCGTTGTCATGCACGAGGGAAGAAAATTGTGGTGTCATGGTGATCAGTTTTCGTCTTGGTGTGTTGTTCAAGCGGGGTTCTCAGGCAGTGTGCGTACCCAGCAGTGCAGAAGGCGCAACTGACGCTGTCGTCATGGCGTTGAGCGCGCCTCGCCGTTCGCAGGCCTGGGCCACGATGCCCGCGATCACTTGCTCGCACGAGTCGAGCCGGCCGATCAGCGCGGCCACCTGGCCGGCGGACATCACGCCGTCGGCCGGATTGCCCTCCAGCATGGAGCGCTGCAGCAGCATGGGCGCATTGGCCGCCATCACCGTCTGGGCCACGCTGGCGGGGTCTTCGCGCAGAGCCTGCCAGAGCACGCCCAGGGCGTGCTGCAGCGTCATGCCGGTTTGCGCTTTCCACTGCAGCGCCAGGCTCAGGGCAATGCGCAGGCGCTTGAAGGACGAGGCTTTTTCCAGCATCGCCAGGTATTCGTTGGGGATCATGCGCTGGGGCATGCCATCGACCAGGTGCGAAATCTGGATCTTCTCGGCGTCGCGGGTGGCCAGGTAGCGCTGCAGCGTGACCTCGGGAACGCCCGAGTCGCTGGTCATCAAAAAGCGCGTTCCCATGGCAATGCCCTGGGCGCCAAAGGCCAGCGCCGCCAGCAGGCCGCGCCCGTCGTAAAAGCCGCCCGCCGCCACCACCGGCACGCTGACGGCATCGACCACCTGGGGCAGCAGCACAGTGGTGGGCACCGAGCCGGTGTGGCCGCCGCCCTCGCCGCCCTGGATGGTGATGGCGTTGGCGCCCATTTCAATCGCTTTTTGCGCGTGCTTGAGCGCGCCCACCGTGGGCATGCAGACAATGCCGGCGTCGCGCAGGCGCCCGATCACCTTCTTGTCCGGCCCGCGCCCGTAGCTGACGGCGCGCAGCCGGTGTTTGACCGCCAGGTCCAGCAGTTGCTGGGCGTTAGGCTGGAACATGTGGAAATTCAGCCCGAAAGGCTGGTCGTCCGTCAACTGCCTGACGCGCAGGATTTCGGCCTCGATCCGGTCCGCCGCAATCGTCGCGCCCGCCAGAAAGCCAAAGCCCCCGGCGTTGGTGGTTGCGGCCACCAGGGAAGAGCCGGCCACCCAGCCCATCGCCGTCTGGATGATGGGGTAACGGCAGCCCAGCAGATCGCACAAAGGCGTGCGGATGTCATGGTTGGCGTTCACGCTGGATCGTCCTTTTTGTTTGCTTCGGCCATTGATCTGGCATCGTGGCCGCCCAGCGCCCCGGCCCCCAGCAGCTGGCTCTGGGCGTGGGAGAAATGGTGGTAGCCAAAGGCCATGTCCATGCTGGCGCGCAGACCTTGAAGTTCTTCGATCCGGTTGATGACGGTTTTCGTCAGCGCCAGGCCCAGGCGTGGCTGGCGTGCAATGCGCGCGGCGATCTCGTAGGTCTGGGCTTCGAGTTCGGCGCGCGGCACCACGCGGTTGACCATGCCCATCTGGTAGGCGCGCTCGGCCGTCATGCGCTCGCCCAGGAATAAAAACTCCTTGGCCACGCGCGGGTTCAGCTCGTGAACATGCGCGAAATACTCCACGCCCGGGATGCCCATGCGCACCACCGGGTCCTGGAAGAAGGCGTCATCGCTGGCAATGATCAGGTCGCAGACCCAGGCCAGCATCAGCCCGCCGGCCACGCAGGCGCCCTGGACCATGGCGATCATCGGTTTTGGCATGTCGTGCCAGCGTCGGCACATGCCCAGGTAAACCTCCTGCTCGCGTGCAAACAGCTGCTCGGCGCCCGGCTTGTTGGTGTGGTCCCAGTGCAGGCCCTGGCGCTCGAAAGGCTTGTTGATGTCGCGCCCCGGCGTGCCGATGTCGTGGCCGGCGCTGAAATGCCTGCCGGCCCCGCGCAGCACGATCACCTTGACGCCGTCGTCATCGACCGCGCGGCGCAGACCGGCGTCCAGCGCGTACGTCATCTGCGAGTTCTGCGCGTTGTGGAAGTCGGGCCGGTTCATCGTCAGGGTGGCGATGCCGTCCACGACCTCGTACAGCACCGGCTCGGCGGTCTCGTAGACCGACTGGTCCTCGCGCTGCACGAAGTTGTCAACCGGGTTTGTATGACTCATGGAAAAAACTCAGTTCAGCACCGAGGCGCGCAGGTTGTGGGGGTCGAGCCGGGCCAGCTGGGCCAGTTGGGCATCGGTTGGCGCGGCAGTTTCAGGCACCTCGGCCGGAATGTGCAGCGCAAAGTCGGTGGCTTCCTGGACCTGGGCCACGCTCACGCCGGGGTGCAAAGACACCAGGCGCACCTGATGCTCGGGGCCGCCAAAATCCATCACGCACAGGTTGGTGAAGATACGGCGGATATCGATCTCGTCCAAGCGCCAGCCGCGTGCCAGGCGGGCCGGGTTGTAGCCCACGGAGGCCACCATGTCCACCTCGCCCGCCACGAACACCTTGGTGCTGTGCTGGGGAACGAAGAACGAATTGGCGTGATTGATCGAGTTACCTGGAAAACCGCGCACGCCCAGCATCATGGACTTGGGTTTTTGGTAGTCGGCGCCAATCATCGAGATGTTGGCCTGGCCGAAGCGGTCTATCTGGGTGGGACCGACCATCGCATGGCGCTTGCCGCCCCAGACGTTGTCGAATATCCGGGAAAATCCCATCCAGCCTTCACGCTTGGGCTGGTAGCCGTTGCGCGGGCCAATCGGTACCGGCTCGCTGACCAGCCAGGCTTCCGAATCGGTCATCATCAGATCGGTATTGATCGCGACCATGCACAGCGAGGCAGCCAGGCGCGGCACGATGCCGATGCCCGTGGCCAGCACTTCGCCGTCGTCTTTCCAAGACTGCGCCGCAGCGCAGATGATCCGGTCCACCAAGGTAAATTCACTCATGACAAGCTCCCGTCAAAATACTGGCAGCGCCAGCTGGCGCACCGCTTCTTCACCGCCCACGCGCGCCAGGTAGTCCTGCTCGCTGCAATGGATATAGCGCTCGGCATACTGCTGCCAGCCGCCCGGCTCCTTGGCGCTGGCCACGTATTCCTTGAAGTGTTTGACATCAAAGCCGTACAGCGGCGCGCAGGAACTCGGGTGGGCGCCAAAGGGCACATGGACCACGCCGGTGGTTTCCGAGCGCTCCCAGAACACATGGCGCGCTTCGTCGCCTTGCTCGAAAAAGCTGCTCTCCACCAGCTCGTCGCAGCTCACAAAGGTGCTGGTGGCGGCGCGGGCAAACAGGTCATCCATGTAAAGGTCTGGCCCCTTGACCTGGCAGACACCGCGCGCGTCGGCGCGGTCCACATGCAGCAGCGCCACATCCAGGGGCAGCGCCGGCATGGCGACCCAGTCCTTGGCGTCGTAGGGCGAGCCGACCAGCGCAATGCCGGGGTTATGGCGCAGCACATCGGTGCCCAGGCCGATACGGGTGGGGATGAAAGGCACGCGCATGGCGGCGGCTTTCAGGCCCAGCATCAGCAGGCCTTCGTCGATCTCCATGACTTCCAGTGCGCCGCTCTGGCGCGCCTGGCGGAAATAGGGTTCGAGCGGAATGAAGTCCAGCGAGACAAAGGCAAACACCAGCTTTTTGACCTTGCCGGCGGCGCACAGCATGCCCACCTCGGCGCCGCCATACGCCACCACCGTCAGGTCTTTGAGCGGGCTGCGCAGGATCTCGCGCACCAGTGCCATCGGCTTGCGCCTCGGCCCCCAGCCGCCGATGCCCACGGTCATGCCGTCTTTCATCTGCGCGACCACATCGGCCGCGCGCATCTGCTTGTTTTTCATCGGGTTAGTCTTCCTTCAACAAGTTGGCCTGCGACACGCTGAAATCGTGGCCCCACAGGCTGACGCGGGTAAATTCGTGAGCGATGTGCGCTTGCCAGTCGATGACGGCGCCGCCATAGCCGTACTCGATGTCGAAGTTCGCCGGGCAGCGCATGTAAAACGAGATCACCTTGTCGTTGGTGTGCTGGCCCAGCGTCGCGGTCTGCGCCACCTTGTGCGCGTGCATGCGGTCGAGCGCGCGGCCCACTTCTGGCATGTTCTCGACCTCGACCATGACATGCACACAGCCGCTGTCCACCGGGAAGCCGGCAATGGCCAGGCTGTGGTGGCGGGCGTTGTTGCAGTGAAAGAAGTGAATCGGCAGCGTCGGGCCGGCGTCGCCCGCCGGCTTGAAATTGAGCTTGTCGGACAAACCGAAACCCATCACGTCCTGAAAGAAGCGGGCGGTTTTTTCAAAGTCCGGTGCCGGCAGCACGGTGTGCCCCATGCCGATGCCTTCCGTGACAAATCGCGATACCCCTGCCGGTGAATTGAAGTGGACAAAGTCCGACTGAAACCCCCAGACCAGCTCATGACGGTTACCGGAAGGATCACAAAAACTGGCGACCTGCTGCGCCCGGCGCAGTGCGCACAGCGCCGCATCGCCCAGCGCGACCTCCACCTCGGCCGCGCGCAAGATACGCAGCGCATCGTTGAACGCTGTCTCGCCGGCGACTTCCCAGCCAGAGGCCACATAGGCGTCGCGCTGGCCTGGCTGCACGGCAAAGCGAAACTGGCGCTCGTCCATGCGAAGGTACAGGCCGCCATCGGGCGAGGGCGCCGTCATCATGCCCAGCACGTCTTCGGCGTAAGTCTTCCACCGACCCAGGTCGGTGGTTTCGGCCACCACATAGGCCAGTCCACGGATATTCATCATGTCGATTCCCCAAGCCCCTTGACGGTGGAGCCCATGAGACCGATTCTGGAGAGCTGCGCGGTATGCAGCATCGTCCGTTGAGACTAACGAGATGCGCCGGAAATGGCCCGGCTACAGGTCCCGGGCTGCGGGCAGGCGGGCGCTGCGGGCTTGATGGGCGCTGTCTTGATGGGCGCTGTCTTGTGTGTGATGAAGCAGGTGTCCCGGCTCACGTTGCCTGACGAGTTGCCGGCGGAACTCGGGCACGCACGCCGTTCGGTATTTGCCCATCCCGGACGCCTGCGGTTTGACCATAAGGTGTCCGTGAAACGGGGTCAGCTCCAACTCCAGATGTTTCATGAGATCACGCCCGTCAGCAACAGGTAACCTGGCACCCAGCCTGTCAGGATGCCCTCCCCAATGGCCACCCAGGCGGCCAGGCGCGCCACCGGCTTGCGCAGCACCAGCTGCAGAAAAAAGAGCAGCCACAAAACAGCCCAGGCGAGCCAGGACAGGCCAGACCAGACCCCCCAGGCATTGGCCGCCGCTGCAAGCGTCTGGGCTGCGACCGGCACAGCCGTGATGGCCACGAACAGGCTGAACCAGCCCAGGCCGCGGCCATCGGCCCCGCTCAGGCGGTTGGCTGCCACCCACAAGTAGGTCAGGGCGAACATCAGGGTCAATGCGGCTGATTTGATGGACGCTGCGTCGGCATCCACACCGAACGCCTGCCGAAAAGCGACCAGCAGGCTGAGGCTGCCCGCAAACAGGTTGATCACCCAGATTTCACGCTCGCCAACAAACTCCAGCATCCACAGGCCGTTGAGGATAAGCACCGCCCCCACGTAAAAAAGCACCAGCCCTAAAAGCATCCCAGACTCCCGCGTCCCACCAGGCCGTCACCGATGGGCTGCCGGCCAGCTTGCGGCCGGGCGGCGACTCCGAAAAATCCCCCGGCACAACGCAGGGGGCCGGGCTCAGGTTTTGTCAAGAAAGCGGCTGAAAGCGGACAAGCCGGCATAAGCGCCTTCGCTGCCCAGCTCGTCTTCGATCACGAGAAGGCGGTTGTACTTGGCGACCCGGTCGGAGCGGCACAGTGAGCCGGTCTTGATCTGCGTCGCGCTCGTTCCCACCGCCAGATCGGCGATGGTCGTGTCCTCGGTTTCGCCGGAGCGGTGCGAAACGACGGCGGCATAATCACTTTGATTCGCCAGCGCGATGGCCGCCAGGGTTTCGCTGAGGGTGCCGATCTGGTTGGGCTTGACCAGGATGGCGTTGGCCACGCCTCCGGCGACGCCTTTGCCCAGCGTGCGGGCATCGGTGACAAACAGGTCGTCGCCGACCAGCTGAATCTGGCTGCCCACCTTGTCGGTCAGCAGTTTCCAGCCCGCCCAGTCGTCTTCGGCCATGCCGTCTTCAATCGACAAGATCGGGTACTGGCGCACCAGCCCGGCCAGCCAGTCAACAAACTGCGCCGAGTCAAAGCGCTTGCCTTCCGAGGCCAGTACGTAGCGTTCCTGCGTAAAGAACTCGGTGCTGGCCACGTCCAGGCCAAGCCAGATGTCGCGCCCGGGGCGAAAGCCCGCCGTCTCTATCGCCTGCAAGATCACGTCCAGCGCCGCCGTGTTCGATGGCAGGTTGGGGGCAAAGCCGCCTTCGTCGCCGACCGAGGTGGCCATGCCCGCCGCCTTGAGCTGGGACTTCAGGGCGTGGAACACTTCGGCGCCCCAGCGCAGCCCTTCGGAAAAGCTGGGCGCGGCGGCCGGCAGGATCATGAACTCCTGGATGTCCACATTGTTGTCGGCATGCGCGCCGCCGTTGATGATGTTCATCATCGGCACGGGCAGGGTGAATTGCTGCTGCAAGCCCAGGCTGCGGTACAGCGGCAGGCCCCGGCTGGCGGCCGTCGCCCTGGCCGCCGCCAGAGACACGGCCAGCAAGGCGTTGGCGCCCAGGCGGGACTTGCCGGCGGTGCCGTCGAGCGCGATCAGACGCGCGTCCAGCGCCGCCTGATCGGCGCTGTCAGTGCCCAGCAGGGCTGTGCGCAGCTCGCCATTGACGTGGCCGACGGCGCCAAGCACCCCCTTGCCGCCGTAGCGCCGGGCATCACCGTCGCGCAGCTCGATGGCTTCGCGCGAGCCGGTGGAAGCGCCCGAAGGCGAGCAGGCGTAACCCCGGGCGCCACAGGCCAGGGTGACTTCGGCGGCGACCGTGGGATTGCCGCGTGAATCGAGAATTTCCAGGCCGCGAAGGCCGGTGATCAGACTCATGAGAAAAATTCCTTGTGCTCGATTGAGCGTTAAACCGTGGCGATGCGTATCAGGTTGGTGGTGCCGGGCGTGCCAAAAGGCATGCCCGCAATCGTGACGATGGTCTGGCCGGGCTGGGCGAACTTTTCGCTTCGGGCGATTTCGCAGGCCATCTCGGTGATCTGGGTGACATCGCACACACCACTGGCGCCGCTGGGCTCGGGCGCATGCACCGAGTGCACGCCCCAGACCAGCGCCAGGCGGCGCGCCGTGGAGAGGTTCGGCGTCAGGCTCAGAACTGGAGACTCGGGCCGCTCGCGCGCAGCGCGCAGGCTGGTGTGGCCCGAGCTGGTGTAGCAGACGATGGCGGCGGCCTGCAGCAGCGAGACGGCGCGGCGCATGGCGCAGCACACGGCTTCAGCCACATCGCCGCCGGGACGCGCCGCTGTGTGCGACGCGTCAATCAGTTGGCGGTATTGCGGATCGCTTTCGACCTGCTCGATGATGCGGTTCATCATCAGGGCCGCTTCAATCGGGAATCTGCCAGAGGCGGACTCGGCCGACAGCATGACGGCATCGGCGCCGTCATAAATGGCGGTGGCGACATCGGACGCTTCGGCGCGGGTGGGCACCGGGCTTTCGATCATGGACTCCAGCATCTGCGTGGCCACGATCACCGGCCGGCCCAGGCGCCGGCAGCTGCGCACGATGCGTTTCTGGATGGCCGGCACGCGCTCGGCGGGCAGCTCCACGCCGAGGTCGCCACGCGCCACCATCACGGCGTCCGACAGCGCGACGATCTCGTCCAGGCGGTCGATGGCCGAGGGCTTTTCCAGCTTGGAGACAATGGCGGCGCGATTGCCGATCAGCGCGCGCGCCTCGGCCACGTCTTCGGGCCGCTGCACGAAGGACAGCGCAATCCAGTCCGCGCCTTCTTCGAGTGCCAGTGCCAGGTCGCGCCTGTCCTTGGCCGTCAGCGCGGTAATCGGCAGCACCACGTCGGGAACGTTGACGCCCTTGCGCTCGGACAGCTTGCCGCCCACGGCCACGCGGGTCTCGGCAAAGTCGGGGCCGCAGCGCTCGACGACCAGACGCAGCTTGCCGTCATCGAGCAGCAGTTCGGCGCCGGGCACCAGCGCGGCAAAGATTTCAGGGTGCGGCAGGCTGGTGCGCTGGAGCGTTCCCGGTGTCGGGTCCAGGTCCAGCCGGAAAGACTCGCCCACCACCAGCATCACCGGGCCATTGGCAAAGGTGCCCACGCGCAGCTTGGGGCCTTGCAGATCGGCCAGGATGCCGATGGGGCGCCCGGTTTCCTTTTCCAGCTCGCGCAGGATGGCAAAGCGGGCGCGGTGGTCGTCGGCGCTGCCGTGGCTGAAGTTCAGCCGGAAAACATCCACACCGGCCATGAACAGCCGTCGAACGGTCTCTTTGTCGGAACTGGCGGGGCCAAGGGTGGCCACAATTTTTGCATTTCTGGTTCTACGCATGGTTTAGTTCTCGGTGGTGGGGGAATCGATCAAAATGGCGCGAAAGTCATTCACATTGGTCAGCGTCGGGCCGGTGATCACCGAGTCCCCCAACGCGCCGAAAAAGCCGTGTCCATCGTTGTTGGCCAGGCTGTCCAGGGGGCGCAAGCCCAGGGCCCAGGCGCGCTCCAGGGAGTCTGGCGCCCAATAGCCCCCGGCGATTTCTTCCTGGCCGTCAACGCCGTCGGTGTCGCCGGCCAGCGCATGAATGCGGGGGTGGCCGTGCAGCGTGATGCCCGCCGACAGCAGCCATTCCACGTTGCGTCCGCCCCGGCCGTTGCCGCGCACGGTCACCGTGGTCTCGCCGCCCGACAGCAGCACGCAGGGCGCAGGCACAGGCTGGCCGCGCCCGGCCACTTGCAGCGCGATGCCGGCCAGCACCTTGCCCACGTCCCGCGCCTCGCCTTCGAGCGCGTCGCCCAGAATGTAGGGCGTGACGCCCGCCTCGCGGGCCACGGCGGCAGCGGCTTCGAGCGCCATCTGCGGCGTCGCGATCATGCGCACCTCGGTGCCCGCCAGCCGCGGGTCGCCCGGCTTGATGGATTCGCCCCGGCCGCTTTGCAGCACCTCCAGCACGGGCGCCGGCACGTCAATGCCGTAGCGGCGGATGACGGCCAGCGCGTCTTCGCAGCTGGTGGGGTCGGCCACCGTGGGACCGGAGGCGATGTCCATCGGGTCGTCGCCCGGCACGTCCGAAATCAGCAGCGTCAGAACCCGCGCCGGATGGCAGGCGGCGGCCAGGCGCCCGCCCTTGATGGCCGACAGATGGCGGCGCACGCAGTTCATCTCGCTGATGGTGGCGCCGGATGTGAGCAGCGCGCGGCTGACGGCCTGCTTGTGCGCCAGCGTCAGGCCGGGCGCGGGCAGGGGCAGCAGCGAGGAGCCGCCGCCCGAGATCAGGCACAGCACCAGGTCGTCGGCGTTGAGTCCCTGCACGAACTGCAGCAGGCGCTCGGCCGCCGCCTGCCCGGCCGCATCGGGCACCGGGTGGGCGGCTTCGACGATCTCGATGCGTTCGCAGGGAACGCCATAGCCGTAGCGCGTGACCACCAGACCGCTCAGCGGTCCCGACCAGTTGTCTTCAACGGCGCGGGCCATCGCCGCCGACGCCTTGCCGGCGCCGATCACGACCAGACGCCCCTTGCCGATGCTGTGCGGGTCCGGCAGGTGCGCTGGAATGCAGCGCGCTGGCTGGGCGCTGGCAATGGCCGCGTCGAACATGCGGCGCAGCAGCGCCTGCGGTGTCTCGGGGATCTGGACGGAAAGGGTCATGATGCGCTTTGGGTTCTGGTGGTTGCGGTGGGCTTAATCGGCTTTCTGGCCGATCTCGAAGTTGGCCATTTTCTCCAGCGCCTTGACCATCGCCGAGTGGTCCCAGGCCTTGCCGCCGTGCGCCACGCAGGAGTTGAACAGCTCCTGCGCCATCGCCGTGTTGGGCAAGGACACGCCCAGTTCGCGGGCGCTGGACAGGGCCAGGTTCAGGTCTTTCTGGTGCAGCGCGATGCGGAAACCCGGATCAAAAGTGCGCTTGACCATGCGCTCGCCATGCACTTCCAGGATCTTTGAGGAGGCAAAGCCGCCCATCAGTGCCTGGCGCACGCGCGCCGGGTCGGCGCCGGCGCGGGCGGCGAACAGCAGCGCCTCGGCCACCGCCTCGATGTTGAGCGCGACGATGATCTGGTTGGCAACCTTGGCGGTCTGGCCGTCACCGTTGGCGCCGACCAGCGTGATGTTCTTGCCCATCAGCTCGAACAAAGGCTTGATGCGCTCGAAGGCCGCATCGGGGCCGCCGACCATGATGGACAGCGTGGCGTTCTTGGCGCCGACTTCGCCGCCGGAGACCGGCGCGTCCAGGTAGTCGCAGCCCAGCGCATTGATTTTCTGGGCGAAGGTCTTGGTGGCAATGGGCGAGATCGAACTCATGTCCACCACCACCTTGCCGGGCGTCAGGCCTGCGGCAATGCCTTTTTCCGAGAACAGCGCGGCTTCGACATCGGGCGTGTCCGGCACCATCAGGATGATGATGTCGGCGCGCTCGGCCACGCCGCGTGCGCTGACGCACTGGGTTGCGCTGCTGCTGGCAATGGCTTCAGGCATCTTGCCCAGCGTGTAGACAAACAGCTGGTGACCGGCATTGATCAGGTGGCTGGCCATGGGCGCGCCCATGATGCCGAGGCCGACGAAACCGATCTTGAGGGGTTGGGAAGTCATGTGGTGTTCTCCTTTTTTCGGGTTGAATAATTACTGGGTGAGACGCTGGCGCCAGTCGAGACCGGCCTCGGTGCTGGTGGCCGGCTTGTATTCGCAGCCGATCCAGCCCGCGTAGCCGATGCGCTCCAGATGGGCAAACAGGAAGGGATAGTTGATCTCGCCGCTGCCCGGCTCATTGCGGCCGGGGTTGTCAGCCAGCTGGATATGGCCGATGCGCGGCAAAAACTTCTGCATCGTCGCGGCCAGCTCGCCCTCCATGCGCTGGGCGTGGTAGATGTCGTACTGGACAAAGGCGTTGTCGGCGCCGACCTGGTCCAGAATCGCCACGGCTTGCGCGGTCCGGTTGATGTAAAAGCCGGGAATGTCGAAGGTGTTGATCGGCTCGATCAGCAGGCGCAGGCCGGCTTTTTTCAACTCTGCAGCGGCAAAGCGCAGGTTCTCCACCAGGGTCTGGCGCAGCAGCTCGTCGGGAACACCGGCCGGCGCCTTGCCGACCAGGCAGTTGAGCTGCCTGACGCCCAGCGCCTGGGCGTAAACGATGGCCTGGGCAACGCCATCGCAGAATTCGGCCACGCGGCCCGGATGGCAGGCGATGCCGCGCTCGCCGGCCTCCCAGTCGCCGGCGGGCAGGTTGTGCAGTACCAGCGTCAGGCCGTTGGCGTCAAGCCTTTGCCGAATCTCTTGGGCTGCGTAGGCGTAGGGGAAGAGGAACTCCACGGCTTTGAACCCGGCCTGGGCGGCCCGTTCAAAGCGGTCAAGAAATGGCACTTCGGTGAAGAGCATTGTCAGGTTGGCGGCAAATTTAGGCATGGTTTTTCCTTCTTTTTGGCGAATGCTTACTCAAGCAGCCCGGCCAGTTCCAGTCCCTTGCGACCCTCCGGATGGCGGCAGTCGATGGCTTCGAACTCGTTGATGTTGTCGATTTCGGTGCCCATCGCAATGTTGGTGACCTTCTCCAGGATCACTTCCACCACCACCGGAACGCGGTACTTTTGCGCCATCGCCTGGGCCTCGACCAGCGCGGCACCAATCTGCTCGGGGTCCGTCACGCGCAGCGACTTGCAGCCCAGGCCCTTGACCACCGCCTGGTGGTCCACGCCGTAGCCGCGCAGGTTGCCTTCGCCTTCGGGGACGTTCTGGTTTTCAAAAGCCAGCTGGACGCAGAAATCCATGTCAAAGCCGCGCTGGCTCTGGCGGATCAGGCCCAGGTAGCTGTTGTTCACCAGCACCTGCACATAAGGCAGTCGGAACTGCGCGCCCACGGCCAGCTCTTCGATCATGAACTGGAAGTCGTAGTCGCCCGACAGGCCGACCACGGTGCGCGACGGATCGGCAGCGGCAACGCCCAGCGCGGCAGGAATCGTCCAGCCCAGCGGGCCGGCCTGGCCGCAGTTGATCCAGTTGCGCGGGCCGTACACATGCAGGAACTGCGCGCCGGCAATCTGGCTCAGGCCGATGGTCGAGACGTAGATGGTGTCGCGCGGGAACGCCTTGTTCATCTCTTCGTAGACACGCATCGGCTTGACCGGCGTTTCGGTGAAATGCGTCTTGCGGTGCATCAGTTGCTTGCGCTCGGCGCAGCGGCTGACCCATTCGCTGAAGTCCTTGAGCTGCGCGGCGGCCTTGCGCTCGCGGGCCACCTGGACAAACATCTCCAACGCCACCTTGGCGTCGCTGACGATGCCCAGGTCGGGGGTGAAGACGCGCCCGATCTGTGTCGGCTCGATGTCCACATGCACGAAGGTGCGGCCCTTGCAGTACACCTCGGGCGAGCCGGTGTGGCGGTTGGCCCAGCGGTTGCCAATGCCCAGCACGAAGTCGCTGGCCAGCATGGTGGCATTGCCGTAGCGGTGGCTGGTCTGCAGACCCACCATGCCGGCCATCAGCGGGTGGTCGTCGGGAATCGTGCCCCAGCCCATCAGCGTGGGAATCACCGGCACGCCGGTCAGCTCGGCAAACTCGACCAGCAGGTCGGCGGCATCGGCATTGATGATGCCGCCACCGGCCACGATCAGCGGCTTGCTCGATGCCATCAGCATGTCGAACGCTTTTTCGATCTGCTTGCGCGATGCGGCCGTCTTGTAGACCGGAAGCGGCTCGTAGGTGTCGATGTCGAATTCGATTTCGGCCATCTGCACGTCAAACGGCAGGTCAATCAGCACCGGGCCGGGGCGGCCCGAGCGCATCAGGTGAAACGCCTGCTGGAAAGCGCGTGGCACCAGGCCGGGTTCGCGCACCGTGACGGACCACTTCGTCACCGGCTTGGAGATGCTTTCAATGTCAACGGCCTGGAAGTCTTCCTTGTACAGCCGTGCGCGCGGCGCCTGGCCGGTGATGCACAAAATGGGGATGGAATCGGCGCTGGCCGAATACAGCCCGGTGATCATGTCGGTGCCGGCCGGGCCGGAGGTTCCGATGCAGACACCGATATTGCCCGCCTTGGCGCGGGTGTAACCCTCGGCCATGTGCGAGGCGCCTTCGACGTGACGCGCCAGGATGTGGGCAATCGAGTTGCGCTCGCGCATTTGCGCATACAGCGGATTGATGGCAGCGCCAGGCACGCCAAAAGCCTGCGTGACGCCTTCTTTTTCCATGACCAGGACTGCGGCCATCGCGGCCTTCATTTTTGCCATTACTTGCTCCTTTGTTAGAGATGTCCGTATCATTTATCTGCAGCGCCGGCTTGTGAACCTCATTGCATTGATAAGATTTATTCCGTGCAGGAATAAAGCAAAAAACACGATTACAGTCAGTCCATGGACCGAGTCACTGGCATTTCACTTTTTATCCGTGTGGTTGAAACCGGCAGCTTCAGCAAGGCGGCGGCAGAAACCGGCATCAGCCAGCCCACGGCGACCAAGGCCGTCGCATCGATGGAGTTGCGCCTGGGGGCGCGGCTGCTGCACCGCTCGACCCGGGGCGTGACGCTGACCGAGGTGGGCGCGCTCTACTACGAAAAATGCAAACTGATCGCCCGGGAAATCGACGAGGCGGACAACCTCGCCACGCTGCTGCAAAGCGGGGTCGGCGGCATGCTGCGCATCAGCACCTCGGTCGCCTTCGGCAGGCGTGTGCTGACGCCGCTGGTGCTGCGTTACATGCACGAGTACCCCGAGATGACGATAGACCTGAGTTTTGACGACCGCTATGTGAACCTGGTGGAGCAGGGCATTGATCTGGCCGTGCGCATGGGGCCTATGGCCGACTCGACGCTGGGGGCGCGCTACCTGGGCACCAATCCGTGGCTGATGGTGGCGGCGGCCTCTTATCTGAAGCTGCATGGCACGCCGCGCAGCGCGGCCGATCTGCCCGCCCATGCCTGCGTGATTTACAGCAGCGTCCAGGGCGACGACCGCTGGAGCCTGACCACGGCCGCAGGAAAAAAAATGTCGGTTCCGGTCAAGGGGCCGCTGCGCTCGAACAACCTGTCAGCCGTTCTGGCGGCAGCGCGCGCCGGTATGGGCCTGGCGATACTGCCCTGGTATGTGGCCCGGGAATCACTGCTGGACGGCACGGTCCAGCCGGTGCTGAGCGACTACAGCCTGCCCGAGCAGGAAGTCCATGCGGTGTTTCCATCGCCCAAGCTGGTGCCGCTGAAGGTCACCAGCTTCAGCAGCTTCCTGCAGCAGTCCCTGGCCGGGGAATGGTGGCGCTGAACAGGTAAAGACCGCTGCCCCTGCCGTGCTGGCCGGCACAAGCTGATGCCGGTGCTTTTTTGCGGATGACCCGGTTCACCCCGCGGCTCAGTCGCGGTAACCTGGCGACAGGCGCTCAGCCCGGCGCAGCAGCGCGGGCCACTCCAGGTCGCCATCGCGCTCGCTGCCGTCACCCACCCATTGCCGGTAGGTGCGTTCGGCCAGCTCGTTGCTGACAACGGCAAGCCGCCCGCCCGTCGCCGCCATGGCGCGCAGCTGGGCCTGGGCCGCGCGCTCCAGAATATGCATCAGCATGAACGCCTCGGCCACGCTGCGGCCGACCGTCAGCGTGCCGTGGTTTTCAAGGATCAGGCCGTCCAGGGCGCCGAGGTTGCGCACCAGGCGGCGCTGCTCCTCGGTGCCCAGCGCCAGGCCTTCATAGGCATGGCGGCCGAGCCGGCCGTGCAGGCGCATCGCCCACTGCGAGGTCGCACGCAGGCCCTCGGGCAGCATGGCCAGCGCCACGCTCCAGGGCGCGTGCAGGTGAATGACGCATTCCACGTCCGGCCTGGCCGCATGCACCGCGCCGTGAATCGTGAAGCCCGTCGGGTTGACTGGGCGCCCGCAGCCCTCCACCACCTGGCCATGCAGGTTGACCTTGACCAGGTTTGATGCCGTCACCTCGTCAAAGCCGAGCCCGAATTCATTGATCAGGTAAACCCCAGGCTCCTGCGGCACGCTGGCCGAAAGATGGGTGTAAATGGTGTCATCCCAGCCGGCCAGCGCCGCCAGCCGGTAGGCGGCAGCCAGGTCGATGCGTACTTGCTGCTCGGTGCGCGGGGGGCGGATGGACACCATGAATACCCTTTCGTTTTGACGCCTGTCAGAAGCGGTGACGCAGGCCCAGCGAGTAGCTGCTGCCCGCAGAAAGCTGCTCTTTCCTGTCGTGCATCAGCGCGGCATAAAGCTCTGTGCGCTTGGACAGGCTGTAGCTATAGCCCAGGGACACTGTGCTGGTTTTGCCTCCTGCATCCGGTGTCAGGCGGCCATACTGCAGCAGCACGTTGCCATTGCCGACCGGAATCCTGGCGCCGGCATCGGCCAGGCGGTAAGTCTTGTCCGTCGTGCTGTTCCTGACCTCGCCCAGCTGCACGAAAGTCTTGGCCACGCCGAAATCGTAGCTGCCGCCGAGCTGCCAGGTGCGCGTGTCGTCCACGGCGGCTGTGCCGTCTTTTTTCACGTCCTGAAACACCAGGGCGGCAGACAGCGGGCCAGCGGCGTATCCCGCATTGGCACCCCAGTTGGCGCCATTGCTGTTGCCATTGGCGCCGCCTTTGGCAGCGGCAATCAGACCAAACTTCAGGCCGCCGAAGTCAGGGCTGGCATACAAAACGGAGTTGCTCCAGGCCGAATCACCGGTGACCGTGCCGCTGGTGAAATAGTGGCGGATACTGGGCGAGTAGCCGAAAGAGTCGCCAAACGCATTGAATGACAAGGTGGAGACAAACAGCGGCGTGGTGTTGCGACCCAGCATGAGCGAGCCCCAATCTTTGCTCGACAGGCCAACGACTGCATTGCGTGAAAACTGGGTGTCACCGTTAAAGCGGCCAGAGGCGCCCGTGTCAGCGCGCAGGAAACCTTCCAGCTTGAACACGGCAGACAAGCCGCCGCCCAGATCCTCGGTGCCGCGAAAGCCAAAGTAGCTGGTGGTGAGCTTGCCGCTGTCTATGCCTGTCTGGGACACGCCGCCCACTGGCTTGGTCGAGCCGATGCTCAAATCAATCAGGCCATAGACCGTGACGGAACTTTGCGCGTGCGCGCCCAGCGCCGTGACGGCGAGCAGGGTGGCGGCGGTGTATTTGGAGAAATTCTTCATGATGGGTGCTGCTGTCTCTTTTGAATTGAACCTGGTCCAGGTCTTGTTTAGGCGGACGCGCCGTGCTCGGCCAGATGGCTCGCTTGAGTCTCGTCGCTCTTGGCGCCGTTGAAGAACAGGTTGAGCGCCACCGCAGCAATGGCGGTGAGCAAAATTCCCGACTCCAGCAGCGGGTGCAGTTCGTGGGCCATCTGCTGCATCCAGCGCGGCGCCACCAGCGGAATCAGGCCAAAGCCAATCGACAGCGCCACGATGTAGAGGTTGAAGCGGTTGCCTTTGTAGTCCACCGTTGACAGGATGCGGATGCCGGTGGCCGCCACCATGCCGAACATCACCAGACCGGCGCCGCCCAGCACGAACTGCGGAATCGCTTCGACGAAAGCGGCCATCTTCGGCAGCATGCCCAGCACGATCATGATGATGCCCCCGGCCACGCAAACCCAGCGGCTCTTGACGCCGGTGACGGCGACCAGTCCCACGTTCTGCGAAAAGCTGGTGTGCGGGAAGGTATTGAAGATGCCGCCAATCAAGGTGCCCAGGCCGTCGGTGCGCAGACCGGCGGCAAGGTCACGGTGGCTCACCGGCTTGCCGGTCATGTCCGACAAGGCCAGGAACATGCCGGTCGATTCGATCATCACGACGATCATCACCACCGTGAAGGTCAGAATCTGCACGAGGTCAAACGTAGGCATTCCGAAGGCAAAGGGCGTGACCAGTTCGAACCAGTGCGCCTGTCCGACCTTGTCGAAACTCATCTTGCCCATCGCCATGGCCACCAAGCAGCCGGCTGCCATCCCCAGCAGGACTGAAATGTTGGAAACGAAACCGCGCGTGAACTTCACCAGCAGCAAGATGAGCACCAGAACGAAGGCGGCAATCGCCATGTTGTCCAGCGCGCCATAGTTCAGGCTGTCGAGCATCGGAATCGGCCCTGGCAGCTTCAATGCGGGTGCTGCAACGCCGGCCGGCAGAGCCGCCGCTGCCGCCGCTGCGCTGTCCCTGGCGCTGTCGATCATCGTGGCCAGCCGGGGAACGTCCACGGTCTGCGCCAGCTGGGCCGGCCCGCCCATCGCCCAGCCCACCCCGACGCGCATCAGGCTGATGCCGATGATGGCAATGATGGTGCCCGTGACCACCGGCGGAAAAAAGCGCAGCAAGCGGCTCATCAGCGGCGCAATCAGTATGGCCAGGATGCCCGAACCGATGCCTGCGCCGAAAATCGCCCGGGCGCCCTCGATGCCGGGCACGCCATTGGCAATGGCCACCATGGGGCCGACGGCAGCAAAGGTCACGCCCATCATCACAGGCAGCTTGATGCCGAACCATTTACCCAGGCCAAAGGACTGGATCAGCGTCACCAGGCCGCAACAAAAAAGATCGGCCGAGATCAGCATCGTGACCTGCTCGGGCGTGAGCTTGAGGGCACGACCGACGATCAGCGGCACCGCGACGGCACCGGCGTACATCACCATCACATGCTGCAGCCCAAGTGCTGTCGTTTTTCCAAGGGGAAGTTTTTCGTCCACGGGGTGGACGGTTGATTGGTTGCTCATGCAAGTCTCCTTATGTATTGCTACGGGCGTGAGAAGAACCCGCTTGCGCGGATCCACCGGCCGGCACACCTGGCAAGAGGTGCGCTGGCCAATCTAAAAATGTGTCAGTGGGTGGAGGCGCCGGCTTCGAACCAGCGCTTGACCAGGGCGCGTTCGTCCTCGGTGATCTGCGTGGCATTGTTCAAGGGCATGGTCTTGAGAACGGCGGCCTGCTGATAGACCGCCTGGGCATGCTGCTTGATCAGCTCGGGCGTGTACAGGGCAATGCCCTTGCTTTGAAGCTGTGCGCTGTGGCACATGACGCAGCGCTGCTCGATCACGCCCTGCACTTGCGTGAATGTCACGGGTTTGGCGGCCGCAGCAATGGCAGCGGCCGAAGGCGGCGGCGGCGCCATCCAGAACACCAGGCCCAGCACCAGCGTGCAGCCGATGGCGGCATGCTCCCAGGGAACCCGTTTGCCTTGCACCAGCGCTTTGTGGCGCGCCACAAAGCTGTGGCGGATCAGGGCGCCAGCGAGCATCAGCAGCACCAGCACCAACCAGTTGGCTTTGCCCGAATACAGCCAGCCGTAGTGGTTGGACAGCATCGCAATCAGCACCGGAAGGGTGAAGTAGGTGTTGTGTACGCTGCGCTGCTTGGCGCGCCAGCCATAGACGGGATCAACCGCCTGTCCGGCCTTGAGCTGGGCCAGCACCTTGCGCTGGCCGGGAATGATCCAGACAAAGACGTTGGCGCTCATGGTGGTGGCCAGCATGGCGCCGACCAGCAAAAAAGCCGCCCGCCCGGCAAACAGCTGGCAGGCCAGCCAGGACGCGAACACCACAAAGGCAAAAATGCAGGCGCCGACCATCAGGTCGCCGTTTTTCTTGCGCCCCAGCGTGCGGCAGATGGTGTCATAGACAAGCCAGCAGGCGACCAGAAAGCCCAGCGAAGCAGCAATGGCCGCGCCAGCCGACCAGTCGTAGACGCTCTTGTCCACCAGGAAGGTGCCCGCATTGAACAGGTAAAGCACGGTGAACAGGCTGAAACCGGTCAGCCAGGTGGAGTAGCTCTCCCAGTAAAACCAGTGAAGGTTCTCGGGCGCCTGCTTGGGCGCGACCAGGTATTTTTGCGGGTGGTAAAAACCGCCGCCGTGGACGGCCCATAACTCGCCGTCAACGCCTTTTTCAACCAGATCGGGAGCGCTGGGTTTGGTCAGGCTGTTGTCCAGAAAAACAAAGTAAAAAGACGACCCGATCCAGGCAATCGCCGTGATGACATGGGCCCAACGCAGTAACAGGTTGGCCCAGTCGAGAAGATAAGCAGTGTCCATTCGAGGCTCGCGATGTAGGAATGCACAGCCACAACGTGCTGTACTTTCTCCTTACCACTGCGGGCTCTGTAAAGAGTGAACATCGCAACCGCTGGGACTGGCTGATGAGCCTGAGTCCTTGCGAGCTCCGCGGCGACGTTCACGTACTGTATACAGTTTTCAAGGGCAACAAAACAGGTAGTTACCCCTAATTCAGGGAATTTTTTCTCCTACGAGCCGCGATAGGTGGTGTAAGTCCAGGGCGTGACAAGAAGCGGCACATGGTAGTGCCCCTGCGCGTCGGCAATGCCAAAATCAAGGGGAACCTCTTCCAGAAAGGCCGGCTCCGGCAAGACCACGCCCCGATTGCGGAAGTACGCGCCGACCTGAAAAACAAGACGGTAACGCCCCACCGCCATTGCGGCCGCATCCAGCAGCGGACCGTCGCTGTTGCGCCCGTCATGGTTCAGTGTGATGACCTTGAGCGTTTCAAGCAGGGCGCCCTCGACGCGCTGCAATGACACTTGCATGCCGGCGGCAGGACACCCGTTCATGGTGTCGAGCACATGGGTGCTGAGATGGCCCATAGAAAATTCCTTTTTAAAACACACCAGGGGGAACCTGGTGCTTGACGGTGATGAGTGGCTTACGGATCAAATTTTTTGTGATTCGCATCTAAATTGTATACAATTTGCTCATCGTCATGAATACACAAATTCAGGAACCCATGAAACGCACCAACAGACTTCAAGTCGTCGAGAGCAAGGAAGCGGCTGCTCCGGCAGGCTCGACGCAGCGCATTGTGGAGGCGGTCACGACGGCGATCATCGAGCGCCGCCTGATGCCCGGCACCAAGCTCACGGAACAGAAAATCGCCGATATTTTCAAGGTTTCCCGCACGGTGGTGCGTCAGGCCCTGAACCAGCTCAGCCGCGACCACCTGGTCACGCTGGAGCCCGCGCGTGGTGCTTTTGTGGCCACTCCCAGCATCCAGGAGGCGCGCCAGGTGGCCGAGGTCCGCATGATGGTGGAAACGGCGATGGTGCGCCAGCTTTGCACCAGCATCACCGACTTGCAGATTCAGCAGCTGCGCGCCCACCTGCGCGACGAGCAGGACGCCATCCATCGCACCGATGTCTCGGGCCGCACGCGGCTGCTGGCCGATTTCCATGTCCTTCTGGCCCGCATGCTCGGCAACGAAGTGCTGGCCCAGTGGCTCACGGACCTGCTGAGCCGCTCGTCCCTGATCTCCCTGATGTACCAGTCGTCCCACTCGGCCGAACACTCCCAGAGCGGCCATGTCCAGATCGTCGATGCCCTGGAAAAACGCGATGCCCGCGCCGCCATGCGTCTGATGGAGCAGCATATTTCCAGCGTCGAGCGCAACCTGCGGCTCGACCCGCACGCGGTAGATCTCGCCGCCGCCTTGCAGTCTTTCTGATGGACCGGCCTGAGCGCCATAACCCCCCCATGCCCATGACCCCCTCCTACCCGCGCGATCTGAAAGGCTACGGCCCCAAACCGCCCCATGCCAACTGGCCGGGCCGTGCCCGCGTTGCTGTGCAGTTTGTCCTGAACTACGAGGAAGGCGGCGAGAACTCGGTGCTGCATGGCGACGCCGGCAGCGAGCAGTTCTTGTCCGAAATGGCCAGCCCGCCCGCCTACCCGGCGCGCCACCTGAGCATGGAAGGCATCTACGAATACGGCTCGCGCGTGGGCGTGTGGCGCCTGCTGCGCGAGTTTGAAAGGCGCGGCCTGCCGCTGACGGTGTTCGGCGTCGGCATGGCGCTGGAGCGCTGCCCGGACGTGGCGGCTGCGTTCAAGGAACTGGGCCATGAAATCGCCTGCCACGGCTGGCGCTGGATCAACTACCAGGCCATCGACGAAGCCACGGAGCGCGAACACATGGCACGCGGCATGGCCGCCATCGAGCAGCTCACCGGCCAGCGCCCGTTGGGCTGGTACACCGGCCGCGACAGCCCGAACACGCGCCGTCTGGTGGCCGACCACGGCGGCTTTGAGTACGACAGCGACTATTACGGCGACGACCTGCCCTTTTGGCTCAATGTTGAAAAGACCGACGGCTCACTGACGCCCCAGCTGGTCGTTCCCTACACGCTGGACACCAACGACATGCGCTTTGCGCTGCCGCAGGGTTTCTCGCAGGGCGAGGACTTCTTCACCTACCTGCGCGACAGCTTCGATGTGCTGTACGCCGAGGGCGACGAGCGGCCATCGATGCTGAGCATCGGCATGCATTGCCGCATTCTGGGGCGCCCCGGTCGCATGCGTGCGCTGCAGCGCTTTCTCGACCATATCGAGCAGCACGAGCACGTCTGGGTCACCCGACGCATCGATATCGCGCGCCACTGGAAACAGACGCACCCCTTCAATCCCGAAACGGCCTTCATCTGGCAGTCCAAATGATCACATTGAACCAACTCAACACCGCCTCGCAGGAAGAATTTATCCAGCTGCTTGATGGCACTTACGAGCACTCCCCCTGGATTGCGCAGGCGGCCTGGGCCAGGCGCCCGTTCAGCAGCCTGGCGCAACTCAAGCTGGCGCTGGTGCAGGTGGTGCGCGATGCCGGCCGTGCGCCCCAGCTCGCCCTGATCCTGGCCCACCCGGAGCTGGCCGGCAAGGCCATGGTGAGCAACACGCTGACGGCCGAATCGACCAACGAGCAAGGCAAGGCCGGACTGACCGACTGCACACCGCAAGAGTTTGCAACCATCCAGCAGCTCAATGCCGACTACAACGCCAAGTTCGGCTTTCCCTTCATCCTGGCGGTGCGCGGCCCGCGCGGCCAGGGCCTGCCCAAGGCCGAGATCATCGCCACCTTTGCGCGCCGCCTGGAAAACCACCCCGATTTTGAGCTGGCCGAGTCCCTGCGCAACATCCACCGCATCGCCGAGATTCGCCTGAATGACAAGCTAGGCCACTCGCCCGATCTGGGCAACCTGGTGTGGGACTGGCACGAGCGGCTCAGCACCAACACCGACCCCGGCTGCGCCGAGCGCGGCGAACTGACCGTCACCTACCTGACCGACGCGCACCGCGCCTGCGCCCAGCGCCTGTCGCACTGGATGCGCGAGGACTGCGGCTTCGATGAAGTCTCCATCGACGCAGTCGGCAACGTCGTCGGCCTCTACCACGGCACCGACCCCCAGGCCAAACGGCTTTTGACCGGCTCGCACTACGACACCGTGCGCAATGGCGGCAAGTATGACGGCCGGCTGGGAATTTTTGTGCCCATGGCCTGTGTGCGCGAACTGCACCGCCAGGGTCGGCGCCTGCCTTACGGCTTTGAAGTGATCGGCTTTGCCGAAGAAGAGGGCCAGCGCTACAAGGCCGTGTTCCTCGGCTCGGGCGCGCTGACCGGCCATTTCGACATGAACTGGCTCGACCAGCAGGACGCCGACGGCATCACCCTGCGCCAGGCCATGACGCATGCAGGCCTGTGCATCGACGACATCCCCAAACTCCAGCGCGACCCGGCCCGCTACCTCGGTTTTGTCGAGGTGCATATCGAGCAGGGGCCCATCCTCAACGACATGGATCTGCCGCTGGGCATCGTGACCGCCATCAACGGCAGCGTGCGCTATGTCGGCGAGATCATCGGCATGGCCAGCCACGCCGGCACCACGCCGATGGGCCAGCGCCGCGACGCGGCCACTGCCGCCGCAGAACTGGCGCTGTATGTCGAAAAACGCGCCGCCAGCGAACAACACCTGGTGGCTACCGTCGGCATGCTCGAAGTCCCCGGCGGCTCCATCAACGTGGTGCCGGGGCGCTGCAAGTTCAGCCTGGACATCCGCGCCACTACCAACGACGCGCGCGATGCCTGCGCCGCCGATATCTGCAGCGAGTTGCAGCGCATCTGCGCGCAGCGCGGCCTGCATTACCAACTCGAAGAGACCATGCGCGCCGCCGCCGCGCCCAGCGCGCCCGAATGGCAGCAGCGCTGGGAGCGCGCCGTCGAATCGCTCGGCCTGCCGGCTTTTCGCCTGCCCAGCGGCGCCGGCCACGACGCCATGAAGCTGCATGAAATCATGCCCCAGGCCATGCTGTTCCTGCGCGGCCTCAATGCCGGCATCAGCCATAACCCGCTGGAATCCATCACCAACGACGACACGGACCTGTGTGTGCGTGCCTTTCAGTGCTTTCTTGATCAACTTGCCTTGGAACTCTCATGACTCTTGCTTCCCACAACAACGCGCTTGACGCCTGGATCGACTCCCATTTCGAGGAGGAAGTCCAGTTTCTCCAGGCCCTGGTGCGCGTGCCCACCGACACGCCGCCGGGCAACAATGCGCCGCATGCCGAGCGCACGGCCGAGCTGCTCAAAGACTTCGGCTTTGACGTTGAAAAGCATCAGGTTCCGGCGCAGGAAGTCAGGGATTACGGGCTCGAATCGCTGACGAATCTGGTGGTTCGTCGCAAGTACGGCGCCGGAAAAACCATCGCGCTCAACGCCCACGGCGACGTGGTGCCGCCCGGCGACGGCTGGACGCACGATCCCTACGGCGCCGAGATCGTTGATGGAAAGCTCTATGGCCGCGCCGCTGCCGTCAGCAAGTGTGACTTTGCCACCTACACCTTTGCGGTTCGCGCGCTTGAAGCGCTGGACCTGCCACTCAAGGGCGGCATTGAACTGCTGTTCACCTACGACGAGGAATTTGGCGGCGAACTCGGCCCCGGCTGGCTGCTCAAGAACAAGCTCACCCAGCCCGATTTCCTGATCGCCGCCGGTTTCAGCTATCAGGTCATCACCGCCCACAACGGCTGCCTGCAAATGGAAGTTACGGTACACGGCAAGATGGCGCACGCGGCCATCCCCGACACCGGGATTGACGCGCTGCAGGGCGCCACGGCGGTTCTCAACGCGCTGTACCAGCAAAACGTTCTCTACCAGGAAGTCACCTCCAGGGTCGATGGCATCAAGCATCCCTATCTCAACATCGGCCGGATCGAGGGCGGCACCAACACCAACGTGGTTCCGGGCAAGGTCACGCTCAAGCTGGACCGCCGCATGATTCCCGAAGAAAACCCGGTCGAGGTCGAGAAAGAAGTGCGCCGCGTCATTGCCGAGGCGGCTGCCAGCATTCCCGGGATCACCGTCGAAATAAAACGCCTGCTGCTGGCTGACTCCTGGAAACCCGACGACGCCAATGCGCCACTGGTACAGGCGCTGCAAAAGCACGGCGAGGCCATTTTTGGCGAGCCGATCCCCACATCCGGCACGCCGCTGTACACCGATGTGCGCCTGTTTGGCGCGACCGGCGTACCGGCCGCCATCTACGGCGCCGGGCCACGCACGGTGTTCGAGAGCAATGCCAAGCGCGCCGACGAACACCTGGTGCTGGAAGATTTGCGCCGCGCCACGAAAGTCGTGGCCCGCACGCTGCTGGAGATGATGCAGTAAGCATCACCGGCAGGCCCGGCTGCATGAAGCAGCCGTGGCCCGCATGGGTTGAAAAATCGCCTTATTCGACGAATTGGCCACGGCTGTTGATGATGGCTATCCCTACATAGGATGAGCCTTCATGGTGGTCTGGCGCGAAATTGACAGACAGAGGTCCGTAATTCTTTAAACCCATGGTATCAAGGGCACTGACAAGGGACGCGTTACTGGAACCTCGAATGCTGTTGCGCAAGCCGTCCGCCAGAACGCGTGCATTGATAAACACTTCCATGCCCAGGTAAGAATAATCCTGCCTGCCGGTAGACGCCCGATAAATAGTCTGGTATTCATTCACGATGGGAATTCCATCTTTCCAGGGATTGGGTGCGAGGGTTGTGAAGACCACGCCCGAGGTGTATTTTCCAAGGCCCTGTATAACCATGTTGCTGGCCTGGGCGGACAGGTTGTAAAACTGGGTTTCCAGTCCGGTTTTACGGGATTGAGAGATCAGGGAAATGGTGGCTGCCGGGGATGCGACCAGAATAATGCCGTTCAGGCGAGGAAGCTTTTTCAGCGTATCAATCACCGTGGCGGCATTGCCGGAATCGGGATCTATCCGAAGTTCTGCGGCCGGTTTTATATTGTATTTTTTAAATGCCTGATGGGCTGCTGCCTGGCCACTTTCACCAAAAGAGTCATTCTGAAAAACCAAGGCAATGTTGCTTTGTCCAACCGTCACCATCTGCTTCATCATGCGGGCAATTTCGGCTTGCGTGCTGGCGCGGACATTGAAGGCAAAACGCTGCTGCTGGCGCATGAGGCCGCCCCCGGCAATGCCTCCCACCAGGGGAACGCCGGCCTGAATGGCAACGGGCAGCATCGCATTGCAGCTTGAAGTGCCCCAGCAATTGAAAAGGACCACGGCCTTCTTGTCAATGAGTGACTGGGCATTTCCGGCCGTTTTCGCAGGATCTGACTGATCGTCGAGCGTCTCAAGCTGCAGCATGCGCCCCTCAATACCTCCGGCTTTGTTCACGCTGTCGAAGTAGGCCTTCATCACGCTCAGCCCTTCCTGGCCGGACGCTGCATTGATTCCGGACAAAGGCAGGCTGGCACCAATGATTATGTTTCCAGCTTTTTCGGCCTGGACCGGAAAACTGGCAAGACTGAGAACTCCGAGGCTAAAACACAGGGATGACAAGGGTTTCATAAATGACTCATGGAAAGTATGGAAAACGTCGGAGAAATTTTTCAATTTAACTGACTGCTGAATCCGTCACGTTGAATGACTGAATTCATGAGCCATCAGACAGCCGAAAAGAACTGGGGCAGTTAATTTAAAATTAAAAACAAATTCAGTTTACTTTACTGATGACAATGAAGTCAACATGAGTGCCAATAATTCATACCAGTGATTTCCCTGATGATGTTTATATGCATGAAAATCGTCCGCTCACTTTTCAAGGTGCCGGTGTTTCACGCGCCTGCAGTTGCAGCCAGTCGCAAAATCTGTTCAGCCGCGAATTGGGTGGTGCCCGTCTTTTTGCCACATACCAGCTGCCGCTGTCCTGAAACCCAAGTGGCGCCAGCAGACGACCAGCCCGCACGTCGTCGAGCACCAGATGCCAGGGCGCCACGCAAATACCCAGCCCGCCAATGGCGGCTTCCAGCGTGAAGTAATAGTGCTCGAACTCGGGACCGGCCTGTGCTGACAGGCGCTCACCGAGCGCCTGGTTCCACATCTGCCAGGCATTGAGCCGGGTCCTGGTATGCAGCAGCGGCTTGCCAAGCAGGTCTTCGGGTTGGTGCAGGCCCAGCCTGGCGGCCATGGCGGGCGAGAGCACCGGCCCGAGCCGCTCGGGGAAAAGCGGCAAGACGTCGGCCGGATAGACATCCGATGCCTGCTCCAGCGTGATGACCAGGTCGTAATGCTCGCTGGCCTGCGCCGCCGCCTGCTCGGCCGCGCTCAGCCTGATCTCAATGTCGGGGTGCAAGGCGTTGAAACCGTAAAGCCGTGGAATCAGCCATTTGACGGTGAAGGTGCTGAAGCAGTACACGTCCAGCGTTGCGCGCTCGTCCTGGCGTACGGTACGCACGGCCATTTCGATCTGGTCCAGCGCCGCTGACAGCGCAGGCAGCAAGGCCTGGCCGGATGCCGTCAGTTGGGGTTTGTTTTTGCTTCCCCCGAACAGGCGCGTGCCCAGCGCCTCTTCGAGCTGGCGGACCTGGCGGCTGATAGCGCCCGGCGTGACAAAAAGCTCCTCGGCAGCGGCGTTCATCCGGCCAAGCCGGGCTGCAGACTCAAAGGCGCGCAAGGCGTTCAGGGGAGGGAGATGGCGTGTCATAAGGTGAGTTTATTGCACATAGGCTGATCTAAAAAATCGCTTTTCTGCAGGCCCTCTTTCTTGCCAAAATGCCGCTCGCCCATAGAGCAAATGATGCGGGATGAAGAAAAAATTCCCCGCCCTGTTTTTTAATTTCAATTTGAGGAAATATACATGCCATTCATCCGGACAGGTGTCCATAAAAGCACATCACCCTCCCAGCGGGAGGCCATCGTCAACGGAATTCACCGGGCACTGGTCGAGAGCATCGGCATGCCGCAAGATGAACTGTTCAATATGCTGACCGATTACGATTCGGCGCAGTTTCACTACAGCCGAACGTTCAACGGCATGGCCCGGTCAGACCGCATGGTTCTCATCGAGATCACCATGCGCCGTGGCCGCAGTGACGCCATGAAGCGCGATCTTTATGCCGCTATTGCACGTAATCTGGAAAAAAACGCTGGCGTCGCACCTGACGACGTGTTCATCTTCATGCACGAAAACGACTATTCCGACTGGTCCGTGGGCAGTGGAAAATTCGCCATGGCCATCGTTCAACAGCCAGGCCAGAGCCGCTGAACTGAAGCTGGCAAAGGGCGCAAGCCGCGCTAACTTTCATGACTTCAGGCAGACGCCCCGGAGCGTGAAAGAAACTTGAGGGTGGAGGTGCTGGGGTAGAAGTCTGCCCCTGAGATTTGGACGGCCTGGCGTTGAACCGGATCGGGCTTCCTGCGCACCTTGGCGCTGCCGTCAGGATCGGCATAAGCCGTGTTCACGGTTCGGCGGGCTTGTCACCTGCCGAAGAATCGCTGCCTTGCTCCGCGCAAATCTCGCGCACGCACCCGCGCAGCCAGCGATGCGCCGGATCGGCCTGCAAGCGGGGATGCCAGAGCAATGACACCGTGATCTCCGGCACAGGGACCGGCAGGGGAAAGCTGTGCATGCCGGCACGCAGGTTTCTGGTGTGCCGCTCGGGAACACTGGCGATCAGCTCGGAAGCCCGGGCCAGCGCCAGCGCCGCCGAAAAGCCGCCAACGACCGTCGCAATTCTTCTCTCCAGGCCGAAGGACTTCAAAGCCTCATCCATCGGTCCCTTGTCGAGCCCGCGCCGCGAGACCAGGATGTGCCGGCCGCCCGCATAACGGGCGGGCGTGACCTCGCCCTGGCTCAGCGCATGCCCCATGCGCACGACGCCGATGAAACGGTCCCGAAACAGGGCCTGCGCGCGCACTTCCGGCCCCATCGCGCTGCCCACGACGCCCGTTTCCAGATCGACGCTCCCCTCGCGCAGCGAGGTGCTGCCCTTGTCGGGCTTGACCATGAAGCGCAGGCGCACACCGGGCGCTTCCGCGCTGACACGCGCGATCAGGTCCGCGCCGAAGTTCTCGACAAAACCATCGCTGGTTCGCAGCGTGAAAGTCCTGACGAGCTGGTCCAGCCTGGGTTTCTCGGCGGGGCGCAGAAGGGTCTGGCTGTCCTGCACCAGCTTGCTGACCTTGCCGCGCAGTTCGAGCGCCCGGGGCGTCGGCACGAGGCCGCGTCCGGCCCGCACCAGCAGCGGATCGCCCGTCGTCTCGCGCAATCGCGCCAGCGCCCGGCTCATCGCCGAGGGGCTCAGGTGCAGCCGCCGGGCGGCGCGCGCCACGTTGCCTTCGTCGAGCAGCGCATCCAGGGTGACAAGCAGGTTGAGATCGGGCCGGGACATGGCCGGACCATAGCACAGGCCTCTTGCCCCCGGGGATGGCGCCGCACGCATGAATGAAGTGCAAACCGTGCGCCTTCCGCCATGCCGGGCAAAGGCTTATCTTGTGGCAAAGCGCCCGCTTCGGGCCTCACCACGCAAGGCCAGTCCATGTTCAAAGCCATCCTAGAAAAACCAGATCAGCCAGCCGCTGACAAGCCACAACTGCCCTCTTCGCTGCCCTCTTCGGCGCGCTGGGCGCTCATGAGCCTGTCGCTGTCCATGCTGCTGTCCTCGCTGGGCACCAGCAGCGCCAATGTCGGCCTGCCGACGCTGGCGCAGGCGTTTGGCGCCTCCTTCCAGCAGGTCCAGTGGATTGTGCTGGCCTATCTGCTGGCCATCACCACGCTGATCGTCAGCGTCGGGCGGCTCGGGGACCTGACCGGGCGCAGGCGGCTGCTGCTGGCCGGCATCTTCCTCTTCACCCTGGCCTCGCTCCTGTGCGCCCTGGCGCCCACGCTCGGGCTGCTGATTGCCGCCCGGGCGCTGCAGGGCCTGGGCGCGGCCGTCATGATGGCGCTGACCCTGGCCTTTGTCGGCGAGACGGTTCCCAAGGCCAGAACCGGCAGCGCCATGGGCCTGCTCGGCACGATGTCGGCCGTGGGCACCGCGCTCGGCCCGACGCTGGGCGGCGTGCTGATCGCCCGCTTCGGCTGGCCGGCCATCTTTTTTGTCAATGTGCCGCTGGGCCTGCTGGCGCTGGGGCTTGCGCAGCGCTTCCTGCCCGCTGATCGGCCCGCTGATCGCCGGGGCGCGAAGACGAAAAGAAACGGTCTTGACCCCGTGGGCACGCTGCTGCTGGCCCTGACGCTGGCCGCTTATGCGCTGGCCATGACGACGGGGCGCGGCAGTTTCGGCCTGCTCAACCTGGCGCTGCTGTCAGCGGCCGCCCTCGGCGCCGGCCTCTTTGCGCTTGCCGAGGCGAAGGCCGCGTCACCGCTGATTCCGCTGGCGATGCTGCGCCATCCGGTCCTGGGCGCGAGCTTTGCGATGAGCCTGCTGGTCACGAGCGTGGTGATGACGACGCTGGTGGTGGGGCCGTTCTATCTCTCCGGCGCCCTGGCGCTCGACGCCGCACGCGTCGGCCTTGTCCTGTCGGCCGGTCCGCTGGCCGCCGCGCTGGCGGGCATGCCGGCTGGCCGCCTGGTGGACCGGTTTGGTCCCCAGCGCATGACTCTCGCCGGGCTCGTCGCCATGGCGACCGGTGCCGCTGCCACGCCCATGGCGGCGCCGGCGTTCGGCGTGCCGGGCTACATCGCCCCGCTCGTGGTCATCACCGCCGGCTATGCGCTGTTTCAGGTGGCCAACAACACGGCAGTCATGACAAGCATTCAAGCCGAGCAGCGCGGCGTCATTTCCGGCCTGCTCGGCCTGTCGCGCAATCTCGGGCTGATCACCGGTGCTGCCGTGATGGGCGCGGTGTTCGCGCTCGGGGCGGAGACGAGCGAGCTGACGGCAGCGCGTCCCGAGGCGGTGGCGGCCGGCATGCGGATCACGTTTGCCGTCGGGGCAGCGCTCATCATCGTTGCCCTGGCTATCGCATCTGTCAGCCAGACGCTTGCGCGCCGCGCCGCTCTTCCATCATCATGAGCAAACACATCACCATGGCCTTGAGGACTGGCTGCGAAAATCTCCGGGCGAAAGCCATCTCCCGCCAAAAATCTTGCCTCATGAGTTCCACGAAGGCTTTCTAAATGCAATGTTCAGGCCGAAAACTCGCCACCCACGTTTCATCACTCAATTTATCGTTGATGCCTTTCATGATCAGCGATCTGGCAGAATAATCCACACCAATATTTGCTTTTTTGAATGCCTTGGTTTCACAATATAAAACTTTAAACTGCTTCTGAAAGTCATCCTTCATCTCTTCGGTCAACCCCTGCCCGCCAAGCACCGTTCCCGAGTACCGGATGACATGATTCACATAATCAACCTTCTCCATCCGCATATTGCCTACTGTTTGCGGCAGTTTTTCATTGATATCCTTCAGGATTTTTGTTATGTTTTTGTCTGTATTTTTAACAGATGACATCTCGATCGCTGCCTTTCCCAAAATGATCACCGCACCACAGATGAGGATCTTTTTCAGCATTTATACTCCTGGTTATTTTATGCCGAACGATCATAAAGGCATTTCCTGTAAACTGGGATAAAATTTAAGTCAGTTTTTCCCGAAATCGTCGCTGCGCGATTCGTATGAATGGCAGTCACCCGAGCCGGGTGCTCCCCTCGTCAGCAATCTCTCAGTTGTCGAGCGGGGCTATGCAGGGAACGCGTGCCAGCACGCAGGGGCGCAGGTCAACCGAGTGGTGAAAATGGCACAAATTTTAAGAAGTATTTGGAATATAAAATGAAAACCGCATTATTCGTGGATTTTGACAATGTGTTTTCTGGCCTCAAGCGTCTGGATCCTGCCTACGCAGAGCGGTTTGCCAGGTATCCTGATGTATGGATGAAATGGTTGGCTGAAAAATTGCCGTTGCCACCTTATGTGGATCAGACTGCACGCCGGCGTATTCTTGTGCGCCGTTGTTATCTCAACCCTTCTGTTTACCAACGCTATCGGTTTAATTTTAGCCAGTCGGGCTTTGAAATCGTTGACTGCCCGCCGATGACGTTCGCGGGAAAGACAAGTACCGATATTCACATGGTTCTGGATATGGTGGATGTGTTGCAGCACAGCACACACTACGACGAATTCATCGTCTTCTCGGCCGACGCAGACTTTTCACCGGTATTGCGCAAACTCAGGCGTAGTGACCGGCGCACGACCGTACTGGCGGCTGGGCAGACATCGTCTGCCTACGAAGCATCAGCCGACCTGATGATCGATCCTGACGATTTCATCGGTGATGCACTTGGTTTTGATGATGAGCGAACTGAAAGTGAGGCGCACTCGGCAAATGTGAACGTGCCCCAGCATCAAGGGCAAATCCAGCAGGCAGAGCGGCTCGTATACCAGACCGTGGATTCTGCAAAAGCACCGGTTCCACTGATTAGATTGGCTCAGGTGCTGGGTAGCCAGATACCCAACTTGAACAAGTCCGGCTGGGCTGATGCGCAAGCGTTCAGAGACTTTCTAAAGCAGTTATCGCTGGCACCGTTGATCATCGATGATGTCAATGCCACCATTCTCGATCCCCGGCGGCTGACAGGGGACAAGAATCACGAAGAGCCAGAGATCATCCAGTTGACGAGTTCCAATGGGCACCGCAACGAAGAGACTGCGCGCCACATCATTGTTCAAGAAGTGGCCGGATCGAACCGGCCAGTCTCCTGTGCCTTGCTCGCCCAGGTGGTGAAAAGTCGGGCCACTGACGTGGGCACAAACTGGAACGGCCATGGCTCTTTCCGGCGGTTCCTGGAGTCACTGGCGCTTGAGAATTTGCAAATGGAATGGCATTTCCATGGGGGTGTCGTTCTTGATCCTGCGCGCCATACATTGCCCGACGATCTGAACAAGGCAGCACCCGGAAGACCAGACGAGGCTTGGCAAGGACGCGAGCTATTGTGGACTCAGGTTAGTCCGGTGTTTTCAATGTCCAATCTTCCTGCGCTGTCGCCAAGGAAATATGGCGTGGCTCTCGCCTGTTTGTCGCTGGCGCTTCAGGACTCGGAATTCAGCCTTCTGGAAACTGGCAAGCGTGTATTCGACCTGATCGTTGCGAGGCAAGAAGGCGTGTCTCGCCGCGACGTCAATCAGTTGATCCGTGCAATGCTGTTCGGTGGATTTGTACCAGCGTCTGGCGCAACAGATGTGAAGTCATTGACAGTCGCCGTTTGCGGGATTGGACTGGCCGCTTGTGCCAGAGAAGGCATGGTTGTTGATGACGCACTGCGCACGGCCGTTTTCAGCTGGATCGGGGGCGAAATGGCAATTGACACCTGACTGATCTTGCTCCCTCGGCTTGTTCCCTGAACAACCCTTGTGATGACGGGGAAAACTTCAGGAGGGCGCTTTCCCGAACAAAATGCATGGACAGTAGCCTGACTGTCCATAAGGCGCACTTTTGAGCGCGCACTCCTGACGGGACCGGCCTGCGCTCGGACGTATTTTCACCGCTTCCTGAAAGGACACACATCATGGCCCCTGCTCTTAGCTATGCCAGCCAGGCACCGACACGCGAGGCCATCGATGCCTTGCCGGGCGCTACGGTGCTGGAGTTCGGCACGGACTGGTGCGGGTATTGCCGTGCCAGCGCCCCTGTCGTCACCAGGGCCCTGGGCGCTCATCCCGGGGTCAGTCACCTGAAGGTGGAAGACGGCAGCGGCCGGGCGCTGGGCCGCTCGTTCGGCGTCAAACTGTGGCCCACCCTGATTCTGCTGGCCGATGGAAAGGAAGTGGGCCGGCTGGTGAGGCCGACGGATGAGGGGGCTGTGGCGCAGGCGCTCGCCGCCCTTGATCCCCTCAATCCCCTTGATCGTGCCGGGTGAGGTCCGACTTGCGCACCTCGGCCAGGAAACCCTCGGGCGTGAGGGAACTGGTGAAATGCTCGTCGCTGCCCGCTGCCCGCTGCCCGCTGCCGCGCGTGCCGAGGCGGCGGTTGAGTCATTGCACTGTTTCGTAGCCGGGCGAGTCGGTGTTGGCGCCGAAAAAGTCGTGCAGATAGGCCGGGCAGACGGCACAGTTTTCGGTTCGAATTTTCAGGGCGCGGGCCAAGTCACCTCAGACGGGTGAACAAGGGCCTGCAAGGCGATCAGATCGTCCGGGGTATCCACATCGGTGACATAGGCCCGCCGCAGGGTGTGGACAAGTTGAACAGCCTCGGGGTGGCTGCGCAGCCAGTCGCGTATGCCGAGGTGGCGGGATGTGGCAGCGATCTGCGCCACGGCGTGGCTGGAGAGCAGCAGCGGATGGCCGCGCACGCCGTCCACCACGGGCATCTGCGCATGAATCCCAGGCGCACGCTGGTGCCAGGCGGCCAGCAGGGGCAAGATGTCGGCTTCGCCCAGCAGCGGAAGGTCGGCCAGCACCAGCAGCAGGTCGTGGCCGGCGTAAGCGGCCATGTGCGCGTCGAGCGCGAGCCGCTGCGACTCGATCAGACTGGCGCCGGCTTGCGAATGCGCCACGACGCGGGCGCCGCAGCGCGCCACCAGCGGCAAAAGCTGCTCCCGATAAGGCCCGATGACGACGCTCACAGCCTGGATTCCCGCCCCGCGCAGGGCAGCCATCAAACGCTCCAGCAGGCTGCGCCCGCCGATCTGCAGTGTCGCCTTGGGCCGCCCGCCCAGGCGCTGGCCCAGGCCGGCAGCCAGGATGGTGGCAGCCAGCGGCGGGTGTTGAGGCGCTGTTGGTGGCCTGAAATGCATGGGCAACCCGGAAGTATCCAAGGTTCTGTCGCTGCCGAAAGTGTCCGAGACGCTTGCACTGTCGCAGCTTCCAGGCATGTTCATGTCAGGTCGCGCAGCTGACGCGTTGGGTGATAACTCGCCATGATGCATGTCGGTATGCAACCCAATGTCAAGCCGCGCAGGTCGGCGCGGTAAAGGCCGGGTCGGCGCTCAGTTCCAGCCCGGACTTTCCCGCCGCCACCGGCGCCGGCGCGCTCAGCTGAACCCCGTTTTTCACGGCCACCACCTCGGCCATGATGGACAGCGCGATCTCGGCCGGGGTCTTGCTGCCGATGTACAGGCCCGCCGGCCCGTGCAGCGCGTCCAGCGCGCTCTCCGGCAGATCGAAATGCGTATGCAAGCGCTCGCGGCGCAGCGCGCTGTTGCGGCGCGAGCCGATGGCGCCGACGTAGAAAGCGTCGGACTGCAGCGCGTCGATCAGCGCCAGGTCATCCAGTTTGGGGTCGTGCGTCAGCGCCACCACGGCGGTGCGTGCGTCGGGTTTTAAACGCAGGATCAGGTCGTCGGGCATCTCGTGGCTCACTGTCACGCCGGCCAGTTGCCAGCTGGCGCGGTGCTCCTCGCGTGGGTCGCAGACGATCACCTCGAAACCCAGGCTCAGCGCCATCTGGCTCATGAAGCGCGACAGGTCGCCCGCGCCGATGAGGATGAGCCGAGCCTGCGGGCCGAGAAAAGTGCTCAGGTGCGTGTCGTCCAGGCGCGGCACGCCGTCGCGCCGGCCTTCGCGCAATTCCACCTGGCCGGTAGCAAGATGAAGCCGCCGCTCGGTGCTGCGCCGCTGCTGGCAAGCCTGCAGCAACTCGTCCAGACGGCTGCGATGGGAAACGGGCTCTAACACCAGCTCCACCGTGCCGCCGCAGGGCAGGCCGAAGCGGTGCGCCTCGTCGGCCGAGATGCCGTAGCGCAGCACGGCGGGCGTGTCCGTCGCGCAGGCCGCCTGCACGCCGCCCTCGCGGATGCGGTGGATCAAATCGTCCTCGATGCAGCCGCCCGAGACCGAGCCGGCCGTCTCGCCCCGGCCGTTGATGGCCATGAGCGAGCCGGGCGGGCGCGGCGAGGAGCCCCAGGTGCGCGCGACGGTGACGAGCACCACCGGCAGGCCGGCGGCGTGCCAGCCGACGGCAGTGCGCAGGACCAGGGTGTCGAGATCTTCCATGGCGCGCTCTCCTTAAAGCTAAAGGCTGTGACTGCTGTGAAGTGCGGCCGGCTTACGCCAGCTTGAACGGCAGATCGCGCACCGGCTTGCCGGTCAGCCGGGCGATGGCGTTGGCAAACGCGGGCGCCAGCGGCGGCAGGCCGGGCTCGCCCATGCCGGTGGGCGCGTCGGCGCTGGGCACGAGGTGGACCGCGATCTCGGGCATGTCGGTGATGCGCGGCACAGAGAAATCGCCGAAGTTGCTCTGCTGCACCACGCCGTCCTTGAGCGTGATGGCCGCGCCCGGCAGGCACATCGACAGGCCCATGAGCGCGGCGCCCTGCACCTGCGCCTCGATGGTGCGCGGGTTCACGGCCAGGTTGCAATGCACGCCGGCCGTCACGCGGTGCAGCACCGGCTTGCCCTTTTGCACCGAGGCCTGCACCACATAGGCCACCACGGTCTCGAAAGACTCATGCACCGCCACGCCCCAGGCGCGCCCGGCGGGCAATTGCTTTTTGCCGTAGCCGCTTTTGTCCACCGCCAGCTGCAGCGCGGCGCGGTGGCGCGGGTGCTTGTCGCCCAGCAGCCGCAGGCGGTAGGCCACCGGGTCCTGCTTGGTCGTTCGGGCGATTTCGTCGATCAGCGTTTCCATCACGAAAGCGGTGTGCGTCGAGCCCACGCTGCGCCACCACAGCACCGGCACGTTCAGTTTGGGGTGGTGGACGGTCAGGCGCATCGGCAGCGGATACGGATCGCGCAGGCCCTCGACGGCCGTGGCGTCGATGCCGTCCTTGACCATGAGGCCCTCGAAGAAGGTGCCCGCCGTGATGGACTGGCCGACAAGCGCATGGTCCCAGGCCAGCACCTTGCCGGTGTCGTCAAAGCCGATGTGTACGCGGTGCAGGTGCATCGGGCGGTAGTAGCCGCCTTTGATGTCGTCCTCGCGGCTCCACAGAAGGCGCACCGGCGCATCCAGCCCGGCGGCGCGGGCGGCCTTGGCCACCTCGCAGGCTTCCACCACGTAGTCGCTGCTGGGGTTGCCACGGCGGCCAAAACCGCCCCCGGCCATCTGAACATGAACCTGCACCTGCTCGGGCTTGAGGCCCAGCACCCGCGCCGCCGCCATGCCGTCGGTGCCGGGGAACTGCGAGCCCACCCACAGCTGCGCGCCGTCCTTGGCGAGCTGCACGGTGCAGTTGAGCGGCTCCATCGGCGCGTGGGCCAGGTAGGGGAAGACAAATTCTGCCTCGATGCGGTGCGGCGCGCCAGCCAGCGGGGCCATGTCGGCGTCGAACTTGCGCGCGCCGCTCTGGCCCGCCAGCTCGCGGTACTGCGCCAGCTGGCGTTCGCTGTCCACCTTTTCAAGCGCCGCCGTGTCCCATTGCAGTTTCAGTGCGTCCCGGCCCTGCTTGGCTTGCCAGTAGCCGTCGGCCACCACGGCCACGCCCTCGGCGCCACGGTCCAGCGGCACGCGCAGCACGGCTTTGACGCCCTTGATGGCGCGCGCCGCGCTGTCGTCCACCGACACGAGCTTGGCGCCGAACACCGGCGGATGGGCCACCACGGCTGTCAACTGGCCAGGCAGGCGCACGTCGATGCCGAATTCCTGGCGCCCGCTGCTCTTGGCGCGCGCGTCCAGGCGCGTGGTGGCGCGGCCGATGAGGCGGAAATCCTTGGCGTCTTTCAGTGTGATTTTTTCGGGCACGGGCTGGGCCATCGCGGCCTCGGCCAGTTCGCCATAACTCAGCTTGCGCCCGTCGGGCGCCAGCACCTGGCCCGCGCGCGTGCGCAGCGTGGCCGCGTCCACCTTCCAGCGGGCAGCAGCCGCGCCCAGCAGCATGGCGCGGGCGCGCGCGCCCAGTTCGCGGTACTGGGTAAAACTGTGCTTGATCGAGTTCGAGCCGCCGGTGATATGCAGGCCGAAGCGCGGATCAACATAGGCCGCGTCGTTGCTGCCGTGGCGGCTGCGCACCAGCGCCCAGTCGGCGTCCAGCTCCTCGGCCAGGATCATCGGCAGGGCGGTCTGCACGCCCTGGCCGAATTCGAGCCGGTTGATGGTGACGGTGACCTCGCCGCTGGGCGCGATCTGCACGAAGGCCGAGGGCTGCTCAGTCGGCTTGAGGGCGCCAGCCGCCTGGGGCGCGCCCTCGCCCTGCGCGGCCGTGGCCAGATGCGGAAAAACGCCCAGCGTCAGGCCGCCAGCGCCGGCGAGCTTCAGAAAGCTGCGGCGCGCCAGCGGGGCGGGGGCGCCGGGCTGGCCGCGCTCCAGCAAGTGGCGCAGGGCGCGCGGCAGTTCGAGCGAAAGTTCGCGGGGATCGAGGTTGTGCAGCATGGCGGCTCTCTTTCAGGCAAGGGTTTTGGCCGCATCGGCCACGGCGGCCCGGATGCGGGCGTAGGTGCCGCAGCGGCAGAGGTTGCCGCTCATGGCGCTGTCGATCTCGGCGGCGCTGGGCTGCTTGCCCTTGGGCAGCGATTTCAAAAAGGCGGTGGCGCTCATGATCTGGCCGCTCTGGCAGTAGCCGCACTGGGCCACGTCGTGCTTGACCCAGGCCGCATGCACGGCGGCGCCGACGCGCTCGCTGGCGTCGGTGACCGCCTCGATGGTGGTGATTTTCTTACCCTGCGCCGCCGAGAGGGGCGTGACACACGAGCGGATGGCCTGGCCGTCCAGGTGGACGGTGCAGGCGCCGCACAGCGCCGCGCCGCAGCCGAACTTGGTGCCCGTGAGGCCCAGCGAGTCGCGCAAGGCCCAGAGGATGGGGGTGGCGGGATCGGCGTCGAGCGTGTACACGCGGCCGTTGACGTTGAGGGTGCTCATGGTGGGGCGATGCTCCTTGGTGCTTGCAGGCGGTGATCCAGGCTGAAAGTGTCCGCTTGCAGCGGCTGGGCAAATTGCCGATTCCGATTTTTTTATTGCCTTTTTCGATGAGTTATCGCCAAATAAGGCCCAGCCGGGCCGGCGCCGGATGTACAGTGCGCCACAGCAGGCGACTTGCCTGGAAAGCCCGCCGAGCCGCCAGTCCGCCCGCAGACCGAAGGCGCCCAGGCGGAAACGCGCTTTGTAAAGGACTGACCATGCCCATCGACACCCTGGCCCGCGAGATTGGCAGGATTGCCCAAAATGACGGCATCTTCCCCACAGGCATCCCGCAGCTCACGCTCTACCGGAGCAGCCTCAGGACGCAGCCCCTGCACTGCCTCTACGGCCTGGGCCTGGGCATCATCGCGCAGGGCGGCAAGCAGGTCAGCCTGGCCGATCAGGTGATCACGTATGGCCCCGGCCAGTCCCTGCTGACCACGCTGGACCTGCCCGCCGTCTCGCAAATCACGCAGGCAGACCTGGCCCGGCCTTTTCTGAGCATGATGCTGACCCTGGAAGCGCGCGCCCTGGTGCAGCTGGCGGCGGAGCTGGACCTGCCGCCCCTGCCGCGCGAGCCCGCGCCGCGCGCCATCTCCCTGAGCCTGGTGGAAGCGCCCCTGTTAGATGCGGTGATCCGCCTGGTGCGCCTGCTGGACGAGCCCGCGCTCATCCCCCGCATCGCCCCGCTGGTTCAGCAGGAGATCATGGTGCGGCTGCTGTGCGGCCCGCACGGCCCTTATTTGCGCCATCTGCTGGCAACGGGCTCGCCCAGCCACCAGGTGGCCCGCGCCATCGCCTGGCTCAAGCAGAACTTCAGCCGCGATGTGCTGATGGACGATCTGGCCGCCCGCGCGAGCATGAGCCCATCGACGTTTCGGCAGCACTTTCGCGAACTCACGGGCATGAGCCCGCTGCAGTACCAAAAGCAGCTGCGCCTGCAGGAGGCGCGGCAGTTGATGCTCAACCAGGCGCTGGACGCGAGCCACACGGCCGCGCGCGTGGGCTACGAGAGCGTCTCGCAGTTCAACCGCGAGTACAGCCGCCTGTTTGGCGCGCCGCCTCAGCGCGATATTCGGCGGATGCGGGAGTTGCCTGCGGGTGGGGTGGCGCAAGTCCCGTCCTGAACGACCGGGCCGGGGGCGTACTCGACGATGGCCTGAGCGATATCATGGCGCAGCGTTTCGGTGTGAGCGTGCCGCCTGGGGAAACCAGACCGGCTTCAATGTCGGCAATGCAGTAGGAAAAGTTGGTCATGTACGGCGCTTAAGCCGTAAATAAGTATCGGGCATTACCGGCCATTCAAGTGGGAGTGCTGAACTTCCCGTTCATATTGTTAGCCGTTCTAAGTCAGCAACGCAAGCGAACGATCAAGTCTACTGATACTCCTTGAATGGCTCGGCGACACATGCCGTTAAATCAAAAACTCACTTTCAACTTTGGCTCGCCACGCCGGGTAACTGTTGGGTATGTCGGGCTGCAACTCCTTCGCTATCTTCAACACCAGCATGTCCAGCTCATCCGACATTTGTGAGACTGCCCTGACATCAGCTGCCGACTCCACGATCTTCCGGCTTCCATCCACGGTATCGAGCCCTCTTAAATATGTTTCGTCATGCGCAAGAGTAAAAAACCAACTTTGTAGCGAGGCGACGATCTTGCCCTCGTAGTAGAACTTATGCAAGAGATCGGAGTCTCGCATTGCATAGACGAGTGACATGATGTTGAAGCTGGACAGTGCAATCGAAGTATCAGAGTCCTCCTTCATGTTTTTGAGCAAGCGAATGGCTTTCTTGCACCCGCCGCCCGTACGGTCCTCCTTTGCATTGATCAAAGCTCGAACTTTGAAGGGGTAGTTCGTGATGAGCTTATTCGCCTTCTTGTCGTAGATTTGAACCCCTCTGTCCTCGTCGTTCTTGGTTCTTTGATAAGTGACAGTCCTGTAAATAACGGATGGAACTACGTCAATCTCGCGAAGAAGAGAGCCTTCCGATACGGTGATGCACTTCGCCCCAGAATCGTCAACCTTCGCAGCAGGAAAGGCAGATCGGATCACCGAGCAGCACTCAGAACGCAAGGAGGTTATTTCGGTAATAGTATTGCTCGTGCTGATTGTGTAACCAGAGGCGGCAACTCCGTAGCTGTCAAAGACAAAGTAGCTCAACGGCCATACGAGCATATCGACGTCGCTTACGCGCCTCAAATGCACATTCAATGGTAGGGAGCCTTGAAGTTCGACCGTCACCGCCTTTCCAAGTCTCAGAAGTCCTAAATCAATCTGCTTCGCTACCCTTTCGGCTTCGCGATAGCTGATGGCAGTGTATTGCGCATCGACCTGCTGCATGGATACCAAAGCGTACTGAAAATTCTTGGACCTTGTCTTGTTTTGATAGCCCTCGGTCACGGAATCCAGTAAAGCGCTGTTCTCAGCAAACGCGGCGCTTTTGCCAAAACTCACAGAAGCAGAAGCGGTGTTGTTGCGCCGTGCATTAACTCGGCCGATGCGGTTTGAATAGTCAGTTGCCACGGGTTTTCCTTGTAAGTTTCATCCGACCACCTGTGTAGCGGCCTCCACCATTGAAGTAAGTCGCATCGGCGGAGGAGCCATCAGCGGCGATGTGCCACTCGGCATAGCCGTGGTGCGCCTTCAGTTCTGGTTCGCCAGGGCGCGGTTCGTTGCGGTAGCTGTACATCAAGATATAGCCGATGTCTTCTTCGACCACGATGGAAGCAGCGACACTACGCGAACGCGACTGCTTCGTCTGAGAGTAGATCCTGATCTTTTCCCAGCCCTGTGAAATCATGACTTCCGCAGTCCAGTTGTACGTTACCGCACCGGTATTGGCATCAATGGTTTCGCCGACGCAGTCCCATTTTCCACGCAAGTCAGGAATATCCAAAACGAAATGGACCAACCACGTTCGCCAGGCCCACTTGTCAAAGGCCAAGTGACCCAGAGTGTAGAAAATTGCTGCTGTCAGCGGCAAGGTCCAATACGCGCGGGAGTTTATTAATCCCCAACGTTCGGCATAAGTTATTGCCGTAGCGATTAGAACGGCCAAGCCTGAACTGGCCAACCCTGCCACGACTCCAAGGAATCGGCCAACCATCGCCCGGCTATGGCCGATTACCGCATACTCATGATTTGAAGCCAAAAACTCTCCTATTGAGTTGCTTTATTCGAGACTGAAATTTAACTTCGTGCCACCCAACAAAATACTCACAATACACGATATTTAATTATATCGGCAGTGAAAATACTTGCAAAACTCAATCAATAATAGGAAACGTCTTGCATGGAGTCGACGCCAACCTGTCTCAATCGAATTCTTCCATTTGTTTTTCTGTCCGTATAATAACTTCCAGATAACTCCAAAATCTTCTTTCCATTGATAATGATATTTCGCACATCAAAAAGAGTTGACCCTGTATATACGTGCCAATTCGGATTAAGTGGCGTCACACGATGCACGTAGTACAACCGCGGCTGCCCACCCTCAGTAACCGGAGTTGATTCAAGTGTTATCGATTTGGATGTTGGAGTATGCAGATCTATTTGAGTATGACTCAATGTCTGTCGAATAACTGCCCGAGCCTCCAGTTTTTTACCGTCAAATAAAATCTCTCCCTCCCAAGTGCCATTGATATCTGGAAAAAGTGATCCATCAATATGCTTCAAAATTGACCATATTTTTCTGGAGGTGGAGCTTGAGCTGACAATGAAGACCAACAAGGCAGCTACCGCCGAGGAAATTCCAAAAAGCTTGAATAATGATGTTCCCGGTGAGTATTGATCAATCAACACATAAAGTACGATACTGATAAAGACCGTCAATCCAACCACTAATTTTATTAGACTGGGAAAATTTATAATTCGAAACATATCATCAATTTAGATTTTTGTAGTTATACAGCTGTGCCTTTCCAAGGCTTTTTGCTGCCATTAGCGCAACATAAGATTCCCGAAGGCTTGCGCCCGTCCCCACAGAGAAAGTTGCGAATCCTTTTGCGATACTGGATATTTCATGAAAGATCGCTGAATCCGATATTTTCAAACCATTTGCACAGCCAGCCACCCCATCAGCTCCGCAGAAAATTATTGAAAACCCTATATTCTCTAGGTATTTGGAAATCAATTCAGTTGTTTCCTTCATTTTCTCATTCAAATCTTCAAGCGCTCTGGCATCATTACTCAGGTAGCATCTTGTTATTCTCTGCCCTATATCATCCCCGTCAATTGTTATATAAATCATTTCAGTCATTTGATATGTTTTTAATTATCATCAATAAAAATTTTTCCAGTGTGTAACCATCATTATCTCTGATAAAACTCAAATTTTTCTGGCTTTCGGTAGAGGCGATGAGCCATCAAAACCATCACGGTCTACCTGCTCCTACCAAGGCACGCTACGAAACCGCTCCACCAAAAAATCCAGCAGCGCCCGCACCGCTGGTGACAGATGCCGCCGGGACGGGTACAGCGCGTACACCGTCATCGCTGGCACCTGCCACTCAGGCAGCACAGCCACCAGGGCGCCGCTGGCCAGGTAAGGGCTGGCCAAGTAGGTGGGCTGCAGCGCGATGCCGCCGCCGGCCAGGGCGGCGTGCAGCAGCACGGTGGCCTCGCTGGCGCTGAAGTGGCTGGCCACGCCCACTTGCGCCTGTTCGTCCCTGCGGTGAGGTACTTGCGGGCATCGGCATAGTCCAGAACAAGGGCTTTGCCGCTCATGCAGCCGCAGCCTTGGGCTTTTTGCGGGGGCTGGCCTGCTTGCGCACGGCCTTGAATTCGGCCACCACGTCTTCGACATCGACGCTTTGCGCTGCCAGCAGGCGCTCCAGGGTCTTGCTCGCTTTTTTCAGGGCTGTGATGTCGGCCTCGCCTTGGGCTTGCGTCGGGATGAAATAGCCGATGGTTTGCCCATGGCGCGTCACGGCCACGGGCGTGCTCGATGCAATGAATTCCGCCATGCCTGCGCGGAACTGCCGAATGCCGACTTTGGTTGTTTCCATGATGTTGACCTCCTGGTGCGGGATTGCACATTTGTGAATCATAGTGTACACAATTTGGTCAAAATTCGCAGTCCAAAGTCAGGAGATTGAGGCTGCCGCGAGTAAGAACCCATTCCAGCAGGGCGTGATTTTTGCGAAGAGGGTCAAAGTGAAAATGTGTAGTTCACCAGTGAATGACTCTCGCGCACAGGCTGTTCCATCAGCGAAGAAACCGGCTCCCAAGCCAAAACCGGGGCAGCGCCGTCCAACTGCGAGTCAATCCGAGTGCAGCTTAAACTGGCTGAAAAATTGTCTTGACTTGGGGGTCCACCACTTTAGACGTCCGAGCATTCGCTAGGAATACCCGAATTACCCCAATCTCAAACAGGATCCAGCACACCTTCCCCGCCCTGCGGAAGCAAGCGTCCATTGAAGCGCGTACGTCCTGCTACTAGGTCCGCACCGATCACCATGAAGCCGTCAAGTTGTGCCGAGCTGTACTTCGCAGCATCGGGGAACACGATGCAGACCTGCTCATAAGTCATCTTTGCGTCTTGTGTCCGTTTAAGGGTGCTGTGAGCTTCTAGAAGCCGCGCCGTGCCAACAGGGTTGGAGAGCACATCACCTAGTGTTTGTAAAGTAGTCATGGAAGTCCTTTTAAAGAGCCGATCACCATTGATCGAGCTTGGGGACAGTCTAGCCAGCCAACCTTTGTCTGGCTACATCGGGCTGCGTGCGTTAATCCAGATGTTGACTCACTACCCAAATTGACAAAAATTGTGATTTCAAACATCAATTGAGTAAAAAGCAGACCATGAGCAATATTTCAGGCGTAATCCACCATTCTTTACCTCCCAACACGCGAGTGCTTCCCGAAAAGAAGCTGCGTGAATTTCTACAAACCCAGAAGTTTGATCAGTTGCTGGCGCATCAGTATTGCGTGAGGCGCTTCTCCCTTCATCACCCCAAAGAATTTCGCGCGCTACGAACTATCCGTTCACAAATCGAGGCAGTGCTTGCCGAAACGCCGCTTAACAACGAAGACCGTCCGTTTATAGGGAGAAGGATCACAGCAACCGCTCGCTGCATGCGTGTGCTCGACTTGCAGCAAACCCGCGCCTTGGTCGCGGCTGGAAAAAAGGCAGAGTTCCGCCAGCTACTGGAGCACGAAATTGAACCAAGCCCAGAAGAAATCAATTTTCCGATCCTGGGCTACCTGTCCGATGCACAACTCGACAGGCTCAGCAATATCTTGGGTGACGGTTGTGCCGTCGTAGACAAAATTCAGGGCGAGTTGAACTTTCTCGACTACTACGATCCCTTCGCCTTGAGCAATTTGGTGAGCGGTAAATCCATGCTGATTCACTACTTGGCCGCAAAAAGTGGCGCGTATTCAGTGCACCCCTGGGCGGAGCGGCTGGGTCATGACAATTATTGGCTTCACACTCAGGAAGCTGAGCTTGACGAGGAGATGACTGGTATCGTCTGCGAGCACGCCTTCCTGGCGAAACGGCCAACCTCTAACGTACGCATCTTCGGCCACGATCAACACCGCATCCGCATCAACGAAGTCGATTTGACGAACCATCTGGTCCTGGCGGTTCCTACGGACAGGACACCGCTCCACATTGATGCCGTCTTACGTGATTTCCGTGAGGCACTTAGGCGGGCCTTCATCGACACGCGTGGCTGTTATGCCAATGTCAGTAGCCCGGAATTCGACAACTCGCTATTCATGCGCACCTTCGACGAACGCGTATTCCTAATCAGTGAGACTAGGCAGTATCGGAGCCGGATGTACGGGTTGTGGATGTGGGATTTGGTAAACCCCAGCGAGAGCGGCGGTGGCCTAACCGTCCCCAAAGCCATGGAGAAGATGATTCTTGAGACGAGGGAACAACTAAAAAATCTCGTGCCCGACGAGATGCTGTACGACGAATCCTCCTACAAAAATCACTATGACTTCGCCGTAAAACAGATTACGCCGAAACAAAGAAAACGCTCAACCGTTCCACAAGCCCGTGATTTGGACCGCTATCTGACCTCTGGCGTGGCGATCCTGGGGCAAAGACCTTCCGCAGTGCCCACCGATACGCCAGAACGAGGCGCGTCTGCACATGCAAAGTCCTAGTTTGTGCGACGGCGCAAGCTACCAAACGGAGCGCAAGCAATCTCGAATGTTCGCTGTCATGATGCAGAATTGGATTGATGAACGAACGCTAATGGGTCAAACTAGTGTTGCGTCAAGAGCAAAGTGTCGGTACGCCTTCCTCTACAGGTAAGCAGCTTTTGACACATGACGCGACACTAGACATTGAAAGAATGTAGGCGAATCCCAGCTTCCAGTCTTATTGAGACATTGCTGACTTAGGCTCCGCTTTATGCTCTCGGCCACGGCCCTGCACCTACCAAGGCACGCTCCGAAACCTCTCCACCAGAAAATCCAGCAGCGCCCGCACCGCCGGTGACAGGTGCCGCCGGGACGGGTACAGCGCGTACACCGTCATCGCCGGCACCCGCCACTCGGGCAGCACCGCCACCAGCGCGCCGCTGGCCAGGTAAGGGCTGGCCAGGTAGGTGGGCTGCAGCGCGATGCCGCCGCCAGCCAGCGCGGCGTGCAGCAGCACGGTGGCTTCGTTGGCGCTGAAGTGGCTCACTACGCCCACCTGCGCCTGTTCGTCCCCGCGCTGCAGTTTCCACACGCTTTTGCCGAAGTTGGCATAGCTCAGGCAGCGGTGGCTGGGCAGTTCGTGCGGCGCCTGCGGCATGCCCTGCCGGCTCAGGTAGCTTGGGGAGGCCACCAGCACCGAGGCGCATTCGGCCAGCGGCCGGGCAATGAGCAGCGGATCGGGCTCGCTGCTGATGCGCACGGCCAGATCGATGCGCGCCTCCACCAGGTTCAGCGCGCCATCGCCCACGTTCAGGTCCACCTTGAGCCGGGGGTGCAGTTGCAAAAAATCCGCCAGCGCGGCGGCCAGGTGCGCATGGCCGAAGGACATGCTGGCGGTCAGGCGCAGCTGGCCGCGCAGGGTCTCGCTGCCGCTGGCGGTTTCTTCTTCCACCGTGCTGGCCAGCGCCAGCATCTGCTGGCTGCGGCGCAGGGCCTGCTCGCCCGCGTCGGTCAGGGTGACGCGCCGCGTCGTGCGCTGCAGCAGGCGCGCCTGCAGCCAGTCCTCCATTGCGCCCACGTAGCGCGTCACCATGGCGCGGGACATGTCGAGCTTGTCGGCCGTGGCGCTGAAGCTGCCGCTGGTGGCCACCTCGGCAAAGACGCGCATGGCGGTGAGTCGGTCCATAGTTGATCGATTCATGAAACAGTGATGCGCGGATTATGCGGTTTATTGGATTGATCCGCGCAACTAGACTTGCCTTCATCGCCAACTTCATCGCAAGGAAACCACCATGATCCGCACCACCCTCATCGCCGCCACCCTCGCCGTTTCATTCGCCGGCGCCCAGGCCGGCCAGCCGCTGCAAGTCAAGGTGTACAACGCCGACGCCAACAGTTTCAACGTCAATTCCACGCTGGTCTATGGCGAGAAGGAAGCCATGGTGATCGACGCGGGCTTCACCCGTGCCGACGGCCTGCGCATCGCGGCCAATGTGCTCGACAGCGGCAGGCAACTGAAAACCATCTATGTGAGCCAGGCCGATCCCGACTATTACTTCGGCGTGGAAGTGCTCAAGGAGGTGTTCCCGCAGGCCGAAGTGGTCACCACCCCCGCCGTGCTGGCCAAGCTGTCGGCCAAGCAGGCCGGCAAGGTGGCGTTCTGGAGCCCGAAGATGGGCACGAATGCACCGCGCAGCCCCGTGCTGCCCAAGGCGATCAGCGGCACCACCTTGACGCTGGACGGCGAAAAGGTGGAAATCCGTGGCACCACCGGCCTGCTGGCGCACCGGCCTTATGCCTGGATTCCGTCGATCAAGGCCGTCGTGGGCAACATCGGCGTCTTCGGCGGCCTGCACGTCTGGACGGCCGACACGCAAACCGTGGCCGAGCGCAGCGCCTGGGTGGCCCAACTCGACGAGATGGCGGCACTGCAGCCCACGCTGGTGGTGCCCAGCCACATGGCGGCCGGCACGCTGCTCGACGCCAGCGCCATCGGTTTCACCAAGGACTATCTGCTGGCCTTCGAGAAAAACCTGGGCAGCACGGCCAACAGCGCCGAGCTGATCGCCGCGATGCGCAAGGCCTATCCGCAAGCCGGGGGCGCGATGGTGCTGGACATCGGCGCCAAGGTGAACAAGGGGGAAATGAAATGGTGAATGTGACCTATCTGTTCGATCCGCTGTGCGGCTGGTGCTACGGCGCCGCCCCGGCCTTGCGCCAGATCAGCGCCATGGCGGGCGTGACCTTGACGCTGGCGCCCACGGGCCTCTTTTGCGGGGCCGGCAGCCGGGTGATGGATGAGGCGTTTGCCGCCTATGCCTGGCAAAACGATCAGCGCATTGAACGCTTGAGCGGCCAGCGCTTCACCGAGCGCTACCGCGAGCAGGTGCTGGCCGCGACCGGCACGCGCTTTGACTCCGGTCCGGCCACGCTGGCTCTGAGCGCCGTGCAACTGAGCGCGCCCGAGCACGAGCTGAGCGCCCTGCATGCCCTGCAGGAAGCGCGCTACCTGGACGGCCGCGCCACGTCGGAGGTCAGTGTGGTGGCCGATGTGCTGCGCGCCATGGGCCTGCCAGAGGCTGCGGCGCGCCTGCTCAGCCCGGACGAAGCCTTGCTGGCGGCCCATCGTAGCCGGGTGGCACAGGCGCAGCGGGACATGCAGGTGCTGGGCGCGCAAGGCGTGCCCCAGCTGATCGTGGCCGATGCGCACGGCCGCCGGCTGGTGCGCGGCGATGTGCTCTACGGCAATCCCGAAGGCTTGCGGGCCAGATTGCTTCCCGCGCAGGCCGGTTGAGGCACACAAACGCTGATGCGCGGCGTCTTCAAGATGTGGTGGCAAAACCGCTTTGGCATTCAAATCATCATGGTGCGGTAATCACCATCCACGGTACGCCGAAGCGGTCGGCTACCATGCCAAACGACGAGGCAAAAAAAGTCCTGCCCAGCGGCATCTGGACCTGACCGCCCTCGGCCAGGGCACTGAACAGGCGCTGCGCCTCGGCGTCAGTGGGGACTGCCAGCGACAGAGAAACGCCCTGAAACGCCGGCTGGCCCGTGGCCCGGCCGTCCGAGGCCATCAGCACCGTCTCGCCGATGCGAAAGTCGGCGTGCATGATCTTGTCCTGCGAACCGGGCGGGCACATGTCCGCAGGAATCGGCTCGGGGCTGTCCCTGAAGCGCATCAGCGCTGTGACTTCGGCGCCGAGCGAGGTCTTGTAAAACGCCAGGGCCTCTTCACAGCGGCCTTCGAAGAACAGGTAGGGCTCAACTCTCATGGCGGGTTCTCCTCGGTTCAGGAAGTAGCATCGAAGGCATCCTGCAGCGCGGCCAGGTCGATCTTCTTCATGCCCATCATCGCGGCCATGACGCGGTTGGAGCGGGCCGGGTTAACGGCGCTCATCAACTCACCTATTATTCGCGGCACGATCTGCCAAGATACGCCGTAGCGGTCCTTGAGCCAGCCGCACTGCTGCGCTTCAAGGGCGCCGCCTGCGCGCAGCTTGTCCCAGTAGTCATCAATCTCGGCCTGTGTGTCGCAGTTGACCTGGAACGAGATCGCCTCGGTGAAGGTGAACACCGGCCCGCCGTTGAGGGCGCTAAAGCTCTGGCCATCGAGCTCAAACGCCACGAGCATGACGCTGCCCGGCTTTTGCCCGTGGACATCCTGCCCGGCCTCGCCGTAGTACGAGACCTGGGTGATGCGGGAGTTCTTGAAAACGCCGGTGTAGAAAGTGGCGGCTTCCTGGGCCTGGCTGTCGAACCAGAGGCAGGGGGTGATGGTTTGAATGGTGGGCATAGGCGTTGACTCCTGCGAGTGATGGGGCGTTCTGCGCCGTTTTGTGCAGGCCGTCCACCAAAGACTAGCAAAGCCAATGGGCCGGGTCCAGGCGAAAAGGTAACGAGCCATGACCAGTGGCCGCCACCCGCCAGAGAGCTTCAGACCGCTGCAAGCGCTGCCGCCCGCCCTGATAGAAATCCTGAATATCCTCGCGCTGCGCCAGCGTCTGCGCCGTGCCTTCGCTCACCGCACGGCCGCTTTCGACCACTTAGCCGTGCCGTGCATGGCGAGGTGCGCCGAATCACATGTTTTCCTTGGTGATCGATAGACTCATGGCAAAACCACGCAAATTAATGTTGCGTTTATCCTGCTGATTTATAAGCACACCGAAAAAACCGCGTTGCGCGCGCGTGTGGGACTGCGTTTTTTGGCGCATAATCGGGTTGTGCGAGTGTCAAGTCGCTTGCACAAGTTAGGTGATTGGTTCGTTTCGCGCGCTACGGTGTGACTTTTCGGGTTTGTTGTGCTTTCGGGACCCCATCGCTTTTGTTTTATGTGTTTTTTAGGAGTCCCTCATGGGCAACAAACTTTACGTCGGCAACCTGCCTTACACGGTGCGTGACGAAGATCTGCAACAGTCTTTTGGTCAATTCGGCTCTGTCACCAGCGCTAAAGTCATGATGGAACGCGACACGGGTCGCTCCAAAGGCTTTGGCTTTGTCGAAATGGCAAGCGATGCCGAAGCGCAAGCTGCCATCAACGGCATGAATGGTCAGCCTCTGGGCGGCCGCAGCATCACCGTGAATGAAGCCCGTCCTATGGAGGCACGTCCTCCACGTACCGGCGGCTTCGGTGGCGGCGGTGGCGGCTACGGCGGTGGTGGCGATCGTTCCGGTGGCGGCGGCTACGGCGGCGGCGGTGGTCGTTCCAGTGGCGGCGGCTACGGCGGTGGCGGCGGTGGTGGTCGCGGCGGCTACTAAGCCCTGCCTCCTTCAACGGCAGGGATGCCGTTGCACAACAGCTACCTCAGCCCTGCGCTGATCAAAGCATAAAAGGCTTCAAAATTTTTAATTTTGGAGCCTTTTTCACGTCACCTCGACACTTGGGGAAACCAGTTTTTAACTGCCCTTGGCGTTTTCTACGCCACTCCGTAAAGCAATTCCTGGCGATAGTTTATTAAAGATTCTATGTTTTTCGTCAAGCTTTTTGGTCAAGCCGGCTTGGGTGCCAACCCTCCTGGGTCGAACACGGCATGGCCTCTCCAGACGGCAAAGGCCACGCGCACAACTTGCACCCAAGAATGATGAACGCCTCGGTGGCGGAAAAACCCTTGGCCCGGATCGACTGGTGAGTGTTCATGTACGGCTTGTATGACAACGCTTGGCTCTTCTCAGGCATGCGATGACGCCCCAATGAGGCGGGAGCCTACAGATGGATGGTGCAAGCGTTAAAAAATGACGTTCACTAGGGATTTCGCCCAATGCGGCGAACCACTAGTTTTTTGCCCATCGTCATCCAGGAGCGCATCCATGTCAAAAATCACCAGCTTGAAAGAGCTTTACGTCGACGAATTGAAGGATTTGTGGTCAGCCAACGACCAGATGGCCAAGGCGCTGATCAAAATCACGTCCCAGGCTACGCATCCAAGACTGGCCTCAATGCTCACGACTTCACAGCAAGGGCTTACAAAACATACGGCGCTTTTGAAATCCTTGATCGAGGGACTCAATGAGCAGGTCAAAAAAGAGCATTGCAAGGGTATGGAGGGGCTTGTCGCCGAGGCGATCAAACATACGCTGGATGATGCGCCTGAAACCGGTCCTGTGCTTGACGCAGCGATCATTGCTCAGTTTCAAAGAATGACGCATTACGGCATTACAGGCTTTGGAACAGTGGCCGCCTTCGCCAAGGCGTTAAAAAGGGCGGAAGATTACGAGAAGCTTGAGGCAGCCGTTAAAGAAATGTATCAAAGTGACGATTTGATGAGCGAACTGGCTGAATCGGCCGTTAACGTCCAGGCTGTTGATTGACGGGCATTGGAGTGGCTCTGCCGTCTCAAGCAATTTCACCGAAAAAACCGGTGGATTCAAAACTGAAGTTCAACCCCTGCCATCCGGTAGGGTAGGCAGATGCAAAGCAATTTCAAGAATTACAGCCAACAGGTGGCCTGCGGCGCTTGCGAGTGTGAGGTCAGGAAGGTGAGGAAGGCCGCGAGCAGCAGCACCATCGCGCTTGCGATAAACGCGCTCTGGTAGCCGTTCATATCGAGCAGCAAGCCGCCGATGGTGGAGCCAATCGCAATGGCCAACTGGACCACGGCGACCATCAGTCCGCCACCGGCCTCAGCATCTCGGGGCATCGTCTTTGCCAACCAGGACCACCAGCCCACGGGCGCGGCGGTGGCAGCCAGGCCCCAGAGGCCTAGCAGCGCCGCCACGGCGGCGACCTTGCTGCCAAGGACGGTAAGCGCCACAGCGATCAGCGCCATCAGGATCGGAATGGCAATCAGCGTGCGGTAGAAGTCCCACTTCAGGAAGGTGCCGATGACAGCGGTGCCGATGAAGCCTGCCACGCCCAGCGTCAACAGTATCAGCGACAGCGTAGACACGTCAACTTTCGTCACCGTTTCAAGGAACGGCCGAAGGTAGGTGAACAGCGCGAACTGCCCCATGAAGAAAGTGCCCACAGCCAGCATGCCCAGGGCAACCGCCCGGTTCGTGAGCAGCTTGAAGGCATTGCCGGAATCGGCTCTTCGTGGCTGAGCCGGCATCGAAGGCAGGCTGATCCACTGCCAGACAAACGCGACCAACGCCAGCGGCACGAGAGCGAAAAACGCGCCACGCCATCCGATGATCGAGCCAAGGTAGCTGCCCAGCGGCGCAGCGACCACTGTTGCCAGCGCATTGCCGCCGTTGAAGATGGCCATGGCGCGCGGCACCTGATGGGACGGCACCAGCCGCATCGCCGTAGCGGCCGACAGCGACCAGAATCCGCCGACGACCACCCCGATCAGCGCGCGGCCCAGCATGTAGACCAAATAGTTGGGAGCCAGCGCGACCACTGCCCCGGAAATCGCCATCAGCCCTGTCAGCCCTAGCAAAAACGCCCTGCGGTTCATCCCGCTGGCAAGCTTTGAAACGGACAGGCTCATGAGCACCGCAAAGGCGCCGGAAATGGCAATGCCCTGGCCGACCCGCCCTTCGCTGACGTTGAGATCCAGGGCCATAGGGGTCAGCAGGCTGACGGGCATGAACTCCGAGGCAATCAATGCAAAGACGCACAGCGTCATCGCAAAGACTGCGCTCCAGTGGGCAGTCGGCGCCCGGCCCCCGTAGCCGGCGCAAGCCTTGCCCGAGGGGGCGGTAAGACCCTGTGCTGTCATCAGGTGCGTGCCTGTACAAGATGCTGGTTGAAGAACGCCGTCAGCTTGTCGAACGGAATCAGGTTCACGCGGTCATAAAGATCCACATGGCCGGCGCCCGGGACAATGTGCAACTCCTTCGGTTCGGCAGCCAGCTTGTAGGCGAGTTCACTGAACTCTTTGGAGTGCGCCTGGTCACCGGTGATGAACAGCATGGGGCGAGGCGAGATAGTCTCGATGTCATTGAATGGGTAGAAGTTCATGAACTTGACGTTGCTGGCCAGGGTGGGGTGGGTCGTGGTTTTCGCCGATGCGCCCTTGGGCGTGAATTCGCCGCGCGGCGTGCGGTAAAAATCATAGAACTCGCGCTGAATGGGGTGCGTGTCCGCTGTCAGTTGATGCACCGTGCCGCCGGTGTACTCGATAGCACCGCCGGTGAACTCTTTATAGCGTTGCTCGACTGCCGCTGCGATGATCTGCTTGCGCTGCTCGAGCGTTTGCGAGTGATTGAGTGCATTGCGGCTGGCCGCGCCCATGTCGTACATGCTGACCGTGGCGATGGCTTTCATGCGCGGGTCAATCTTTGCGGCACTGATGACAAAGCTGCCGCTGCCGCAAATCCCGATTGCCCCGATCTGCTGCCTGTCGACGAACGCCTGGCTGCCGAGAAAGTCGACTGCCGCGCTGAAAGTCTCCGAGTACATGTCCGGCGAAACCACATTGCGCGGATGGCCGGCGCTTTCGCCCCAGAACGCGAGATCTACCGACATGGCGACAAAGCCTTGCTCCGCCATCTTCGTGGCATAAAGATTTGCGCTTTGCTCCTTCACCGCCCCCATGGGATGGCCCACGACAATGGCGGGGCTGCGTTTTTTACGATCCAGCGTTTTGGGCATGAACAGACTTCCTGCGACACTCATCTGGTACTGGTTTTTGAAGGTCACCTTCTGCATGGTCACCTTCGGACTGGTAAAGAAATTGTCGGCGCCGTCCGCCCGGGCTGGCATTGCCGGAGTTCCTGCTGCCAGGGCCGCGCCGCCCGTGGCCGACAGGATGCCCACCGCAGCCACGCCAGTGCCGGCCATTTTCAGAAATTCGCGTCGACCGGATGCATAGCCGTTTAGCTCTACTGCTGCGGCAAAGTCGTTGTCTGCTGGGGCGTTCATAGTCGATGTTCCTTTGAAGATGAGGGGGGTAGGACGGGCACTTACTGCTTGGGCCGATGGTTGCCTTTTCGCGATTGCTGAAGTTTGCCCGGCAACGGGGACGCTGACTAGATAATGAATGCTTAATGGATTTATTAGGAATGCTAATCTATAGCACCTGAAATGGAAGAGAAAATGGCAAAACGCAACCTCAACGACCTGCTGGCTTTCGTCACCGTGGCGCGCGAAGGCAGCTTCACCCGGGCCGCCGGGATCCTGGGCGTGACGCAGTCGGCGCTGAGCCAGGCCATTCGCGGCCTGGAAGAGCGCCTGCAGATCCGGCTGCTGACGCGCACCACGCGCAGCGTCGCGCCAACGTCGGCCGGCGAGCGGCTCATGAAGGCAATCGGCCACCGATTTGACGAGATTGAGGCGGAACTCGAGGCCTTGACCGAATTGCGCGACAAGCCTGCAGGCACCGTGCGCATCACCTGTGGCGACAACGTGCTGCACAGTCTTTTGTTGCCCAAGCTCATGCCGCTGCTGCGCGAGTACCCGGACATCAAGCTGGAGTTCGACATGAACTATGGTTTCCGGGACATCGTGGCTGACCGCTTTGATGCGGGCGTGCGCTTGGGCAACACGATCGACAAGGACATGTTTGCCGTTCCCATCGGCCCGCCGCTGCAGATGGCAGTAATCGCTTCTCCCGGTTATTTTGCAGAGCACCCCATTCCCCTAACGCCAGCCGACCTGACCGCGCATCAGTGCATCAACCAGCGCATGCCGACGTCTGGCGGGCTGTATGTCTGGGACTTTGAGCGCCGTGGCAAGCAGGTCAATGTCCGGGTTGATGGGCCACTGATCTTCAACACCGCGCCGCCCCAGGTGGACGCGGCGCTGGCCGGGCTGGGCATTTCACTGTTGCCCGAGGATGAGGTGATGCCCCATATCCAGGCGGGCCGGCTCGTGCGCGTGTTGCAGGACTGGTGCCCCAAATTTGCCGGCTATCATCTGTACTACCCCAGCAAGCGCCAACCTTCACCGGCTTTTTCGCTGGTGGTCAACGCCCTGCGCCTCAGCGGGTCACGACCGCAGTAAGGTCGGCATGCCAGAAGTGCCTGCACTCGGCTCGCGATACCTCAACGCCTCGATCACCAACGCCAGTGCAGGGGCGATCTGGCATCTGTTCGCCTAGTAAAGGTGATAGCCGGGAAAGCTCGGCCACCAGTCCTCCAGCACCGGGACCAGCCTTCCCTCGGTAATGTGGGGCCGTACGAGGTCAAATGGCACGTATGACAAGCCCAGGCCGTCCAGCGCTGCCTGCAGCATCAAAAATGTGTTGTTGAACACGGTCTGGCCCTGCACGCGCACGCTCAGAGAGTGTCCCGCCTTCTCAAAATCCCAGGCGTACAAGCCGCCATGGGTTGGAAGGCGCAGGTTCACCCAGCGGTGAGCTGTCAGGTCTTGCGGCGTGATGGGCAACGCCTTGCCGACCAGGTGCTCGAAGGCCTGCACGGCTTGCTCGAAGACATACACCTCATGGCACAGCCAAATCCATAACGGCTGAATGGTCATAAATATTCTAATAAAACATCCACTTGGATGGTTCTAAGATGGCGTCATGCCACCAAAAACCTCCAATAACGTCGTCGCCCTCAAACCGGCCGACGAAAAAATCACCATCAACCTGGGCTATGTCGATCTGGGACAGATCGACCTGCTGGTGCAGGAAGGCTTTTATGCCAACCGTACCGACCTGATCCGCACCGCCATCCGCAACCAGCTAGCCACGCACGCCGACGTGGTCAGGCAGGTGGTGGCGCGCAAGACGCTGGTGCTGGGCATCCAGCATTTCTCCACCGACGACCTTCGCGCCGTGCAGGCGTCGGGCGAAGCCTTGCAGATCCGTGTGCTGGGCCTGGCCACCATCGCGCTCGATGTCACCCCCGAGCTCGCCCTGGCCGCCATCGATTCGCTGGTGGTGCTGGGCGCGCTGCATGCCAGCCCGGCCGTGAAGGCGGCGCTGGCTGGCCGCATCCGCTGAATTTCCACTTTGATTTTTACCCCGTTCCCTAGAAAGGAAACACCATGAACCCGACACTCCAACGCCTGCTTTCCAAAGCGACGCAACTGGCCCAAAGCGGCAAGCTGAACGCGGGGGCGGCATCGAGCCCATTCCGCTTTGGCGGCAACACCCCTTTGCCGTCCACCCCACTCGACAATCCGGAGCAGCTCATGCATGCCCATGCGGCGTCTTTTCAAAATTTCATGGCTGAGGCAGGCCGCATGAGACAGGGCGGCAACCTGCAGGCGGCGACCGTCGCCATTCAGGCCGCGCTGGCCAAAGCCGGCCTGGCCGGCGGTGCCGCAGGTGCTATCGGCGCTTTTGGTGGCGACACGAGCGTCATCGATGTGGAGGCGCATGAAGTCGGCGGCGCAGTGCCAACGCCCAGACAGCCCGAGCCCGCCGTCAAGCCCGGCCCCTCCGGCCAGTTCATCACCGGCAGCCACACCGAAGGCACCGCCGGCAGCCGCGAGTACAAGCTCTACATTCCGCCGGCATCCTTCGAGGAGGCGCTGCCGCTGGTGGTAATGCTGCACGGCTGCACGCAAAACCCTGATGATTTCGCCGCCGGCACGGGCATGAACGAGGCAGCGCTCAAGCGCGGCTTCTACGTGCTGTATCCGGCGCAGACGCAACACGCCAATTCGTCGCGCTGCTGGAACTGGTTCAAGCACAACCACCAAAAGCGTGGCCGGGGCGAGCCGGCGGTGCTGGCTGGCATGACGCGTGACGTGATGAGCCGCTACAACATTGACCCAAAACGCGTCTATGTGGCGGGGCTGTCGGCCGGCGGCGCCATGGCGGCGATCCTGGGCGATGCCTACCCCGACCTGTTCGCCGCCGTTGGCGTGCATTCGGGCTTGGCCACCGGCTCGGCCACCAATGTGCAGACCGCGCTCAGCGTGATGCAGACCGGCGCGCCGCCCAGCGCCCGGACCACGGCCAGCCCGCCGACCATCGTCTTTCATGGCGACAGGGACGCGACGGTGAATCCGGTCAATGGCGAGCAGGTCCTGGCGGCCAGCGCCGGCGACCACAAGCCGGAGTCGAAACGCGCCAAAAGCGCCAACGGCCGCGACTACACCCAGCGCATCTACAAGGAAACGGGCGGCCGCGTGGTGGCCGAGCACTGGGCGGTGCACGGCGCCGGCCATGCCTGGTCGGGCGGCAGCGCACGGGGTTCGTACACTGACGGCACCGGCCCCGATGCTTCCGAGGAGATGCTGCGCTTCTTCCTGGCGAACACGCTGCCCGCAAAGCATTAAAGCAGCCGAAAACCCCTGTCCAAAAGAGTTTTGAGTGGCGGCGCAGGGCAAGGCTCAAAAGCCAAGACACGCTAAAAATGGCTGCGTCTGAGGTTTTTGGGTACTCCACTCACAACAAGCTGGTGTTAAATGCTGGTTTTTCCGGGGTAGCCTCTGAAATCGGCCTCGTTGCTGGTGACCAGGATGACGCCAACGCTGAGCGCATGCGCGGCAATGAGGCGGTCCATGGCGTCGCAGCAGCGGTCCCGCACGGCAGCGGCCAGCACGCCGAATGGCGCGCCGCGTGAAAGCGGCTGCCCAGCGCCTGGGTCTTGGAAATCGGGTGCGCCAGAGTGCAGTCGTCCAGCGCATCTGGGCAAAGGGTTTCAGCCAAGCAATCTGAGCGTCATTGCGTCGGGCCGTTCCTCGAAAAAGCGCTCCAGCGCCTGGCTGAAAATCGGCTCCTGCGGAACGACCTGGGAGAAAAGCGTCATGCATGAGCAGAATTTGAGGTCATCGGGCGAGCCGAAAATCTCATGCGCTGACTTGCCGCGAACGGCCAGCACGAGCTGCGTGCACGCCTTGAGGCGCTTGCCGAGGACGGGGTGTTGCCAGTAGGCAAGCGCCTCGTGCCCTGTCTCGATGCCGAAGTGTTGGGCGATGGTGCTGCGTCCCAGGGCCTTGAGCTGCGGAAAGACAAACCACATCCAGTGGCTGGTCTTGTTGCCGGCAGCGAGCTCTTGGAGAACCGAGGCATAAACGCGGTCTTGCGCCTGTACAAAGCGCTCCAGACCCGGTGTTGTCGAGCGGGTATCCATCATGATGACCTGTTGGGTGCAAGGAACGACAAGAGCGTAGCAGCTTGGCGACGTGGTGCCTCTTTGGAAACAGTCAATGAACTCTGGGCTGCGCAACCAGAGCAATCTTGTTGCGGTACTTGAAGCAAGCGGCCACGGGCCCTGGCAGCGTTGAAGACAGCGACCTGCACGCCATCGATGCCAATGCTCTGGACGCCTTCGCGCAAGGCGGCCTGCGACAGGCAGGTGGTGCGCAGGGCTGGCTGATTCAGAAGCTCAGACATGCCTGGGAGCCACAGTAAGTGCCATTGGGCTTAAAAAAGCCACGGCAAAAAGCGTTTGCTCCGCAGCATGTAGGAGGCATACCCGGGATGTTTCTCGCGCATCCAGCGCTCTTCAAGCGTGGATTTTAAAAGCAGGACAACTGCCAGCGCTGACCATGAGGCCCATCCGGTAGCCGGGTTCGATGTCCACGCCAGCGCTGCTGCCCCTAAAAGCACCGAGGTGTACATCGGATGGCGAATCCATCGGTACGGTCCGGTTGTGACCAGGATGCCGTGAGCTTTGGGAATAGGGCGGATGTTGAAGTTGCCCGGCCTGTTGTGAATCAGCGTCCAGGCGGCGATCGCAACCGAGGCCAGCGCCAGCACGAAGGCTGCGGCGGCAATGTCCCCGCGCAGGACATTGGGTACTGCCAACGCTGCGAGAATCAACAGCAGGCCCAATTGCAGTGCAACCAATAACGTGCCCATAAAGTTCTATTTTTAGAATATGGAAGAAGGCGTGCTGGTAATTTTTTGGTCAAAGGGGCTATATGCGTTTTCAGTTTATTGCATCGACCCGTTGAATCCGCCGTGTCGAATCCTACATGCTTAAGTAAAGGTGCAAGTGGCTCCAGGCGCTACGCTGGGGGGCGGTGGCAAAAAGTCGTACCAACAGCGTAGCAAGACCCCACCCAGCCCAAGCTCTCCATGCAAACATGGCGCCATCCCTTCCACCTCCGCCCTACCCGGTGACGCCTGACGGCCGTTACTTTGTGGTGCGGGGCCGACTCTGGCGCATGGCCAATCGTGAGCTGCCTGAGCAAGAGCGCGTTCGGCTCGTGGCGGACCTGATGCGGGCACGCCGGGAAGTGGCAAAAGCACTGCGCGCTAAGGACGTGGAGGCCGAAAAGCTGGCCCGGCAAGCTGTCGATGTGGCCAAGCGTGCACTGGGCGAACGTGGGCCGTCATGGTGGAGTGATGGCGCACCCGACTACAACCGGCGCATGGTGCGCAATACGACCTACGCTGGGTGGTACGCAACGCTGGGCATCGAGTAATCCTGCTGATTTGGTGATTTTTCAACCGCATAAACCGCGTATTGCGGAACAAATTTTCTCGCCGCCTCCAACTCAAAAAATTCATCCAGCCAACAGCAAATATTACCTTTACAACACCATTGCTAACCCCGTCACCCAACTCCCCCTCCTCCCAAAACCGCTACACGAGAAAGATAAGGAAGAGGAAAGGTCGCTCAGGTTGAGGGTTTCGAAGGTTGGAAGGTTGTAACGGTAATTTGAGCGGCGAGCCCTAGCTGTCGGTGAAGCTTCCAAGGCGCTCATGGAGCCCAAGTCAGCATGGGCAAGAATGGCGGGATGAAAAAATACATCGTCACGCTCCAGGCAGAAGAAATCGACCAACTGCGCGCCTTCGTAGCCAAAAGCAGGCACACAGCCAAAAAAGTGATCAACACCCTGATACTGTTCAACTGCAATGAATCCCAGGAGCCCCAAGGCAGGCGCTCCGAGCTGGACATTGCGCAGGTGCTGCAGGTCAGCGAGCGCAAGATCGAGCGGGTCAAGCGACGTTTGTGGAAGAAGGCCTGGAGGTGGCGCTCAATGGTCAGGCGCCCCACCGCGAGTACGTCGGTGCAATGGTGGCTACGGCAGGTCAGTGTGGCTGAGCCCGACAGGGTCTGTATCGGCGACATCACGTCCATCGCCATTGATGATGGCTGGCTTTACCTGGCCGTGGTGATCGACCTGTTTAGCCTAGCGGCAACAGCATGCACCACGCCTGGTCGCCGGAGCGGGCGCGGCGCCGGAAAAAACGTTCGCTACAGCCATCGGTGTATAGCCTACGTCCCGGATGACCTTGGCCAGTCCAGCGGCGTCAACAGTTCCCGTCTCAATGTCGACACGGTGCGCGGTCAAGTCGATTTGAACCGTCGCATCCTTGTCGACAGCCTTTACCGCATCCCATTACACACAAGTCACCCATCGTTGAATTGCCGGGCATAACGGGCACCCTCAACGAAGATGGCAATCTCTTGCATGCCTAGCCAAATCGTCTTGGCCCCAGGTTCGCCATCGTGCTTTCT
>JALYRU010000020.1:0-26551 GCA_030855235.1 Pseudomonadota bacterium
GCGCGTCGCCCAGGCCGGCGACGCGGGCGGCGTAATCGGGGTTGGACAGGCTGCTGAAAAACGCGCCGAAGGCGATGGGAATGCGTTTGAAAAAAGACGGTTTCGACTCGGGCATCAATGGCTCCTGATGGCGTCGGCGCGGGGCCGGACATGAAAGAGGTGGGACGGATTTATCACGGTGGAAAGGTGGGTCATGCGGCTGGTATACCGCCTGTGAACCGCTGGCTGGGGGAGAAATCGCAAGCACTGCGTTGAAAACGCTTTCCCCGCACCGATGAGTCCCGTAGAAGGCGCCTATTGTGCCTAAAAAAATGGCATTGGAAGGCTGTGCAGGGGTGTGCTGTCACAGCTTTGAGCTTCAAGCAGGTACCAGCGGCTCGGTGTAGTCCATGCCCATGAACGCAGCGCTTTTAGCCTTCACCTGGGAGCGCAGGAGCTTGTGCCACTAAAGGCACAATGCTTCGACTGCAAAAACGACTCCAATCCGCACCATGGCCCGCATATTTGACAATATTGACAACGACCTGCTCACAACGCTGCGTGCCACCATGCAGGTTTCCAGCCGTTCGGACTTTTGCGTGGGCTACCTCAACCTGCGGGGCTGGCAGGCGATTGATGACCTGATTGCACCGTGGAATCCGGCTGCCGGGCAGGTCTGCCGGGTGCTGGTGGGCATGCAGCGCCCACCGCATGAAGAGATTCGCGAACTGTACCGCCAGAGCGACGAGGCTGGCCTGATCGACAACGCCACCGCCAGCCGCCTCAAGACCCAGTTCGCGGCGCACCTGCGCGAACAGATCACCCTGGGCATTCCCACCGGGCAGGACGAGGCCGGATTGCGCCGTCTTGCGCGCCAGCTGCGCGCCGGGCAGGTGGTGGTCAAGCTCTTTCTTCCGTATCCGCTGCACGCCAAGCTTTATTTACTGTTCCGCGACGATGTGAACAACCCCATCACGGGCTTTGTCGGCAGCAGCAACCTCACGCTCTCGGGCTTGTCGCGCCATGGCGAGCTGAACGTGGACGTGCTCGACCACATGGGCACCGAGAAGCTTGCCAAATGGTTCAACGCCCGCTGGAGCGAGCGCTGGGCGCTGGACGTGTCCAGCGAGCTGGCTGCCATCATTGAAAACAGCTGGGCGCGGGAAGAGGCGATTCCTCCGCATCACATCTATCTCAACATGGCCTACCACCTCAGCACCGAAGCGCGAGCGGGCCTGAGTCAGTTTCGCCTGCCGGGACGGTTTGAGCGCGAACTGTTCGATTTCCAGAAAAGCGCCGTCAAGATCGCTGCCCGCCACCTGCATCGCCGGGGCGGCGTGATGATTGGCGATGTGGTGGGCCTGGGAAAAACCATGATGGCCACCGCCCTGGCCCGCATGTTCGAGGACGATCATGGTTATGAAACCCTCATCATCTGCCCGAAGAACCTGGAGCCCATGTGGGAGCGCTACCGGACCGAATACGGCCTGCGCGGTATGGTGCTGCCGGTGTCGCAGGTGACCAAAAAGCTGCCCGACCTCAAACGCTACCGGTTGGTACTGATCGACGAAAGCCACAACCTGCGCAACCGCGAAGGCCGGCGCTACAAAGCCATCGCCGACTACATCAAAAGCTGCGATGCCAAAGTCATCTTGCTCACCGCCACGCCGTACAACAAAAGCAAGACCGATTTGTCTGCCCAGCTGCGCCTGTTCATTGACGAAAAAGCCAACATCGGCATCCGTCCCGAGCACCACATGCGCAAGATGGGCGTGAGCGAAGCCGAGTTCGAGCGCAAGCACCAGTGCCGAATCAACTCCATCCTCGCCATTGAAAAAAGCGAAGAATTCGACGACTGGCGCGAGCTGATCCGCCTGTACATGGTGCGCCGCACCCGAAGTTTCATCATTCAGCACTACACCCAGGCCGACAAGCAGGGCCGCCGTTACATTGCCGGCCAAGATGATGAAAAGCGCTATTTTCCGGTGCGCAAACCCGTCTCGTTGCAATTCACGGTCAACGATGCGGACCCGTCTGACCGCTACGCCCGGCTGTATTCGCCTGCGGTGGTGGACCAGATCAACGCGCTGCATGTGCCGCGCTACGGCCTGGGCCTGTATGTCGAGCCGCAGGCTGAGAAGTCCGCCACACCCGCCGAGCGCAAGATCATCGAAAACCTGGGGCGCGCCGGCAAGCGGCTGATGGGTTTTTGCCGTACCAACCTGTTCAAGCGCCTGGAGTCCAACGGTTTTTCATTTCTGCAGTCAATGGACCGGCACATCCTGCGCAACCAGATTTACCTGTACGCGATTGAAAACGGGCTTGATTTACCCGTGGGCGTGCTCGACGCCGGCTTGCTCGATGTGGAGCGAGTCGATGAAGACCCCGATGGCCTGGAAGGTGAACCCGAAGACCTGCTCGATGGTATGGTGGAGGCCGCGCCTGACGCTGCGTTGGAAGCTGAAACCATTCCCGATGACATGGCCAGAGCCAAAGCCGTCTATGCCCAATACGCCGGCCAGTACAGAAAGCGCTTCAAATGGATACGTCCCGGCCTGTTCAAGCCCTCACTGGCGGCTGACTTGGCACAAGACACCCAAACCCTGAGCGAGCTTTTAGCCACCCAGGGCCACTGGGACGCGGCGCATGACCAGAAACTGCAGGCCCTGCGCCAGCTCATCACCAAAACCCACGCCAAGGACAAGGTGCTGATCTTCACCCAGTTTGCCGACACCGCCCGCTATCTGGCGCGTGAAGTGCGCCGGGCAGGCGTGACCCATGTGGAAGTCGCCACCGGCGCCAGCACCGACCCTTACGCGCTGGCCTGCCGCTTCTCGCCCAAGTCCAACAACAAGACCGTCGCCAAGGCCGACGAGGTGCGCGTGCTGATCTGCACCGATGTGCTCTCCGAAGGCCAGAACCTGCAAGACAGCAATGTGGTGGTCAACTTCGATTTGCCCTGGGCCATCATCCGTCTAATTCAGCGCGCGGGCCGGGTGGACCGCATCGGCCAGCGGGCCGAAGAGATTTTCTGCTATTCATTCCTGCCCGCCGACGGCGTGGAAAACCTCATCCAGCTGCGCGCCCGCATCCGCCAGCGCCTGAAGGAAAACGCCGAAATTGTTGGCACCGACGAAGAATTCTTTGACGACGAAGAGGCCAACACCATCCGCAACCTCTACACCGAGCAGCAGGGCGTTCTCGACGACAACGATGACGAGGTGGATCTGGCCTCCTACGCTTGGCAAGTCTGGAAAGAGGCCACGCAAGACAACCCCGACCTGGCCCGTGCTGTCGAGTCGCTGCCGCCCGTGGTGTACTCGGCTAAAGCCTTTACGCTGGACGCAACGCGCTTTCCGCTCATGGTTGCAGGGGCCGCGCAAGGCGGGGCGCTGGTTTACGTGAAATCGCCCGAAGGCAATGACCATCTGGCCTGGATAGGCGCCAGCGGAAAAGTCGTCACCGAATCGCAATACACCGTGCTGCGCGCCGCCGAGTGCGAGCCCGGCACGCCTGCCGTGGCGCGGCTGCCCAACCATCACGAACTGGTCTCTGGCGGCTTGCAGCTCGCCGTGGTGCAGGACAAAGCCGTGGGTGGCGGCCTGGGCCGCCCCAGCAGCCCGCGCCGCCGCGCCTACGAGCGGCTCAAACCCTATGCCACCGAGCAAATGAAAACACTCTTCCGCGACGAAGAGCTGGAGCGCGCACTGGACGACATGTACCAGCGCCCCCTGTTAGAGACCTCCGCCGACCTGCTCAACCGCCTGATGCGCGGCGGCCTGCACGACGAAGAGCTGGCCAGCGCAGTCAAATCCCTGCGCGAAGAAGGCCGCCTCACTTACGCCGAAGACGACGCCGCGCTGCGCGAGCCGCGCGTGGTGTGCTCTTTGGGGCTGGTGGGGTAGAGAACGCCGGCCTTGAAAATAAACAATTGATGACTGATTACAAATACAACACTCATGGCCAGACTTGACTTCCCCAGCTTTGAAAAACACCTCCGCGCCTTCGACTTCGCCCGCCTGTTCGTGGATGTTCTCGGCTGGAACCGCGCTCCCGCTGAAGGCCAGTGGCAGGCCGACGCCGCTGGCGAAACCGCCTTCACCCGCCGCACCGTGGCCGAACTGGGCGGCGTGGTTGCCATTCAGGTGGTGGCAGACGGCGGCTGGCCCGACGAGGCCCAGCGCCTGCGCGTATGGAAGCACATCGCCCACAGCCACGCCGAAAACCTGCTGATCTTCACCGACCGGCAAGACAAGGCCAGCCAGAGCCAGTGGTACTGGGTCAAGCGCGACAAGCACCCCGAGACCGGCAAGCCCCGCCTGACTCCCCGCCGCCATGAATATTTTCGGGGCCAGCCGGTGGACCTGTTCGCTTCCAAGCTGCAGGCCATGGTGGTGGAACTGTCCGAGCTGGATGCCACCGGCCGCCTGCCCGTGCTTGAAGCCGCCCGCCGAATCCAGGCCGCGCTGGACGTGGACAAAACCACCAAAAAGTTCTACGCGGCATACAAAGACCAGCACGATGTACTGCTCAAGCACATCAAGGGCATAGACAACGAGCGTGACAAGCGCTGGTACGCCAGCGTGCTACTCAACCGGCTGATGTTCGTCTGGTTCCTGCAGAAAAAACGCTTTCTTGATGGCGAAGAGGTGAATTACCTGCACGCCAAGCTGGCCCAAAGCCAGCAGCGCGGCCCGGACCGCTTTTTTGGCGAATTCTTGAACGCCCTGTTTTTTGAAGCCTTCGCCAAGCCCGAAGACGAGCGCAGCCCGGCCGCCAAAGCGCTGACCGGCCAGATTCCCTACCTCAACGGTGGCCTGTTCCTGCACCACAAGCTGGAGCTGGACGCCGGGGGCCAGCCGCGTGTCGGCACCACGCTGACCGTGGCCGATGCAGCTTTCCAAGGCATTTTTGACCTGTTTGCCAGCTTCACCTGGCACCTCGACGACACGCCCGGCGGCGACGCGGACGAGATCAATCCCGACGTGCTGGGCTACATCTTTGAAAAATACATCAACCAGAAAGCCTTTGGCGCCTACTACACCCGGCCCGAAATCACCGGCTACCTGGCCGAGCGCAGCATTCACCAGATGATTCTGGAGCGGGTGCATGAACCGGCCATTCCCGAGCTGGGCCTGAAGGAAATCAAGTTCGACACCGTCGCCGACCTGCTGGCCCGCATGGACGCCCGCACCGCCCTGAAGCTGGTCAACGAGGTGCTGCCCAGCATCACCATCCTCGACCCGGCGGTGGGTTCGGGCGCGTTTCTGGTGGCGGCGCTCAAGTGCCTGATCAACATCTATTACGCCGTGGTGGGCCGCGCCGAAATGGGCGCGAGCAGCGAGTTGAAAGACTGGCTGACCGGCATTCAGCACGACCATGCCAGCGTCGGCTACTACATCAAGCGCCGCATCGTCACCGACAACCTGCACGGCGTGGACATCATGGAAGAGGCCTGCGAAATCGCCAAGCTGCGGCTGTTCCTGGCGATGGTGTCATCCGTGCGCAAGGTGGAAGACCTGGAGCCGCTGCCCAACATCGACTTCAACATCCTGCCCGGCAATTCGCTGGTGGGCTTGATGCGGGTGGACGAGGTGGAGTTCAACCAGAAAAACACCCAACTGGGGCTGTTTTCTGAAACCAAGCCGATACCCTTTGCCGAACTGCTGGCGACCAAAAATCGCCACCTCGACGCTTACCGCCATGCCGCCGACCTGCTGGGCAAACAGGCCAACCTGCGCCAACTGCGCGACGACATCAACACCGAAATGAAACACGCCAGCGGCGTGATGAACGAGCTGCTGCGCGACCAGTTTGAAAAGTTGGAAGTCCGGTTTGAACAAGCCACCTGGAATGCGGCCAAGCACGCCTTGGGAAAACCCCAAAAACGCCCGATTGAAACCGGCGATATTCAGGCCCAGACTCCGTTTCACTGGGGTTATGTGTTTGACAAAATTGTGCAAGAGCGCGGCGGCTTTGACATTATTCTGGCCAATCCGCCGTGGGAGGTTTTTAAACCCCAGGCCAAAGAGTTTTTTGCCGAGTATTCCGACGTGGTCAGCAAAAACAAAATGACCATCAAGGAGTTTGAAAAAGAAAGCGCCAAGCTGCTGCAAAACCCCGAAGTGCAGGCGGCTTGGCTGGCGTATGAAAGCCGGTTTCCGCACATGAGCGGCTGGTTTCGCGCCACGCCTGACTTCAAAAATCAAAGCGCCATCGTGGGAGGAAAAAAAACTGGTAGCGATATCAACCTGTATAAGCTATTTGTCGAGCGCAGTTTTCACCTGCTCAGGCCGGGCGGACATTGCGGCATTGTATTGCCCAGCGGCATTTACAAAGATATGGGTACCACCGGTTTGCGCAATATGTTGTTCGATACTGGGAAGGTGGACACGATCATCACCTTATCGAATGAGAAATTCATTTTTGAAGAAGTTGATCATCGGTTCTGTTTCACTTTTCTGACTTTTAGCAAAGGTGGAACGACTGATAAGTTGCGGGCCACTTTTAGGATTAATCCGCGAGAAGCTATTAAAGCTGAGAATTTTTTATCGTTCGTGAACGACGATGATAATTTTGTTGAACTTTCAGCCGAAATCATCTCTTCCTTGAATGCAGAAACCCGCTCTGTGCTGGAGTTTCGGTCAATGTCTGACGTAGCTGTCATGACAAAAATGCTTCGCTTCCCTCCGCTTGGAAAGGCGCTTGAGAATACGTGGAACTTGCGTCTGACCAACGAATTCCACATGACAAACGATAGCAGTGTGTTCAAAACCGAACCTTCGCCAAGTCGATTGCCACTTTTTACCGGCCGGATGTTCAACCAGTTTGAATTGACAAAGGAACATTCTGGCTATTACATCGACGAGGCTGATGGCCGAAAAGTATTGCTGGGGCGCACTCCAGATGCTGGACAAAAAATGGATTACCAAGGCTATCGTTGGCTTCATCGGCGTATCTCCAGATCAAGTGACACTCGTACATTTATCTCTACAATAGCTCCGCCTGGCGTGTTCACGGAAGTCAATAGCACCACACTCAAAGTGTTGGACAGCGGCATTAATTTGACTGAACAATGCTTCTGGAGCGCAGTTGCCAATAGCTTGGTTCTGGATTGGTTGCTTAGGCAAACGGTGTCTTCGACACTGAATATGTTCTACATATATCAGTTGCCAGTTCCTAGGCTGCCAGCGTCTGATATACGCTGCAAAAGCATTGCCCACCGCGCCGCCCGCCTCATCTGCACCACGCCCGAATTCGACGAATTGGCCAAAGCCGTGGGCCTCAAAGGCAGCAGCGACGGTGCTACCGATCCAAGCGAACGCGCCCGCCTGCGCGCCGAAATCGATGGCCTCGTCGCCAACCTCTACGGCCTGAGCGAAGCCGAATTCGCCCACATTCTTGGCACCTTTCCGCTGGTGCCTGAGGCCGTCAAGGTGGATGCACATAACGCCTATCGCCGTGTGGCAAGTGGATTGGTTGAATGATCATTGAACAAGAAAGTCAGCCATGCAAATAAAGTCCATCAAGGTAGAAAACTTCAAGGCATTGCGTGCATCGGGTACGGTGCGGCTCAAACCCCTGAGCGTCATCATCGGCAATAACGGCAGCGGTAAATCCAGTCTATTGGAGGCGGTGGAGACTTATGTCCAGGTTGTCTCTTCAGGGGTGGACACGGCGATGGAGCACTGGCAAGGTTTTGAACACATCAGGCACAAAGCGGCACAGCCGCGCCAAACCAGTCTTTCGACGATGGCAAAGCAGTCTAACGCGATGAAATTCGCATTGAATGTGAAAGTGGACGATGTGGCTGCCAAGTTGCAGCTTGATGTGAATACCTTTAACCAAGGTAATTTGCTCTACATCCAGCGGGAGTTTTATGAAAAAGGACTTGATTTTGTAGAGCGCACCGCAGGCGGCGAAGGAAGTGAGGGCGTCTATAACTCCAGTGGATTGCAGCCTGATGTTGAACGTGCGCTGAAAACGCTGGCCGGTGGCAAGTCTTTGCTGCCTTACCTTGGCGCTTTTGACAAGATCACCCTGGCGCTAGGGAATATGCTTTTCCTGCGCCTGAATCCCGACACGATTGGGCAATTGCAGTCCGTCAAACGCAGCGAGCGGCGTATTCAATTGGCCAGCGATGGCTCCAACGTTGCCGAATACCTGATTGATTTGCGCGAGCGTTCGCCATCGGCTTTTGAGCAAATTACCCATGCGCTGCAATATGTGCTGCCCTATGCCAGCGATGTGGAGCCCAAGGTGCTGGATGCGGGTATCCTGCGGCGCAGCTATGTGCAGCTTTTGGAAGACAAATACGAGATACCAGGCTGGCTGATGTCCTCGGGCTCTTTGCGAGTGCTGCCGCTGATTGCCACGCTGCTGGACCCAGATCCGCCCCCGGTGGTGTTCATTGAAGAAGTTGAAAATGGCCTTGACCCGCGCACGTTGGGGTTGGTGGTGGATTTGATGCGTTCTGCGGCCAAGAGCGGGAACTCTCAAATCATCGCCACCACGCATTCCCCGTATTTGCTGGACATGCTGGACCTCGATGACGTACTGCTGTGCGAGCGCGGCCCGAAAGGACCGGCTTTTTCATGGCCCGCCAGCCGCACGGAAATGAAGGCATGGCGTGATCGCTTTTTGCCAGGCAGGCTTTACACGATGAGCGCATTGCAGCATGAGCCTGAAGTCCCTGTGGACGATGACCAGCCCCAGCCCGGTGAAGCGCCCGAAGGCGGATGGGGAGACGACGCGTGAAGATTGGCATTATTTGCGAGGGCCGTCTGGGCGGCGAAGATGCCCAGTTGTTTGAACACTTCACCAAGCGCATTGCGCCCCGTGCTGCGGTCAAAGCTTTTCCTCAGGGAACCAAGCCAGAACTGATTGAGAAGGCTGGCGATGTGGCGGCAACTTTGTTTGCGACGGGCTACACGCGGGTGCTCATCATGTGGGACATCCTGCCCCGCTGGAACAGGCCTGGTGGTGAGCCGGAAGATACGCAAGACATTCAAGCGGCGCTGACGGCTGCGGGTGTGAACGGGCATCCCTGCCTGTTTCTGATCGCCATCCATAAAGAGTTGGAGGCTTGGCTGCTGGCCGATGGCTCGGCACTGTCCAAGGTGTTGTCGCGCCCAGCCCACCCGGTAGTCATCCCGGACAACAAAAAGGCCGATCAAGAAGCCAACCCCAAGAAAAAGCTTGAAAAGCTGTTTGAGATGCACAACGTGCCGTTTGGCCCGCAACCCAGCCAGGGCAGCTATCAGCCCAAGCTGGCTGCCCTACGAATCGCTGAGCAGGTGCCTTCAAATTTTGGGCAGTTGGGCAAGTTGAACTCTTTCCGAACATTTGGCCGGGCTTTGACCTGCTGCTGCGCCTGAGCAGGCAGGGCCTGAGCGCCTTGTTCATTATTTTTCGCTCTGGATAATGAACTGAAAAAACCTGAAAAGTTGTTTGTTTTCAATGACTTGTCAGTGAATTCATTATCTTTTGCTTAAAAAGCAGGCACTTTTTTGGCGTTCGCCTTGTGCGCCCTGAATTGAAAACGGCGCCCGCAGGCGCCGCTCGTCAAATCACCAAAACCTGCTCAATCAAGCCGCGCCAGCCTTGACCTTCAGGCGCCAGGCGTGCAGCAGCGGCTCGGTGTAGCCGCTGGGTTGCTCCAGGCCCTTGAACACCAGATCGCAAGCCGCCTTGTACGCGGCCGACGTCTCAAAATTGCCGGCCATCGGCTTGTACAGCGGATCGCCCGCGTTCTGGCCGTCCACCACGGCGGCCATGCGTTCAAACGTTTCCTTGACCTGCTCGGGCGTGACCACGCCGTGGTGCAGCCAGTTGGCCATGTGCTGGCTGGAAATCCGCAGCGTGGCGCGGTCTTCCATCAGGGCGATGTTGTGGATGTCGGGCACCTTGGAGCAGCCCACGCCCTGGTCCACCCAGCGCACCACGTAGCCCAGAATGCCCTGGGCGTTGTTGTCCAGCTCTTCCTGCTTTTCAGCGGCGGACCAGTTCGGCGTGGCGGTGACCGGAATCTGCAGCAGGCCGCCCAGGATGTTGTCGCGCTCGGCGTTGGCGTCGATCTTTTCCAATTCCTTTTGCACGTCGGAGACCAGCACCTGGTGGTAGTGCAGCGCGTGCAGCGTGGCGGCCGTCGGGCTGGGCACCCAGGCGGTGTTGGCGCCGGCTTTCGGATGGGCGATCTTTTGCGCCAGCATCGCGGCCATCAGGTCGGGCATGGCCCACATGCCTTTGCCAATTTGCGCCCGGCCGCGCAGGCCGCAGGACAGGCCGACGAGCACGTTGTTCTTCTCATAGGACTGGATCCAGGCGCTGGTCTTCATGTCGCCCTTGCGGATCATGGGGCCAGCCTGCATGGCGGTGTGCATCTCGTCGCCGGTGCGATCTAAAAAGCCGGTGTTGATGAAGGCCACGCGCGCGCCGGCTTCGGAAATGCAAGCCTTCAGGTTCACGCTGGTGCGGCGCTCTTCGTCCATGATGCCGAGTTTGACCGTGTTGGCGGGAAGGCCCAGCATGGCTTCGACGCGGCTGAACAGCTCGCAGGCAAAGGCGACTTCGGCCGGGCCGTGCATCTTGGGCTTGACGATGTACACGCTGCCGGTGCGCGAGTTGCCCTTGCGCTGCAGGTCGTGCATGGCAATCGTGGTGGTGACGACGGCGTCCAGGATGCCTTCGGGGATTTCTTTGCCATCGGCGTACAAGATGGCGGGATTCGTCATCAAATGGCCGACATTGCGCACGAACATCAGCGAGCGGCCGTGCAGCGTGACTTCGCCGCCGTTGGCGCTCGTGTACACGCGGTCGGGGTTCAGGCCGCGCGTGAACACCTTGCCGCCTTTGCTGACTTCTTCGGTCAGCGTGCCTTGCAGGATGCCCAGCCAGTTGGTGTAAGCCAGCACCTTGTCCTGCGCATCGACGGCGGCCACGGAGTCTTCAAGATCGAGAATCGTGGACAGCGCCGCTTCCATGATCAGGTCGCTCACGCCGGCGGCGTCGCTCTTGCCGATGGTGGTGGCGCGGTTGATGATGATGTCGATGTGCAGGCCGTTGTGCTTGAGCAGCACCGACGACGGGGCGCTAGCGTCGCCCTGGTAGCCGACGAAGCCGGACGCATCAGCCAAGCCGGTGGTCTTGCCGCCTTCGAGGGCGACGACGAGCTGGCCGTTGGCCACGCTGTAGCCCGTGGAATCCTGGTGCGAGCCTTCGGCCAGCGGGGCGGCCTGGTCCAGCAGCTTGCGTGCAAAGGCGATGACCTTGGCGCCGCGCACCGGGTTGTAGCCCTGGCCCTTTTCGGCGCCGTCGGTTTCGGGGATGGCGTCAGTGCCGTACAGCGCGTCATAGAGCGAACCCCAGCGGGCGTTGGCGGCGTTCAGGGCGTAGCGGGCGTTGAGGATGGGCACGACGAGCTGCGGGCCGGCCTGAATCGCCAGTTCGTCATCGACGTTGGCGGTGGTGACGGTCACGTCGGCGGGCTGGGGCACCAGGTAGCCGGTCTGCTCCAGGAAGGCGCGGTAGGCGGGCATGTCGGCGATGGGGCCGGGGTTGGCCTTGTGCCAGGCGTCCATTTCAGTTTGCAGGCGGTCGCGCTCGGCCAGCAGGGCGACGTTCTTGGGCGCGAGGTCGGCGACGATGGCGTCAAAGCCGGCCCAGAACTTGCCGCTGGCGACGCCCGTGCCGGGCAGCACCTGGGTTTCGATGAAGTTGAAAAGCTCGGTTGCCACCTGCAGGCGGTGGGCGGAAGTGCGTTCGGTCATGAGAGTAAATCCTTTTTGAAAATGTTGAGAGGAGAAATACTGAAAGGAGAAATGATGAGAGGTGGAATGAAACGGTAAAAAGAGAGGCTAATGAGTGACGATGCGAGACAAAGAGGTCAAGGATGCTGCGAAACAAGGAGGTCAGGGATGTTGCAAACTGATAAGAAACATGCGCAGCCGGCTCAGCCTTGCGCCTTGGCAAAGTAATACAGCGTCAGCGCGCCGCCCACGGCAATGACGATGCGACGCAGCCAGGGGCCTTGCATCTTGCGCGCCAGCCGGGCGCCAGCATAACCGCCCGCGCTGGCCGTCAGCAGCATGGCCAGCGTGTGCGGCCAGCTCACGGCGCCAGCGACGATGAAGGTGACCACCGTCACGCTGTAGATCACCGCCGACAGCAGATTTTTAAGCGCATTGATGTGCTGCACATCCTCATGCCCGCCGATGGCCAGGCTGGCCATCATCAAAATGCCCATGCCGGCGCCAAAAAAGCCGCCGTAGATGGACACCAGCAATTGCGCCAGCCAGCCGATAGGCGAGCCCGCGCCGTGGCCGGCAGGTGATTCGGCAGCGGTTGCGGCAGGCGTCACCGTAGCGCCGCGCTGGCGCATCTTTTTCACCAGCGCCGACAGCTGCGGGCTGAACGCAAACAGCAGCGTGGCAAAGGCCAGCAGCCACGGAATCAGGGCGGCAAAGCGCGCATCGCCGGCGGCCAGCAATAAAAGACCGCCGCTGGCCCCGCCCAGCAGCGAGGCAATCCCCATCGGCAGCAGATAGCGCTTGTATGCAGCCAGTTCCTGCCGGTAAGCCCAGGCGCCGGTCAGGCTTCCCGGCCACAGCGCAACGGAGTTGCTGGCGTTGGCCACCACGGGCGGCAGGCCCACGGCCAGCAGCGCGGGAAACGAAAAAAACGTGCCGCCGCCGGCCACGGCATTGACCGCGCCGGCAGCAAAACCGCCCGCGCCGATCAGCAGCAGGTCCGCAGGCGTCATGGCGCCGCGCCGCTTGAAGGCAGAGGTGCCAGACCGGGCAGCGCCAGCACGTCGCGCAGGCTGCTTCCTGTGTAAACCGGCTGCGTGCCCAGTTCCTCGAACGGCAGTTGGTAGCGGTTGACCCACAGCGTCTGGTAGCCGAACCAGGTCGCGGCCAGCGCGTCCCAGCTGTTGCAGCTGACAAAGGCGATCTGCCGCGCAGGCAAGCCGGTGGCCTGCAGACCCAGCGCGTAGGCGTCCGGGTGCGTCTTGTATTTGCGCACCGCGTCCACGCTGATGACGTGGTCCAGCAGATCGGACAGGCCGGCCGATTTCACGGCCACGTCCAGCATCGCCGGATCGCCGTTGGACAGGATGCCGGTGGCGATGCCTTGGGCCTTGAGCGCCTGCAGCACCTCGCGGTTTTCCGGGAACGCCGAGAGGTGGCGGTACTGGTTCATCAGCTGCTCGACTTTGGCCTCGAAGCCGCCGCTGGCCCAGTCGGCGCGGGCCTCGGGCACGATGCGCTTGAGGGCATACACCAGCGCGGCGCGGGTCAGCTCCCAGAAAGGCCGGTAGTGGGCGCCCGCGCTGCTGGTGGTGACCAGCTGGGTGTATTCGATCTGCTTGTCGCGCCACATCACGCTCAAGGGCTGGCCGCGTCCGGGAAACATCTGCTCGGCCGCCAGGGCGACGCTGTACACGTCGAACAATGTGCCGTAGGCATCGAACAGCACGGCCTTGAGCGGGGCGAGCGAGGGCGAATGTGGCTTTTCCATGGGCTCTACTTTATTGGAGGTGGGAGGGGTCATTAATATAGGAAGAATCGTTTTATTTGTGACTTTTACGTGGGTAATTTTCCGGAGTGTTGATGAAACAGGCCGTAAACCAAGCGGATACTGGCGCGCAAGGCAATGCCGGTGAGAGCATTGACTGTGAACCGTGAACCGTGAACCGTGAACCGTGAACCGTGAACCGTCAATTTGTCCCGTACCCTGCCGATGATGTGGCCGCTGACGCGGGATGTCCAGCGCGGCCATGCCTAGCGTCTGTGCCCACGCCATGGACAAGCCGCAGGGCTTGGCTCAGAATTCGCGCATTTTTGTTGCAAAGGAGCAGCTTGTGAGAATTGGAATTGTGGGCGCCGGCGCGCTGGGCTGCGCCATGGGCGGGGTGCTGACCGAGGCCGGCCATGACGTGTGGCTGATCAACCGCAATGCCGATCAGGTCGAGGCGATGAACAGCCGGGGCCTCATCCTGCGCACCGACGGCGTGGACCGCACGGTGCGGGTGCAGGCGGCCACCACGGCGCAGGGCGTGACCGGCGGCGCGGTGGAACTGGTGATCGTGCTGGTCAAGTCCTTTCACACCGCCGAGGCGATGCAGGCGGCGACTTCGCTGCTCGGGCCGGACACGGTTGTTCTGTCGCTGCAGAACGGCCTGGGGCACGAAGACATCCTGGGCGCCATCGTCGGACCTGAGCGGCTGCTGGCCGGCAAGACCTATGTCGGCGGCACCCAGCTGGCGCCCGGCCATGTGATTGCCGGCACCCGCCGCAAGCTCACGCTGATTGGCGAGCCCGGCGGCGGCCTGTCGGCCCGGGCGCAGCGCATCGCCGAGGTGTTCAATGCGGCGGGGCTGGACACCACCGTCAGCGAGCACATCGCCGGCGTCATCTGGGATAAATTGCTGGTCAACGCCGCCACCGGCGCCCTGAGCGCCATCACCCGGCTGCCCTACGGATTGCTCTACCAGTCGCCGCAGCTGCAGGCCTGCGCCACCGCCGCCGTGACCGAAGCGATGGCTGTGGCAAAAGCCAGCGGCATCCGCCTGAGCATCACCGATCCCGCCGAGCCCTGGCGCCTGGCCGGCGCCGGCCTGCCCTTCGAGTTCAGGCCCTCCATGCTGCAAAGCCTGGACAAAGGCTCCATCACCGAGATCGACTTCATCAACGGCGCCATCGTGCGCCAAGGGGAAAAGGTCAACGTGCCCACGCCGGTCAACCAGACGCTGGTGGCCTGCATCAAAGGCATGGAGCGCGGCCTGGCAAGCCAGGGCTGCGGCCCATCATGAATCTTGCTGTGCCGTCATGACTTTCGGCGCGTCATTTTTGCGTGGGCAAACTCCCGTCTGGCACTTACCGGCGCAGCGGCGTTGCCGGCCCGGCGCTGGGTAACATCGGTAATTTAAAGGACAAACTTCATGAAAATCCTCGCGCTCAACGGCATCAACCTCAACATGTTCGGCAAGCGTGACCCCAGGCAGTACGGCACTGTCACGCTCGACGAGATCAATGCCCGCCTGAGCGCCCTGGGCCGAGAACTGGGCGCCGAGATCGACGCCTTCCAGACCAACAGCGAAGGCGCGATGTGCGAGCGCATCCACCAGGCCTATGCCGACGGCGTGGACGCGGTCCTGATCAACGCCGGCGCCTGGACGCACTACAGCTACGGCATCCGCGACGCGCTGGCGATCCTGACCTGCCCGATCGTCGAGGTGCACATGTCCAACATCCACGCCCGCGAGGCGTTTCGCCATGTCTCGGTGTTTGCCGAGATTGTGAAAGGGCAAATTTGCGGCTTCGGGGCGGACAGCTATTTGCTGGGGCTGCGCGCGGCGGTGTCGGCGGTGGAGGCTGGGAGGCAATAAATCCGCCCCTGCGGTTCGAGGACAGGCTGGCTGACGCTATCGGCAGGCAAAGGGTTGGCGGTGGCCATCAAGCGGCGAATGGCGCAGAAGGCGACCCCCGCCCCAGGCGCAGCGGCCAAAGCCCAGACAAAAGATGTTTGAGGCCGAAGCGCCCACCCCTGCAGGGCAGGGATTGGGTGGACCATTGGCCCTCCAGTCGCTGATTGCTTGAGCCGTGGATTTGATTTGTATTTGATTTACCTTTTATCTCTCGGATGAATTGTGAATCCAATAAGTCTTGCTACCACCGCCGCAAGGTACATCAGCCCCACCATCATTTCAATGCTGGCCAAGGCACGCCCATGCGACGAGACGGCAACAATATTGCCCATGCCGGTGCTTGTCAGCAAGGCAAAACTCAGATGATTAAGCTCGGACCATGTGCGCAGAACTGTATTTCCCCCGCTATCCATGAATGCGCCGGGCTGGAGCGCTTGAGTCATGACAAAGAGATGGGTGAATCCCCAAATCAACAGGGTGAACGTGGCGGCAGCGGCATATAACTCATCTGTTGTGGTGTTGTAATCCCCCATCATGTAGGCAATGAGGCTGCCGGCTGCGTAGAAATAGAACAGTGCTTCCAGTCCGGCCGACCAGGGCAGGAGCCCAGGCATGCCGTAGACGATCTGTAGCACAAGCAATACGATAACCGGACCTGCAAGGCAAACACTTATCCACGTCCAGCCCGGCGTTCGTCGAACCATATTGGTGGTGATGCCCAGCACAAGGATGCCGAAAATATTGAGCGCAATGTGGCCGCCCTGTGTATTTTCGACGAAGGGGTATAAGAGCACGCCGAGAATCTGAACCACCAACAATATTGCTGAAGGGTGTCTTTTGGAATGGCTGAAAAAATGTTTCATTTTTAAGATGCCTTCAGATGAGAGTTCACGGTGGAAGTATAAAAATCCTGTTTTTCATGGCTATCATGGTTTTATAAAGCCATTGGTTTAAAGGATGCAGGTATTATTTTTCCAATAATTTTTATCTGCAAATTAACCTGCTGCTTTTAAGGTTTTGATAATTCCGGCTGGATTTGGATTTCATGATCTTAGCCCAGCGACGCGGCCTCAATCGGAGACTATGTTTTAAAAAGCCGCAGTTCTGCTGGTTTAAAACACATGAGATTTTGCAGATGCAGGTGCGGCGCTCACAAAACCTTTCCAATGATGAAGTTGGCTGTGTCTGAATCCATTGCCTGGCATTGTGAATTGAAGCCTGCCGGTTGCCATGCCGCTAAAACCGTTGGAATTGCAGGCCCGGGCCATCTGATTGCACCCGTTTTTGTTCATAATTCCCCATGGCCAAACTCAAGCAACTCGAATCCTTTGTCGCCGTCGTTGCGCGCGGCAGCCTGACGGCGGCGGCGCGGGCCGAGGGCGTGGCGCCGGCCATCATAGGGCGGCGGCTCGATGCGCTGGAAGAGCGCCTGGGCGTCAAGCTGCTGGTGCGCACCACCCGGCGCATCGCCCTCACGCACGAGGGCAGCGCTTTTCTCGAAGACTGCCAGCGCGTGCTGGCAGATCTGGCCAATGCCGAAGCCAGTGTCTCGGCCGGCGGCGTCAAGGCCACCGGTCACCTGCGCGTCACCGCACCGGCCGGGTTTGGCCGGCGCCATGTCGCGCCGCTGGTCGCCAAGTTCCATGAGCACCACGCCGATGTGACCATCAGCCTGAACCTGAGCGACCGGGTGGTTGATCTGGCGGGCGAGGGGTTTGATTGCGCGGTGCGTGTCGGCGACCTGCCGGACTCGTCGCTGGTCAGCGTGCGCCTGGCCGACAACCGGCGCCTGTGCGTGGCCACGCCGCGCTATTTAAAGCTGCACGGCACGCCGCAGCACCCCAATGAGCTGGCCCGCTTTGACTGCCTCACGCTCTCCAGTGACGCCTCGCAGACGCGCGGCTGGGCGTTCAGGGTGGACGGCGAGCTGATCTATCTGAAACCCGGCGGGCCGCTGGACTGCTCGGACGGGCAGGTGCTGCACGACTGGTGCCTGGCCGGCTACGGCCTGGCCTGGCGCAGCACCTGGGAGGTGGAGTCGGAAATCGCCGCCGGCCGGCTGGTGGTGGTGCTGGAGGATTTTGCCGCGCCGCCCAACGGCATCTACGCGGTCTTTCCCCAGCGCCGGCATCTGCCGCTGCGGGTGCGGCTGTGGATCGATTTCCTGAAGCACCACTACAGCCAGCCGGCGTTCTGGCGCAGCTTGCCAGGCCCGCCGGCCTAGCACCGCCCCTGGCGTGGTGAGCCGTGGCGGCGCGGCTTTTCAGCGCGCCCTGGCCAGCTCGCCCCGCCGGTCTTTTGCGCGCGCCCTGGCCAGATCGCCGAGCGGGTCTGCAGTCCAGGTGGTAGCCAAGTCGCCAAGCGGATCTGCTGCCCGTGTTGTGGCCAGATCGCCAAGCGGGTCTGTAGCCCGGGTCGTGGCCAGATCGCCAAGCGGGTCTGCAGTCCGAACTTTGGCCAGATCGCCAAGCGGATCTGTCGACCGGGCCTTGGTCGGCGCGGCGGCAAGGTGGGATGGCGTTACCGCTTTGGCCAGATCACCCAGTGGCTGCGCCGCCCGGGCTTTTGCCAGATCGCCGAGCGCGTCTGCGGCCCGCAGCCTTCCCGGTGGTTTGGCTGGCGTCTTGAGCCTTGGGACTGGCGCTGCCGACAACGGCGCCACCATGGGCGCGATGGCTTGGCCCAGGTCGGCGGAGGGACCCTGGGGCACGAGCGTGGCCGGTCTTGCCAGAGCCTTGGCCGGCATGGCGGAGTGCTTTGCCAAGGCCGGCACGGCGGGCATGCCTTGCGCCTGGGCTGCGCCAGGCCCGCTGATCAAAAAGGCAAAAGCGACAGCGGTCAGGGGCAACAGCTTTGTCATAAAGTCTCCGAGGTCATCAAAATTTGAGTTGTGGCCGGAATTCGAGCACAGAACACCGTCGCTCACCGATAGGCCGATGGCCTAACCGTAAAATCCGCCCATGTTTACGATTAAAAAAGACCTTCTCTCCGCTCTGGCTGTTGCGCTGGAACAACTTTCTGCCGGTGCCGGCGACAAAGCCGCCTTCGAGTCCCCCAAGGTCGCCGCCCATGGCGATTTTGCCTGCACCGCTGCAATGCAGCTGGCCAAGCCGCTGAAACAAAACCCCCGCCAGACCGCCGAAGCCCTGCGCGCGCTGCTGCTGCAGGCGCCAGCCTACGAGCGCTGGGTCGAGGCCATTGAAATTGCCGGCCCCGGCTTCATCAACATCCGCCTCAAGCCCGCCGCCAAGCAGGAAACCGTGCGCGAGGTGCTGCAGGCCGCCGCCCAATACGGCGTGCAGGCGCCCGACAGCGGCCGCAAGATGATCGTCGAGTTCGTCTCGGCCAACCCGACCGGCCCGCTGCATGTCGGCCACGGCCGCCAGGCCGCGCTGGGCGACGCCATCTGCAACCTCTACGCCACGCAGGGCGCGCAGGTCTGGCGCGAGTTCTATTACAACGATGCCGGCGTGCAGATCCAGACGCTGGCCACCAGCACGCAGCTGCGGGCCAAGGGCTTCAAGCCGGGCGACGACTGCTGGCCGACCGACCCGGACAACCCGGCGAGCAAGGCTTTCTACAACGGCGAGTACATCGCCGACATCGCCGCCGACTTCCTGGCCAAAAAGACGGTCAAATCCGATGACCGCGAGTTCACCGCCTCGGGCGACGTGGACGACATGGAGTCGATCCGCCAGTTTGCCGTGGCCTACCTGCGCCATGAGCAGGACCTGGATTTGAAAGCCTTTTCGGTGCGCTTTGACAACTACTACCTGGAGTCCAGCCTGTACAGTTCGGGCCGGGTCGCCTCCACCGTGGAGCGCCTGAAAGAGGCCGGCAAGACCTACGAGCAGGACGGCGCGCTCTGGTTGAAATCGACCGACTATGGCGACGACAAGGACCGGGTCATGAAAAAGGGCGACGGCACCTTCACGTACTTTGTGCCTGACGTGGCCTACCACCTGGCCAAGTGGGAGCGCGGCTTTGCCAAGGCGATCAACATCCAGGGCATGGACCACCACGGCACGATTGCGCGGGTGCGCGCCGGCCTGCAGGCGGCGGGCGCCGGGATTCCGCAAGGCTACCCCGACTATGTGCTGCACACCATGGTGCGCGTCGTGCGCAATGGCGAAGAGGTGAAGATTTCCAAGCGCGCGGGCAGCTATGTGACCCTGCGCGACCTGATCGAGTGGACCAGCGCGGACGCGGTGCGTTTCTTCCTGCTCAGCCGCAAGCCCGACACCGAATACACCTTCGACATCGACCTGGCGCTGGCCAAGAACAACGAAAACCCTGTTTATTACGTGCAGTATGCACATGCCCGCATCTGCTCTATCCTCACGACCTGGGCCGGCCAGGGCGGTGATGAAAGCCGGCTCAAGGACGTGGACCTGTCGGCGCTGAGCAGCGCGCAGGCCCAGTCCCTGATGCTGCTGCTGGCCAAGTACCCGGACATGCTCAGCCACGCCGCCAATGGGTTTGCGCCGCATGATGTGGCTTTTTACCTGCGCGAACTGGCCGCCTGCTACCACAGCTATTACGATGCGGAGCGGATCCTGGTCGAGGATGAAGCGCTCAAGCTGGCGCGGCTGGCGCTGGTGGCCGCCACGGCGCAGGTGCTGCGCAATGGTCTGGCGGTACTGGGTGTCAATGCACCCCGAAAAATGTAAAAATATGCAATCCATCCAACGGGATGTGCAAGGCAAGTAACAAGGAAAGCATATGACTGGTAAACAAAGAGGCAGCACCCTGCTGGGGTTGGTGATTGGCGCGCTGATTGGCCTGGGTATTGCGCTGGCGGTGGCGGTCTACATCACCAAGATGCCCGTACCGTTCAGCAGCAAGAGCCGGCCGAGCACTTCCGACAGCGATGCCGCTGAAACCAGGAAAAACCGGGACTGGAATCCCAATGCTCCCCTTGCCGGGAGGAATCCGGCCAAATCAACCCCGTCGGTTTCAGGTGAAATATCGCCCGAGGTGATGCCGGAAGTGCCTGCCATCTCGGTGCCCGACCCCATTGACGAGCCCAGGCGTGCGGTGAAGGCGCCCAAGGTCATTCCCGCGGAACCGGCCAGGGACTCGTCCGAAGATCCGCTCGGCGATCTGGCCAAGCCGGCCAAACCGGCGGCCATCGCGCCCGTGCCGGCCAAGGCTGTGCGCTCGGCAGACCTGGCCAAGCCAGCCGCCGCGCCGGCCATTGCGGCCGTGCCGGCCACGCCAGCCAAGGCTCGCTCGGCAGAGCCGCTCGGCGATCTGGCCAAGCCGGCCAAACCGCCCGCCATTGCCGCCACACCGGTCAAGCCCCGCGCGGCAGACCCGCTGGGCGACCTGGCCAAAACCGTGGCGCCGCCCGCCATTGCCGCCGTGCCAGCCAAACCCCGCGCAGCCGACCCGCTGGGCGATCTCGCCAAAACGGTGGCAACGCCCCCGGCCAGAGCCCGCGCGGCAGATCCGCTGGGCGACCTGGCCAAAACCGTGGCGCCGCCCGCCATTGCCGCCGTGCCAGCCAAACCCCGTGCGGCCGACCCGCTGGGCGATCTCGCCAAAACCGTGGCAACGCCCCCGGCCAGAGCCCGCGCGGCAGATCCGCTGGGCGACCTGGCCAAAAACGTGGCGCCGCCCGCCATTGCCGCCGTGCCGGCCAAACCCCGCCCGGCAGACCCGCTGGGCGATCTGGCCCGGAGCAGTTCTGCTGACCACGGCTCGGTGGTTTCGGGAGCCGATCCTTTCAATTACTTTGTCCAGGCCGGCGCTTTCCGCACGCCGGAAGATGCTGAAAAGCAGCGCGGCCGCTTGCAGGGCATGGGCATGGCAGCCCGGGTCAGCGAGCGCGAACAGGCCGGCCGCACGGTCTACCGGGTGCGCGTCGGGCCGTTTGACCGCAAGGAGGAGGCCGACCAGATGACGAGCAGGCTCAACAGCCACGCCATCGAAACGGCCCTGGTCAGGGTGCAACGCTAAGGCGTGCGCAGCCAACTGGCTGAACTTTTTCCGGCCAACGCGTCAAACATCCTGAAACATTCATTCCGGAGAATTTTTAATGCAACGTCGCGAGTTTTCGTTTTCAGCCGCTTCCCTGGCCGCCGCCACCACCGTGGGCGTGGCGGCCCTGCCTGTGTTGGCGCAAGCCCAGGCCAAGCCCTTTCAGAGCGGCACCGACTACCTCACGCTTGACCGGGCCGCCCTCACCGAGGCACCCGCAGGCCAGATCGAAGTGGTCGAGTTCTTCTGGTACAACTGCCCGCACTGCAATGCCTTCGAGCCGGTGTTTGATGCCTGGGTGAAAAAAGCGCCCAAGGACGTGTCGGTCCGGCGCACGCCCGTGGCTTTCCGGGCCGATTTCGAACCGCAGCAGCGCCTGTACTTTGTGCTCGACGCCCTGGGCAAGATCGAGGAATTGCATAAAAAAGTGTTTTATGCAATTCACGTTGAAAAGCAAACGCTCAACACAGCCGCCCAGATTGCCGACTGGCTTGAAAAGCAGGGCGTTTCAAAGGCCCGGTTCAACGAGTTGTACAACTCCTTCTCGGTCACCACCAAGGTGCGCAAGGCCACGCAGTTGCAGGAGGCCTATGCCGTGGACGGCGTGCCTTCGCTGGGCATTCACGGGCGCTACTTCACCTCCGGCACCCAGGCCGGAACGCTGCAGCGCGCCCTGCAGGTCACCGATGCCCTGATCGGCCAGGTCCGCAGCAAGGCCAGATAAGCCCCAAGGCAGGACGGCGACGCGCCTCCTGCCGCCTCAAGCCCTGGTCAGCGGCAGGCCGGGCTTTTGAAGTGATCCCCTTATCCTGCACCCCGCATCCCTACCTGTTCGAACGCGTACTTCTCCTGCCATCCTCCGGCGCGAAGGCCTACATATTTTTACAGTTTTTACGGGTTTACTGGGCATAAGGCTCAAGGTTTGAACAGGTCCCCAAGGCACAAACCTCGTGCTGAACAGGGGGGCCTGTACACTCCTGGACCAACCACCCTGCCTTTGAACCGGCGCGGTCCGACCTCCTTAAGGTCATTCATGCCAAAGGTATCTTGTGTTAAAAAATAAACTCATTCCATTCGCGCTCCTGGCGCTGAGCCAGAGCATTTTTGCCCAGCAGTTGCCCAGCGCCGGCAGCCAGATCCAGCAGATTCCCCCGTCTCCCGTTCCGCCCAAAGCCGCGCCTCCCCTGCGCATTGATCCGGCCAGCGCGCCAGCGGCAGCCGCGGCATCCAGCGCGGAAAAAATCACCGTCAACAGCCTGCGGGTGATCGGCGCGAGCGTTCACTCCGAAGCCGAGCTGGTCGCACTCACCGGCTTTCAGCCCGGAAGCGCGCTGAGCCTGGCCGACCTGCGTGCCATGGCCGCGCGCATCGCCGAGCGCTACCGCAGCGAAGGCTATTTTCTCGCCCAGGCCTACCTGCCCGCGCAGGAGATCAAGGACGGCGCCGTCATCATTGCCGTGATCGAGGGCCAGTACGACAAGGTCACGGTGCGCAACCAGAGCAATCTGTCCAACGATCTGGTCCAGAGCCAGCTCGCCGGCATCAACAGCGGCGACAAGGTAGCGATTGCGCCACTGGAAACCCGCCTGCTGCTGCTGTCGGACATTCCCGGCGTCAAGGTCAGCTCGACGCTGGCGCCCGGCGCTGCGCTGGGCACGTCCGACCTGATCGTGGACATTGCGCCCGGAGAGCGTGTGACTGGCAGCATCGACGCCGACAATGGCGGCAACCGCTACACCGGCCAGTACCGCCTGGGCGCCACCGTCAATCTGAACAACCTGGCCGGGCGCGGCGACGTGGCTTCGCTGCGCGTGGTGACGGCCGGATCCGGCCTGAACTATGCCCGCGCTGCGTATCAAATGCAGTTCGGCAAGGCCACGGCCGGGCTGTCCTACAGCTGGCTGGGCTACGAGCTGGGCGAGGAATTCAAGAGCCTGGATGCCCACGGCACGGCAAAAATCGCCAGCGTTTACGGCAGCTATCCGCTGATCCGCTCGCGCGCCACCAACCTGTACGCGCAGCTCGCCTTTGACCACCGGACGTTTGACGACCGCGTCGATGCCACTGCCAGCGCCACCGACAAAAAATCCCAGGTGCTGATGGCCACCCTGCGCGGCGACCACCGCGACAGCCTGGGCGGCGGCGGGCTGAGCAGCTACGCGCTGACCGCCACGGTGGGCAAGCTCGACATCCAGACGCCCGCCCAGCGCGCCTGGGATGCAGCGACTGCGCAAAGCAACGGCAACTACAGCAAGCTCGGTTTCAGCGCCATGCGGCTGCAAAACCTGACCGATAGCGTCTCGCTCTACGCCGGCATCAACGGCCAGATCGCCTCGAAAAACCTCGATGCCTCGGAAAAGATGCAGCTCGGCGGCATGAACGGCGTGCGCGCCTACCCGGAAGGCGAGGCCTACGGCGACCAGGGCTACCTGCTCACGCTTGAAGCGCGTCTGCAACTGCCGATGTTTTCCGGCGCATTGCCGGGGCAGATGGAGCTGATCGGCTTCATCGATGCCGGCACCGTCACCCTGAACAAGAACCCCGGCGCCTGGGCGCCGAGCGACAACCGCCGCACCCTGAGCGGCGCGGGCGTGGGCCTGAACTGGTGGGCCGCCAACGATTTCGTGGTGAAAGCGTCCTACGCCCGCAAGCTGGGCAGCGATGCCGCCACCTCGGCGCCGGACAAGTCGGGCCGCTTCTGGATCCAGGCCGTCAAGTATTTCTAGACCGCCTGCGGGCCGCCTTGGCGGCCACGACTCCGCATTTTTTGAAGAACACCCGAAAGTCCCACCATGAATCTCATTCACCGCTCCATCTGGAATGACCAGACCGGCACCTTTGTGGCCGTTTCCGAAAACACCCGCAGCGCCGGCAAGAAAATCTCCTCCTGCACCGCCGGCGCAGGCGCCCAAGCCGGTTTCGGCCTGAAGATTCTGGCCGTTTCCCTGATGATGGCCTGCGGCGCCAGCGTTCTGGCCGAGCCCGCCGGCGGCGTGGTCTCGGCCGGCAGCGCCAGCATCGGCGGCACGCCGGGCGCCATGGTCATCACCCAGACCACGCCCAACGTGGCCATCAACTGGCAGAGCTTTGGCATCCAGGCGGGAGAGTCGGTGCAGTTCGTGCAGCCGGGCAGCAACTCCGTGGCGCTGAACCGGGTTGTCGGCGCCAGCCCGTCGAGCATCCTGGGCAGCCTGTCGTCCAACGGCAAGGTGTTCCTGGTCAACCCCAACGGCATCCTGTTCGGCAGCGGCGCCTCGGTCAATGTCGGCGGCCTGGTGGCCTCCACGCTGGCCATCAGCGACGCCAACTTCATGGCGAACAACTACAAGTTCTCCGGCGCAGGCACCGGCTCGGTGGTGAACCAGGGAACGATCAACGCCGCCAGCGGCGGCTACGTCGCCCTGCTGGGCGCCAGCGTCAGCAACCAGGGCGTGATTGCGGCCCAGCTGGGCACGGTCGCCCTGGCCGCCGGCAACGCCGTCACGCTGGACGTGGCCGGCGACAGGCTGCTCAACGTCACCGTCGATCAGGGTGCGGTCAATGCCCTGGCGGACAACGGCGGGCTGCTTCGGGCCGACGGCGGCCAGGTGCTGATGACCACCCAGGCGGCGGGCAGCCTGCTGGCCAATGCGGTCAACAACACCGGCGTGATCCAGGCGCAGACGCTGGTCACGGGCGAAAACGGCAGCATCCGGCTGCTCGGCGGCATGGACAGCGGCACCGTCAGCGTCGGCGGCACGCTCGACGTTTCCGGCACGGGCGCGGGGCAGAGCGGCGGGCGCGTTGTCGCCACCGGCCATCACGTCGGCTTGTTCGATGCACAGATCAAGGCTTCCGGTGACGCCGGCGGCGGCACCGTGCTGATCGGCGGCGACTACCAGGGCAAGAACCCGGCTGTTTCAAATGCCACGGCGACGTACATGAGCGCGGGCGCCAGCATCACCGCTGACGCCCTCACGCAAGGCAACGGCGGCAAGGTCGTGCTGTGGGGCAACGACCTGGCGCGTGCCCACGGCAGCATCAGCGCACGCGGCGGTGCGCAGGGCGGCAATGGCGGCCTGATCGAAACCTCCGGTCACGCGCTGGACGTCGCAGGAATCCAGATCAACGCCTCCGCGACCAACGGGCTGGCCGGCCAGTGGCTGCTGGACCCGGCCGATGTGAGCATCACGAACACGGCCACCAGCGGCGGAACCTTGACCGGCAACGTCTTCACCCCGGACCCGAGCGCGAGCTCGTCCAATGTAAATGTGGCCGATATCGTGACCGCGCTGACCGCCGGCACCAACGTCACCATCACCACAGCCAATGCCAGCGGCGCCGGCAATGGCGACATCACGGTGGATACGCCGATCAGCTGGACCAAGACGCCCGGCGCCTTGCCCGTCTCGACGCTGACCCTTAATGCCGTTCAGGATGTGATCGTGAACGAGGCGATTACCGCCACCTGGGGAAGCCTGGTCACGACGGCCGGGCGCGATGTGACGCTGTATGCGCCGGTGACAACCACCAACGGCAGCTTTACCGCCAACGCCGGGCGAGACGTCAACCTCGTGAAGGACGCTGCGCACCCCCTGACGGCGGTGACGACGACCGATGGCAGCTTCAGATCGAACGCCGGGCGCAATGTGAACGTCGAGACGGTGGCGCTCACCACGACCCGGGGCAACGTGATCCTGATTGCCGGGATGGACGGCGCCACCCCCGGCACTGTCGTTTTTGCGCCTGGCACGCCCCCGGCTGCCGTCACCGGACCGAATGCAGCGGTCCTGATTTACAACCCGATCGGTACGGTGCCGACGGATTACACGGGTAACTTCACGCTCACGAACGGCGCCACGCTGACGTCAGGTGTTTATATGCCGGCGCTTACAGGGGCAACTGGTGCCACGGGTGCGACCGGCGCTACCGGCGCCACTGGTGCGACTGGCCCAGTCGGCGCCACGGGTGCCACCGGCGCAACGGGTGGCACAGGTGCTACCGGTGCCACTGGCGCGACTGGCGCGACTGGCGCGACTGGCCCTGTTGGTGCCACGGGCGCCACCGGCGCAACGGGTGGCACAGGCGCTACCGGTGCTACGGGGGGCACAGGCGCTACAGGTGCCACTGGTGCCACAGGCGCTACGGGTGCAACCGGTGCTACCGGCGCGACTGGCCCTGTCG
>JALYRU010000020.1:26651-58812 GCA_030855235.1 Pseudomonadota bacterium
GTGCCACGGGCGCCACCGGCGCAACGGGTGGCACAGGCGCTACCGGTGCTACGGGGGGCACAGGCGCTACAGGTGCCACTGGTGCCACAGGCGCTACGGGTGCAACCGGTGCCACCGGCGCGACTGGCCCTGTCGGTGCCACGGGCGCCACCGGCGCAACGGGTGGCACAGGCGCTACCGGTGCTACGGGGGGCACAGGCGCTACAGGTGCCACTGGTGCCACAGGCGCTACGGGTGCAACCGGTGCCACCGGCGCGACTGGTTCAGTCGGTGCCACGGGCGCTACCGGTGCCACTGGTGCTACGGGTGCAACTGGCGCCACCGGCGCCACGGGCGCTACCGGCGCGACTGGTCCAGTCGGTGCCACGGGCGCCACCGGCGCTACCGGTGCCACGGGCGCTACCGGCGCGACTGGCCCTATCGGTGCCACCGGCGCTACGGGCGCTACGGGTGCCACGGGTGCCACGGGTGCCACGGGTGCCACCGGCGCTACGGGTGCAACCGGCGCGACTGGTCCAGCCATTTTTCCTCCTGTATTCCCATTGCCTGTATTCCCGCCAAAGACGCCACCGGTGCCGCCGCCGCTGGTGGTGCCGGGCACCTGGGTGCCTACGGTGGTGGCGGTCCCGCTGCCGCCTGAGCTTGTGACCATCGCGCCGCCGCCTGTCGTCATCCCGCCCGTCGTGCTGGAGCAGCCGCCCGTGGTGGTGCCGCCCGAAGCGCCGCCGATCTACGTGGCACCGCACCGTCCGCGCAAGCAGGACCGCCACTGAGCGCCGGCCGCTGGAACCCGTGCCCATGGGCGGCAGGCGCATCGCAGCCACCGTCAGCAGGCACAGGGAGGCGCGAAACCTCCCTGCGCAAGACGAGTTTGCGCCGGGGTTTTCAAGGCCAGTGACGATGGCAGCAAGAACCGTCTTTGGGTGGCCCCGCGTCAAGGTAATTGCCATGAAAATCATGAGAAAAAACATTCAGCCAAGCCTTCTGGCGGCAACGCGGCATGCCAGGCGCGCAGCAGGCGCGTCCTTGGCGAGGCTGACGCTGGCCCAGGGAATCGTGCTGGGCCTGGCCATCGCCAGCTGGGGCATGCAGCCGGCCTTCGCGCTGGACGAGGCGGCACCGCCAGGCGCCACGGCCCGCGTCACGGCCACGGCTGCGGCTGCGGCGCCCTCCGGCGTGAGTGATCAGGCCGGGCAGGTCAGTTTCGGGCACGAAAGCGCGTCCACCGATGCCCGGCAGGTGGCCGACTGGGTGGTCGATTCCGGCGACAACCACGGCATGCCTTTTGCCATCATCGACAAGGCGAACGGCAAGGTGTTTGTCTTTCATGCCGAGGGTCGCCTGCGCGGCGCAGCGCCCGCGCTGCTCGGCCTGGCCATTGGTGACGACTCGGTGCCCGGCATCGGCGATCGAAAGCTCTCCAGCATCCGCCCCGATGAGCGCACCACGCCGGCGGGCCGCTTCGAGGCCGCGCTGGACCGCAATCTCGGCGGCAAGGAAATTCTCTGGGTGGACTATGACACCGCAATTTCCCTGCATCCGGTGGTCACCGGCAACGCCAGTGAGCGCCGCGCGCAGCGCCTGGCCACGCCCTCGGCGCTGGACAACCGCATTTCCTACGGCTGCATCAACGTGCCGGCGGACTTCTTCGAGCGCGTGGTGGCGCCGGCCTTCAAGGGCACGAAGGGCATTGTTTACGTGCTGCCGGAAACCCGGTCCACCCGGCAGGTCTTTGCCTTGTACGACGTGCGCGAGCGCCTGCAGGCGCTGAACCAGCCCGCGCCCGTGCAGACTGCCGCCGAAGCCGCCCGGCAGTAAGGGCGGACAGGCGCATCCGCGAAGGCGGCGAGCCATGAAAATACACTTTAATTTTTAGATGGAGCCGCCTCCCATGCGCAAACGCGTTCACATCCTTGGCTTGCCGCACACCGTCGTGAACGACGACTACATGGTGTGCGCCTTCACCGCCAAGCTGCTCATGTTTCCCGACATCCTCCAGCCCTTTGGCTGGGAGGTGGTCGAGTACAGCAACGAAGGCTCGCTGAGCAAGGCGGACCGCCATGTCGAGATCCTGTCCGCGCAGGAGTTCCAGGCCTTGAGCCGGCGCCAGTCGCGCGACGAACCACACGACGTGGACGTCAACAACGAGCCCCTGAAGCAGCGCTTTGCGGCAGTGCTGCAGGCAAAAATCAAGGCCCTGGCCGAGCCCGGCGACATCGTCTGCCATGTGTGGGGTCCGGACATGGCCATTTATGAACTGCTGCCGCAGTGCCACCACCTGGAGAGCAGTGTCGGCTACACCGCCTCGCCCGGCCTGCCCTTTCGGGTGTACGAAACCAGCGCGTGGATGCACTGGCACTACGGCAAGGCGGGCCAGGAAAACGGCAGCCACTACCAGTGGGTCGTTCCTGCGGCCTTCGACACCGACAAGTGGGCGTTTCTGGACCAGCCCGATGATTACGCCGTGTTCCTGGGGCGGGTCACCGCGCGCAAGGGCATCGACGTCCTGCTCGACATCGCCCGGCGCATGCCGAACCTGGCAGTGCGGGTGTACGGTCCCGGCGACACCTCGCCATGGGCGGCGGCATGCCCGCCCAACCTGTCGTTCAGGGGGCCGGTCTTCGGCGCCGAGCGTGTCGAGGTCGTGCGGCGCGCGCGCTGCATGCTCATGCCGACCACCTTCATCGAGCCCTTTGGCAACGCCGGGGTGGAGGCGCAACTGTGCGGAACGCCGCTGATCGGCAGCAGCTACGGCGCCTTCCAGGAAACGGTGATCGACGGCGTCACCGGCTACCGCTGCAACACGCTGGCCGACTGGGTCGAGGCCATCGCGCGCAGCGCCGCTCTGGAGCGCCCGGCCATTGCCCGGCTGGCCAGGGAGCGCTATTCCAAGCCGGTCATCGGGGCGCAGTATGACCGCATCTTTCGCCAGCTTCAGGCGCTGTGCGGCGCCGGCTGGTACGCCGAAGAGTCGCCCAGGTTCGCGCAATAGCGCGCGCCTGAGCCGGGAAAGCGGCGTGCAGCCGGGGCGCACCCGGGGTGCCTGGCCCGGATGATCCGGGGCGGCTGGCTTTGAAAAATTGTCAATAATTGCCGGGGACGTGTATTCGCGCGGCCAGCATGGCTACAATGACAAGACCTCACAGCAAGATTCATGCCTTATGCCGCGCTCTTTTATCTCCCTGATCCTGATGGCCGCTTTGGCAGTGGGGGCCGCGTTTCCGGCCGCCGCCGAGAAAGCCGACCGCGACAAACCCATGAACGCCGAGGCCGATGCGCTGCGCTATGACGACCTCAAGCAAAGCAGCGTCTTCACCGGCAACGTCGTCATCACCAAGGGCACGACCGTCATTCGCGGCGGGCAGGTCGATGTCAGCCAGGACCCCGAGGGCTACCAGAAGGCCATCGCCACGGCGGCGCCCGGCAAGCTGGCCTACTACCGCAAAAAGCGCGACGGCGTCGACGAGTACGTCGAAGGCGAGGGCGAGCGCATCGAGTACGACAGCCGCGCCGACCTGGTGAAATTCGTCAACCGCGCCGTGGTGCGCCGCTTCAAGGGTGCCACCCTCGCGGACGAAACCTCCGGCGCGCTGATCGTCTACAACAACACCACCGATGTGTTCAGCGTCGATGGCGGCGCCAACAACCGCTCGGCGGCCAATCCTTCCGGGCGGGTCCGCGCCATGCTCTCGCCGCGCACCGCCGCTTCGGCGCCCGCCACGCCGGCGCCTACGCCTGCCGCCGCACCGGCCCTGCGCCCCAGCACCACGCTGGGCACCGGCACCGGCACCAACCAGAAAGCACCCTGAAGCTTATGCAGGAGGTGACTTCCCCCCTCGCGCCCGTGCTCGCGCCGGACGCGCCCGCCACCCGCATCGAAACACCCAGCCGCCTGGTCGCGCAAGGCCTGAAGAAATCCTACGGCAGCCGCCTGGTGGTGCGCGACGTCTCGCTGTCGGTGCAAAAAGGCGAAGTGGTTGGCCTGCTCGGCCCCAACGGCGCGGGCAAGACCACCTCGTTCTACATGATCGTCGGCCTGGTGCGCGCCGACGCGGGCCAGATCTCGATTGACGGCGAGCCAGTCGAGCACATGCCGATTCACCAGCGCGCCCGCCTGGGCCTGAGCTACCTGCCGCAGGAGGCCTCGATTTTTCGCAAGCTCACGGTGCAGGAGAACGTGCGCGCCGTGCTCGAACTGCAGCGCGACACCGGCGGCAAGCCGCTAAGCCGCGCCGAGATCGACCTGCGGCTCGACGCGCTGCTGCACGACCTGCGGGTCGATCACCTGCGCGACTCGCCCGCGCTGGCCCTCTCGGGCGGCGAGCGCCGCCGCGTCGAGATCGCCCGGGCGCTGGCCACGCAGCCGCGTTTTATTTTGCTCGACGAGCCCTTTGCCGGGATCGACCCGATTGCCGTCATCGAAATCCAGCGCATCATCGGTTTTTTGAAAGCGCGCGGCATCGGCGTCTTGATCACCGACCACAACGTGCGCGAGACGCTGGGCATTTGCGACCACGCCTACATCATCAGCGACGGCCATGTGCTGGCCAATGGAACCCCCGCCGAGATCGTCAACAATGCCGACGTTCGCCGGGTGTATCTGGGCGAACACTTCAGGATGTGACATGAAACAGGGCCTTTCCCTTCGGGTTTCGCAGCATCTGGCGCTCACGCCGCAGCTGCAGCAGTCGATTCGCCTGCTGCAGCTCTCGACGCTGGAGCTGAGCCAGGAAGTCGAGCAGATGCTCGATGAAAACCCGTTTCTGGAGCTGGCCGAAGACGCCGCGCCGCGCGAAGAGTTCGGCTTGGAGCACACCAACACGCCCGTCAGCCAGGACAGCCGCGAGTTCGAGTCCACCACCGAGTCGCCCCCCGCAGGCAGCGCCAGCGACGACACCAGCGCGGCCAGCAAGAGCGAAACCGACACCACGCCCGAACTCAGCTCCGAGACCAGCCTGGAAGACAGCTGGGAGGGCGACGGCTCGGTCGATTCCTCGCCCGACGACAGCGAGTGGGGCAGCGACGCCCCGGCGCGCAAGAACAACCTGGACGACAGCGACGCCGAAGCGTCCGACCTGACCGGCGCCCATGTCTCGCTGCAGGATTATCTGCACCGCCAGGCGCTGGGCCTGCGCCTGTCGGAAGAAGACCGCGCCGCGTTGCACTTCCTGATCGAGTCGCTCAATGACGACGGCTACCTGGAGGACACGCTGGCCTCGCTGGCGGCCGGCTTGGCCGGCGACGACCTGGAAGCCGCCGAGGAACTGACGCAGTGCTTTTCCATGGCGCTCAAATTGCTGCAGCACATGGAGCCGGCCGGCGTGGGCGCGCGCAACCTGGCCGAATGCCTGAGCCTGCAACTGCTCGACTGCAAGGACAGCGAGGAAACCCGCGCCGCCCTGGCCATGTGCAAGCAGCCGATGGAACTCCAGGCCAAGCGCGATGTCAAGCGCCTGGCAATCCTGTGCGGCTTCCCGGAAGACGTCATCAAGGGCGCGATCGGCATCATCGCCCGGCTCGACCCCAAGCCCGGTCGGCGCTTTGCCAATGTCGAGCGCAACCTGATTGTTCCCGACGTCATCGTCACCAAGGCGGGGCGCGGTTTCAAGGTGACCCTGAACAGCGAGGTCATGCCCCGGCTGCGGGTGCATGACATCTACGCCAGCGTCATGAAGCAGCATAAGGGCCAGGGTGGCCAGGCGCTGCAGCAGCGGCTGCAGGAAGCGCGCTGGTTCATCAAGAACATCCAGCAGCGCTTTGACACCATCCTGCGCGTGAGCAACGCCATCGTCGAGCGGCAAAAAAACTTCTTCACCCACGGCGAACTGGCGATGCGCCCGCTGGTGCTGCGCGAGATCGCCGACGAGCTGGGCCTGCACGAATCGACCATCTCGCGCGTGACCACCGCCAAGTACATGAGCACGCCGTTCGGCACGTTCGAGCTGAAATACTTCTTCGGCTCGGGGCTGGGGACGGAGACCGGCGGCAATGCGTCGAGCACGGCGGTGCGCGCGCTCATCAAGCAGTTCGTCTCGTCCGAAAGCCCAAAAAAGCCGCTGAGCGACAACCAGATTTCCGAAATGCTCAAGGAGCAGGGCATCGAATGCGCCCGCCGCACCGTGGCCAAATACCGCGAAGCCCTGCGCATCGCGCCGACGAATTTACGCAAAGCCCTTTAGACACAACCCTTCAAGCCATTGGAAGGACAGATGCAAACAGGCCGTTTCCCTTCCTCTTCCTTCGGCCAGGCGCAACGGCGCAGTGCGGGCGCAACCCTTTTTCTGTTCCCTTCCGGGCGCGGGTTGGGGTGAGGCCAGCGCCTTCCCACCCTTCGCTCAGCAGGAACAGACCGCCTGCCGCCAGCGTCTGAACCTGAAAACACACCATGAACCAACTTCAACTATTTCTCCCCTGCGCCGCCGGCGTGGAAAACCTGCTGGCCACTGAAATCCAGCGCATCACCGGCATTGAGGGCAAGGCCTGGCGCGCCGGCGTGCAGTTGCAGGGCTCCTGGCGCGACGCGATGAAGCTCAATCTGCACAGCCGCCTGGCCCAGCGCGTGCTGATTGAGCTGCAGCACAACCAGTACCGCAGCGAGCAGGATCTGTACAACGCGGCGGCCAACGTTGCCTGGGAAATCTGGTTCACCCCGAAGCAGACCTTCAAGGTGGAAATTACCGCCCAGCACAGCCCGCTGCAAAGCCTGAACTTCGCCGCGCTGAAAATCAAGGATGCGATTGCCGACCGCTTTCGCCACAAGTTCAACGACGTGCGCCCCAGCGTGGACACCCGCTGGCCCGATGTGCGCGTCTATGTCCACCTGACGACCGACACGGTGACGATCTACATCGACACCTCGGGCGAGCCGCTGTTCAAACGCGGCTGGCGCGAGGACAAGGGCGACGCGCCCTTGAAGGAAACCCTGGCCGCCGCGATGATTGCCGCCAGCGGCTGGGACGAACTGTGCAAGCAGGGCGTGCCGCTGTATGACCCGTGCTGCGGCTCGGGCACCATCGTCGTCGAAGCCGCGCAGATCGCCTGCAATATCGCGCCCGGCATCAACCGCCGCTTTGCGTTTCAGAAGTATTTGCCGTTCCAGGGCCATGTGTGGGATGGCCTGCTCGACCAGGCCGAAGCCGCGATTACCGAGCCGACGGCGCCGGTGTTCGGCAGTGATGTGTCCTTCCGGATGGTCGATTTTGCCGAGCGCAATGCCGAGCGCGCCGGCGTGGCGAACGCCGTGCAACTGCGCGGCGGCGACGCGCTGCAGCGCATGCCGCCCGCGCCCAGCGGCGTGATGCTGGTCAATCCGCCCTATGGCGAGCGCATCGACGTGGCGGGCGTGGCCGGCATCAGCGGCGTGCAGGGCCGCGACCAGCGGCGCACCCAGTTCCAGGGCCAGAGCGTCGATGAGTTCGGCCAGCCGCTGCACGCCGAGCGCGAGCAGCAGGACGGCTGGCCGGCGCGGGATGCGCGCCCCGGCCAGGGTGAACGCCCCGGCTACGTTGAGCGCTTCGGCCGTGGTGAGCGTTCCGCTCAAGCTGAGCGCCCCGGCCGCGATGAGCGCCATGAGAGCAATGGGCGCAGCGAGCGCGCCAGCCGCGATGACCGCGAGGAATCGGTGTTTGAACCGTCCCGCGACCGCTCGGCCAACCCCGGCCGCGAGCAGGCGCAAAACGCCTGGGGCGAGGAAGCATCCGACTTCTTCCCGCAACTGGCCGCCCACTGGAAAAAGAACTACGCCGGCTGGACCGCCCACATCCTCACGCCCGACCTGAAACTGCCCGGCAAGATGCGCCTGAAAGAGTCGCGCCGCGTGCCGATGTGGAACGGCCCGATCGAATGCCGGCTGTTCCGCTTCGACATGGTGGCCGGCTCGGCCCGCGCCAAGCCCGGCGCGGCCGATGCAGCGGCGCAGCAGCCGCCCCAAGCATGACGGTGGCCGTGAACGCGCCGGAAAACGACGCTGCTGCTCTCGGGCGGGAAATGGGAGAAAAAGAAATGGGATCAGACCCCATTTCAGACCCCATTTCATCCGCTGAACTGGTTTGCGCATCTGGAGCTTTTAGGGCGCCGGTCGTGCTCGACACCAACATCATCCTGGATGTGTTCGTGTTCGACGACATCGCCGCCAAAAGCGTGAAGCGGGCGCTTGAAGCCGGCGAACTCGACTGGATCGCCACCCAGCCCATGCGCGACGAGCTGGCGCGTGTGCTGGCCTATCCGCAGATCGTGCCGCGCCTGGCTTTTTATGAACTCAGCGCGGGTGACGTGCTGGCCTGTTTTGACCGCCACGCCCGCCTGACCGACACCGCCGCCAAGGCTCGCCTGACCTGCAGCGATGCCGATGACCAGAAGTTCATCGACCTGGCCGTGGCCGCGCAGGCCCTGCTGCTGAGCAAGGACAGGCACATCCTGTCGATGGCCAAGCGCCTGCGCGCGCAGGGCGTGCAGGCACGCAAGGCGATGTAGCCAGGCATCAAAGCGGTTTTCAAGCCCGGCGGGCATCGTCATGGGCTGGCCTGCCTCAAAGATGATCCAACGGACCCGGTGGGGCTTGCCGGGGCTGGCAGGCATGGCGCGCAATCCTTCCGCGCTTCATGGCGCAGTTTTTTCCCGGCACTGTGCGCCGCTTTGCAGCAAACACCGATGCCTTGGCGCCCCAGGCGCTACCAAACCAGCCAAAGCGCCAAAAGCAGCACAGTTCAAAGGGCGCCGTGCAGGCAGATACACTTTGCGCCTTGAGAGCCTCAGGTGAGGCTCAGGACTTGCCCTTTATGACGATTTCCCCTCAGACCCCTGCCACCCTTGACACCACCGCTGCCGCTGCGCCGTGGATGGAAACCGAAGACTTCGACGAGCTCGACGCCATTCTGGAAGACCTGCGCAGCCGCTACGACGAAACGCCGCAGTGGGAATTCTGCGAAGGCTTCATGGCGGCGGTGATCTGCTCGCGCCGCCCGATTCCCGCCGACGAATACCTACCCGTGCTGCTGGGCCTGCCCGCCGAGGACGAAGAGCCCGACGCGGAAACCGGCTCGTTCGCCAGCGAGGCGCAGCGCGAGCGCTTTCTCGAACTGTGGAACCAGCGCTGGAGTGAAGTCGAAACCGCTCTCGACGCGGAAGTGGACTCGCTCGAAGACGACGCCTGCTACCACCCGGAAGTGATGGACATTCGCGGCGCCGTGGCCGAGATGCCGTCCGAAGAGCGCGCCGCTTTCAAGGACGAAGCGCTGCCCGCGTTTGCCCAGGTGTGGGCGCTGGGCTTCATGTTCGCGGTGGAAAGCTGGCCCGACGAGTGGCTGGCCCCGCGCGACAAGGATGCCGTGAAATGGCTGGACGGCGCGCTGCAGGCCATCGTCGCCATGACCGAGGATGACACCGCCGCGCCGGAAGTCTCGCCGCTGAATGAAGAAGGCGTGCCCAGCACCAGCATTGCGCGGCTCAACGCTTTCGGCGAAGCGATCTGGGCGGTGTATGACTTGCGCGAGTTGTGGAAAACGCTCGGGCCGAAGGTCGAAACCATCCGCAAGGAAGCCACGCCGGGGCGCAACGACCCTTGCTCGTGCGGGAGCGGGAAGAAATACAAGAAGTGCTGCGGGGCTTGAGGCTGGCGGCGCCCGCCGCTTAATACCGGGAGTGCGCGGTACGGTTTTGATGCCGCCGCCCCAGGGTTCACTTTTCCTGCGGTTGAGCCAACTTTCGCCATTGCTTGCACGAGTTCGGTTTTCCAAAAATGTCGCGGCTAGGGAGGTCTGGCTCGATTGGTTCAACCAGTTTTTGAAACTTGTTTAAGTTTGCAGAAAGTTGCCCATGAACGATCATGAAGGGTTCGCTGTCGCGGTACGCGTGAAGGGCGTCAACGTAAAGAGCTTGATTTTGCTGTGCCAACGCAAGAATGAACTCATGACTGCCGAAAACCGGCTTCATCGATGCTATGAGAGCAGGGTATTTTTCGGATAACTTGGTGAAATCATGCTTACCCATTTAACATTCTCCTATTGGATGATTGATTGGTCTTCATCTGTTGAACTGGAAGACTTCTGTAGCCTAATGCTTTATTTGTTGTAAAAGTTGCGCTTGTTCAAGCGTTTCAGTGTTGGCTTGCCGGGAATCAGCCAGCACCCCCATCCCCGCTCATGCCACCTCCGCAGCACCGTCACCGCCACCACGGCCCCGATCAGCGCCAGAAACATATCCGACTGCGTATCCCACACATCGCCCTGCGTGCCCAGGAACTCATCGGCGCCTTGCCCGAGCGCCAGCGCGGCGCCCCATTCGATCAGTTCATAGATGGCGCTGATGGCCATCGCCACGCAGACCGACAAGAACGCCGCCATGCGACGGCTGCTCAAATAGCCGCGCTGCAATAAAACTTCGCGCGCCGCCATTGCGGGCACCAGCCCCTGCATGAAGTGGCCGATCTTGTCGTAGGGGTTGCGGCCCAGGTGAAAAATATCCTGCAGCCAGAAACCCAGCGGCACCCGCGCATAGGTGTAGGCGCCGCCCAGGATCAGGACCAGCGCGTGCAGGGCAATCAGGCCGTAGAGCAGCGTGCTCAGCGGGTAACGGCGCCAGGTGGCCAGCAGCACCGGCGCGACGATCAGCACGGGCGCGACTTCCATCAGCCAGGTGCCCCGGTCATACGGCGCCACGCCAGACCACATCAGCGCGGCCAGCACCAGCAGGCCCAGAGCGGCCAGCAGGCGAGGGCGCTGGCGCGGCGCGTTCGCTGGCGAACGGGCGGGCGTCATGGAGCGGCCCGCCGCGCCGCCCCATCAGGCTGCCGTCGTTGCCCGGCCTTGTCTTGCGCGGTTTCAGGGGTCATGCGTCGCTTTCTTGCGTGGGTTGAAAAATGCGTCAAAGCGCCAGCGTCCCAGTATGGCGCAAGCCCAGCAGGCGCCTTGACGATGGGTGCCACTGCCTGAAATTTGAGCTGACACAAGGCCTTGCGGCGCGCCCTCTGGCATGCTGGGCGGCATGAACACCTCCAGCCCTTCTCTTCCCGGTTTTTTGTCGGCGCCGACGCGCTTTTTGTTTTTCACCGGCAAGGGCGGTGTCGGCAAGACCTCGCTGTCCACCGCCGCCGCCATCGCGCTGGCCGACGCGGGTCGGCGCGTGCTGCTGGTCAGCACCGATGCCGCTTCCAATCTGGATGAAATGCTGGGCATTCCCCTGCGCAACCAGCCGGTGGCCGTGCCCGGCGTGGCGAATTTGAGCGTTCTGAATATCGACCCGGACGCCGCCGCCGAAGCTTACCGCCTGCGCGTGCTGGCCCAGCTCGAAGCGGGCGCCAGCGACGACGAGCGCGCGACGGTGCGCGAGCAGCTCTCGGGCGCCTGCACCACCGAGATTGCCGCTTTCGACGAGTTCGCCGCGCTGCTGGCGGGCGAGGGCGGCCATCCGTCGGGCCAAGCAACGCACTGGGACCATGTCATTTTCGACACCGCGCCCACCGGCCACACGCTGCGCCTGCTGAGCCTGCCCAAGGCCTGGAGCGGTTTTCTGGCGGGCAATGACCGGGGCGCGTCCTGCCTCGGCCCGCACTCAGGCTTGAAGATGCAGGAAGCGCGTTTCAACGCCGCGCTGGCCGCGCTGAGCGATGCGCGGCTCACCACTGTCGTGCTTGTCACCCGGCCCGACCCGCGCCCCATGCTCGAAGCCGGGCGCACGGCGGAAGAGCTGCACATGCTGGGTTTGACAAACCAGCGCCTGATCATCAACGGCGTGTTCCACGCCAGCCGCCCCGACGACCCGACCGCCCGTGCGATTGAAACGCTGGGCGTTCAGGCCATCGCGCAGATGCCTGACGCGTTGGCCGCGCTGCCGCGTGACGAGGTGCCGCTGCGCGTTTTCGACACCGTGGGTTTGAGTGCGCTGCGCGCCCTGCTGGGCGAGGAACCCGTGTCGTCAGCGCCCCATTTTCAGGCTGACCTTTCAATGCTCAAGGGACAAAGTCCCGAAGCAGAAACTGCAGTTCAAGCAGTCGGAGCAGTCGGAGTAGTTGGAGCCAGTCGGGATAAAAATGCGCCAGCCGCGCTGGGTGACGGCAGCGCCCCGGCTGATTTAATCGCCGAGCCGCTGGGCCATCTGGCCGACGAGCTGGCCGCGCTGGGCCAAGGCCTGATCATGGTGATGGGTAAAGGTGGTGTGGGCAAGACGACGATTGCCAGCGCGCTGGCCGTGGGCCTGGTGCAGCGCGGCCACAGCGTCCACCTGACCACCACCGACCCGGCCGCCCACGTCGCCGAGACGCTGAACGGCAGCCTGCCGAACCTGAAAGTCGGCCGCATCGACCCGCATGCCGAAACCGCAGCCTACATCGCCAAAATCATGGCCACGCGGGGCAAGGCGCTGGACGAGCCGGGGCGGGCGCTGCTGCTCGAAGACCTGCAGTCGCCCTGCACGGAGGAAGTGGCCGTGTTCCACGCCTTCAGCCGGGTGGTGAACGAGGCGCGCAGCGCTTTCGTCGTGCTGGACACGGCGCCCACGGGTCACTCGCTGCTGCTGATGGACGCCACCGGCGCTTATCACCGGCAGATGCTGCAGCAGTACGACAGCGGAACGGGTGGCAAAGGCGGTGCTGGTGGTGCAAGTGGCGCCAATGCCATGCACATCATCACGCCGCTGATGCGGCTGCAGGATGCGTCGATGACCCACGTCATCCTGGTCACGCTGCCCGAAGTCACCCCGGTCAGCCAGGCCGCCGCACTGCAGGAGGACTTGCGCCGCGCCAAGATCGAGCCGTGGGCTTGGGTGATCAACAAGAGCGTGGCAGCCACCGGCACCACCGACCCGCTGCTGCAGGCGCGTCTGGCGGGTGAACATCGGCAGACGGCGCGCATCGCCAATGGCCTGGCCCGGCGCACTTTCGTGCTGCCCTGGCTGCCCGAGTCGCCGGTGGGCGTTCAAGCGCTGGGCGCGCTGACGGCGGGCGCTGCGCCTAGCTCGTGAGCTTCAGGCCGAGAATGCCCGCCACGATCAGCCCCACGCAGGCCAGACGCGCGGCCGTGGCCGGTTCGGCAAACAGCACGATGCCCAGGATCACCGTGCCCACCGCGCCGATGCCGGTCCACACCGCGTAAGCCGTGCCCACGGGCAGAGAGCGCATCGCCAGGCCCAGCAGCACGACGCTCAGCGCCATGGCCGCGAGCGTGCCCACGCTGGGCCAGAGCCTGGTAAAACCTTCGGTGTATTTCAGGCCGATGGCCCAGCCGACTTCCAGCAGACCGGCGATGAAAAGAAGAACCCACGGCATCGAAAAAACTCCTGCGGCCAAGGCCGGAAAAATGTGGATGATCCCGCTGCAAAAGCTGCGAGCGTAACGCACAGCCTGTCAAGTGAAACGAGGCCCAGCCACCCTGGGGTCACGTCAAGAGCAAATTGTCGGTATGCCTGCATCTCAGGAGAATCGGCTCTGGACGTAGGACGCGGCACTGGCGCTGCTGCTGGACGGTTAGGGGACATGGCGCTGTCTCTGCGGCAGTTGCGGGTGCCAAGCGTGAGGCCTCAACCTGCCGTTCAGGCGTTGACGATGTCCGGCCCCTCTTGCCGGGCGACGCCGGCGCTGACCAGCTCGGCGCGCAACTGGTCTATCCAGGGTTGCAAGGGAATGTCCAGGAAAAACCGCTGCCTGATCAGCTCGAAATACGCCGTGTCCATGGCCCACTGCGTGAATTGTGCCAGGGGCTGGCGCTGCACTTCGAGCAGCTTGAACTTGAGCAGCACCTTGACGGCATGGCGCGCATGGCGCAGCGGATCGCTGACAAACGAGTCCAGGCGCTGGCGCGATTTCAAAAGGATGTCCGGGCGGTAGGCAAAGACGCGGCCATGGCCGGGAATCACCACGGCCGGCGCCAGTTTTTCAATCAAATCCAGCGTGGCGGCTACTTCGTCAAAGGCATCCGCCCCGTCCAGCTCGGGAAACACCACGCCGAAGCCGTTTTCCCACAGGGCATCGGCCGAGATCAGCGTTTTGCTCGCCGGCTCGAAGAAGATCACTGAATGCGGGTCGTGGCCCGGCGCGGCGTGAATCTGCCAGTCGGCCTGGCCCAGGCGCATGGCCGTTCCTGGCTGCAGGGTTTCCTCGAATCTGAATTGCGGGCACAGCTGTCCGGTGGGAATGTAGCCCAGTGCCGCCGCGTCCCACTGCGCCACTTGCCGTGCATGGCCGGGCGGGATCACGGTCTGCAGCGCCGGGTAGTGCGCCTGCAGGGCCGCGTTGCCGCCGCAGTGGTCGCTGTGCAGATGGGTGTTGATGAGCAGGTCCAGCGCGCGTCCGGCCAGGGCGGCCTGCAGCAGCGAGACGGTCTGCACGGCATGGCTGTGGTAGCCGCTGTCGATCACCGCCGTCTGCTCGCCGCCGGTGAACACGACGCTGTTGGCCGAGAGCCAGCCGCGCTCGAGCACCTGCAGCCCGCTGGGCAGATCGGGCGCCGGCATCACACGAGCGCCCGGCAGGCAACGTCAAGCCGGCGCAGGGGCGTGAGGGCTGGAAAATTCCCGGCAGAGAAATGCGGGCGCTGATGGGTTTGAAAGTGGCAAGGGGTAGGCGGCATGACTCAGGAATATAAAGGAGACGCCCCGATGGCACCACAATGCTTTGCCCAAGGCCGTTCGTGCCGTCCGTCTCCTGGCGAGCGATCGGGCAGGCTGCCGCGATTGTGCTAAAAGCAATGCCCCTGAAACTGGCCCTGCCGCCCAAGCTGCCTCACCCCCAATGGAAACCACATGGCGCGACGCAATCGAACCAGCCTGGCCGACGATCTGATCGGACTCACGGCGCGTCTGCCCTGGTGGGTGGGCGTGCTGCTGGCGTTGCTCAGCTATGTCGGGCTGCGCGCGGTGGCGCAGCCATCCTTGCCGCCGGCCGTGTTGCCGGGGCAGTGGGGCGCGTTTGCCGTTTCAGGGCTTTGGCGTGCCCTGGCGATGATCGGGCAGTACCTGCTGCCTTTTCTTTTTCTGCTGGGCGCCGCCATCTCGGCCTTCAGGCGCCGCAGGGCTGCCCGGCTGCACGCGGCGGCGCAGCGGGCCGATGGCATGGCGCGCATGAGCTGGCAGGAGTTCGAGCTGCTGGTGGGCGAGTATTTCCGCCGCCAGGGCTATGGCGTGACCGACAACGGCGGGGGCGGCCCCGATGGCGGCGTCGATGTGCTGCTGAAAAAAAGCGGTCAGCGCTACCTGGTGCAGTGCAAGCACTGGCGCGCCCTGAGCGTGGGCGTGCAGCCGGTGCGCGAGCTGTACGGGGTGATGGCAGCGCAGGGCGTGACGGCCGGTTTCGTCGTCACCTCGGGCAGTTTTACCGAGGAAGCGCGCGAATTTGCCCACGGGCTGGCGCTGGAGCTGATCGACGGGCGGGCGCTGCAGCGCGGCATTCGCGCCCAGGCGGCGCCTCTGGCGCCAGCCTCACGCCCCAGGCAGGCGCCCGATTGCCCGCAGTGCGGCGCGGCCATGGTGCTGCGCCAGGCCCGCAGCGGCCCCACGCCGGGCAAGGAGTTCTGGGGCTGCAGCCGCTACGCGCAAGCGCGCTGCCGGGGCACGCGCGAGGTGGATTGAGCCTGTCCAGGCAGTGAGATGACGTCCGTGGCCAGCCGCGAACTGTCAAAGAGGATTGCGCCGGCCCGTTTCGGGCGCACCGGCCAGCGGCAAACACCGCAGCACCCGCACCCTCTCAGAAGACGTTTTCATGCTCCATGCCGCCGCGAAAGCGCTCGGCCGCCTGGCGGATGACTTCGGCCAGCAGGCGCTCCTCGCCCTGCTTGTCGCGCAGCCAGCGGGCGTCGTTGTCGTTGCGCTCGGCGCTGGTGCGCAGCAGCTGGATGGCCGCGCTGGCGCTCAGGCTGTGGGCATGGCGCTCGATCTGCGCCATGGTCATCAGGATGTGCTCGCGCAGCGGCATGTGCCCGCCCGTGCTCGGGTCCACATAGACCGCGTCCAGCCCGAAGCGGCAGGCCTGGAAGCGGTTGTAGGTGTAGACCAGGTAGTCGTCCTCGGTGGGCATGAAGGGCTGGTCGTTCATGAACCACGAGGCCAGCGACTGCACATAGCCGGCCAGCGCGGTAGCGCGCTCGATGGTCAGCGGCGTGTCGAAGACGCGGATTTCAATCGTGCCGAACTCCGGCTTGGGCCGGATGTCCCAGTAGAAATCCTTCATGCTTTTCACCACGCCGGTGTGCGCCATCTTGTTGAAGTACACCGTGAACTCGTCCCAGGTCAGCGCAAACGGCGCCCGGCCCGACAGCGGAAAGGCAAACACCGAGTTCAGCCGCGCCGAGTCGAACGCCGTGTCCTGGCCCTGCACGTAAGGGCTGGAGCCGGACAGGGCGATGAAGTGCGGGATGTAGCGCGACATGCGGTGCAGCGTCATCAGCGCCGTGTCGGCGTCCGGGCAGCCGACGTGGACATGCTGGCCGAAAATCGTGAACTGCTTGGACAGGTAGCCGTAGAGCTCGGAGAGCTCGCGAAAGCGCGGCTTGTCGTAGATGCGCCGCTCGTGCCACTGCTGGAACGGGTGCGTGCCGCCGCCGACCACTGCAATGTTGAGCTTGTCGGCGCTCTTGACCAGTGCGTCGCGGATCTGCGTGAGCTGGCCCAGCACCTCGGCCGAGGAGTGGCACACGCCGGTGGAGACCTCGATCATGCTCGACGTCATCTCGGGCACGACCGAGCCGGGCAGCGGGATCTTGCTCATCAGGCGCAGCATGTCCTCGGCGTAGGGCGCCAGGTCGTAGTCGTGGGTGTTGACGAGCTGCAGCTCCAGCTCCACGCCCAGCGACAGGGCGGCTGACTTCTGAAAGGGTTCAAGACTCATGGACGGGTCCGGTTGAAGTGCTGCGCACCAAGGGCGCCCAGGGGCGCGAACATTCGCCGGCGCGGTACAGGGCCACGGTGGCCAGCACCGCGCCGAGCATCTCCATCAGCAAGATGGAGGGCAGGGCGACGATGGCGATCTGGCGCCCGATAGGCCCGGAGGCGACGACATACTGCGACACCAGCAGCAGTGCCACCGAGGACATCGGCGACATGGCGCAGCCGACCCACAGGCCCTGGCGCCAGCTGGTGCCGCTGCCGGCATTGCCCAGCGCCACGCCGGCCACCTTGGCCAGCATGCGCATCAGCACCAGCGCGAGAACCAGCCCGGCCACCGGGCGGCTCCAGTCGGCCTGCGCGGCCACGACGGAGACCAGCACGAACATCAGCATGGTGAGCATGGAGGATGCCGTTCCCATCTGCCGGGGCCAGGACCAGGGGCGCGGGTTCATCTGCTTGAGCATCATGCCGCCGAGCAGCGCGGCCAGCGGCGCCGAGCCGCCGAAATTGGCCGCCAGCGCCGCGCCGGCGGCAATCAGGGTGAGCAGCAGGATGGCGGTGTTCTCGCTGGTCGGGCTCATCACCCGCAGCGCCACGCGCAGCGTGAGCGCCAGCACGGCGCCCACCACCACCGACAGGCCCAGCACCACCAGCACCGGCATGAGGGTGCTCGACAGGCCGTCTTCGCCCTGGGGCAGCATGCCGGCGCGCGCGCTGCACAGCGTCAGGGCGTACAGCGTGCTCAGGGTCGAGAGCACCAGCGCGCGCTCGGTGACCGGACCGGCGGCGCGGGTGTCGATGGCCACGCGCGAGAGCACGGCTGGCGAGGCGGCGATGGCCAGCAGCGCCAGCGACTCGGCAATCACCTCCGCCATGCCCATCGCGCCAAGCAGCCAGTAAACCCCGAAAAAGGTCAGCGTCGATTCGGCCAGGCTTTGCACCAGCACCATCGGGTTGTGGCGGAACCAGCGCAGGGGAATGCGCCCGCCGGCCTCGAACAGCACCACGGCCACGCCCAGCTCAAGCAAGAACAGGCCCGTGCCCTGCAGCGGCCAGGCGGCACCCGAAAAGCCGGCCAGGCCGGCCAGAGTGCCGATGGCCGAGTAGCCGATCACCTTGGGCAGGCCGGTGTAACGGTTGACGAGGTGACCAGCCGCAGCGGCCAGGGCCAGCAAAAAAGACCATTGCACGGTGGGCAATCCGGCCGATGGCTTGATCCATTCAGCCCAGATGGCCAGGATGTCGTTCATGGGAGCAGGTCTCCAAAGTGGGGTTGGTGTGGTGACCGCCAGCGCTGCCGGCAAGACGCTGCTGACAATGCATAGCTGGTCGTGAAGACGCCACGAAGGCACCATGAAGAAGCAGAAAGACGGTGGATTATCTACTAAAGCACGCTATTGATGAAATTTACAGACGACTTGCGCGTTGTCTTGTAGGACAAGACCGACAATTTTCATTCATTCCGGCACGAAAAAACTGCGTGGATGGCTGCGCCAGCGCGACCAGATGGCCGCGCGGATACGGGCGCGGTCGAGCCGGCTGACGTTGTGGGCCTGCAGCGCCAGGCGAAAGGCGAGGTAAAAGCTCACCATCAGGTTGAGCGCGCCAATCAGGGGGATGGCGGCGATGCACCACCAGATGGCCGGCTCGCCAAACGCCTCCAGCCCCAGCGCGGCGCCGGCGGCGGCCAGTTGCCCGGTGGACAGCGTGACATGGCGCAGTTCGAGCTCAAAACCGAAAAAGCCGGTGAAGGCCGGAATCAGCCCGAGCATGAATCCCAGGGAAATGTTCGAGGCAAAGCCTGAAATATGCTCGCGCATGAAGCCGGACCAGCGCGCCGCCCGCTCGGTGCCCAGCACGGCGGTAAAGCGCGGGTTGTGCCGCATGGCCGAGCCCAGGCGGTGCAGCACGAACCAGTTCTCGACCCAGCCGGCGATCATGCTGGAGGCAAACAGCACCACGCCGGTGAGCGCTGCCCACAGCAGCGTCGGCCCCAGCAGCGTGAGCGATTCCAGCACATGGTGGGCGCTCTCGGGGCTGATCATCGGGTGGCCGAGCAGGCTCTGGATCAGCGCATTGACCAGCAGCACGGCCGGCACCACCATGAAGACATTGCCCAGTACGGCCGCTACCTGCGAGCGCACCAGGTGCGTGACTTCATCGACGAAATCCTGCAGCGTCGTGGGCGATTCGTCTGAGTCGATGTCCTTGAGCTTGGCGGCCATGGCCGGCGCCGTCATGGCCGGCTGCTTGGTGGCCAGGGTGAAGTGCAGCAACTGGATCAGGATGAAGGTCGCCGCGTACGCCACGCCCGACCACCAGCCGCTCCAGAAGGCCGACAGCCCCATGCCCACCACCGTGAACTTGAGCAGGGTCGTCAGGGCCGTGACCGCGCCCCCGCCCATGGCTTTTCCCAGCATCTCGCGGTATTCGCCCCGGTTGCGGGTGATGTAGTGCTCGCCGGTCTCGGCGCTGCGCTCGGCCATCTTGGCCGACAGCAGCGAGGAGTTGGCGCTGATGAGCGCGCTGATGCTTTTGCTGTCCTGCGCGGTGATGGCGCGCCGCGCTAGCAGCTTGAGCGCGGCCATGGCCGGCCTGGGCGAGAGCAGGGCATCTAACAGTTCGCGCTCGCGCAGCAGCCGCGCGCGCAGCTGGCGCAGGCGAAACACAATGCCGACGGAGACGCCGTTTTCTTTCACATGGGCATAGATGCCGTTGACCGCCTGGCGGCAGGCGTCCAGCCGCTCGCGGTACTGCAGCACGGCGGCCTGCAGCGCCTGCTCGTCGCGCTCGGGCTGAAAAAAGGCGCTGTGCAGGGCCTGCACATCGCCCGGCAGGGCGTGAAAGGCGCGGGTGTGGGGGCTGCCTTGGTCCATGCGCAGGCGCAGCTCGGGCGCGAAACCGGTGGCGCGGATCTGCGCCGTGCAGTAGGTGATCGCGTCCATCAGGCTGTGCTGCCAGCGCCGCGTGTCGCGCGCCGGATGGGCCGAGAGCAGCGCGGCCAGCTGCTCGACCTGCGTCTCTTCCAGTGCGCTCAGCCACTGGGCGTCAAAGCGCGTCGGCATCATCAGCGGAAACAGCTCGGAGGCGTCGCGGGTCTCGGGCGTGCCGGGCAGCAGCTTGCGGCGCAGCCGCTCGGCCAGTTCGCTGACAAAGGCGGTGCGCGGCGCAAAGCCGAAATCGGCCAGCAGCGGCGTGATGTCCACCGTCTGGATCAGCTTTTCCCACCACGCCTGCAGGCGCGCCTGCACCTCGGGCTGCTGGCGCACGACGTCGATGAAGGCCTGCAGCCGCGCCACGCAGGCGGCCACCGAGGTCTGGTCGCCGCGGATCCATTCGCACAGCCGGATCAGCCAGACATGGCGCTCGGCCAGCGCCGCTTCAGGCTCTAGCGCCCGCAGCAGGGCCGACAGCTTTTTCATCGCACGTGTCCTTGCCGCCGCTCAGTGCAGCACGCGCTTGGGCGGGTTGCTGCCGTGGGTGGCTTCCAGCACGAACAGGGGAATGTCCACCTCGAAGCGCTCGCCGTCCTCGGCCACGAAAAAATAGCTGCCGTGCATGGTGCCGCTGGCCGTGCGCAGGCGCGAGCCGCTGGTGTACTGGAACGACTCGCCGGGCTTGAGCACCGGCTGGTGGCCAACCACGCCCAGGCCCTTGACCTCTTCGTTCAGGCCGTTGGCGTCGCTGATGAGCCAGTGGCGCGAGATCAGCTGCGCCGTCACCTCGCCGGTGTTGGTGAGCGTGACGGTGTAGGAAAACCCGTAAATTCCCTCGCCCGGCTGGGACTGCTCGGGCTGGTATTGGGGAACGACTTCGCAGGAAAATTGGTATTTGGGCATGGCGGGCGGGGCAGTCAGGGCGGGCAAAACAGTTGGCAGTGATGTTAACGCAGCGCTTCGGCCTGGCCCCGCCGAGCGCCAAAGTGCCCTGCCGGCGCGCCAGCTTGCTGCGACAATCCGGCCCATGCCTAACACCACGCCCCCCATCTACCGCATCGCGCCATCCCTCTTGTCCGCCGACTTTGCCCGCCTGGGCGAGGAGCTGAAAGACGTCATCGCCGCCGGCGCCGACTGGATCCACTTTGACGTGATGGACAACCACTACGTGCCCAACCTGACCTTCGGGCCGATGGTCTGCCAGGCCTTGAAGCCCCATTCCAAACGCGCCGACGGCACGGCCGTGCCGATTGACGTGCACCTGATGGTGCAGCCCGTGGACAGCCTGGCCGCCGCCTTTGCCGACGCCGGCGCCGACCTGATCAGCTTTCATCCGGAAGCGTCCAGCCATGTGCACCGCAGCGTGCAGGCGATCAAGGCCAAGGGTTGCCAGGCCGGCCTGGTGTTCAACCCGGCCACGCCGCTGGACGTGCTCGACTGGGTGATCGAGGACATCGAGCTGATCCTCATCATGAGCGTCAACCCCGGTTTTGGCGGCCAGAGTTTCATCGACTCGGCGCTGCGCAAGATCGAGCAGGCCAGGAAGCGCATCGACGCCTCGGGCCGGGATATCCGGCTGGAAGTCGATGGCGGCATCAAGATCGACAACATCGCCTGCGTGGCCGCCGCCGGCGCCGACACCTTTGTCGCCGGCAGCGCGATTTTTGGAAAGCCGGACTACCGGGCGGTGATCGACGCGATGCGGGTGGCGCTCAAGGGCTGAGCCCTGCCGCAGGGTTTCATGGACGGCGGGCCTTCAGGCTGCCTTAATCCGGCGGGCTTGAAATACAGGGGTCAGCAGGTGCTGGCATTCAACCTACCCAAGTGAGCAAGTCCATGAAATCCATTTTTCTCGCCCCCCTCCTGATCGCCCTGTCCAGCGCGGCATTTGCCGGCCCCACCTGCAACGTCCCCCAGGACAAGTGGATGAAAGAGGCCGACTTCAAGAAAAGCATTGAAGCGCAGGGCTACCAGATCAAGACGTTCAAGGTCAGCAAGGGCAAATGCTACGAAATCTACGGGTTTGACAAGGCCGGCAAGAAGGTGGAAATCTACTTTGACCCCGCCACCGGCGTGCCGCTGCAAAGCAAGTGAGCTTGAGGCCCTGTCGCCGCTGCTGTGCGGCTGCAGGGCTTGACGCCTGAACCCGGGGCGGCAGGCCGCGCCACTGCGCATGGTGGTGGCGGTGCCGGTGCATGTTTTCGGGCTGGCGACACGGCTGTCTGTCGCCCGTCCCTGTTTTTTCCGCCTGACCATGAACAACTCAACCCTTCCGACGGATTCGAAGCCCGTGTGGGACCGCTTTGTGCGCGTGTTTCACTGGACGCTGGTGATGTGCGTGGCGCTGAACTACTTCGTGCTCGATGACGGGGAGGCGCTGCACCAGTGGATCGGCTACCTGGCTGCGGCGTTGGTGCTGGCGCGCATCGTCTGGGGCTTCATCGGCTCGCGCCATGCGCGGTTTTCAGACTTCTTTCCCACGCCGGCCCGGCTTGTGCGCCACATCCGCCAGCTCAGGGCCGGCAGGCCCGAGATGCACTGGGGCCACAACCCGCTGGGCGCGCTGATGATCCTGGCCCTCATCAGCCTGGTGCTGGGGCTGGGCGTGACCGGCTGGATGCAGACGGTGGACGCCTACTGGGGCGAGGAGTGGCTGCAGGATCTGCACGAGCTGCTGGCCAATGTGCTGATCAGCCTGGCCACGGTCCACGCCCTGGCGGCGCTCGTCATGGGCCGGCTGGAGCGCACCCGCCTGATCCGCGCCATGTTCACCGGCATCAAGGAGCGGTTTTAAGCGTTGGCCCAGCGCTGGCCGAGGTCATTTCCTCAGCGGCTCTGAGGGGGTGACGGGCGCTGTTGCGTTTCAAGCAGCTCGAACAGCGCCATGTCTGCGAGCATGGCCAGCACAAACACCACGGCCTTGGTCTCGCCCATGCCCAGCGCCACGAGGGCCGGTCCGGGACAAAAGCTGGCGATGCCCCAGCCGATGCCGAACAGCAGGCTGCCCAGCACCAGCCGGCGGTCGAGATGGCGGGCGGTGGGCAGCTTCATGGCCGCGCCCAGCAGCGACACGCTGCGCCGGCGGGCCAGGGCAAACGCCAGCGCGCCCACGGCGATGGCACCGGCCATCACCAGCGCCAGCGATGGGTCCCAGCGCCCGAACAGGTCCAGGAAACCCAGCACCTTGGCCGGATTGGCCATGCCGGAAACAATCAAACCCAGGCCAAAGACCAGGCCGGCAAGCAGGGAAGTCAATGCAAGCATGGCAGCGCCTTTCTTCAAATCGCCAGCAGGTGGTGAAGCACGAACACGGTGGCAAAGCCCGCCGCCATGAAGCAGACGGTGGCCACCAGCGAGCGCGGCGACAGACGCGAGATGCCGCACACGCCGTGGCCGCTGGTGCAGCCCGAGCCGTAGCGCGTTCCCACGCCCACCAGCAGGCCGGCGATGGTCAAGGCGGCGTAGTCGGCGTCGATCTGCGGCGCGGGCAATTCCTGCAGCAAGCCATAAACCAGCGGCGCGCCCACCAGGCCGAGCACGAAAGCCGCGCGCCAGGCGATGTCGCCGCGCACCGGCCTGAGCAGGCCGCCCAGCACGCCGCTGATACCGGCGATGCGGCCGTTGAGCAGCAAAAGCAGGGCGGCGGCCAAGCCGATCAGCGCGCCGCCCGCCAGCGCCGACCACGGGGTGAAGTGGGTCCAGTCAATCTGCATGGTGATTTTCCTTGGGACAGTAAAGGCGGTGCAGCACCACCACGATGTCCAGAATCGCCGGGTCGGCAATGCGGTAGTAAATGTTCTTGCCCTGGCGCCGGGTGCTCACGGCGCCTTCGCCGCGCAGCACAGCCAGCTGCTGCGAGAGTGTGGGCTGGTGAATGCCGAGCTGCTCGCCCAGCTCACTCACACACAGCTCGCCCTGGGAGAGCTGGCACAGCAGCAGCAGCCGGTCTTCATTGCCCAGCAGCTTGAGGGCGCTGACCGCCTGCGCCGCGCCACGGCGCAGCGCTTCGGTGTCGATCACGGGTTGAGCGAGGTTCATCAAGGTAGAAGCCTGAAGTTGGGTTTGACATCAATATATCAATCAATATATTATTAGTCAATAGATTGTTTATTTCAACCTTGATGAGGCCTTCATGCGCAAGCAAAGCACGACCCAGGCGTTTTTCGATCCCGCCACCTGGACGGTGACCTATGTGGTCTGGGACCACGCGAGCCGCCGCGCCGCCGTCATCGACCCGGTGCTCGACTACGACTTCAAGTCCGGCCACACCCACACCGAGTCGGCCGACCGGGTGCTGGCCTATGTGCGGGAAAACGCTCTGCAACTGGACTGGATTCTGGAAACCCATGCCCATGCCGACCACCTCTCAAGCGCGAAGTACCTGAAAAAACACCTGGGCGGGCGCATCGCCATCGGCGAGCACATCCGCGACGTGCAGACGGTTTTCAGCAAGTTGTTCAATTTTGAGGGCAGTTTCTTGCCCGATGGCAGCCAGTTCGACCACCTGTTCAAGGACGGCGAGATTTTTCACATTGGCAGCATTGAGGCGCGCGCCCTGCTGGTGCCCGGCCACACGCCGGCCGACATGGCTTATCAGATAGAAAACGCGGTGTTTGTCGGCGACACGCTGTTCATGCCCGATGTGGGCACGGCGCGCGCCGATTTTCCGGGTGGCGATGCCCATCAGTTGTACCGCTCCATCCAGCGTCTTTTGAACCTGCCGCCCGAGACGGTGATGTATGTCTGCCACGACTACCCGCCGCCATCACGAGAGCCGCAATGGCAGACCACAGTGGCCGAGCAGCGCGCCGGCAACATCCATGTGAAGGACGGCATCGGCGAAGACGCGTTCGTCGCGATGCGCAATGAGCGCGATGCGACGCTGGAGATGCCCACGCTGATCCTGCCGTCGATTCAGGTCAATGTGCGCGCCGGGCAATTGCCGCAGCCCGACGACAACGGCATTGTTTATCTGCGCATTCCACTCAACGTGCTAGCGGCGCGTCAGGGGTGTAGGGCGGGCACAATGCAGGGCTCATTGCCCAATTCCCTTTTTTTACCGTGAACTCTCTTTACTTTCAGCCCGGTCGGTACGACGCGGCCATCATTGATCTGGACGGCACCATGGTGGACACCATGGGGGACTTCGTCGTGGCCCTGAACCGGATGCTGGCCGACATCGCGCCGCCCGGCTTGACCGCCGCCACGCTGGATGCCGACACCGTCAGCCGCATGGTGGGCAAGGGCTCCGAGCACCTGGTGCGCGCGGTGCTCGGCCATGTGCAGGCGCAGCCCCAGGCAGCGCTGCCCGCGCTGGAGACTGAAAGCCTGTACGCCCAGGCCTATGCCAGCTACCAGCAGAACTATGCGGCCATCAACGGCCAGCACTCCAGCCTCTACCCCGGCGTGATCGAGGGCTTGCGCGGCCTGCAGCAGAGCGGCCTGGCGCTGGCGTGTCTCACCAACAAGCCGGCTGGCTTTGCCCGCTCGCTGCTCAAGCTCAAAGGGCTGGACGGCTTTTTCAGCCAGGTCTTTGGCGGCGACTCGTTTGACCGCAAGAAGCCCGATCCATTGCCGCTGCTCAAAACCTGTGAAGCGCTGGGCACCGCGCCCGGCCGCACCCTGATGGTGGGCGACTCCAGCAACGACGCCCAGGCCGCGCGCGCGGCCGGCTGCCCGGTACTCTTGGTGACCTACGGCTACAACCACGGCCAGCCGGTGAGTGCCGTCAATGCCGATGGCTTTGTCAACTCGCTGGCGGAGCTGACCGGCGTGCGTTGAGCGCACTGCCCAAACCGCTCTATCGCCGATTTCTGCCGCCCGCCCGCATCCCCGCACTCAGGGCTTGGGCAGATACGGCTGCGCCTGCTGTCTCGCCGAGCCCCGCCAGAAGCCTTGCCGCTGCGCAGGCCGCGGGCGCCCGGTGAGCTCGTCGCCCGCTGGACGACTTTTAGCGCTGCGCAGCTCAGGCGGCCTGGCTCTTTGCTACACTTTGGGCCACATGTTCATTCATCGCATCATTCAGACAGGCCGCGCCGGCCGGGGAGCCTGGCCCTGGCGTTCCTGTCCTGCCCCGCAGGCCTGAGGTTTTCACGGGTTCTCTCGCTCCTGTCCTGAATCCGCGCCGTGCCACCGCCGCCTGCTTTGTCCCGAATTGATGCGCTCTTGCACCGCGCAAGAGCATCCCGGCCCCGAACCTCGGGGTGTTTTGAATGACACAGGGCAGCGTCTTTTTCCTGCGCGCTGCCTTCTGGTGAAGGACCCACTGTGATTACCGAACTCGAATTCAAAAGCCTGGCCGCCCAGGGTTTCAACCGCATCCCGCTGATGCTCGAAGCCTTTGCCGATCTGGAAACGCCGCTCTCGCTGTACCTGAAACTCGCCCATGCCAAAGACGGCGGCAAGTTCAGCTTCCTGCTCGAATCCGTCGTCGGCGGCGAGCGCTTCGGGCGCTACAGTTTTATCGGCCTGCCGGCACGCACGCTGCTGCGCTCGTCCGGTTTCGGCGCGGACGCGCTGACCGAGGTGGTGACCGATGGCGAGGTGGTGGAAACCTCCGGCATGAATCCGCTGGACTTCATCAGCGACTACCAGAAGCGTTTCAAGGTGGCGCTGCGTCCCGGCTTGCCGCGCTTTTGCGGCGGTCTGGCGGGCTACTTTGGCTATGACGCGGTGCGCTACATCGAGAAAAAGCTGGAAAAATCCTGCCCACCCGATACGCTGGGCTGTCCAGACATCCTGCTGCTGCAGTGCGAGGAACTGGCCGTCATCGACAACCTCTCGGGCAAGCTGTACCTGATCGTCTATGCCGATCCGGCCCGGCCCGAAGCTTATGCCAGTGCCAAAAAACGCCTGCGCGAACTGAAAGAGCAACTCAAATACTCGGTGGCCGCGCCGATGGTCAAGCCGAGTCAAGGCTACCCGGCCGAGCGCGAATTCGCCAAGGCCGACTACATTGCCGCCGTCGAGCGCGCCAAGCGGCTGATCGAGGGCGGCGACTTCATGCAGGTCCAGGTCGGCCAGCGCATCAAAAAACGCTACACCGAGTCGCCGCTGAGTCTGTACCGGGCGCTGCGCTCGCTCAACCCGTCGCCTTACATGTATTACTACCATTTCGGCGATTTTCACGTGGTGGGCGCTTCGCCCGAAATCCTGGTGCGCCAGGAGCAGGTGGCCCGCGTGGCCGGTGCGCTGCAGGATGCCAATGCCCCGGCAGGCAGCGAGCCCGGCGCCGTGGCGGGCGGGCGGGCCGGTTTTGACCAGAAGGTGACGATTCGCCCGCTGGCTGGCACCCGGCCCCGCGCCTCGTCCATCGAAGCCGACAAGGCGGCCGAGCACGAACTCATCAATGACCCGAAAGAGCGCGCCGAGCACGTCATGCTGATTGACCTGGCGCGCAATGACATCGGCCGGATTGCCAAAACGGGTACGGTCAAGGTGACGGAAGCTTTTGCCGTCGAGCGCTACAGCCATGTGATGCACATCGTCAGCAACGTTGAAGGCATTTTGAACGACGGCATGACCAGCATGGACGTGCTGCGCGCCACTTTCCCGGCCGGCACGCTCACCGGCGCGCCCAAGGTGCATGCGATGGAGCTCATTGACCAGCTGGAGCCCAGCAAGCGCGGCCTGTACGGTGGCGCCTGCGGTTATCTCAGCTATGCAGGCGATATGGATGTGGCCATTGCCATCCGCACCGGTGTCATCAAGGATGGCATGCTGTACGTCCAGGCAGCGGCCGGCGTGGTGGCCGACTCGGTGGCCGAGCTGGAGTGGAAAGAGACCGAAGCCAAGGCCCGCGCCCTGCTGCGCGCCGCCGAGCTGGTCGAAGAAGGGCTGGAGTAAGCCATGACGCTGATTCACCAAGTGGAACACTGCCACACCATGGCCGACGTGCGACGCAACATCGACGCGCTGGACGAGCGCATCGTCGCGCTGATGGCCGAGCGCAGCGGCTATGTGGCGCAGGCGGCACGCATCAAGCAAAACGCCGATCAGGTGCATGACCAGTCGCGCATCGATTTCATTGTGGACCGGGTGACGGCCATGGCCAGGGAACAAGGCGCGCCCGCAGCCGTGATTGAAGCGGCCTACCGCGCCATGATCGATGCCTTCATCGAATTTGAGCGCGGCGAATTCCAGCGCCTGCGCGCCCAACCGAACCAGGAGAGCTGAGCCATGAAACTTTTGATGATCGACAACTACGACAGCTTTACCTACAACATCGTGCAGTACTTTGGCGAGTTGGGCGCGCAGGTCGAGGTGTTTCGCAATGACGAGATTTCCGTCGCCGACATCGCCGCCAAGCTGGACACGGGCCAACTGGACCGGCTGGTCGTCTCGCCCGGCCCGTGCTCGCCGGCCGAGGCGGGGATTTCGGTGGCGGCGATCCAGCACTTTGCGGGCAAGCTGCCGATCCTGGGGGTGTGCCTGGGCCATCAGGCCATTGGCGCAGCTTTTGGCGGCAAGATCATCCGGGCGCAGCAGCTGATGCACGGCAAGACCAGCGTGATCACCACGACGCAGCAAGGCGTCTTTGCCGGCCTGCCCGAGCAGTTCACGGTGAACCGCTACCACTCGCTCGCTATCGAGCGCGAAAGCTGCCCCGAGATGCTCGAAGTCACCGCCTGGACGGAAGACGGCGAGATCATGGGCGTGCGTCACAAAACGCTGGCGATCCAGGGCGTGCAGTTCCACCCCGAATCCATCCTGACAGAGCACGGCCACGCGATGCTGAAGAACTTCCTGGCGCAGCAGGCGTGAAGATGGCTATTTGTTTGATAGCCAATAGTCAGCGCTGAAGCCGACCACCGGGCCGACATGATGGGTGGCTCTGCCAATCTTCCTGCAGCCTGAACGGCGCCCGGCGCCTCCCGCCCAACCAAGTCCATAAAGACCCCGCCATGCCTAATCCCCCCAAAATCACACCGCAGCAAGCCCTGCAGCGCACCATCGAGCACCGCGAAATTTTCCACGACGAGATGCTGCACCTGATGCGCCTCATCATGAGCGGCGAGATGTCGCCGGTCATGATGGCCGCGCTCATCACCGGGCTGCGTGTCAAGAAGGAAACCATCGGCGAGATCACCGCCGCCGCGCAGGTGATGCGCGAGTTCTCCACCAAGGTGCAGGTCGCTGACACGACGCACCTGGTCGATATCGTCGGCACCGGCGGCGACGGCTCGCACACTTTCAACATCTCGACCTGCGCCATGTTCGTCGCCGCCGCCGCCGGCGCCAAGGTCAGCAAGCACGGCGGGCGCAGCGTCAGCAGCAAGTCGGGCAGCGCCGACGTGGTCGAGTCGCTGGGCATTTCACTGAACCTCTCGCCTCAAGCCATTGCCCGCTGCATTGCCGAAGTGGGTGTGGGCTTCATGTTTGCGCCGAACCACCACCCGGCCATGAAGAACGTCGCGCCGGTGCGCAAGGAGCTGGGCATCCGCACCATCTTCAACATCCTCGGGCCGCTGACCAATCCGGCCGGCGCCCCCAACATCCTGATGGGCGTGTTCCACCCCGATCTGATGGGCATCCAGGTGCGCGCGCTGCAGCGCCTGGGCGCCGAACACGCGCTGGTGGTCTATGGCAAGGATGGCATGGACGAGATCAGCCTGGGCGCGGCCACCCTGGTGGGCGAGCTGAAGAACGGCGAGATCACCGAGTACGAAATCCATCCGGAAGACTTCGGCCTGACCATGGCCAGCAGCCGCGCGCTGCGGGTGGAAACGCCCGAGCAGTCCAGGGCGATGCTGCTGGGCGTGCTCGACAACCAGCCGGGCGCCCCGCGCGACATCGTCGTATTGAACGCCGGCGCGGCGCTGTATGCGGCCAATGTGGCCGATTCGATCAAGAGCGGCATGGCATTGGCGCAAGCTGCCATTGAATCGGGCGCGGCCAAAGCCAAACTGGCGCAACTGGCGGCCTTCAGTTCATCGGTCGGGGCTTAAAACGATGTGGCAGGATCCGGGCACCTGGATTGCGCTCGGGGTCTCGGCGCTGTTCATCGTTGTCGGCCTTGTCATGCACAGCGTCTTCGTGAAAATTCTCAAAAACGGCTCCGTCGAGCCATCCACACCACCCGCCGGGCAGATGAGACCGTCTGCCCCGCCTACCTCACAGGATTCCCATGAGTGACATTTTGAACAAGATCGTGGCCGTCAAGCGCCAGGAAGTTGCGGCCGCCATCAAGCGCAAGCCGCTGGAGGCGATGCGCAGCGATGCCGAGTCGCGCATGCACACGCGCGACTTTGTCGGCGCGCTGCGCACGAAAATCGCCGCCGGCCAGCCCGCCGTGATTGCCGAGATCAAGAAAGCCAGCCCGTCCAAAGGCGTGCTGCGGGCTGATTTCATTCCCGCCGACATTGCCCAAAGCTATGCCGAATACGGCGCGGCCTGCCTGTCGGTGCTCACGGACCAGCAGTTTTTCCAGGGCAGCATTGATTATTTGAAACAGGCCCGGGCGTCGTGCAGCCTGCCGGTGCTGCGCAAGGACTTCATCATCGACGCCTACCAGGTCTATGAATCGCGCGTCATGGGCGCCGACTGCATTTTGCTGATTGCCGCCTGCCTGGACGATGCGCAGATGAAGACCTTCGAGGCCCTGGCAATGTCGCTGGACATGGCGGTGCTGGTCGAGGTCCATGACGCGGTGGAACTTGAACGTGCCCTGAAACTCAAAACACCACTGGTCGGCATCAACAACCGCAACCTGAACACCTTTGAGTTGTCGCTGGACACTACGCTGGGCCTGCTCGGCCAGGTGCCGGCGAACCGGTTGCTGGTGACCGAGTCGGGTATCGCGACACGCGAAGATGTCCGCCGCCTGCGCCAGGCCAAGGTCAATGCCTTCCTGGTCGGCGAGGCTTTCATGCGGGAAGATGACCCGGGTGTTGCATTGGAGCAACTGTTTGGAGAATAAAAAGGAGGTCCATCATGGCGCAGTCGCAGTTTCCTGGAGTGGCTGAAAGCGCGGCTGCCGGGCCGGATCAGCTGGTCAGCGCCGATCCGTCGGCCTGGCCGGTCGCGCCTGGCTGGCGGCCGGTGGTGGATGAGTTCTTTGCAAGCAGCACCGGCCAGAAACTGCTCGGCTTCCTGCAGAGCCGGCTGGCCGACGGCGCCGTGGTCTTTCCGCCCCAGCCGCTGCGCGCCCTCGAACTCACGCCGCCCGAGGAGGTGCGCGTGGTCATCCTGGGACAGGACCCGTACCACGGCCGGGGCCAGGCCGAGGGGCTGGCTTTTTCGGTCGCGCCGGGCGTTGCCTTGCCACCTTCATTGCGCAATATCTTCAAGGAGTTGCAGCGCGATCTGGGTCGCCCGCCGCCGCCGTTTCCGGTGCCCGGCGGCAGCCTGGTGCGCTGGGCCACACGCGGCGTGCTGCTGCTCAACACCTGCCTGACGGTGGAAGAAGGGCGCCCCGCCAGCCATGCCGGCAGGGGCTGGGAGGTGTTGACCGATGCCATCATTCGCCAGGTCTCTGCGGGGCACAATCCCGTTGTGTTCATGCTGTGGGGGGGGCATGCGCAAAGCAAGCGTGCCTTGATTGATACCAGCCGGCATCAGGTGCTGGTGGCCAATCACCCGTCGCCGCTGTCGGCTCTGCGTCCGCCGCTGCCTTTTATCGGCTGCGGGCATTTTTCGAAAGCGGCTGAAGCCTTGAAAAAAGCGCGTCATTCCGGAGAAGCGTTGAACCTTTGAGCGCCGTTGGTGCGGGGCGCGCCAAGGCGGGCGCGTAAAAACAGGCCTGTCAATCCAAATGGTTGCAACAATATTTAGCTATCGGCTTAAAGTCGTGGCATAATTTGAGGCTCACTCAAAGGATGGGTGTCCGAGTGGTTAAAGGAGGCAGACTGTAAATCTGTTCGCTAACGCGTACGCTGGTTCGAATCCAGCCCCATCCACCAAAAGCGCTGGCGAGTGAGCAGTGCAAGGCAGGTGCCGTCAGGCCGGCTTTGGATTGTGAAGTAATTGAGTGTGAATTAATTCAGTAGAGCTGCGGGAGTAGTTCAATGGTAGAACCCTAGCCTTCCAAGCTAATGACGCGGGTTCGATTCCCGTCTCCCGCTCCAGAGCACTTGAAAGTGTTTGGTGAGGTTCTGCTGATGGATTTTGCGCTTGCTTGCTGCAAGAAGTTTGCGATGTATGCCCATTTGGCTCAGTGGCAGAGCACTCCCTTGGTAAGGGAGAGGTCCCGGGTCCGATTCCCGGAATGGGCACCAAATTTTTAGCTGGCGTAATGCAGGGCGCGTTACGACTGGCGGTGGTTGTTATCTGGTTTTGTAACTTTTCGGAGTTGAAAATGGGAAAAGAGAAATTTTCGCGGACCAAGCCGCACGTCAACGTCGGCACCATCGGTCACGTTGACCACGGCAAGACCACGCTGACGGCAGCGATCACCACCGTGCTGGCTGCCAAGTTCG
>JALYRU010000030.1 GCA_030855235.1 Pseudomonadota bacterium
TGGCCAGCAGCCTGGCTTCATGAACGTCACCGACATGCTGATTCTTCTGGACGTTCTGGAACCACGGCCTGGCCGAAACATCGGCGCTCTCGAGCATGCCACGGGTAGCCACCAGCACTTTTCCGCGCTCGTCCGTGGCGCCTATCCATGCGTAATGCGGGTAAGTGCGCTGAAGCGCATCGAGGGCCCTGCGGTTTTGCGCGCGGCTCACGGGCTCGCCGTCCTGCCCCAGCCGATCGGCCATCAGCTGCACCTCGCGGTAGCGCTCAAACATGGCCCGATCCAGCCGGTAGCTCATCTGGTAGGCCAGCTCGGCCAGGTTCACCCCGATGCTGGACTTGGCCTGCCGGGCCACCGTGACGTCGATCACCACGAGCAGGATAAGCGTCAGAAAGACCGACAGCAAGGAAAAGCAGACCGCCAGGTAAAGGCCCAGGCTGCGCGGGCGCACGCTCCGGCCAGAGGTCATTGCGCCGGCAAGCAACAGGCAGAAAAATCGAGCTGCACCAAAGGCGCCAGACCAGCGCTGGCGCTCATCCGCACGCCTCTTCAATTGCCAGCGTCGTCTGGCGCGCATGCTCGGCAATCTCTCCCGTCATCAGGGCCAGGGAGGCGAGCGGATAGGTGCCGCTGATCACGCCCTTGTAGGCAATTTCTGCCGCCATCGCATCCTGGCCCAGGCCTTCGAGGGCGGCGACGATGCACTCGTCCAGGCTGTCCAGGCCGACATCGCCGTACAGCGCCTCTCCTTCGTACGTGACGCGGTACTCGTACTGGTACTGCTCAATCGGGTCGATATGGAAACGAACGATCATAAAAAATTTCTTTCTTCAACAGAGGCTGTGAGGTAGCAGGGAATTTAACAAAGTAGCAAAAGGATAGGAGGCTGGCGCGCTCAGGCGCTGCGCTCCAGCGCGCCGGCCAACTGATGGAGCCGCAGCGCCGGTGCGGCCACCGCGCCTGAAGCCACGCCCAGCAGGTGGTGGTGATGGGTGAACACCATCACCTGCGCCTGCGCGGCGAATTGCTCCAGCGCGCGGAACATGTTGGCGGCGCGCTCGTCATCGGCCGTCATGAACACGTCGTCGAGCACCAGCGGCATCATGCGCTCCGGTTGGCGCTGCACCTGCAGCGCGGCCAGGCGCAGCGCCAGATAAAGCTGGTCGGCCGTGCCTTCGCTCAGCGCCGCAATGCCCATCGGATTGCCCTTCGCGGGCTGGGCCAGCAGCAGCGGTGCGGCGCTGTCGGCGTCCACCAGCAGGCGAGTAAAACGCCCGCCGGTCATGAGCCGGAAATACTCGCTGGCCAGCGCCACCACCGGGCCTTGCGCCTTGTCCCGGTGACGCCGCAGGGCTTCGGCCAGCAAGGCCTCGGCCAGTTTCAATTGCGCCCAGGGCCGCACCCCGGCGCGGTAGCGGGCGATGGCGTCTTCCATCGCTTCGCGCGCCTGCGCGGCCTGGTCCGAGGTATCGACCTGGGCCAGCGCGGCGCGGCACGCCTGCTCGGCGTCGATGGCGATTTTTTCGTCGGTTTCAAGCTGCTGGCAGCTGGACTCGCAGGCCTCTTTTTCGGCGTCTATGGCCGCACTGTCCAGACCGGCCAGCTCGGCACGCAGGGCCGCGGCTTCCTTGCGGGAGGTTTTGGCCAGTTGATCTTTCAACTCCTGCAGCCGCGCCGCCACCTCGCGCCGACGCTCGGAGCGGGTTTCGGCCTGCGCCAACTCGTCGGCATTTGAAACGCCGGCCTGCGCCACCAGCCGCGCCAGCATCTGCGCGGCGCTTTCCAGGTCGGCCTGCGCCCGCTGCTGGCGCTTGAGCTCTTCGGCTTCGGTGCGCTCACCGGCCGTTTTCAGTTGCACCGCCTCGCGCGTGCGGGCCAGGCGCAGGACCAGGGCGTCGAGCCAGGCTTCCAGGTGGTCCCACACCGGCTCCTGCACCAGTTGGCCCAGGGCGCCGGCGGCGCTGATCGCGGCCTCTTCGCTGTCTTTCATTGCCCGGACCTGCTGCAGGCGCTCGACATGGCGCTGGTAAGCCTGTACCCAGCGCGCCAGTTCGTCCAGTCGCGCCTTCAGCGTCTCGGCAGCGGCGCCCTGGGCCAGATAAAGCGGGCGCGATTTGTCGTCCAGCGCGCGCTGGCAGCCGTCAAACAACTGCGCCAATCGGGCGACGCTGGCGTGGCCTTCCGCCATGTCCTGCGCCAGCGCGGCCATGTCGCTGGCGCGCTGGGCGATGGCGGCCTGCTGCGCCAGCAGGCGGCGCTCGGCCTCGGCGCCCAGCGCAGTCAAGGCCGGCAAAGCCGCGGCGCCGTCCGGCGGCGCCAGCCCCAGCGCCTGCAAAGCGGCCAGCAGGCTGGCGCTGGCGGCGCTGATCTGCCCAGCCAGCGCGGCGTGCTGATGCGCCGATTCGGTCAGCCGCTCGTGGCGCTCCAGCGCGCTTTGGCGCAGCGCCTGCCACTCGCGCACCACCGCCGCCGTTCCCGCCGGAATCCCCAGCCGCGCCAGCGTACCCTGCCAGGCGGCATCGAGCGCGGCCAGCGCGTTCGCCTGCCGGACCTGCAGACGCTGGAGTTCAGCCAGCGCCTGCGTCATGTCGGCGATGCGCTGTTCGCACTCGGCCACTTCAGCGGCCCGCGCCGCGCCCTCGCGCAGAAGATCGGCCTGCCGGTCGGCTTCTTCCTGCAGGCGCTCGAACGCGTGGGGCGCCTCGCTGGCTACGGCTTTTGCGGGCTCATCGCCCGGCGGCTGGTCCATGAGCGCGCCGCGAATCGCCTTCCAGCTCGCGTCGCGCACGGTGCGGGCGTGGCGCAGGGTTGCGGCGGTCACGACTTCGCCGGTGGCCGACAAACTCTTGTGGCGCCGCTGCTGCTCGGCCAGATCGGCCTGCAGGTTCTTGAAATTGTTCTGGCTCAATGCCGCCTGCTGCTGCAGATCGCGGCGCTCGTGCTCGCAGGCATCCATCTCGGCGGGGGCAAGCCAGCGCGAAGCCGTCAGCGCGTCCAGCGAAGCCAGTCCCAGATCGGACAGATCGCGCGCCAGCCGGCGCTGCCCGGCGCTGACAGTCGCCTGCAAATCGGCCAGCCGCTGAGGCGCGTCGCCCAGCGGCTGCGCCTGCGCCAGCGCCACGGCCAGCGCCTGCTGCAGCGCCAGCGCGGGCGTTTCAACGGCCTCGCGCTGGTGCAAGGCGAGCTTGCGTTCGCAAGCGCTCAAGTGCTCCTGCGCATGGGCCAATTCCTGCTTCAGGCTTTTCAGCGCATCGAGCAGACGCGCCAGTTCGGCCTGGTCCGCCACCGAAGGCGCGCGCCGGAAAAATTCTTCCAGACTGGGCACACTGCCGCCCGGCCCGGCAATTTGCGCCGCCTGCAGCAGAAGCTGGGCGGCCTCGGACTCGGCGGCGGTCTGCAGCCGGATGCGCTCGCCCTGCCCGCGCCGCACCAGCGCCAAGTCGGCGGCCAGCCGGTCGATGGCGCCCGCGTGCTCCAGCAGCTGCGGCTCGATGCGCAGCGCCTGCAAATCGGCCTCGCACTGCGCCAGCGCGCCCTGGGCTTCGAGCAGCGCGCCTTGCGCCTGGGCCTGCTGCTGCAGCGCGGCCAGCCGATTGTCCCTGGCGTCTTCGGGCAGGGCCACGCAGCCTTGCACCTGCGTCCACTCGTTTTCCTTCAGCGTCAACCCCTGCAGCAGCGGCTCGACGGCGCGCAGCTCGACCAGTTCGGCCAGCCGCCCGCGCCGCCCGGCCAGTTCAGTCCTGACAGTTGCCAGATGGCTGTGGGCCGCCTCATGCGCGTGCTTCAAGGTTTTCCACTGCTCGGGCTTGACGATGGCCAGCTTGTAGCGGTGCTTGGCCTCATCAAGCTGGCGCGCCGCTTCATTGAGAAGGGGCAACTGGCCTTTGGGAAGAAAATATTTCTTGGCGTCCGTTCGCAGGGTGTCGAGCATGCGCTTGATGCCCGCCGAGCCGGTGCTGGCCTCAAACAACGCCGCGCCCAGCTCGCCTTCGCCCTGAATTAGGAGCTGGCCGCCCTGGCGCAAATGGGCCGAATTGAGGCCGTACATGGTTTCAAACTGCTCGCGCCCCACGCCGCCGGTCAGCGCCAGCAGCACCTCGGGCGAAACCGACATGCCCGCCAGCGGCGCGCCCGTGGCCGGATCCGCGCAGCTCAGCGTGTCGTGGTTGCCCTTGCGCCGGAACAGCCCGACGGCGCGCCCGGCCACGTCCTCAAAGCAGCCCGCCACCTGCATGGCGCCGAACTCGTGGACAAAATTGTCCTTGCTGCGCGCTGGAATGCCGTAGCGCAAATCCGTGATCGCCCGCAGCGCCGAGGACTTGCCCGCCTCGTTCGGACCGTAAATCACATGCAAATTGGCCGGACCGGAAAAATCCAGCGTCGTTTGCGTGAACGGGCCGAAGGCGTTTAAAAACAGCGTGCGAATTTTCATGAGGTGGCCTTTTCTTCGGCGACATTCAAACGGGCCAGCAGCGTGGCTTCGGCGTCCTGCAGCAGCGCCAGCAGCGCCGCGCCGTCGTCGAGCCGGGGAATGTCGCTTGCCGCGTCGAGCTGGTCATGCGCCAGCGCGGCCAGCACATCGGCCGGCAGCTTGCCCAGCACATCTTTGAGCGTCTCGCTGCAGAATTTTTCCAGCGCCACGCCATCGCCCGACAGCTCATCGACCCAGCGCACCAGCTCGCCCAGCGCGTCCTCGCCCTGCCCGATGCGCACCCGGTCCAGCGGCGAGCACAGGCGCAGCCTGACCTGTTCGATCCAGACATGGGCGCTTGATAATTCCTGCGCCGCAGCCTGCACCGCCGCTTCGAGCGTGCCGGGCTGGCTGGCTTCTAACGCGTGCAGCGGCGTTTGACCCGTGAGCACCACCCGCACCGCGTGCAGCGCCTCGCCCGCGTCGGCACTGTCCACAGCACACTGCAGTGCCTGCAGCACCTGCGGGCGCACATCGTCGAGCTGCTGGACCGGCTGCAAATCAACCGTCACCTGATGCCAGCGCACCACGTCCAGCGGCATGAAGACAGCGGTTAGCGTCGCGCCTTCGACTGTCACCAGCTCGCAGCCTTTGGGGCCAGTCTCACGCGCATGACGGCCCTGCAGGTTTCCAGGAAACACCACGCGGGGCGTTTCGCACACGACTTGGCGCGCGTGGATATGACCCAGCGCCCAGTAGTCGTAGTTCTTGGTTTTGAGGTTGGCCAGTGTCGTGGGCGCGTAAGTGTCGTGCCCCTCCGAGCCCGTCAGGCTGGTATGCAACAAACCGATATTGAAGCAGGCGGGCACGGCAACCGGGTAGCCCGGAACCAGGTCTTCAGAAACCTCACGGTTCGGGAAGCTGTGGCCGTGGATCGCCACGCCCAGCGCCGGTAAATGCACGGTTTCAGCCGTGCGGCTGGAAAACACCTTGACGTTCTCGGGCCAGGGGATCTTGCGCATCATGTGGCTCTGCGCATCGTGATTTCCCTGGACAATGAAAACTTGGATACCTGAATCTTTCAGCCTCACAAGCTGCCCGTTGACGAACAAGCCGGTGTGAAAATCCTCCCACTTCCCGTCGTACAGATCGCCAGCAATCAGCACGAAATCCACCCGCTGCTCGATGGCTAAACCGACAAGACGCTCCAGCGCTCGGCGCGTCGCGCCACGCAAGCGGTCTAAGGGAGCGCCTTGGTATCGGCTGAGCCCGCGCAGAGGGCTGTCAATGTGCAAGTCGGCAGCGTGAATGAATCGCATGCGTCTGTTTCTCCGTTATCTTTTTTGAGCTACCCATGGCAGTGAACTACTTTTTCGACAGGGGCACTTTTATCACTTTTTCTGAGCTGCCTATGCGGCAGTGAAGTTGATGTTCGTGTTCGCGAGCTCGTGACCGCTTTTCTGAGCTGCCTATGCGGCAGTGAACGCCACAGCTGCGAGACTGGATGAAGGCGCAATTTTCTGAGCTGCCTATGCGGCAGTGAACCTGGTCTGGCTGCTCAGCTGCGCGTTGCTGCCGTTTCTGAGCTGCCTATGCGGCAGTGAACAGCAGCGAAAAAATTTCCAAGGAGCTAGGCATTTTCTGAGCTGCCTATGCGGCAGTGAACGCGCAAGGTGTCACTTTCTTGGCCTTGGCCTTTTTCTGAGCTGCCTATGCGGCAGTGAACAGCTCGCCGAACTTCATGCAGATTTTGCAGACTTTCTGAGCTGCCTATGCGGCAGTGAACTCTTTACGCCGACTTGAGTTACGCCACCCACCTTTCTGAGCTGCCTATGCGGCAGTGAACCGTGGCTCACAGCACACCGCCCAGGGCCGTCATTTCTGAGCTGCCTATGCGGCAGTGAACGTGAAATATTCGTCATTTGATGTCTTTCTGCAGTTTCTGAGCTGCCTATGCGGCAGTGAACGGGTTTCAGGCGCGGGCGCGCTGGCGTCAAAATTTCTGAGCTGCCTATGCGGCAGTGAACGTAATCAGCTTCCTTGGCCAGCGCCTGGATCTTTTCTGAGCTGCCTATGCGGCAGTGAACGGCAAGAGCATCAAGAGCGCGGGCATCCAGACTTTCTGAGCTGCCTATGCGGCAGTGAACACACTGCAGGCTATTTTCACTCACTCACTCAATTTCTGAGCTGCCTATGCGGCAGTGAACCCAGCATCGCCACTGCCCACGAAAAATTTACATTTCTGAGCTGCCTATGCGGCAGTGAACGAGGTGCGTGAAGTGATGCAGCGCTGCGAGGTTTTCTGAGCTGCCTATGCGGCAGTGAACCCAGCGGCCGGCCGACGCCGACAAGGCTTTTTTTTCTGAGCTGCCTATGCGGCAGTGAACACGTGATCTCGCCGTCGAGCAGCAGCCAGATTTTTCTGAGCTGCCTATGCGGCAGTGAACTTGCGGCAAACCGAACGTCTGAGCATGGAGGTTTTCTGAGCTGCCTATGCGGCAGTGAACACGCAGTGTTCCTGCAATACCTGCCGCTCAATTTTCTGAGCTGCCTATGCGGCAGTGAACACCACGCCGTATCAAACACCAGGTTCGGGTCTTTTCTGAGCTGCCTATGCGGCAGTGAACGATTTCTGGCACCGTGGGAATCATGTTTTTTATTTCTGAGCTGCCTATGCGGCAGTGAACCATCCGCGCCGATATGCGCGAGTACAAAATCATTTCTGAGCTGCCTATGCGGCAGTGAACCAGATCAGCGGCCAGCGTGTCGGCTTCGCGCTTTTCTGAGCTGCCTATGCGGCAGTGAACCCGCTTAAGCGCTTGCGCCATCGCCGCCCCCTTTTCTGAGCTGCCTATGCGGCAGTGAACATCATCACCGCACCATTGCCCCAGCTCGAAACTTTCTGAGCTGCCTATGCGGCAGTGAACGGGATGGGGTCACCTGGTCGGACGGCCTGGTATTTCTGAGCTGCCTATGCGGCAGTGAACTCCCACCCATTGGCCGCACGCTGGTACTGATTTTTCTGAGCTGCCTATGCGGCAGTGAACACGTTGCCACGCCCATCTTTATCCAAAATATATTTCTGAGCTGCCTATGCGGCAGTGAACCATCGAGTCCTACCTGGCACGCGGCCCGGTGTTTTCTGAGCTGCCTATGCGGCAGTGAACCCGGCGTCCGCCACATTTGTGTCCCGCACGAATTTCTGAGCTGCCTATGCGGCAGTGAACCGTACTGCACCGAGAATTCCACCCCTGGCGTTTTTCTGAGCTGCCTATGCGGCAGTGAACACGGTGACGGAGCCGGGGGCCACTGCGCCGTTTTTCTGAGCTGCCTATGCGGCAGTGAACCACCACCGCGCACCTGTCCGACCGCCTGCAGTTTTCTGAGCTGCCTATGCGGCAGTGAACACGTGATGCCTGGAAGCCTGAGCATCGTGGTGTTTCTGAGCTGCCTATGCGGCAGTGAACCGAAATTGTCTGGACGGCGCTGGACAATTTGATTTCTGAGCTGCCTATGCGGCAGTGAACTGAGTTTGCCGTGCCGGCCCGGTATTTGCCCTTTTCTGAGCTGCCTATGCGGCAGTGAACGATTTTTGGAAAAATAAATGCCCATCTCTGAATTTCTGAGCTGCCTATGCGGCAGTGAACGCCTTGATCGCCACCAGGCGCCGGTCCAGCTTTTTCTGAGCTGCCTATGCGGCAGTGAACACGGTGGCGCAAAGCGAGTACCCCGACTCGACTTTCTGAGCTGCCTATGCGGCAGTGAACCAGGTAGCCCACCCACACCGGGCCGCGTGCCATTTCTGAGCTGCCTATGCGGCAGTGAACACTGGAAACTGAATTTTGACTTTGTGCTCGATTTTCTGAGCTGCCTATGCGGCAGTGAACCTGATGGCGGGCATCACCCAGGTGGGCCTCGTTTTCTGAGCTGCCTATGCGGCAGTGAACCTTCCTGGGCGCTCTTGCGCATCTTCTCCATCTTTCTGAGCTGCCTATGCGGCAGTGAACTGTGCGGCCGGTCGCCCAGGCTCGGCAAAACTTTTCTGAGCTGCCTATGCGGCAGTGAACCAGTTCAGCGACCCGGCGAGCAAATTTCGCACTTTCTGAGCTGCCTATGCGGCAGTGAACCCGCCGTTGACCAGCTCACGCGCCGTTTTAACTTTCTGAGCTGCCTATGCGGCAGTGAACGGCAGCTTGTCGGGTTGCTGCTGGGATTTTTATTTCTGAGCTGCCTATGCGGCAGTGAACGGCATAGCGGCTCTTTGGCGCCCTCACCGTCTTTTCTGAGCTGCCTATGCGGCAGTGAACGAATCGGTGAACCGGGTTTCAACATGCTTGTATTTCTGAGCTGCCTATGCGGCAGTGAACCTGGACATCGTCCTGAACTTTGTCACGGAAAATTTCTGAGCTGCCTATGCGGCAGTGAACGTGGGTTTCAGGCGCGGGCGCGCTGGCGTCAATTTCTGAGCTGCCTATGCGGCAGTGAACGCCGGCAAATCCATCGTCAAGTCCATGGGCGAGTTTCTGAGCTGCCTATGCGGCAGTGAACCAGGGCGTTTTCTTTTTCGATCAAGGCAATCTTTTCTGAGCTGCCTATGCGGCAGTGAACCTGACAGCCGCTTTTCAGGTGTACGCCGAAAATTTCTGAGCTGCCTATGCGGCAGTGAACGCTGTAGATGCTCTCTCCCGCGTCAGCCGTCATTTCTGAGCTGCCTATGCGGCAGTGAACTGCCAGCGCTGCCAAGCCCAGAAACAGGATCATTTCTGAGCTGCCTATGCGGCAGTGAACCTATCTACGGCGGTACCGGCATGGATGGCAGCTTTCTGAGCTGCCTATGCGGCAGTGAACTCTGCCCCGCCGTTACACCGCCGAAACAAGTATTTCTGAGCTGCCTATGCGGCAGTGAACTTAATGGCAAGCGTCCAGTTCGGCTCGGGGTATTTCTGAGCTGCCTATGCGGCAGTGAACATTGGTTTTGCAGTAGCATGGTTTCTTCCTTTTTTCTGAGCTGCCTATGCGGCAGTGAACGGCGCCGCCGAAAAATTCCTGGAAATCAATCGTTTCTGAGCTGCCTATGCGGCAGTGAACGCCGTTTTTGGCGATGCTGGCCGGCGTCGATTTTTCTGAGCTGCCTATGCGGCAGTGAACCTCTTGGCGCCCTCGCTGGATCTTTTCTGGATTTTCTGAGCTGCCTATGCGGCAGTGAACCTGAGCAAGTCCACGCTCGGGCGCATCGTAAATTTCTGAGCTGCCTATGCGGCAGTGAACGTTGTGATTCGTCCAGTAGTCGATGCCGTCCATTTCTGAGCTGCCTATGCGGCAGTGAACTCGCCGGGCGCCTGTTCTGCGGCGTCGATATCTTTCTGAGCTGCCTATGCGGCAGTGAACACTGCAAGCTTGAGCGCGCCGGCATCCTCGGCTTTCTGAGCTGCCTATGCGGCAGTGAACACACGTCTCAAGCGGCCGAATCAGCTATCTACTTTCTGAGCTGCCTATGCGGCAGTGAACTATTTGCCGATTTCGGCGTTTTTGGTTTCTGTCTTTCTGAGCTGCCTATGCGGCAGTGAACTTTTGCGTGTTTGTCGTTGCGCCGGCTGTGCTTTTCTGAGCTGCCTATGCGGCAGTGAACGGTGCTGGCGGCCGTTGCGGCGCGATGTGGCCTTTCTGAGCTGCCTATGCGGCAGTGAACTGGATGATAAATCACGCAAGTGCTTGTCAAGCAATGATTTTTTCAAAAAAAGACGTGCCGACCCAAAAAATCGGGTGGCACGCAAGTCATTGATTTTTAAAGAACGGTTTCAGTCCCGCAAAAAAGGGTCAGAACCAGGGGATTGTCGCGCCTTGGCTCAATCCGTAGGCGTTAAAGCCGCCAACCACCGCGCCGGACTGCACTGGGCCGTGCTCAAGAAACAACCTGAACGACTCGCCGCTGCTCGTGCTCCGCAGTTGTACAAACGGCAGGTGTGTGCATTGGGCCAACTGGTCCGGGATGCGCTCGCGAGCCTCTCGCTCGTCAAACCCGTGGCGGCGCATCAGGCGGCGGCGCAGGCGCTCGGGGCTGCTCTTGACCTGCACGCGCTTGACGGCGCGATGCAGGGCATCGGGCGGGACCAGCCGTGGCAGCGTCAGCACGACGTGATCACGCATGCCCGTGAGCCAGTCGCTCTCCAGCAGCTCGGCCAAGGCGGCCAGGCTGCCGTGTAGGCGCAGGTGCGTTCCCAGATGCGTCCCCTGCGGGTCAAAGCCGGGAAAACTCACGCCAATGCCAGCGCCCTGCCGCGCCACCAGCGCGCGGTGCAGCTTGGCGTACAGCGCGCTCATCAGCTGATGTGCAGGAAACTCCGGGTCCGGCCGCACGTCAATGTCAACGTAGTGGTCCATGGTCTTCAGTCCTTGCCGGCGTCGCCGAACACGCCGCCGCGAATCAAGGTCGCCATCACGAAATGCTTCTCATCGGGCGTGAGCACTTGGTCTTTGATGAGCCAGCCGTCGAACAGGCTGTAGAAATCATCTTTTTTCTTCGGCTGGCGGTAGGCCCGGCCCTGCGTCGTCACAGAACCGTAGGGTTCGACGGCAATCGGGCCGTTCTGCTCCGCCTCTTCGTACCAAGTGTCGATAGAGCGCAGGGCGTTGCCGATTTTTTGCGAGTGCATCGCCGCCATGCCGCTGACGGTGTAGAGCGTTTTGCTTTTGCCGCTTTTCTCCTTGTCCAGGATGAGTTCCTGCGACGGGAACACTTCCTGCCCGGCACCGGCGCGCACAAAGGCGGTGACCTGCAGCAGCACATGGCTTTGACCGGCCAGCCCCGCAGCGATCAAGGCACTCAGTTCGGCCAGCGCGGCGGCGGCGTCAAGCGGCGCGTCAAAGTGGCGCAGCGACAGCGTCAGGGCGTCAAACGTCCAGCTCTGCGCGATCTGGCCCTGCACCAGCTGGGCGATTTGCACTTGCACCTGTTCAGCCCCGAGGCGGTTGCGCCAGAGAAAGCGCCCGTTGGCCAGGTTGCAGGCGTAGCGACTGGCCAGCTCGGTAAAGCCGTTGGCATCGACATAGCCTTTGACGGTGCCTTGCAGCTTGCGCTGGTAGTCGGCGTTGTTGCAGGCCGAAGGCGTTCCGGCGCCGCCCAGCACGCGCAGCGTGAAGCTGACCTTGAGCGTGTCGGCGTCGGCCGGCAGTGTGGCCACATCGACGGTTTGCAGGTTCGGGTTTTCAATCGCCGCGTCGAGCTTGGCCGGATCCTGGTCTTTTGTTTTGAGGCGGTTCGAGATGGTGCCGCGCACGGACTTGGCGCGCACGGTCACGGCCGGCCAGGCGCTGCTGGCGGCGCGCTCGGCCCAGGGGCCGGAAGAAAACAGGGCGTCAGACGGGTCGAGCTTGCGTTCAAAGGCCAGCACGGAAGCGGTTTTGAGGGCGGTAGTTGCCATGAGAAGGATTCCTTGAATTTCAGTCAGATGAAGAAACAGAAGCGGAAAAGATTGCCGGTTTGAAAGCGTTGACGCAGCGGTAAAGGCCGGTTGCCGGGTCGTGGCTGGGCCGCCACATGAGTTGGTCAATGTCGCTCAACCGGTGCGGGCTGATCCACTGTCCTATCGAATAAACGCTTTCGACAAACTGGAAGGGCACGCGGGCATCGCGCGCGCCCGCCACCGCGCCGGGCGGGTGCAGCGCGCTCAGCGGCGCAAAACCCACGGGCATGGGCACGGTCCAGCCGGCGCGGGTGTCGAGGTTCCATTCGATGGTTTCGTGGGTGTCGCCGGTTTTTTCATCGACGGCTGCGTGCCGGGTGGCGCGGTAGTTGAGGCGTGACAGGTCCAGCCAGGCGTCGAGCAGCGTGGCGCCGGGCTGGCTGGTCTGCAACTCCAGCAGCCGGGCCTGCAGCAAGTCGTCACGCGAGACCAGCGCGAAGCCGGGTAGCCAGCGACGGCTGAGGCGCTGGAACTGCTTGCTGCACGCTTCCTGGTCGCGCGAGTCACCCAGCAACACCAGTTGCGGGCGCGGCGGGCTGCGAAACATGCCGGGCAGTGCCGGCATCACGCTGCCGCCGGCCACGCGCATGCCCGCTATCAGCTCGCCGATGCGGGCGGCCAGCTCGGCGCGTTCGGCTTCGCCGGACTGAGGCAAGGCCAGCTCCACATCGAACACCAGGGTGATGTCGAGGTGAACCCGGCCCTCTTCCACAATCGCGGCGGTACTGCCGTCTTGCAAAACGGGGTTGCGCGTCAGGTTGAAACTGCGGGTGTAGCCGCCGTGCGTCACCTGCGGCTCAAAGCCGTGGCAGATCACGCCCACGCCGTAAAACGCAATGCCCGCTTGCGGCCCGAGGCGGCGCTCCAGCGCGGTCATCAGCCCGGTGAAGGCGGTGATGGCCGGGAAACCCCAGGTCAGCGGGCTGGAAATGGCGTTGGCATTCTGGATGCGCAGGCGCGGCAACACCAGCAGCGCCTTGAGCGGCGTCGGCGGCGTGTCGCTGGGGGTGGTTTCAGTCGGTATCTCAGTCGGCATCGCGTCCCTCCCGTTCTTCGGCTTTGATTTGTTGGTGCATTTCCTTGCGCCATTCGAGAAACTCCGGGTCGCCCATCGGCAACGGGTCGCGCAGCTGGGCATTGAGCCAGTTGGCGAACGCTTCGCAGATGCGCTCGGTGGTATCCAGGGGCAGCGCTCGCTCCGAGGCGGCGCAAGCCTGCGCCACGCCGTCGGGGTCGAGCCAGTGCTTGCTGGCGCCGTCCAGACGGCAGTCGGGCAGTTGGCTCCAGCCCGGCGCCAGGGCGCGCAACTCGGCGCGAAGCTGCAGGAATTCGTCGATCAGGATGTTGACCCATGCGGCGCGGTGCTCCCGTGTTTCGACATTGCGCGCCGGGTCGGACTTCAGGAAAGCCAGCAGCGCCTTGAGGGCCCGCCGGACTTCGGGGCGGCGGCTGTAGCGGGGGAACACCGATTCGGTGTTGAGCAGCGGTTTCAGCTCCACCGAGCGCCAGACGGGCGGCAGCGAGGCGAGCAGGAAATTGTTGCCGCGCCGCTCGCTGTTGAGCTGGCTGATGTTTTGCGGCTTGGTGCCGCCGAGCTGCTGCACGGCCAGCTGGGGGTATTCGCGCACCGGACGCTCGCTGAAAACGCCGTCTTTTTTCGCCTGCCGGGCGGCTTTGGCTTCCTCGCTGAAGCGGTCGTCCTGCACCGTCTGGTAAACCCGGTGCGCCAGCGAGCTGGCGTAGAGCGGGGCCAGCAGGTGGTAGCTCGCGTCGTCGTTCGGGTCACCGCCAGTCGGCCAGTAGAGCTGCTTGGCCAGGGTGTGCGAAGTCGGTTTTGCGCACCGGGGAAGTTCAATTCCGGCGAAAGTTCGCATCCATTCGCTCGCCTGTTCAGGCTGACTGCTCAGCGCTTGCGCTAAATCGCTGTCGTCAACCCGCATCAGTTCAAGCAGTGTTGAGCCTTGAAACTCCTGGGTCAGAAATCCGTACACATCAAGTGCTGCGGCATTGCCCGTCACATCGTCATCAAAGCTCTCTCCAAGAACATGGCTACCGACTAAGGCATGGGCCGCAAGATTGCGCGGTGGCACATACAGGTTGGTGGCTTGGTCGATTTTTGGATCGGGATGCGTTGCCTTCAGAACATGCGTCACTAACTGAATTTGCTTGACTCGCTTTGCAGCGCTGGTGAACCAATTTTCAGGGTTGAAGGTGTGGTGAAGTTCGGCGCGTTTCGGATCGTCGGGGGCGAGTTTGTCGAGCTTGCTGTCCAGGCGCTCTTTCAAGAAGCCTGAGATCAGCGAACGCAACTCTGCCTGACGATTTATGGAAATCGTATGCATGGGAACCATTCAAAATGCACGGCTGGATGGCCGCATATAAAATGTCCCAAGGCAACGCCTCGGGACGCGGATGTGACAGGCAATGCTTGCCGGAACTTATCTTCTGGTCATGTGATGTGTGGTCACATTCGTACCCTCCTTCGATCAACAACCTTGCTCGTAGGTGCCTCGGCCTCTCACCGCCTTTGGCGTTGCTATGAAATCCCGACAAGGTTGCCCCCTTGTCGGGATTTTTCTTGAATCATACAATTTATCCTGTCAACTCAAATTCCGTTAGGATAAATTTACTTGCTCAACTGATGATACACGCATGGGCTTTCCGTGAATAGGCAGGACTCTTCGAATCTCGTAAACTCTGCATCCTGCCGAACAGGCAGCTCAGAAATGTCAGCTCAGCTTCCGAGAGGAGCTACTACTATCTACTGCCGAATAGGCAGCTCATGAAACCATCCATCCTTCTTCAGCAGCACCGCATCCACATCCGTGAAGCCGCCAGCCGCTTTGCGGTGGCCAATCCGCGTGTGTTTGGCTCGGTCCTGCATGGTCAAGACAGCGACGACAGCGACTTGGATTTGCTGGTCGATACGCTTCCGGGCACGACGCTGTTTGATCTGGGCGGTCTTCAGGATGAACTGGAAGAACTGCTGGGAATCCGGGTGGATCTGCTCACGCCGGGCGATCTGCCCATGAAATTCCGGGCCGCCGTGCTGGCTGAAGCACGCCCGGTATGACGCTTCACCGCACGGCCGACTATCTGGACCACATGCTTGAAGCCGCACAGCAGGCCTGCCTGTACGTGCAAGGGCTGGGGAAAGCGGATTTTCTGGAAGACAAGCGGACCCAGCAGGCGGTCATCCTGAACCTGCTCATCCTGGGCGAGGCGGTGACCAAACTGCTCAGCCAGGACGAATCGTTTGCCGCGCGCCATCCGCAGGTGCCGTGGCGCAGCATGAAGGGGATGCGCAACCGCCTGGCTCACGGCTATTTCGACATCAACCTCGATGTCGTGTGGGACACCGTACAGACGGCCCTGCCCCGCTTGCTGGCACAGTTGCCAGCGATTCGGGATGCGGCTGCGGCCGAGAACGAGAACGGTTCGGGCGAATAGCCGCGTCTCACCTGTACTTGGTGAACCCCAGCGCGGGGTGAAACCACCAGCCGTTCCCATTTTTGCTCTTGGGCAGCGTCACGGTGCCAAAGCGCCGGGCGCAGTCGGCCAGCGGCATGTCCAGTTCGGCGGCCAGTTCCGTCAAGGCTTGCCAATAGCTCATCTGGCCCCAGGCGCTGATGCCGTGGCCCTGCACTGCGGCGTCGTCAATGCGGCGGTTCTGCGACTTTTCCACCCGAAGAAACTGGGTTTCACCACGCCGGCCGTCGGGCTTGTCTATCAGCTGGACCAGTTCGTAATCGTCTTCCTCCTCGTTCGGGCGCAGCACCAGATCGACGCGCTCCATCGTGTCGAGTCGAAACGGCTGCTGCTGCGGCAGCACGGCGGTCAGCAGCGCATCGGCGGGCGGCAGGCGCCACCAGCTGGTGGCGTTGAGCGCAGGCGGCGCGCTGGCCTGGGCCGAGCCGCGCTGGCGCGTTCCGGGCATGGCGGCGGGCGCGGCGGCGGCGCTCTGCACCAGCATCTCTTGGGCCATGCGGGTGTGCTCCAGGTCCACCAGCCGGGCGCGCGACTGCAAGGGGCCGGGCGGCGCGGTGATGCGCGGGCGGGCGTCGATCACCCCGTTTTCTACCAAGGGCAGCAGTTGCTTGAGGTTGTGGGTGTCGAGCGGGAATGCTGCGGTTTCAAACCCCGGCCGGCAAAACGCAGGCTTGCCCGGCTCGCGAAAGTGGCGCAGGTTGGTGTCGAACACCCGCAGATTTGGCGTGCTGCACTCGCCCTCGCGGTGGCGGCGGATGCGCCCGGCCAGTTGGATCAGTGAGCGCATCGACGAAGGCTCCACCACCGCCCAGTCGTAATCGTGATCGCGCCCCACTTCGGTCACGGGCGAGCCCAGCACGATGAACAGCTGGTCAGCTTGCGGGTGGGCGTCGAGGCGCTGGCGGATGCCGGGCAGATCGAACACCGCATCACTCTGGCGGCGGTTCAGCGCCTGATCGAGCTGGCGCTCGATGCCGGAGCGAATCAAAAGCGGAAACTGCGAGTGGTAAGCACACAGGTGAATCTGCACGCCATCCGGCGCGCCCAGCGCGTACAAGGCCAGCGCGACTTCCACCAGCGGCTCGATGTTGGCCATGCGGATCAGGCCGAAGCTGACGCGTTTGGCGCTGCGGGTATCCAGGCTGTGGTGCTGCGCGTGCAATTGAACAGCGGCGTCGCGGGCCAGCTCGGCAAAGCGGGCCGTGTGCTGCTCACGCTCGGCGCCCACGTCCAGCGGCAGCAGCTCGTAGCGGCGGCGCACCACGGCCTTGGCCAGCTGCTCGCAGCGTCGGGCGGCAAAGCGCTGGTGCGCGGCGGCGAAACCCTGGGCATCAATGCAATCGGCCTGCTGCTGGTTGAACTCGTCAAACCAGGCGCAGCACACCTGCGGCGCCCGGTCGGCGCCAGCAGGGCGGTTGCCCCGGTTGCGCTGGAAGTGATGGCGCCCGTTGCGGTAGGCCTCGAACAGCCCCTGCACCAGCGCGGGCGGCAAGGTGGCCGAGGACAGCAGCACACGCGCGCCCAGCAGCCCGGCCCAATGCACCAGCCGGGTGAGCGCGGGCAGGTCGCCGATGTCGAAATCGTCCGGCTCGTCGAGCACCAGGTCGCCGCTCATCAGGCGCAGCATGGGCGCGATCTGGCGCCCGCCGCGCTCGCTTTCGGTGGCGGGCGTCAGGTGGTCGATGGTGCAGACCAGCAGCGGCGCGGTCAGCAGCGCGCGCACCTGCGGGTCATGCATGACGCGGCGCAGCAAGGGATGAGCGTCGTGGTTACCCTCAAAAACGACATAGCCTTCTTCTTCATCAAGCAGCGCTTGAGATGAAGCCGAACCCTTGGCTTCTGCTTGGCGCTCGTAATGCTCGAACAGCGCCCGGCTGGCCGAGCCGCCGACGCGGATCGCCACCTCGTCATCGCCCAGGCTGAGCAGGTCGCGAAAAGCCTTGCCCGTCTGCAGCGTCAGGGTGCGCAAGCCCATCGCAAAGGCGCAGCGCATGCCGCGCTCGGCGCCGGCCAGCGCGTCCATGATGCGCGCATTGGCCAGCGTCTTGCCGCAGCCGGTGGAGGCCATGTTGACGATGAAGGCGCCGCCCTGTGTGGAACGCTCACGCATCGCGGCGGCGGTGTCGGCGGCCTTGTCCTGCCAGCGAAAGTTGTCATGCTGCGCGCGCTTGCGCAACCCCTTGTGCCGGGCCAGGCGCGGGAGCTGCTCGTCGAAGCGCGGCAGCGCGTGGGTGATGTCGCCGCTGTGCCGGGCCACGCCGAGCAGGTGCTCGTCCAGCGTCTGGTTGAAGTCGCCGGGGCCGCCGTTGGTGTTGGCGTAGAGCGGATAGCCCTGCAGCCCCTTGACGCGGGCCGGATCGGGTTTGCCCAGCGCGTCGGTGCCCAGGCTGGAATAGTGGTGATCGGCCAGCATCAGGCACAGCCGCGAGAGGTGCATCACATAGGGATTGGCCAGCCAGTTGCCCTTGCCGGGCTGGGTGCGCAGCAGCACGAGTCGCTGGGCCAGGCGGGCGGCGCGCTTGCGCCACAGCTCGGTGCCGACGGGCAGGCCGTGCGGGAATTGCCAGTAGAGCGGCAGGATTTGCGCATCGCCTTCGCCGGTTTTTTCGTTCCAGCCGGCGTCGATGCGCTGGAGCACGTCTTTCAGGGCGGGGGCAGAAATCCAGGACACCTTGCGGCCCAGCGGACGCCGGGATTCTTCCGCACTCTGCGCGGGCGCCACCGGCAGCCGGTGATGCGTCAGCACCAGCCAGCCGATGGCCTGGGCCAGCGGCGCCCGCGCCAGTCCGGCAAACGGCGACGCCACCGGGCCATCGAGCCCGTCGCGCTTGAGGCGCGCCAGCCAGGCCGCATCATCCGCCGGCGTGGGCGCGGCCAGCCGCGCCAGCCAGGCGGCATCATCGTCGGCGCCGACAAAGGCTTCAAACAGGCGCAGCGACACCCATTCGTGCCGGTACTGGTTGCGCTCCTGTAATTTCCCTTCAAGCCGCATCTGGAAAGCGCGGCTGGCCTTGCCCAGGTCATGCAGCAAGGCGGCCAGCGCGCTCAAGAGGGAAATATCCTCGCCCGTGTGCCAGTCGTTCTCATCCTGCCCGCGCAGGATGTTGCGCGTGGTCGTGTTGGTGGGCACGGCGCCCTGGGCATTGAAACAGCTCGCATTGCCCACGGTCCAGAGCAGCTCGCTGTGGTCCAGGCCGCGAATCCAGTGGCAGGCGACGGCGGTGTTCTTGCGGGCGGTTTTTTTGAGCAGGCGGCGCAGCGTGTCCAGGCCGGCCTGAGTGATGGGGGTTTGCCAGGTACGCTCGCCGCGCCGCTCGGCAAACTGGTCGAGGATGCGGCGCGTTTCGGTCAGCGCGCGCTTGTCGCACTGGGAGACGAGAAGGATGTTCATGCGGATTCTCCAGCGGCGGGCAAGGCTGCTGTGGCCGCAGTGGAAGAGGCTGCAGTGACGGTAGTAGCGGCTGCGGTGGCAGTGACAACGTTGGCGTTGGCGTTGGCGTTGGCGACGGTAGCGGTAGCGGTTTTCACGGCCACGTCCTTGAGCGTGTCAATCATGAAATCCAGCGCCTCGCTGCGCGTCAGGGCTTCGATGCAGGCGCGGCGAAAATCCTGTTCGCTGTCGCCGCGCATGGCGGAAATGAAGGCCTGCGGCAAAATCGTCGCATCCTTGACCAGATCGGCCACATCGAACACCAAGCCGCCGCGCCGCGTCTTGCCATGCAGCACCGCCAAGCCGTGCGGCAGGCCCAACACCCAGGTGGCACTCGCCGCCAGGCCGTAGGCGAGGTAGTTGCCGTGGTCCAGAAAGCGATTGGCCGGATCGGTGCCGCTGCCGCGCTGGCCACGGGTGAAGTCGCCATAGCCGGTGGCGCGGGCGGCCAGCTTGAACAGCAGCTTGCTCAAGCGCGCCTCTTCGGTCAGCAGGTGGGTGTTGTCCGGCACGCTGGCGATGGCCTGGCGCGACTGGTTCAGCGCCTCTTCCAGCGTGGCGGCATCGACGGCAAAACCGGCTTCGCCCAACGATTTGCCGTGCAGCCAGTGCCGGCGAATGCGCTCCAGCCGGGCCAGCTGAAAAGCCTTGGCCGCGTCCAGCCGCCGCGCATCGTCGAACCAGAAGCGCACCCAGTGCTGCAGGTATTCGGTGGGCCGGTATTCGCTCTGCGGCGTGAGCCAGGCCACTTCCACATCGACTTCATTGGCGCTGAACAGCGGCGTGCCGCCCCCGCCGCAAAAGCCCACCAGCACGCCCGCCTTGGCCAGCTCGCGCATGGCCGCCTGGGTCAGCGACGTGCCGGTGCCCAGCAAAATCGTCGTGGTGTTGGCAATCGGAATGTTCCAGTACAGCGAGCGCTTGCCCTCGTCGGTGACATATTCCACCCGTCCGCCGTTAACCAGCACGCGGCAGTGCTCCAAGTAATACAGGTTGGCACGCTTGGAGTGGAGGATGGTCTTGAGGTCGGAGGGGGTGAAGTCGTTCATGGCGTGAGGGATGAAGGGCAAAAACGGGAAGAGCTATAACGCATCTTATGGACCGATGTTACGGAGCTGCTGACAATGGCTGCAACCGGGCGCAGGCGCCATCATTGACCCCCCATCCGGCTGCGACAGCCACGCCCCCGCCATCGCGGCAATCAGGCGCGGTTGATTGAAAAATGCTGATGAGTTGCCTGCAGCAAAGCGCATGAGGATGGCAGTTGCAGAGACATGAGGGATGAGCCGCGCTGCAAATGCATACACCTTGACCCCCCCGGCGCCGCTACCATGAAGCCATGTGCAGCCACTACCAGAGCCTGAAGGACCGCGCCCGCTACCGGCAATATTTCGATGTCGAGCCGCCCGATGACTTGGGCAAATTCGATGTCTGGCCGGGGTATATGGCCAGCTTCATCCGCCGCCCGCGCGAAGCCGATGCCGGCGACGACGCTGTGCCCGAGCGAGAAGCCCTCCCCGGCCAGTTCGGCTTGGTGCCGCACTGGGCCACCGACTTGAGCATCGCCCGGCGCACCTACAACGCGCGCAGCGAAACCGTGGCCAGCAAGCCGAGTTTTCGCGATGCCTGGCGCCATGGCCAGCGCTGCATCATTGCAGCCGATGCCTTCTATGAACCCGACTGGCGCAGCGGCAAAGCGGTGCCGACACGCATCAGCGCCGCCGATGGCGCGCCGCTGGGCATTGCCGGCCTGTGGTCGTGGTGGAAATCTCCCCGGGGCGAGGTGCTGCACAGCTATGCCATGCTGACCCTCAATGCCGACAAGCATGCCCTGATGAAGCATTTCCACAAGCCGAGGGATGAAAAACGCATGCTGGTGATCCTGCCGCAAGCGGCTTACCAGGACTGGCTCACGGCTTCAACGCACGAAGCTGCAGGTTTCATGCAGCCCTACCCGGCCGATCGGCTCTCCGCCGTGGCTGCGCCGGAAAAACCCGACAAAACCACTCAATCCGGCCAATCCGACTAACCCGGCCAAGCCAACGAATCCGGCAGGCTGCTTTAAGCGAGGCAACGCGTCAGCGCGTCATCCTGCGGCAGAGAAAGCTGTCGCTTCACCGTGCGGCAGGGACAGCCATCCCTCCATCCTGCGGCAAAAGCTGCCCCTTGCCGACGCTGGCACCAGGGTCGCCAGCCTGTTCAGACCAAAAGCCATGTGTCTGTTCCGTTTTGGCACAGTCTGGGCAGTCAGCGGAACAATATTGCCTGCATTCAGGCGAATTTGGCGCTCAAATGGCGCCAATGGTGCTGGTATGGCGGGGTTACAGCCCTTCGCGGTCCTGGCATGGCTTGTGCAAACAGACACAGCGAGTGAAACCCAGAGCCGCTGCAGCCGGTGGCTGGTTTCCTTTCTCTTCTTTCACCCATCGGAGACAACAAATGATCTATGCCCTTCCCGGCGCTGCCGGCGCCCCCCTCGAGTACAAAGCCCACTATGACAACTTCATCGGCGGCAAGTTCGTGGCCCCGGTGGGCGGGGCGTA
>JALYRU010000031.1 GCA_030855235.1 Pseudomonadota bacterium
GCGCCAGCCCTGGCGCATGCTGGCGTCCAGCCTGCACGCCATGGGCCGCAGCGCCGAGATCGTGCCGCGCCTGTCGGCGGCGGTGGGCGCCCCGTCGGCGCGCACGATAGCGCGCATGCTGGACGCCAGGCTGAACTGCCCCGCCAGCACCAGCGCCGGACGCTGGCTCGACGCCGCCGCCGCCGCCCTGGGCCTGCACCTGCTGGAACAAACCGAAGCCGAAGCCGCCATCGCGCTGGAGCAGCAGGCCGCCCGCTGGCTCAACGCCGGCGAATCGGTGGACTTGGCGGCGCCATCCGCACAGCCAGAGGCCAGCGTGCTCGACATCCGCCCCCTGCTGGCGACGCTGCTGGCCTGGCCGGACGGGCCGGGCAAGGCCCCGGCAGCGGCCGCCTGGTTCCACTTGAGGCTGGCCCATGCCCTGGCCGACTGGGCGGCCCATGCGGCGCGCGAGGCCGATTGCCGCATCGTCTGCCTGGGCGGCGGCTGCTTTTTCAATGCCATCCTGATCCGCGAAGTCACCGCCCGGCTGGAAAGCCACGGTTTGCGGGTGCTACGGCCCCAGACTACCAACTGCGGCGATGCGGGTTTGGCGCTGGGGCAGGCTTGGGTGGTGGCGCAGCAGATTAGTCAGCTTGGGGCGGGTCATCAACCCTTGAGCCAGACAGCAGAGATTTTTAGGTAAATGGCGCCATGAACGCTGTACTTTTTCTTGCCTTTCGCACATAAGCGACTTCAGTCACTTGTAAGTTATTGATATTTCATTGAGGCTAAATGCCTAAAAATCGACTTAAACAATAAATGTATACAATACAGCAAAGTCGTTCAACAAACCTAATAAGAAAATTCATGAAAAAAATTTACCTAGATTACAACATAATTGTTCGACTAACAAATAAAAATGAACCCGAACTAGATGATTTGATATCACTAGTCAAATCATCTGCGCATATTGTTGTTTACAGTCCAGCACATATAGAGGAAATAGCCGTATCAACAATGCGCAACAATTATCCAATCGAAAAAACAAACGAAAAACTGGAATTTTTATCAAGTTTAACGAACAATATTGAGTTGTTGCCATTTTTGCGTCCAGATGTTCGCATAATTGAAGAGTTAGGTATTTATCTTTGCGAAGAGAATCCGGCGGATTGTTATAGGCGAGTAACAGATCAATACAATGGAAATGACTTGGCCGAAAGCAATGAAAAAGCTTTTCTTGTTAAGGCTTTGGAGGAGAATCAATATAATAACAATCCAAATGAAATGAACAATATTGCACCGGAAAAAGTTCTGCTCGATCAGATTTATGATATGAAAATAAAAGAATCTTTCTTTATGCATTTGCTGGGCAGGAGAACCAAGAAGCAAATTTACTCGCTAATGAATGAAGGCTTTGCCAAAATTCAAACAGATTTTCAGGCTCTGGAAACGCTTTTGAGTGTTATTTTTAATAAATTGGAAGTAATTCGTTATTACCCAGAAAAAGAAATGCTTTTCAGATCTAGACTTCATGATGTTTCGCATGCAATTTATGCATCCTATTGCGACTACTTTGTAACTGAAGATTTAAAACTTTCGAAAAAAACAAAGGCCGCATATAGTTATGCAAATATAAATACCAATGTAATCGACTTAAAAAAATTAAAAGAAATAACTTTCTGAAAACCTGCCATGTGTAATGGTGATTTAATTCCAATTAATTTTGGTGACTTGCCAATTTATTGGGATTAAATAAAACTTAAGGCTTTGGTCATCTTGTACTGCAAATGCAACCAACATTTGGCCACCTAATCTGTGCCAGACAAATACCAAAAAATAATTTTAATAGGGATAAAAATGAAAGATTTTTCAATTGAGCTTGCCGCAGAAAATATTGTTGACCATCGTTCTCGGGATTATTTTCGCGAAGTTTTAAGTTCGTTTGTAAACGGAAATCACCGCTCGGCAGTAGTAATGCTTTGGTCAGTTGTAGTCTGCGATTTGGTTTACAAGCTACATGAACTTCGCGATTTATACCAGGATCCAGTTGCCTCTTCAATTCTTCAAACAATTGAAGCAAAACAAACATCAAACCCAACAAGTCCAGAATGGGAGCCAGCCCTGCTGGATGAAATCAATCAACGCACTCACTTGCTAGAAATTTCCGAATATCATCATCTTCAAGGTCTTCACAAAACACGCCATTTATCCGCCCATCCCGTTCTGAGTGCGACAAATCTTTTGTTTTCCCCAAATAAAGAGACAACTCGCGCACTAATTAGAAACGCATTAGAAGCTACCCTATTAAAGCCTCCAATTTTTTCCAAGAAGATTGTTGTTTAGTTTGTCTCGGATGTTGCTTCAAAAAAAGCCTTCTTGCCCGATCAGGTCACGCTAAAAAAATACTTAGAAACAAAATACTTCAAAAATCTTCATCCCGCAGTAGAGGTGGAAATAATAAAATCGATTTGGAAATTCTGCTTTCGCCTTCAGAATAATGATACAAATGCAAATCGATGCATAAATTCTCGGGTGCTATGTCTATTCTTTGCTAGAAATCCAGTAAGGTTTCGCGAAACGATTGTTAGCAACAGTGCTCACTTCAGCGAAATATCGGCTGAAGACTCGCCGCTAAATTCATTGATATATTTTTTGTCAGAGTGCTCGTCCGTGTACAGTGCCCTCACTGATGCGGCAAAAGTAATTATTTCGAATTTTGCAAAAAGCAGCGCAAATATTTATATCGTTTCAAGATTTTTAAGTGTAGATTCAAAGGAGTATATTGAAACAATCAAACAATTTGATTGCTCAAAGCTCTGCGAGATATCTCAAGAAAATTGGAATAAATTAATTTCTATTGCCCGCGAAGATGAAAAGTTGCAAGAAGCGCTTGAAATCGGAATTGGTATTTACATCCAAAGTAAATCATTTAATGGTGCAGATGTAAATTTCGCTAAATTCATTGATACGCACCTAGAAGAATATGATAGAACAATACTGGAGCTACTCTTGTCAGGCATTGAATCAAATGAGCAGACTTATCGCCGAGGTAGATCATGCATAGATCACACAAAAGTCAATACACGAATGAATCAGCTGGGTGTAAGTATTAACGACTACCCAAATTTCAAGCTATCAATTTAATTGCAATCAGGGCAAGGTTTCAATTAATTTGGATATACATTAAAATAATATGCCAAGAAAACATCATTCAGGCCGTGCAATATTAGTTTTTGAGATGCCATGGGAGATGGATGATCGCGATGCTAACAGGACAAGTGTCTTGCCTTTTGTTGAAGGCGTCGCGAAATATGCCGGGGATACCGAAGTATTCCACGCCAACTTTTATGATAAAAGTAGTTTCAAGAAAGCGCTTAATTGCCTTTGTAAACAAAAATTTGAAAATGCCACTGTATATGTAGCTGCGCATGGCTATAAAAAAAGCATTGGTAATACTAAAATATACGACTTACTCTCATTGATTGGCGAGAAATCAAAGAAATGTGCCATCACTGGCGTCATGCTCGGATCATGCTTCGCTGGAGAAAATGCCGCGACAATTGAGTTTTGTCTTCAGGGCTCAAATCTGAAATGGTGCGTCGGGTACGCATCGGAGAGCGAATGGTTGGCCGGTACGCTAATTGATTGCTCAGTACTTATGAAAATGACTGCCCTCGACAAAGATGACTTTTCTGACGAGAAATTTATGATTCAAGTCCTCTCAGAGGCAATAAGCCATTTCTCAGCATTATTCAATATCGGTAATAGCTATGGGAAAAAATCAGTTCCTCTTAATGAATCATTAAAGTTCGTGATTCAAGCAACAGGACAGGGGCGCCGCGCAAAATCAGTCTCTGAAAAAGTATTTGAAGCTCATGCAAAGAACCAACTCCAGCCTCCTGAAAGCCCCCCATGTGCCTAGCCATTCCCGCCAGACTCGTCGAGCTGCTGCCCGGCGAGCAAGCCATCGTCAACCTCGGCGGCATCCGCAAGACCGTCTCGATTGCGCTGATCGACGACGCGCAGATTGATGATTACGTCATCGTCCACGTCGGCCACGCCATCGGGAAAATCGATCCCGAGGAAGCCGCCCGCACCCTGGCCCTGTTCGGCGAACTCGCCCAGGCCCAGGCCGAATCCGACGCGCTTTGCGCCGCCGCAAAGGCCCCGGCATGAAATACATCGACGAATTCCGCGACGGCGACATCGCCCGCAAGATCGCCGCCCGCCTGGCCGCAGAAGCCCGGCCGGATCACTCCTACAGCTTCATGGAGTTCTGCGGCGGCCACACGCACGCGATTTCGCGCTACGGCATCGCCGACATGCTGCCGCCCAACGTGCGCATGGTCCACGGCCCCGGCTGCCCGGTGTGCGTGCTGCCCATCGGCCGCATCGACATGGCCATTGCGCTGGCGCTGGACCACGGCGCCATCGTCTGCACCTATGGCGACACCATGCGCGTGCCGGCCTCCGGCGGCCTGTCGCTCATCAAGGCCAAGGCGCGCGGCGGCGACATCCGCATGGTCTATTCGGCCGCCGACGCGCTGGACATCGCGCGCTGCAATCCCACCCGCGAAGTCGTCTTTTTCGCCATCGGCTTTGAAACCACCACGCCGCCCACGGCGCTGGCCATCCGCGACGCGCACCGCGCCGAATTGAAAAACTTCAGCGTGCTGTGCTGCCATGTGCTCACGCCCTCGGCCATCACGCACATCCTGCAGTCGCCCGAGGTGCGCCAGTACGGCACCGTGCCGCTGGACGGCTTTGTCGGCCCGGCGCACGTCAGCATCGTGATCGGCTCCGAGCCCTATGAACACTTTTCGCAGGAATACCGCAAGCCGGTGGTGATTGCCGGCTTCGAGCCGCTCGATGTGATGCAGGCGGTGCTGATGCTGGTGCGCCAGGTCAATGAAGGCCGCGCCGAGGTGGAAAACGAGTTTTCCCGCGCCGTGACCCGCCACGGCAATGCCAACGCCCAGGCGCTGGTGGCCGAGATTTTCGAGCTGCGCAGCACCTTTGAATGGCGCGGCCTGGGCGAGGTGCCCTACAGCGCCCTGCAGATCCGCCCGGCCTACGCCGGTTTTGACGCCGAGCGCCGCTTTGCGCTGCGCTACCAGCCGGTGGCCGACAACAAGGCCTGCGAGTGCGGCGCCATCCTGCGCGGCGTGAAAAAACCGACGGATTGCAAGATTTTCGGCACCGTCTGCACCCCGGAAAACCCCGTGGGCTCGTGCATGGTGTCGAGCGAAGGGGCCTGCGCAGCCCATTATTCCTATGGACGTTTCCGGGACATTCCCGTGGTGACAGAAAAAGCATGAAACCGGTGAAGAAAGACTACATCCGCCCGCTGGACATCCGCCACGGCCGCATCGACATGGGCCACGGCGCGGGCGGACGGGCGGCGGCCCAGCTGATCGAGGAGCTGTTTCTGGCCGCTTTCGACAACGACTACCTGCGCCAGGGCAATGACGGCGCCGTGTTCGCGCCCCCGCCGCTGCCGCCGGGCGCCCGGCTGGTGATGGCGACTGACGGCCATGTGGTCTCGCCGCTGTTTTTCCCCGGCGGCGATGTCGGGTGCCTCAGCGTGCATGGCACGGTCAACGACGTGGCCATGTCCGGCGCCCGGCCGCTGTATCTGACGGCCAGCTTCATTCTGGAAGAAGGTTTTGCGCTGGCGGACTTGAAGCGCATCGTGGACTCGATGGCGCAGGCCGCGCGCGAGGCGGGCGTACCCGTCATCACCGGCGACACCAAGGTGGTGGAGCGCGGCAAGGGCGACGGCGTGTTCATCAGCACGACGGGCCTGGGCGTGGTGGCGCCCGGCGTGGACATCGCGGGCAGCAATGCCAGGGCCGGCGACGTGATTTTGCTCTCGGGCACGATTGGCGAACACGGCGTGGCCGTGCTGTCGCAGCGCGAATCGCTGGAGTTCGAAACCACGATTGAATCCGACACCGCCGCGCTGCACACCCTGGTGGCCGCGATGCTGGCAGCCGCGCCCGGCGGCGTGCGGGTGCTGCGCGATCCGACGCGCGGCGGCCTGGCCACGACGCTCAACGAAATCGCCCGCCAGTCGCGCGCCGGCATGCTGCTGGACGAGGCGGCCATTCCCGTCCTGGCGCAGGTGGACGCGGCCTGCGAGCTGCTCGGGCTGGACCCGCTCTACATCGCCAACGAAGGCAAGCTGATTGCCGTGTGTACGCCCGAAGCGGCCGACGCCGTGCTGGCCGCCATGCGCGCGCATCCGCTGGGCCAGGCGGCGGCGCGCATCGGCGTGGTGACCGAGGACGCGCACCATTTCGTGCAGATGACCACGCGCTTTGGCGGGCGCCGCGTGGTGGATTGGCTCAGCGGCGAGCAGCTGCCGCGCATCTGCTGAGGCGTGGCAAACCTCTGCGGGCGTCGTTCTGACAACGGAATTGTTATGGCAGCGGCTTGCCCAACCCCTGGTAAACCGAGCGTAAGTCATTGATACAAATTGTTGTAGACTGAAGCAAACCACTTTGATTGTCAGGGTCAAGCCGTGCAACCTAACAGCCCATCCCTTAGCGTTCCCGCCTCGCCATTGGACTCATTGCTGGCCCGGTATGGCAACAATCCGCATGCGCTGGTGCAGATTCTGCGCGAGTTTCAAGCCCTGCAAGGCTGGCTGCCACGCGAGAGCCTGGGTGAGATCGCGCAGGCGCTCGGCTTGACGCTGGCCCATGTGCAGGGCGTGGCCGGTTTCTACCGCTTCTTTCACACCCGGCCGGTGGGCGTCTACCGCGTGCTCTTCAGCGACAACATCACCGACCGCATGGCCGGCAACCAAGCGCTGATGCAGCAGCTGTGCCGCCTGCTCAAGGTGGCGCCCGGCCAGATGCGCGCCGATGGCCGCGTCAGTGTCGCCACCTCGTCTTGCACCGGGCTGTGCGATCAAGGGCCGGCCCTGCTCATCAACCATCACCAGATCGTCACGCGACTGACCCCGGCGCGCATCGTGCATATCGCCGCGCTGATCGAGGAGAACACCCCGCCCAGCCAGTGGCTGGCCGAGTGGTCCCAGGTGGATGACCAGATCCGCCTGGCCGATGTCAAGCTGGGCGCTCAGCCCGCGCCCGGCCAGGGCATCACGGCGGCGCTGGCGCGCGGGCCGCAGGCCATGCTCGACGACATCAAGCGCTCCAAGCTGCGCGGGCGCGGCGGCGCGGGTTACGCCACTGGCACCAAGTGGCAACTGTGCCGCGACGCGCCCGGCCAGATGCATTACGTGGTCTGCAACGCCGACGAGGGCGAGCCCGGCACGTTCAAGGACCGCGTGCTGCTCACCAGCTACGCCGACACGCTGTTCGAAGGCATGACCATCGGCGCCTTCGTCGTCGGCGCGCGGCGCGGTCTGGTTTACCTGCGCGGCGAATACCGTTATTTATTGGAGCCGTTGCAGGCGGTGCTGCAGCGCCGGCGCGAGCAGGGTTTGCTGGGCACGGCGATTCAAGGCCGGGCCGGCTTTGATTTCGACATCGAGATTCACCTGGGCGCCGGCGCCTACGTCTGCGGCGAGGAGTCGGCGCTGATCGAGTCGCTGGAGGGAAAACGCGGCGTGCCGCGCATCCGGCCACCGTTTCCCGTCGAGCGGGGCTATCTGGGCCAGCCCACCACCGTGAACAATGTCGAGACCTTCTGCGCCGTCACCCACATCGCGGTTCACGGCGGGGCCTGGTGGTCCGCCATCGGAACGCCGCAATCGACCGGCACCAAAATTCATTCGGTCTCGGGCGACTGCGAGCGGCCCGGCCTGTATGAATACCCCTTCGGCACCCGCATCGGCCGCATCCTCGAAGACTGCGGCGCGCGTGACACGCAGGCGGTGCAGGTGGGCGGCCCTTCGGGCGTGTGCCTGTCGGCGTCGGAATTCAATAGGCGCATTGCATTTGAAGACGTGCCCACGGCGGGCGCTTTCATGGTGTTTGACCGCTCGCGCGACATGTTCGAGGTGGTGCGCAATTTCGCCCAGTTCTTTGCCCACGAGAGCTGCGGCTTTTGCACGCCCTGCCGCGTCGGCACCGAGCTGGTGGTGCGTCGCCTGGACAAGCTGGAAAAAGGTTATGGCTCCAGCGAGGACGTTCAGGTCTTGTACGAGCTGGACAAGCTGATGCACAACGCCACCCACTGCGGCCTGGGCGCGGCGGCCTGCAACCCGCTGCGTGACACCATCGCCAAGTTCCGCCCGGCCTATGAGCGGCACCTGACCTCGCTGCACTTCGTTCCCGGCTTTGACCTGGACGCCGAGCTGTCGCAGGCACGGCTGGCCACCGGGCGCGACGACGCCGAGGCTCACCTGGAGAATCTGGAAAATCCATGATGTTCCAATCCACGCCCAAGCACAGTTTGTTTGTGATGAACTGCCTTCACCCCAACGCCTTTCGTCCGCAAGGAGTTCTGGCATGAACAATGAACGCATCGACGCGCTGAGCCCCAGCGTTTTTTCGCTCGACGGTCAGGCGGTGGAGTTCGGCCCCGGCGACACCCTGCTGCAGGCCGCCACCCGCGCCGGCCACTACATCCCGCACCTGTGCTGGAAACCCGGTTTTCACGCCAACGGCTCGTGCCGGCTGTGCACCGTCAAGGTCAACGGCCGCAGCGGCGCCGCCTGCACCGTGCAGGCCGCCGCCGGGCAGGCCGTCGAAAGTAACACCGACGAATTGAACGGCCAGCGCAAGACCTTGCTGCAGATGCTCTTCGTCGAAGGCAATCACTTTTGCCCCTCGTGCGAGAAAAGCGGCGACTGCCTGCTGCAGGCCAGCGCCTACGAAATGCGCATGGACGGCCCGCACTTCGAGGAGTTCTACCCGGACCGCCCGGTGGATGCGAGCCACCCGGACATCCTGCTGGACCTGAACCGCTGCATCCTGTGCGGCCTGTGCGTGCGCGCCAGCGCCGAGGTCGATGGAAAGAACGTGTTTGCCATCGACGGCCACGGGATCGGCTCGCACTTGGTGGTCAACAGCGCCAGCGGCCTGCTGGTGGACAGCGCACTGGCCGCCACCGACTGCGCGGCCAGCGTCTGCCCGGTCGGCGCCATCCTGCCCAAGCGGCGCGGTTTTTCAGTTCCCATCGGCCAGCGCCGTTTTGACATCAAGCCGGTGTCGCAGCAGGTGGAGGACGCCCCATGACCACCATTGCCACAGAAGGCGCGCCGCCGCTGCACGCGCCGCGCAAATTGAAACTCGCCACCGTGTCGCTCGGCGGGTGCTTTGGCTGCCACATGTCCTTTCTGGACATTGACGAGCGCCTGCTGCAATTGATTGAACTGGTGGAGTTCGATCGCTCGCCGCTCACCGACATCAAGGAGATCGGGCGCTGCGACATTGGCCTGATCGAGGGCGGCCTGTGCAACGCCGAGAACGTGCATGTGCTGCGCGACTTCCGCGCCCACTGCAAGGTCATTGTGGCCGTGGGCGCCTGCGCCATCAACGGCGGCCTGCCCGCCCAGCGCAACCACCTCGATGTCGGCCAGATGATGCGCGACGTGTACTGCAACCAGACCGGTATCAGCGCGCAAAGCCAGGTGCCCAGTGACCCGGAACTGCCGCTGCCGCTCAACCGCGTACACCCGATTCACGAGGTCGTGCATGTGGATTACTTTCTGCCCGGCTGCCCGCCCTCGGGCGACGCGATCTGGGCCTTCCTGACTGATCTGCTGGCCGGGCGCACGCCCCAGCTCGGCCATGGCCTGATGCACTATGACTAAGCTCGATGTTGGACGAGCAGGCCGCCGCAACGTGCTGGCCGCGTCCGTCCCGTCCCCGACGAATAAGGATTGCCCATGACTTTTGCGCTGGAAACTGCCGCCAACCCCGAGGGCCTACGCCGCGTGGCGATTGACCCGGTCTCGCGTGTCGAGGGCCACGGCAAGGTGACGCTGCTGCTCGATGCCGACAACCACATCCAGCAGGTGCGCCTGCACATCGTCGAGTTTCGCGGCTTCGAGAAATTCATCGAGGGCCGGCCCTACTGGGAAGTGCCGGTGATGGTGCAGCGCCTGTGCGGCATCTGCCCGGTGTCGCACCATTTAGCGGCGGCCAAGGCCTTTGACCGCGTGCTGCTGGGCGACGCGCCCATCACGGCCAGCGCCGAAGCCGTGCGCCGCCTGATGCACTACGGCCAGATGCTGCAGTCGCACGCGCTGCATTTTTTCCATTTGTCCTCGCCCGATCTGCTCTTTGGCTTTGACTCGGAAGTGGCACGGCGCAACATCGTCGGCGTGGCCCAGGCGCACCCCGAGATTGCCAAAAAAGGGATTTTGCTGCGCAAGTTCGGCCAGGAAGTCATCCGCATCACCTCGGGCAAGCGGATCCACGGCACCGGCGCCGTGCCCGCTGGCATCAACAAACTGGTGACGCCCGAAGAGCGCGATGCCCTCAAGCGCGAGCTGCCGCAGATGCTGGCCTGGGCGCAGGATTCGGTGGACATCGCCAAGCAGCTGCACGCCCAGAACCCGGCGCTGTACAACCAGTTCGGCGCTTTCCGCTCGAACATGCTCTCGCTGGTGCGCGCCGACGGCGCCATGGATTTTTACGACGGCGTGCTGCGCGCCCGCGACGCCGACGGCAAGATTATTTTTGATGGCGTGAGCGACCAAAGTTATCTCTCGCTGATTGAAGAAGAGGTGCGCCCCTGGAGCTACATGAAGTTCCCGCACCTCAAGAGCCTCGGGCGCGAGCAGGGCTGGTACCGCGTCGGCCCGCTGGCGCGGGTGCAGAACTGCGACTTTATTCCTACGCCCCGCGCCGAAATCGAGCGCCAGGCCTTCATGGCCTGGGGCAACGGCGGCCTGGTCCACGCCACGCTCGCTTACCACTGGGCGCGCATGATCGAGGTGCTGCACGCCGTCGAAGTGATCGCCGAACTGCTCGACAACCCGGCCCTGCTCTCGGGCGACATGATGACCAGCGGCGTGCGCCAGCGCAGCGGCGTGGGCATCATCGAGGCGCCGCGCGGCACGCTGATCCACGACTACGACGTGGGCGACGACGACCTGGTCACGCGCTGCAACCTGATCGTCTCCACCACCCACAACAACCAGGCCATGAACGAGGCGGTGCGCGCCGTGGCCCGCGATTATCTGGACGGCCGCGAGCTGACCGAAGGGCTATTGAATCACATCGAAATCGCCATCCGGGCTTACGACCCCTGCCTGTCCTGCGCCACCCATGCGCTGGGCCAGATGCCGCTCGATGTGGCGCTCGTCGGCCCCGACGGCGCGCTGATCGACCGGGTGCTCAGATCGCACCAGGGCGAGTTCCTGCACGATCTGGACGCGCCCGTGGGCCTGCCGGCGTGACGCCTGTTTCAGTTTCAGTGCCAGCGGCTGAATCAGCGACCGAAGCGGCAACCAAATACACAGCTGAAGCGGCGGTTGCGCCGCTGCTGGTGTTCGGCTGGGGCAACCTGAGCCGGGGTGATGACGCCCTGGGGCCGGTGTTTGTCGAGCGCCTGCGCGCGCTGTGCGAGCAGCGCGCTCTGGCATCCCAGATTGATTTCCTCGACGACTACCAGCTGCAAATCGAACACGCGCTGGACCTGGTGGGCCGCCGACGCGTGCTGTTTGTCGATGCCAGCCTGAACTGCGCCGCGCCCTTCGAGGTGACGCGGCTGCAACCGCTGCAGGACGCGAGTTTCACCACCCACGCGATGTCGCCGCAAGCCCTGATGAAGGTCTACCACGATCTGCAAGGCCAAACGCCGCCGCCCTGCACGCTGCTGGCGATCCGGGGCGAGCGTTTCGAGCTGGGCGAGCCGCCTGGCGCAGCTGCGCTCGATCACCTGGCAGCCGCCCTGCAATGGGCCGAGCGCTGGCTCTGCGCGGCCGAGGCATGAACGCAGAGCACAGAGCACAGAGCACAGAGCACAGAGGCTGCAGCTTCAAGCGGTGACTTTGTTAAACTGCGGCCACTTTTGTGTTTGCTTCTCACCGGCACGCCGTAACGCCGATTTCACTTCCAGAGGGAAGGTCGATCGGGTCAGACGGCCTGCGTGTGGCTGGTGGGAAAAGCAGGCATGAGGCCATGTACCGTTTCAAAGCGCTGCCAGGAGGCAGGTCAGCAGAACATAGAGAGGTGCGCCGTTCATCACCGGACCCTGGTCCGATGTCCCGCCTTGGCGCGTGACAGTCTGCTGCTTGAGCTCCTATCTGTTTTTCCTGTTCCCTGGCAGCGCCCTGTCTTCGTTCTCAAAGGGATGCCATGTCTTATCTGCAACAACTTGACGCCATCGTCAGCGCCACCATCGCCCCGGCGGCGCCCGCCACCGACCGCGATGCCGTATTCCCCCGCGCCGCCATCCGCGCCCTGGGCGAGGCCGGCCTGCTCGGCCTGGTCAGCGCCACCGACGTCGGCGGCATGGGCCTGGGCCTGCCCGAAGCGGCGCAAGTCATTGAACGCATCGCCAAGGCCTGCCCCTCGACGGCGATGGTGGTGTGCATGCACTTTTGCGGTACCACGGTGCTGGAGAAATTCGGCAGCGAAGCGGTGCGCCGCGACATCGCCGCCGGGCGCCACCTGACCACGCTGGCCTGGTCCGACACCGGCTCGCGCAGCCACTTCTGGGCGCCCGTCGGCACCGCCCGCGCTGACGGCGACACGGTGCTCATCGACGGCAGCAAGACCATGGTGACTTCCGCTGGGGAGGCCGACTCCTATGTCTGGTCCACCGGACCGATGGCAACCGATGGCCTGAGCACCTTGTGGCTGATGGACAGCAAGGCGGCCGGCCTGAGCGAGCCAAAATTCTTCGATGGCATGGGCCTGCGCGGCAACCGCTCGTCGCCGCTGACGGCCAGCGCCGTGCGCCTGCCAGCTTCGGCCCTGCTGGGCACCGACGGCGGCGCCTTCGACATCATGATCGGCACGGTACTGCCGGTGTTCGCGACGCTGATCGCGTCCTGCTCCGTCGGGCTGATGGAAGCCTCGCTCGAAGCGTCCTGCGCCCACGTCAGCGGCAGCCGGCTCGAACACATCGGCAGCACGCTGGCCGAGCTGCCCACCATCCGCGCCTACATCGCCCGCGCCCGCATCCGCGCCGACATGGCCCGCACCCTGCGCGACGACACGCTGGCCGCGATGGCGGCAGGCCGCGCCGACACCATGCTGCGCGTGATGCAGGTGAAAGTCGCCGCCGCCGAAGCCGCGCTGGAAGTCACCGACACGGCGATGCGCGTGTGCGGCGGCGCGGCGTTCCGCAAGGACGTTGGCGTGGAGCGCTATTTCCGCGATGCGCGCGCCGCCTCCATCATGGCGCCCACGTCGGACGTGCTCTATGACTTCATCGGCAAGGCCGTCTGCGGCATGCCGGTGTTCGGCTGATTTGATAAGTAAGGCCTTCTGCGGGATGCCGGTGTTTGCTTGATTTGATAAATTTGATTGATTTGGTGAAGGACAACGCAATGACAACACCCCTGATGATGGGCGCCGTCGCCTACGCGCCCAAGGTTGTGACGATCTGGGAGGGCTTCAAGGAGTACTTCCGGCGCCACGGTTTCGAGTTCGACTATGTGCTGTATTCCAACTACGAGCGCCAGGTGGAGGCGCAGTTCGACGGCAGCATCGCCATCGCGTGGAATTCTCCACTCGCCTGGGTGCGCGCCGACCGCATGGCCCGCGCACGCGGCCAGCAGGCGCTGGCCGTGGCCATGCGCGACACCGATTGCGACCTGACCTCGGTGCTGGTGACGCGGGCCGATTCTGCCGTTGGCAAAAGCGGCGCGCTGGCTGATCTGGCGAGCAAAACCATCGGCTTTGGCGCCATCGATTCGCCCCAGGCGCGCCTGATTCCGCTGGACCATCTGCGCCAGAACGGCCTGATCGCCGGGCGCGACTACACGGCCAAGCGCTTCGATGTGCTGGGCGGCAAGCACGGCGACCATATCGGCGGCGAGCGCGACGCGGCCCTGGCCCTGATGGCCGGCGAGATCGACGCGGCCTGGATGATCGACGGCAACCACATGGCCTTCTCGCGCGAAGGTGTTTTGCCGGCCGGGGCCACGCGCATCGTGGCGCGCACGGAAAATTTCGACCACTGCAATTTCACCGTCAGCCCCGGCGCGCCGGATGAGCAGATTGCGCGCTTTACCGAGTTGCTGCTGGCGATGCGCTGGGAAGACCCTGCGGTGCGCCCGCTGCTCGAACTCGAAGGCCTCAAGGCCTGGCTGCCGGGGCGCACCAGCGGCTACGACGCGCTGATCCGGGCGACCGATGATGAGCAGTTTTACGACGCCAAAGGAAACATCCTTGCCACCGACTATCAATATTGAGCAGCTCGGCTTCGACGCCGGCGCGCATCTTTTAGTGAAACACGGCCTGCTGGCCGTGCCGCCCGGCGGCGAGCTGTGCGTGGTCGGCGATTCGCCCGGCTGGGAATCCCAGCTGTCGGCCTGGTGCCGCAGCCAGGGCCATCCGTGCCGCCTGTCCGAACAGGACGGCCGGCCGGTGGCGCGGGTGACGCGCGGCGATGCCCAGGCCGGACGCTGGCGCGGCGCGCTGCACAGCGGCCACGCTGATCCGGCGCTTGAGGGCGCCGTGGCCGAGCGGGCACAGGCCTGCTGGGGACTGGCGGCACGCGGCGCGACGGTGGAAGCGGGCTCGCCCGCTATTCATTTTCGGCTCGATCAGAAAAGCGAAGTCTGGACCGACAGCGCCGCCGATTTATACGCCCAGGCGGCAGCCGCCCAGTGGGACCCGGCGACGGAAATCGACTGGAATACGCCTTTCGAGCTGCCGGACATCGTCGAAGACGCGGTGGTTCAGGTGCTGACCTACATGATTGAAAACGAGGTGGCGGCCCTCATCGTGCCCACGCGTTTTCTGGGCCAGTTGCATCCGCATTTCCGCGAAGTGCAGGCGCTGCTGGCGATTCAGATTGCCGACGAGGCGCGGCATATCGATGTGTTCACCCGGCGTTTGCGTATGAAGGGTCGCGAACCCGCGCTGTCCACGGCAGGCGGTCAGACTTCCCTGAAAACCCTGCTCGACGAGCCGGATTTCTCCATCGCGGAGTTTTTGCTCTCGGTGCTGGGCGAGGGCACGTTTGTCAGCCTGCTCAATTTCCTGCGCCTGCACGCGCCCGACCCGGTCACGCGCCAGATCGCCCGCCTGGCCGCGCGCGACGAAGCGCGTCATGTGGCCTTCGGCATGATGCACCTGATCGCACGCCTGGAGCACGAGCCGCAATTGCGCACCCGTCTTTCCAATGCGGTGCAGTCGCGCAACGATGCCCTGTCGGGCACTTCGGGATTGAACGAGGAAGTCTTCGATGCGCTGATCCTGCTGGCCGCCGGCGAATTCACGCCGGCCGCAATTGCCGCCGGTTATGTCCGGGTGCAGCAGCTGATGCTGGAGATGGCGCAAGGCCGGCAGGCGCGGCTGGAAAAGCTCGGGTTTGAAAAAGACGCCGCGCAGCAGCTGTCGGCACTGCATACGCGCAACTTCATGTGAGGCTTGCGGGGCGGCCCTGAGCCGCCCGCATGAATGAGGCCAGGCGCACGACGCCCAAGGGCGGGCGGCGCCAGGGTCTTCCTACGGCCCTGCAGCATGGCGCAGGGCCGTAGGGGCTGGCTATCAGCCTTGGGCAGCGCTCAAGGCTGCATTGAAGGTGGCGCTCGGACGCATGACGGCGTTGACCTTCTCCGGGTCGGCCAGGTAGTAGCCGCCGATGTCCGCCGGCTTGCCTTGCACCGCAGCGAACTCGGCCACGATCTGCGCTTCCTGCTCGGTCAGCGCCTTGGCCAGCGGCGCGAAATACGCCTGCAGTTCCTTGTCCTGCGTCTGCTCGGCCAGCGCCTGCGCCCAGTACATGGCCAGGTAGAAATGGCTGCCACGGTTGTCCAGCTCGCCGGTGCGGGTCTTGGGGCCCTTGTTGTTGTCCAGCAGCTTGCCGGTGGCGCCGTCCAGGGTCTGGGCCAGCAGCTTGGCCTTGGCGTTGCCGGTCTTGATCCCCAGGTCTTCGAGCGAGACGGCCAGCGCCAGGAACTCGCCCAGCGAATCCCAGCGCAGGTGGTTTTCTTCCACCAGCTGCTGAACGTGCTTGGGCGCCGAGCCGCCGGCGCCCGTTTCGTACATGCCGCCACCGGCCATCAGCGGCACGATGGACAGCATCTTGGCCGAGGTGCCCAGTTCCATGATGGGGAACAGGTCGGTCAGGTAGTCGCGCAGGATGTTGCCGGTGGCGCTGATGGTGTCCTGGCCGCGAATCACGCGCTCCAGGGTGTAGCGCATGGCGCGCACCTGGCTCATGATCTGGATGTCCAGGCCGGTCGTGTCGTGCTCGTGCAGGTACATCTTGACCTTGGTGATCAGCTGGGCCTCGTGCGGGCGGTAGGAGTCCAGCCAGAACACCACCGGCATGCCGGAGTTGCGGGCACGGTTCACGGCCAGCTTCACCCAGTCGCGGATCGCCGCATCCTTGACCTGGCACATGCGCCAGATGTCGCCGGCTTCCACGTTCTGGCTCAGCAGCACTTCACCGGTGGCGATGTCCACGATGTTGGCCACGCCGTCCTCGGCGATTTCAAAAGTCTTGTCGTGCGAGCCATATTCCTCGGCCTGCTGGGCCATCAGGCCGACGTTGGGCACAGTGCCCATGGTCTTCGGATCGAAAGCGCCATGCCACTTGCAGAAGTTGATGATCTCCTGGTAGATGCGGGCGAAGGTCGATTCGGGCATCACGGCCTTCACGTCCTTCAGGCGTCCGTCGGCGCCCCACATCTTGCCGCCGTTGCGGATCATCGCGGGCATGGAGGCATCCACGATCACGTCGTTGGGCGAGTGGAAATTGGTGATGCCCTTGGCCGAATCCACCATGGCCAGCTCGGGGCGGCCTTCGTGGCAGGCGTGCAGGTCGCGCTTGATCTCGTCCTGCTTGCTTTGCGGCAGGGTGGAGATCTTGTCGTACAGGTTGGCCATGCCGTTGTTCACGTTCACACCAAGTTCCTCAAACAGCGCGCCGTGCTTGGCAAACGCGTCCTTGTAGAAGATCTTGACGCAGTGGCCGAACACGATGGGGTGCGAGACCTTCATCATCGTGGCCTTGACGTGCAGCGAGAACATCACGCCGGTCTTGAAGGCGTCGTCGATTTCCTTCTCGTAGAAGGCCATCAGGGCCTTCTTGCTCATGAACATGCTGTCGATGACTTCGCGATCGAGCAGCGAGACCTTGGGCTTCAGAAGGATGGTCTTGCCGCTCGCGGTGATCAGCTCCATCTTGACGTCGCGCGCCCGGTCCAGCGTCATCGACTTTTCACCGTGGTAGAAGTCGCCGTGGTGCATGTGCGAAACATGCGAGCGCGAGGCCTGGCTCCACTCGGCCATTGAATGCGGGTTCTTGCGGGCGTATTCCTTGACGGCCTTGGGGGCGCGGCGATCGGAGTTACCTTCACGCAGCACCGGGTTGACGGCGCTGCCGGTGCACTTGGCGTAGCGGGTACGCAGGGCCTTTTCTTCCTCGGTCTTGGGGCTTTCGGGGTAGTCGGGAAGGTTGAAGCCCTTGGACTGCAGTTCCTTGATGGCGATCACGAGCTGGCCCACCGAGGCGCTGATGTTGGGCAGCTTGATGATGTTGGTGTTGGGGTCCTGCGTCAGGCGGCCCAGTTCGGCCAGCGTGTTGGGCACGCGCTGCGCATCGGTGAGGAACTCGGGGAATTCGGCCAGAATCCGCGCCGCCACCGAGATGTCGCTCTCGACGATGTCAATGCCGGCCGGTGCCGCGAACGTGCGGATGACGGGCAGAAAAGAACAAGTCGCCAGCAGTGGCGCTTCGTCGGTGAGGGTGTAGATGATTTTTGATTTGCCTGCGGTCATTGCGATGCTATTGCCTTCGTGAGTTGAGCGGATAGTTCTGAATTGATGGATGTTGTCCGTCATCAATCTTAAATGCTGAATGAGCCTTGCTGCCGTAGATATATGTCAACTTCCCGTGTGAAGCGGATCAACTTCCGGGCGGCCGGGCCAGTCAAGCAGTCAACTCCAGATACTACAGCCATTGACACCCTCCAGGGCGGGCTTTCAGGCGCCGACTCTGGGTGCATCCGGGCCGCAGCGCTCAGCATCGGCGCTTCTATACTTGCCCGAACTCATCCATAAAGCCAAAAAAATGCACCCAGAGATTGTTTCCCCACGCCGTCGCAGCCTGATCATCTCCAGCCTTGGAACCCTGGCGCTGGGCGCCTGCGGTGGAGGCGACGAGTTGCCCGCTGCACAGGACTGGCGCATGCCGGCCGAGACCGAGCCGCAGCAGGCGGTGATGATGGCCTCGCTGGCCTATGACTACAAGGCGGGCTGGCCGGTGCTGGACGTGCAGGCGCGCATGATCGCCGAGCTGGTCCAGAGCGTGCCGGTCCTCTACCTGCACAACACCGATGAAACCGACGAGCCTGGCGGCGGCGAGGTGCGGGCGCTGACACAGGCACTGCTGGCGCTGGGCGTGGCGCAGTCCGTCATCAACGCGCGCGTGCAGTTCAAGCGCATTGCCCACGCCGAGTTCTGGGTGCGCGACTACGGCGGCGTTTTCATGCGCAACCGCCTGGGCGAGCAGCAGGTGGTCGATTTCGATTTCGACGGTTACGGCTACAACGCTTTCGGCGGACCCACCACGCTGGCCACTTACGCGGCCGACAACGACCTGTCGGTGCGCGTGGCCGCTTCGCTGGGCCTGCCCGTGTTGCGCTCGGCGCTGGTGTGCGAAGGCGGCAACCTGCATTTCAACGGCCAAGGCGTCGTGGTGGCGACGGAAGTGGGCCTGCTCTCACGCAACCCCGGCTGGACGCGCGCGCAGGTCGAAGACGAACTCAAGCGCGTGTTCAGGCAGAAAAAAGTGCTCTGGTTGCCGCGCAACCTGGCGACTGACGCCCATGTGGTGCTGCAAACGCCCTACCTGTTCGGCCGGGAGCGCGTGTACAACCTGGGCGTGAGCCACATCGACGAGATGATCGCCTGGGTCGATGCGCGCACCGTGGTGCTGCCCGAGGTCAGCGCCGCCGACCTGGCGGCCGGGCTGGCCGCTGGCGACCCGATCGTGCAGATCAACCACGCGGTGCTGAGCGAAGCCTACGACATCCTGTCCAGGGCCACCGACCAGGACGGCCAGCCCTTGACCATCGTGCGCGTGCCCGAGCCGGGCACCATCATCATCGACATCGGGCCGGACGACACCATCTACCAGGTCATTGCCGATCTGGACAACAACCCGCAGCACCGCCTGGTGGGCGCCGAGAGCTTTGCCAGCGGCGAGACCGTGAAGTTTGCGCTGCCAGCGAGCTACATGAACTACCTCGTCACGAACGGCCTGGTGCTGATCCCCAAGTTCTACAAGAACGGACGCGACCCATCGCTGGCGCAGAAAGACGCGGCGTTTCGCAGCACCATCGCCGCGCTCTACCCTGGGCGCCGCATCGTGCAGGTCGATGTCGATGCGGTCCTGGCCGGCGGCGGCGGGATGCACTGCATCAGCCAGCAGATTCCGCGCTGAAAAGCACCGGCTTGAGCGCGGCGCAGGCATACGATATCCAGTTAGTTGGCCTTCTCATATTCAAATAACCAGTTTACGTTTACAGTGCCCAGCAAATCCTGATGAAAATTATTGACTTTAACCGAGCAAATCAAAGTGTTGACGCTTTGCTTCGTACATACCGGCGGAACTATTGCGCTAATGATGGACGTAGACTGAACAATATTGCGCGGAGAGGAATTGCTACTGCTATGAATATTAATGGGATCGATATTGCCGTGACCATTTAGCATCCGGTATCCGCTGGAAATCTTTACTTTGCAGACGCCATCGTTATTTTCATTGACAAAAAGCGCGCTCTTTGAACCCGGTTGATTAATATCATATTGAACGAGTTCAGAAGATGCCTGCCCCAGTCCAGCAGCATTAATTCCGTGCAATGTTACTTTTACATTTTTCATGCCGGAACCGTAACAATTCATTTGAAAAGTTTCTCCATGTGCTGAACTGATGATGAATAAACACGCAGCTATAGTTGCAATTTTTTTCATGTCCCTATTCTCCCTTTTTGAATCAGGCTTTTATACGCTGCCATGCAGAATGAATGCACTAGGGAAAGGCTGAAAAATCAAAATTAGCACGTGCCTAATTGGCTGCCTCATCATGTGCAGCGCATCGTTTCGGAGACTTGATGAAGACTGTCACTCTATCCGGTTGGCACCCACACTCGCCGGGTCCACCTTAAGCACGGCGCAGGCGTTGAGCAGCACGGCGCGGCGCACGGGCTGGCCGGCCTGGTGCTTTTCAATCGCCGCGTGCGCCCAGCCGCAGCTTTTGCTGCTGCCCAGGCCCGCGCCCACGACGCTCTGGCGCAGGGCGGCGATGCGCGCACGGCCGGCGGCCACGACTTCGGGCGCTGCGGGTTTAAAAACGGGCGGCGTCCACGGCGCAGGCGCGGGCGTGGCCGGCGTGGCGGCGCTGCGGGCGGCTTGGG
>JALYRU010000002.1 GCA_030855235.1 Pseudomonadota bacterium
AGGCCAAGGCGCTGTGGGATCGGTTCGAGTTCATCCACACACCCAAGCACGGCAGCTGGCTCAACATGGCCGAGATCGAAATCAACGTGATGGTCAAGCAGTGTCTGGACCGGCGCATTGCCGACATTGAGACGGTGCGCCGCGAAGTCGCCGCCTGGCAGGCGCATCGTGACCAGCTCAACGCCAGAATCAACTGGCACTTCACCACCGAGACCGCCCGCGTCAAGCTCAAACGGCTTTACCCGACATTTCAGGCTTGACGCGACACTAGGCCCTGACGTCGGCCACCGGCTGCGCGCCGAAGTCCGGCCGCGCCAGGTAGGCCAGCACGCGCCGGGCGGCTTCCTCGGGCGAGGTCAGTTGCCCGCCAGTTTTCAGGCGCACAAAGCTGTCCCGGTCCGGGAAAGTGGCCGCGTCCGCGCCGCGAAGCTGCGTTTGCATGTCGGTGTCGATGACGCCGGGCGCGAGCGAGCAGACTTTTGCGCCGCCGGGTTTGAGTGCCTCTTCCAGCGCCAGGCAGCGGCTGAAATGGTCCATGCCGGCCTTGGCCGCGCAATACGTCGCTTGAGACGCCATCGGCCGGCGCCCCAGGCCCGAGGAGATGTTGAGCACCTTGCGCACGGCCGGCCAGCCCTCGGTGGCGCGCAAGAAGGCGCTGGTGAGCACGAGCGGCGCTTCCAGCCCGACGCGCAGCGCCTGCGCCAGATCCGCCGCATCGGCCTGGCTGAGCGGGCTGATGTGCGGAATCACGCCGGCATTGTTGATCAGGCTGACGCTGGCCCAGGGCGCGCCATCCGGTGCCTGCGGCAAGCCGCGCAGCCAGGCTTCCAGTTGCCCGGCCAGCGCCGCGCTGTCGGCCAAGTCATGGTGCCACTGGTGAATCGTCGCGCCGGTTTGCCGGGCATACGTCGCCAAATCGGGCTGGATGCTGCGCGAGATGCCCAGCACGGTGTGGCCGGGACTGAGCAACTGGCGGGCCATCGCCAGGCCCATGCCGCGTGAGGCGCCGGTGAGGATGAAAAGATGGTGCGTCATGACAGCCATGGTAGCCATTTGCCCGGTGATCTGCCACGCCAGGCAACATGGGTCGTACGGGAGGCTGCCGGGTGATGTGCTCCTGATTTGCCCGGGTGGCCTGCCACGCCAAGCAGGGCCGGCGCAGCTGACGACCGATGTTGATCTGGATGACCCTGGCCCGAGCCGCAGTTCAGAAGCCCGGCGCGCTTTCCAGCGAGAGCCGCTCGCCGGTGGCCGGATGCGTGAATGCCAGCGCGCAGGCGTGCAGCAGCAGGCGCGGCGCTTTTGCCTGCACCGGCTCAGGCGCATACAGCGCGTCGCCCAGCATCGGGTGGCCCAGCGCCTGCAGGTGGACGCGCAACTGGTGCGAGCGGCCGGTGAGCGGCGCCAGTTCCACCCGCGTGCTGTGGGTGGCTTCATCAAAAGCCAGAACGCGCCAGCGGGTCTGGCTGGGCTTGCCCAGCGCGGCGTCGATGATGCGCAGCGGCCGGCGCTCCCAGTCCACGGCGATTGACAGGTCGATCAGGCCCCAGCCGTCGGCGCTGGCCGCTGGCGCCAGCCGGCCGTCCACCACGGCGGTGTAGCGCTTGTCAACGTCGCGGCGCTCGAACAGCTGGCTCAGCGCCCGCTGCATGACAAGGCTGCGCGCCATCAGCATCAGGCCCGACGTGGCCATGTCCAGCCGATGGACGATCAGCGCGTCTGGGTACTGCGTCTGCACCCGCCGGCTCAGGCAGTCCTGCTTGTCCTCGCCGCGCCCCGGCACCGACAGCAGGCCGGAGGGCTTGTTGAGCACCAGCAGGTGCTCGTCGGCATACAGCACGTCAAGGCCCGATGGGGCGGTGGCGGTGTCTGAGGGGTGTCGGGGCAGGGAACTGGCGTTCAGGCGGCCTTGCGCATCCTGGAAGTTCAAGGGGACGGCTTTCTGATCCAGGCGGCGATGTCGGCCACTGCCTGCGGCTCCATGCCGATAAAACCGTGCCAGTGCAGCGCCTCGCAGACCGGCCCGCCCGGGTTGGCGCCGCCCGAGACCATCATCAGCTTTTTGATCGGCGCATTCGTCAGGCCGGCGATGATGGCCGGCACTTCATGCGGCTGGCAATGCTTGCAGGCATCGTCCTGGTGGTGGTAGACCAGCACCGCTCGCCTGATCTGGCCGAGCGCCTGGGTGGGAACAGCGCCGGGAATTTTGAGGTTGACGATGCTCGACGTCAGTACGCCGCCGACGATCTGCGCATCATCCAGCCCGATGAGCGCGGCGGCCGTGCTGATCGTGCCCATGCTGGTGCCCACGATCCAGACCGGGGCGGCGCTTTGTTGCTTGACCCAGTGGAGCGCGGCCCCGATGTCCTGCAGGTGGGCGGCGGACAGGCGTGCATCGGGCGTGAACTCTTCCATGTCGGAGGGGCGGCCAAAGATGGCGACATTGAAGCCTTCCTTCACCCAGAGCGGGGCGGTCCTGACCAGAAAATTGTTGCTGCCCGGCCAGCCGTTCTGGACCTTGCCAAAGCCCCCGCCCGCACCGGGAAACATCAGCACCGTGGCCTGGGCCTGCCCGGCTGCTTGCCAGAAGACGTTGATCCGAACGTCGGGACGGGTGCCGGGTATCTTGACGAGTTCGCCAGCGCGGGCGGGCTGCGCCGTCAAAACAGCCGCCAGCAGCCCCCAGGCCAGCAGCGTCCACAAAAAACGGGGGATGAGGCAAAGACGTGGCCAAAGACGTGGCATCTGTGTGCTCCTCAGGCAGATGGCATCCTGAGCCCGCCCGGCTCAGGCGCGCGGGGGCGGAAAGTTGTGCGCCGTGGGGCTGGTGCGCCTGATCTCGCGCAGCATGTACAGGTACAGGCTTTCGACTTTTTCCCGCGCCCACGGTGTCTTGCGCAGGAATTTCAGGCTGGAGGCGACGCTGGGCTCGCTGGTAAAGCAGCGGATGTTGATGCGCTGGCCCAAGCCGTCCCAGCCATAGTGCGCCGCCAGCGCGGTGACGATGGCTTCGAGCTTGACGCCGTGCAGCGGATTGCCCGGCTGGCCCGGGCTGGCGGCGGCGGCTTCTGCCGGTGACGCGGCAGAGGCAGAAGAAGGCCCCGAGGGCATCACCATGGCCGTCTTACTTGTTTTTCAGTTTGCCGCGCACCGGCACTTGCGTGACGACGGTTGGACGGACTGCATCGGGCGACACCAGCTTCGGGGGTGAGGTGTCTTTTTTCGGTTTCTTGACCATCTTGTCGTTGTTTTGCTGACCTTTTGCCATGACTTTCTCCAGAGTAGGGTTAAGGCTCGATTATCAATGCAACTTTATCCGGGGGCGGCAGGCCGGGTCAATCATTTTGATCCGCGTGAGGGGTCTGTTTGCGCTGTCCATCGAGCAATAACCCAGCACCCCGGCCAGTCGGTGCCCCGCTGTTAAGCTTCGCGCCCGATGACAACACACAGCTTTACCGAACTCACGCGCCAGCGCGCCTTCATGCGGATGTGGGTGGCGCGCCTCTTCGGCACCACCGGCAGCCAGATGCTGATGGTGGCTGTGGGCTGGCAGATGTACGACCTGACTGCCAGCGCCTGGGACCTGGGGCTGGTCGGCCTGTACCAGTTCGCGCCGGCGCTGCTGCTCACGCTGGTGGCCGGCCATGTGGTGGACCAGCACCACCGGGGCCGCATCGTCGCGGCCTGCCTGCTCACCCAGGCGGGTGTGGCCTTGACGCTGGTGGCGGCCACCCAGGGCTGGGGCGCGTCCAGCAGTTGGGCGACGCGCGAATTGCTGCTGGGCATCTCAGTGATGCTGGGCGTGGTGCGCGCTTTCCAGATGCCAGCCCAGCAGGCTCTGGCGCCGATGCTGGTGCCTGCGGCCATGCTGCCGCGCGCCATGGCTTTCAGCTCGGCCGGGATGCAGGCGGCCATCATGGGCGGGCCGGCGCTGGGCGGAGTGATTTTTGTGGCTGGCGCGACGGCCGTCTATGCCAGCTGCGCTTTTCTGTTCGCCACCGGCTGCATCCTGATCGCCGTGCTGCGCTATGACCATGTGCCGCCGCCGCGCGAACCGGTATCGCTGCGCTCGCTGCTGGCCGGCGCGGCGTTTGTCTGGCAGCGCAAGGCCTTGCTCGGCGCTGTGTCGCTCGATCTGTTCGCAGTGCTGCTCGGCGGGGCCACGGCCCTGCTGCCGATGTTTGCCAAAGACATCCTGCACGTCGGCCCCTGGGGGCTGGGGCTGTTGCGCTCGGCCCCGGCAGCCGGCGCGCTGCTCACGTCCATTGTGCTGACGCGCTGGCCGCTGGAGCGAAAAGTCGGTCGCACCATGCTGCTGGCCGTCGCTGTGTATGGCGTGTGCATGCTGGTGTTTGGCCTCTCGACCAGCTTCGTGCTGTCGCTGGTGGCGCTGGCAGTTTCGGGCGGCGCCGACATGGTCAGCGTGGTGGTGCGCCAGACCCTGGTGCAGATCGAGACCCCCAATGACATGCGCGGGCGCGTGAGCGCGGTCAATTCGGTGTTCATCGGCGCGTCCAACCAGCTCGGCGAGTTCGAGTCCGGCGCGACGGCTGCGCTGATGGGGCCGGTCGGGTCGGTGGTGGCCGGCGGGATTGGCACGCTGCTGGTGGCTGCGTTCTGGCTGAAAGGTTTTCCGGCGCTGGCGCAGCGGGACAGGATGAATGGTTCGTAGCTGGCTGGCAGATGGGCGCGGTGCCTGCCGTCCCGCTTGTGCGCCGGGCTTGGGCTCGGCAGGAAACCCAGGATCGGTTCACCACGACCCAGGACAGCGGCTCGAAGTGCTCAGCTTATTTCGAAGCCACGCCTGATGGCGCCTTTTTAGCTGAGACGATCAGATTCACTGTTTCCGTCTTGGTGCATTCCGGATTGCCCTCACAGGACATGGCCATGATGGCGGTGGGTTCGCGCTTGAGGTGAACGCGCTGGCCCACCAGTTTTTCCTGCTCGCAGAGCTCGAAGCTGGCCATTTCGTCCGAGCGCTGTCCCTGGGCGTTTTCCAGCTCGACGTAGCAGGCCCTGTCGCCCTGCGTCAGGCGCTTGATCACCACGACTGGAGAATTGGCGGCTGCGGCTGCGGAGGTGGCGGTGGCGGTGGCGGTGGCGGTGGCGGTGGCGGTGGCTGCCGGGAGTGCGGTTTTTTCAGGATTCGACGCAGGGCTGGCAGCCGGCAGAGGCGTTTTTTCAGAACTTGACGCAACACTGGCGGGCGCAGGAACGCTGTGCTCAGGCAGGGCGCTGGCCCTGTCTTGACAGCCGCTGGCGCCCAGTCCCAATGTGAGAAGAAGCGCGAGCGGAATTGAGGCTGGCGCAGCGGCGCAGGCACGCAGCATGGAGGAAGAAAAAAGGGTCATGAAGGTTCTTATTTGTTAGGACAGAGAAGGCGAAACAGCACGGCCCTAGTGTTGCGTCAAGTGCAAAGTGTCGGTAGGCCTGCCTCTGCAGAGAACCGGCTTGAGGCGCTTGACATGACACTAGGCCGCTTCATAGGATATCAAGACCACCTCTGCAGCTTGCTCCCGCAGCGGTACCAGGGCCTGGTAGGCCGGCGACGAATACCAGCCGTTCACCGCCGCCATGTCGGGAAAGCGGATCACCACGATATCGGGATGCGGGAGTTCACCCGCGAGCTTTTCTGCCTGCTGGCCGCGAAACACCAGCTCGGCACGCCATGGCGCCAGCGTTGCCGGCACTGCGCTGCGGTACTGGGCCCATTTTTGCGGATCTTTCACCGTGATGTGGCCGACGACATAAGCTTGCATGGCTGCCTTTTTGAAATTAAATAAATCAGCAAGAGGTTCCCGAAAGTTCGCGCCACCGCGGGGATGCCGCCTTCAAGTGCCGGGTTCGGGGCCTATCGCCCTGAATTGTGCCTGCCTGGCAAGCAAGGCTTTTTCACTCCCGGCAAGCGTCGCGCTATGACGCCGATCAGCGCTCCCGGCGGGCTCCTGCCTGAGCTGATGCCGTCGCTTGATTGGCAGCTTGGGATGTGGCGCTGCTCAGCGCCCCTGGTTGGCGCGTATCCGGTGCACGTCCTGCGGCGTCACCGGGCTGGCCTGGTTGCCCCAGGCGCTGCGAAGGTGCGTGAGAACGTCGGCCACGTCGCCGTCCTGCAGCACCAGCACGAAGGGCGGCATGCCGAACGGCCTCGGGTTGCCGGCGGTGGCGGGCGGAAAACCCCCGTTGAGCACCATCTGCACCAGGTTGACCGTCGAGGCCATGGTCACCGCCCGGTTGCCGGCCAGCGCCGGATAGGCGCCGGGAACGCCCTGGCCCTGGTTGCCGTGGCACTGGGCGCAGTGCTGCTCATACAGCTTGGCGGCTTTGGCCGCTTTGGCTGTAGTGGCTGTAGTGGCTGTACTGGCCGCCGGGATGGCGGGGCGGACAGGCACGGGCGCTGCTTCAGGCGCCGTGCGGGCGGGCGGCAGTTCCTTTAAAAACACGGCCATCGCGCCCAGGTCTTCGTTCGTCAGGTGCTGGGTGCTCCCCTGCACGACTTCGCTCATCGGGCCGCTGACCGAGCCGGGTGGCGAGACGCCATTCTTGAGCAGGCGCACGATGTCCTCGCGCGCCCAGTCGCCCACGCCGGCTTCATGGGGAGACGTCAGCGAGGGCGCGTACCAGTTCTGCATCGGAATCAGGCCGCCCGACAGGTCCAGTGCAGTGCGCGTGCCGCCCAGCGCATCGCGCGCGCCATGGCAGGCGGCGCAGTGGCCCAGGCCCCGGACCAGGTAGGCGCCCCGGTTCCACTCGGCGCTGCGGCTGGCGTCGGCCTGGTAGACGCCGGGCCGGAAATACAGGGCGCGCCACACGGCCAGGGCCGCCTGCGATTGATAAGGAAAGCGCAGGGCATGGCGCCGGTTGGGCTGGTTGACCGTCGGCAGGGTGCGCAGGAAGGCAAACAGCGCGTCCGAGTCCGCCCGCGTGACTTGGGTGTAGTTCGCGTAGGGAAATACCGGGTAGAGCAGGCGCCCGCTTTTGGAGCGGCCGTTGTGCAGCGCGCGCCAGAAATAGGCGGCTGACCAGCTGCCCAGTCCGGTGTTGGCGTCGGGCGTGAGATTGGAGGTGTACACGGTGCCAAACGGCGTGGCCATGGCCCGCCCGCCGGCATAGGGCTGGCCGCCGCGCGCAGTGTGGCAGGTCATGCAGTTGCCGGCCCGCGCCAGGTAAGCGCCGCGCGCGATCAGGCTATCGCTGGGGGCGTAGGCGATGGGGGTGCTCACATCGGCTTCGTCGCGCATATTGAGGAACCCCACCAGCGCGGCGCCAGCCAGCAGCAGCGCGCCGGCGCCCACGGCCCAGCGGCGTGCGGTGCTCACTTCTGGCCCTTGGTAGTTTGGGCCCAAGGAAGTTGCGGCGCGCTGCCACAGTCGATGGCGGCGGCGCCCGGCGCCAGCGCGGGACGGGTGCTGGCCGCACGGGTGTCGGCGGGCAGGGGCTGGGCGGCCAGCCAGCTGGCAACGGCGTGGATGTCCTGCAGGCTCAGGCGCGAGACCACCTCCTGCATGCAGTCGGGCGCCTGGGCGCGGCGCTGGCCGGTTTTCCAGGCGCCGAGCTGGGCGTTCACATAGTCGCGCGGCAGGCCGAGCAGGCCGGGAATGTCGGGCGCCACGCCCGTCATGGCCTGGCCATGGCATTGCACGCAGGCGGGAACCTGACGCGCCGGATCGCCCTGCGTGACCAGTTGCTGGCCGTGGCGCAGGACCTCGGGTGGGGCCGAAGCGGGCAGCGGGGCGGGGTAGGGCACGTCGAGGCTGGAGAAATGCCGGGCGATTTCCAGCAGATAAGCCTCGCTGAGCGGGTCGATCAGGTGCGTCATCGGGGCGTAGTGGCGCCGGCCGTCGCGGAAATTCAATAACTGGCGGTAGAGGTAACCCGCCGGCTTGCCGGCCAGGCGCGGGTAGTAGCCGTCCGGCGCGGCCCGGCCTTGCGGCCCGTGGCAGGCGGTGCAGGCCAGCGTGCGCTGCGCAATGGTGTCTTCAAAGGGCGCGGCGGCCCTGGCCGGGTCGGCGCCGAGCCACAGCGCAGCGCCGCTGAGGAGAAAACATGCGCCCAGCCTGCGCGCTTGAACCATCAGAAAAAACTTTTCCCTGTCCATGGCGTGAATCATGCCTGACCCGCACGCTGCCTGCACGGGCTGGGTCGAATGGCTGGTTTCTCAAGGCGCCGGGGCCGGGATTTTTCAGCAGGGTTGAGCGCCTGGGGCTGGACGGGCGCACAAGCCTGCGGCGCTGCGCCATCTAGGACGGCAGCGCGATCACCACATCCGAGGCCGGGTAGGCCACGCAGGGCAGGATGCAGCCTTCGCGCTTTTCGTCGGCGCTGACGCCCGGCCATTCGATGCGATAAGCCACCTGGCCGCTGATCAGCTGGCACAGGCAACTGCGGCAGGTGCCGTTGCGGCACGAGCTTTGCAGTTGCAAACCGGCCTGCTCGGCGGCCTGCAGCAGGGTCAGCGAGGCAGGCGCTTCAAAGGCGGCGCCCTGCAGGCCCAGGCGGGCCGAGAAAACCGGGCTGGCCGGCGCTTCCTGGGCTTGCCGGTGAGGCGCGGGGCTGATGGGGCGGGAAGAGGGCATGGCGGTCAGGACTCTGGAGATCAGCCCCGCAAAAAGCCGGGCTGTGCGCAAAAGGCGGGCGAACACAGCCCTGAATTTACCCCAGGCCGGGCAGGCCGCGCCGCGATTTGCGCGACAATCCTGCCTCCCGAGCATTTCTCATTGATTTACAAGCGATTTTTTCATGTCCAGCTATTCAGTTCGCCCTGCCACCGCCCGCGATGCCAAAGCCATTGCCGAAATTCATGTTGCCACCTGGCAGGCTGCCTACAAGGACGTGATGCCCGCAGACCACATCAGCAAGATGAGCGTGGAAAAGCGCCAGGCCTACTGGCGCGAGGCGATCGAGTTCAGCGAGCCCCAGCTGCTGGTGGCCACGCACGATGACCAGATCGTCGGTTTTGTCGGCTTCGACCGCTCGCGCGATGCCAACACGCGCTCCACCGTCGGCGAAATCTGGGCCATTTATGTGGCCCCTGCGCACTGGGGCCAGGGCGTGGGCCTGGCCTTGTGGGATGGCGCGCGCGACGGTCTGAAGGACGAAGGCTGCACGCAGGTCACGATCTGGGTGCTGCTGCGCAACGAGCGTGCCCTGCAGTTCTGCGAGCACGCCGCCGGCTTCAAGCGCGAAATGCCCTCGCTCAAGACTGTCGCTTTTGGCGACATCAAGCTCGAAGAAATCCGCCTCAAGCGCAGCGTGAACTGAGCCGGCTGAGCGCGCTCAGCGCGCTCCAGGCCGCGCCGGCCCGGCTCAGGCTGGCGGCATCGCCCGGCTCAGGCCGGCACCTCCACATTGCCCTCTTCATCCGGGATCAGCGGCGTTCCCTCGTCGGGGTTGACCGGCAGCTCCAGATCCTCTTCATCCTCGTCAGCCTCCTCGCTGGGGCTTTTATGGGGTTTGTGCGGCAGGCTGTGGGCGCGCAGCCTTTGCAGGCTTTGCCGGGGGATAAACGGGCTGTGCATGGCGATCTCCTTCAGGGTGATGACGAACAGGCTGCATGGACTCCCGATTGTGGGCCTAAGTTCTGAGCGCCCGCTTTCCCGATTGTCTTTCCTGTCCTACAGCGGGTTTCTGTGGCCGCGTACACAACGGCTGAGCGTGCGCCTTTACAGTGAAATTCTCTGCTGGAAAGGAATCGCTCACGCGTCATGTTCCAGTGATTGCCCATGAAGCATCACCCCGGATACTGCTTCCGGAATTCACTGATCTTTTGAAAGGAAACATGATGGACAACTCGAATTTGACGCCTGGTAACGGTTCTGCTGGCACCTTGGGTGGCGCCAGCCTGACCGGTGGCTCAGGCAGCACGTCTGCGTTTGGCACGGGCTCGACGGGTTCGACAAACTCGACAGGTACGATGGGTTCGACGGGTTCAACGAGTACGACAGGCTCGACAGGCTCTACAGGCTCTACAGGCTCGGCGAATCTGGACAAGGACGCGCAGGCGAGCAGCAAGATCGACAAGGTGGCCGATCCCGTGCACAACACGGTCGATCGCCTCTCCAACGCCGCCCACCAGACGGTGGACAAACTCGCCGGCGGCGCCGCCAGCGTGGCCGACAGGTTTTCTGATCAGGTCCACTGGATGAGTGACACGCCGCCGCGTGTCATGGCGTCGTGCAAATCCTGGATTGAGGAAAAGCCCCTGGAGGCGGTGGGCATTGCGCTGGCCATGGGCTACATCCTGGGCCGCATGCGGCATTGATGGCGCACGACGGCGCCTGTGAAGTTACGGCGCCTGCGCTGTGCAAAGACCGCCCGAGGGCGGTTTTTTTCTGGGCCGCCAGGGCCAAACCCCTGAATTGGGTAAAGTAGCCCCCGTTGCAGGACCGGCTTTTCTTTTCGAGCCGCCTTTTTTTCCAACCCGGCGAAAGCCACCACTTCTTAAAAAAACATGGCCAGTAGCCTGCTTGCGTTGATTGATGACATTGCCACCATCCTGGACGATGTGGCCGTGCTCTCCAAAGTTGCCGCCAAAAAAACCGCCGGCGTGCTTGGCGACGATCTGGCGCTCAATGCCCAGCAGGTCTCAGGCGTCAAGGCCGAGCGTGAGTTGCCGGTGGTCTGGGCCGTGGCCAAGGGCTCTTTCATCAATAAACTGATTCTTGTGCCCGCCGCCCTGGCCATCAGCGCCTTCATTCCCTGGGCGGTCACGCCGCTGCTGATGGTGGGGGGCGCTTTCCTGTGTTTCGAGGGGTTTGAAAAGCTGGCCCACAAATTCCTGCACAGCCCGGCCGAGCAGGCCGCCGAGCATGAAACGCTCATCAATGCGCTGGCCGATCCGGCCGTGGACCTGCTGGCGGTTGAAAAAGACAAGATCAAGGGCGCCGTGCGCACCGATTTCATCCTGTCGGCCGAAATCGTCGCCATCACGCTCGGAACGGTGCAGGCCAGCCCCTTTACCACCCAGCTGACCGTTCTCAGCACCATCGCCATCGCCATGACAGCGGGCGTTTACGGCCTGGTGGCCGGTATTGTCAAGCTCGATGACGGTGGTCTCTACCTGAGCCAGCGCGCCGGCGCCGATGCTTTTTCCGGTTTCAAGCGCAGCCTGGGCCGGGGCATTTTGCTGACCGCGCCGTGGCTGATGAAAGGCCTTTCAATCGCCGGCACGGCCGCCATGTTCCTCGTCGGCGGCGGCATCCTGACCCATGGGCTGGCCCCGCTGCACCATGCGATTGAAGGAGTCACGGCGCAACTGGCTGCTGTCAATGGCGTGGGTCCGGTTCTGTCAGCCGTCACCCCGCTGCTGGCCGATGCCGTGGTGGGTGTGGTGGCCGGGGCGCTGGTCTTGATGGCGGTGACGCTCATCAAGCGCATCACCGGCAAGTCCGGCGGGCCAGTGCCGTCCTAGTGTTGCGTTACCCGCCTGTCGTTGCCCACCTTGCAAGTGGCGCCTGCCGACAACTTGCAGGTGGCCCACCACTCATGGCTTAGCCGCGCTCGCTGAACTGGCGGGGCTTGTCGGCGAGGGCCGATGGGCCTTCCTCGGCGCCACCGTTGGCGCTCAGGATGTCCTGGGCTGAAAAAGGCCAGCAACCTTTCTTTTCTGGCGCGGCCGGCCGCGTGGCTTCCCTGGCGCGCTGCTGGATGGCCCGGCGGCTGTCGCCGTTGGGCGGAGGGGCATTGAATCGAGGCATGTTGACGTATCTCCCTGAACGATAAACTGACCTTAAATTTTTTTCATCGGCAAGCGTGTAGTCTTGAATAGGGCTTGGTTTGTAGGAGGGCGGGCGCTAACTTCCTTCAGGCTTTCGCACGCGCTCAGGCGGTCAACACCCTGGCCCGGCGTTTGCGCGCTGGCCGCAGCGTCAGGCGCGATGCCTGGCGCCGCGCCTGACGCTACGCGTTGCCTGCTGTTCGCGCTGTCCAGCGCTTGCGGCCCGGCCGAATGGCGCTTTCAACCAGGAGTTGCCGTGCCCCATCCTCATGCCCCAGCAGCGGCCATCGACTTTTCCGCCCCGTCCGACGTGGTGGCGCGCCAGCTCATCGGCACGCGCTTCCTGGTCAACGGCGTGGGCGGCGTGATCGTCGAGACCGAGGCCTATGACCGCGAAGACCCGGCTTCGCACAGCTTTGGCGGCCCGACGCCGCGCAATGCCGCCATGTTCGGCCCGCCGGGCTGCGCCTATGTGTACCGCTCCTACGGCATGCACTGGTGCCTGAACTTTGTCTGCCGCGAAGCCGGCCACGGCGCCGGGGTGTTGATTCGCGCGGTGGCGCCCACTGACGGCCTGGAGCTGATGCGTCAGCGGCGCGGCCTGGACGATGTGCGCCTGCTGTGCGCCGGCCCCGGCCGGATGGCCCAGGCGCTGGGCATTGACCGCAGCCACGACGGCCTGCGGCTGGACCGGCCGCCTTTTGAACTGCTTGCGCCGGAGCCGGGGCTGGCGGTCCCGCTGGTGGCCGGGCCGCGTGTTGGCATCAGCAAAGCGGTCGATCAACCCTGGCGCTTTGGCTGGGCCGGCTCGCCTTTTCTGAGCCGCCCGTTCCGCTGAGCGCTGCCATCTGTTAAAACAGTCGATTCTTTTTTCCAGGTGCCTTGTTGTGTCCATGTCCATTTCCCCCCCCGTTTTCCTGTCCGAACCTGTTGCCAGTGCCTTGCCCCTGATCGGCTGGACCGAGGCGGGCGAGGCGCGTTGCGCCCGCTGGCGCTCCGAGCGCGGCGCGCCCGCGCCCAGGCGCGTGATGCTGGCCGACGACACGATGAACGCCGACACCGCCTACCGACTGGCCTGCGAAGGCACCGGCCTGCTCTGGCGCGGCGATTTTCAGAACGCCCGCCAGCTGGTGCAGGCGCTGGCCCGGCGCATCGACAAGCCGCCCAAAGCCTCGAAACAGGCCAGGGTCGCGCGCAAGAAAGCTGCTGTCGAAACCATCTCCGGCGTGCCGGCGGGCCAGGCTTTTCACCTGCACCGCCAGGCCCAGTCGCAGCGCGCCCGCGTGCTGGGCATGGTGCTGATCGAGTTTGGCGCCGACTACAGCGTTGCCCTGCGCCGCGCGCCCGATGCCACCCAGGCCTGCACCGAGGCCTGGGGGCCAGCCGACGCGGCGGCGGGCGGTTCGGACGGTGCGGGTGATTCTGGCGGCTCGGTCGCCTCGCTGCGCGAGCTGATGGGCGTCATCAGCGCGCATGAGTGGCGCAAGAAAGGCGTTGAAATCCCGGCCCTGGGCAAGGCGCCCAACAACCGCATTCACCCGCACTACGGCGTGTTTTCGCCCGTGCGCGGCGAGTATGTGGACCTGGTGGCCAACGCGCCCTTGCCTGCCAAACGGCCTGCCAAATTTGTCGCTTTTGACATCGGCACCGGAACGGGCGTGCTCTCGGCCGTGCTGGCCCTGCGCGAGGACATCGACCAGGTGGTGGCCACGGACATGGACCCGCGGGCCCTGGCCTGCGCCCGCGAAAACATTTACAAGTTGCGCTTGCCCAACCCGGTCAAGGTGATGCAGGCCGACCTCTTCCCCGAGGGGCAGGCGTCCGTGATTGTCTGCAACCCGCCCTGGCTGCCGGCGCGGCCCAGCTCGCCGCTGGAAGGCGCTGTGTACGACGAAGGCAGCCGCATGCTGCTGGGGTTTCTCAAAGGGCTGGCCGCGCATCTGGCGCCGGGCGGCGAAGGCTGGCTGATCCTGTCCGACCTGGCCGAACACCTGGGCCTGCGCACCCGCGCCGAACTGCTGGCCGCCATCGAAGCGAGTGGCCTGAAAGTGCTGGGCCGCATTGATGCCAGACCCGATCACCCCAAGGCGGCCGACGAGAGCAACCCGCTGCACACCGCCCGCGCCGCCGAGGTGACCTCGCTCTGGCGCCTGGGCGCTGCTTGAATCGGACTCAAAATACCTGCCGTGATTTTCATTCCCGCCTGCGCGGGAAATTTAGCCGTCATGCCGCAGCCAAGCCTTCCCGCGTCGTATTGAATGTGGAAATGACGCAAAGTGATCCTTTGATTCCCCGCGGCCTGCTACGTCGTTCAGACAGCTGATACGGCGTTGATGCCGCTCATAACGCCATGATTATTTTGCTCGCGCCCATGGAAGGGCTGCTCGACTTCGTGCTGCGCGATATCCTGACACGCGTCGGCGGCATTGATCGCTGCGTGTCCGAGTTCATCCGCATCACCGATCAGCTCCTGCCCGAGCGCGTGTTCACCCGCATCGTGCCCGAGCTGCTCAACGGCGGGTGCACCCCGGCCGGCGTGCCGGTGCGCGCCCAGCTGCTCGGCTCGGACCCGGTGTGCCTGGCCGAAAACGCCGCCCGCCTCGCCGGACTCGGCCCGGCCGGCATCGACCTCAATTTCGGCTGCCCGGCCAAGGTGGTCAACCGCCACGGCGGCGGCGCCGCGCTGCTCGACGAGCCCGAAACCATTTATGCCATCGTCGCCGCCGTGCGCCGCGCCGTGCCCGCGCACATGCCGGTGTCGGCCAAGATGCGCCTGGGTTTCAACGACGACGCGCTGGCGGTGGACTGCGCGCTGGCCATTGCCGGTGGCGGCGCGGACGAACTGGTCGTGCATGCCCGCACCCGGGCGCAGGCGTACCGACCGCCCGCTTACTGGGAGCGCATCGCCGACATCCGCGCGGCGGTGCGCATTCCGGTGGTGGCCAATGGCGAGATCTGGACGCTGGACGATGCCCGGCGCTGCCGCCAGGCCTGCGGCAGCGAGATGCTGATGCTGGGGCGCGGCATCGTGACCGACCCCGGCCTGGGGCTGGCGATCAAGGCGTCGATGAACGGCCAGCTTTTCAGCAGAAAATCCTTCAATGGGCAGCTTTTCACTGACCAGCCTTTGACTGGCCAGCCCGGCTTGGGTAGCGGGGGCGCCCAAACGCTGTCGCCTGGCGGCATCACCTGGCCCGAGCTGCTGCCGTTGCTGGCCGAGTTCTGGCGCATCGTGTGCAGCCGGCTGGAGGTGCGGGCGCGTGCAGGCCGCTTCAAGCAGTGGCTCAATTTCCTGCGCCGGCGCTTTCCCGAGGCCGAGGCGGCTTACCAGCAACTCAGGACCGTCAATGAGGTGGCGCTGATTCATGCGTGGCTGGCCGGGGCGATCCGACAGGTTTTTGACTCAGCCTGAACAAACCTGGCTCCCTGAAAAACAGGCAATGGATGAAGCACGAAAGGCGCCCTGTGTGAAACAGGGCGCCTTTTCAGGTCCGCGCTTTGGAAGCCTTGCGCTGGGCAGCGCTCCTCTTGATTACTGCGGTCCGAGGGCAAACCCCGAAGGGCAGGACGGCGTGACGCTGGCGGCCGGCCAGCCGGGAACGGCCGCGACGGTGTTGACGCACCAGTCCTCGTTGCCATGGGCATCCTGCACCAGATGGCCGCCATTGGGACACTTCATGCAGGAGCGGTCGCCGGGGTTGCCGTTGTTCCTGACCATGTGGTCCGGCCCGGGTGAGGCCTGGTAATGCCACTTGCCGGTGTTGTCGGTGGGCATCCAGTTGCCATGGCAGCGGTCCACATCGACGTTATGGGCCGCTATCCCCGCAGAAGCCGGCCTGGTGCAGCCAGCAGCGTTCAGGCTAAAACCCGAAGGGCAGGACGGCGTGACGCTGGCGGCCGGCCAGCCGGGAACGGCCGCGACGGTGTTGACGCACCAGTCCTCGCTGCCATGGGCATCCTGCACCAGATGGCCGCCATTGGGGCACTTCATGCAGGAGCGGTCGCCGGGATTGCCGTTGTTCCTGACCATGTGGTCCGGCCCGGGCGAAGCCTGGTAATGCCACTTGCCGGTGTTGTCGGTGGGCAGCCAGTTGCCATGGCAGCGGTCCACATCGACGTTATGCGCTGGCACGCCCGCCGAGGCTGGCCGGGAACAGACCAGGCCGGAGGCGCGGAGATGCGCCGGGCCGCCGATCTGGCTGACAGGTTCTCCGAGTTTTCTGCCCTGCGCCTCGGCGTTGGCGCCCAGCAAGCACAGAACCACGCCAGCAGTCACGAAAAATGAATGTTTCATCATGCGCTCCTTGAAAAGATAAGGGATGCCTGTCTCAAAGACTGGTAGGCGCATGCGGTCGTCGATAGCCCGTGGCCTGCACCACTTTGTCAATCCGGCGCCTGATCCGGCTGTCATGACCGATGCCTGAAGTTGTGAAACCACATGACATGATGTTTGCCTTTCACTAGTGGGTAACCATGGGCAGGTTACAAACTGTACGCTTTCTCTGTCGAGCTGGAAGACTTTATTTCGATCTCTTGGGGCGGCTCAAGCATGCGCTTGATAAATGTTTTCGAGGAGTGGCACCGGTCTGCCGACATCTGAAAAAAGAGCGGCTTTCGGCCTGCGGGGCCTCAGCACATGGCCAGGCCGGCACGGCCTCTTGGCCGATTGACGCTGAGGGCGTGTTGCCTTAAAAAACAGCAACAAGCTCAGCCGCCCTGTGCATCATCCCGATGCCTGAGGGCGCCATGAGCACATTCCTGTGGGAGGGAAGCAGCCGATGCAACGACGTGAATTTTCTCAAGCGCTGGCGGCCCTGGCCGCGCTTGGCCTGCCGCCGGCCGCTCTGGCGGCAGGGCAGGGCGCGCAGGCCCGCCCCGCCGTGATGGGCACCAACCTGTCGGGCATGGAGTGGGCGCGGCCGGGCTTGCGCTATGGGCTGAGCACGGCGCCCAACCTTCATTTCACCGTCCCGCGCAAGGCCGATGTGGCTTACCTGGCGGCCTGCGGCTTTACCCAGAACCGCCTGCCGATCCAGTGGGAGCTGCTCCAGCCGATGCTGCACGATACGCAGGCCAACGCGGCGGCCAGGGCGCTCATCGGCGAGCCGGGGCACTTTCATGCCGACTACGCTGCCTTCATCACCGGCGTGCTCGACGCGCATGCGGCGGTGGGCATCCGCTGCATCCTTGACCTGCACAACTATGCGCGCTACCAGGATTTTCGCTACCAGGGCGATGGCAGCGTGATCGGCCTGACGGCCCCGCCGACGCCCTTGCTGCGGCCCTACACCCGCGACAACGCGCAGGTCTACGTGCGCATTTTCGGGCTGGCGCCCGCTGCCAGCCTCACGCCGGCGCACTTTGTCGATTTCTGGCGCCGCGCCGCAACCCAATGGAGAAATCACCCCGGCCTGGGCGGCTATGGCCTGATGAACGAGCCGCACGACCTGCCCGAGCCCGGCGGCGTGACCGAGAGCGCCAATTCCCGCGAAGACCTGAGCATCCTGCCGGTCTTCATGCAGGCGGCCATCGACGCCATCCGCGCACTGGATCCGCTGACGCCGATTTATGTCGCCGGCAACGAGTGGGGCGGGGCGGTCAATGTGGCCACGAAAAATCCCGCTTATCCGCTGTCGGGCGACGGGCTGGTCTATGAAGTCCACACCTACCTGGACCGGCGCAGCACCGGCCATGCCTTCGACTGGGAAACCGAGGTGGCCCCGAACAGCTGGAGCCTCAAGCGCCAGTCCGCGCCGATCACCACGGCAACCGGGCGCGAGCGCGTCAAGGTGGCGGTGGACTGGGCCAGGGCCCGCAAGGTCAGGCTGGCGCTGGGGGAGATCGGCATGCCCATTGATGACCCGCGCTGGGCGCAAAGCTTCAGGGGCGCGGTGGAGCTGATGCTGCAAAACGGCTTTGAGGTCTACAGCTGGATGGGCGGCAGCCACTGGCCGATCCGCAATTACGCCCTGAACCATGTGCCCGGCTGGCACCAGGGCAGGACGCTGGAGCCGCTGGTCTCGGGCGTCATGAAGGCGGCGGCCGGCATCGCGCAGGCCGCGCTGTTTGACGACGGCCCCGGCTATGCCAGCGCCGGCACGCCGGTGACGATCACCGTCTATGCCCGTGGCAGCCTGGCCCGGCCGCTGCGCCTGAAGGTGGCCGTCCAGGGCGGCGGCAAGCTCAGCAAGTCGCAGCTGACGATTGCCGCCGGGCCGAACGGGCAGGACAGTTACACCTACACGCCCGCCGCTGACGAGGTGGCCAGCCTGCGCTACATCAGCGATGGCCAGCTCTTGGGCCAGGTGCCGCCGCCGCGCCGGGTGTATTCGCTCACCGACCCGGTGGCCCATGCGGCCAGCAGCCTGGAAGACGCGGCCATGGCGATCATCGCCAAGTACAGCGCCTGCCACTGGGACATGGCCGACGGCTACACCGACTATGTCCTGGGCAAGCCCGCCGGCCACGGCCAGGTGGTGCGCGCCGTGTCCGACTCCGGCTATGGCTCCAGCCCCGGCAATGCCATGGAAATGCTCAACTGGGCCAACAAGGACAGCCCCGCCATGGGCCGCATGGCGCTGCCGGTGATGCGGGTGAGCCAGGGCCGAAAGAGTTCGTGGCACGGGGGCGGGGGCACGTTTGGGCTGTGGTGCAAGAAGTCGGCCCCGATGGCCGGCGTCCAGCCCGAGCCGAAAAACCGCGTTCCCTACCATCTGGAGGATGCCCATTTTGTGGTGGCCGCCGTCAGCCTGGCGGCTCTTGAGAGCACCGGCCTGGTGTTCCAGGCGTCCATGGCGGAAGCCAAACCGGCGTGCGAGCTGGGCTTGCGCAACGGACAGCCGATGGCGCGCTGGCTGGACGCCGGCGGCCAGCTGGTGCAGCTGCTCGGCCCCGACAAGCTGGCGCTGAACACGCCCTCGGTGCTCACGCTGACCTCGGCGCCAGCGCAGCAGGCGCTGCGCGTCAATTCGGCCGTGGCAGCGCAAAGCCGGGCGAAGTTTGCGCCCAGCCTGTTCAGCCAGATGCTGATCGGCTGGGGCTATGCCAACTATTACCCGCAGGACGGTTTTAGCGGCCATATCCACGCCGTCATCACCGGAAAAGGCGTGCCCTTGCCGGCCGAGCTGGCCATTCTGGAGCGCTATTTAGACGGTAAATCACCCAAGTAACCAGAGTTGAGTAACAAAAAGTGTATTTGTTACAGTAACAAGCCGTTAGTAATCCGGTGCCGTAACGGTTTGCAGCGATTTTGGGGTTGCGCCTTGAAAACGCTGTTTTAGAACGCGCCGGGCGCTCTATCCACGCCGCTCGATCAACGGCTCTTCACACCGCTCTCGGGCCGTCTCAGATCCTTTTCTGATAGCAACTTTTCACCAGCCCCTATGGGCTTGTGGATGACGCCGGCGTCAGACTCATCCTACAAAGCGCAGGATTTTCAGGCTTTTTCATTACGCCGGAATTCAATTTTTCCCTACGAGTGGGTCAGGCATTCAGGGGGGCGGTTTTCTAGGGTTTTCCCTGCAAATTGACCCGGAATGTAATGCCATGTAATCCAAAAACTGTAAGTAAGCACTAACGGCGTAACCGCTAACATCGGTTTTCCTGTTGAGCTGAATCCTGTTTTTCGTCATGTCACTGGTCTGTGTTGCGCAAAGTTTGCCAAGCGTTTTCACGTCAATGCTGTGTGCCGAATGCTTCCGATGAGAAGTAAAGGAATGGCTTGGGAGGGTTCGATCCCCTATCCGGCAACGAAGCACTAATTACATTTTGGTAAGAACTATGCAACAACACAAACTCCTGAACGCCCGACCTCCCGCGGCCACGCCAGCCCTGGGCACCTGCTTTTCTGGCGCCAACGCCCAGCCGGGCGGCGCTTTCAAATTCAGAAATCCCCTGAATCAAGCCAAGCTTCCCACGCTGGTCGTGCTGGCTTCTGCCGTCCTGTCCCTTTCCACCGCCTGGACGGACATCAGCCTTGCCTCGGCCGGTTCGGACTGGCAGCAGCGCACCAGCACCACCACCAAGAAAAAGCGCGTGCGCGCCGGAGATGCGGTTGCCCCCGTGGTGGCCCCTGCGCCCATCGTCACTCCTGGGGTTGTGGCCCCGGCACCCGTTGCTACCACCCCTTCAGCCGATGTGGCGGCGCCTGAAGTTGCTGGCATCGCTTACCCCTTCGGCTCGCACAAGACGCCTTATGTCGCAGGCATCCGGCCCAATGGCGTGAGCCAGGAAACGCAGGATGCGCTTATCCGCACGCGCTACCAGGCCTGGAAGTCCGGCGTCAGTGCGCGCTGCGGCGGCAATGTGGTGAACTTCAACGCCAGCTATGCGGCAGTGTCCGAAGGCATGGGCTACGGCATGATGATCACCGTGCTGATGGCCGGCCACGATCCCGAGGCGCGCAACCTGTTCGACGGCCTGTTGCGCGTGGTGCGCTCGCACCCGGCGTACAACAGCGACGCGGCACTGATGGAGTGGCGCGTCAACTCCGACTGCTCGGGCGCTGGCGACGGCTGGAACGCGATGGACGGCGACCTGGACATCGCCATGGCGCTGCTGATGGCAGACAAGCAGTGGGGCTCTTCGGGCTCGGTCAATTACAAGGCCGAAGGCATCAAGACCATCACGGCCATCAAGGCCATCAACATGCACGCTGACGGCCGCACCAAGGGCCTGCCCAACGGCGAGAACAACCGGACCTCGGACTACATGACCGGCCACTTCAAGGCCTTCAAGCGTGCCACGGGCGACGCCTTCTGGGATTCGGCATCGGACAAGGCTTTTGCCCTGCTCAACACGGTGCAGGCCAACTATGCGTCCAACACCGGGCTGGTTCCCGACTTCATCGTCAACACCGGCAGCAACCCGGCGCCTTCGCCCGGCTACATCGGCGACGGCAACGACAAGGAAGGCTACTACTGGTGGAATGCCTGCCGCCTGCCATGGCGCCTGGCGACCGATTACGTCACCTCGGGTGATTACCGCGCCCAGACGGTGCTGACCAAGATGGTGAACTTCTTCGAGAGCTCCACCGGCGGCAACCCCGCAGGCATCATGTCCGGCTACAAGCTCGACGGGACCGCGCTGGCCAACTATGCGAACCCTTCCTTTGTCGGCCCGGCCACGGCCGGGGCGATGGTGGACGCGAAGTTCCAGCCTTTCCTGAACAACCTGTGGTCCTTCTCCAGCACCAATCCCGGCTACGGCTACTACGACAACGAGTTGCAGTTGCTCAGCCTGGTGGTGGCCTCGGGCAACTGGTGGAATCCTTAAGGAGTCCATCTGCCCCGGTGCTCAGGCACAGCCTGCCTGCCGTCCTGGCCGGCGAGGCGGTCCTGACACGGGGGCCGTGAACCTGAAACCAGAAGGATGTCTCACATGAACTGCCAATTGAACGATCTGGCCATTGTCGTGCGCAGCGCGCTGGGGCCGTCCACCGGCCTGGTGCTGCGCTGCATTCGCCTGTCATCGGCCAGCGGCCTGCGCAACCTGGACGGCTCTTTCGAGTACGGCCCGGTGTGGGAAACCGATGCCTACGGCCCGGCGCTGTGCGGCAACACCCACAACTTGTGGCTGGACGCCGATTTGCGTGCGCTGCGCGACGAACCCGGCGAGGATGAAACGCTGCAGTGGGCCGGCCTGCCGCAGGGCAAGCCCGTCGAGGTCTGCTGATCGGCTGCAGGCGCCATCAAAAAAAGGGCTGATCCCCGTGTCGGGATCAGCCCTTTTTCCTTTTGCGCTTTGCGCTTTGGCAGTCCCGGCATTCGCCGGGCTTGCAGGCGTTTGTGGGCGTGTCAGTCCAGTGCCGCCGCCGGGCCGAAGAACTCGTAGCGCGTCTGCGCCTCGGGCAGGCCGAGTTCACGCAACTGCTGCTTGACCAGGCGCATGAAGGGCTTGGGGCCGAGGAAATAGGCGTCCACATCGCGCGAGGCCGGCAGGTACTGCGCCAGTTGTGCGTTGCTCAGGCGGCCCGTGGCATGCGGCGCGGGCGCCTCGTCCTGCAGATGCTCGTCGTACACGTAAAAGCGCTGCAGCTGTGAATGCCGGGCATGGCGCTCGTCAATGGCGTCGCGAAAGGCGTGCGCCGAGCGGTTGCGCGCGAAGTGGATGAAATGCACCGGCCGCGTGCCCAGCAGGGCCGCGTCCAGCATCGCCAGCGTGGGCGTGATGCCGACGCCGCCGCTGATGAGCACAATCGGCTTGTCGCCGTCCGCCAGCACGAAGTCGCCGGCGGGCGGATAGACCTGCAGCGTATCGCCTTCCTTCAATTGATCGTGCAGGAAGTTCGAGGCCACGCCGCCGGCTTCGCGCTTGACGCTGATGCGGTAGTCGCGTCCGTTGGGCGCGGCCGAAAGCGAGTAATTGCGGCGGATTTCCTGGCCATCGACCACCAGATGCAGGCCGATGTACTGGCCGGGCGCAAAGTCCACCAGCGCGCCGCCGTCCTGCGGCTCCAGGTAAAACGAGGTGATTTCGGCGCTTTCAGCCACCTTGCGTGCCACGCGAAAGGCGCGCGCCCCGCGCCAGCCGCCGGGCGCTGCGGCCGTGTCGGCATAGACTTTCTCTTCGGCGCCGATCAGGATGTCCGCCAGCTGCTGGTAGGCCGCGCCCCAGGCCGCCAGCACTTCATCGGTGGCGATTTCGGCGCCCAGCACCTCGCGGATGGCGCGCAGCAGGCAGGCGCCGACGATGGGGTAGTGCGCGGGCAGGATCTGCAGCGAGACGTGCTTGTTGACGATCTGCGAGACCAGGCCGCCGAGCTGCTCCAGCCGGTCAATATTGCGAGCGTACATCAGCACGCTGTTGGCCAGGGCGCGGGGCTGGTCGCCGTTGGCCTGGTGCGCCTGGTTGAAGAAGGGCCGCACCTCGGGGTAGTCGGAAAACATGATCTTGTAGAAATGCGTGGTCAGCGCTTCGCCGCCGGTCTCCAGCAGGGGGACGGTGGCTTTGACGATGGCGCGTTGCTCGGGAGTCAGCATGAGGTTCTTTCTCGGGTTGGGGCAGGGCCACCCGTGCCTTTGCAAGGCGGGGCACGCTGCCGGAGGTCTTTGACCACCTCTTTTACTCAACAATCGTGCCAGGCCGAGTTTTGATATAAATCAATCACTTGCAAAGACCCTGCTTGCAGAAGAATCAAAAGGATACGAATAGCATGTCGTCTTTTTGATGCTTTCAAGAGTCAATTTGATGCCCAAATCCATGTTGCAGACGCTGGTGCCGCTGGTCGATGACCTCTCGCGCGAGCTGCCCGACGGTGAGCGCTACCGCCGCCTGTTGCACGCCGTTCGCGCCTTGCTGCCTTGCGACGCGGCGGCGCTGCTGCGACTGGAAGGCGGCTGGCTGGTGCCGCTGGCCGTCGATGGCCTGAGCAGCGACACGCTGGGGCGGCGTTTCAAAGTGGACGAGCACCCGCGTTTCAGCCTGCTGCTGCAGGCGGCCGGCCCGACACGCTTTGCGGCCGACAGCCCGCTGCCCGATCCGTATGACGGCCTGGTCGAGGGCCTGCACGGCTTGCTGCAGGTGCATGACTGCATGGGCTGCCCGGTGCGGATCGGCGAAAAGACCTGGGGCCTGCTGACCATCGACGCGCTGGGCAAGGAGCGCTTTTCCGCCGTCGCGCTGGACGAGCTGCAGGCCTTTGCCAGCCTGGCCGCCGCCACCGTCAGCGTGGTCCAGCGCATGGACGGCCTGGCGCTGCGGGCGCAGGCCGAGCGCCAGCGTGCCGAGCGCTACCGCGCCCTGGCCGCCGAGAAGACCGCGCCGCCCACCTTGATCGGCCAGAGCGCGGCGCACCAGCGCCTGCTCGAAGAAATTGCCAGCGTCGGCAACAGCGAGTTGACGGTGCTGCTGACGGGCGAAACCGGCGTCGGCAAGGAGCTGGTCGCGCAGGCGCTGCACGCCGCCTCGCCGCGTGCCATGCGCCCGCTGATCAGCCTCAATTGCGCGGCGCTGCCCGAGACGCTGGTGGAAAGCGAGTTGTTCGGCCATGTGCGCGGTGCTTTTTCCGGCGCCATGGCCGAGCGGCGCGGCAAGTTCGAGCTGGCCGATGGCGGCACGCTGTTTCTGGACGAGGTCGGCGAGTTGTCGCTGACGGTGCAAGCGAAACTGCTGCGGGTGCTGCAGGGCGGCCACCTGCAGCGCCTGGGCTCGGACCGCGAGCACCGGGTCAATGTGCGGGTGATTGCCGCCACCAACCGCGACCTGGCGCAGGAAGTGCGCGCCGGGCGCTACCGGGCCGATTTTTACCATCGGCTCAGCGTCTATCCGCTGGTGGTGCCGCCGCTGCGCGAGCGCGAAGACGACGTGTTGCTGCTGGCCGGCTGTTTTCTGGAGCAGAACCGCTCGCGCCTGGGGCTGGACGGCCTGCGGCTGGCGGCCGATGCGCAGGCGGCGCTCCTGGCCCATGACTGGCCGGGCAATGTGCGCGAACTCGAACATTTAATCAGCCGCAGCGCGCTCAAGGCGCTGGCCGGCCACAAGGGGCGGCCCCGCATTGTCAGCCTGACGGCCGCGCATCTGGACTTGCCGGATCTGGGGGGCGCAGATTTGCGAGGTTTGCCGGATGTGCCCGGTTGGCCGAATGACCAGGCTGCGTCGGGAACGGCGGCAACGAGGGCGCTTGCCGGTGATTCAATCACCGGGGCTGTCCTGCCGCGCACTGCCGGCTCTGTCAACGCCGCCGCAGCTGCCGGAGGCGATTTGCGCAACTCGACCGAGGCGCATCAGCGCCAGCGCATCGAGGTCTGCCTGGCGCAGCATCAGGGCAACTGGGCGTCGGTCGCACGGGAACTGGGCCTGCACCGCGCCAACCTGGTCAGGCTGGCCAAAAGACTGGGCGTGGCAAAACAGACTCTGAGCTGAGCCCCGAGCAGGCGCCAAGTCCGCTTCACGTCTGGTTCAAGTGCACTTCAAGTTCGTACCGCCGCAGGCAACGACCCTAAAATCCGGCATTCTTCCCGCCGCTGTGCCGCTGTGCCGCTGTGCCGCTGTGCCGCTGTGCCGCTGTGCCGCTGTGCTGCCCGAGCGCCCTCGGGTGAAAAGGCGGTTTTGCCTTGATTTCTTACCTGTATCGGACTGCCTCATGTCTCTTGAAGTGATTGAAGCCCAGAGCGGCGACAACCCGGTTGCCACCCTCATCATCCTGCACGGCCTGGGCGCGGACGGGCGCGACTTTGTGCCGATTGCCGAGCAGCTCGACCTGTCCCGCATCGGGCCGGTGCGCTTTCTGTTCCCCAGCGCGCCGCACCGGCCGGTGACCATCAACGGCGGCTACAGCATGCCGGCCTGGTACGACATCCTGGGCGCGGACCTGGTCAGCCGCCAGGACGAAGCCGGCCTGCGCCAGTCGCTGGCCTCGATCGAGGCGCTGATCGCCCATGAAAAAGCGCGCGGCATTCCCGCCAGCCGCATCGTGCTGGCCGGTTTTTCGCAGGGCTGCGCGATGGCGCTGATGATCGGCCTGCGCCACCGCGAGCGGCTGGCCGGCATTGCGGGGCTGTCGGGCTACCTGCCGCTGGCCGGCCACACCGCCGCCGAGCGCAACCTGGCCAACCACGACGTGCCGATCTTTCTGGCGCATGGCACGCGTGACGCGGTGGTGTCGCTGCCGCGCGCCAGCGCTTCGCGCGACGCGCTCACAGCGCTGGGTTACCCGGTGGAGTGGCACGACTACCCGATGGAGCATTCGGTGTGCCCCGAGGAGATTGCCGATCTGCAGCAATGGCTGCTGCGCGTGCTGGCCTGAGCGGGGTGTGAGCGGGGCCGTGCCGGCTGCCCGGCTTGGCCGCTCCTGAGCCTCCGCCTAGCGCTTGGGCGCCTCTTCCTCTTCTTCTTCCATAGGCTGCGTATCTTCGAAAGAGGGCGGGTCTCCCAGCTCAGCCCTGGTTTTCATCTCCTGGTCGCGAATGGCAAACAGGCGCTCCAGGTTCGCATGCTCAGCAGCTTCACCCGGCTCGGGCGTGCTGCGGGCGGGCATTGCGGGTGCTGCTGCCGCTGCCACCGCTGCCGTTGCTGTCGTTGCTGTCGTTGCTGTTGCCACTGGAATCTTTGCAGCCGCCGCCTGCGTCGGGGTGGTCCAGAAAGGTTTTTCGGGCAGCGTGGTGTAGGGGCAGGTGCTGTCCATTTTCAGCTGCCACGACACACCGTGCAGCCATTCGCTGTACTTGGGGTCATAGCGCTTGATCTCGGCCATCAGCCTGCTCTGAAAGACCTGGGCATGGTTGATCATCCGTTCATCCCACTGCCTCAGGACCAGGTGCATGTACATCGCCAGCCCCTGCTTTTTTCCGGGAACCACCAGGATCTTCAAATCGATCCAGTCGGCTGGTATGCCGTGCTTGCGCACGAGGCCGCGCAGCAGCATCTGCACCAGCTGGTGCCGTGTGGCGTTGTCCGACTCGTCCTGAACGCTGATCTGGGTGTCATGCCTGTGAATGGCAGACGTCTGTACTGGTTTGCCAAAGAGCCTGTTGAAAAAATCGTTCATGTTGAGTGTTTCTTGAAAAAACCTCGCTCTTCACAGCAAGGAGGAACAAGCCCGGCCGGACTAGCCGTTTTCTGAGCAGTGGGGGCAGTTTAAAACTGATGCGTGATTTTTTTGTTGTTTTTGTTACTTTTTTTAATACTTTGACCCGCTTCGAAAAGCGCCGCAAAGGCAAGCCTAATTTTGGCCGTCAGGCAAGGCGCCGGCCATTTGTCCCCAAGGAAGAGTGGCACTATTGGGCCGAACTTGCCGCCGCAGCGCCAGCGACTCACAATGCAATGCCTTGTCCACTCCAAGGAGAGCGATTTGGATTTGGCCTATCCCCGCCCGCAACTGCAGCGCGCCCAATGGACCACGCTCAACGGCCTCTGGCGCTTTCGCTATGACGATGCCCGCACGCTGACGACGCCGCAAGACGTCACGCGCTGGCCGATGCAGATACGGGTGCCGTTTCCGCCCGAGTCCAAGGCCAGCGGCATCGGCGACCGGGGCTTTCACAGCACGTGCTGGTACGAGCGCGATTTTGAACTCCTGCCCGACAACGGCCGTGCCATCCTGCGCTTTGGCGCGGTGGACTACGCCGCCAAGGTCTGGGTCAACGGCTGCCTGGCGGCCACGCACGAGGGCGGCCACACGCCGTTTTCGGCCGACATCACCGGCATGCTCAACGCGTCCGGGCTGCAGACCGTCACGGTGCGGGTGGACGACGACCCGCACGACCTGACCAAGCCGCGCGGCAAGCAGGACTGGCAACTCGAGCCCCATGCCATCTGGTATCCGCGCACCACCGGCATCTGGCAGACCGTCTGGCTCGAGCGCGTGGCGCGCACTTACGTGGAAAAAATCCGCTGGACCCCCAAGGTCGAGGGCTATGCCCTGGGTTTTGAAGCGCGCATTGGCGGCGACCCGTCCGAGCACCTGTCCATCGAGATCACCCTGCGCCACGGCGGGCGCCTGCTGGCGCGCGACCGCTACCAGGTGATTGACGGCGAGGTGGACCGCTTCATTGCCCTGTCCGATCCGGGCATCGACGACTTTCGCAACGAGTTGCTGTGGAGCCCGGAGCGCCCGACGCTGCTCGACGCCAGCATCCGCCTGCTCAGGGGCGACGAGGTGATCGACGCTTTCGAGTCCTACACCGCGCTGCGCTCGGTCAACATCCTGCGCGAGCGTTTCATGCTCAACGGCCGCCCTTACCTGCTGCGCATGGTGCTCGACCAGGGCTACTGGCCCGACACGCTCCTGGCCGCGCCCAGCGACGGCGCGCTCAAGCGCGATGTCGAGCTGGCCAAGGCCATGGGGTTCAACGGCGTGCGCAAGCACCAGAAGATCGAGGACCCGCGCTACCTGTACTGGGCCGACCGGCTCGGGCTGCTGGTGTGGGAGGAAATGCCCTCGTGCTACCGCTTCACCCGCAGCGCCATCAAGCGCATGGTGCGCGAGTGGGGCGAGGCGATCGACCGCGACTACAGCCATCCCTGCATCATCGTCTGGGTGCCGTTCAACGAATCGTGGGGCGTGCCCGAGCTGACGTCGCAGGGCATGCAGCGCCACGCCGTCGAGGCTTTGTACCACCTGACCAAGACGCTGGACTGGAACCGGCCGGTCATCGGCAACGACGGCTGGGAGTCCAGCGCCACCGACATCATCGGCATCCACGACTACGACGCCAACCTGGAGCACATCCACCAGCGCTACGGCGCCGAGATCGAGCCGGCCGAGCTGTTTGACCGGCGCCGCCCCGGCGGGCGCGTGCTCACGCTTGACGGCTTTCCACACCGCGGCCAGCCCATCATGCTGACCGAGTTCGGCGGCATCGCCTTTCAGACCAAGGCCAAGGCCGAACCGGGCGTCAAGCACATCTGGGGCTACTCCCAGGCCAGCACCGAGGAGGAATTTGCCCGGCTGTACGAGCAACTGCTCGACACCGTGATTCATACGGCGCTGTTCAGCGGTTTTTGCTACACCCAGTTTGCCGACACCTTCCAGGAGGCCAACGGCCTGCTCAACGCCGACCGCACGCCGAAGATTCCGCTGGAGCGCATCGCCGCCGCCACGACGGTCTCACGCACCTGGATTCCCGGAGGGGTGTGATGCATCGCCTGATGCTCATGAAGCCCGACGGGCGGCGCCTGACGCTGTATTCGCGCCAACCCATCAAGCCAGGCCTGGCCGCGCCCAGCCCGTTTGCCGAGCCGCTCAAGGCCAGCGCCCACCTGCGCTGGCACCCGCTGCGCGGCGAGTGGGTGACCTATGCCGCTTACCGCCAGGACCGCACCTTTTTGCCGCCGCCCGAGTTCAACCCGCTGGCCGTCACGACCGATCCGGCGCATCCGACCGAAGTGCCGGCCGGCGCCTGGGATGTGGCGGTGTTTGACAACCGCTTTCCCTCGCTGGCCGAGCCGCCGCCCGGCGCCGCGCCGCCGCCGGCACTGATCGTGCCCACGGCGCCGGCCACCGGGCACTGCGAAGTCGTGGTGTTCACCCAGGACCCGCAGGCTTCGCTGGGCACGCTGGCCCTGGACCACATCGAGTTGCTGCTGCAGGTGTGGGGCGAGCGCACCCGGCTGCTGGGGGCGCGCCCCGGCATCGACTATGTGCTGCCCTTTGAAAACCGGGGCGCCGAAGTCGGCGTGACGCTGCACCATCCGCACGGCCAGATCTACGCCTACCCGGTCATTCCGCCGGTGCCCGCCCGCATGCAAGCCGTCGCGGCCGAGCACCTGCGCGCCCAGGGCCGGGGCGTGCTGGCCGCGCTGATCGAGGGCGAGCGCGCCCAGGGCCGGCGCATGCTCTACGAAGGCCCGCATGCGGTGGCCTTCGTGCCGGTGTGCGCCCGCTACCCATATGAGGTCTGGGTCGCGCCGATTGCGCCCGTCGAGGGTTTTGCGCAGTTGAGTCCGGCGCAGCGCGCCGACCTGGCGCGGGCCTTGAAAACCGTGCTGCTCAAGTACGACGGCCTGTGGCAGCGGCCCCTGCCTTACCTGATGGCCTGGTACCAGGCGCCCACCGACGGCCAGACGCATCCCGAATCCCATCTGCACGCCCAGCTCTACCCGCCTTACCGCACCCGCGAGCGGCTCAAGTATTTGGCGGGCACCGAAATCGGCGCCGGCTTTTTTGCAATGGACGCGCTGCCCGAAGACAAGGCGCTGGAGTTGCAGCAGGTCCAGGTGCTGCTGTGAGAACGCGCCAGGACCCGTGCCTTAAAGGAACGCTCGCCGCAGTGCCAGCGTGGGAGGTGTCATGAGTGGCTTTGAACAGGTCTATGGCGCCGCGCCCGAGGCCCAGGCCAGCGCGCCGGGCCGGGTCAACCTGCTGGGCGAGCACACCGATTACAACGACGGCTATGTGCTGCCGATTGCCATTCCGCAGCAGACGCTTGTGGCGATGCGGCGCAGCCGCCAGGCACAGTTCTCGCTGCACGCGGCCGAGCTGGGGCAGGCCGTGACATTCACCTTCGAGCAGCCGCCAAAGGAACACTTCGCCAGTTATGTGTTTGGCTGCCTGGCGCTGGCGCGCGAGCAGGGCGCTCAGATCCCGCCGCTGGACATTCACGTCTCGTCCAAGGTGCCAATCGGCGTAGGCCTGTCCTCCAGCGCCGCGCTGGAGGTGGCGACGCTGCGCTGCCTGCGCCAGTTGCTGAACCTGCCGCTGGACGATGTGCAGATCGCCCGGATCGGCCAACGCGCCGAGATCGAGTACGCCGGGGTGCGCTGCGGCATCATGGACCAGATGGCTTCGAGCCTGGCCGACACCACGCAGGCCCTGCTGCTGGACACGCGCACGCTGGCGCGGCGCTTTGTGCCGCTGCCGCCGGGCGCCAGTGTGCTGGTGCTGGACTCGGGCATTGCGCGCTCGCTGGCCGCCAGCGGCTACAACGAGCGCCGAGCCGAGTGCGAGCAGGCGGCGCGGCTGCTGGGCGTGGCTTCCTTGCGCGACATCGACCGGGTGGCGCAACTCGCCGCGCTGCCCAAGCGATTGCAGCGGCGCGCGCGCCATGTGGTGACTGAAAACGCCCGCGTCCTGCAAGCCGTCAACTGCACGGCGGCCGGGGCTTTTGGCGCGTTGATGAATGCCTCGCACGCCAGCCTGCGCGACGACTACGAAGTCTCCACGCCGGGGCTGGACACGCTGGTGGCGCTGCTGCAGGCGCAAGCGGGCGTGTTTGGCGCCCGCCTGACCGGCGCCGGTTTTGGCGGCGCCTGCGTGGCGCTGTGCGAGGCTGGGGCGCTGCAGGCCGTGGCGCGCAGCGTGCTGGCGGCCTACCGGCAGTCGGGGGGCGAGGTCCGGCTGCTGGTGCCGCCCGAGGCGTGAGGCAGCCCTACAGATACGTCCAGATGCAGGAGATGAACCGTGCCCAATCCCTATCTGGCCACTTCACTGTCCGATCATCAGGTGGCCGAGCTTCATCGGCTGATGACCGAAGAGATCAAGGAAGTGGCCGTGTTCTTCATGGACCCGCAAGGGATCATCACCGTGTGGAACCGTGGGGCCGAGGAGATGAAGGGATTTACCGCAGAAGATGCCATTGGCAGTCATCTCAGCCTGCTTTACACCGATGAGCAAAAGGCCAGCGACTGGGCCGGGCACAACCTGAACGAGGCCAGGGAACACGGCTTCTACAAGGAAGAGACATGGCGCAGGCGCAAGGATGGACGCCTCTTTTGGGCACGGATTGCCCTGACAGCCTTGCACGACCGTTCCGGCCATCTCGTCGGGTTTTCCAAGGTCACGGTCGATCTGACTGACCACAAGCAACTGGAGCGCTGCCTCAAGGAAAGCGATGAGATCCAGCGCATCCTGCGTACCGCCAACGCCGGGACGTGGACCTGGCATCCCGCGACCGATCAGGTGGAAGTGGGGGCCAATTTTCTGAGTCTGCTGGGTTATCCCGACTCAGGCGCGGCCATGAAGCTCGGGCAGTGGCTGGAATTCATCGATGTGGCCGAGCGCCCTTATGTGGCCGAGAAATTTGCCCTGGCGCGTGCCAGTGGCCCCGGTTCCCCGCTGGTCATGGAAACCCGGCTGTGCAACAAGAGCGGCAGTTGCCGCTGGTTCTACCTGCATGCGGACTGGTACCGCGAGAAAGAAGACGTTCCGTTTGTCTTGAGCGGTGTCAATGTCGATATTCAGGAACTGAAAACCGCCGGAGAAGAACTCCGGCAGGCCGTTAACAAGCTCAAGGAAGCAGATCTGCGCAAGGATGAGTTCCTGGCCATGCTGGCACATGAGTTGAGAAATCCGCTGGCCCCGATTCTCTCGGCCGCCGAGGTGTTGAAGACCGCCAGGCTGGACGCCACCCAGGTGCAGAAAGTGAGCGAAATCATCGCCAGGCAGGTGGGTCACATGACGAGCCTGGTTGACGACCTGCTGGACGTGTCGCGCGTCACCAGGGGCTTGATCAAGCTGGAGGACAAGCCGCTCGATATCCGCCAGATCGTCACGGATGCGGTGGAGCAGGTCAATCCCCTGATCCGCGCGAGAAGCCATCATCTGGCCTTGCAGCTGTCGCCGCAGGCCGCGACGGTGCGCGGGGACCACAAGCGGCTGGTGCAGGTCATCAGCAACCTGCTGAACAATGCCGCGAAATACACGCCCGAGGGCGGCCATATCCAGCTCCAGAGCGAAGTCCGGGGCACCCAGGTGGTGCTCAACGTCCGTGACGATGGGATCGGCATAGAGCCGGAGCTGGCAAGTCGGGTGTTTGATCTTTTTGCGCAGGCCAAACGCACGCCCGACCGCTCTTCTGGAGGCCTGGGGCTGGGCTTGGCGCTGGTGAAAAACCTTGTTGAGCTTCATGGCGGCACCGTGAGTTGCACCAGTGACGGCCTGGGCAAGGGGAGCGAGTTCTCGGTTTGCCTGCCACTGCTGGCATTCCAGGACCGCAGTGTCGAGCCGCACCCGCAAGACGCTGCGTGGCAGGCGCAAAGCCCCCTGCGCGTGATGATCGTGGATGACAACGCCGATGCGGCGCAGATGCTGGCCATGTTCCTGCAGGCATTGGGTCACGAGGTGCTGGTGGAGTACAGCGCCAGGCAGGCGCTGGAGAGGGCGCGCACCGAGTCGCCGGACGTGTGCCTGCTGGACATCGGTTTGCCCGAGATCGATGGCAATGAACTGGCGCAGCGAATCCGGGCACAGCCTGAGAACGCCAACGCGGTACTCATCGCCATCACCGGGTACGGCCAGGAGAACGACCGCGAGACCGCTCTGGCGGCAGGTTTCAGCCACCACCTTGTCAAGCCGGTCGATCCCATGAAACTGGCCGCGCTATTGGCCGCTGGCGGGCGCATGCAAGGCGATCGCGCAACTGCAACGCCCGGAGGCTGAAGTACAGCCCGTGTGCCGGAACACGCCGCGCAAACTCATCAAAGGGCTGCGTTCGGTGGACGATGGCCGCTTCTAGGGCTCGGGCTCGTGCCCAAAAAGTCGATGGCGCCGTTGATCTCGGCAATGCTGGCGCCAGAGCGCACTGCCGGCCAGCCGTGCCGGCAAATGGCCCGCGACAGCGCAAAGCACCGGCCTGTGATAACTTCCACGCCAGTCCAGGAATCTGAGAGAACACCATCATGACCCACTTGCCGGCCTCCGCCAGCGCGCTTTTGCAGCACCGCCTGAAAGCACTTACCCCCGATCAGCTCAAGGGCATGCGCCGGGGCATTGAAAAAGAAAGCCTGCGCGCCCAGCCCAGCGGCGCGCTGGCGCTCACGCCGCATCCGGCCGCGCTCGGCTCGGCGCTGACGCACCCGAGCATCACCACCGACTTCAGCGAGTCGCAGGTCGAACTCGTCACCGGCGCGCACAAAACCCCCGAAGCCGCGCTGCACGAACTCACCGAACTGCACCAGGTCACCTACCGCGCCCTGCAGGAGATGGGCGACGAAATGCTCTGGGTTTCGAGCATGCCTTGTGGCCTGCCGACCGACGAGACCATTCCGATTGCCCGTTTCGGGTCATCGAATGTCGGGCGCGCCAAGAGCGTGTACCGCATGGGCCTGTCGCACCGCTATGGCAGGCGCATGCAGACGATCTCGGGCATCCACTACAACTGGTCGCTGCCGGGTGTCACGAGCGAGCAGTATTTCGCGCTGATCCGCAATTTCCGCCGCCATGCCTTCTTGCTGCTTTATTTGTTCGGCGCCTCGCCCGCCGTGTGCTCGACGTTTGTCGCCGGGCGCCAGCACGAGCTGCAGTCGCTCACCGACACCGCCATGTACATGCCGCACGGCACCTCGCTGCGCATGGGGCGGCTTGGTTACCAGAGCGACGCGCAGGCCTCGCTGGCGGTGAGCTACAACAGCCTCGAAGGCTACGCCGCTTCGCTGCAGGATGCGCTGACCCGGCCCTATCCGGCCTATGAGGCCGTCGGCATCCGCAACCCCGGCGGCGACTACAACCAGCTCGCCACCACGCTGCTGCAGATCGAAAACGAGTTCTACGGCACCATCCGGCCCAAGCGCGTCATCCACCCCGGCGAGCGCCCGCTGCACGCGCTGCGCGAGCGCGGCGTGGAGTACATCGAGGTGCGCCTGATGGACCTGGACCCGTTCGAGACGGTCGGCATCAACGCGCAGACGATGCGTTTCCTGGACGTGTTCCTGCTGCACTGCCTGCTGTCCGACAGCCCGCCGGACACGCCGGCCGAGATTGCCGAACTCAAGTTCAACCAGCACCAGACGGCCGCGCGCGGGCGCGAGCCGGGCGTGACGCTCAGGCGTGCCGGCGGCGAGGTGCCCTTGATCGACTGGGGCGCCGAGGTCGTGGCCGAGTGCGCGCCGATTGCGGCCGCGCTGGACGCGGTGCATGGCGGCAGCCAGTATCAGGATGCGCTGGCGATGGCGCAGGCGCGGCTGCAGGCGCCGGACACCTTGCCCTCGGCCCGCGTGCTGGCGGCCATGAAGCACGATTTCAACGACTCGTTTGTCCGCTTTGCCCGCGCGCAGTCCGAAACCACCCAGGCTGCGCTGCTGGCCCTGCCTTTTTCGCTGGAGCAGCAGGCGCGCTTTGCCGCGCTGGCGCAGGAGTCGGTGCAGGCGCAGAAAAAGATAGAAGCGGCCGACACGATGCCGTTCGAGGTTTACCGCGAGCTGTATGTCTCGCCCGAGCGGCTGGAGGTGCGCAGCCCCGAGGCCATGCACGCCTGAGCGTCAATCCTCCAGCGTCAGCAAAGCCTCTTCGCGCCAGTAATTCACGGCGCTGTAATAACCCTCCCAGACGCAGCCGTTGCAGCCGCGTCCGCAGCAGCTGACGGGCTCGGGCGGGGGAGAGCGCAGGCGCAGGCCGGCGGCGCTGGCGCGTTGTGTCAGGTCGCTGAACAGGGCCAGCGCCGTAGCGCGGTCACAGACCGCTGAAAGAACATCGGGCATGGGGCGCAGCAGGCTCAGGGCTTGACCTGGGCGTTCATGCGCCGCCACACATGCAGCCCGATCAGGGCGCAGCCCAGAACCAGCACCGCCCAGCCTGCCAGCGAGGCAGTGGCGACCAGGCCCTGCACATCGGGCGCGGTGATGAAGGCGGGCGAGAGCAGCACGATGAGGCCGAGCAGAACCCCCACCAGCCCGCGTATCAGCAGCACCTTGTTGGTCTGGTGGTCGGCCAGGCGAGTCTCTGGATTGTTCGGGCGAAGGGTGGGAGCGGTGGGCAAAGGCATGGGCGTCGGGGAAAAAATGGGAAACGGTGCGTGCCGCAGGCATGCGCAAAAATGGCAAATTTTCCCCCATCTTCCCGCCTGGCATGAAACAGACTGTGCAGACCCGCGCCTGAAGGAGTGACAATTGAGCCATCCGGGCCAGCCAGACGCTTGCCGCGACGGCAAAAGCGCGCCAGCTGCCGCCCCAGGTTGCCACTCCCAGGCAACTGCCCATTTCAACCCAAGAAAGAATCTCAAGATGGCCATTCAGTGGTTTCCCGGTCACATGCACCTGACCAAAAAAGCCATTCAGGAGCGCATCAAGGAAATTGATGTGGTGATCGAGTTGCTCGACGCCCGCCTGCCCGGCTCCAGCGCCAACCCGATGCTCGCAGGTCTGACCGGCGGCAAGCCCGCGCTCAAGGTGCTCAATAAACAGGACCTGGCCGATCCGGCGCGCACCGCGCTCTGGCTGGAGCACTACAACAGCCAGAGCAGCACCCGCGCCATCGGCCTGGACGCGAGCATGAAAACGCCCGCCAAGGCGCTGATCGACGCCTGCCACGCCCTTGCGCCTACACGCGGCAGCATGGTCAAGCCGATGCGCGTGCTGATCTGCGGCATTCCCAACGTCGGCAAATCGACGCTCATCAACACCCTGACCGGCAAGCGCGCGACCAAGACCGGCGACGAGGCGGGCGTGACCAAGGTCGAGCAACGCCTGGTGCTGGCCGACGGTTTTTACCTGTGGGACACGCCGGGCATGCTCTGGCCGCGCATCATCGTGGCCAAGAGCGGCTACAACCTGGCTGCCAGCGGCGCCATTGGCCGCAACGCGTTTGAAGAGGAAGAGGTTGCGCTGGAACTGCTCGACTACCTGATTCCCAATTACCCGGAAATGCTGGCGGCGCGCTACAAGGTGGAACTCACGCCCGGCATGACCGACGAGCAGTTGCTGGAGGAAATCGGCCGCAAGCGCGGCGCGGTGCTCACCAAGGGCCGCGTGAACCTGCAAAAAGCCGCCGAGATCGTGATCTACGAATTCCGCGCCGCCACGCTGGGCCGCATCACGCTGGAGACCCCAGAGGAGTTCGCCCAGTGGCTGGCCGCCGGGCAACTGCTCGACGCCGAGCGGCAGGTGAAAAAGGACAAGATCGAGACCAGCCGGCTGATCAAACTGAAAAAGATTCCCCGCCCGGCCAAGCCGGACTCCCGCTAGGGTTGGGTCACACGTCTATCGGCCCCTTTTGGCGAGTAATATTTCCTGACAATGTGAAGGTGACGCGACGCTACGCGCAAGACCCTCGGGGAGGGCAGCGCGCGTAGTCCGCCGCCCAGGCGGTCAAGCGCAAGGATGTCGTGGCGATGCTGCCGAGGGCTACAGACGCAGGCGGTACGGTCCCACAGGCCGGGAGCGGCGCGGCTTTTACGATGGATGCTTATCTAACAACCCCTTACGGAGTCTCCCATGAGCGTCGCCAAAGTCATCGAAATCAGCGCCAGCAGCACCACCAGTTTTGAAGATGCCATCAACCAGGGCCTCAACCGGGCCTGCGACACCATCAACAACGTGCGCGGCGCCTGGATCAAGGAGCAGCAAGTGTCGGTTGAAAACGGCAAGATCACCGCCTACCGGGTGAACATGCAAGTGACCTTTGTGATGAACGACTAAACCGGCAGGTCTGCGGGCGGCTGGTGCCAATAGCGCCAGCCGTGTCAGCAGACACGAATGGGCCTGACTTTCATCGGTCACGGTCCCGTTCTTGACACCGAACCTGATACTACCGCCTACTTTTTTTGCCTTGCCGGGCGTACTCCGGCGAAGGTGATGAATTAACAGGCATTGTGTTGAAAGCCCCGGCTGGCAAGGCTTTGCCGGGCTGGCAGGGGACTTATCCACAGGGTAATCCACAGGAATTGGGGGTAAGCTTTGCTGTGCCGCCGAGCGTTGTGGCCATCCCGGCTCTTGCCTACAACCTGAAGGCATTAAGCACGACAGCCCGGCTTTGGACAAGGTGGCGATAGTTTCACCTGTTCGATTCTTACCTGTTCCATTCTTTCTGCAAATCAACAGCCCATTGCACGTCATTGCACCTTCAGCACTGCGATCATTGTGATGTCTCGACACGATGCCAGCCACCAACCCGGGCAGCCACTGACTGAACAGCTTCAGGCGGTGGCCAGTTACATGGCCGAGCAGGGTCTCGTCCTGACCACGGCCGAGTCCTGTACGGCCGGGCTGATTGCCGCCCATCTGGCCGATGTGCCGGGCGCCGGCGCGCTGCTCGAATGCGCTTTCGTGGTGTACTCGCCCGGGGCCAAGCAGCACTGCCTGGGCGTCAATGCCCACACCATCGAGCGCTGCAACCTCACCAGCGAAGAAGTGGCGCGCGAAATGGCCCAGGGCGCGCTGCGCCACAGCCACGCCAACCTGGCCATTGCCAACACCGGCGTGACCGATGCCACCGATCCGGCCGTCGAGCCCGGAACCCAGTGCTTTGCCTCGTTGTTTGCCGGGCATGAAGGCGTGCCCGAGGCGCTGCAAACCGAAACGCGCCAATTCAGCGGTGAGCGCAACGCCATCCGCGAGCAGGCCGCCGTTTATGCGCTCAGCCAGATCGCCACCCGGCATGGCGCTTTCCTGCAGGCGGCGCAGCAGGCGCAAAGCAAGCCAGATCCACAAAGCTGAAACTGTCCGTGAGCGCGCGGCACCGCTAATTCTCTGAAGCGTGGGACAAGCTTGGCAGGCCGGCGGCTGTACGAACTGTCTGACGTTCAGCGGCGAAAGTGGCGTGCTGTGGCGGGCCGTCTCCCGGCACTAACTTTCAATCAGCCCGTACTTGCCCGATCCGGCAAGGTGGGTTGCTCACTGACCAGAAAGTTTCCCCAAGGAGGATTTTATGAACAGACATCTGATTCGCCCCTTCAGCCTGGCGCTCATCTTGGCGTGCACGGGCGCTGGACTGCAGGCACAGGCTCAGGGCAGTGGCGCCAGCGGTGCCAGCGGTGCTCCTGCAGCCAGCACGCCTGCGACCAGCGCTGGCAGTGCTAGTGCTAGTGGCAGCGCCGCAGCCACCCCTGTCAGGGCGAGTGATCGCACTTTCATGGTCAAGGCGGCAGGCAGTGGCATGTATGAGGTCGAGGCTTCGCGGCTGGCAGAGCAAAAAGCCACCGATCAGAGCATCAAGGAGCTGGCCTCGATGCTGGTCAAACACCATACCGACGCCAACAACGAGTTGATGCAGCTGGCCAGCACCAAGGGCGTGAGCCTGCCGGCCAAGCTCCCACGCGACAAGCAGGGCGAGTTGGACAAGATGTCCAAATTGTCCGGTTCTGCGTTTGACCGGGAATACATGCGCAAGGTGGGCATTGCAGCCCATCAGAATGACATCAAGCTGTTTGAAAAGAGCCACCGCAGCGCCAGGGACGCGGAACTCAAGGCCTGGATTGGCAACACGCTGCCGACGCTGCGCGATCATCTGGCGCAGGCCCAGAAAATCCCCATGCCGACGGCGGGTTCAAGCAGCGCTGGCAGCAGCAAAGGATCTGGCGCAACCGGCGGCACCAGCGGCTCAATGGGCACCGGCGCGGGCACGGGCGGCAGTGGCAGCGGCAGCGGTGCAACGACCGGCGCTGGTAGCGGCGGCACCGGTAGTACTGGCGCAGGTTCAGGCGCAGGCAGCGGTGGTGCTGGCGCAGGCACAGGCACCGGTGGTGCTGGGGCTGGTACTGGCGGTGGGGCTGGTGCCGGGGGCAGCAGCGGAAGCGGCAGGTGAGTCCCATGGCAGAGCACACCTTGCCCCGCATGCGCCGGCCTGCCCGGCCAGCTTCCCCGGTCAGGACTGACAGCACTGATCATTCTGCCGCGTCCTTTCCGCTGGCTGCCGGCTTGCTGCTCGGCCTGGGGGTGGGCGGGTTTTTTGACGGCATCGTGTTCCATCAGTTGCTGCAGTGGCACCACATGCTATCGAGCGCCGGCTACCCTCCCGACAGCGTGGAGAACCTGAAGGTCAACACCCTGGCCGACGGGCTGTTTCACGCCAGCACCTATGTCTTTGTGCTGTGGGGCCTGGCCAAGCTGTGGCGGGCCGCGCGCCAGCCGCACTTTCGCTGGTCACCCAACTGGCTGATCGCTTCCATGCTGATGGGCTTTGGCCTGTTCAACATGGTCGAAGGGCTGGTCAACCACCAGTTGCTGGGCATTCACCATGTCAACGAGACCGTGCCGCCCGAGCAGTGGATTTACTGGGACAGCGCGTTTTTCCTGTGGGGCCTGGCCATGCTGGTCGGGGGCTGGCTGCTGCTGCGGCGTGCCCAGGCGGCCCAAGCGGCCCAGCCTGCCGTCCAGGCGGTGCCGGGCATGCTGGCCACGGGCCAGGTGCGCCCCGAAGCGGGTCAGGGCGTGAACCTGGACAGCGAATCCGTGGCTGGCGAAGAGGATCCGGGCGCTTCGCTGGACCTGTCGGCCGGGGGGAATGCCTCCTCTGGCGCTGGCGGGCATGGCGCTGGTGGCTCTGACGACACCGCACCGGTTTCCAGGCCGCCTCCCACCCTCAATCCGGGCGACGAAGCGGCCCCCGGAACGCCCGGCACTGGCGAGGGCCTGTGCCGCGAGTGCGGCGGCTCCGGTCGTCTGGCCGGCACCAAATGCCCGGCTTGTGACGGCACCGGCAAAGTCACCGTCGGGGTGGGGGGCGCCTGAAAACCAGCCAGCATGAAAACCACTTTTTGTGAATGTTGATTCCTCCAATTTCGAAAGGACTGTCATGAGCAACCCCCTTGTCAACACCCTCGCGCCCGACGCGACCAACCTGATCCGCATGGACCACACCCATGTGATGGCCACTTACCACCAGTACCAGACCAGCAGCCGCCCCAAGGTCAAGCAGGGCCTGGTCAACACCACCTGCCTGGCGCTGGAGGTGCATGCGCAGCTCGAAGAAGAAATCTTCTATCCGGCAGTGCGTGCCGTCAGCGACAACCCGGTGCTGCAAAAAAGCGTGCCCGAGCATGACGAAATGCGCCGCCTCATAGCCCTGCTGCGCGGCATGGAGCCGCAAGACACGCGCTACGACGACACCTACCATGAGCTGATGCGCAATGTCATCCATCACGTTGCCGAAGAAGAAACCGTGGTGCTGCCCGAGGCCGAGCGCCTGCTGGGCGAGCAACTGGGCGAGTTGGGCAAGAAAATGATGAAGCGGCGTCTGCAGCTGATGGCGCCGCGCACCGGCGACATGGCAAGGAACATGGTGCGCGCCATGCCGGGTTCGTCCATGGCCATGCTGGCTGGCGCGGTCATGGCCGGCGTGCTCATGGGCAGGCGCTGGGTGCGCCATTGAGGCCGGCTGCACCTCTGCCAGGCTCGTAGCGGTGGCGGGAGTTGGCGACTGGACGCGACTGAAAAATTCGGACTCACCAGGCTGTTTAGTATGTGCGCTACCGCACATACGAGATGGCCTTGAATCCCTATACTCCGATTCCTTGCAAGATCACTAGCCGAGGAAAGTTCGTCCCTCCAGATCTGCTGCTGGAGTCTTTTTCGATGTCTGTTCCGTCCTCTCCCCAACTCAACCAGTTGCTCGCCGCCTTGCCCGATGCCGAATGGCAGCGCTGGTTGCCGCAACTCGAATGGGTGGAGATGCCGCTGGGCCAGGTGCTCTACGAGTCGGGCGGCACCCTGAGCCATGTGTATTTTCCGACCACCGCCATCGTCTCGCTGCTGTATGTGATGGAAAACGGCGCATCGGCCGAAATCGCCGTGGTGGGTAACGAAGGCGTTGTCGGCATTTCTCTGTTCATGGGCGGCGAGTCCACCTCCAGCCGTGCCGTCGTGCAAAGCGCCGGCCAGGGCTACCGCCTGCCTTCGCAGGCGATCAAGGAGGAGTTCAAGCGCGCGCCCGTGCTGCATCTGCTGCTGCGCTACACCCAGGCCCTGATCACGCAAATGTCGCAAACAGCGGTGTGCAACCGCCACCATTCCCTCGACCAGCAACTGTGCCGCTGGCTGCTCCTCAGCCTGGACCGCCTGAAGGGCAACCAGTTGGTCATGACCCAGGAGTTGATTGCCAACATGCTCGGCGTGCGCCGTGAAGGCGTGACCGAAGGCGCCATGAATTTACAAAAGGCCGGGCTGATCAGCTACTCGCGCGGGCGCATCACGGTGCTCGACCGCCCCGGCCTGGAGCAGCGCACCTGCGAGTGCTATGCCGTGGTCAAGAAGGAATATGACCGCCTGCTGCCAGAGAAATTTTCCGAAAAGCCTGCCCAAACCGCCAAGGCTTGATTTTTAGCCCCACAGCCCACGCGCTGTGACCATGGTGCATACTCAGCCAGTCCGAATCGAACTGCATTTGACAGCTGCGCGGCTTTGAACTTGCCCCCTTCTCTGCAAGGGCATGCAACACTCCCGAAAGCGGCATGGACACTGTCAAAAACCACCTCATTGAACTACTTCCCCCCGCCGACCGGGCGCGCCTGCTGGCCATTTGCGAACCGGTCGAGCTGGTGCTGGCCCAAGTGCTGTGCCAGCCCGGCGAGACCACCAGCCACGTCTATTTCCCGACACGCGGCTTCATCTCCCTCATCGCCATGGTGGACGGCAGCCCCGGCGTAGAAGTGGGCATGGTCGGCTTTGAAGGCATGCTGGGCGCGCAGCTGGCCCTCGGCGTGGTCACTGCGCCGCTGCACGCGCTGGTGCAGGGCGCGGGCGCTGCCTGGCGCATTGAGCGCGTGGTGTTCCGGCGTGAGTTGGCGCGCAGCGCGGCGCTGCAGCGCAGCCTGAAGCGCTACCTGTATGTGCTCATGGCCCAGCAGTCCATCTCGGCGGCCTGCATCCGCTTTCACCTGATCGGCGAGCGCCTGGCGCGCTGGCTGCTGATGAGCCAGGACCGTGCCCAGTCCGAGCGCTTTTACATCACGCATGAGTTTTTAGCCTACATGCTGGGCATGCGCCGGGTCGGCATCACGGCAGCGGCCAGCGCCCTGCAGCGCGACGGCCTGATCGAGTACCACCGGGGCGAGATGCGAGTGCTCGACCGCAGCGGTCTCGAAGCGGCCGCCTGCAGCTGCTACGGCGCCAGCCGCAAGACCTTCACCGACCTGCTGGGCTGAGCGGCGCACTGCCCGGCGGCAGGGCAAAAAAACTGCAATGTGCGCTAGCGAACAGACTTTTTAGTTTCATTCGCGTACAACTGTTGCAGAAAAATAGTGAGACTCTTTGCTTCAAGCACCTGCTGTGGGTGCGCAAAAGAGCTGGGCAACTATTTGGGGGAAAAATGCAAGCGCTCTCGACTCATGATTTCTTTCTGCGCCCCAAGCTGCAGTTCAGCGTTTTGCAACTGGCTTCCTGGCCCGCGCTGTGCGAACTGGCACCGGACACCGCCGGGCACCTCAGCCGCATCTGTGCTTTGCTGGCGCGAAAGCCATCTCTGGGCATTCTGATTCCGGCCATGCTGGACATCGCGCCGTCCGTGGTTTACGCGCTGCTGGAGACCCTCTACGCCAAGGGTCACATTCTGGCTCTGGGCGCCCTGGCGGCGCCTGAGCCGGCCACCGCGCCCAACGCCGAGCCCGTGCATGCGCCTGAACTTCCCGCAGCAGCGACCTCGTTGTTGGGCAAAATTCGGCTGCGCCTGACGCAGCAAAAGTAGGCCAACCATGAGACGAGATATCTCCTTCATCCAAAGCGCGTTGTACCCGGATTTTGTCCTCCTGATGCGCGCGCCTGACATCGTCAGTGTCTTGTCCACCTTTGCCCCGTGTGAGGCCAGCCAGCGGGTGGACATTGACGTGCAGGACTGGGACGTGATGTTCTGCGCCGTTCTCGAACGGCTCAGGCAGAGTGTTGGCGAACTGCCGGCAACGCCAACCATGCCGCCGGTGCCCGATTCTGCCGGTCAGGTCCGGGCCGTCGTGCTCGAATGCGTGGACGCCCTGAGCCAGCTCCACGCTGCGCTCAAGCATGACCGCGCCTGCAGCACACAGCCTTGCCGCCCGGCATTGCTGGTCTTGCCCGCACTTCACCCCATGCCCTGACAGGACCAGGCGGCCTATTCTTACAGGCCCGGCGCAGCGGGTGCCGGACAGTCAAAAGGAGCGTTAAGCGCTCTCGATCTTTTCTAGGCGCTATCGGCCTTTTCTAGCGTATGGCATAAACAGCTGTTAACAGCGTTTTGCACCTGGTCCGGCTGGACATTTGATTTTTGCGGACAATACAGGCCTTGCCTCTGGGCCTGGATTTCTTCTTCGCGAGGTGGCTGTCATGAACTGGTTGAAAAAAATTCCGCAATCGCACCGTGCGGCCACCGGGCTGGAGTGGCGCCTGTGGCGCAAGTTGCCGCTGATCGCCCTGCTGGGTACCGTGCTGCTGTTGCTGGGGCTGGCGCTGGTGCATCTGTGGGCCGATCCGCAGGCCGGCGCCGCCGAGGAACGCTGGCTGCAGATGGTCAATTACATGGTGGGTGGCGCCATCGTTTTTCACTGGTCGATGGTGGCCACCGTCGGCATCGGCTGCGTCATCGTCATGGTGATGAAAGGCCCCGGCTATGTGGCCGATGGCTACAGGGTTTCGCACAGCGACCAGCCGCGCAAGACCATGGAAACCGCCGAAGAAGCCTCGGGCTACCGCCTGCCTGAAACCGGGGAGCCGGACATGGGGCGCAGTACTGCGGAGTAGGCCGCAGTAGTTCGAAGCAGCGCGCAACATCGCCGACGAACAGACTGCAGTAGGGCCACGCCTTCTTTGGCTGCGCGGTTGGCCGTTGGCAGTTGGCCACTGGTTGCTGGCTGCAGGCGCTGTCAGCCGTTCGCCTTTTCAAGGCCGGAATATGTTTCAACTCCTCACTTCAACCCCTTGAAATTTTTCCGCCTGCCAATATCGTGATTTTTCAGGGCTGGCCGTTGTTTGTGACGGTCAGATTGGTTTTTTGAAGCTGGTGCTTGGTTGCGCCAGCGCGCAGCAGACCCTGTAACTGCTGTCGTCTTGATGGTGAATCCAACGCAAGCAAGGAGGAACATCTCATGAATGGAACACTCGACCTCTACGGCGACCTGTTCGCCGAACTCAACCGCCTGCAGGAAAGCTTTGAGCAGACCTTCAGGCCGGGCGGTGGCAGCATCCGCGCCCTGCCGCGCCGGACCTTTCCGGTCATCAATGTGGGCAGCACGCCCGATGCGATTGAAGTGCTCGCGCTCACGCCCGGCGTGGACCCCGCAGCCCTTGAGATCACCATCGACAAGGGTCTGCTGGTGATTGCCGGCGAGCGCCAGGACGACGCGCCTGCGGCTGACGAAAAGACCGCCGTCTATGCCCAGGAGCGCTTCAAGGGGAGTTTTCGCCGGGTGATTTCCATGCCCGACGATGCCGATGCCACCCAGATCAAGGCCACCTGCCGCGACGGCATGCTGCGCGTGACGGTGCCCCGCCATGAGGCGTCCAAGCCGCGCCAGATCAGCATCAGTTGAACGCCATTTTTCTTACCGGGAAACCCCAAGGAGGATGTCATGAACCAGAAGCAGCAGAACCAACAAGCCCAACAGAGCCAGCAAGCCCAGCAAAATCAGCAGGCACAGCAGGCACACCAGAACCAGCAGGGTCAACAAGGTCAGCAGGGAAGGCAAGCCGGCCAGCCCAACAGCCCCGCCTACCAGCCCGGCCAGACCGATTCGCAGACCGGCCAGTCCAGCCAGGATGACCGCTTCGGCAACTACGGCGGCAGCGGCCAGGGCATGCCTGGCCAAGGCCAGGGCGGACAAGACCAAGGTGGCCAGTCGCAGACGCAGGGCCAAGGTGGGCAGATGCAGGGCGGCCAGATGCAGGGTGGCCAGACGCCAGGCCAGGGCCGCGAGGTGGCCGCCGCCGGGCGCCAGCAGGGTGGGGTCACGCGCAGCCAGCCCACGACCACCTTGCTCCCGCCGGTGGACATTTATGAAGACGACAGCGGCTTTACCGTGGTGGCCGATCTGCCGGGCGTGTCCAAGGAGCAACTCGTCGTGCGCGTCAACGGCGACAACCTCCTGATTGAAGGCAGCGCCTCGGTGCCGACGGCTGGCAACATGGAGCTGGTCTATGGCGAAATCCAGAGTCCGCAGTACCGCCGCAGCTTCACCCTGAGCCGCGAGCTGGATCCGGGCAAGATCGAGGCCAAGCTCAACAACGGCGTGCTGCGGCTACGCATCCCCAAGGCCGAAGAGGCCAAACCGCGCCGCATCGAGGTGAGCATCGGCTGACGCCTGCGCCCCGAAGGCCACAGCCACCGCTGTGGCCCACGGGCGCCTTTGACAGGTGTCTTGCAGGCATGGCGCTGCAGTGGGCGGTCTGGCCTGCAGGCGGCATTTTTGACGGAGTGTGCTGTCATGCGTAGCGCTGCAGCAGCCGATACTGGTCCAGGGGGGCCGCGACGGATTCCATCAGCGCGTAGTCCTGCACCAGCCAGCGCAGTGCTGGCTGGCCAGCAGGTGCTTCGGACCTGCCAGCACGGCGCGCCAAGGTGATATGCGGTCGATAGGGCCGCATTTCCCTCGGCAGGTCAAGGCGCAGCAAGGCTTCGCTTAAAGCTTCATGCAGTCGTAGCAGGCCTGCTGGCGAAGCGTGCGGCTCCAGCACCGCAAGGCCTGGATGCCAGAGCGCAGGCTGGCCAACATCGAGTTCGAAAGGTGTGAACGGCACTTTCAGTTCAGCAATGAGTTGCGTCAGCCGCTGGCGCGGCACGGCGCCGATGAAGTGCAGCGTCAGGTGCAGCTTTTCTGCCCGCACCAGCGCGGCACCGGATTTCCAGCGCCAGGCACGCTGATGGTCGAGCAAGGCGGCTTGCAGCTCGGGCGAAGGCCAGAGCGCCAGAAACAGGCGGGCGTGATTGTCGGGGGAGGGCGTAGCAGCAGTCACGGAAAAATTGTAGACCCGGACAGCGCTGCCACCTACACAAAGCGACTCAAAGCCGGTTCAGGATGAAAGATGTCGAGGGCGTGGCGCAAGGTGCAAGTGTGCACGACATGCGCAAACAAGCGCAAAATATTTCCCCCTGCCGTGCCTTGCTTACTGTCATCAAGGAGCCTGCCGTGAGTCGCAAAACCCCCATCGAGCGCTACCGCAACATCGGCATCAGCGCCCACATCGACGCCGGCAAGACCACCACGACCGAGCGCATCCTGTTCTATACCGGCGTGAACTACAAGATCGGCGAGGTCCACGAGGGCACGGCCACCATGGACTGGATGGCGCAGGAGCAAGAGCGCGGCATCACCATCACCTCGGCGGCCACGACGGCCTTCTGGAAAGGCATGGCCGGCAACTACCCCGAGCACCGCATCAACATCATCGACACGCCCGGCCACGTCGATTTCACCATCGAGGTCGAGCGCTCGATGCGCGTGCTCGACGGCGCGATGATGGTCTATGACGCCGTCGGCGGCGTGCAGCCGCAGTCCGAAACCGTCTGGCGCCAGGCGAACAAGTACAAGGTGCCGCGCATTGCTTTCGTCAACAAGATGGACCGCGTCGGGGCGGATTTCTTTCGGGTCCAGCGCCAGATTGCCGAGCGTTTAAAAGGTGTGGCCGTGCCGGTGCAGATTCCGGTGGGCAGCGAGGACCATTTCCAGGGCGTGGTCGATCTGGTGAAAATGAAAACCATCCTCTGGGACGACACCAGCCAGGGCGTGCATTTCGAATACGGCGAGATTGCGGCAGAGTTGCTGGGCGAGGCCAGGGTGTGGCGCGAGAAAATGGTTGAAATTGCGGTTGAAACCAGTGATGAATTGCTGGAGCGCTACCTCTCGGGCGAAATCCTGGGCGAAGACGAGATCAAACAGGCCCTGCGCCAGCGCACCGTGGCGGGGGAAATTGTTCCCATGCTCTGCGGCAGCGCCTTCAAGAACAAGGGCGTTCAGGCGTTGCTGGACGCGGTGATCGACTACCTGCCCTCGCCGGTGGATGTGCCAGCCATCCTGGGCCACACCGAAAGCGACAAGGCAGCCGAGCGCCATCCGGGCGACGAGGAGCCGTTTGCCGCGCTGGCCTTCAAGATCATGACCGATCCCTATGTCGGCCAGCTGATTTTCTTCCGGGTGTACTCCGGCGTGGTCCATGGGGGCGACACCGTGTACAACCCGGCCAAGGGCGAGCGCGAGCGCCTGGGCCGCATCCTGCAGATGCACGCCAATGTGCGCAACGAGGTCAAGGAGGTGCACGCCGGCGACATCGCCGCCGCCGTGGGCCTCAAGCACGTGACCACCGGCGACACGCTGTGCGATCCGGCGCATCCCATCATCCTGGAAAAGATGAGCTTTCCCGAGCCGGTGATCTCGCAGGCGGTCGAGCCCAAGACCCAGGCCGATCAGGAAAAAATGGGCATCGCCCTGAACCGTCTGGCGCAGGAAGACCCGTCATTTCGCGTCCACACCGATCCGGAGTCGGGCCAGACCATCATCGAAGGCATGGGCGAGCTGCACCTGGAAATCCTGGTGGACCGCATGAAGCGCGAGTTCGGGGTGGACGCCAACATCGGCAAGCCGCAGGTGGCCTACCGCGAGACCATCCGCCAGGCCGTCAGCGACGTGGAAGGCAAGTTCATCAAGCAGTCCGGCGGGCGCGGCCAGTACGGCCATGCGGTGATCGATCTGGAGCCGCTGCCGCCGGGCCAGGGCTACCAGTTCGTCGATGCGGTCAAGGGCGGCGTGGTGCCGCGCGAATACATCCCGGCGGTGGACAAGGGCATCCAGGAGAGCCTGCGCTCAGGCGTGCTGGCGGGCTACCCGGTGGTCGATGTCCGGGCCACGCTGGTGTTCGGCTCGTACCACGATGTGGACTCGAACGAGAACGCCTACCGCATGGCCGGCGCCATCGCCTTCAAGGACGGCATGCGCCGTGCCAAGCCCGTGCTGCTGGAGCCCATGATGGCCGTCGAGGTGGAAATGCCCGACGAATTCATGGGCCATGTGATGGGCGATTTATCATCGCGGCGCGGCAGCATCCAGGGCATGGAGGACATCGCGGGCGGCGGCGGAAAACTGGTGCGCGCCGAGGTGCCGCTGGCCGAGATGTTCGGCTACGCCACCACGCTGCGCTCGCTCACCCAGGGCCGGGCGACTTACACGATGGAGTTTCGCCACTACGCACAGACGCCGCCCCATGTGACGGCGGCCATCGTCAAGCCTTGAAGCCACGATCAGTTCGCCAAAGCGGGCAGGGTGCTGGCGTCCAGGATGTTAGCCTTGAAGCCGCCGGGGCTTGCGCGCTTCGGTGTTCATTTCACTGCATCGAACGCCACAAGGCGACAATCCGCTCCATGAAAACCATTCTTCCCCTGCAACTGCTGGTTGCCCCTGACCTGAACGATCCGCAGCCGCTCATCATTTACCACGGCCGCCGCTGCCCCGACGGCTTCGGCGCCGCGCTGGCGGCCCGGCTGTACTACGGCGATAGCGCCGAATACCTCGGCCTGGACCACGGCGACATCAAATCCGTGGACGACCTGCCCGCGCTCGACGGCCGGGCGGTGTACATCCTGGACTTTTCCTTCTCGCCCGAGATCATGCAGGCGATTGACGCGCGCGCGGCCAAGCTGGTGATGCTGGACCACCACAAGAGCGCGGCCGAAAAGCTCACGGGCTTTGCCTGCCGCTGCGGCGTGGTTCACTTCGACATGGACAAGTCCGGCGCCCGGCTGGCCTGGGAGTTCTTCCATCCGGACAAGCCGGTGCCAGACCTGATCCGTTTCATCGAGGACCGCGACATCTGGAACTGGCAGTACCTCGAGAGCGCCGCTTTTCTCTCGGCGCTGGACATGGAGCCGCAGGAGTTCAGCCGCTGGGTTGAAATCGCCGCCTTCAGCCCGGCGCAGTTGACGGATTTCATGGCGCGTGGTGCGGCGATGGACGAGAAATACCGCAAGCTCGTCGCCGACATGGTCGATGCCGCCCAGCCCCTGACGTTTAACGGCCAGGAAGGCCTGATGGTCAACGTGCCGGGCGTGTTCCACAGCCTGCTCGGGCACATGCTGTCGGAGAAATGCGGCACGTTTGCGCTGATGTGGAGCGCGGGCAAGAGCGGCGTCAAGGTGGGATTGCGTTCGCAGCGCAGCTTTGACTGCATCGCGCTGGCCGAAAGCATGGGCGGCGGCGGCCACGCGCAGGCGTGCGGTTTCAGGATGGGCGTGGAGCGCCTGCCAGAACTGCTCAGCGGCGTGTTCGTGGCCAATCCTGCTGCGCCGCAAGCGTAAGCCGACAACGGCAATTCTCGTTATGGCAGCCGGGCTTGCAACGCATCGGCGACTGCCTGCGTGGCTGCAATCAGGTCTGCAACCAAGCCGCGCAACTCGGCAAACACTGGCGCCGCCGCGTTGGCCTGAGAGTGTTTCCGGTTGACCTGCTTGCTGACCGTGAGCAGGCCCGCTTGCGCCAGAGCCGCCAGTTCGCGCTGCACGGCCCCGGTGCCCGACTGGGCGAGGGCAATCACCTCATTGGCGTAAAAGCTCTGGTCCGGTTTGCCGAAAAGCACTGCCAGCACACACTGGCGCACCTTGGGAAACAAGGCGTCGGCCAGGGCGGCGGCCCGGACTGTGGCGGCGTCATCCGGCTGCGGGTCTTCAATGAAATAAAAAAAGCGCGACAGAAGCTGTCGCGCTTTTTTCGTGAGGACCGCACCGCCAGGCACTGGCTGGCTGGCGGCAGGGCAGTGTTCTGTTCAATGTCCCGAATTCGGGTCCATCTTTTCCGAAGTACGGAACACCGCTGGATTTTCAGGGCCGGTCACGTACAGGAAACCGGCCAGTCCCTTCTCAAGGCGGGACAGGGCATGATCGACCAGAATGTAGCGCCCGGGCACTTCCACCTTGAATTCGACCATGGTGGCGCCGCCGGGGGCCACGCTGGTGGTCTGCACATTTCTCAAAGGCGGTGAGGTCAGGTCGGCCTGGCTGTAAACCCGGTCAAACACTTCGCCGATCACATGGAAGCTCGACGTGGCATTGGGGCCGCCGACGCCGAAGAAAATCCGCACCGTCTCGCCCACCTTGGCCTCCATCCGGTGGGTCTTGGTCAGCGCATCCATGGTGCCGTTGAACATCATGTGCTCGGGCTGCTCCTTGAGGAGTTTTTCCAGCGAAAACTCGTTTTCTCCGAGCGTGCCATGGGGCTGGCTGGTGTAGAGCTCGCCCTGCATCACATAGAACTCGCGGTCCACCGGTGCCAGGCCGCCTTCGGGCTCGACCAGGATCATGCCGTACATGCCGTTGGAGATGTGCTGCGCCACCATTGGCGTGGCGCAGTGGTAGACGTAGAGGCCCGGATTGATCGCCTTGAAGGTGAAGCCCTTGCTGGTGCCGGGCGCCGCCTGGGTCACTGCCGCGCCGCCGCCCGGGCCGGTCACTGCATGAAAGTCCACTGAATGGATCATGTGGCTGTCCTTGGCGTTGGCCATGTTCACGGTCACGGTGTCGCCCTGGCGCACCCGGATGAAGGGACCGGGCACCTTGTTGTTGAAGGTCCAGTATTTGTAGGTCGTGCCATCGGCGAGCTGGCCCAGCACTTCGGTGGTTTCCAGGTTCACCGTCAGGCTCTGCGGCCCGCGCGCGCCGACCGGTTGGCCCACTTCCATGGGGCTCTGCGATATTTGCGCACCGCTGGCCTTGGGCTGGGCAGCGCTGTCGCCGACCATGATCTGGCCGATCATGCCGGCCTGCACATGGCCCGGCAGCGTGCAGATGTATTTGAACTGACCTTTCTTGTCGGCGCGGAAGACGATGGTGGTGCTGGCGCCCTTGGTGTTGAGCTGGTTCGAATTGGCCTTGAAATCGGGAACACTGATGTCGTGCGTCGCGCCGTCACCGTTGACCAGGTTGATCTGCACGATGGCACCCTCGGCCACCGCCAGCTGCGGATTGACCTTGCCCTTGATGGCGCCGGTTTCCCCGACGAACACCAGCTTGCCATCGGCAATGTCGGTGCGCAGGGTAAAGGTCACGTCCGGGCGGTACTTGACGCCGGTGTCATGGGAGGAATGCGGGTCAGCGGCCCACGCCGAGGACAAGCCGACGACGCTCAGGACTGCGCTTGCAATGGCTTTTTGAAGGAAAGCGGTTTTCATTTTTATCGCCTTTAAACATGGGTTGGCTAAGTGCCTGATACAGGAGGCATCACCAGTTGCTCTGCCCTTGTCGTGCCGCCGCCCCTCCATAGGCGGGAACATGAATTTGGGTTTTAGTCTGGTTGAACCAAATATATATTTTTAATACATGTTTAAATTTGATGCAGGTCAAGGTTTGGCTCGATGACAGGGCCTGACGCGCGGGTGCGGTGAACGGGGCTGTTCGCCCGCTACCTTTTCAGCGTGGCGCGCTTTTCCCGGATCGGAATCTTCTTGAAGACGGCCTCGGTGTCGGCGCGGGCAGTGGTTTGGGGCATCAGCTTGTCCAGCGTCACGCCATCGAGCACCTGCAGGTAAGCGGCGGTCGCGCTGGACAGAACGCCCTTGAGGCTGCAGGCCGTGCTCATCATGCAGAAGTTTTTATCCGGATTGAAGCATTCGGCCATGTAGAAGTCGGGCTCGGTGCTGCGCACCACGGCGCCGATGTTGATCTGCTCGGGCTCGCGGCCCAGCCTGAGCCCGCCGTTGCGCCCGCGCAGCGACTCCACATAGCCCAGGATGCCCAACTGGTGCACCACCTTGGTCAGGTGATTCTTGGCGATGTCATGCGCGTCGGCGATGTCCTGGATGGTCACCAGCCGCTCCCGATTGGCGGCAAGGTACATCAGCGTACGCAGCGCGTAGTCGGTGTAGGTAGTCAGTCTCATGGCGCGTTGAAGCTCCGGTGGAAAGGAATGTTGAAGCGCCCGGCGGTTTGTGTCGAAAGCTCCATGGATTCTATCGAGGTGAGGTTTTTTGCAAACGGATCGATAAAAGATATATTTTTTTCCCATCTTTTGCAAAAGCTGCATATAAAATGCATGTTATTAAATTTGAGCTTTTTCAGATTTTTCAACTGCAACCAACAAGGAAATTTGCCATGCACGCAACGCGCAAACTCTGGACCTGGCTCGCTGTCATCTGTGTCATGTCCTTTGCCGTCCTGGGCTGGGTCGGCACGGAGATTTACCTGACAGCGCCGCCGATTCCCAAACAGGTCATCAGCACCAAAGGCTCCGTGCTTTTCTCGGAAGGACAGGTCCAGCGCGGCCAGGAGGCCTGGCTCTCGGCGGGCGGGCAGCAGCTCGGCTCGGTCTGGGGCCATGGCAGCTACGTCGCGCCCGACTGGTCAGCCGACTGGCTGCACCGCGAAGCGCTGGCGCTGCGCGGCGTGTGGGCGCAAAAGGATTTCGGCAAGCCGTTCGAGCAGTTGAGCGTTGGCCAACAGGCTGAGCTCAATGGCCGGCTCAAGCTGGAAATGCGCGCCAACACCTATGACGCGGCCACCGGCGCGATCACTCTCTCGCCCGAGCGCGCCGAGGCTGTGCAGCAGGTGGTGGCGCATTACACCGCCCTGTTTGGCGATGATGCGTCGCTGGACAAGCTGCGCGAGCAGTACGCCATGAGTGCCGGCTCGCTGCCGGACCCGGACGATCTGAAAGCGCTGCCAGCCTTCATTTTCTGGGCATCGTGGTCAGCGGCCACGGACCGGCCCGGCCAGAGCGATCTGAGCTACACCAGCAACTGGCCGCATGAGCCGCTGGTGGACAACACGCCCACGGCCGGCGCCGGCATCTGGTCGATTGCCAGCGTCATCTTGATGATTGCCGCGATTGCGGGCATGATTTTTTACCACTCAACCCACAAGGAAGAGGGCGATCCCAAGCCGCTCAAGGCCGATCCGCTGTTTGACCTGAAACCGACGCCGTCGATGCGGGCCACGCACAAGTATTTCTATGTGGTCATCGGCCTGATCCTGGCGCAGGTCGGCATGGGGGTGATCACCGCCCACTATGCGGTCGAGGGACAGAGTTTCTTTGGCTTCCCGCTGGCGCAGATCCTGCCGTTCACGGTAAGCCGCACCATCCACACCCAGTTCGCGGTGCTGTGGATTGCCACCGCCTGGCTGGCCACGGGCCTGTACATTGCGCCGGCCATCTCGGGCCATGAACCAAAATACCAGAAGCTCGGCGTCGATGTGCTCTTTTACGCGCTGCTGTTTATCGTGGTCGGCTCGACCGCTTTCGGCTGGCTGGGCACGCTGCAGCACCTGGGCAACAACTTCAGCTTCTGGATCGGCAACCAGGGCCTCGAATTCACCAGCATGGGCCGCATCTGGCAAATCCTGCTGTTTGTCGGCCTGCTGTTCTGGGTCACGCTGCTGGGCCGCGGCCTGATGCCTGCGCTCAAGAAGCCTTCGGAAAGCCGGGGCCTGATTGCCATGGTGTTCCTGGCCGCGCTGTGCATCGGCGGCTTTTACGCCACGTCGCTGACCTGGGGCCAGAAAACCCACTACTCGATGATCGAGTACTGGCGCTGGTGGCTCGTTCACCTGTGGGTGGAGGGCTTCTTTGAGGTGTTCGCCACCGCCGTGATTGCGCTGCTGTTCACACGCCTGGGCCTGATCCGCGCCGCCACGGCCAACTCGGCCATCGTGTTAGAGACCATCGTGTTCCTGTTCGGCGGCATCCTGGGCACGCTGCACCACCTGTATTTCACCGGCACGCCCACTTTCGTGATCGCCATTGGCGCCATGTTCTCGGCGCTCGAAGTGGTGCCGCTGGCCATGATCGGTGTCGAGGCTTATCGCAACTACGAGCGCTCGAAGTCGGCGCCCTGGGTGCAGGCTTACAAGTGGCCCATCCTGTGCTTCATCGCCGTGGGTTTCTGGAACGTGGTGGGCGCAGGCTTGCTGGGCTTCAGCATCAACACGCCGATTGCGCTGTACTACATGCAGGGCCTGAACATGACCGCCGCCCATGGCCATGCCGCGCTGTTCGGGGTTTACGGCATGCTGGGCATCGGCCTGATGCTGTTTTGCCTGCGTGGCCTGTCGGACCGTGCTGCCTGGTCCGACAAGCTGCTGGCGCCAATGTTCTGGTGCCTCAACATCGGCTTGGCCATGATGGTGTTCATCTCGCTGGTGCCTGCCGGCATCTACCAGGCCTGGGCCAGCATCACGCAAGGCATGTGGTTTGCGCGCTCGCCCGAAGTGATTCACTCGCCCTTCATGGAAACGCTGGTCTGGCTGCGGGTGCCCGGCGACGTGGTGTTTTCCATCGGCACGGTGTTCCTGGCCTGGTTTGCCGTGCGCCTGCTGAGGGGCGGCAAGCGCGCGCAACCGGCCGTGGTGCCGGTGGGCCGCGCCCGGCAAGCTTGAGGGCGTGACGCTTGACTGAAAAGGCCGGCGCAAGCCGGCCTTTTCACATCCGTGCTACCTTGCACGCTTTGCCCGAGCCTGGCGTTCCTGCTGGCTTGAAGATCCACCATCACCTTGACCCTTTCGTGAACTACCTCGTCATCAAGCACCTCCACATCACCCTGGCCGCCCTGAGCGGCAGCTTTTTTCTGTTGCGCGGCCTGTGGATGCTGCTGGGCTCGGGCCTGTTGCAGCGGCGCTGGGTCAAGGTGGTGCCCCATGTGGTCGATACGCTGCTGCTGGCCAGCGCGCTGACGCTGGTGTTCTGGAGCGGCCAGTACCCGTTCGTGCAAGGCTGGCTCACGGCCAAGGTGCTGGCCCTCGTCGCCTATATCGTGCTCGGCACCATCGCCTTGAAGCGCGGCAGGACCCAAGGCGTGCGCACTGTTGCATTCCTGGCCGCGCTGGCCGCTTTTGCCTACATCGTGGCGGTGGCGCTGACACGCCAGGCCGGGATTGGGCTCCAGCTGTAAAAAGCGCTTGATTTTGCCCAGGCCAAGGTTTTTGCTATTGCCGAAACTTCGGGATATCCGTATCAGGTTTGGCCGATGAATCCGCTCTCGCGCAGCCACTGGGCCAGGCGCTCGGCAAACAGCGCATAGCCCTGCGCATTGGCGTGGATCTGGTCCGAGCGCAACTCGGCGCGCGACAGCACTTCTGACCAGCCGCCGGCATAAAGCGGCACGCCGGTTTCAGCGGCCACTTCGGCATACACCGGATGGTCCTGCACCGAGCCGCTGGCCAGGGCCATCAGCACCGGACGGGGCTGGGCAATCAGCACCACCTGCGCGCTGGCGCTGGCGATCTGCACGATCTGCGTGAGCGCGTCGCGGGTGCGCTGCAGCGGCAGCTGGCGCAAGAAATCATTCGCCCCGATGGACACCAGCACCAGGCCGGGCTGGTTGCTCTGCAGCAGGCCGGGCAGACGCGCCAGCGCGCCTTCGGCCGTGTCGCCGTTGACGCCGGCGTTCTGCGTGACATGGCCGCTCAGCTGCTCCAGCTTTTGCGGGTAACTCGCGCCCGCGCCGGCGCCAAACCCGAAGGTCAGCGAATCGCCCAGGCACAGCAGGTTGGCGTCGCTGGCCAGCATTTTTCCCTGGGGTTTGGCCGATCTGGAGCAGCCGCCGGCCAGCAGCCCGCAGGCGAGGGCGCCGAGCAGCAACTGGCGGCGAAAGGCGTCGGGGTGGTGTTGGGGCATGGATGCGGACCTCGTGAACACAAACTTGAACTTTACCGGTTGCGGCATCAAAAAACACATTTAGACACCACTGAAGTTGCGGTGTAAATACCGGGTAAATGGCTGCTTTCCTTACATGCCGTTAACAAATGCAAGTCAACAATGAAAGCACTGAGTCACCCAAGAGCCTTAGAAAAGCACCGATTCAGGAACAGCGCCAGCCGCCTTGTCACCACCATGCTGCCGTGCGTTGTTAGCCAGTCATCCAAAAATTGGAGAATTCCATGAAATCGAAAATCCTGACCGCTTCCTTGCTGGCCTCCGCTTTGTTCGCCGGCCTCGGGCTGGCCCCGGCCGCCATGGCCCAGCAGGGCACCCACACCCCCGGCATTGACCGGGCGCAGCAAGCCATCAGCGCGCGTATCCAGCAGGGCCTGACCTCGGGCCACATCACGCCTTCGGAAGCGCAGGCGCTGTACCGGCGCGACCGCGACATTGCCATGCGCGAAAGCCAGTACAAGGCCAACGGCAATGCCACGCCGCAGGAGCGCCAGCAGTTGCGCGCGGACCTTGACGGCCTGGCCGCCGATGTCGAACGCATGATGAACAACCGCGTCGTGGCCCAGCAACCCGCCTATAACAACAGCGGCACGCCCGGCATCGACAACCGTGAAATGCAGATCAGCCAGCGCATTGACGCAGGCGTGCGCTCGGGCCATATCACCCAGCGCGAAGCGCGCAGGCTGCACCGCCGGGAGGGCGAGATTGAGCGCCGCGAAGCGTATTTCAAGTCTGATGGCGTGGTGACCCAGCAGGAGCGCCGCCAACTGCGCAATGAACTCGCCGCGCTGCGCGACGAGGTCGAACGCATGCTGCGCAACAACCGTTATGAGCGCCGGGGACGCGGCTAAAAACCTTCAGGCGTCCACAGCGCCTGAAGCCTGCCGCCCGGCAGGCGGGTGCAGTCAGCGCAGGTTCGACTGCACCCAGCGCACGATGTCCGCCGCGCCCATGGCGCCAGGCTGGCGCGCCACTTCCCGGCCATTCCTGAACAGCGCCAGCGTGGGAATGCTGCGGATATTGAAGCGCGCCCCCAGGCTGGGAACGGCCTCGGTATCGACCTTGACCAGCCGAACCTGGGGCTCCAGCTGCGCCGCCGCCTGCTCATAGGCGGGCGCCATCTGACGGCACGGGCCGCACCAGGGCGCCCAGAAATCGACCAGCACGGGAATCTGATTGCGGGCAATGTGCCTGTCAAACGCCGCTTCGTCCAGCGCGGCCGAATGCGCCGTGAACAGCGCTTGCTTGCAACTGCCGCAGGTCGGCGCGCTGCCGAGCTGATCGGCGCGGACGCGGTTGGTGGTGTGGCAGTGCGGGCAGACGATGTGAAGTGCTTCAGTCATGGTCCGCAGCTTGGGACAGGCGGCGGCATTTTCAAGCGCCTGGCAACGCGGCTCTGGCGGGCTCTGGCGGCGCCTGGCTTGAACTTTCCCGCGCTGGGGAACTCTCTTCGTGGCAAGATACGCGCCATGCCGCTTGAACAGCGGCATTCGCTTTTTTGCTTAAACCATCTCTGCCATGGTTGCCTACTGAAGGAGTACCCGATCTTGATCCCGTCCTGGATGCATTGCCGCGCCGCTGCCTGGCCGATGGGCTTGCTGCTGGGCTTGTCCGGCCTGCTGACGGGCTGCATCACGCCGACGAAGGCTTTTCCCTCGCAGGAGCAGTTCAGCTCCACCGAAACCTACTCGCGGCTGTTTGACGCCACGGCCGCCGAAACCTGCGAAGCGGCCAGAAGGGCGCTGCTGAGCCAGGGCTACCTCATCAACACGGCGCGCGCCGACCTGGTGGAGGGCCGGAAAAACTTCCAGCCCGAGCCCGAGTCGCACCTGCAGATGGACATCCGGGTGGTGTGCGTGCCCGACACGCCCGACGGACAGGTCAGCCTGGGTTTTGTCACCGCCCTGCAGGACGCGTACGCGCTCAAGAAAAGCAACAACTCGGCCAGTCTGGGCGTGGGCGCGCTCGGTTCGGTCTCGCTGCCCTTCACGTCGAGCAGTGACTCGCTGGTCAGGGTGGCCAGCGAAACCATCACCTCCGACGTTTTTTACGAACGCTTTTTTGACCTCATCAAGCGCTACCTGGTGGTGGACCCCGGCGACGCGCGCTGATTAACGGCTGTCGGCTTCAGGCTGGGCCGCGTCGTTTTCCCGGCAGCTTCCGGGCGCCAGGCCGTCGAGCGTGTGCAGGCCGATGGCGGCGCGGATCAGCCGCAGGGTGGGGAAACCCACGGCCGCCGTCATGCGCCGCACCTGGCGGTTGCGGCCCTCGCGGATCGCCAGCTCGATCCAGGCGGTGGGAATGGCCTGGCGAAAGCGCACCGGTGGATCGCGCTCCCACAGCGCGGGCGGCGGCGCCATCAGGCGGGCGCGGGCCGGGCGGGTCAGGCCGTCGTTGAGCTGCACGCCCTGGCGCAGTTTCTCCAGCGCGGCCTCGTCCGGCAGGCCCTCGACCTGGACCCAGTAGGTCTTTTCCAGCTTGAAGCGCGGATCGGTGATGCGCGCCTGGAGCTTGCCATCGTTGGTGAGCAGCAGCAGGCCTTCACTGTCGGCATCGAGCCGGCCGGCCACATAGACATCCGGGGTGTCAATGAAGTCCTTGAGTCCGCGCCAGCGCCCTTCCGGGGTGAACTGGCTGAGGACGCCGTAGGGCTTGTTGAAGAGAATCAGGCGGGAGGAGCGGGGCGTTCGGGCAGCGTGCATGGCAGCCAAAGCATAGCATTGCGGCGGACCCGGCCGGGCGCTTTGCCCTGGGCTGGCGGCGGGTTCAGTGGCGGGGTTTCAACTGCCAGCAACTGCTCTGGGTCTTGTCATCGTCGCTGTTTTTCAGGCACTCGCTGTTTCTGTCGGTGCGCTGCCCGACGTACCTGGCATTGCGGGACGGATTGGTCTTGATCAGGCTTTCCATATCGAGCAGCGTCGGGATGAATTCTGCAAAATAGCTGTGCCCCAGCTCCAGCAAACCCCTGTCGGCCATGACTTCAACGGTGTCGATGCCCTCGGCCCTGATGAATTTTGGCGGCGAGCCGACGCGGTTGATGTGGTGGATTTCTTTTGAAAATCTGACCGGAACGTCCTTCGTTGACACGTAGAGGGTCGTTCTTTCTGAAATATGGCTGTAGGCGCTGGAGAGTTCGCGAAACACATCCATGTCAACATCTGGCGCGGCCAGGATGATCTGGCCGAAGCGCAGTTTGTCCTTGACCTTGTTGGCCACGCGCAGCAGGGCGCGGTTGCCCATGCTGTGGGCGATGAGGTGAATCGGCTGCGCGGGACCCACCTGGCTGCGCAAATCGAGCAGAAACTGCTCCAGGAATTTCTCGCTGTAATCAATGGTGGCCTCATCGGCCGTATAGGCCATGACCTTGTTGCGCGAAGGCCAGCTGAAAAACGCCGGAATTCCGTTCAGGCCCAGGTCCACCCAGAGCTGGGCTGTGCGGATTGCCGCATCTTCAAAACTGTTGTTGAACCCGTGAATGAAAACAAGGACGACTTTGTCCCTGGTGTTGATGGCTTTGAGATTGAGCGTCAGGTCATTCCAGAACTTGTCTTGCGCCAGCCGGGTCGCATGGGTGAACACCAGCGGCGCATCGATGCCCTGCAGGCGCTCGTAATAGGTGCCGCCAATGGAGCCTTTCTGATGGCTTTTGGGCACCAGCACTTCGCAGGTGCCATAGTTGAGTTTTTGATTTCTCTCCGCGGTATACGGGGCAAAGCGGACAAAAGGCTGGGTTTCCTTTCTGCTTGTTCCGTACCAGAGCTTGACATTGCGGTCGAGGTTTCCCGGGGCAAGCGCTGGCGGGGCGGATTTGGCAATCGTCGGCGGTACGGGTACGGGTGTTGGCATGGCCGCAGGCGAGGGCGGCGCCGCTTCAACCACCACGGGTTTGGGCACCGCCACGGGTTTTGGCGGTGGCGCCCCGGCTCCAAGGTTGGCGCAGCCTGACAAGGCGTGAAGCAGCAGGGCGCACAGGAAAAATTGCAGGGAACTCCACATTTGTTTTCTCCTTGTTGTTCTGGTTACAAATTTTACCTTTGCCTGGTTTGGCAAGGAGGAGATAAATCAGCGCAGAGAACCCGCTCAAAAGAAGCCTGCGTGTAGGCGAAAGCCTGGGGGCGTGCGGCAAGGGGCCGCAAAGGCCGGGTTCTATTTCCCGGTGAGGATCGAGCACACCCTGGAATGGAACGTGCGGATCTTGTAGGCGAGGTGATGGCTGACAGTGCCGCGATAGCCGCGCGAGATGGCGCGAACGGCCCACTTGGACAGCCATTCAATCCAGTTTTTCGTCTCCAGATGATCGAAGCGCTCGCAATCGCTGCAGAACGTCTCAAATTGCGCATATTCACGGGCGATGGCCGTGCCCGCCGTCTTCAGCCGGCTGACCTCCGTCAAAAACGCCCGGTCAAAGCCGCGTTTCGATTCAAGGACGAGGATGGCCCTGTCCAGGTAGGTCTGCGCCATCCTGGCGGAGAGCAAAAAACCGTAATCATTCATGGAAATGAGGGCAAGCCGATGCGTTCCTTCAATGATGAAAAGGGCGATTTCATCTGAATTTTCGGGTGCTTGCATAGCGGACAACTCCATGCAGGATGAACGTCAGCAGCCATAGGATTTCACCATCATTTTTGCACTCCCGTGCCTGGCCAGCAACCTGATAGGGCTTTTCAGGCGGCCAGGAACAGCTCCGGGTCCACCATGACTCGGTTGAGCATCACGCCCCAGTGCAGGTGCGGCCCGGTCACGCGGCCGGTGGCGCCCACGGCGCCCAGGCGCTCGCCGGTGGCCAGTCGGTCGCCCGGCGCCACGTCGATGGCGCTCAGGTGGCAGTACATGCTCAGCAGGCCGCCGCCGTGGTCCAGCCAGACGGTGTTGCCGTTGAAGAAATAGTCGGCCGTGTCGATCACCCGCCCCGGCAGCGGCGCGACGATGGGCGTGCCCGTGCCGGCGGCGATGTCCATGCCGCTGTGCGGATTGCGCGACTGCCCGTTGAACACCCGGCGCAGCCCGAACGAGCTGGAGCGCGGCCCCGGCACCGGCACGCGCATGCGCAGCCACGATGCATCGGGCAAAGGCTCGCTGAAAGTTGCCATCACCTGGGCCTGGCGCGCCCGCTCGCGCTCGTAGCGCGCCTCGTTCTCGGGCGACAGATCGACCGTGCCCGGCGCCACCTTGAGGCGCTGCTCGCGGTATTTCTTGGGCGCCACCGTGTAGCTGAGCTGGCGCCGGTCGCCGCCCCCGGCGTTTTGCACCGCAATGCGTGCCTCGCCGGGCGCGGCGGCCAGTGCAATGCCGACCAGCGCCGTCCATTCGATGGCGTCGCCCAGCACCAGCAGGGGCACATCGCCCGCATGCGCCACGGGCCGCGCCGGCGCCGGGCCGAGCGAGAGCAGGGCGATGCCGCCCGGCACTTGGGAGGCGTCCGGCCAGACGGAGGGCTGCAGCGCCGGGGCGGCGGCCAGCCGGGATGCGGGCAGCGCCAGCAGGCTGATGCCGCCCAGCAAAGCGGCGCGGCGGGTGATGAGCCCATGGGAGAGGAGGGTGCGATGAGTGGACACGGCGTTTTGAAAAAAGCGGAAAAACAAGGATGTTGATGAAACGGTCCAGCGAAGAATATCAGGCAACGGGTGATTGGCCCGCCAGAGCTGCAAGCAGCATGATCAGCATCAGCACGGTTATGACTGCAAAAGTGATTTTCACCCAGCTGTACGGTTGTTCGCCGGCTATCGCGCCGGTGTAGCCATTGGCCACGATCTGGAAACTGCGCGAGCCGTAGGTGTAGCTGACCAGCCAGACCGGCACCAGGATGTGCTTGAAAGTGCGGCCCTGGTAAGTTGCCTCGACCTGCAGGTTGCGGTAGGTGTCGCCGGGCACCTGGCGCCCGCACAGTTCGCGCACCTGCTGCGCCATGTCCTGCTGGTTGAGCTTTTCGGCCTTGTGCAGGTCAATCTGGTAGCGCTCGACCGTCCAGCCGCGCACGAATTCGGGCGAATAGGCCTTGAGCTCGCTGAGCGTGGGAAAAGGCTCGATCTGGCGCAGCAGCCCAGGGTGAACGCCGGTGGTGCCGGGAACCAGCGCGTCGTCAAAGAAATGCGCCAGGCTGCCCGCCGCAGGCGCCCAGCGCACATGCTGCACCTGGCGGGTTTGCAGGCTGCCGTTGCTGGCGCGGTAGCTTTCGCTCTCGTAGTAATAGTGGCCGGCCTCGGCGCGCCAGCGCGCGCTCACCTGCGCGTCAAAAGTCCAGTAAGGCAGGTACACGCCCCTGAGCGTGTCGGTCAGCGCGGCCGATTTGAGCTGGCTGGGCGCAAACCAGCGCGAGCCGTACCACTTGCGCAGGCTGCCCCGCATCTGCTCCTCGCTGACCTTGAAAGGCAGCAGGCTTTGGGGCGTGATGGCTTCGCCGCTGGTGTCATGCGCGATGATGGACGGCGAGCCGCAAAAGTCGCAGCGCTGGGCCACCTTGCCATCGACAAATACTGAAATCGCATGGCAGCTCTGGCACTGCACCTCGCGCTTTTGAACACCGTTTTTGTCACCCCAACCGCGCCCCGAGGCCGGGTTGGCCAGGGCCGCTTGCAGGTCCTGCTCGACGACGCCCGTGCCGGGGTCGGCCTCCTTGCCCTTGGCCCAGGGCACCACCGTGCCACAGTAAGGGCAGACAAGAGCCTGTTTGGCGGCATTCCATTGCAGGTCTGCGCCGCACTCGGGGCAGGGGTGTTTACCCACGCTCGCGGGGATGTAGGTGTCGGCCATGTTGTTGTTGTCGTCTCAAGGTGATGGGAAAAGCCGCCGCAAAACGGCTAGCCGGGCCGGGGAACCGGTCAGCCGCGCAGGAATTCTTCCAGCGCGCTTTTGGCAATGCGCCAGGCGCTGCCGATCTTGCGCGCCTTCAGTTCGCCGGCGGTGATGGCGCCCATCACGTCTTCGACTGAAACGCCCAGCAGCTGCGCCGCCTGATCGGGCGTGAGCACTTCCAGGCCGCCTGCGGGTGCGGCGGTGCTGGCGCCAGTTGCAGGGGCTGCAGACGCTGCGGGGGCGGGCGCTGCTGGCGTTGCAGCGGGTGCTGACGGCGCGGCTGCGCCAGAGGCCTGCATGTTGCGCACCATCTCCTGCGCCATGCCAAAGCCCATGGCCATCTGCGCGGGCATGGTGGCAGCCGCGCCGGCTTCGCCGCCCTGGCCCATGGCCACGCCCATCTGGTATTTCACGTAGTCGTTGAGGTTGCCGATCACGCTCATGCTGGAGCGCTTGTCGATGGCCTGCTCCACCTCGGGCGGCACCGAGACGTTTTCGATCAGGAAGGTGGTGATTTCCAGGCCGTACTTGTCGCGAATGGCCGGATTGACGATGGGCAGCAGCGCGTCGCCCAGTTCCGTGTAGCGCTGCGCCACGTCCAGCGCCGGCACGCCCGCGCGCGCCAAGGCCTCGGTGAAGACGCTCACGATGCGCGAGCGCATGGTGTCGGCAAACTCGTCCAGGCGAAAGTTCTGGTCCGTGCCCGCCACTTCGCGCAGGAATTTTTGTGCATCGACGATGCGGAAATCGTAGCTGCCAAAGGCGCGCAGGCGCACCACGCCGAAGTCGCGGTCGCGCATCATGATGGGGTTGGCCGTGCCCCATTTGTTGCCCGTGAACAGGCGCGTGTTCAGGTAGTAAACGTCGCATTTGAAGGGCGACTTGAAACCGTATTTCCAGCCCAGGATGGTTGAGAGCACCGGAATGTTCTCGGTGGTCAGCGTGTGCTTGCCGGGTTGGAACAGGTCGGCGTACTGGCCGGCGGCCATGAATTGCACCAGCTGGGACTCGCGCACGATGAGCTGAGCGCCGTTCTTGATCTCCTTGTCCTCGTCCGGCCAGCGGTAGGACAGCGTGTCGCGCGAGTCATCGGTCCATTCGATGACTTCGATCAGCTGGTTGGTGATGATGTCGAGCAGTCCCATGGTGTGTCCTTGTCAGGTTGTAGCGAAGAGGTGGATTTTGCCTGCGCATGATCCGGGCGGCAAAACGCGCCTCAAAGGCATCGGTCATTTTTTCTGACACGCAGCACGGGGCGATTTAAAGATGCATTTTTAATGTGTGATATGTTCTGGTGAGCGCTGTAAAACCCATCAACTTTTTCAGGAGTGCATATGAAACGTCTAGACGGCAAGATTGCAGTAGTCACCGGCGCAAGCAGTGGCATCGGGCGCGCGATTGTCGAGAGCTTTGTCGCTGAAGGCGCAACTGTTGTTGCCTTTGCACGCAATGACGAGAGCCTGCGGGCGCTGGAAGCAGCGCATCCGGGCCAGGTGATCAGCGTGAGCGGTGACGTCACCGTACAGGAAGACCTGGAGCGTCTGCGCAAGACCACCGTCGATCGTGTGGGCGCCATTGACATCCTGGTGCCCAATGCCGGTATCGCCCGTGTTGCTTCTTTTGAAGACAGTACGGCGGAGGCATTCGCGGCGCAGTTTTCAGTGAACTTTTTTGGCGCGGCCGAGACAGCCCGCCTGTTCCTGCCGCACATCCGCAAGGGCGGCTCGATTCAGTTCATTACCACCTTCCTGACCCAGGTCGGGTTTCCGGGCCTGGCCATCTACAGCGCCAGCAAGGCAGCACTCAAATCCCTTTCGCAGACACTGGCTGCGGAACTTGCGCCCAAGGGCATACGGGTCAATTCCATCGCACCGGGGCCGATTGCCACGCCTTTGTGGGGAACGGTTGGGCTCGCTCCCGATACGCTCGCTGCCGTGGCAGAAAAGATCAATGCGCGCCTGATGCAGGGCACGTTCGGAGAGCCCAGGGACATTGCTGAGACAGCCGTTTTTCTCGCTTCAGACGCGGCGCGCAATATCTATGGCCAGGAAATCGTGGTCGACGGCGGATACACCATCGGGTAAGGCCGAGCACCGGTCAGGAAGCATCGGAGCAGTGGACCAACATGCTTGAAGAGCTTGCTTGTCTGGCCGGGCCGCGTCGGGCCGGATGACATCGGCGCGCAAGGCGCCTGATCCGCCCGCAGGCTCAGGCCGTGCGCCTGAAAACCAGCAAAAGATTGTTGGCCGGCAGGACGTGGCGCGCTGCTAGGCGCAATCCGGCGCGGGCGGCTTCGATTTCCACATCTTCGCGTCGGCGCAGGCCCCAGGCGGGGTTCTGCTCGCGCAGGCTCTGGTCAAACGCCAGGTTGCCTGCCGAGGTGGGTACGCCGTCCTCCAGATACGGGCCATAGGTGATGAGCGCGCCGCCGCTCGCCAGGTGCCGCGCGCTGCCGGCCATCAAGGCCGCGCAGGTGGCCCAGGGCGAGATGTGCAGCATGTTGGCGCAAAAAATTGCATCAAACACCGGCGCGTCCGGTCCAGCGTCATCGGCCAGCCAGCGCGGTGCCATCACGTCGAGCAGCCGGGGAGGGCGCACATTGGCCACGCCCTGCCGCGCCACCCAGTGCGCGATGGACGAGAAGGCGTCGGACTGGGCCTCGGTGGGCTGCCAGGTCCAGTGCGGCAGGCCGGCGGCAAACCAGGCCACATGCTGGCCGGTGCCCGATGCAATCTCCAGCGCGCTGCCGCGCTCGGGCAGCACCTGGCGCAGCACGTCGAGGATGGGCTCCTTGTTGCGCTCGGCGGCGGGGCTGAAGGCGGGGTTTGGCATGGTGAGGGAAGAAGCGAGGTCAGCGGGCCAAATACCCATATTGGGGTGGATCGTACCCAAAATGGGGTTTTTGATTCAAAGCAGGCCTGTCGCCAATGGTTCAGCCAGCGGTGCGCGTGTTCTTTGCTGCTTTGGTTTTGACGGCTGGCACCGTGAGGCCAAAGGCATTGGCCATTTTTTGCGCCCGCGTTGCCGATTGCGCCAAGGCTTTTTGCAGCGCTTTGGGCGAGAGCATCAGACGGCTTTGCTGAGTTTTTGCAGTTTGTGCCATCTGGTGGCCTCCGTGATGTTCAGTTGGTTGGCAAATTGCGTAGCGACGGGTACCGCCTGATGCGCGGCAGAGTTGTCAAACAGAGCCCATTCATCGGCTAACGGCGCGTATAAGGTGAAAAAATTGTTCAGGCTGCGCCCAAAGCGCCGCTGCACCACATCGGGCGGCACGTCATGCCCGCCCAGTGCGACGCGAAGCTTGACGCGCCGAACCGCCAGTTTTGCATTTGCCAGCGAAAAATAGTAAATCGCCACGGCATAACCCTGAGCCTTGAGGGCTTGCAGGAACACCGCAAAGGTGCGGCTCGACAGCGTGGATTCGAAAGCAAAGTCGGCCTTGGCATCGCCCAACTGCCGCAAGCGCCGGAGCATGATGCGGCCCGCCTCGAAAGCGACGGCATCGGTATGGCGCCCCGACAAGCCGCGCGCAATGTAGTCGGCATTGACAAAGGTTTCAATGCCCAGCCCGGCCAGGATGGCATCCGCATGCGTTGACTTGCCCGCGCCATTGGGGCCGGCAAAGACGACGACGCGGGGGGCAGGTGTTGTTGTGCTGGACATATCAGAGTAGGTAAAAATCGTGCGGCCACAAAAAGTAAGGGCCGAAACGCGACTTGGCCACAAACTCGACGCCGACTCTTTCTCCCTGCGGGCTCACGAAATACTGGCCGTTGTCAAACACCAGATAGCCTTGGTGGGTGGCGCGGTCCAGAAACTCTCCCGTTTTCATTCCCAGCTTTTGCGCGATTTTCGAAGAGGTCAGCTTGCCTTCTGCATGCGGGGCATTGTCTGCGCCCCTGTCATCGTCCCGGCTGGGAACGGATGCGACGGGCGCGGGCACTGCTGCAGGTGCGGGCATTGGCGCCTTGATGTCGCTGCTGACCCGCTCCAGCGAAACCCGTATCTCTTCGCTGATGCGGATGATGCGCTGGGCTTCGTCGTAGGCGTCCTTGTACAGCTGACTGTCCTCACCGCGATGAATGAGGATGCCCATTTCATTGTTATTGATCTGGCTGAACTCGTAGAGGTTCAGGCTGGTGACGATGCACATTTCCTCGTTCATGTAGCACTTGGCATGCAGGTTCTTGCAAAAGCTGGTGCGAATGAAAGTCAGGCTGCGCAGCCATTCGATTTCCTGCGGCTGCAGCTCGCTCTTGCCATAGACGATGCGAACGTCGATCTTCAGCCGGTTCTTGTCCGCCAGCAGTTCCTTCATCCGGTCGTTGAGCTTGAGGAAGGGGCTGATCAGGATTAACCGGTCTGAGGCGCCCTTGATCAGCTCTTCGAGGAAATAGTTGGTTGCGCTGGTGTTTAGGAACTTGGCCATTTTTTTCTTGATGAGATATTTTTAGAGATAGCTAATGAACGCTGAACGTCAATTTTTCATTGCTAATTAGTGATCTCGGCTACGCGTACAACATGCGGGTCGTCAACAGGGAAGAAAATTCGTATGGTTTGGGGCACAGCGCGTGGGTTACTTTCTGATTTCAGTTTTCGAAAAAACACATATCCTTATTGTCCAGTCGTATTAATTTGTTCAATAACTTCGTGGATCACACCAAATATTTGCCGGTAATCGCTCTTGAAAAACTCGCGTTTCTTGTTAACTCGGAATGCTTTGAGTCGTTCATGAATTTCTTTCTCAGCTTTATGGCAGTCGCTTACCGCCCATTGCTGCATGACAGCAAACTGATCAACGCTGGCTGTGCTCGCTGTAAGTTCTTTCGCTCGTGTACATCCGTCTCGAGTGGTTAAACCAACTTTGAAAACGTCCTTGTCGTGTTGTGCACTACGCATTACGTATATGTAGCCAAATGTGGAACGCGTTTGATCTGCTGGATTTGGAGTACGCCACGATGACGGTTTCAATTCATGACTAGCTTGAGCGGGTCTTGTTGGGCGACTATGCGCTACCCAAGTCCGTCCTTGTTCGGTTAACCCAAGCTTGTCAAAGCCTTGCTCCCAAGGCGCCAAGAGCTGCCAATAGCCGCTGTCCTCGAAGCCGTATTCAGGTACCTTTACTACGATGCTTCCTGTGACTTCATCTCTTGGTACTTCTATCCGGCTCACTTTTCGAACGAATACCCTTGTCTCTTCAATCGCCTTCTCCAGCTGTCTTCTTTCCTTAATTCCAGTTGCCGCAGATTTTAGTCCTGTTGGGTTGTTAAACTCCCGAGTATGGTCAGCATAGCTGGCACCAAAAAAAGGCAGCAATGCGAAGTGCCGGCAGAGTTCAAAAACTTCTTGATATTCGTCGCATTTGGAAACGTTGGCTTGATAGAACTTCCGCTGATCCTGTGTCAGACTATCGAAGCTTTTAGCTCCAAAGACTTGAATTACATCCACAAAGGTGCGATAGATGTCTCCCCAATCTTGGTACAGTCCACGGTCAACTATTGACGCATTCTCAATGTCATAACGAATCATTGCAACAGATTCATACCCTTCAACCCGGCCCTTTGGTCTAACTCGTTCGTGCGTCAATTCGTCAGAAATCGAAAGATTTTCTTTTTGCTTTGCTGCAAATGGCATTGATTCTTTGAACCGTTGCCTGTCGGCTGGAGTGTTGTATTCAAAATCTTGGCCTGGATCGGACTCTGATATTTGTAAAACAACAACCATTTCAGAACGGTCGCGCACAATAGCGGCACTAAGAATTGAAAATTCCACCGAGTTGGCACATTTAAACTTTAGAAGGTCAGGGTTGCTCGTGTTGGAGAACAAGTGAACTTGATTGCTCTCAATCGAATTTTTTACGTTTTCGGCACTTGGAGTTTGACTGTGCGAAGTTGTCCAGTCTAGAAAGTCCGCGAAGGAACACAACGTATTTCGTTCTGATTTCGGTAAAAAAATATGCAGTGGTTTTTTATACTCCATGAATGCTTCCATGAAACTGAACGAAGTGGGCATCGAATAGAGCCCAGCCGTTGCAGCACGATGGTTAAACTCATTCACGTAGTAGCGCAGCAGACTATCTACAGGGAAACCTACACCGTTGTTTGCGACAACAAAACGAGTACACAAAAAGATATCGAGTTGCTTTTTTGCAAACTCGTCGATTTCAGGTGTTCTGGTCTTATGAATGGTGCGCAGAACCGCCGCGTGAGCACTTGTGCCGCGAGGAGGCAAAGTGTTCGCAAAAATTTTGAAGAATCTTTCGTCTTGTTCGCTACTCATATGTGTAAATTTTTTAATTAAGTGACAGAACGGACTAAAAGTGGCGTCGTAATCACGTTTTTTTCTGGAGTCACTTCCCCCAACTATCCTTCAACCCCACCGCCAAATTAAACACCGGCCTCCCCGCCGCATGATCCACCCGATCCGCCACAAAGTACCCGTGCCGCTCAAACTGGAATTTATCATCGGCCTTGGCTTCAATCGTGCCGCCGCTTGCCAGTGAAGGCTCGACATAGGCGCTCATCACCTTCAGGCTGTCGGCGTTCAGGTTCGTCAAAAAGTCCGCGCCGCCGCCTTCGGGGTGCGCTTCCTTGAACAGGCGCTCGTACAGCCGCACTTCGGCCGGTACGGCGTCGCTCACGCCCACCCAGGTGATCACGCCCTTGACCTTGACCGAGTCCGCGCCCGGCGTGCCGCTCTTGGTGTCGGGAATCAAGGTGGCGTGGACTTCGGTGATGCGGCCTTCGGCGTCTTTGACCGCGCCCACGCATTCGATGACGTGGCCGTATTTCAGGCGCACCTTGCTGGCGGCAATCGCTTGGCCGCTGGCATTGGTGTGCGCCGGGAACAGCCGGAAAAAGCCCTTGGGCGGCGTTTCTTCGTAGTCGCTGCGCTCGATCCAGACTTCCTTGCCGATGTTGAATTCGCGCTTGCCCAGCTCGGGGTGGTGCGGGTGAATCGGCGCGCTGCAGGCGTCGAGCGTGCCGGCGCCCATCACGGCGTCCCAGTTGGTCAGCACGAGCTTGACCGGGTCCAGCACGGCCATGGCGCGGGCGGCGCTGCCGTCCAGCGTTTCGCGCAGGCAGCCTTCGAGCGTGCTGTAGTCGATCCAGCTGTCGCTCTTGGTCACGCCGATGCGCTCGGCAAAGAGCTGCAGGCTCTCGGGCGTGTAGCCGCGCCGGCGCAGGCCGACGATGGTGGGCATGCGCGGATCGTCCCAGCCGCTCACGCGCTTTTCGTTCACCAGCTGGGCGAGCTTGCGCTTGCTGGTGAGCACGTAGGTCAGGTTGAGGCGGGCAAATTCGTACTGGCGCGGGTGCGGCGTGGCGATCAGCCCGCCTTCGGCCAGGCGGTCGAGCAGCCAGTCGTAGAAGGGGCGCTGGTCCTCGAATTCGAGTGTGCAGATGCTGTGGGTGATCTGCTCCAGCGCGTCCTCGATCGGGTGGGCGAAGGTGTACATCGGGTAGATGCACCATTTGTCGCCGGTGTTGTGGTGGTGGGCGCGGCGGATGCGGTAAATCGCCGGGTCGCGCAGGTTGATGTTGGGCGAGGCCATGTCGATCTTGGCGCGCAGCACGGCGGCGCCGTCCGCCAGTTGGCCATCGCGCATTTCGCGGAAACGGGCGAGGTTTTCCGCCGGTGTGCGGCTGCGGAAGGGGCTGTCGGTGCCGGGCTTGCCGAAGTCGCCCCGGTTCAGTCGCATGTCTTCGGCGCTTTGCTCATCGACGTAGGCATAACCGGTTTCGATCAGGTGTTCGGCGGCGCGGTACATGAAATCGAAATAGTCGCTGGCCTGGTAGAGATTGACTTCTTTTCCGCCGGGGCCGTCGTTGTGCCAGTCAAAACCCAGCCACTGCACGGCGTCCTTGATGGAATCGACGTATTCGGTGTCTTCCTTTTCGGGGTTGGTGTCGTCAAAGCGCAGGTGGCACACGCCGCCGTAGTCGCGCGCCAGCCCGAAGTTCAGGCAGATGCTCTTGGCGTGGCCGACGTGCAGATAACCGTTGGGCTCGGGCGGAAAGCGCAGGCGCACCTTGGCCGGGTCCAGCGGGCCGGCGGCGTGGTGGGCGGCGTCGCCAGGGCCACCGCCCCAGCGGCGGGCAGCGTAGGTGCCTTCAGCCAGGTCTTTTTCGATGATCTGGCGCAGGAAATTGCTCGGCTTGTGCGCTTCTTTGTCGGCGGGAGTGGGGGCGTGGGTGGGGGCTGGAGAGGTCATGCTGTGATTCTAGGGGGTGCGGCGGCGAGCTTACGTTTGGCTACGCTCTTCACTGTGCATGCGGTAGTCGATCCGCCGGGTGTTGCGTTTAATAGATGTAAGGGCGATTTCTGCCCTTTTTCAGGAGAATCATCATGATGAAGACAGCCATCAAGCCAAACTTTTCAGCCATGCTGGCCGCCGGTGCCGCAGCAGGTCTGGCGCTTGCTGCCATGGGTTTTGCCGGCAGCGCGCAGGCGCGGGACAACGTGCAGTGGTCCGTCGGCGTGGGCACGCCCGGCGCTGTGGTCAATGTGGGCAATGTCGGCTCGGTCTATCCGCAGCCGGTGTACGTGCAGCCGGCCCCCGTCTATGTGCAGCCCGCCCCGGTGTATGTGCGCCCGCCACAGGTGTATGTCCGACCCCAGCCGGTGTATGTGCAGCCCGCTCCGGTCTATTACGGCCGCCCCCATGGCCACCACAAGCGCCATGGCGGCTACTATGTCCAGGGACCGCGCCACGGCTATGGCCCCGGTTACGGCCCGGTGTATTACCAGCGCGACGGCCGCGATGGCTGGGACGGCCGGGATGGTCACCGCCACGGCGGGCGCGATGACAACCGCCATGGCGGCTGGGACAACCGGGGCGACGGACGTGACGGCGGACGGCATGACGGCCGACGCTAGAGCGGCTTGAAAGCTTCTTCACAAGCCTGCTGCATGCAGGCTTTTTTGTGTCCGGCGCAGTGTTCTATTAAGGATCAGGTGTGCAGATTTGATTCACACAGGTCACAATTTGTTGCACTTGCTGACCGCTCGGTGGTTACCGTGCGGCTCAACAGTATCCCCTCTTTCAATGAGGCTGGAAGAGGAGGCAAGGCGCTGCACGGCCCTTCGGTTTGGCTGCAGGACGCCGCAATAGCTTGTCGTCCGGATGGCTTTTTTCGTCAGGCACAGGTTTTGCTCATCAGGTGCGCCCACCGATGAGTGGTTATCTGGAAATATTGGAGACATCCCTGATGAAAAAACGTTTGATCGCGCTCGCTGCCCTGGCTCTGGTTTCGGGCATGGCTTCTGCACAAAGCTCTGTGACTCTTTACGGCATCGTCGATGTCGGCCTGCTGACACAAAACCACACGGCCGATGCGCTGGGCAATGACATCGGTTCTACGCACGCCGTAGCCAGCCGGGGCATTTCACCAAGCATTTGGGGCTTCAAGGGCACGGAAGACCTGGGCGGTGGCCTGAAGGCCAGCTTCAATCTGGAAGCGGATTTTTCCGCAGACACCGGCGCAGCCATCGGCCCGCTGTTCCGCCGTCAGTCCAATGTCGCTCTGTCCTCGGACAACTGGGGCACCTTCACCGTGGGCAACCAGTACAGCCCGGCTATTTTGGCCTTTGCCGCGACCGACCCGCGCGGCCTGCGGGAGAATTTCTCCGGCCTGTATTCATGGGCTTACAACTCGGGCGCGCTGACCACCAGCACGGCTGGCACTGGCGGCAATAACGGCAACAACGATGTCGGCGTGTTCCTGCAAAACGCCATTTCCTACAGCACCAAGGTCGGTCCGGTCGGCCTGGCCGCCGGCTACAGCGTTTCCGAGAAGCGCGGCGCGGTGTACTCGCTGGGCGCGACTTACTCCGGCCCGGTGTCACTGTCGGCCGCTTACCAGTCCACCAATGCGCCAGGCACGTCTGATCGCCTGAGCACGCTGTACACCCTGGGTGCGGGCTACACGATGGGCGACTTCACCGGCAAGGTCAATTACCTGCGTGGCGTGAATAAAAACACACCGTTTGCCGAGACCAAAGTCGGCGTGATGGGCCTGGGCGTGGACTGGAAGACCGCTTCCAACAACACCGTGATGGCAGCCATCTATTCGGGCAAGGACAGGAACAACACGGCCGACAAGACCACGACGCTGATCCTGAGCGATGAGTATTCGCTGTCCAAGCGCACCACGCTGTACGGCCAGCTCGCTTTTGCCAAGGCCAAGGCCGGCGCCACGCTGTTGACCACCGTGGTGGCCGGCGGCACGATGGCTAATGAGAACACGACGCTGCTCAATGTGGGCGTGCGCCATTCGTTCTGATGCCCCTGTGAGCCCTGCGATCGGAGCGTTCAGCCTGGCCTGAACGTTCCGGTTTCCCGTGGCTGTTCTCAGCCGTGGCCGCGCGCCATGGCTGAATTGACCCAATTCATCGGCTTGCCCCAGGCGCAGCAGGGAAATTGCGCGCAGTTCGGGCAAGCGCAAAACGCATTGCAAGGCAGCCAAGCTCAGCGGCGATAATCAGGCCCCAATTTAAGGAGCCAGCGTGGATATTGCACTGTTGATCAAAGCCGCCATCATGGGCATTGTGGAGGGTTTGACCGAGTTTTTACCAATTTCTTCGACAGGGCATCTGATCCTGGCCGGCTCGCTGCTGGGGCTGCACGACGACAAGGCCAAGGTGTTTGACATCGCCATCCAGACCGGGGCGATCTTCGCGGTGATTCTGGTGTACTGGCAAAAGCTGCGCGACACGGTGATTGCCCTGCCAAGAGACAAGGAGGCGCAGCAGTTTGCGCTCAATGTGCTGGTGGCGTTTTTGCCCGCCGTGCTGCTGGGGCTGCTGTTTGGCAAGGCCATCAAGGCGTACCTGTTCACGCCCGAGGTGGTGGCCAGCACCTTCATCATCGGCGGCTTCATCATCCTGTGGGCCGAAAAGCGCCAGGAGCGCAACCCGGACGCGGCGCGCATCCACACGGTCGATGCGATGACCGTGATGGACGCGCTCAAGGTCGGGCTGGTGCAGTGCTTTGCGATGATTCCGGGCACCAGCCGCAGCGGCGCCACCATCATCGGCGCCATGTTCCTGGGCCTGTCGCGCAAGACGGCGACGGATTTTTCCTTTTACCTGGCGATCCCCACGCTGATTGGCGCCGGCGCCTACAGCCTGTACAAGGAGCGCGCCCTGCTGTCCGTGGCCGATCTGCCGATGTTTGGCGTCGGGCTGTTCTTTTCCTTCATCAGCGCCTGGCTGTGCATTCGCTGGCTGCTGCGCTACATCGCCAGCCACAGCTTTGTGGTGTTCGCCTGGTACCGCATTGCTTTTGGCATCGTGGTGCTGGCCACGGCCTGGAGCGGCCTGGTGGTCTGGGAAGGTTGAGCGTCTTTTGACGCCGCGCTAGCGCTCGCTTTTTGACATCGCCAGGTTGAGCAGGGCCGCTTCGAGCGCGGCGGCCGTGGCGATGGGCTGCTCCATCGGAAACAGATGGCTGCCGTCAAGCATCATGATGCGGCCGTGGGTGATTTTCTCGGTCATGTCCATGCCAACCTGCTTGATCTCGGTCGAGTGCCGCCCGCCGATGAAGGCGGCCGGGCATTTGAGCGGCTGGCGCGCCAGCAGCCGCTCCAGGTTGTCGGGCAGCGTGTTGTAGATCGCCGTTTCGATGTCCCGGTCAAAGCACAGCATGCGCTGGCTGGGGGTGGCTCTGTCGGCTGAACGGGTGCCGTGCGCGATGTAGTCGCGCAGCACGCGCTCATCCCAGCGGGAAAAAGCCTTCTTGCTGCGAAAGTAGACCAGCGCGTCGCCCGCGCTCGGCCACTGCTGGCGGCGCTTTCGGCTGATGGCCCCTGGCGTGAGCGCGCCCACCAGCTGGGTGTGCTTGGCCACGCTCAAAGCGGTGGCGCGCCAGCCGCCCAGCACCGGCGAGTCGAGCATTACCACCCCGCGCAGCGGCTGGCCGCCCAGCACCGGATGGCGCGCAGCGCACATCAGGCTTAAAAAACCGCCCATCGAATGGCCGACCAGGAAAGCGGGCTTGCGGGTTTTTTCAATCTCCCTGCTGGCAAAGTCGGCCAGCTGCTGCACCAGGTGCGGCCAGTTGCTGCTGACCGGGTAGTGCGGGTCATGGCCGATTTTTTCAATCGCCTTGATTTGAAAACCGCGCGACTTCAGGCTCTGCAGCATCACGTCGTAGGTGCTGGCCGGAAAGCTGTTGCCGTGGGAGAAGATAACCAGGGGTCTGGCGCTGACGGGCATGGGCATATCTTTCAAAAGTGAGGCTTGCCGCTGCGCCTGCGCCTTGCGACGCAAACGATCAGATCAGTTTCTCATGCGGCGTGGTAATCTTTTTGAGCGGCGAGTGGCGCCCTGCCGGCATCTTGAGCGGGATGTCAGTATGCGCGTCGTCCCAGACCGGGTCTTCGATGCTGTCGAAGACTTCGCGCAGTTTCTTGCCCCAGTTGTTGTGCAGCATCTGGTAGTAGGGGTTGTCATGGTCGATGCAAACGATCTTGTCGCTCTTGAAAGCGTCGGCTTCGTACACCACCAGGTCCAGCGGCAGGCCCACCGACAGGTTCGATTTGATGGTCGAGTCCATCGAGACCATCAGGCATTTGGCCGCTTCGTCCAGCGGCGTGGTGGGGGTGAGGACGCGGTCGAGCACCGGCTTGCCGTATTTGGACTCACCCACCTGGAAGTAGGGCGTCTCGTCGGTCGCTTCGATGAAGTTGCCGGCCGAATACACCATGAACAGGCGCATGCCTTCGCCCTTGATCTGGCCGCCCAGGATCAGCGAGACGTTGAAGTCCAGATCGGCCTTGCGCAGCGCGGCGGCGTCGCGCTCATAGACCCGGCGGATCGCCGAGCCGAGCACGCGGGCAGCGTCGAACATGCTTTTGGCGTTCCAGATGGTGATGGGCTCGCCGCCCTCGGGGTCCTTGATGTGCTCGATCTGCAGGATTTCGCGCACCGATTGGGAAATGGACAGGTTGCCGGCCGAGAGCAGCACCATGAAGCGGTCGCCCGGCTTTTCATAGGCAATCATCTTGCGGTAGGTGCTGATGTGGTCCACGCCCGCATTGGTGCGCGAGTCGGAGAGGAAAACCAGGCCAGCATTGAGTTTGGCGGCGACGCAGTAAGTCATAAGGAAGCTCTGAGGAGGTTGAGGAATAATAGTTTTGGAGCGACAGGGTATCAGGCGCCGGGGGCCAGCTTTTTCAGCCGGTACAGGGCTTCGAGCGCTTCTCGCGGGCTCAGGGCGTCGGGGTCTATGGTACTCAATGCCAGCTCGACGGGGCTGGGGCCGGCTGCAGCGGCTTCCGGCGCGGGCGCAAACAGGTCCACCTGGGCGCTGGCCTGGGCTTGCTGGGCTTCGAGCGCCGCCAGCGCGTGGCGGGCATGGTTGACGACGGCGGCGGGCACGCCGGCGAGCTTGGCCACCGCGATGCCGTAGCTCTTGCTGGCCGGGCCGGGCTCGATGTGGTGCAGGAAGACGATGTCGGCGCCGGACTCGATCGCGCTGACGTGGACATTGACGGCGCCGTGGTGCTGCGCCGGAAACTCGGTCAGCTCGAAATAGTGGGTCGCAAACAGCGTGAAGGCCTGCGCCTTGTTGTGCAGGTAGGCCGCAATGCCGCCGGCCAGCGCCAGGCCGTCAAAGGTCGAAGTGCCGCGCCCGATCTCGTCCATCAGTACCAGCGAATGTGGCGTGGCGGCGTGCAGGATCTGTGCGGCCTCCAGCATTTCCAGCATGAAGGTCGATTGCGCATTGGCCACATCGTCGGCCGCGCCGATGCGGGTGTGGATGGCGTCGATCGGCCCGAGCCGACAACTGCCAGCGGGCACGTAGGAGCCAATGGAGGCCAGCAGCACGATGAGGGCCACCTGGCGCATGTAGGTCGATTTGCCGCCCATATTGGGGCCGGTGATCATCTGCATACGCTGGCGGCCGGTGAGGCTGCAGTCGTTGGCGATGAAGGCGCCGCCGCCGGTCTCGAGCAGGCGCGCTTCCACCACCGGATGGCGGCCTTCGCTGATGGCGATGCAGGGCTCTTTGACGAACACCGGCGCGCACCAGTTCAGCGTGAGCGAGCGCTCGGCCAGCGCGCACAGCGCGTCGAGCGATGCCAGGGCCTTGGCCAGGCGGCTGAGAGCCGGAACGAACTCCTGCAACTGGTCGAGCAACTGCTCGTACAGCCATTTTTCACGCGCCAGCGCCCGCTCCTGCGCCGACAGGGCCTTGTCCTCGAAGCTTTTGAGTTCGGGCGTGATGTAGCGCTCGGCGTTTTTCAGCGTCTGGCGGCGGCGGTAGTCGTCGGGCACCTTGCTGGTCTGGCCCTGCGTGACCTCGATGTAGAAGCCGTGGACCTTGTTGAACTGCACGCGCAGGTTGGCAATGCCGGTGCGGGCCTTTTCGCGGGTTTCGAGGTCGAGCAGGAAGCCGTCGCAGTTGGTCTGGATGGCGCGCAGTTCGTCGAGTTCGGCGTCAACGCCGTGGTTGATGACGCCGCCGTCGCGGATCAGCGCGGCGGGCTCGTCCAGGATGCACTGGGCCAGCAACTCGGCGCAGTCGCCGGGCGGCTGCAGGTCTTCAAAGATGTTCGCGAGCAGGGTGGACAGTTGCGGCGCTGGCGGCGTGAGCTGGGCTACTTTCTTCAGCGTCAATTGCAGGGCGACGAGCTCGCGTGGCCGCACCTGGCGCAGCGCGATGCGGGCGGTGATGCGCTCGACATCGCTGCAGCCCTTGAACTGGGCGCGCAGGGTTTGCTGGGCGCCGCCGCGCAATTGGGCGATGGCTTGCAGCCGGCTGGCCGCCTGGGTGCGGTCGCGGCGCGGGCTGAGCAGCCAGCTTTTGAGCGCCCGGCTGCCCATGCCGGTCGTACACGTGTCGAGCAGCGAAAACAGCGTGGGCGAATCCTCGCCGCGCAGCGTCTGCGTCAGTTCGAGGTTGCGCCGCGTTGCCAGCGGCAGTTCGATCAGCTCGCCCGAGCGCACCACCTGCAGCCCTTGCACATGCGGCAGGGCGCGGCCCTGGGTGTGTTCGGCGTAACCCAGCAGGGCCGAGGCGGCGGCGTGGGCTTCATTCAAGCCTTCGGCGTGCCATGCGGCCAGTGAGGCGACTTTCAACTGCTCCAGCAGCCGGCGCATGCCCAGGCCCGCGTCGAACTGCCAGGCGGGGCGGGCACTGGCGGGGCAGCGCTGGGTTTTCAGGCGCTGTTCAAAGGCGGGCGTGGCGTCGATGTTGTAGAGCAGTTCGCTGGGGTTGATGCGCGCCAGCCAGGCTTCCAGCTCGTCATGGGCACAGTGCGCCAGGTGAATCTCGCCCTGCGTCACGCTCAGCCAGGCCAGGCCGCAGGTGTTGCGCGCGCCCTGGTGTACGGCCAGCAGGATGGCTTCGCTCTTGTCGCTGAGCAGTTCCGTGTCGGTCAGCGTGCCGGGCGTGACCACGCGCACGACTTTGCGCTCCACCGGCCCCTTGCTGGTGGCCACGTCGCCGACCTGCTCGCAGATCGCCACCGATTCGCCCAGTTTGATGAGCTTGGCCAGATAGCCTTCGAGCGCGTGAAAGGGCACGCCGGCCATCATCACCGGCTCACCGGCCGATTGGCCGCGTTTGGTCAAGGTGATGTCGAGCAGGCGGGCGGCTTTTTCCGCGTCGGCGTAGAAGACTTCATAAAAATCGCCCATGCGGTAGAACACCAGCGTGTCCGGGTACTCCGCTTTGATCGCGTGGTACTGCTGCATCATGGGCGTGTGGGCGACGATGGCGGGGCGGGCGGCTGCCGGGGCAGCGCGTGATATTTCTTGATCGATCAACAAGTTAAACCTTTTTTCCGGCAGACTTCCCGACCGCTGGGGTTCGGTGGAAAGCCATGGGCCTGGGCGTCTTTTTTCAGGTGCCGATTATCCCCGCCTGCCAGCGCTTGGTGAAGGATGCGCTGAATGCGCGCCAGGGATATTGGCGGGGTGTTGGCGCGCAGGCGAAATCCCTGCACGGCCCGGCCAGCGCCTGAGCGGCCTAAACTGCGCGCAACCGGAACCGATTTATGCACCTGCCCGCCCGCCGCCATCCCGAGTTTGCCCCGGCTCTGCCTTTCGAATACCCGACGCACCTGCGCCAAGCCATCGCCGATCTGCCGTCTGCGCCGGGCGTCTATGTGTTCCACGGCGAGGAAAGCGGCCTGCCGCTGTACATCGGCAAGAGCGTCAACCTGCGCAACCGCGTGCTTTCCCACCTGCGCAACCCGGACGAGGCGCGCCTGCTGCGCCAGACACGGCGCATCAGCCACATCCGCACCGCCGGCGAGATCGGCGCGCTGCTGCTCGAAGCGAGCCTGATCAAGCAGCAGCAGCCCCTGCTGAACCAGAAGCTGCGCCGCAGCCGCCAGCTGTGCGCGCTGCGCATCGTGGACGGGCAGCTTGAAGTCGTCTATTCGAAAGATGTCAATTTCGCCACCGAGCCTTGTCTGTATGGCCTGTTCAGCAGCCGCCATGCCGCGCTCGAAAGGCTGCGCCAGATCGCCGACGAAAACCGGCTGTGCTATGGCGCGCTGGGACTGGAGAAACTCAAACCCGGCCGGGCCTGTTTCCGCGCCATGCTGCGCCAGTGCGGCGGCGTCTGCCGGGGCGATGAAGGCGCCGATGCTCATCACAGCCGCCTGCTGGCCAGTCTGGAGGGCCTGCGCGTGGCCTGCTGGCCGTATCCGGGGGCCATCGGCCTGGTCGAGCGCGATGGCAGCGACTGCAAGATCCACGTCATCCGCAACTGGTGCTACCTGGGCAGCGTGACCAGCGCGGCCGATGCCGGCCTGCTGACGCAAGCAGCCGCAGGCTTTGACGCCGATGGCTACAAGATCCTGTGCCGGCCCCTCCTGGGCGGGCGCGCCGAGATCGTCCTGCTGTGACGCTATGCCGGGCCGGCTGGCAGCGCAGGAGCGCAGGAGCGCAGGAGCGCAGGAGCGCAGGAGCGCAGGCTTGCGCCAGATAGCCTGTGTGCAAGCTGCCTGCCTATAGTTCGTCAGTTCGTCAGTTCGTCAGTTCGTCAGTTCGTCAGTTCGGCGAACCGCAGCAGTTTCATGGGCGGGTAGATGTGCAAGGCGCGCGCCGCCCGCATGTTGATCAAAACCGAATGGTGGGTCAGCGTGGGCGAGATCAAATCGCCCGGCTGTTGGCCTTGAAACAGGACCTGCCCGGCCTGGTAAGCGGCCACCTGGCCGATGCCGGCCAGCGGGCTGATCAGGCCGAGCAGCACGCTGCCCTTGCGAAAAGCCGACTCGGTGGGGCTGAACATCGGCATGCCGCGTGCGATGGCGCCGGCGCTGATGGCATTGACCTGGCTGAGGGTGAAGGTCGAGCCGATGTGGTAGAGAAAATCAGGCTTGTGGCGTGCCAGCTGGTCCAGCGCGGCTGGAATACTGCCGGCGTCGGGTGTGCCCCTGGCCGTCATGGGCAGGCGCACTTCGTGTACCTGCACCGCGTGCGCCTCGAAGGCCTGGCGGACCTTCGCCGCCTGTGTCACGGCAGCGGGCTCGTCGGTGTTGTAGAGCATGCCGATTCTGGCCAACGGGCGGTAAGACGCCAGCAGCCTGATTTGCGCTTCAAGCGGCACTGCCGTATTGGCGCCGGCCACATTCGGGCGGCCGGACTGGCTGGCGCTGCGGGCAATCTTTGACTCGACCGGATCGCCGACATACATGTAAACCACCGGGGTGTTTTTCAGGTGGCGCCTGGGGTCGGGTGCGTCATAAGGGCCGACGACAGCGAGCGTGACGCCGGTGCCCCAGGTGGCCACCAGGTCCGGGCGCAAGGCGCGCGCCTCCGCCGCAAAGCCGGCAACCCGGCTGATATCGCCGGCGGCGTCGCGCCAGATGAAATTCACCGGCCCCTGGCTTTCGAGGCTGCGCCGAAAGCTCTGGCAGATTTCCTCGCAGCCGCGATTGGTGATCAGGAATACCTGCTTGACTGGCGCTGCCCAGACGGGCAGCAGCAGTCCCGGCAACGCGATCCCTGCCAGCGCGGCGCGTATCAGCCCGGTGCGCATCACCCGGCGTGCCGCGTCATGCGCCCAGAGGCGGGATACCTTGCGCTTCAGAGAGGAGGTGATCAGGCCTTGAGGGGGCATACGTGTTGCTCCTTGCGTGACATCCAGCTTTGCGAACAGGTGCAAAGCAGCAGCAGCGCGCCCAGGGTCTTGGCGGCACCGGCATAACCGAGCATGCCTATCAGCAGTGCCACCAGCAAGGGCGCCAGCATCGCGCCGATGCGCTCGACCATGCGATACACGCCAATCGCCACGGCCGGCGCCACGCCCGCGAGTTCCTGCTCGCCAAGACTGAGCACCAGCGCGCCCTGGGCCGGAAAGCCCGAGGCCCAGGCAATGCCGATCAGCGCCATGCTGATGCCGATCATCGTGGGCGTGTAGAAGACGCCGCACAGCAGCGTGGCCACGCTGGCCAGCACCAGTGCCAACGTCACCAGCAGCGTGTGGCGCCCGCTGCGGTCAGCCCAGCGCGCCGAGGGCGCATTGAGCAGCAGCACCAGCACGAAGTAGCCCATCATCATCAGCCCGATGAAGGAGGTGGACTGGCCTTGCGCGGCCAGCGCCAGGGGCGCCCAGTAAAACAGCAGCCCCTGCTGCACGATCTGCATCGGCAGGCCGATCAGGACCACCAGCTGCACAAAAGGCCGCTGGCACAGCAGCTTGAACAGGGAGCCGGCCACCGGGGCGGGATGGGCTGCGGGCGTGTGGAGCTGCGGCAGGCTGCGCAGCGTGACGGCGCACAGCCCGATGCACAGCAACCCAAAGGCAAACACGGCGGGTGTTCCAGCCCGCTCGTGCAGCAGGGCGCCCAGGCCGGCGCCGCAAATGCCGGCGGCCACGTAGGCGGCCAGGTACAGCGCCATGCCACGCGCCCGCGCGCTGCCGGTACTGCCGATATGGGTAAATGCGGCCACGCTGACGCAGCCAAAGCTGGCGCCAGCGAGCACCCGCGCCAGCACCAGGCTCAGCAGCGACTCTGACATCCAGGCCAGCACATGACCGCCAGCGGCCAGGCCCAGGCCCAGTGCCATCAGCCGCTTGGGACCATGGCGTGCGCTGTAGCGGCCGGCAAACGGCGAGATCAGTGCCACCGAGAGCAGGAAAACCGAAATCGGCAGGGTCATGCGCACTGCCGCCGGCAGCGCGGCCAGTGGCGCCAGCAGGCTGGCCGCCAGCGTGCCATCCCAGGCTTGGGGCAGCGGCTGCTCGGCCATGTCGCGTGACCACATCGGCAAGAAGGCCCGAGGCAGTTCGGAGCCGAGGAAAAACAGCACCAAGGGCAGGCGCAGCCGGCTCAGTCCGGCTTTTTGCGCATCCGGCTCGGCGTGGGCACCGATGCCGTGCAGCAGTTCGAGCCCGAGCAGCAGGCCGATCACCAGCAAGGTGGCAAATTCCATGGCCAGTTGCCGGGTGCGCTCGATCAGCCAGCGCGGGTCAAGCCCCACCACCAAGGTGCCGGCAACGCGCTCGTTCAGCTTCAGGAGAAATCGGTAGTTCACGGGCTCGGTCCTGGTGTCGGCGCTGTTGCTGGCCAGCACCTTGAAAAGGGTGCGGCCATCGACGTCTTCCAAGGCCAATTGGGAAAATTCCGGGCTGGCGGCCAGGGCTGGCTGGAGCCACTCGGGCACGCCCCGCAGTTGTGCCAACGTCATGCCGTGCTCCAGGCCGCGCTCCAGCGGCAAGGCCAGGGTACGCGCCAGGGTGGCTGCCAGCAGCGGCGCATCCTCGCTGCTGACCCGGCTAAAGGCCCCGTAGGCGCTCCAGGCCACACTGCCTTGCACCAGCAGCAGCAAGGTGGCCACCAGCAGGCCAATGCGGCGTGCGCTGCGCGTGGGCTCGCTGGCATAGCGGCGTGCCACGCGCGGCATCAGGAAGGTCAGCGCCGCCAGGGCCGAGGCTAGCGTCAGCAGCGCCTGCGGCCACAGTTCGCCGAAGGCCTGGGTGGTCTGCTCGTGCGGTCCGCTCAGGTCGTAGTCCAGCACCAGCCAGCCGGCTTGCAGGCCAAAGCCGTTTTTCAGGGCGATGGCGGCGACGCCGTTCCTGCTGGCGCTGGCCTGGCCCCCGGCGCGATGATGGCGCGCCGATTGCCACAGGGCCGGCCTGCCCTGGCCGCTGACGATGCGTGGCTGGCCCTGTGCGTCGAGCACCACCACGGCGCGCACACGTGCGTCGTCGGTGCGCCTGCGATCGAGCAGGGCGTGCAGCGCTGGCGTGTCCTCCAGCATCAGACCCAGCGCCAGGTGCGACTCCAGGGTCTTGGCCAGGTCATCGGCCACCAGCATCTGGCGGACCTGTTCGCGATGCTCCAGTGCTGCAGAAAACTTGGCATGGTTCAGAAACAGCAGCAGCGCGACCGCCAGCGTCAGCAGCAGTGCCTCGGCGGCCAGCGGCCGGCGCACCACCTTCATGGCTTGACCCGGTGGTGCGCCAGCAGGCCTGCGCCCGTGCTCAGCGCCAGGCACGCCGGCGTGGCGGCATGGCAGTTGAGCAAGGCGGCAGAAGGGTGCATGGCGTCGCTTCAGACCCCAGGCGCCAGAGCGCTCAGCAGGCTTGCCTCGACCTGGCCGCTGGCAATGAAGTGAGCGCTGCCGGTCAGGTGCAGCAAGCCTGACCCCGGCTCGAAATGGATGTCCAGCGCCTCGCCGCTGCGCGTGAGCACTTCGATGGGCGAGCGCAGGCCAAAGCGTCGGTGGGCCAGCAGCGCCGCCGCCGTGGCGCCGGTGCCGCAGCCCAGGGTCTCGGCTTCGACACCGCGCTCGTAGGTCCGCAGATGCAGCCGCCCGTCCTGCAGCGCCACGAAGTTGACGTTGCACTGGCGCGGCGCAAATGCCGGGTGGTGGCAGACGTAGCGGCCAAATCTCTCGACGGGCAACTGCTCCAGCGCGGCCCGGTCGGGCAAAAAACACACCGCATGCGGCACGCCGACCTCCAGCGCGTCAAACAACCACTGGCGTCCGTGCCAGTCGATGGCAATGTCGCTGCGCAGCCCACCGGCAGCGGGCAGGTCAAGCCGGATGCGGTGTGTGCCCTCAAAGCGCACCGGCACGTTGCCGGCCAGCGTCTGCAGCACCAGCGCCTGCTTGGCCAGGCCGGCGTTGCGGATGAAGGCGGCCAGGCAGCGCGCGCCATTGCCGCACATCTCGCCGATCAGGCCGTTGGCATTGACAAACACCATCTGAAAGTGTCCGGCGGCGCTGCCGCTGCGCAGCAGTAGCAGGCCATCGGCGCCGATGCCCAGCCGCCGCTCGCACAGGCGCCGCGCCAGCGCCGACTCCCGCCCGGCAAACCGGTCTGCGCGGTCATCGATTACGACAAAGTCGTTGCCGCAGGCCTGCATTTTGGTAAAAGCCGACGTCATCGGCGCGAGGGCGGTGCTCATGCTTGCGGCAGGTAGTGGCTGAGCAGGTCCAGGTAGTCGCTCGTATCGATCAGGCGACGACCGCTGGCGGCAAAGGCGGCAAAATCCTCGGCCGTGGGTGTGGGGACGTAGTGACGGCTGGCGTCGTCCTGCGCCTGTGCCGGCAGGCTGCCTTCGCGGCTCAGGGTGGCGATGGCGTCGGCGATCAGGCGTGCGCCGTTCTGGTAGTTGGCGATCCAGTTGGCAAACAGCGAGCGCGAGTAGTCCAGCGGCATGGTGCGCACCTCCACCAGCGGGCCGGAGTCGATGCCGACGTCGATCCAGTGCAGCGTGCAGGCAGCCTCGCGATCGCCGTCCTTCATGCACCAGAAGGTCGGGTTGACGCCGGCGCGCTGGGGCAGGGCGCCCGAGTGCAGGTTGAGCGCGCCGCGCGGGGCCACCGCCAGGGCCTGGGGCTTGAAGATGAAGCCGAACTGAAACGAGACGATCAGCTCGGGAGCCGCCTCCTGCACCTGCCGGGTCAACTCGGCGGCGCTGAGGTGGCCAGCTGTCTCGATGCGAACGCCGTAGCGCCCGGCCAGGGCATCGAACGAGAGCCATTGCCCAGCGTTAGCACAGGACTGGTCGATCAGCGGAAACAGCACGCGGTTGGGCAGATCCTGCTCAAAGAATTTCATCCAGCCCAGTTCGGGCACGGTATCGGCTTCGGGCCGGATGCGATTGGCGAGCAAAACCTCCACGTCGTGTTGTTGCGTCAAGATGGGTAAGAGTTGGTTCAACATCATATTGCCAACCAGATCGCGTTTGGTACACAACAGTAGTTTCAATTTATTTCTCCAGTTACTTAAAGACTCAAATCATCACATAACATTGTGCGGCATAGGGGTTTTTTTAAGACGCTGAACTGGCCGTGGAATCAAGCCACGATGTGTCCGAACGGCCTCGCCTGAGCGATCCGCTGCAGGTGATTTGCACAGCCCGGGGACGGGGGTGACAGACATGATTTTCACGCCTGGCCTGGTGCCAGGCGTGCATCGTCAGATGTGGCTGATTTTCAGGCGGCATCCCACCCTGAACGCATGCCGGGTCAAGCCGCAGGCCAGTCTTGGTTTTTCACAGGGCCCACGCCCCCGGCCGTCTGGCCGGAAGCGAATGCTTTGACGGCAGGCTCAGAACGGCGCGTCTGGTGCCACGGGCGCGGCAGGTGCGGCGGCGCTGGCAGCCTTGATGCGTTTGGCCTTGAGCGTGGGTTTGGCCACGGCGAGCGGGGCGGCCAGGCTGTCTTGGCCGTTGCCCTGGGCGGGGCTGGCCGGCGTGTCAGCGCCCGCCTGCAGGGCCTGGCGCACGCCGGCCTTGTCGCCAGCGCCGGCAAACTTGCTGTACTTGCCCAGCGTGCCGACCAACTGGCCGTAAATGCGCGGGTTGCCCGCGACGCATTCACCGTGGTCCATGAAGTCGGCCTCGCCGGTGAAGTTGCCGATCAGGCCGCCCGCTTCGGTGATGAGCAGCGAGCCCGCTGCCACGTCCCAGGGCTGCAGGCCGGCCTCGAAAAAGCCGTCGGTGTAGCCTGCTGCGATGTGGGCCAGGTCCAGCGCCGCGGCGCCGGGGCGGCGCACGCCGGCGCACTGGCTCATCACCTCGCCCAGCATGTTCAGGTAGGGCTTGAGCTTGTCGCCGGGGCGGTAGGGAAAGCCGGTGGAGATCAGGCATTCCTGCAGCCGGGTGCGCTTGCCCACGCGCAGGCGCCGGTCGTTGACGTAGGCGCCCCGGCCCTTGCTGGCGCTGTAGATATCGTTGCGCGTCGGGTCATAGACGACGGCTTGTTCGATCTTGCCGCGCACCGACAGCGCGATGCTGACGCAGTAGAACGGAAAGCCGTGGATGAAATTGGTGGTGCCGTCCAGCGGGTCGATGATCCACACGTACTCGGAGTCTTTCGCGCCATGCTCGCTGCCCGACTCTTCGGCCAGGATGCCGTGGCCGGGGTAGGCGCTCAGCAGGGTTTCGATGATCGCGGCTTCGGCGGCCTGATCGACTTCGGTGACGAAGTCGTTGGTCTGCTTGAGCGAGACACGGACTGCCTCGACGTCAAGGGCGGCGCGGTTGATGAGGGCGCCGGCGGCGCGCGCAGCCTTGACGGCCACGTTGAGCATGGGGTGGAGATTGCTGGACATATAGAGTTAAGAAAGAGCGGGCAGGAACTGCAAAGCCGGTAACCGGCGGCAGGCGACAATAGAGGATTTTACCGGCTTCCCCTGCCCTGAACCGAAATAGCTTTGCCGCTGCGGACTTTCGGACACGTTGGCCGGGCGCTTTTGGACCCATGAAAACCCGTTTTATCCTGATCAACACCAGCCACGCCGGCAATGTGGGCGCCACCGCCCGCGCCATGAAGACCATGGGTTTTGACGACCTGGTGCTGGTGGCGCCGCGCTGGGCCAATGTGCTGCGGCGCGAGGAAACCATCCAGCGCGCCAGCGGCGCCCTGGACGTTTTAAACAACGCGCGCATCGTTGAAACGCTCGATGAAGCGCTCGACGGCATGGAGCACCTGTGCGCCACCGCCATGACGCCGCGCGATTTTGGCCCGCCAACCCGGGCGCCGAGGGTGCATTTTGCCCAGTTGCTCGCGCAGGCGGATGCGCCATCAGCGCAAGTGCTGCCAGTTGAAGATCAAACTCAGCCAACTCAGCCAACTCAGCCAACTCAGCCACTGGCAATCCAGGCTCAAACGCCGTCAGTTCAAGCGCTGCCTGATCAGGCAGCGGCAACTCAAACCCAGACGTTTCCAGCTCAGCGGCTTTCTGCGCCCACTGCGCCGGCGCTGCGGCCCGCATCGGTGGCTTTCCTGTTCGGCTCCGAGCGCTTTGGCATGCAGAACGAAGATGTCTACCGCTGCCACGTCGCGCTGAGCATTCCGACCAATCCGCAATTTGGCTCGCTCAACCTGGGCGCGGCAGTGCAGCTCATTGCCTACGACTGGCGCGAGGCGCTGGGCGGCTATGCCGTTCAGTCCGCCACCGCCGAACCCCGGCTGGCCGACGCGGCGGCTGTCAGCGGGATGCTCAAGCACTGGGAAGAAGCGCTGAGCGCTATCGGCTTTCTCGACCCGGCCTCGCCCAAGAAACTCATGCCGCGCCTGAATCAGCTGTTTAACCGCGCCCAACTCAGCCCGGAAGAAATCCACATCCTGCGCGGCGTGGCCAAGGCCATGCTGCAAGCTGCGCCGAGTACGCCGGATGCGTCGGTTAAGCCGGATTCATCCGGGAAATCTTTTTGTGCAGCGGGCAAGGGGCCGGCGTCAGCGCACACCTCAGCCAAGGCCTAAACTTTGCGCATGTTTTCCAGACTCCGCTCCGACATCCAGTGCATTCTTGAGCGCGACCCAGCCGCCCGTACGGCCTGGGAAGTGCTGACCTGCTACCCCGGCCTGCATGCGCTGGTGCTGCACCGGGGCGCGCACTGGTGCTGGACGCACGGCTTCAGATGGCCGGGACGTTTTATTTCGCATCTTTCGCGCTGGCTGACCGGCATTGAAATTCACCCCGGCGCGCAGATTGCCGGCGGGGTCTTTATCGATCACGGCATGGGCGTGGTGATCGGCGAGACGGCCGAAATCGGCGAAGGCTGCACCATTTACCACGGCGTCACGCTGGGCGGCACGTCGCTTTACAAGGGCGCCAAGCGTCATCCGACGCTGGGCAAAAACGTGGTGGTCGGCGCGGGCGCCAAGGTGCTGGGCGGCTTCACCGTCGGCGATGGCGCCCGGATTGGCTCGAATGCGGTGGTTGTCAAACCGGTACCCGCCGGCGCCACCGCCGTGGGCAATCCGGCGCGCATCATCCAGGCCGGCGCCGATGTGAAACGCGAACAGGCGGCCAGCCAGATGGGTTTTTCAGCCTACGGCATCACCCAGAGCGATGACCCCTTGAGCCAGGCCCTGCGCGGCCTGATCGACAACGCTAGCGGGCAGGAGCACCAGATTGCGCTGCTCTGGCAGGCGATTGAAAAACTCTCCCGCCCGGTTCACAGCACCGATTGCGTGCCCAAGGATGCGGCCCTGCAGGAGAATTTTGAGGCGGATAAATTGAACCAGCTGGTGGGCAAGTAATTCACCGAGGGTGGGCGCGCTGTTTTTAACTGGTCCGGGCAGCGCGAATGGCATTCTTGGGCCGAAACGCCTTGCACACCTCGTCGCGCGTTTCCAGGTAAGGCCCACCGATCAGGTCGATGCAGTACGGCACGGCGGCAAAAATGCCGGGCACCACCGATTCGCCCGCCGGGCTCTTCAGCCCTTCCAGCGTCTCGGCAATTGCCTTGGGCTGGCCGGGCAAATTAAGAATCAAGGCGTTGTTGCGGATCACGGCCACCTGGCGCGACAAGATCGCCGTGGGTACGAATTTCAGGCTGATCTGGCGCATCTGCTCGCCAAAGCCGGGCATTTCCTTGTGCGCCACGGCGAGCGTCGCTTCGGGCGTCACATCGCGCAGGGCCGGGCCGGTGCCGCCGGTGGTCAGCACCAAGCAGCAGCCCGCGTCGACCAGTTCAATCAGCGCGGCCCTGATGCCGGCCTGCTCGTCGGGAATCAGCCGCTCTTCAAACGTGATCGGGTTGTGCAGGGCGCGGGTGAGCCAGTCCTTGAGCGCTGGCAGGCCCTTGTCCACATAGACGCCGCTGGACGCCCGGTCGCTGACCGAGACGATACCGATTTTGACGGCGTCGCTCATGCCTGCGGCTCCTGCTTCATCGCCTGGCGCACCAGCTGGAAAATCTCGCGGTACGACTTGCCGTGGCGCGGGGCTTCGCCCGGTGTTTCGGGCTTGGCGATGTCCTTGCGCGCCTGGCGGATCAGCGCGCGCAGCTGCTGCGAATCGGTGTCGGGGTAGTCCGTCATCCATTGGGCCAGCGCCTCGTCCGAGGCGATCAGTTTGTCGCGCCACTGCTCGGCCAGGTGCAGCGCCAGCGTCAGGTCGGCCGAACCGTTGGCCTGCTCGTCGATGGCGGCGCGGATCGGCTCGATGTTGAGCGGGCGCATCAGCTTGCCGATGAACTGCATCTGGCGCCGCCGCCCTTCGAAATGGGTGATGCGCTTGGCTTCTTTCAGCGCTTCGAGCAGCTTGTCGGGCAGGTCCAGGCGCGCCATCAGGTCGGCGCGCAGGGTTAATAAAGCTTCGCCCAGCGCCTGCTTTTCATCGGCTTCGGCTTTTAATTGGGTCTTGCTCGGCGGGCCGACTTCTTCGAGCGCGATTTCCTCGGGTTTCACGAAGCGGCCATTGGACCAGTAGCCTTTGATGGGCTTGGGTGTCTTGTTGTTCATCAGGTGTATTTTGCAATGCCTCGCTTTTGAAAGCGGGGCGTGAAGGGTGCCGGCTGCAGCGCCGGCCTGAGCCTTCGGTTAAAGAGGGGTTGGCGTGTCGGGATGATACGCAGACATTTCCAGTAGAGCCCATGGCGCGAAGAAAAATGCGCTGGCCATCCCCTGCACGCTCGCTAGTGTCATGTCAAGCGCAAATTATCGGTACGCCTGCTTCTGGAGAGAACCGGCTTGAGACGCATGACGCGACACTGGGTGTTTCGGGCGGGTTTGCCGTGCCAAGGGCAGCAGTCAGTATCATAGCCACCCATGACTCAAAAATCTTCTTCCCGTTCGCCCCGCAGCGCTTCGCGCGCCAAAATCAGCCAGCCCGAGTCCGGTTTCAGCTACCACCGTAACTTTTTTGAAGACCTGGTCGATACCGCGCTGGGCCACGCCAAGAAACTCGGCGCCACCGATGCGGCGGCCGAAGCCTCCGAGGGCTGCGGCCTGTCCGTCAGCGTGCGCAAGGGCGAACTCGAATCGGTCGAGCGCAACCGCGACAAGTCGCTGGGCATCACCGTCTATGTCGGCAAAAAGCGCGGCAATGCGTCCACCAGCGATTTTTCCAAGGCGGCCATCAAGCAGACCGTGAAAGCGGCCTACGACATCGCCCGTTTTACGGCTGAAGACGAGACCTCGGGCCTGCCCGACGAGCAGGACATTTCCCGCGAACACCCGGCGCTGGACCTGTTCCACCCCTGGGCTATCACCTCGGAAGATGCGGCCGTGCTGGCGCTGCGCTGCGAGGCGGCGGCCATGGGAACGTCGCGCCTGATCACCAACAGCGAAGGCGCGGGCGTGTCGGCCCAGCAAAGCCATTTCTTCAACGCCCACACCTCGGGGTTCCGGGGCGGCTATGCCAGCTCGCGCCACAGCATTTCGGTCGCGCCGATTGCCGGCAAGGGAAAAAACATGCAGCGCGACGCCTGGTACAGCTCGATGCGCGACGCCGCCGAGCTGGCCTCGCCCGAGGCTGTCGGCCGCTACGCTGCCGAACGCGCGCTGGCGCGCCTGAAAGGCCGCAACATCCCCACCACCGAATGCCCGGTGCTGTTCGAGTCGCCGCTGGCCGCCGGCCTGCTGGGCGGTTTTGTGCAGGCCGTCAGCGGCGGCGCGCTCTACCGCAAGAGCACGTTTTTGCTCAACAGCCTGGGCAAGCTGGCGTTTCCCAAGCACATCGACATCCACGAAGACCCGTTCCTGCTCAAGGGCAAGGGCAGCGCGCCCTTCGATGACGAAGGCGTCAAGACCAGCGCCCGCCAGGTGGTGGAAGCGGGCCGGGTGCAGGGCTATTTTCTGAGCACCTATTCGGCCCGCAAGCTGGGCATGCGCACGACGGGCAACGCCGGCGGTTCGCACAACCTGACGCTGACGAGCCGCAAGACCAAGGCCGGCGACGATCTGGACGCCATGCTGCGCAAGCTGGGCACAGGCCTGTTCGTGACCGAACTGATGGGCCAGGGCGTGAACTACGTGACCGGCGACTATTCGCGCGGCGCCTCGGGCTACTGGGTGGAAAACGGCGAAATCGCCTTTCCGGTGGAAGAGATCACGATTGCCGGCAATCTCAAGGACATGCTGCTGGGCATCGAGGCCGTGGGCGCCGACACCTACAACTATGGCGCCAAGACCGTGGGTTCGATTCTGGTGAACCGGATGAAGGTGGCTGGCTCCTGATTTGAGATGTCGGGTTACGCCTGCGGCTAACCCGGCCTACGAAATCCTGAAAATTCGGCTCAAGCTTCATGATTTCGGAACGCTTCATGGGGGAGGTCGGGTTAGCGAAGCGTAACCTGACAGACTGGATTCTCGTTCAAGCTGGTGATCAAACTGCAGCCCGAACCACCGATCAGCCAGCCAGTGCCGCCTTCACCGCCGCCGACACCTGGCCCATGTCGGCCTTGCCGGCCAGCTGGGTTTTCACCGCGCCCATGACCTTGCCCATGTCGGCCGGCGTCACGGCTCGGCCCAGTTCGGCGGCCAGCGCGGCCACGATGGTTTTGACTTCGGCGCTGACCTCTTCGGCGCTCAGGCGGGCCGGCAGGTAAGCCTGCAGCACCAGCATCTCAGCCTTTTCCTTGTCGGCCAGATCCTTGCGCTCGGCTTTTTCAAACGCCTCGATCGAGTCCTTGCGCTGCTTGATGAGCTTGTCCACGATGGCCACGGCCATCACGTCGTCCACCACCACGCGTTCATCGACTTCCTTTTGCTTGATCGCCGACAGCAGCAGGCGAATCGTGCCCAGGCGCTCGCTGTCCTTGGCGCGCATGGCGGTTTTCATGTCTTCGGTGATTTGTTCTTTGAGGGTCATGGCGGGGCTCCTGGAAGGGTTTTAGATAGAGAAAAATCGCGGTCGGCACGGCGCGTGAAGGCCGTAATGGCAGGGCCAGAAAGCAAAAAAGCCCGCAGAGCGTCCTCTTGCGGGCTTGAGCTGCCGTGAAGGCGTACTGGATCAGTACAGCTTCTTGGGCAACTGCATGGCGCGGATGCGCTTGTAGTTACGCTTGACAGCGGCTGCCTTCTTGCGCTTGCGCTCGGCGGTTGGCTTCTCGTAGAACTCGCGGGCGCGCAGGTCGGTCAGCAGGCCGAGTTTTTCGATGGTGCGCTTGAAGCGGCGCAGTGCCACGTCGAAGGGTTCGTTGTCTTTTACGCGAATGGTTGTCATTGATGAATCGATCCAAAAATTTGCACTTACATTGATCTGATCAGGATCAGGCCAGGTGCGGGTTTGCTAGCAAAGCCTAAGATTATAGCAGGCTCAAATGTGCCTGCCGCCCGCCATCATAGCGCCCGTTCCGTCTGCCGCGCCGCCAGCGCCTGCGCGCAGGCAAAGCCGCTGGCCCAGGCCCACTGGAAGTTGTAGCCGCCCAGCCAGCCGGTGACGTCCACCACTTCGCCGATGAAGTACAGGCCGGGTTGTTTGGACTCCATCGTCTGCGACGACAGATCGCGGGTATCGACGCCGCCGACGGTGACTTCGGCCTTCTTGTAGCCTTCCGAGCCGTTGGGTGTGAGCTGCCAGTCGGCCAGGCGCTGCGCCAGCGTTGACAAGGCCTTGTCGGTGGCGTCGCAGATGGGGCGCTGCAGGGCGGTGTCCTGGCTGACCCAGGCCTCGGCCAGGCGGCTGGGCACCAGGCTGGCCAGTTCGTTGGCGATCAGCTTGCGCGACGTGGCCTTGGCGCGCAGCAGCAGGGCGCTCAGGTCGGTGCCGGGCGCCAGGTTGATGCGGATGGGCTGGCCTTCGCGCCAGAAGCTCGAAATCTGCAGCACCGCCGGGCCGCTCAGCCCCCGGTGGGTGAACAGCAGGTCTTCGGAAAACACCACAGCTTTCTTGCGCTGCTTGGGCGTGGCGTCCGGCGGGCCGGTTTCGATTTGCACCGGCAGCGCCAGGCCGGACAGCTGGGCGTAGGGCGCCCAGGCTGCGCCGTCAAAGGTCAGCGGTACCAAGGCGGCGCGCGGCTCCACCAGGCGCAGGCCGAATTGTCTGGCGATGCGAAAACCGAAATCGGTGGCGCCGATTTTCGGGATCGACAGGCCGCCGGTGGCAATCACCAGTTGCGGCGCCTGAACCGGCCCACGGCTGGTTTGCAGTTGGTAGCCGACCGCATCTGCATCTGCATCCGAATCCGCATCCGGGTCCGGGTCCGGGTCCGGGTCCGTGGCTGTGGCTGTGGCTGTGGCTGTGTGGGCGTGCGTGTGCGTGCCTGCGTTTGCGTTTGCCTCCATCCTGGTTTCGGGGCGAGTCTCTGAGCCAGAGTAGCGCACCGATTGGACGCTGCAGGGCTGCCAGCGCGTGACCTGTCCCGCATCGCATTCGGCCAGCAGCATGTCGATGATGTCTTCGGCCGAACGGTCGCAAAACAGCTGGCCCTTGTGTTTTTCATGAAAAGGGATGCCGTGGCGCTGCAGCAGTTGAATGAAGTCCTGCGGTGTGTAGCGCGACAGGGCCGAGCGGCAGAAATGCGGGTTCTCGCTCAGGAACTGGGCCGGCGTGGCGTCCCGGTTGGTGAAGTTGCAGCGCCCGCCACCTGAGATACGGATTTTCTCGGCGACTTTTTCGCTGTGGTCCAGCAGCAGGACCTTGAGGCCGCGCTGGCCGGCCTGGGCGGCGCAAAAAAGGCCGGCGGCGCCTGCGCCGATCACGACAACATCGAATTGAGAAATCACATCAGCCTTTGGTACAGGTTGGACGGGCAGGAGGGGTCATGCCCACGCATGGCGATCTGGCCAGAGCTTCAACTGCCAGGTCTTTCAAGACACGGCACGAAATCGGGCAGAGGAGTGAAGCGATTGCCAGTGGGCCGGAGCCCTGCTGCCACGGCTTTTAAAACACGGGAGTGTAGCCGCGTCAGGCCGCTTCAAAACCTGAGGTTGTACCTGCAGCCGCTGAGATCAAAGCGGCTTGACAGGCTCAGCATGAAGCATGCATGGCGCGCGAGGCTGGCAGCGCGGATGGGTTTTGTCAGGAAGCTCGCCAGGGTCGCGTGGGCGCCCTGGCAGCGTTTTCAGGCGCTGCGAACAGCGACCGGGTGGTCAGCGGCCAGCGCCACGGCCCCGATCACGTCGCCGACGACGATGATGGACGGGCTGGCCATGGCGGTTTCGCGGATGGTGGTGGACAGCCGGCCCAGCGTGGTCGTGATGTGGCGCTGTGTCGGCAGGGAGGCGTTCTGGATCACGGCCACCGGCGTTCTGGCGGGCAGGCCGCTCAGCAATTCGTTCTGAATGCGCTCGGCGCCGCTCACGCCCATGTAGATCACCAGGGTGAGCCGGGCGCTGTGGGCGGTGGCGGCCAGCGCGGGCCAGTCGGTGCCGCTGTCGCCGGGCTTGGCATGGCCGGTGACGAAGACCACGCCGTGCGCATGCTCGCGGTGCGTCAGCGACACGCCCAGCGAGGTCACGGCAGCCAGCCCGGCGGTGATGCCGTTGATCACGCTGACTTCAATGCCGGCTTCGCGCAGGTGCTCGACTTCCTCGCCGCCGCGACCGAAGATGAAGGGGTCGCCGCCCTTGAGCCGCACCACGGTTTCGCCTTCCCTGGCCGCCATCACCATGAGCTTCTGGATGAACTCCTGGGGTGTCGACTTGCAGCCGCCGCGCTTGCCCACATGCACGATGCGGGCATGGGGCTGGGAAAAAGCGACGATCTCATCGCTCACCAGATCGTCCACGAACAGCACCGTGGCCCGCTGGATCGCCTTGAGGGCCTTGAGGGTGAGCAGCTCCGGGTCGCCAGGGCCGGCGCCGACAAGGGTGACGGTGCCCAGGGCACTGAAAGAGGTTGGGTTGTTCATAAGTGCTTGACCAATTGCAAGATATGTTCCACCTGCTGTCCAATCGAGGGCGGCAGCGGGCTGGTGCCGGCAAGCACCGATTGAATGAAGGCGGCGGTGCTGGCCGCGTCGATGTCCTTGGGCAGATCGGGCACCGAGGGCAGGGTTCCCTTGAGGCCTTCGTGGCGCAGGACGCATTCTCCCCGGATGAAACCCTGCATCTGCGGCGAGCGGCGCGGATCGGCCACGCCTTCGCCTTCGGTGCCGCGCAGCAGCAGGGCGTTGCCCTGCACACGCTCGAAGGTCGCGGCCATGGAAATGGCGTATTCCGGATGGGTGTAGCTGCTGATCACCAAGGCTGGCGCGGCCATCGGATTCATGAGCTTGACCAGGCTGTGCGCCGGGTTGCGCAGGCCGACGGCGCGGCGCACGTCCAGCAGGCGTTTTAAAGCCGGGCTGAGCAGTTCGGTGGGCGCGAAAGCGACTTGGCCCGGTTCGAGGGGCTGGATGGCGGTGAGCGCCGGAACGCCCATCAGCGCCAGCACGTCGGAAGAAACCACCCGCTTGGTTTCAGTGGGCGTGCCGTGCACCAGCACGCTCAGGCCTTCGCGCGCCAGCAGCAGCGCCAGCAGCGGCGTGAGCACCGGCAGCTTGCGCGCACCGTTGTAGCTGGGGAGCACCACGCTGGGGCCGGTGGCGGGCACCAGGTTCAGGCGCTGGTGCACGGCATCAAGGAAACCGGCCATTTCCTCGGGCGTTTCGCCCTTGATGCGCATGGCCAGGCAAAAGCCGCCGATTTCCAGGTCGGTGACCGCGCCGTCGAGCACCTGGCCCAGCAGGTCTGCGGCCTGCTCGCGTGACAAGGAGCGGGCGCCGTCCTTGCCGCGCCCGATTTCCTTGATGTAGTGGCTGATTCCCATGTCGTATTTGCCTGCAAACGCCGGCTGCTTTCTGTGAAAAAACTAAAAATTCCAGTATAGCGGCCGGGGTCAGGGTACACGCTCAGGCGATTTGCCGGATCGGAATGACGCTGCGCGGCGTTGACGCCTGGAGGGCACCGGCGCTGTGCGCAGAACGCACCCGGCGCTTGAGTTCGGGCACGCAGGAGCCGCAATTGGTGCCGCATTTCAGAGCCTGCTGCAGCGAGGCCAGCCGGACCTCGTCGCTGCTCAGGCGGGCGGTGGCGTCGCCGTCCCGGATGAGGCCTTGCAGGTGCTCGTCGATGGCGATGTCGCTGACGTTGAAGCAGCTGCACACCGGTTTGCCACGCGACTGGACCGCCATCGGCGGCTTGGCGCCGGGCAGCAGCAGCAGCCGGCCATAGGCCTGTGCGGGCAGCTCGTCTTTCAGCAGGGTGGTGATCCAGGCCTGGGCGCTGGTGTCGCCGGCGAGCACGAAGCCGGTCAGTTCGGCCTGATCGGCGCTGCGCACCAGCCGCACGGTGCGGCGCTGGCCTTTCTTGCGGTCGGCATAGTGCAGGGCGTCCGGGCCATTGAGGCCGAGGATGCGCTCCAGCGTCTCCAGCATTTCCTCGGGCGGCGCTTCATGGGCGGCGGCGCGAAACAGCAGGCCGGTGCGCTCGCGCCCGCGCTGCTCCGGGGGGGTCGTTCTCGTTTCCAGCGGCGTGTTGTTGGAAAACGGCACGCAGCTGGTGAAGGGGAATGTCTTCATCAGGGCCTTGAGCTGTTCGCGGGCGGCCAGCGCTTCGCCGTCCGGCAGCCAGGCCACGGCCAGGAGGGACCAAGGCAGCTCGGCTTTCAGGATTTTGACGGCAGCGTGTTTGAGTTCGGGCTGCCTGGAGCTGGGGCAGTAGGCCGATGTCGTCAGCGCGTTGACCCCTGCCAGCGGGTGGCCGGTGCTGGAGACGCCGCTGAGGTATTCCTCGCCCCAGTGCATCGCCATGAAGGCCTGGCTCAGGCCCACTTCGGGCGAAGCCTGCACCGGCACCAAGATGGAGCCGCGCTTGGAGGTGACGTGTACCAGGTCGTTTTCTTTCAGCAGGCGCCGCGCCATGTCCTGCGCGTTCATCTGCACACTGGGCTCGGCCACATGGCCGAACAGGCGCCCGAGCGTGCCGGTGCGGCTCATGCCGTGCCACTGGTCGCGCAGGCGTCCGGTGTTCAATGAGAACGGGTAGCGCGATTCGCGCGGCTCGGCCACGGGCTGGTAAATCGTGTTGACGAAGCAGGCCTTGCCGTCAGCGGTGGGGAAGAGGCCGTCTTCGTAGAGGCGGGCCTTGCCGGTGGTTTCGCCTTCCTTGAGCGGCCATTGCTGGGGTGCGGCTTCGAGCATCGCGTAGCTCATGCCAGTGATATCCAGGTCGCGGCCACGGGTGGTTTCGCGGTGTTCGTTCCAGATGGCTTCGGGCGTGGGATAGTTGAACAGGCTGCGGGCTGGGGCTGGGGCTGGGGCTGGGGCTGAGGTTGGGGTTGGGGTTGGGGTTGGGGTTGGGGTTGGGGTTGAGGCTGGCGTGGATGCCGCGGCTAAAGGTGCAGCGGCGCTCTGGCCGCCGGGTGCGGCGCCCAGGTTTTGCGCTTGAAGCCGCTTTTCCAGCCGTTGGGCGAAATCCACCGCAATGTGCCAGTCATGCCGGGTTTCGCCCGGTGCGGCGACAGCCGGGCGAACCCGGCTGATGCGGCGCTCGCTGTTGGTGACGGTGCCGGTTTTTTCGCCCCAGGTGGTCGCCGGCAGCAGCAGATCGGCAAAGTCGCAGGTCGCGGTGGTGGCAAAGGCTTCCTGCACGATGACCAGCTCGGCGCGCTCCAGGGCGCGGCGCACGGTGGCCTGGTCGGGCATGGACTGCGCCGGATTCGTGCACGCAATCCACAGCGCCTTGATCTCGCCGTCGGCGGCGGCCTGGAACATCTCGACGGCTGTCTTGCCAGGTTTCTCGGGCACGGAAGGAACGCCCCACAGCGCGGCGACTTCGGCGCGGTGCGCGGGGTTGGAAAGGTCGCGGTGGCCGCTGAGTAAATTAGCCATGCCGCCGACTTCGCGCCCGCCCATGGCATTGGGCTGGCCGGTCAGCGAAAACGGCCCGGCGCCGGGCTTGCCGATCTGCGCGGTGGCCAGGTGCAAATTGATCAGCGCCGCATTCTTTGCCGTGCCGCTGCTGGACTGGTTCAGGCCCTGGCAGTACAGGCTCAGCGTGGCGGGTGAGGTGGCAAACAGCCGGGCGGCTTCAAAGAGGTCTTCTTTCTTGATGCCGCAGGTCTGGGCCACCAGCTCGGGCGGGTATTCGCGCACCGTCGCTTTCAGGGCGTCAAAGCCGCTGGTATGGGCCGCAATGTAGGCCGGGTCTGTCCAGCCTTCCCACAGCATGATGTGCAGCAGGCCGTTGAAGAGAGCCACGTCGGTGCCGGGCTGGATCGGCAGATATAAGTCAGCGATTTCGGCGGTGTCGGTGCGGCGCGGGTCGCACAGGATGATTTTGAGCGCCGGGTTGGCCGCCCTGGCGTCTTCGATGCGCCTGAAAAGAATCGGGTGCGCAAACGCGGTGTTGCTGCCGGTGATGAACAGGCACTGGGCGTGTTTCAGGTCGTCATAGCAGGCGGGCGGCGCATCGGCGCCCAGCGTCTGCTTGTAGCCGGCCACGGCACTGCTCATGCACAACCGCGAATTGGAGTCGATGTTGTTGGTGCCGATCAGGCCCTTGGCCAGCTTGTTGAAGACGTAATAGTCCTCGGTCAGCAGCTGGCCGGAGATGTAGAAACCCACCGCGTCCGGGCCGTGGTCCTGGATGATGCGGGAAAATTTTTCAGTTGCAAAGTCCAGCGCGCCGTCCCAGCTCACGCGCTGGGCGGCGCCCTGGCGGCTTTCGCGCCGCATCGGATGCAGCAGCCGGGTTTGCTGCGCCACGGCGTTTGAAGCCGTCAGGTGCAGGGTGGAGCCTTTGGTACACAGCCGCCCGAAGTTGGCCGGATGCTGCGGGTCGCCGCGCACGCCGGTGATCTGGCCGGCTTGCGACTCGATGATCACGCCGCAGCCGACGCCGCAGTAAGGACAGGTGGAGCGCGTTTGAGTCATGGCTGCTTTCGGTTGGCTGGGTGGTTTTACGCGCTGTGGGGCGCCTGCACGTTAAAGCTCTGGTCGCCCAGTGCGCCGGTGGAGGCGCCCGGCCCGGCCTTGGGGCGGGGCAGGTCCAGCGCCAGCGTGGCCAGTTCGGTGGCGTCCAGAAACACCTCGCCGGCTTCGACCTTGCAGGAAAACTTGGGCGTGCAGCCCTCGTCCGGGGACGAGGCCTGGCCGTCGCACAGGCCGATGCTCCAGTTGTGCAGCGGGCAGGCGACGTGGGTGCCGAAGACGATGCCCTGGCTCAGCGGCCCGCCCTTGTGCGGGCAGCGGTCGAGCAGGGCAAACACCTTGTCCTCGCTGTTGCGAAACACGGCCACGTCGATGCCTTGCGCACGCGCCACCCGGCGCGAGCCGAGCACCGGGATGTCCTTGACCAGGCAGATTTTTTTCCATTCGCTCATTGTTTGTTCTCCAGTTATCCAAGAATTCGTGCGTACAGGCTGGTGACGCGGTCCATCATCTGCAACAGGTTTTCGCTCGTGACGAAGACGTCCGAGGCGGCTTTGGAACCGGTGGCCTGTGTCTTGAGGGTCGTGTTGAAAATCAGCCACTGGCTATCGGCCAGCGCCATGGCGCTCTTGATCTCGGCAGTGGCTTCAGGCGCATTGCGCAGCAGCTGGAGTGCCGGAATGAATTCATCCCGCGCCCTGGCCACTTCCTGCTGGCTGGCCGCGCTGTCCACGTTCCAGCTGCTGGCCAGGTAGAACTGCGCCATGCGCTGCGAGAGCATGCGCTGGCGGCCGGCCACATTCACGAGCCGGGCGCCGGGCTTGCCCGACTGCTGCTCGTAAAGACCAGTGCCCTTGTGCGCCAGCGCGAGCACCTTGCCGGCCTGGTCCAGCACGGATTTGCCCTGATCCTGGGCGGGTGCCTTGCCCACCAGCAGGGTTTTGTAAACCGACCAGGACGACTCCAGCTGCGCATAGGTGTCACGCGTCTCGCCGACGGGGGCGAAGGCCTTGAGTTCGGTCAGCTGGCGGTCAAACAGGCTCATCGACTGCTCCAGCACGCGGCGGGCCGACTCGACCTCGATGCCCAGGCCCAGCCCCATCCAGGCCTTGGCCATGCGCTGTGACAGCATGCGCTGGTGGCCGGCCTTGTTGATGGCGTCGCCCAGGTTGCTGACCTGGGCGTGGCTGGCGCCTGCGGCCAGGGCGACGGTTGCCACGCAGAAGCTGCGGCGGTTCAGTGTCGATTCCATCATGGCGTCCTCAAGCGGGAATGGCCGAGAACTGGCGCGTGTCCACGGCCGCTTCCTCGAAGTCGAACCACGGGTCTGGCTCGCCGTCGAGGGCGAACTGCAGCTGCTCCCACAGCGCCTTGCGCCCGGCGTGGTCGTCGAGGATTTTTTTCTTCACGTAGTCCAGGCCGACACGGTGGACGTAATGCACGGTGCGCTCCAGATACCAGCCTTCCTGGCGGTACAGCTCGATGAAGGCGCCGGTGTACTCCAGCACTTCCTCGGCCGTCTTGAGCTTGACGAAGAAGTGCGCCACTTCGGTCTTGATGCCGCCGTTGCCCGCGACATACATCTCCCAGCCCGAGTCCACGCCGATGATGCCAACGTCCTTGATGCCGGCTTCGGCGCAGTTGCGCGGGCAGCCGCTGACGGCGTATTTCACCTTGTGCGGTGCGTACATGCGCCACATCGCGCGCTCCAGGTCCTTGCCCATCTGGGTCGAGTCCTGCGTGCCCATGCGGCACCATTCCGAACCCACGCAGGTTTTCACGGTGCGCAGCGCCTTGGCGTAGGCGTGGCCCGAAGGCATGCCGATGTCCTTCCAGACATTGACCAGGTCTTCCTTTTTGACGCCCAGCAGGTCGATGCGCTGCCCGCCGGTGACTTTCACGGTGGGAATCTTGTACTTGTCCACCGCGTCGGCAATCCTGCGCAGTTCACCCGCCGTCGTTTCGCCGCCCCACATGCGCGGAATCACGCTGTAAGTGCCGTCTTTCTGGATGTTGGCGTGGCTGCGCTCGTTGATGGCGCGGCTTTGCGGGTCGTCCTTGGCTTCCTTGGGCCAAGTGCTGGTGACGTAGTAATTCACGGCCGGGCGGCAGCTGGGGCAGCCGTTGGGCGTGCGCCATTCCATGAAGTTGTACACGTCGCCAATCGTCAAGAGCTTGTTGGCGCGGATGGCGTCGCGCACTGCCTGATGGCCGTGGTCGGTGCAGCCGCACATGGCTTTGAGTTTGGGCGTGGCGGAGTAGTCGCCGCCGGCGGTGAACATCAAGAGCTGCTCCACCAGCCCGGTGCACGAGCCGCAGGAGGCGCTGGCCTTGGTGTGCTTGCGCACCTCGTCGAGCGTGAACAAGCCCTTTTCCTTGATCGTCTTGCAGATCATGCCCTTGGTCACGCCGTTGCAGCCGCACACTTCGGCGCTGTCGGGCATGGCGGCGGCCTTGCTGTGGCCCTCGTGGCCCACATCGCCGATGTTGGACTCGCCAAACATCAGCTTGTCGCGGATGTCGGCCACGCTGCGGCCGTCGCGCAGCAGCTTGAAGTAGTAACTGCCGTCCACCGTGTCGCCATAGAGGCACGCGCCCACCAGCTTGTCGTCCTTGAGCACCAGTTTTTTGTACACGCCGCCGAAGGGGTCGGACATGATGATTTCCTCGGTGCCTTCGCCGCCCATGAACTCGCCGGCTGAAAATAAGTCGATGCCGGTGACTTTCAGCTTGGTCGAGGTCAGCGAGCCGACATAGCGGCCGATGCCGAACTGCGCCAGGTGGTTCGCGGCCACCTTGGCCTGCTCGAACAGCGGCGCCACCAGGCCGTAGGCAATGCCCCGGTGCGCGGCGCATTCGCCGACGGAGTAAATGCGCGCATCGGTGACGGTCTGCATGGTGTCGCTGACCACGATGCCCTTGTTGCAGTGCAGGCGCATCGACTCGGCCAATTGCGTGTTCGGGCGGATGCCCACGGCCATCACCACCAGGTCGGCGGCGACTTCGGTGCCATCCTTGAACTTGATGGCTGTGACGCGCTTGCCGTCTTCATCGCCGCCGCCGACGAGTTCCTGGGTCTGCGCGCCCATGAGGAATTTAAGGCCGCGCGCTTCCAAGGATTTCTGCAGCAGCTTGCCGGCCACGCTGTCGAGCTGGCGCTCCATCAGCGTGGGTTGGACGTGAATGACGGTGACCGTCATGCCGCGCAGCATCAGGCCGTTGGCCGCTTCCAGGCCCAGCAGGCCGCCGCCGATGACCACCGCGTTCTTGTGGGTCTTGGCCGTTTCGATCATCTCGTTGGTGTCGGCGATGTCGCGGTAGGCGATCACGCCTTTGAGATCCTTGCCGGGCACGGGCAGGATGAAGGGATTGGAGCCGGTGCAGATCAACAGACGGTCGTACTCGGCTTCGGTGATGGCGCCTTGCGCGTCCGTGGCGCGCACGATGCGCTTGACGCGGTCCACTTCGACCACCTTCTTGCCCGCGTGCAGCGTGATGTGGTTGTCGCTGTACCAATCCCAGGGGTTGAGGATGATCTCCTCAATCGTCTGCTCGCCGGCGAGCACGGGCGAGAGCAGGATGCGGTTGTAGTTGGGGTGCGGCTCGGCGCCGAAGACGGTGATGTCGTACAGCTCGGGGGCGATCTTGAGCAGTTCCTCAAGGGTGCGCACGCCTGCCATGCCGTTGCCAATCATCACCAGTTTTGATTTTTTCATGATAGCTTTTCCAGTTGTTGAGACGATGGGATGGGCGCCGGGCGCTGTCATCCGCGAGTGAGGGTGAGGGCGGCCCGGGGCCGGGGGCGAAGGCCGGGCGGCGTGCGGCGCGAAAAGGTGGACCTGCCTGCGCCAGGTCGTGCGCCAGCCGTGCAGGCTTGCGCCGCCGTGGCCGATGGCCTGCTGCTGTGAATCAAGGGTGCGCCCGAAACCGCGCCGGGTCGGGGCAAAATAAGGGAATACATGATGCTCTCTCCTGGCTACAGGTGAACCGGCTGTTGACACCGGCATGAGGCACACCATTACGCACATCGTTATGCGCAAAACCCGCAGTGCTATCGCTAAGGTTGGACGCTTCGTTACGCCCGCACTGGTTTACGCAAAAGCTGTGCCAGAGGGCGATGACGCGTCATCGCACCGGGCAGTGGCGCGCTTGGCTGGTGCGCAACTTGCGTGCTGAAGAACTGCTTTTCTCTCCTAACCTATTGATTTTTATGACATCCGCCTTGGTACATTTGAACGGCTCGAACACGGGCCACCTGCTGGTGGCGGACCTGGTGGCCGCCGGCATCCGGGTCTTGGCCGTCGCCGAAGCGCGCAGCAAACTGGTGCAGGAGGTCGTGCGCCATGCACCAGATGTGGTGATCTGCGATGACGCGTTGCCGGACGAGTCGCTGTTTCGCGTCACCCAGGCGATTGCCGACACCGCGCCGTGTCCGGTGCTGGTGTTCACCACCGACGCCGACGCCGACAATATTGGCCGCGCCACCGAAGCGGGCATTCATGCGTACGTGGTCAGCGGCTACGGGCCGCACCGCCTGCGCCCCTTGATCCATCTGGCACAGGCCCGGTTCAAGCGCGAACAGGCTTTGCGCGAGGAACTGCAGGACATCACGAGCCGCTTTGAAGAACGCAAGATGGTGGACCGCGCCAAGGGCATCCTGATGCGGGCGCGCCAGCTGTCGGACGAGGACGCTTTCCAGATGCTGCGCACCGTTTCCATGCACAGCAACCAGCGGCTGGGCCAGGTCTCGCAGCACATCATCCATTCGGCCCGCTTTGCCGAGGCGGTGAACCGCTCCGGGCAGCTGCGCATGCTCTCGCAGCGGTTAGTGAAACTGCACCTGCTGCAACAGGCCGGCCTTCAGGCGGCGCGCTGCGGCGAGCAACTCAAAGCGTCGGTGCTGCGCATCGAAGCCAACCTGGCGCATCTGGGCAAGCACCTGTCGCGGCCGACGCACGGCGACTTGCTGGCCCAGGTGGTGCTTACCTGGAACCAGCTCAAGCAGGTTTTGCTCGGGCCGGGCAGTCCCCAGGCCGGCCAGGCGGCGCCCACCTGTGAACTGGTCGATGAGTTGGCCGAGCTGCTGCTGCAGGAGGCCGAGCGCCTGACCAGCAACCTGGAGCATGGCGGCTCGGTGGCGCCGCTGCAACTGCTCAACGTGGCCGGGCGCCAGCGCATGCTGTCCCAGCGCTTCGTGAAATATGCCCTGCTGGGCATCGTGGGCGACAGCAGCCTGATGCTGCGCAGCGAAACCGGCATGGCCGAGTCGCGCGCGGCCTTCGAGCAGGCGCTGACTTATTTGAACGGCCTGCCGCTGACCAGCCAGGATATCCGCGCCGGCTTGGAGGCGGCGGGCATCGGCTGGCTGCAAATCCTGGCCGATGTCGCCGATGCCCAGCGCTCTTCAGGCCCCGAACGGCTGGGGCGGCTGGAGCGCCTGGCGGCCGATAGTGAAGAGTTGCTTGATGTGTTTGAACGGTTGTCTAGCCACTACGAGCGGAGCATGCAGACGTTGGTGGGGAGCTAGGGTTGGGTTACCGGCTATCGTTCAAGGTAAACGGCGTGCCGCTTGCGGTGCGTCCGAGCAACCGGATGGAACCACTTTGACCGAAATATTGGCTGTTAATTGCCAACCGGCTGCGACACCGTTGCTTGCCACAACCACGAATGACGTGAACTCCCGATTGGCTATGCGGATATGGCCATCGCCAATATGGGAGCAAATAAAGGCCAGCGTTTCGTGCTTCAAGAAAAAGCCGCCAACCTTTCGATTTACCTCGACAACAAGCTCAGATGCTCCAATGTATTGCGTGAGCATATCGTCGATGAGACTCACCCGTGGGCCATTGCCGTCGGCAACATTTACCCATTCGTGCGCAGCGAGATCGAGGTCGGGAAAATGCTTGCGCATTAGCTCGTGCACGCGACGCGGGTTCATAGCGGCTAAGGGTTCAGTTCAGCGGCCATCGCAGGCGGTTTGCTCAATGGAATGGTTACGCGCTTGATGGCACGAAACGGCTTTCTGAGTGCTACTCGATACCAAGAATTGCTCCCACCGACTGGCGAAGAAGATCAACCAACTCGGGCTCCATGAACTTGTATTCGTCTGGGATGTCGAGGACGTGAATGGGCTTGTTTCCGAGCACTCGCCTGTATGCGGCGAGCAAGCGAGACTTGTGCTTCTCTTCCATGACAAGGATTACCTGTGCCCAGGTTAGATCGTTTACTGAAACAGGATGCCTCGCGTTCGGACTTGTGCCTCCTGAACGCACGGAAAGGGCCGGGTGCTTTCGCCAAATCTGCTCGGCAGTTGGGCTGCGCCATTGGTTGCGGCTGCAGACGAACAGCACATTGGTTTGACTTGACCCCGCCAGATTTTCTGGGTCTTGCGTGAGCTGTGCCTCTGTGACTTGCGGGTACTCGACGCCTAGTTGCTTGGCGCGTGCGAGTTTCTCTGACCTGAGGTACAGGTACTTCCAGTTCTTCTCGCGCTTGAACTCTGGTGGCATAGTTTGAACAGCGCCTAACTGTATTTAGATCTCATCATCTTATCTCTGCAATACAGCCTAAATCCTGAACTTTCTGCGAAAAACCTGCAGTTTTCCAGATGTAGAAATCCTAAATCTTTGCAGATGGGAACTCCTTCAAAAAACTCTGCAGCCAGCAATGCACCAAAATTGAGCACAAAACTTGCTTGCCGTGCTGAATGGCATTTGAACTAGACATTGGCTTTGTTTCGCTGGCCGGCCGCAAGGGCATCAACGAAGATTTTTGCGCGGCCATGCTGCCGCTGCCGGGTGAGGAGGCGATGGGCTCGATCATGGCGGTGGCCGACGGCGTGAGCACCGGCGGCATGGGCCGGGAGGCGGCCCAGACCACGGTCACCAGCCTGGTGCGCGACTACTACGCCACGCCGCCGACCTGGGACACGACGGTGGCGCTGGACCGCATCATCGGCGCCCAGAACACCTGGCTGGCGGGCATCAATCGGCGCCGCCAGCCCATTCTGGGGCTGACCACGCTGACCGCGCTGGTGCTGCGCGGCCAGTCCTACACGCTGGCGCATGTGGGCGACTCGCGCGCCTACCTGCTGCGCGCGGGTAGCACGCAGCAGCTGACGCACGACCATGCCGTCAACCACTTGGACTTCAGGCACCAGCTGCTGCGCGCCGTGGGCGCCGAGGACCATGTGCTGGTGGACTACCTGCAGGGCGATCTGCAGGTGGGCGACGTGTTCATGCTGCTCACCGACGGCGTGCATGGTTTGATGCCGGACGAGGCGTTTCACAAGCACCTGCAGGCCTTCATGCCTGCCGATGGGGTGGGCGCGCAGGCGGCTTGCCAGAAGCTGGTCGATGCCGCGCTGGCCGGCGGCAGCACCGACAACGTGACGGCGCTGGTGGTGCAGGTCAAAGGCCTGCTGGAGGCGACGCTGCAGGACGTCGGCCGCATCGCCCAGAGCCTGCCGATTCCGCCGCGCCTGAAAGTCGGCGAGGTGATCGACGGCCTGAGCGTGACCGCGCTGGTGGCCGACAGCGGCATCAACCTGCTCTACCAGGTGCGCGACCTGCGCAGCCAGGCGCTGTACGTGCTCAAGACGCTGCACCCGGCCCGCGCCCATGACGAGGAGGAGCGGGCCATGCTGGCCCATGAGGCCTGGCTGGCCAGGACGCTGCAGTCCGGTCGGGCGGCCGACTGCCTGGTCAGGCTGCACGAGACGCTGCCTTCGGGCCAGGAGCGCAGCGCTTTTTACCTGCTCTACGACTGGCTGGGCGGCGAAACCCTGCAGCAGCAGATCGAGCGCAGGCACCGCTTCACCCTGCAGCAGGCGCTGGCCGTGGCCACCCAGGCGGCGCGGGCGCTGGGCCGGCTGCACCGCCAGTGCGTCATCCACCGCGACATCAAGCCGGCCAACCTGCACCAGGGCGAGGACGGCGTGCTGCGCCTGCTCGACCTGGGCGTGGCGCTCAGCGGCAAAGAGCCCGAGGCCATGCGCCAGCTCCATGCGGGTACGCCCAGCTTCATCAATCCGGAGCAATGGGGTTTCAATGGGCAGGACGCCCAAGGCCCGCAGGAGCTGCCCGATGCGCAGAGCGACCTGTTTGCACTGGGCGTGACGCTGTACCAGCTTCTCACGGGCCGGCTGCCTTACGGCGAGGTGCTGCCCTATCAGGCGGGCCGCTACTACCGCGACCCGGTGGCGCCCAGCCGCATCAACCCGGAGGTGCCGATCTGGCTGGACCACATCGTGCTCAAGGCGGTGGCGCGCGACAAGCGCCGGCGTTTCGAGACGGCCGAAGAGCTGCTGCTGGCGCTGGAGCGCGGCGCGTCCCGGCCGCTGACGGCGCCGCAGGCCACGCCGCTGATCCAGCGCGACCCGACGGCGATCTGGAAAATCGCGCTGGCGGTGTCGGTGCTGGTCAATTTGCTGCTGGTGTACTGGCTGCTATTTTTGCCCACCTAAGGGCTGGCTAAGGGCTGGCTAAGGGCTGGCCGCTGACGCGCAGCGCCCGGCGTTCGTCAAGCCCTTGCAGCGCTTGCAACAAGGAAAAAACCGTCAAGGCTAATGGTAATAAAGCCCGGCAGGCGCAGCCTCAGGCAGAGCCGCTTGACCGGACTCCAGCGTGTCAGCCGAGTAGATATGGCCGCAGGCCTGCAGCGTCTCCAGCAGGAAGTGGACGGTCTGCGCTGGAATCTCCAGCAGCACCGGAATTGCCATGCCGACCGAGGGCCGCCGCGCCAGCAAGGCGCAGATGCGCGTCAGGTGAGGGCCGCTGTCCTGCACGAGCAGGGACTCGGGCGGCCAGGAGGCCAGATGCCAGACATGGACAGGAATGCAGTCGTGCGAGGTTTTCATCGTGAAATTGCCTTTTCAAGAAGGCCCGCAAAAGAGAGGAAAGTCAGGCTTCAGCGGGCAGGTTCAGGCTGGGCCAGGCCAGCCAAGCGAAAGCCCGGCCAGGCGAGGCCCGGCCTGGCGCAAGTTTTCCGTCCAATGCTTTCCGTTCAAGGCACTCAGGCCGTGCGGGCGCGGCCACCCTTTTCGGCCCAGGTGCGGGTCCAGCGGATCTGCATTACCCGCAGCAGCACCAGCATGGCCAGCGCCAGCGCGGCAAAGAAGAAAAAGCCCCACATGTAGGTGCCGGCGTACTGCTTGGACAGGCCCATGGCATTGGGCACCAGCCCGCCGCCCAGCGCGCCGATCTCGCCAATCATCGAGCCCGCCACGGCGGTGGCCAGCGGCCAGCGCAGCGGCACCAGCTGGAACAGCGCGCCGTTGCCCGCACCCAGCGCGGAAAAGCACAGCATGAACAGCAAGGTGGTGCCCACCAGCGAACTGCCGGCCAGACCGCACAGCACCAGCGTGGCGGCGATGGTGATCAGCACCACGGTCAGGGTGTTCACGCCGCCCCAGCGGTCCGAAATCCAGCCACCAAACACCCGCAGTGCCGCGCCCATGAAGGCGGCCAGCATCGACAACTGCCCGGCCTGCACCTTGCTCACGCCGAACTGGTCGTAGTAGTAAGACGGCAAAAACGTCGCCAGTCCGATGAAGCCGCCGAACGTCACTGCGTAGATCAGGCTGAAGGCCCAGCCGTCTTTTTCGAACAGGCAGGCCACGTGTTCACGCAGGCTGGCGTGGCTGTCCACGTCGTCAGGCTCCTTGGCAAACAGGATCATGGCCGCCATCGGCAGCAGCATGGCCACTGCCGCAATGCCGTACACCGACTGCCAGCCAAAGCGCTGGGCCAGCGCCGGCGCGATCAGCACTGACACGGCGGTGCCGACATTGCCCGCGCCCACCAGGCCCATTGCCAGGCCTTTGTAGCGCGCTGGAAAAGAGCCCGAACCCAGGCTGAGCGCCACGCCGAAGCTGGCCCCCGCAATGCCCAGCAGCACGCCCATGGCGAGCAAGCTGTTGTAGGAGTCCACCACGAAGTAGCCGAACAGCAGGGCCACCATGATCAGGCCCATCTCCACCAGCGTGGCGTTCTTGCGCCCGATGTACTGCGCCAGCACGCCCAGCGGAAAACGCATCAGCGCGCCGGCAAAGATCGGCACCGACAGCATCACGCCCTTCTGGGTGGGCGAGAGGTTGTAGGTTTCCGAGATAAAAGGCGCCATGGCCCCGTTCATGACCCAGATGCAGCAGGAAAACGCGAAATAGAAAAATGCCGCGCCCAGCGTGGGGCCATGGCCCGCCTTGAAAAAATTACGTAAACCCGTCATGGTCAAAATACTTTCGTTGAAAAAAATGAATTCACGGCAGTGCGTGTGAAAAGCGCTGCCTTGCGGGGCGTGCAAGACGCACCCTTGTTGTGCATGGAAGGCAGTTGCTGGTTAGTGGGAGCGATCCATATCGACGCACACCATCGCTTCGTAGTGATTCCAGCGCAGGGTGATGACATAGGGGTGCTTGCGCACTTTGGCCTGGATGCCGTGGATGCCCTGGCTCTTGACGGGCACCGATATCTGCAGCGCGGCGCCCAGCGCCTTGCGTGCGTTGCCGGCCAGGGTGTTGGCGATCTCGCCCACGGCGTCGAGCAGGTTGCTCTCCCCGAGGTCGGTTTCGTGCTGCAGCAGCAAGATCTCGCGCACCAGCTTGTCCGGCATGGAGACCACGATGTGGCCGTTGTGGCTGCCGGAAAAAGTGACGGTGCCATTGAATTCAAAGCCCTCGATGTCACCCGTTCCCAGAAAGGCCGAGGTGATCTGCGGCTCCTGCCGGGTGGTGACCTTGAGGTAGTTGCGGATGGAATCGACAAAGAGCTTGAGGTCGGTTTCGTTCAGTGTGGCCATTGCGTTTGCCTTTAGCGTGCTTCGGTAACGTCGAGCAGGGCGATTTGCAGCTCTTCGTCGGTGAAAGGCTTGGCGACAAAGCCGCGCGCGCCCAGCTTGAGCGCCTGGATGGCGGTGGACTTGTCGCTCAGGGCACTGACCACCAGAATGTTCATGCCGGGGTCGAACCTGAGCAGGGCCTGGATGCATTCGATGCCGTCCATCTCGGGCATCGTCAGGTCCATGGTCACCACATCGGGACGCACCGCCTTGGCGATGCGCACCGCTTCGGCGCCGTTGCGCGCCAGCCCGGCCAGCACCACGCCTTTGAGGCCGCCGTTCTGGACCACACGGGAAATCCGGGTGCGGATCATGTTGGAGTCGTCAACGATCAGCAGTCGCATGATGATTCCTTCTTCAGTTTGAGCATGGTTTTGACTGTTTCCTTTCAGGCTGAAAAGCAGACCTTGAATTCGGTGTGCTGGCCCGGAACGCTCGACAGCAGCAGGCGTGCGCCCAGGCGCTGCACATTGGCCTGCACCAGGTCCAGGCCGACGCCCCGGCCGGCATGGCCGGTGGCGCTCTCGGCGGTCGAAAAGCCGGGCTTGAAGATGTGGGCGAGGATTTGCTTGTCGCCAAAGCTCTCCAGCTGCTCGGCGCTGTACCAGTTCAGCGCCAGCAGGCGGCGCCGTACATCGGCCGCGTTCAGGCCGGCGCCGTCGTCGCGCACGCTCAGCAGCCACTGGCCGGTTTCATCGCGGCTGAGGTTGACGGCCACCTGGCCCTCGGGCGCTTTCTGCGCCGCCAGCCGGGCAGCGGGCGTTTCCACGCCATGCACCACGGCATTGCGCACCAGTTGAATGGCGATTTCGCGCAGCAGGTCGATCTTGTCGGCTGGCATGTCCAGCGCGCTGCCCATGCGCACAGTCGCCTGGATGCGCTTGCCGCAGTCGCTGGCGACCGTGCTGGCCAGCTGGGTCAGCGTGGCGTTGAGGTCATGCGGCTGGGGGCCATCCTGCAACGGGCAGGCGTGGCCGGCTCTTTTCTGGCCCAGCATTTTGAACGCGGCGACCTTGGCCAGCAGGTCTTCAAGCGGCAGCGGCAGGGCCAGCAGCGCGTCACCGGTGGCCGCGCCGCTGTCCTTGAGCTTTTGCAATTCGCTTTCAAACTGGTGCGCCAGCGAGGCCAGGATTTCCAGGCCCAGCGAGGCCGCATCGCCCTTGATGGCGTGAATGCGGCGATAGGCGCTGTCAATGGCCTTGAGCACCTGCGCTTCCGAGGTGGCCGACGACGTGCTGCGCAATAAGTCGTTGACCTCCAGCAGCGAGGCTTCGGCGCGCTCGACAAACAGGCGCATCATGGTCGGGTCGGTCTCGAAGGCCTTGAGCATCATGGAGAGCTCTTTTTGCGAGCGCTGGCGCTCTTCGGCCAGCCGGGTTTCCAGGTCCACTTTCTGGGTGATGTCCTGCACCGTGACCAGCAGGTGGCGCACCGCGCCGGCGTCCTGCACCCGGTTGAAGTAAAAGGACAGGTAGCGCGACGTGTCCTGGCCGAGCCGGTTCTTGACGGTGAGCTCGACTTCGGCCAGCGGGTTGATGCCCTGGATCAGCTTTTCCTTGACGTGGGGCGAGAACAGCAATTCGACATAGTCGCGCGCGTCGTTGAGCGCTTTGTCGGACACCAGGGTGGCCAGCAGTTCAAAAAAGTTTTGGCCGGGCGACAGTTGTTTGCCGAACAGCTCATGCGTCGAGCTTGAGAGTTGCGAGCCCAGCTGGTGCTCGGGCGTGAGCAGGAACAGGCCTTCGCGCACGCTGGTGAGAATTTCGCGGTTTTCTTCGTTGGCGGCTTCGATGGCCGCATCCGAGGTGTTCAGGCGGCGCAGGAATTTGAACAGGATGAACGCAAAATTGAGCAGCGCCAGGATGATGCCGCCGGTCTGCACCATGCGCAGCACGCTGGCGCGCGAGGCGCCGATCTGCTGGGTCTCGCTGACGAAGTCATTGGCGATGCCCAGCAGCTGGATGTTGTTGGCCTGGCTGTAGGCCAGCGCCGCAGCCAGCTGCGCCGGCGTGAAGGCATCGCTGGAGAGCAAGGGCTGCAGCAGTTCGTAATAGGGCTTCCACAGGGCGTCAACCTTGTCTTCGAGTTCGCGTCCCCGGTTTGACGTCACGGGCTCCAGGTAAACGGGCTTGCCGTCGCCGCCGGGAATCGTGCCGCCCTCGCGGAAGGCCACATGCGAGATCTGGAAGATCTTGGCGCCCGTGCGCAGCTCGGCCAGCGTCTCGGGTTTGTAGGGCGCGCCCGCGTTGCGCATCGCGTCAAGTTCGAGCAGGGTGCGTGCGACGCGCTGGGACACATAACGCTGGCGACCCGACAAATTGATGGCCACAGTGTCCTGGTCGATCTTGAACGAGGTGTAGAAGTTGAGCACCAGCACCCCGAGATCGAACAGCAGGAACAGGGCGACCGCGATGATGATCTCGCGGTATTTTCCCAGGGACGCCAGACCGCCCAGGCTCGCTGACCGCTTGCCTGGCGGCTGACTCTTCTGGGCGGCAGCCCGCAGGGTGCTGTTGGCAGGCAAAACTGAGGACATTGAGAGTTCCTTGGGTAAAAAAATGCTGGAGCGGTCGGGGCGCTTTTTCAGGCGGCTTTCTCCACATGGCCTTGGCGGGTGTAGAGGAAATCGATCACCGCCTTGCGGTAGTGCTGGTAGTCGGCGTTTTCAGCAAGTTCCACGCGGTTGCGCGGGCGCGGCAGTTCCACGCTCAAGACTTCGCCGATGGTGGCCGAGGGGCCGTTGGTCATCATCACGATCTTGTCCGAAAGCAGCACGGCTTCATCGACGTCGTGCGTGACCATGACCACGGTGGCCTGGGTCTTGGCGACGATTTCCAGCAGTTCGTCCTGCAGCTTGGCCCGGGTCAGCGCATCGAGCGCGCCGAAGGGCTCGTCGAGCAGCAGCACCTTGGGCTCCATGGACAGGGCGCGGGCGATGCCCACGCGCTGCTTCATGCCGCCGGAGATCTCGCCGGGGCGCTTTTGCGCGGCAGCGGTGAGACCCACCATCGTCAGCACCGCATCGGTGCGCGCTTTGAGCTGGGCCTTGGTTTCGATGGCCCCAAAAACGCGCTCGACAGCTAGGTAGACGTTTTCAAAGCAGGTCAGCCAGGGCAGCAGCGAATGGTTCTGGAACACCACCGCGCGCTCCGGGCCGGGGCCGCCGATTTCGCGGTTGGCGCACAGCAGCACGCCCTGGGTGGGCGTGGTCAGGCCGGCAATCAGGTTGAGCAAGGTGGACTTGCCGCAGCCCGAGTGGCCGATAAGGGCGACAAATTCTCCCTTGGCGACCTTGAGGTTGACGTTCTGCAGCGCGCAGAACGGGCCTTTTTTGGTCTTGAAGGTCTGCTCGACGCCCTGGATGTCGATGTACTGGGGGCTGGAGGAAGTGTTGACGGAGGGGCTGGAGGCGGTCATGGTGAGGGTCCTTGTAAAGCGGAGGTCAGCTCTTGACTTCTTCAAACGTGAAGGCGGTGGCCAGGCGGATCAGGGCGTGTTCCAGGATCAGGCCGACGATGCCGATGACGAAAATCGCGATGATGATGTTCTTGACGTTGAGGTTGTTCCACTCGTCCCAGACCCAGAAACCGATCCCGACGCCGCCGGTCAGCATCTCGGCGGCCACGATCACCAGCCAGGCGGTGCTCACGGCCAGGCGCACGCCGGTCAGCATGTAGGGCAGCACGGAGGGGAAGAGGATCTTGGTGACGATCTTCCACTCGGACAGGTTGAGCACGCGGGCCACGTTCATGTAGTCTTGCGGCACGCGCTGCACGCCGACGGCGGTGTTGATGATCATGGGCCAGATCGAGCAGATGAAGATGGTCCAGATGGCGGCCGGGTCAGCGCCCTTGAACACCAGCAAGCCGATGGGCAGCCAGGCCAGCGGCGAGACCGGGCGCAGCAGGCTGATAAGCGGGTTGAACATGCGGTTCAGAAAACTGAAACGCCCGATCATGAAACCGACCGGAATGCCCACGACCGCCGCCAGGCCGAAGCCCATGGCCACGCGCTGCAGCGAAGACAGCACGTTCCAGCCCACGCCCTGGTCGTTGGGGCCGTTGCGGTAGAACGGGTCGCTGAACAGCTCCACCGCCTGCAGAAAAGTTTCCTTGGGTGCCGGAATGCTGGCGCCCGTGCCCATGGAAACCAGCTCCCAGAGCAGCACCAGCAGGCCCAGTCCGAGCAGCGGCGGCAGGACGCGCAGCCAGATGAATGACGGATCCCACGCAGGTCGCGCGGCCGGGGTGGCTGATTTTTTCATTTCAACAGGGGCTGCAGCGCTCGCAGCGTCGGCGGGAGCCGCTGTTGACGCGAGCGTGTTGCGCTCGCCGCCGCGCTCTGTCGGCGCAGCCGCTTCGAGCGGGCTGTGGAATACGGCACTGACCATGGCGTCACCTCTTCAAATGGTTGTTCAGGGGCTGTGTGAAAAAGGCTCAGGCGTGAACCTTGAAGCTGTCGGCGTATTTCTTCGGGTCCTTGCCGTCCCAGACCGTGCCGTCCATCAGCTTGCTGGTGCGCATCACGTCCTTGGGGACGTTCACCTTGGCGGCAGCGGCGGCCTGCTTGTAGATATCGATCTGGTTGATCTGCTTGGCCACGGCCAGGTAGTCGGGATGCTCCTTCATCAGGCCCCAGCGCTTGTGCTGGGTCAGGAACCACATGCCGTCGGACAGGTAGGGGAAATTGACCGCGCCGTCGTTGAAGAACTTCATGTAGTTCGGGTCATCCCAGGTCTTGCCCATGCCGTTCTGGTAGCGGCCCAGGATGCGCTGGTTGATGGCGTCCACGCTGGTGTTGACGTAGGACTTGCTGGCAATGGTCTCGGCCATCTTGTTCTTGTTGGCCAGGCTGGCATCGATCCACTTGCCCGCTTCCAGGATGGCGGCGGTCACGGCTCTGGCGGTGTTGGGGTATTTCTTCGTGAACTCGGCGGTGGTGCCCAGCACCTTTTCCGGGTGGTCCTTCCAGATGTCCTGCGTCGTGGTGGCTGTCACGCCGATGCCGTCCATGATGGCCCGGTGGTTCCAGGGCTCGCCCACGCAAAAGCCGTCCATGTTGCCGATGCGCATGTTGGCCACCATCTGCGGCGGCGGCACGGTGATGACCTTGGCGTCCTTCATCGGGTTGATGCCGTTGGCCGCCAGCCAGTAGTACAGCCACATCGCGTGCGTGCCGGTGGGGAAGGTCTGGGCGAAGGTGTATTCGCGTTTTTCAGACGCCATCAGCTTGGCCAGGCCGGCGCCGTCCACCGCGCCCTTGTCGGCGAGTTTTTTGCTCAGCGTGATGGCCTGGCCGTTGTTGTTGAGGGTCATCAGGACGGCCATGTCCTTCTTGGGACCGGAGGTGCCGAGGTGGACGCCGTAGATCAGGCCGTAGAGCACATGGGCAAAGTCGAGTTCGCCGTTGACCAGCTTGTCGCGCACGCCGGCCCAGCTCGCTTCCTTGCTCGGAATGATGGTGACGCCGTATTTCTTGTCGAAGCCCAGCACCGAGGCCATCACCACCGAGGCGCAGTCGGTCAGCGGGATGAAGCCGATCTTGACTTCCTTCTTTTCCGGGGCGTCCGAGCCCTGGGCATACACGGCCGCGCGCATCGCCGGGTTGATGCCGATGGCGCCGACGGCGGCGGTCTGCAGCACGGCGCGGCGGGTGAGGGAGGATTTCAGCAGGTCTGTCATGTCAGCGACTCCGGAAAAAATGAAAACAGAAAACAAAAAAGGCGTTCGGCCCGGGCCTTCACGTCGAGGTCGTGAATACAGGGGGACGAACGCCTTTGTTCTTGGAGCCACTTCGCTTCGCCGTTGAAGCGAAATGACCAGTGCTTGAGTTAAAGCAGGATGTGTGCCAGACCTGATGAGGTCTGGCCAAGCGCTACAGGAAATAGTTTGAAGGCGCTTGAATGCATTGATTGCTATGGATGGTGTGCTATTGAATAAATAGCGTTCCATGCGGGGAGGGCTGCAGTTTCACAAAAGACCGGGCGCGCACTGTATGTGTGCAGCGCACCATTTGAGGACGAGCTTTGGTGCTTGGGCCGAGCGCTGTCCGGACAGCAGGAAAATCCGCGTTGCCCGGCACCCTTTGAGGACAGGCGTTGGCAGGAGATGCTGGCAGGAGACGCCGCGAGGAGAACGCTGGGAAGACGGGCGCAGGAAGGACTGGTGCTGGCAGGACGGGCGCTGGCAGGGCCGGCGCTGGGAAGGACGAATGCCGATGCTCAGCCGAGCAGGTCGGCCGCGTCGAGCATGCGCTGGGCCACCTCGCCCAGGCGCAGCCCCTTGTCCATGGCGGCCTTGCGCAGCTTTTCGTAAGCGACCTGCTCCGACAGGCCCTGGCGCTGCATCAGCAGGCCCTTGGCGCGGTCGATGACCTTGCGGTCCTGCAGTTCGTTCTTGACGCTGGCCAGTTCACGGCGCAGGTTTTGTTCGTATTCGAAGCGGGCCATGGCCACGTCCAGAATCGGGCGGATGCGGTCCGGCGCGAGGCCGGCCACGATATAGGCCGAAACGCCGGCGGCCACCGCATCCTTGACATGCGTCGTGTCGTTGTCGTTGGTGAACAGCACGATGGGGCGGCGCGCGTCGCGCGTGGCCATCACCACGTGTTCCAGCGAGTCACGCGCCTCGCTCTCGGCGTCCACGATGATCATGTCGGGCTGCAGCTGGGCCAGGCGCTGCTCCAGAAAGGTGTCGGCCGGTAACACCGCCACGATGTTGTAGCCGTTTTCCAGCAGGCCGATGCGCAGCTGGCGCGAGCGCTCGATCAGGCCGAGCGTGGCCTCATCTGCGCCATCGAATTCGGTCAGATCCGGCGCAATCACGACCAGGCGCAAAGAAGGGGGCGATGTCATAGGGGAAAAACGCTGCAAGATTCGAGCCATCAGACAGAAGTTGCCGGGTGTCAGGCGGCGCAACGCACTGCCTGCAGGGCACCAGGAGAGTGAAAATGATGCATCAATGACGATTTGCGCAAAGAAGATGAGGGCTGAACGTGATAAAAGCGCAGCAGCCCGAAAATGCGTCTATTTTCAGGCATGAACTCTGCAATTGGATGAAAGCATGAAGTACCCGTTGACCTTGATTTTTTGCGCCATGCTCAGCGCCTGCGGTGGGGGCAGCGAGAGCGAGAGCCAGAGCGAGCCGGCGGGCTCCGGAGCCCTGGAGGCCGCTACTTACAGCGGCAGCGGCATTGGCATCTGGCGCTACGACAACACCTCCGGTTCGCCGGCAACGGTGAATATCAACATTGCAGGCGTGTCGGCGGGGAAAGTCGCGACGCTGGTGTTTTCGAATGGCTCGGAGACCACCGCGCCGCTGCCCTCGTCCGGCGTGCTGGCTTCGCCGGTGAAGAGTGCTGCGGCCCAGGCCGATGCCGGGCAGCCTGGCATGGCGGTGGCGGCGCAGCACGATGAGGACAAGGCCCATGCCGGGATGCTTGAGAGAAACCGCGCCGTTGCCGCGCAACTGATTCGTGAGCGCCGGGTGGGCGGTCCCGTCGCTGACGTGCAGGCGGCAGCGGACTCGCTGTCATTTCCTCCGGCCGTGGGGACGTCGCGTTCATGGAACGATAACTTCTCGGGCTCGCCCGTGGCTTACAACGCCTCGGTGCAGGCGGTGTGCGAGCTGCCCAGCGGGCGCCATGTGGTGTGGTGGGTAGACCCGGGCATCGTGTCTTCAGGCACTTTCAGCGCCTCCGCCTGGTCAGCCGCCTTCAGCAGCCTGCAGGCCTCTTACTGCGGCAGCGCCGGCGGCCTGACCCGGATCACCGACTTGCTGGGCGATGTCTGGGGCGGGGCGTCCGCAGGCTCTGCCAGCGTCATTCAGGATACGCCTGTCCTGCAGGACGTCAATGTCGTGCTGCTCAATGTGCCCGCCAGCAGCCAGTGGGCGGGTTACTTCTACGGTGAAGACACCAAGCGCAAGGCGTCGTATGCCTCCTCGAACGAAGCGCTGGCGTTCTTCATCAACGCGCGCCAGGTTAAAAACGACCTCGATTTCGCCACCTCCACGCTCTTGCATGAGTCCACCCACCTGGTGAACTTCTACCAGCGCTCGGTAGCCAGAAGCGTCGCGCACGACACCTGGCTTGAAGAAACGTCGGCCATGATGACCGAGGATATCGTGGCGCCTGCGGTCATTGGCGGCTACAACAAAGCCCTCACCGATCGCCTGCCGGTTTACCTGGCCTCGGGCGGCAATGTCAGCTACATCAACTGGCCGGCGCTGACAAACTCCTCAGCCAACTATGCGATGGGCGCCGGCTTTGGCGCCTTCCTCAATCGCCGCTATGGCCTGTCGATTTACCAGCAACTGGTCAGCGTTTGCGGCAATGAGAGCTTTGCCTGCGTGGATGAGCTGATCAAGACCAACGGGGGCAGCGGTTTCAGCGATGAATTCGCGCGTTTTGGCACCACCGTGTTTGGCCGTTTCCCTGCTTCCGGCATGCCCGCAGGCCATGGTTATCCTGCCAAACAAGCCGGCGCCTATGACCTGCAGGCCAAAGACCTGTCCTCGCTGCCTCTGGGCGCGCCCCAGTCGCTCACGTCGGGCTACCGGGAAACCACTCACGCCTACCAGCGTGACACTATTGCGGCGGGGAAAACCACTTACGTGCGCACGGGGGTGGTGGTGCCGGCCAACACCAGCCTGACGGTGAGCATCCAATGAGCGCCCGTCCATCTGCTGGCGCCGGGATGGCCCGACTGGTGTGCTGGGCGCTGGTTGCGGGTGTGCTGACCCTGGCTGCATGCGTCAACGATACCCGAGATGTTGCGCCAGAAAACGCCGAAGTCAGCATTTCCGGCCAGCTGACCCTCAAAGGCTCGGAGCCCGGCGTCTGGTGGGCTTTGACGGACGATGAGGGGCGTGTCTGGAAAATTTCATCGCCCACGCCGCAGCAACTGGCCATTCTGGAGAAGGCGCAAAACAGGCGCATCAGTATCGAGGGGGTCCGGCTGGAAAAAGACCTCAACTTCGAGCAGGTGCAGCCCTCCCGCGTCATTCCCACGCCAGAGTCAAAGCCCTGAAGACGGCAGGCGCCGGGGCCGCAGTGGCCCCAGGCTGCACGGGCGGGCGGCCAAACCTTACACTTGCCCCATGCTTGTACTAGGAATTGAATCGAGTTGTGATGAAACCGGGGTGGCGCTGGTCGATACCGCCGGCAGTGGCGTGCCGCGCCTGCTCTCGCATGCGCTCTACAGCCAGATCGCCATGCACCAGGCTTACGGCGGTGTCGTGCCGGAACTGGCCAGCCGCGACCATATCCGGCGTGTCCTGCCGCTGACGCAGGAAGTCATGGCACAGGCCGGGCGCACCCTGGCCGATGTCAATGTGGTCGCCTACACGCGCGGGCCGGGGCTGGCCGGCGCGCTGCTGGTGGGCGCCGGCGTGGCCTGCTCGCTGGCAGCGGCGCTGGGCAAGCCGGTCATGGGTGTGCATCATCTGGAAGGCCATCTGCTGTCGCCTTTCCTGAGCGCGGACCCGCCCGAGTTTGCCTTTGTCGCCCTGCTGGTCTCTGGCGGCCACACCCAATTGATGCGGGTGGACCGCGTGGGCAGCTATGAATTGCTCGGCGAAACCATTGACGACGCGGCAGGCGAGGCGTTTGACAAGTCGGCCAAGCTGATGGGCCTGCCTTATCCGGGCGGCCCGCATCTGGCCAAACTGGCGCTGGGCGGTGACGGCGCGGCCTTCAAGCTGCCCCGGCCCTTGCTGCACAGCGGCAACCTGGATTTTTCCTTTGCCGGTCTGAAAACCGCCGTCCTGACGCAGGCGAAAAAACTCGGCCCCGAGCTGGAGAGCCGCAAAGCCGATCTGGCCGCCTCCACCCAGGCGGCGATTGTCGATGTGCTGATAAAAAAGACGCTCTCGGCTTTGTCGCAGACCGGCTTGAAGCGCTTGGTGGTGGCCGGTGGCGTCGGCGCCAATGCGCTGCTGCGCAGCCAACTCAATGCGGCCTGCCAGCAACGCGGCATCCGGGTGCATTACCCGGAACTGGAATTTTGCACCGACAACGGCGCCATGATCGCCATGGCGGCGGGCATGCGCCTGCAGGCGGGGCTGGAAACCCTGCAGGCGGGCTACACCTTCGATGTCAAACCGCGCTGGGGGCTGGACGCCCTGCAGTCCGCGGGTCTGGTCGTGGCCTGAGCCTTCAGGGCTTGAGGCCGCGCCTGGGGTCATGCCAGCGGCAAGTTTGTCGGCATGCATGACTCGCAAGACCGGCAACGCTCGACGGGTGACGCGCACATGAGCGTCATGTCAACCGCAAAGTGTCGCTATCCCTGCCCCTGAGAGCCTGCTTTGGACGCATGACGCGACACCAGCCTTAAACTTCGCCATTTTTCCCCTGAGATGGCTGTGCTCAGTTGCGCTGTGCGCGGCCCTCAGATTCCACGCCGACTTAAGGAACTTTCATCTTGTTGATGTCAAAACTCTTCAAACGCATGGCCGCAGCGCTGTGCCTGGGCGCCGCTTTCGTCGCCCAGGCACAGCCCGCTGCCCAGCCACCCGTGCGCATCGCCCTGATCGAGAGCCTGTCCGGGCCCTTTGCCAACACCGGCGAAGCGGTGTTTCGCAACCTGGTCTGGGCGACGGAAAGGGTCAATGCGCGCGGCGGCGTCAAGCTCGCCGATGGTGTGCATTCTCTCGTCGTGCAGCGCTACGACAGCAAGGGCCAGAACGAGGAGGCGCTGACGGCACTGCGCTCGGCCATCGACGATGGCGTGAGCGTGATTGCCCAGGGCAATTCTTCCGCCGTGGCCGCCGTCCTGATCGACGCCATCAACAAGCACAACGAGCGCGAGCCGGGCAAGCGGGTGGTTTTCCTGAATTATTCAGCGGTCGATCCCATCCTGACAAACGAAAAATGCAGCTACTGGCATTTTCGCTTTGACGCGCACGCCGACATGCGCATGGCCGCGCTGATGGAAGTCCTCAAGGGCGACAAGGTGCTGAAAAAGGTGTACCTGATCGGCCAGGACTACAGCTTCGGCCAGGCCGTGCTGCGCCAGGCGCGCCAGCAGATCGCCGCGCAGCGCCCGGATGTGCAGATCGTCGGCGACGAGTTGCACGCCATGGGCCGCGTCAAGGACTTCATTCCCTACGCCGTCAAGATCAAGGCCAGCGGCGCGCAGGCAGTACTCACCGGCAACTGGGGCAACGATTTAACCCTGCTCATCAAGGCGGCCAAGGAAGTCGGCTACGAAGGCAAGTTCTACACTTTTTATGGCAATGCGCTGGGCGTTCCCGCCGCGCTCGGCAATGCCGGCGTCGGCAAGGTGATCGCGGTGGCCGACTGGTTCCCGAACACGCCCGGCGCAGCGTCGGAGAGGTTTTACCAGTCCTTCCGCCAGCGTTTCCCCAAGCCGGAGGATGACTATGTCCACATGCGCATGCAGCTGATGATTGAAACGCTGGCCCAGAGCCTGGAAAAAGCCGGCGTGACTGAAGCAGCGGCGCTGGCGGCCCAGCTGGAGCGGTCCACGGTGAAGTTTTCCGGCTTTCAGGGCGCGATGCGCGCAGCCGATCACCAGTTCCAGCAGCCGCTGGCGGTCGCCATGATGGACAGGCAGGGCGCACCGGGCGTGAAGTTTGATGTCGAAGGCTCGGGCTACGGCTTTCGCGTGATCAAGGCGATTGACGCCCAGCGCGCCGAGCAGCCGCACAGCTGCCGCATGATGCGACCTTGAGGCTGCGTGCCCGGCTTGGCGGCGTTCTGTCTGCCAAGCCTTGTCCGGCTGCAGAGCAGGGCGCGGGTCGGCTGCAGCGCAGTGGCTTGGGCTATAATCAGCGGCTCTGCGCCTCGGGCCGGTGCTTGAGAAGGTGCCGGCTCATCCGCAGGGAACACGACGAGAAGCGGTCAAGTCCCAATTGTGGGAACACTGCCTCGCTCGCAAGTGGCAACACCGTTGCTAGAAGGAAAACACATGATTGCAAAATCCATCAAGGCCGAGATTGTCAAGGGCAACGCCCGTTCCGAAACCGACACCGGTAGCCCGGAAGTCCAGGTCGCGCTGCTGACCGGCCGTATCAACGAATTGATGCCTCACTTCAAGACCCATGCCAAGGATCACCACGGACGCCGTGGCCTGCTGCGCATGGTCAGCCGTCGCCGCAAGCTGCTGGACTACCTGAAGTCCCGTGATGCTTCCCGTTATGTCGCGCTGATCGCCAAGCTTGGCCTGCGCAAGTAATCGGTAAACCCAACAAAAAGCGCCTGAGTTAGTTCACTAGCTCAGGCGTTTTGCACTTTAAAACTGCAAAAAATTTCCAAATTTCAGAAATGCATGGCGCATGACTGATGATTTCGGAGTGATTCCCAAGCGAGCACGCGCTGTGTCATTCCACAAAAAAGCTTTTTAAATCCAGGCGTTTTGTGGAATGGCATCGTGTTCAGCCGGCTGTCACTCTGGGCTTTTGGCGCAGCCTGATGCGCTTGATCCGGCACCACTGCGGTGCCTGAAAACCAGTAGAGAAAACAACATGAGCATTTTCAACAAAGTCACCAAGTCTTTCCAGTGGGGCCAGCACAAGGTCACGATGGAAACCGGCGAAATGGCCCGCCAGGCTGGCGGCGCTGTGCTGGTTGACATGGACGGCACCGTGGTGCTGGCCACCGTCGTCGCCAAGACCGATGCAAAACCCGGCCAGGATTTCTTTCCGCTGACCGTCGATTACCTGGAAAAGACCTACGCCGCCGGCCGCATTCCCGGCAGTTTTTTCAAGCGCGAAGGCCGCCCGAGCGAATTCGAAACCCTGACCTCGCGCCTGATTGATCGCCCGATCCGCCCGCTGTTTCCTGAAGGCTTCTTCAACGAAGTGCAGGTCGTCATCCACGTGCTGTCGCTCAACCCTGAAGTCGAGGGCGACATCCCCGCCTTGATCGCTTCGAGCGCTGCGCTGTCGATTTCCGGCATTCCGTTCAACGGCCCCATCGGCGCCGCACGTGTCGCCTATATCAACGGCGAATATGTACTCAACCCCGGCAAGACCCAGCTGAAAGAGTCCACGATGGACCTCGTGGTGGCCGGCACCGAAGCCGCCGTGCTGATGGTCGAGTCCGAAGCCAAGCAACTGTCCGAAGAAATCATGCTCGGCGCCATCGTGTTTGGCCATGAGCAGGGCAACATCGCCATCAACGCGATTCACGAACTCGTGCGCGACGCCGGCAAGCCGGTCTGGGCCTGGGAAGCTCCTGCAAAGGACGAGCCGCTGATCGCCAAGGTCAATGAAATCGCTGGCGCCAAGCTGCAAGCCGCTTACCAGATCCGCAGCAAGCAGGCCCGCACCCAGGCCTGCCGCGTCGCCTACAGCGATGCCAAGGCAGCCCTGGCCGCCGAAGGCGTGGCGTTTGACGGCGTCAAGGTCGATGGCCTGCTGTTCGACATCGAGGCAAAAATTGTCCGCAGCCAGATCCTGGCCGGCGAGCCGCGCATCGACGGACGCGACACGCGCACCGTGCGCGCGATTGAAATCCGCAACAGCGTGCTGCCGCGCACCCACGGCTCGGCGCTGTTCACGCGCGGCGAAACCCAGGCGCTGGTCGTGACCACGCTGGGCACCGAGCGCGACGCGCAGCGCATCGACGCGCTGAGCGGCGACTATGAAGACCGCTTCATGCTGCACTACAACATGCCTCCGTTCGCCACCGGCGAAACCGGCCGCGTGGGCTCGCCAAAACGCCGCGAAATCGGCCACGGCCGCCTGGCCAAGCGCGCGCTGATCGCCGTGCTGCCGTCAAAAGAAGAATTCCCCTACACCATGCGCGTGGTGTCGGAAATCACCGAGTCCAACGGCTCGTCGTCGATGGCCTCGGTCTGCGGCGGCTGTCTGTCGCTGATGGACGCCGGCGTGCCCATGAAGGCGCACGTGGCCGGCATCGCCATGGGCCTGATCAAGGAAGACAACCGCTTTGCCGTGCTGACCGACATCCTGGGCGATGAAGATCACCTGGGCGACATGGACTTCAAGGTGGCCGGCACGACCTTCGGCATCACCGCGCTGCAGATGGACATCAAGATCCAGGGCATCACCAAGGAAATCATGCAAGTCGCCCTGGCCCAGGCCAAGGAAGCGCGCATGCACATCCTGGGCAAGATGCAGGAAGCCATGGGCGAAGCCAAGACCGAAGTGTCCGATTTCGCGCCGCGCCTGTATGTCATGAAGATCAACCCCGAGAAGATCCGCGACGTGATCGGCAAGGGCGGCGCCGTGATCCGCGCGCTGACCGAAGAGACCGGCACCCAGATCAACATCGAGGAAGACGGCACCATCACCATCGCTTCCAACGACAGCGCCAAGGCCGACGAGGCCAAGCGCCGCATCGCCGAGATCACGGCTGAAGTGGAAATCGGCAAGACCTATGAAGGCGCGATCACCAAGATTCTGGACTTTGGCGCGCTGGTCAACCTGATGCCCGGCAAGGACGGCCTGCTGCACATCAGCCAGATCGCCCACGAGCGCGTCGAGCGCGTGACGGACTACCTGAAAGAAGGTCAGGTCGTGAAAGTCAAGGTTCTGGAAACGGACGAAAAAGGCCGCATCAAGCTGTCGATGAAGGCGCTGCTGGACCGTCCTGCGCAGAACCAGGGCTGATCGTTATCCAGCATTGATTTTGTTACCGCTGGCGCCTGTTGAAAAACAGCGCTGGCGTTAACAAATGACCGGAACATCATGAGAGTCATTGAAATCACCTCTTTCGGCGCGCCTGACGTACTGCGTGCGGCCGAGCGCGCTGCGCCCGTGGCCGGCAGCGGCGAGGTGCTCATTCGCGTCGCTGCCTCCGGCGTGAACCGCCCCGACGTGCTGCAGCGCACGGGCAACTACCCGGTGCCGCCGGGCGCTTCGGACATTCCGGGACTGGAAGTGGCGGGCGAGATCGTTTCCGGCGATGCCGAGGCGATGGCAGCGACTGGTTTCAAGGTGGGTGACCGCGTCTGCGCGTTGGTGGCTGGCGGCGGCTATGCGGAATTTTGCATTGCGCCTGTCGGACAATGCCTGCCGGTGCCCCAGGGCTTGAGCGATGTCGAGGCGGCTTCGCTGCCAGAGACTTTCTTCACGGTCTGGAGCAATGTCTTTGAACGGGCCTCTCTGCAAAAAGGCGAAACCCTCTTGATCCAGGGCGGCTCCAGCGGCATCGGCGTGAGCGCCATCCAGATCGCCAAGGCCATGGGCGCCACGGTGCTGGTGACGGCGGGCAGTGACGAGAAATGCGGGGCCTGCCTGGCGCTGGGCGCCGATCACGCCATCAATTACAAGACCAGCGACTTTGCTGCGGAAGTGAAAACACTGACGAACGGGCAGGGCGTCAATGTCATTTTGGACATGGTCGCCGGCAGCTATGTGGCGCGCGAGGTCGAGTGCCTGGCCGAGGACGGCCGGCTGGTCTTCATCGCGGTGCAGGGCGGCACCAAGGCCGAGTTCAATGCCGGTCTGGTGCTGCGCAAGCGGCTGACCATAACCGGTTCGACTTTGCGGCCGCGTTCGCTGGCATTCAAGGCGGCGATTGCTGCGGCTTTGAGAGAAAAAGTCTGGCCGCTGATAGCCAAGGGGATGATCAAGCCGGTCATTCACAGCACCTTTGCGGCCGCTGACGCTGCCAAGGCGCATGTGCTGATGGAGTCCAATCAGCACATTGGAAAAATCGTTTTAACCTGGTAACGGGTACGCAACCAAAAAAGCAACTATGAAAAAGCTGATTGCAGGAAACTGGAAAATGAACGGTAGCCTGGCTGCCAATGAGGCCTTGCTGGCCGGGCTGGCCCAGGGGCTGCCCGCTGACCCGTCTTGCGAGGTGGTGGTCTGTGCGCCAGCGCCTTATCTGGCGCAAGTGCAGGCCCTGAAGGCGGCCTCTCCCGGTTTGTCCGGCGTGGAAGTGGGCGCTCAGGATGTCTCCGCCCAGGCCTCGGGCGCCTACACCGGCGAGGTCAGTGCCGCCATGCTCAAGGAACTGGGCTGCCGCTATGTGATTGTGGGCCACTCCGAGCGCCGCCAGTACCACTTTGAAACCGACGCGCTGGTGGCCGACAAGGCCAAGGCCGCGCTGGCCGCAGGCATCACACCGATTGTCTGCGTGGGCGAGACGCTGGCCGAGCGCGAAGCGGGCCGCACCGAGGAAGTTGTCAAGCGCCAGCTCGCCGCCGTGATCCACACCAATGGCCACTGCATCAGCGAGATCGTCGTGGCTTACGAGCCGGTCTGGGCGATTGGCACCGGCAAGACTGCTTCACCCGAAGAAGCCCAGGCCGTGCATGCCGTGCTGCGCGCGCAGCTCAAGGCTGCGACGGATCAGTCGGCGCGCATCAAGCTTTTGTATGGCGGCAGCATGAATGCGGCCAATGCCGCTTCGCTGCTGGCCCAGCCGGACATTGACGGTGGCCTGATCGGTGGTGCTTCTCTCAAGGCCCCGGATTTCCTGAAGATCATTGCGGCAGCGTCTGTCTGACCGTCAAAACTGCTATTAAATTGGAGCAAGCATGAATGTTGTATTGACCGTTGTTCTCGCCGTGCAGATGCTGTCGGCGCTGGGCATGATTGGCCTGATTCTGGTCCAGCACGGCAAGGGTGCCGATATGGGCGCTGCTTTTGGCAGCGGCGGTTCGGGAAGCCTGTTCGGTGCCAGCGGAAGCGCGAATTTTCTCTCGCGCACCACTGGCATTCTGGCAGCGCTGTTTTTTGCCTGTACTTTGCTGCTGGCTTATTTTGGCAACGCTGCCAATCCGCGCACCAGCTCCAGTGTTCTGGAGGGCATTGCTGTCACGGCGCCTGCGCCTGCAGCTTCCGGTGCGGCCCAGATCCCCGGCAGCACGGCGCCTGCGACTACCAGTTCAGCCGTTCCCGCAGCGCCTGCGCCAGCCGCGTCAGGTGCTGCGCAAATCCCTACGAAATAAGGTGATAAAGCTGCCGTCGGTAGCGAAAATCAGCAATATTTCAGGGTAAACTCTGACTCTGTCTGGAAAGCAAAAAACTGTAAAGTTTCCTCATGCGATCCAGGCAGTTAAACACATGCGGATGTGGTGAAATTGGTAGACACGCTATCTTGAGGGGGTAGTGGCGAAAGCTGTGCGAGTTCGAGTCTCGCCATCCGCACCAGAATTGATGAGCATCGGCAGCAGCGCTCCGGCGATGCTCCGAAGCTCTAACAACCAACCCGTACAAGCTGCGCAGTTTAATCTGCGCGGTTGTTTGTGCGGGCGGCTTTTTAGAAGTTGAGTCCACAATGAACCTCGATCAATACCTTCCCGTTCTGTTGTTTATTCTGGTAGGTGTCGGTGTTGGTGTATTGCCCCAGGTTCTTGGGCGTTTGCTGGGCCCGGTGCGGCCCGACAGCGCAAAAAATTCCCCTTATGAGTGCGGTTTCGAAGCGTTCGAAGATGCCCGCATGAAGTTCGATGTGCGCTACTACCTGGTCGCCATTCTCTTCATTCTTTTTGATCTGGAAATCGCTTTCCTGTTTCCCTGGGCTGTGGCGCTCAAGGAAATCGGTCCGGTCGGTTTCTGGTCTGTCATGGTTTTCCTGGCCATTCTGGTCGTGGGCTTTGTCTACGAGTGGAAAAAGGGTGCGTTGGACTGGGAATAAAAACCCGCGCGGTTTTTGCCAAAAAAGGTACGGTTATGTCACTTGAAGGTGTTTTCAAAGAAGGCTTTGTGACCACGAGCTACGACTCGGTGGTCAACTGGGCCAAGACCGGTTCGCTATGGCCCATGACATTTGGTCTGGCCTGCTGCGCCGTGGAAATGATGCACGCCGGTGCCGCGCGTTACGACATCGACCGCTTTGGCATGCTGTTTCGCCCGAGTCCGCGCCAGTCGGACCTGATGGTGGTGGCTGGCACGTTGTGCAACAAGATGGGCCCGGCCCTGCGCAAGGTCTATGACCAGATGGCCGAGCCGCGCTGGGTGATCTCCATGGGTTCGTGCGCCAATGGCGGCGGTTATTACCACTACAGTTATTCCGTGGTGCGCGGCTGCGACCGCATCGTGCCGGTCGATGTCTATGTGCCGGGTTGCCCTCCCACGGCCGAAGCGCTGCTCTACGGCATCATCCAGCTGCAGCAGAAAATCCGCCGCACCAACACGATTGCGAGGGCCTGATGCTGCTGTCTTCTTCCCCCGTTTCCATCGCGCAACTGGCTGAAACCATTGCGGCCGTGCTCGGCAGCAAGGCTAAAAGCGTCAAGATTGCGCTTGGTGAAGTCACCGTGACCGTCGCTGCTGCAGACTACCTCTCGGCCGCAACGCTGCTGCGCGATGCGCCCGGCTGCAAGTTCGAGCAGTTGATCGACCTGTGCGGCCTGGATTATTCCGAATACAAGGACGGTCAGTACGATGGGCCGCGCTACTGCGTGGCCTCGCACCTGCTGTCGGTCAGCCTGAACCAGCGCGTGCGCCTCAAGGTGTTCTGCCTGGACGATGACTTTCCGGTCGTGGACTCGGTCAACGGTCTTTGGAACTCGGCCAACTGGTTCGAGCGCGAGGCATTCGACCTCTATGGCATCATTTTTGAAGGCCACGCCGACCTGCGCCGCATCCTGACCGACTACGGCTTCATCGGTCATCCTTTCCGCAAGGATTTCCCCACGACCGGCCATGTGGAAATGCGCTACGACGCCGAGCAAAAGCGTGTGATTTACCAGCCCATCACCATCGAACCCCGCGAGACCACGCCCCGCGTGATCCGCGAGGACAACTATGGCAGCGGCCCTCAATAAGCGCTTTTCGCAAGAGACACGACATGGCTGAAATCAAAAACTACACGCTCAATTTCGGGCCGCAGCACCCTGCGGCCCACGGCGTCCTGCGCCTGGTGCTCGAACTCGACGGCGAGGTGATCCAGCGCGCCGACCCGCACATCGGACTGCTGCACCGCGCCACCGAAAAGCTCGCCGAAAGCAAGACGTATATCCAGTCGCTGCCCTACATGGACCGGCTCGATTACGTCTCGATGATGTCCAACGAGCACGCTTACTGCCTGGCAATTGAAAAAATGCTGGGTGTCGATGTGCCGATCCGCGCGCAGTACATCCGCGTGATTTTCTCCGAGATCACGCGCCTCTTGAACCACCTGATGTGGCTGGGCGCGCACGGTCTGGACTGCGGCGCGATGAACATGCTCATTTACTGCTTTCGCGAGCGTGAAGTGCTGTTCGACATGTACGAAGCCGTCTCGGGCGCGCGCATGCATGCGGCCTATTTCCGTCCCGGCGGCGTGTACCGCGACCTGCCCGACACCATGGCGCAGTACAAGGTCAATAAACTGCGCAACGCCAAGGCGATTGACGCCCTGAACGAAAACCGCCAGGGCTCGCTGCTCGATTTTATTGATGACTTCGTCAAGAAATTCCCCAAGCTGGTAGACGAGTACGAAACCCTGCTGACCGACAACCGCATCTGGAAACAGCGCACCGTCGGCGTGGGCGTGGTCTCGCCCGAGCGCGCCCTGAACCTGGGCTTTACCGGCCCGATGCTGCGCGGTTCGGGCTTTGCCTGGGATCTGCGCAAGCAGCAGCCTTATGAAGTCTATGACCAGATGGATTTCGATATTCCCGTGGGCAAGACCGGCGACTGCTACGACCGCTACCTGGTGCGCGTCGCCGAGATGCGCGAGTCCAACCGCATCATCAAGCAGTGCGTGGACTGGCTGCGCGTCAACCCCGGCCCGGTGATCACCAGCAACCACAAGGTGGCACCGCCGGATCGCGAGTCGATGAAGTCCAACATGGAAGAGCTGATTCACCACTTTAAGCTCTTCACCGAAGGTTTTCATGTGCCCGAAGGCGAGGCTTACGCCGCCGTCGAGCACCCCAAGGGCGAGTTCGGCATCTACATCGTCAGCGATGGCGCCAACAAGCCTTACCGTCTGAAGATCCGTCCACCGGGCTTTGCGCACCTTGCTGCCATGGATGAAATGTCCCGTGGCCACATGATTGCCGATGCGGTGGCCGTGATCGGCACCATGGACATTGTGTTCGGTGAAATTGACCGCTAAAACCGCATGACTTCTTCCATGATTTCTGAATCCACCAAAGTGCGCTTTGACCGCGAAGTCGCCAAATACCCTGCTGACCAGAAGCAGTCGGCCGTGATGGCCTGCCTGCAGATCGTGCAGGAAGAGCAGGGCTTTGTCAGCGCCGAAAGCGAAGTGCTGCTGGCCGAGTACCTGGGCATGGCGCCCATTGCCGTGCATGAAGTCACCACCTTCTACAACATGTACAACCAACGTCCGGTGGGCAAGTACAAGCTCAACGTCTGCACGAATCTGCCATGCCAGCTGCGTGATGGCTACAAGGCGTTGCACCATCTGGAGCACAAGCTGGGAGTCACCATGGGCGAGACCACGGCCGATGGGCTGTTCACGCTGCAGCAGTCCGAATGCCTGGGCGCGTGCGCCGATTCGCCGGTGATGCTGGTCAATGACATCTCGATGTGCAGCTTCATGAGCAACGACAAACTCGACCAGCTCATTGATGGTCTCAAATCGGCGGAGGCCAAAGCATGATGACGCGCCTATCTCCTTCCTGCGACCATGCCGCGGCGCAGGCCGTGCTCTCGCAATTTGCAGCGACGGGTGTGCAGACCTGCTTTCACAACCGGCATATCAACCCGCAAATCCTCGCTGACCTCGACGGCAGCAACTGGCACCTGAAAGACTACGAAGCGCGCGGCGGCTACCAAGCGCTGCGCAAAATCCTCGGCCAGGATGGCGGTGAGGGCATGACGCCGGATCAGGTGATCGCCGAGGTCAAGGCCAGCGGCCTGCGCGGCCGCGGCGGCGCAGGTTTCCCGACCGGTCTGAAGTGGAGCTTCATGCCGCGCCAGTTTCCGGGCCAGAAATACTTGGTCTGCAATTCAGACGAAGGCGAGCCGGGCACTTGCAAAGACCGCGACATCATGCAGTACAACGCGCACAGCGTGATTGAAGGCATGGCGATTGCGGCTTATGCCATGGGCATCAGCGTGGGTTACAACTACATCCACGGCGAGATTTTTGGCACCTATAAACGTTTTGAAGCGGCGCTGGAAGAAGCCCGCGCCGCCGGTCTGCTGGGCAACGGCATTCTCGGCAGCAACTTCAATTTCCAATTGCATGCGGCGCATGGTTTTGGCGCTTACATCTGCGGCGAAGAAACCGCTTTGCTCGAATCGCTCGAAGGCAAAAAAGGCCAGCCGCGCTTCAAGCCGCCGTTTCCGGCCAGTTTCGGCATGTACGGCAAGCCCACCACCATCAACAACACCGAGACCTTTGCGGCTGTCCCTTGGATCATCCGCAATGGCGGTCAAGCCTACCTGGAATGCGGTAAGCCCAATAACGGCGGCACCAAGATCTATTCGGTTTCCGGCGACGTGGAGTTGCCGGGCAACTATGAAGTGCCCATGGGCACGCCCTTTGCCAAACTGCTCGAACTCGCAGGCGGCGTGCGCAAAGGCCGCAAACTCAAAGCCGTGATTCCCGGCGGCTCGTCTTCGCCCGTGCTGCCTGCGTCCATCATGATGGAATGCACCATGGACTACGACTCCATCGCCAAGGCCGGCTCCATGCTGGGCTCGGGCGCGGTGATCGTGATGGATGACAGCCGCTGCATGGTGGAGTCGCTCAAGCGCCTGTCCTATTTTTATATGCACGAATCCTGCGGCCAATGCACACCCTGCCGCGAAGGCACGGGCTGGCTGTGGCGTGTGGTCGAGCGCATCCACAACGGTCAGGGCCGCCAGAGCGACATCGATCTGCTCAACTCGGTGGCCGACAACATCCAGGGCCGCACGATCTGCGCCCTGGGCGACGCCGCCGCCATGCCGGTGCGCGCCATGCTCAAGCACTTCCGTCATGAATTCGAGGCCATGATCCCGAAAAATACAGTTCAGGCGGCGGGACACGCGCCAGCGCAGTCCTGAGTCGCGGAAAGAAAAACATATGGTTGAAATAGAACTCGACGGCCAGAAGGTGGATGTGCTCGAAGGCAGCACGATCATGCATGCTGCTGAAAAAGCAGGCACCTATATTCCGCATTTTTGCTACCACAAGAAGCTGAGCATCGCGGCCAACTGCCGCATGTGCCTGGTCGATGTGGAAAAAGCGCCCAAGCCCATGCCTGCCTGCGCCACGCCGGTGACGCAGGGCATGATCGTTCGCACCAAGAACGACAAGGCCATCAAGGCGCAAAAGAGCGTGATGGAGTTCCTGCTGATCAACCATCCGCTGGACTGCCCCATCTGCGACCAGGGCGGCGAATGCCAGCTGCAAGACCTGGCCGTGGGCTACGGCGCCGGCCAGTCGCGCTACGAGGAAGAAAAGCGCGTGGTGTTCCACAAGGATGTGGGCCCGCTGATTTCCATGCAGGAAATGAGCCGCTGCATCCACTGCACCCGCTGCGTGCGCTTTGGCCAGGAAGTGGCCGGCGTGATGGAGCTGGGCATGTCGCACCGCGGCGAGCATGCCGAGATCGAGACCTTCGTCGGCATGTCGGTGGACTCCGAACTCTCGGGCAACATGATCGACCTGTGCCCGGTAGGCGCCCTGACCAGCAAGCCTTTCCGCTACAGCGCCCGCACCTGGGAACTGTCGCGCCGCAAGTCGGTCAGCCCGCACGATTCGACCGGTGCCAACCTGATCGTTCAGGTCAAGCACAACAAGGTCATGCGCGTGCTGCCGCTGGAAAACGACGACATCAACGAATGCTGGCTGGCCGACCGCGACCGCTTCTCGTATGAGTCGCTCAATACCGATGAGCGTTTGACGAGCCCCATGCTCAAGCAGGGCGGCGAGTGGAAAACGGTGGACTGGCAGACGGCGCTCGAATACGTCGCCAATGGCCTGAAACAGATCAAGGCCGACCACGGCGCCGCCAGCATCGGTACGCTGGCCAGCCCGCACAGCACGCTCGAAGAGCTGCACCTGGCCGGCGCGCTGATGCGCGGCCTGGGCAGCGAAAACATCGATTACCGTCTGCGCAACGCGGAATTCGCGCCAACGAGCGGGATTCGCTGGCTCGGCACCTCGGTTGCGTCGCTGTCGCAACTGCAGCGCGCGCTGGTGGTGGGCTCCAACCTGCGCAAGGATCACCCGCTGTTTGCCCTGCGCATCCGTCAGGCAGTGCGCAACGGCTGCGCGCTGAGTTCCATCAATTCCGAAGTGGAACTGGCCTCGGCCGATGCATGGGCCATGCCGGTTGTCAACAGTGTGTTCACGTCGCCTGAAGGCTGGATGCAGGCACTGGCCGATGTGGCTGCGGCCATTGCCGCCGAAAAAGGCGTTTCCGCGCCTGCCGCCGGTCAGTCCACCGATGTTGCCAAGGCGATGGCGGCTTCCTTGCTGGGCGGTGAGCGCAAAGCCATTTTGCTGGGCAATGCCGCCGCGCACCATGCCAACGCTTCTTCCCTGCTGGCCCTGGCCAACTGGATTGGTGCGCAAACCGGCGCCAGCGTGGGTTATTTGACCGAAGCAGCCAATACTGTCGGCGCCCAGCTGGCCGGCGCCTTGCCGGGCGCCAAGGGCCTGAATGCCGGCGAGATGCTGGACGGCAAGCTCAAGGCGGTCATCCTGCTGAACAACGAGCCCGAGTTCGATTCGGCTGCCGGCGCACGAGCCAAGGCATCGCTGAATGCGGCCCAGATGATCGTCACCCTGAGCCCGTTCAAGGCCAACATGGACTTCAGCGATGTGCTGCTGCCGATCGCACCGTTCACTGAAACGCCGGGCACTTTCGTCAATGCCGAAGGCCGCGTGCAGAGCTTTCATGCCGTCGTCAAGCCGCTGGCCGAAACGCGTCCGGCCTGGAAAGTGCTGCGCGTGCTGGCCAATCTGTTGGATTTGCCGGGCTTTGACTTTGAATCCTCCCAAGACGTGCTGAAGAAGATTGCGGGCACTGATGGCGCGCAGGTTCCTGTTGACAAGCTGGGCAATGCGGCAGGGCAGGGGGCCATCGTGCTGACTGGCGCTTCCGGCTCCGTGCCTGCGGTGGCCAGTATTTACCAGCTCGACGGGCTGGTCAGGCGCGCCACTTCGTTGCAGTTGACGGCAGATGCGCGCAAGGCGGCAGGTTTGCAAGGAGTCGAGGCATGATTGATTCAGTGTATGGCATGGGCCAGGGTTTGATGGGCGGCATCTGGCCGGCAACTGTCTGGCCGGTGTTGTGGACGCTTCTCAAGATCGTCCTGGTTCTGGCGCCTTTGATGGGCTGCGTTGCCTACCTCACGTTGTGGGAGCGCAAGGCCATTGGTTTCACCCAGGTCCGGGTGGGTCCGAACCGCATCGGCCCCTTCGGCCTGCTGCAGCCGATCGCCGATGCGCTCAAGCTGCTGACCAAGGAAATCATCATTCCGACGGCTGCGAGCAAGGGCCTGTTTGTGCTGGGTCCGATCATGACCATCATGCCGGCCCTGGCGGCCTGGGTGGTGATTCCGTTCGGACCCGAGGTAGCGCTGTCCAACATGAATGCCGGCCTGTTGTTCCTGATGGCCATCACGTCCATGGAGGTGTACGGCGTCATCATCGCCGGCTGGGCATCGAACTCCAAATACGCTTTTCTCGGCGCCATGCGCGCTTCGGCCCAGATGGTCAGCTACGAGATCGCCATGGGCTTTTGCTTGGTTATCGTCCTGATGGTGACCGGCAGCCTGAACATGACCGACATCGTGATGAGCCAGGCCAAGGGCATGGCTGCGAGCAATGGCCTGACTTTCCTCTCGTGGAACTGGCTGCCCCTGCTGCCGATTTTCGTGGTGTATTTCATCTCCAGCCTGGCCGAAACCAACCGCCACCCGTTTGACGTGGTCGAGGGCGAGTCCGAGATTGTGGCCGGCCACATGGTGGAGTACTCCGGCATGTCGTTTGCCATGTTCTTCCTGGCCGAATACGCCAACATGATTCTGGTGTCGGTGCTGTGCGTGCTGCTGTTCCTGGGCGGCTGGCTCTCGCCGATCGACAGCGTGCTGTTCACCTGGATTCCGGGCTGGATCTGGCTGGGTCTGAAGACCTTTGTCGTGGTCACCATCTTCCTGTGGGTTCGCTCCACCTTCCCGCGCTACCGCTATGACCAGATCATGCGCCTGGGCTGGAAGATCTTCATTCCCGTGACCCTGGTCTGGCTGGTGGTCGTGGGCTTGTGGATGCAGACCTCTTACAACATCTGGAAATAGGCGAAAAAAGTCATGTCTGCAGTTGCCTCCGTTAAGGATTTTGTTTCGAGCTTCATGTTGACCGAGCTGCTCAAGGGCATGGCCCTGACCGGCAAGTACATGTTCAGCCGCAAGATCACGGTTCAGTTTCCTGAAGAAAAAACGCCGCTCAGCCCGCGCTTTCGCGGTCTGCATGCGCTGCGTCGCTACGACAACGGCGAAGAGCGCTGCATTGCCTGCAAGCTGTGCGAAGCCGTGTGCCCGGCGATGGCCATCACGATCGAGTCCGATGTGCGCGAAGACGGCAGCCGCCGGACCTCGCGCTACGACATCGATCTGACCAAGTGCATTTTTTGCGGCTTCTGCGAAGAAAGCTGCCCGGTTGATTCGATTGTTGAGACGCACATCCTCGAATACCACGGTGAAAAACGCGGCGACCTGTATTTCACCAAGGAAATGCTGCTGGCAGTGGGTGACCGTTATGAAAACGAGATTGCCGCCAACCGTGCGGCAGATGCCAAGTACCGCTGAATCCCTCGCCTAGTAGTAGTTCGCTCAAGAAAGAATCCACCCCAACATGGACGCTAAAACAGGTCTTTTCTATGTCTTTGCCGCGATCTTGCTGTTTTCAGCATTTCGCGTCATCACGGCACGCAATCCGGTGCATGCGGCACTTTTTTTGGTGCTCGCATTTTTTCAGGCGGCTGCCGTCTGGATCCTGCTCAAGGCAGAGTTTCTGGCCATCACGCTGGTGCTGGTCTATGTCGGCGCCGTGATGGTGCTTTTCCTCTTCGTGGTCATGATGCTGGACATCAACATGGACGGCATCCGCAAAGGCTTCTGGAAGCATTTTCCGCTGGCTGGCGCAGTGGGCGCCCTCATCGCGCTGCAAATGTCCTATGTCCTGATGGGTGGCTTTCGTGAGCCGCCCCAGGCGGCTTCGGCGGCAGTCACTGGGGATATAGCCGCCCAGGTGTCCAACACCAAGGAGTTGGGCAAGCTGTTGTATTCGGACTACATCTACCCGCTGGAAGTCGCGGCCGTGATCTTGCTGGTCGGCATGATTGCCGCCATTGCGATGACCCTGCGCGAGCGCAAGGACTCCAAGCGCACGAACCCCGCCGATCAGGTCCGGGTCAAGGCCGGTGACCGGGTGAGGCTGGTCAAGATGAAGTCGGTGGTTGCCGCGCCTGTTGTCGCCGCTGCGGTGGCTGTCGAGGAGAAAAAAGCATGATGCTGACGCTGGGACATTTTTTATCGCTGGGGGCCATGCTGTTTGCCATGTCCGTCATCGGCATTTTTCTTAACCGCAAGAACCTGATCGTGCTGCTCATGGCCATCGAGCTGATGCTGCTGGCTGTCAACATGAATTTTGTGGCTTTTTCCTACTACCTTAACGACATGGCGGGTCAGGTTTTCGTGTTCTTCATCCTGACCGTCGCTGCGGCCGAATCCGCCATCGGGCTGGCCATTCTGGTGCTGCTGTTCCGTAACAGGGCCAGCATCAACGTCGACGAACTCAACACGCTTCAGGGTTAATAACAAGATGAGCCAAACCCTTTCCGCATCGACGCTGCTGGCGGTTCCGCTGGCACCGCTGGCAGGCGCCCTGATCGCCGGCATTCTGGGAACCTCCTTCGGGGGCAACCTGATAGGTCGCCGCCTGTCGCACTGGATTACCATTCTGGGCGTGTTCGTCGCCTTCATCTTGTCGGCCCTGACGCTGCAAAGCGTGATTGGCGATGGCGCCCGTTTCAATGAAACGATCTACACTTGGATGACGGTGGGCAGCCTGAAGATGGAGGTCGGCTTCATGGTCGATGGCCTGACCGCCATGATGATGTGCGTGGTCACCTTCGTCTCGCTCATGGTGCATATCTACACCATCGGCTACATGGAAGAGGACGCCGGCTACAACCGCTTCTTTGCCTATATCTCGCTGTTCACTTTCTCCATGCTGATGCTGGTGATGAGCAACAACATGCTGCAGCTGTTCTTCGGCTGGGAAGCGGTGGGCCTGGTGTCTTATCTGCTGATCGGCTTCTGGTTCAACAAGCCAACGGCGATTTTCGCCAACATGAAAGCTTTCTTGGTCAACCGGGTGGGCGACTTCGGTTTCATCCTGGGCATCGGCCTGATCGCCGCTTACGCTGGCACGCTGAACTACACCGAGGCCTTTGCCAAGGCCAGCGAACTGGGCACACTGAGCTTTCCCGGCACCGACTGGATGCTGGTGACCGTGATCTGCATCTGCCTGTTCATTGGCGCGATGGGCAAGTCGGCCCAGTTCCCGCTGCATGTCTGGCTGCCGGACTCCATGGAAGGCCCGACGCCGATCTCCGCGCTGATTCACGCGGCGACCATGGTGACGGCAGGCATTTTCATGGTGGCGCGCATGTCGCCGCTGTTCGAGCTGAGCGACACCGCCCTGAGCTTCATCATGGTGATCGGCGCGATCACGGCGCTGTTCATGGGTTTCCTGGGCATCATCCAGAACGACATCAAGCGGGTGATTGCTTATTCCACGCTGTCGCAACTGGGCTACATGACGGTGGCGCTGGGCGCATCGGCTTACTCGGTGGCGGTGTTCCACCTGATGACCCATGCTTTTTTCAAGGCGCTGCTGTTTCTGGGTGCCGGTTCGGTCATCATCGGCATGCACCACAACCAGGACATCCGCTGGATGGGGGGCGTGCGCAAGTACATGCCCATTACCTGGATTACTTTCCTGCTGGGCACGCTGGCCCTGATCGGAACGCCGTTCTTCTCGGGTTTTTACTCCAAGGACAGCATCATTGAAGCGGTTGGTGAAAGCCACCTCTGGGGCAGCGGCTTTGCACACTTCGCGGTGTTGGCCGGTGTTTTTGTGACGGCTTTCTATTCCTTCCGCGTGTACTTTCTGGTTTTTCACGGCAAGGAGCGTTACGACCAGAACCCTGATGCCCATCACGATGCCCATGATGACCACGGCCACCATGGCGAGCACCATGACCCGCATGAGTCGCCCTGGGTGGTCTGGCTGCCGCTGGTGCTGCTGGCGATCCCTTCGGTGCTGATCGGTTTCTTCACGATCGAGCCGATGCTGTACGGCGAGTTTTTCAAGGACGCGATTTTTGTCAACCATGAGCGCCATCCTGCGATGGAGGAGCTGGCCAAGCTGTTCCACGGCCCTGTCCAGATGGTGCTGCACGGCTTGACGACGGCGCCGTTCTGGCTGGCGCTGTCGGGTTTCCTGCTGGCCTGGTACATGTACATGGTCAACCCGGCCTTGCCGACGGCGATCAAGCGCTTGGCGGGTCCGATCTACACTCTGCTGGAAAACAAGTACTACCTGGACTGGTTCAATGAAAACGTGCTCGCTCGCGGCGCACGCGGCTTGGGAACGGTGCTATGGAAAGTCGGTGACCGCATGCTGATCGACGGCGCGCTGGTCAACGGCTCGTGGAAGATGGTGGGCTGGGTTTCCGGCGTCGTGCGGCGCCTGCAGTCGGGCTATATCTACCACTATGCCTTTGGCATGATCATCGGTGTGTTTGTGTTGATGACGTATTTCGTCTGGCTCAATCGATAAAACAATCTAGAACAACAAGGAAGCGAAAAAATGGGATTGTTGAGCCTAGCTATCTGGACGCCGATAATTTTCGGTGTCGTGTTACTCGCCCTCGGCCGGGACGATCAGGCGCGTGCTGTGCGCTGGATCGCCCTGATCGGTGCGGTTGTGAGTTTTCTGGTCACCCTGCCTTTGTACGACGGTTTCCAATTGGGTACTTCGGCGATGCAGTTTGTTGAAAAAGAGGGCTGGATCCAGCGCTTCAATGTCAACTACCACCTGGGTGTGGATGGCATTTCCCTGTGGTTCGTGCTGTTGACCGCGTTTATCAATGTGGTCGTGGTCATTGCGAGCTGGGAATCCATCACCACCCGTGTCAACCAGTACATGGCGTCCTTCCTGATCCTCAGCGGCCTCATGATCGGCGTGTTCGTCGCGTTGGACGGCATGCTGTTCTACGTGTTCTTTGAGGCCACCCTGATCCCGATGTACCTGATCATCGGTATCTGGGGCGGACCGAACAAGATCTACGCTGCCTTCAAGTTCTTCCTGTACACGCTGCTCGGCTCGCTGCTGATGCTGGTCGCGCTGATCTTCCTGTACAACAAGTCGGGCGGCAGTTTTGACATCCTCTCCTGGCACCAGCTGCCTTTGAGCGGCACGGCGCAGACGCTGCTGTTCTTCTCCTTCTTTGCCGCTTTTGCCGTCAAGGTGCCGATGTGGCCGGTGCATACCTGGCTGCCCGACGTTCACGTCGAAGCGCCCACGGGTGGCTCGGCCGTGCTGGCGGCCATCATGCTGAAACTGGGCGCTTACGGCTTCCTGCGTTTTTCCATGCCGATTGCACCCGATGCTTCCCATGAGTGGGCCTGGCTGATGGTGGCGCTCTCCTTGATCGCCGTGATTTACGTGGGTCTGGTGGCGATGGTGCAGCAGGACATGAAAAAGCTGGTGGCTTATTCCTCGGTGGCGCACATGGGCTTTGTAACACTGGGCTTTTTCCTGTTCAATGACCTGGGCGTGGCCGGCGGCATCGTGCAGATGATTGCCCACGGATTTGTCTCGGCCGCGATGTTCCTGTGCATCGGCGTGCTGTATGACCGGGTTCATTCACGCGAAATCGCCAGTTACGGCGGCGTGGTCAACACCATGCCCAAGTTTGCCGCTTTTGCCCTGCTGTTTGCCATGGCCAATTGCGGCCTGCCTGCCACGGCCGGTTTTGTCGGCGAGTGGATGGTGATCCTGGGCGCGGTCAAGGCCAACTTCTGGATTGGCGGCGCGGCAGCCACGGCGCTGATTTTCGGCGCAGCCTATACGCTGTGGATGTACAAGCGCGTGTACCTCGGCCCTGTGACGAACCACCACGTCAAGGAACTGGTTGACATCAACGGCCGCGAGTTCCTGATGCTGGCGCTGCTGGGCATTGCCGTGCTCTACATGGGTATCTATCCCAAGCCGTTCACCGATGTCATGAACGCCTCTGTAGCGGACTTGCTCAAGCATGTGGCGCTCTCGAAACTGAACTAAGCAAACTCAAAGAATTCAGATGATTGACAAACTCAGTTGGATCGCGGTTTATCCCGAACTCGTTCTTTTGGTCCTGGCCTGCGTGATTGCGCTGGTGGACCTGGGTGTTAAAACGCCTCGGCGCACGCTGACCTATGTGCTGACCATGATGACGCTGGCCGTGGTGGCGGGCATGGAAGCGTCTTACGCCCTGGGCGGTCAGACTTTCTATGGTTTTGGCAACATGGTGGTCGTGGACCCCATGGGCAGTTGGCTGAAATGCTTTTCCTGCATTGCCCTGATGGTTACCATCGTCTATGGCCGACCTTATGCCGCTGAGCGCGAGATGCTGCGCGGCGGCGAATTCTTCACGCTCAGCCTGTTTGCCTTGCTGGGCATGTTCGTGATGATTTCAGGCCACAACTTCCTGGTGCTCTACATGGGCCTGGAGCTGATGACGCTGTCCAGCTACGCCCTGGTGGCCTTGCGCCGCGACGATGCGCGGTCCACCGAGGCTGCGATGAAGTATTTCGTGCTGGGCGCGCTGGCTTCGGGTTTCCTGCTGTATGGCCTGTCAATGCTCTATGGCGCTACCGGCTCGCTCAATATCAATGAAGTGTTCAATGCCATCGCCAGCCGCCAAGTCAATCACCAGGTGCTGGTCTTCGGCGTCGTGTTCATCGTGTCAGGCCTGGCTTTCAAGCTCGGCGCGGTGCCGTTTCACATGTGGCTGCCTGACGTTTACCACGGCGCGCCCACGGCCGTCACGCTGATCATTGGCGGCGCTCCCCAGCTCGCGGCATTTGCCATGACCATTCGCCTGCTCGTCGAAGGCATGCTGCCGCTGGCGATTGACTGGCAGCAGATGCTGGCCCTGCTGGCCATCGGATCGCTCCTGATCGGTAACCTGGCTGCCGTCGCCCAGACCAACCTCAAGCGCATGCTGGCGTTCTCGACGATTTCGCAAATGGGCTTTTTGTTGCTCGGCCTGCTGGCAGGTGTGGTCAATGGCAATCAGCTCAACACCGAGTCTGCCTATGGCGCGGCCATGTTCTATGCCCTGACCTATGTGCTGACCACGCTGGCCGCTTTTGGCATCATTCTGCTGCTGTCGCGCGCCGGCCATGAGTCGGAAGAAATCACTGACTTGTCCGGCCTGAACCAGCGCAGCCCCCTGTACGCCGGTGTCATGGCCATCAGCATGCTCTCGTTGGCCGGCCTGCCGCCGCTGGTGGGTTTCTATGCCAAGCTGGGCGTTCTGCAGGCCCTGATGTCATCCGGGCAGACCAGCTACCTGGTGCTGGCCGTCTTTGCGGTCATGATGTCGCTGATCGGCGCTTTCTACTACCTGCGCATCGTCAAGGTGATGTATTTTGATGCACCGCACAGCCACAATGCCCAGCCGATTTCGGCATCGGCTGATGCGCGCATCGTGCTGGCGATCAATGGCGCGCTGATTCTCGGTCTGGGCATCTTGCCCGGCGGCTTGATGACGCTGTGTGCGCAGTCGATCAAGAGCATTGTCAACTCGCTGGGGAGTTAAAGCGCCTCATGAGTCAAACCGCATCAGTCTGGCTGGTTGTGCTGCTGGCCTTGCTGGTGGCTAATTTACCTTTCATCAGCAACCGCCTCTTCGGGGTTCTGGCCCTCAAGGCGCCGAAAAATCTGGCGGTGCGGCTGGCTGAAATGGTGGTCTGGTATCTGCTGGTGGGCGGCCTGGGTCTCTACCTTGAGCAGCGCACCGGGCAAATCGCCCCGCAGGGCTGGGAGTTCTACGCCATCACCGGAACGCTGTTTCTCACCTTTGCGTTTCCGGGCTTTACTTACCGTTATCTCTTCAAGCACCGTCCATGATGCCGACGCCAGGCCTTGAGTCAAAAAGCACGACGGGCGATGCGCATCTGGTGGAAGTACCGCTGGCCTCCGAAGAGTTGATCAAGGGCCGTTTCCTTCATGTCAGGCGCGACACGGTCAGGCTGCCCGATGGCAGCCAAACCACCCGTGAATATGTGATTCATCCGGGCGCGGTGATGATCGTGGCGCAGCTGGAGGACGGCCGCGTGGTGCTGGAGCGCCAGTACCGCTATCCAGTGCAAGCCGTCATGATCGAGTTTCCGGCCGGCAAGCTAGATCCGGGCGAAGCGTCCCTAGCCTGCGCGCAGCGCGAACTGCTGGAAGAGACCGGCTACAGCGCGCGCCAGTGGGCCAGGGCCGGCGTGCTGCACCCGGTGATTTCCTATTCCACCGAATTCATCGATGTCTGGTTCGCCCGCGATCTCACCCTGGGCGAGCGCAAGCTCGATGCCGGCGAGTTCCTCGATGTGTTCACGGCCACGCCCGCCGAACTGCTGACCTGGTGCGGCAACGGCCAGGTGACGGACGCCAAGACCCTGACTGGCATGCTGTGGCTGCAAAACGTGCTGTCAGGCTTGTGGACATTGGACTGGCAGAGCGCAGCGCTGTGATGGCCTGTCGATAATCGGTCGATGAAAGTTCTCAATCTCCAGTGTTCGCGCCAGCATTCGTTTGAAGGCTGGTTCGGCTCCGAGGGTGATTTTCAGGACCAGCTGGCGCGCAGCCTGATCGAGTGTCCCCTGTGCGCCGACAAGCAGATTCAAAAAATGCCCAGCGCACCCCGGCTCAATCTGGGCGCGCAACCGGCGGCCCAAAAGGCCTGCAACCCTGCGGACCAAACGGCGAATTCTTCGGCGCCCACCGCTGTGGCGCCGCTGGAAAATTCCGCTCCCAGCTCTGTTCAGCTTATGCCGCAAGGCCTTCCTTCGGCGCAGCACGCCGCTTTTCTCAACGCCTTGCGCCATGTGGTGAAACACACCGAAGACGTCGGCCAGCGCTTTGCCGATGAGGCGCGCCGCATGCACTATGGCGAAGTGCAGGCACGCAACATTCGCGGCCAGACCAGCGTGCGCGAGGCGGTGGAGTTGCTGGAGGAGGGCATAGAAGTCATGCCCTTGCCCATGCTTCCCGCGCTGAAGGAAACTTTGCAGTAAAAACTGGCGCTCAAAGAGCTGCTGAGGTTGTGGGTTCCCGATGCCGCCACGAATCGAAAGAGATTCCCCTCGGAAGTGAGCCGCATCCTGTCACGGTTGCGCTTGAGGGCAACGAAGTGTCACGGTCAATTGAGGGGCCGGTTTGAGCAGGCATCAAGCCGCTCAAGCCGCTCATTCTCAACTCAAGGATAAAGTCCGCGCAATTCCCGCGTATGCAAGATGCGCTTGCAGGCGACGATAAAGGTGGCGGTGCGCAGGCTGACTTTTTGCTCCTGCGCCACCTGCCAGACTCCGGCAAAGGCGGTTTTCATGATCTTGACCAGCCGGGCGTTGATCTCTTCCTCGTCCCAGAAGAAGCTGGAGAAATCCTGCACCCATTCAAAGTAGCTCACCGTGACGCCACCGGCGTTGGCAATCACGTCGGGCAGCACCAGCACATTGCGCGAGGCCAGAATATCGTCGGCACCCGGTGTCGTCGGGCCGTTGGCGCCCTCGATGATCATGCGCGCCTTGATGCGTCCGGCATTGGCAGTGGTGATCTGCTGCTCCAGCGCCGCTGGGATCAGGATGTCGCAGTCCACGTCCCAGAACTGCTCATCGGCAATCACTTCGGCCAGCGCAAAACCGGCCACGCTGCCGGTCTGCGCCACATGCTGCAGCAGGGCAGGCACATCCAGGCCAGCTTCGCGGTAGATCGTGCCGCCGTGGTCCTGCACCGCAATCACGCGTGCCCCAGTTTCGGCAAAGAGCTTGGCCGCCACGCCGCCGACATTGCCAAAGCCCTGCACCGCCACACGCGCCGTGCTGATGTCCAGCCCGATATGCCGCGCCGCTTCCACGCCCACGGTGAAAACGCCCCGGCCGGTGGCTTCGCGTCGCCCGAGCGATCCGCCCAGATCGACCGGCTTGCCGGTGACCACGCCGGTGGCGGTGGAGCCGGTGTTCATCGAATAGGTGTCCATCATCCAGGCCATGATCTGCTCGTTGGTGTTCACATCGGGCGCGGGAATGTCTTTGTTGGGGCCGATGATGATGCCGATCTCGCTGGTGTAGCGCCGCGTCATGCGCTCCAGCTCGCCGCGCGAGAGCTTTTTCGGGTCCACCCGGATGCCGCCCTTGGCGCCGCCGTAAGGCACATTGACCGCTGCGTTTTTCACCGACATCCAGGCCGACAGCGCCATGACTTCGGACAGCGTGACATCCTGGTGAAAGCGCACGCCGCCCTTGCCGGGGCCGCGCGAGACATTGTGCTGCACCCGGTAGCCTTCAAAATGGGCCACCGTGCCGTCGTCCATGTGGATCGGCACATCGACTATGAGGATGCGCTTGGGGCGCTTCAGGGTTTCGGCCCAGCGTGCCAGGCTGCCCAGGTGCGGAATGACGCGGTCCACCTGCTGCAAATAATTGCCCCACGGCCCCAGGTTGTCGGCCTGCAGGTAGGAAGGCAGGGAGGAAGCGGGTGCAATGGCGCTTTCCCCAAGGGCGGGTGCTGTTGACATGGATGAATTCCTTGAAAAGTAACGAAGTGATGCAGCTTAGTGGGAGTGCTGTCACCTGTCCAAGGCATTGTTTTGGGTTAACCATGCAAAAAATGCATAGTTAGAGCTTTGGCTGTTCCGCTCTTGCGGTTGATTCCCTTTCCTGTCATGTGAACTGCCTTCGGCCCATGCAGGACTCCATAGAGGTTCAGGCGTTGAACTGCAACGCTGCCAGCCGGGCATAGATGCCGCCCCGGCTGACCAGTTCGGCATGCGTGCCTTGCTCCACCAGTCGGCCATGGTCGAGCACCAGGATGCGGTCGGCCTGCTGCACGGTCGCCAGGCGGTGGGCGATGACCAGCGTGGTGCGGCCTTTCATGGCCGACTCCAGCGCGGCCTGCACCATGCGCTCGCTCTCGGCGTCCAGCGCGCTGGTGGCTTCGTCGAGCAGCAGTAGGGGCGAATTTTTCAGCATCGCCCGCGCAATGGCGATGCGCTGGCGCTGCCCGCCCGACAGCCGCACGCCGCGCTCGCCCAGAAAGGTGTCATAGCCTTCGGGCAGGGCGCTGATGAATTCATGCGCAAAAGCGGCCTGGGCGGCGGCCTTGACTTCGGCATCGCTGGCCTCGGGCTTGCCGTAGCGGATATTTTCCAGCGCGCTGGTCGAGAAGATCACCGCGTCCTGCGGCACCAGGCCGATGCGCCCGCGCAGGTCATGCAGCGCCATGTCGCGGGTCGCCACGCCGTCGAGCGCAATCCGGCCCGATTCCGGGTCGTAAAAGCGCAGCAGCAATTGAAACACTGTGCTTTTGCCCGCTCCGCTGGGGCCGACGATGGCCACGGTTTCGCCCGGCGCCACGCTCAAGGTGAAATGGCTCAAGGCCGGCATCAGCGGGCGGGACGGGTAGTGAAACGTCACGGCATCAAACGCGATGGCGCTGCCTGCCAATGGAGTCGGAATGGGGACCGGCTTCAAGGGCGAGGTGACCGGCGAGCGGCTCTCCAGCAGTTCCATCAGCCGCTCGGTGGCGCCGGCGGCGCGCAGCAGGTCGCCATAGACCTCGCCCAGCACGGCCGCCGCCCCGGCCAGGATGATCACATACACGACGGTCTGGCCCAGGTGGCCGGCGGAAATGTCGCCGCGCATGACGGCCTGCGTGCCCTGGTAGAGCCCCCACAGCAGCGCGGCCGAGGTGGCGATGATGATGAAAGCCACCAGCACCGAGCGCGCCTTGGTACGGCGCACGGCCGTCTGGAAAGCCTCGGTGGTCGATGCGTCAAAGCGGGCGGTTTCGCGCTTTTCGGCGGTGTAGCTCTGCACCACGGGAATGGCGTTGAGCACTTCGGCGGCAATCGCGCTGGAGTCGGCCACGCGGTCCTGGCTGGCGCGCGAGAGCTTGCGCACGCGCCGCCCGAACCATACCGAAGGCGCGACGATGAGCACCAGAACGCCCAGCACCTGCACCATCAGGTAAGGATTGGTGACCACCAGCATGCCCAGCGCGCCCACGGCCATCACGGCATTGCGCAGGCCCATGCTCAGCGACGAACCGACGACGGTCTGCACCAGCGTGGTGTCGCCGGTCAGGCGCGAGAGCACCTCACCGGTCTGCGTGGTTTCAAAAAATTCCGGGCTTTGGCGCAGCACATGGGCATAGACGGCATTGCGCAGATCGGCCGTGACGCGCTCGCCCAGCCAGCTCACCATGTAAAAGCGCCCGGCCGAAAAAAGTCCCAGCGCCGCCGCCACGCCGAACAGTTCGACAAAGTGCGTGCGCAGCGCCATCAGCTGCTCGCCCTTGTTGTCGGCGCTGAGGCCGCCATCGATCAGGCTGCGCAGCGCCAGCGGAAACACCAGCGTGGCCACGGCCGCCATCACCAGGAAAAACATCGCCAGCCCAATACGTTTGCGGTAGGGGCGCAGGAACGGCAACAGGCCCGACAGGGAGCGAGGTGAGGCTTTGAGGGAGACTGAACTGGCTGGGCTGGAGGCCAGGCTGGGCGCGGAGGAAGTAACCATGAGCACAGTTTAGCGGTCCCGGATGCCTGCATTGCCTGCGGTGGCCGCGAAGGAAATTCCCGTTATTTCCGGCGCGGCCCGCAACACCCATGCTGGCGCATGCACACAAGCTGTCGCCTCGGACAAAAGCAGCAGGGCAGCCAGAGGGCGCTGCCAGCGCTCTCAGGCGGCGCGCACGGCAGCGGCAATGTCGAGCGAGCGCAGGCGCAAGGCGGGGTCAAAAATGTCGCTGACCAGCATGAACTCGTCGGCGTCTGTCGCCTGTGCCAGCGCGCTCAGCCCTTCACGCACCGTTTCAGGCCCGCCAATCACGGCGGCTGCCAGAAAGTCGTCGATGGCAGCCTTTTCCTGCGGATGCCGCTGCGCCATGAAGTTTTCCACGGGTGGCCGCAGGCCGCGCCGGTCACCCGTGAGGATGCCGAGCACGCGCTGGTAGGTGCTGCTGGCCAGGTAATCGGCTTCCTCGTCGGTGGGCGCGGCAATCAGGGGAACGCCGACAATGACATAGGGCTTGGCCAGCGTGGCCGAGGGCCGGAAGTTCTGCCGGTACAGCGCCAAAGCCTGCAGCAGCAGGCGCGGCGCAAAGTGCGAGGCAAATGCGTAAGGCAGGCCGCGCTCGGCCGCCAGCTGGGCGGAAAACAGGCTCGAACCCAGCAGCCAGATCGGCACATTGGTGCCGGCGCCGGGCATGGCGATCAGGCGCTGGCCCGGTTGCGCCGGGGCCAGCAGGCGCTGCAGCTCGGCCACATCCTGTGGAAAATCGTCAGCGGTTTCGGTGCGCTCGCGCCGCAGCGCCCGCATCGTGGCCTGGTCGGTGCCCGGAGCACGGCCCAGTCCAAGATCGATGCGGCCCGGATACAGCTCGGCCAGCGTGCCGAAGGCTTCGGCCACCACCAGCGGCGCGTGGTTGGGCAGCATCACGCCGCCCGAGCCGACGCGAATCGTCTGGGTGCCGCCCGCGATGTAGCCCACCAGCACGGCGGTGGCCGAGCTGGCAATGCCGGCCATATTGTGGTGCTCGGCCAGCCAGTAGCGGGCAAAGCCCAGGCGCTCGGCATGCTGGGCGGTGCGCAGGGAAATGGCCAGCGCGTCGGCAACGCTGCCGCCTTCGCGCACGGCCACCAAGTCAAGCATGGACAGGGCAATGGTGTTGAGTGCTTTCATCACAGGCATTGTCGTGCGTTGCGCCAAGACCTGCTTGGCCTGGGGCCGTTTGGCCATCCGGGGGAAGTCTTTGTGGGAGGTGTTGAACAGAGGGAACTCGTAACGTGCTCTTCTGCGCAAGCTGCACCGCTTGGCCGCTGGTTGAGAGTTGCCTGAGCTGACAACGGATCGGCAGTTTTTTAAGAGCGCGTCAAATCGAGAGCGGAGGCGCCGGGCTTGTGGCTTGACGCTGAAGGCGCAGCGTCGTGTTTACAGCCGCAGCGTCTGGGTATAACCCGTCATCTCCAGATAACCCATGCCCACACGCTGACCCTGGCTGTCCCGCAATTCGCTCAGGCCTTCCCAGTAAATCGAGCCGGTGGAGTTGCGGCTGTCGAGTTCCTGGTTGTCGATCACGGCGCTGACGGCATAAGTCGCTGTGGGTGTGCGAACGCTCCACTCTACCGGGTAGACGGTTTGTGTGAGCGGGCTTTTCCAGCGCCGCACGGGTGAGAAGCTGACTTCGGCGTGGCTGAACGTGCGCAGCTCGCCCGTGGCGGCACGAAAGGAGCCACCGGCCCAGACCGCCTGGCCATCCTTGCCACGCAGCCGGAAAGCGGTGAGGGCGCTGCCATCGTCCAGGTTCATGCCGATCCAGTCCCAGCCCACGGCGCTGGGGTGCAGCAACTCCTGGCTCCACTCGTGGTCCAGCCAGGCTTTGCCGGTCACCTCAAAGCTTTGTCCCTTGATCTGCAGGGTTCCGCTGGTGGCGAGCTGGGGCTGGCTGTAGTAGTAGCTGGCCTGTTTTTCCTCGGGACCTTTGCGCGACAGGCCTTGCTGGCCTTGCAGCAGCACGCTTTGGGTTTCCCTGAACTGGAGCCTGAGCGCGAAGTCTGCAGCCGGCAACTCGGCTTTGTACTGACTGCCTTCGGCTTTGAGCGACCAGTCGCGCAGTTTGATGGCCATGTCCTGATGGCTGGCAGATGCCACGGCAAAGCCGCTGCGGGCGATGCGCTGGTCGTGCCAGAGTTTCTGGCCTGCCACATCGGTGATGGCGGCATGCGCGAAGATCAATTGTTTGGCTGCAAACCGGGAATTCATGCTCTGGGTGTCGTCAACCCGGGTGCGGAAAAAAGTGACCTGAAAGCCAAACCTGCGGCTGTCCGCGCCGCCGGTCAGCGCCTGGCCCGTGATGTACCACCATTCGGTGCGAAAGTCCGGATGCGAGCCCCGGTCGCGCGGAAAACTGAGTGTCACGGGGGGCAGGGCGTGTACCGGACCAGGCCATGTCGCCAGGCCGGCACAACCAGCCAGCCCTGCGATGAACTGGCGCCGCCGCGCTCCAGGTGGGTACGTCAGGGCTTGCATGTCAGCGTTGGGAACGAGTGGGAAAGAAAACCATGCGGCCGATTCTCGCAGCAAGCCGGCCTTGAGGAAAACGGCTTGACTCCGCCGTGGTGCCGCCAAGGTGTTCACTAACCTAACAGGCGCAGTCGCTGTCGCAGCGGATTGGTTTACGACGCATGAGCGGTGCCGGTCGAGCGAAAAACGACTTCCCCGCTGGGTACATGCACCACCCAGACTTCCTGGCAGCTTGGGTCGCCAACACTTTTGACGGCGACTGCAACGGCCAGTGACCGATTTCCATACAGGCGGCTGTAATTGGGTGGTGGCAAAAGCCGTCCCGCCAGTGGCACTCTGCTTTCAATTCGATACTGCGATGTCACCATATAAAGCTCTTTGGAAGTAAGCGCTTCATGGTAAGGAGCGGATAAGGCAGTGCTATGACAGAGATCAAGGGCCGAGTGCCCGATGCGTGCCGAAAGTCAAAAAGATGCAACCAAAAGAAACATCAATCAGGGCAGATACTGTTTTCGTCGGCCGACAGGGTTACCAGGCGTAAGGGGGCGCTGGCCTACTGGCTGATTTTGCGGGCTTCCTGGATCTGGTATTCAAAGTAACGCTGAAAGCTGAACACGATGCTGGACATCAATGCAATGGTGCCGAACAGCAGGGCAAACACCACCGCTCCAATAGTCAGCCAGCGGGTGTGGCCGGCGGCCGCATCCATTGCCTGCGGATTGTGCCGGGCATTCCATTTCTCGGCGGGCATCAAGCCGTAGTAAATGGCGGTCAGCGCCGTACCGGCCAGGGTAAAGCCCAGCAGGGGAATCAGGATCCAGGCCAGTTGGTCATCCTGGCCATGCACCCGCACCCGTTCCACGCCCCACCAGCCCAGTGCGGCAACGATGGGGTGCATCCAGGCCCCGAGGTCGTGCCAGCCAAACAGGTACAGGCGGTGCAGCCCGAACTGGCCACCGACAAAGGCGAGCCAAGTGGCGATGGTTTTATTTTTGGGGGCGGGTGAATGCATGCGGGCGATTATGGGCGGTATGCAACAGGCGGCTGGCCATTTCCCCTTGCTGGCCGGCACGATTGGCATGCTTGGCTGTCATTTTGCGCGGCGGCTTGGCCAAAAGAAAACCCGTTGCAGCTGATTTTTGGTCAAAGCGGCGCAGAGCTGGCCAGCGGGTTACAATCGCAGGCTTTGCAGCATTTCGCTGGCCGGGTGGCCATGTCGTGTGTCTCAAGCGCTGCAGGAATATTTGGGGTTATTTTTGACCCCGCCACCCAAGGATAAATCATGGTCGTCATTCGGCTTTCACGCGGCGGTTCCAAGCACCGTCCATTTTTCAACATCGTTGTGGCTGACAAGCGCGTTCGCCGCGATGGCCGCTTCATCGAGCGCATCGGTTTTTACAACCCGATCGCCAAGGGCGGCGAAGAAGGCCTGCGCATTGTGCAGGACCGTCTGACCCACTGGGTCGGCGTGGGCGCGCAGGCGTCTCCTACCGTCGAGCGTCTGATCAAGCAACACGCAGCCAAGGCTGCAGCCTGATTTTCAGCGCATGAGCACGATGTCGCCAGACCTTAAAGCGTCCATGAGCCTGACTGTGTCAAGCCTGCCTGACGACGCCCTGGAGGTCGGGCGCATTCTGGATGCGTGGGGTGTCAAGGGCTGGGTGAAAATCCTGCCGCACAGCACGGATCCAGAATCCCTCTTTTCCGCCAAGACCTGGTTTTTACAAGTGCCCGACGCCAAGTTCCGGCCAGGTTTCAGCCTGTTTTCCGGTACCGTCTCCCTTCAGGTGGACGAGGCCAAAATCCATTCCGGCTCGGTCGTTGCCAAATTCAAGGGCATCGACGACCGCAATGCCGCCGAAGCGCTGCGCGGCGTGAAGATTTTTCTCTCGCGCAGCAGTTTCCCGGCCGCCGCCGCTGATGAGTATTACTGGGTCGATCTGATCGGCCTCAATGTGGTGAACCGCGAAGGCGTGGCCCTGGGCTGCGTGCGCGACCTGATGACCACCGGTCCGCAGTCGGTGCTGTGCATCGAGTACACCGCCACCGGCGAAGACGGCACCAACACCCCGGCCGAGCGCATGATTCCCTTTGTCTCGGTGTATGTCGACAAGGTGGACATCGCCGGCAAGTGCATCACCGTTGACTGGCAGCCCGACTACTGAGTTGTCTGCCTCAGCATGGCGTCCTGCCTTGAGGTGTTCCGCCGTGCGTTCCTGAGCCGGGCGAAAAATGATTTCCCATGCGCTTTGATGTCATCACCCTGTTTCCCGAGCTGTTTGCGCCGTTTTTAACCAGCGGCGTGACCCGGCGCGCCTACGAATCGGGCCTGGTTGACATCAAGCTCTGGAACCCCCGCGATTTTGCCGAAGGCAAATACCGCCGCGTCGATGACCGGCCGTTTGGCGGCGGGCCGGGCATGGTCATGCTCGCCGAGCCGCTCACGCTGTGCCTGGAACACCTGCGCGCCGACCGCGCCGGCTGCGGCGCAGCCAGTACTCCCGATAAAGCGCCTACGGTATTGTTTTCCCCGATTGGCAAGCCGCTCAACCATGCCAGCGTCGAGCACTGGTCCGCCAGCAGCGGGGCCGTGCTGATCTGCGGCCGCTACGAAGGACTGGACCAGCGCTTCATCGACACCCATGTCGATCACCAGATCAGCCTGGGCGACTTCGTGCTCTCGGGCGGCGAGATCGCGGCCATGGCGCTGCTCGACGCCGTGGCCCGTCTCCAGCCCGGCGTCCTGAACGACGAGGGCAGCCACCAGCTCGACAGTTTCAACCCGGCCCTCGACGGCCTGCTCGATTGCCCGCATTACACGCGGCCTGAAGCCTGGCGCGGCCAGCCGGTGCCGCCCGTGCTGATGTCCGGCAACCATGCCCATATCGAAAAATGGCGACGCGAACAGCGCTTGGCGCTCACCTGCCGCGAACGCCCGGAGCTGGTGCGCGCAGCCCGCAGGGCAGGGCAGTTGAGCAAAAGCGACGAGGCTTTCCTGGCGGACTTGCCCAGAAATCCGGATACCGCCGCCTGAATGGCTATAATCGAGGGCTTTTCGGTCCTCTGGCGGCCACTGCAACCACCGTTTCATCTTTGAATGAGGCGCGCTGGATTTGCGGTCTTTAGCGCAGCGCGTGCATGAACGAAAAAAGTTAACGGAAATACCATGAATCTGATCCAGACCCTTGAGCAGGAAGAAATTGCCCGCCTGAACAAAACCATCCCCGTTTACGCGCCTGGCGACACCGTCATCGTGAGCGTGAATGTGGTTGAAGGCACCCGCAAGCGTTTGCAGGCTTTTGAAGGCGTGGTGATTGCCAAGCGCAATCGCGGCCTCAATTCCAGCTTTATCGTTCGCAAAATCTCCAACGGAGAAGGCGTCGAGCGTACGTTCCAGGTGTACAGCCCGCTGATCGCCAAGATCGAAGTCAAGCGCCGTGGTGATGTGCGCCGCGCCAAGCTGTACTACCTGCGCAGCCGCAGCGGCAAGTCGGCACGTATCAAGGAAAAGCTGGGCGTCAAGGCTGCGTAACAGCAGTTTGTACCCCTCGAAAAACCGCTCTTCGGAGCGGTTTTTTTGTGCCTGTTAGGCTTGCAGCCTGTATGAGCCTGACCAAACCCCTGCCTTCCTTCGATCCGCGCACCATTCCGGTGTTGGGTGTTGACCACCATCTGGCCGGCGTGGCGCTGGATCAGCTCACGCCGCAGGCCTTGCGCCAGCGCTTCAGGCATCCGCCGCTCTGGACGCCTGAGCACAGCGTGGAAAAGAAATTCATGGATCGCCCGCCCGCCCTGGCCGCCGTGCTGGTGCCGCTGGTGATGCGCGACGAGCTTACGCTGCTGCTGACGGAGCGCTCCAGCAATTTGTCCACCCATTCGGGCCAGATCGCTTTCCCCGGCGGGCGCACTGACGAGACGGACCACGATGCGATCGAGACAGCCTTGCGCGAGGCCGAGGAAGAAATTTCCCTGCCGCGCCAGCATGTGGAGGTGCTGGGCACCTTGCCCACTTACGTGACCGGCTCGGCTTTCATCATCACGCCGGTGGTGGCATTGGTCAGGCCCGGTTTTGTGCTGCAGCCGAACCCTGGCGAAGTCGCCGATGTGTTTGAAGTGCCGCTGGGCTACCTGATGAATCCGGCCCATCACCGGCGCCATGAAACGCAGTTTGACGGCGTGCTGCGCCAATGGCTGTCCATGCCCTACACCGCGCCTCTTGGCGAGGCTGGTGCCGGCAGCGCGTCGCCCGAGCGCTACATCTGGGGCGCCACCGCCGGCATGCTGCGCAATTTCTACCGCTTTTTGAGCGCGTAGTCACCGGACTCGCAAGTGGTCGGCGGGAGCCGATCGTCAAGCAGGGAACGATAGGCGGGTGACGCGTGACGAGACAGCAGGCAGTGGCTGCACCGTTTGTCCGGAAGTCTCAACGTAATGGGGCGCGGGCAGGCATCAGAGCCCGTTATGATTTGGCATGAGTTTTTTTGCTGTTTTGTTCGCCCTCATTCTCGAACAGGCCCGTCCTCTGGCGCGCGGCAACTGGGTTCATGCCAGTTTGCAGAAATGGTCGCGCTGGGCGCGCCGCAGCCTGGACGCCGGCAGGGTTCGCCATGGCTGGATCGCCTGGACCTTCGCCGTCGTGGTTCCCACGCTGGTCACGGTGCTGGTTCACTGGCTGCTGTGGCAGGTCAATGTGCTGCTGGCCTTTGTCTGGAGCGTGGCGATCTTGTATGTCACGCTGGGTTTTCGCCAGTTCAGCCACTATTTCACCGACATCCGCGATGCGCTCGATGATGGCAATGAAGAAACGGCCCGTCAGTTGCTGGCCCAGTGGCGCCAGGTCGATGCGAGCGAGTTGCCGCGCAGTGAAATTGTCCGTCACGTCATTGAGTATTCGGTGCTGGCGGCCCATCGCCATGTGTTCGGCGTGCTGGGCTGGTTTTCGGTGCTTGCTGCGCTGGGTTTCGGCCCGGCAGGGGCGGTGCTTTACCGCATGAGCGAGTTTGTTGCCCGCTACTGGACCCATCGCAGGACTTTGCCCGGCGACAGTGCCAGCCCGGCCCTGCAACAGGTAGCCAACCGGGCCTGGGGCCTGATCGATTTCGTGCCTTCGCGTGTCACCTCCCTCGGCTTTGCGGTGGTGGGCAGCTTTGAAGACGCCATCGACGCCTGGCGCAACTACAACCAGCGTTTTCCGGACGACATGGCCGCCGCCACGGTCAATCGAAACGACGGCATCATTTTGGCCGCCACCTCGGGTGCGGTGAATGTCCGGCTCGGCGGTCAGGTGCTCAAGCCGGCGTTTTCCTCAAATGGGACGCAGGAGTTTCAGGCGGGCGGACTCGATGTGCAAGACCTGGCCATCACCGACTCGACGCCTGGCAAGGAGCCTGAAGTGGCGCACCTGCGCAGCGTCGTCGGACTGGTCTGGCGCTCCGTGGTGCTGTGGATGGTGCTGCTGGCACTGCTGACACTGGCACGTTTATTAGGATGACATGACTATTCAAGCAAATTTCTGGAGCCCGGTCATCGCCGGTCTCACCCCTTATGTTCCCGGCGAGCAGCCGAAAATCAACAAGCTGATCAAGCTCAACACCAACGAGAACCCATACCCGGCCTCACCCCGCGTGGTGCAGGCCGTGACGGCGGCGGCGCAGCAGGGATTGCAGCTTTACCCCGATCCCGAGTCCACCGCGCTGCGCCAGGCCATCGCCAGCCACCACGCTATTGCGGCTGACCAGGTGTTTGTGGGCAACGGCTCCGACGAGGTGCTGGCGCATGCCTTTTTTGCCTTCTTCCAGCAGGACAAGCCGCTCTTGATGCCTGACATCACCTACAGCTTCTACCAGGTCTACTGTCAGCTCTATGGCATTGCCGCAAAGGTGATTCCCCTGGACGAGTCGATGCAAATCCGCGTAGATGATTACAGCGGCGTGGCGGCCGGCGGCGTGGTGATGGCCAACCCTAATGCGCCGACGGGCATTGCGCTGCCACTGAGTGCGATTGAAAAACTGCTGCAAAGCCAGCCCAATCAGGTGGTGCTGGTGGACGAGGCTTACATCGATTTTGGCGGCGAAAGCGCCATCAGCCTGATTGATCGCTACCCCAATTTGCTGGTGGTGCAGACCCTGTCCAAATCGCGCTCGCTCGCCGGCCTGCGGGTCGGCTTTGCGGCCGGCTCGCGCCACCTGATCGAGGCGCTGGAGCGGGTGAAAAACAGTTTCAATTCCTACCCGCTGGACAAGCTCGCCCTGGCCGGCGCGGTGGCCGCTTATGAAGACGTTGACTACTTCGAGCAGACCCGCCAGGACGTGATCCAGAGCCGCGAGGCCCTGACGCTGGCGCTGCAGTTGCAGGGTTTCAAGGTGCTGCCTTCTGCCACCAACTTTGTGTTTGCCCGCCATCCAAAACATGATGCGCAGGTGCTGGCGCAGCGCCTGCGCGAAAGCGGCATTCTGGTGCGCCATTTCCCCAAGCCGCGCATCGACCAGTACCTGCGCATCAGCATCGGCACGCCTGAGCAGTGCCAGCAGCTGGCTCAGGCGCTGTGGCGGCTGACTTCCGCTGCCTGACGCGATCAGTACCGCGTCTGCGACAGCTCTTCAAACAGCTCGCCGTAGAGACGGTAGCGGTTGGCGCCGATGCTGCTGGTAGCCGAATTGATTTCGGCGATCACGCCGCAGCCCGGTTCGTGCAGATGGGTGCAGTTGTAGAACTTGCAGTCCTGCGCATGTTTCTTGAAGTCGGGCATGTAGTTGGCCAGCTGCATCGGTTCGATATGGTTCAGGCCGAACTCCTGAAAGCCGGGCGAGTCGATCAGTGCCGTCGTCCGGGATTCATCGACCCAGTACAGGGTCGTGCTGGTGGTCGTGTGCTTGCCCGAGTTCAGCGCCTGCGAGATTTCGGCCGTCAGCACCTTGGCTTGCGGCACAAGCAGATTGGTCAGGCTGCTTTTGCCCGCGCCTGAAGGGCCGAGCACCAGGGTCTTCTTGCCGCGCAGCAGGTCTTGCAGCGCCGCTGTTTGCGCCTCATCCACCGGGCCGGTGGCGGTTTTTGGCTTGATGGCCAGCGGCAGCATCCGGTAGCCCATGGCGCGGTAGGGCGCGAGTCTCGCCCAGGCCCGGCCGAAAGGTTCCGCCAGATCACTTTTGTTCAGCGCAATGATGGGCGTGATGTGCTCGGCTTCGGCGGCAATCAGCGCGCGCGTGAGCTGGCTTTCGGAAAACTCGGGCTCTGCGGCAATCAGGATCAGCACCTGGTCCAGATTGGCGGCAAAGGACTTGGTGCGCATCTCGTCCTGGCGGTAAAAGAGGTTGCTGCGCTCCTCGATCTTTTCAATCGTGCCCTCGTCCTGCGAGGGCAGCCAGCGGATGCGGTCGCCGACCACCACCTGGCTTTTCTTGCCGCGCGGGTGGCAGATCACCCGCTCGCCTGAGTCGGTTTCCACCAGCACATGGCGCCCGAAACCGGCGACCACCAGACCGGCCTGGGTTCCCGCCACCGTCGCCGCACCCGAGCGGCCCGCACGCTGAGGCTTGCTCATGCCAGCAGTGCGTCAACTTTGGACGCACAGAAAAAATCGCTGATCGAAATGCCCTGGACATCGTGGGTGTTGAAACGCACCGTGCAGCGGCTGTAGCTCACGGCCAGATCCGGGTGATGGTCTTCGGCGTGGGCAATAAAGGCTAGGGCATTCACGAAGCTGAGCGTTTCATAGTAATTTTTAAAGTTAAAAGTTTTTTCCAGCGCGCCGTCGATCAGCTGCCAGCCCGGCGTTCTATTGCCGTTGAGCTGGCCCAACTGCTCGGCCAGTTCGGTGGCATTGAAGGCCCGGCGGTTGTGATGGATCGGGTTGCTCATGGCGCGGCGCTTTCAACAGAAGGAGTCATGCGTCCCAGCCGCTCGGAGGCGGGCGGATGCGAATAGTAGAACTTGACAAACACCGGGTCAGGCGTGAGGGTGCTGGCATTGTCTTTGTAGAGCTTGAGCAGGGCGCTTTGCAGATCGCGGCCGTCGGTTTGCGAGATGGCGTAGGCGTCCGCTTCAAATTCGTGCTTGCGCGAGAGCTGGGCCATCAGCGGCGAGATAAAAAAGCTCAAGAGCGGCACGCCCAGCATGAACAGCAGCAGAGCCAGCGCATCGTTGGCGCCGCTCAGATTGGGCCGCACGCCCAGGCCGGTGTAGAACCAGACCTGCGAGGACAGCCAGCCCAGCAGCGCAAAGCCCACCAAGCTGATGGCAAACAGCATCACGATGCGCTTGATGATGTGCTTGTGTTTGAAATGCCCAAGTTCGTGGGCCAGCACCGCATCGACCTCGGCGGCGTTCAGCTGCTTGAGCAGTGTGTCGTAGAACACCACCCGCTTGGCCGCACCAAAGCCGGTGAAGTAGGCATTGGCGTGCGCCGAGCGCTTGCTGCCGTCCATCACAAACAGGCCCTTGGCAGCAAAGCCACAGCGCTGCATCAGCGCCGTGACCCGTGCCTTGAGCGCCTCGTCATCGAGCGGCTTGAACTTGTTAAAGAGCGGCGCAATCACCGTGGGGTAGAGCACCAGCACCAGCAAATTGAAAACCATCCACACGCCCCAGGTCCAGAGCCACCACAGGCTGCCTGCGCTGCCCATCAGCCACAGGATCAGCGCCATGATGGGCAGGGCGACGACAGCGCCCACCAGCGTGGACTTCACCAGATCGCCCAGCCAGAGCTTGAAAGTCATCTTGTTAAAACCAAAGCGCTCTTCGATTTTAAAAGTGCTGTAGAGCGTGAAAGGCAGGTCCAGCAGGCCGCTGATCAGCGCAAAAGCGGCGAGCAGCACCAGCTGGGGCAGCAGCGCGCCGTAGCCGGCCAGGCTGGAGTTCATGATGGCCTGGTTCAGCGTGTCGAGGCCGCCCAGCAGCGTCCAGCCCAGCAGCACAGTGGCGCCAAAAGCCATCTCCAGCAGGCCGAAACGCGCCTTGGCGATGGTGTAGTCGGCCGCTTTCTGGTGCGCCTCCAGCGAGATGGTGGCGGCAAACGCAGCGGGCACTTTGCCCCGGTGCTGCGCCACATGGCGGATCTGGCGCGAGGCCAGGTAAAAGCGCGTCAGCAGCCCCAGAACGAGCAGCGCTGAAAAAATCCCGGTGAGAACAAGTGAGGAGTCGGTCATGCGGCCAAGTTTAGGCGATCGGCGAGAATCGCGAGATGCTTGACACTGAACCCCTTCTCAAAAAATCCGACCAGAACCTCGTCTGGCTGGACTGCGAAATGACCGGCCTGGACCCGGACAAAGAACGCATCATCGAAATTGCCGTCGTCGTCACCGGCCCGCAACTCACGCCGCGCATCGAAGGCCCGGTGCTGGCCATTCACCAGTCCGAAGAACTGCTCGACCAGATGGACAAATGGAACAAGGGCACGCATGGGCGCAGCGGCCTGATCGACAAGGTCAAGGCCAGCACCGTGACGGAAGAAGACGCGCAGGCGCAACTGCTGGCCTTCCTGGCCAAGTACGTGCCCAAGGGAATGGCGCCGATGTGCGGCAACACCATCGGCCAGGACCGGCGTTTTCTGGCCAAGTACATGCCAAAACTGGAAGCCTTTTTTCACTACCGCAATATCGATGTGAGCACCTTCAAGGAGCTGGCCAAGCGCTGGCGCCCCGAGGTGTACAGCGGCTTCAAAAAGCACCAGAAGCACACGGCGCTGGCCGATGTGCATGAGTCGATTGACGAACTGGAGCACTACCGGGAGCATTTCCTGAAGTAATTTTCACGCTCTGGTTGGCCCGCTTGTTCCGGCAGGCTGGGTCTGCGCAGCAGCGCTGCCTGTGAAAAAGCGGAAATACCCCTCGACAATTCAAGGGCACTGGTGAAAACCCTTAAAACGTGCCATAATAGCGGGCTTGCAGTTGCACACCGTGCTAACCGCATTTGTACATCTACCTCACACCTTTGGACTCTATTTTCAGAGTCACCGCATCAAGACACTCTCGTTCTTGATCCGCATATTCGTTTGATGGTTGATGTTTTATTAACCATGAACGAAGCTTTCTGCATCGCAGGAGGTGGAGTTTCCTGTCCCTTGTTGAAACCGGGGCGGCAGGGGATTAGTGAGAAAAAACATGACTGACTCTTTTGAGACCCGCGGCGACTTTGCGCCTGACAACAACGAAATCATTTCCGACCTGGATGTCACGATCACCGTGATCGAGGACTTCTCTTCCGATGAAGAAGTCGGCGCTGCCACTTCGCTGGACGCCATCGTGGCCGAGCCTAACGGCTTCGTCAAACTGGGCCTGGCCAAGGAACTGCTGCAAGCTGTCGCCGACATGGGTTTCACCCAGCCGACCGCCGTGCAGATGGCCACCATCCCCAAGGCCATGCAAGCCCTGGACGCCGATCCGAAAGAGTCGAACTTCACCGACCTGCTGGTGTCCAGCCAGACCGGTAGCGGCAAGACCGCCGCCTTCCTGCTGCCCGTGCTGCACACCCTGCTCAAGCAGCAGGAAGAAGCCGAGCGCTTTGAACGCGCCGAATTCGAGCGCCTGAGCGCCGAAGCTGTCGCCCGTGGCGAAGCCCCGCTGAAAAAGCCCAAGCGCAAAGACCCGACCAACCTGCGCAACTTCAAGCCCGCCACCCCCGGCGCGCTGATCCTGTGCCCGACCCGCGAACTGGCCCAGCAGGTCTGCGCTGACGCGATCGATCTGGTGCGCCATTGCCGTGGCCTGCGCGTTGCCAACGTCGTTGGCGGCATTCCTTACCAATTGCAGATTGCCAAGCTGCAAAATGCTGACCTCGTCGTGGCCACGCCCGGCCGTCTGCTGGACCTGCAGCGCAGCCTGCAGATCAAGCTCGACAAGGTGCAGTTCCTGGTGGTGGACGAGGCCGACCGCATGCTCGACCTCGGCTTTGCCGACGACCTGACCGAAGTGAATCAGCTCACCATCGAGCGCAAGCAGACCATGATGTTCAGCGCCACGTTTGCGCCGCGCATCATGCAGCTCGCCACCCGCGTCATGCGCCAGCCCCAGCGCGTCGAAATCGACTCGCCGCACGAAAAGCACGCCTCCATCACCCAGTCGCTGATGTGGTCGGACAACATGACCCACAAGCGCAAGCTGCTGGATCACCACCTGCGCGACACCACCATCAACCAGGCCATCGTGTTTGCCTGCACGCAGGTGGAATGCGACGGTCTGGCCAATGACCTGGTGCAAGAAGGCTTCAGCGCCGTCGCACTGCACGGCGCGCTCGGCCAGGGCCTGCGCAACCGCCGCCTGATGGCTTTCCGCGACGGCCGCGTGCAGATTCTGGTGGCGACCGACGTGGCTGCCCGTGGTCTGGACGTTCCCACCATCACCCACGTCATCAACTACGGCCTGCCGATGAAGGCGGAAGACTACGTTCACCGCATCGGCCGCACTGGCCGCGCCGGCCGCGAAGGCCAGGCAATTACCATTGCCGAGTTCCGCGACCGCCGCAAGATCCAGGACATCGAGCACTACACGCAGCAAAACCTCAAGCCCAGCGTGGTTGCAGGTCTGGAGCCACAGCAGCGCTTTGCGCCGACTTCCGAGCGCCCACGCGGCAACTTCGGCGGTGGCCGCGATGACCGTGGCGGCGGCCGTAGCTTCGGCGGCGGCGGTGGTGACCGTGGCGGCTTCGGCGGGCGCAAGCCAGCCGGCGGCTTCGGCGGCGGCGGTTTTGGTGGTGGTGATCGCGGCGGCGACCGTGGCGGCTTCGGCGGCGGCAATGCCGGCAGTTTTGGTGGCAACCGCGATGCCGGCGCCTTCCAGGGCCGTCCTCCAGCGCCTCAAGGCAACTACGCTGACCGCTCCGGTTTCAACGACCGCAATTCGCGCCGTCCGGACGACCGTGGCTTTGGCGGCGGCAACAACGCCGCTTTTGCACCCCGTGAAGAGCGCAGCTTTCCACCCCGCGAAGACCGCAATTTCGGCGGCGACCGTGGCGGCTTTGCCCCGCGTGAAGACCGTGGCTTTGGTGGCGGCAACGAAGGCTTCGCTGCGCCCCGTGGCGATTTTGCCCGCAAGCCCGCTTTCGCCAAGCCAGCCGGCAAGGTGTTCGTGCCCCGCGATTCGTTCAAGAAGCCGGGCAAGTTTTCCAAGCCGCGTGACTAAACGCGCAATGGACGCTGAGCGCTGATCATTCCTGATTAGCGCCCCAGTCCGAAAAAAGCCGCTGCAGGCCGAAAGGTTTGCAGCGGCTTTTTTCATGGCCGCGCACCATCCGGGTGAGGGGTTTCTACAATAGGGGATGTTTTCAGACCCGCTTTCGACTTCCCCCCTTTTACAAAATCTCAACCCGGAGCAGTTGGCCGCCGTGACGCTGCCCGCGACACACGCGCTGATTCTCGCGGGGGCCGGCTCGGGCAAGACCCGCGTGCTCACCACCCGCATTGCCTGGCTGCTGCAGACCGGCCAGGTCTGGCCCAGCGGCATTCTGGCTGTGACCTTCACCAACAAGGCGGCCAAGGAGATGCTGCTGCGCCTGTCCACCATGCTGCCGGTCAATGTGCGCGGCATGTGGATAGGCACCTTCCACGGCCTGTGCAACCGGTTTTTGCGCGCGCATTACCAATTGGCCAATCTGCCGCAGAGCTTTCAGATTCTGGATACCCAGGACCAGCTCTCGGCCATCAAGCGCCTGTGCAAGCAGTTCAACATCGATGATGAGCGCTATCCGCCCAAGGAGCTGATGCGCTTCATCGCCGGCTGCAAGGAAGACGGCCTGCGCGCCAAAGACATTCCGGCGCATGACGACAACAGCCGCAAGAAGGTGGACATCTACGCCTTCTACGAGGAGCAGTGCCAGCGCGAAGGCGTGGTGGATTTCGGCGAACTGATGCTGCGCAGCTATGAGCTGCTGCGCGACAACCCGGCCGTGCGCGAGCATTACCAGCGGCGTTTCCGCCACATCCTGATCGACGAGTTCCAGGACACCAACAAGCTGCAATACGCCTGGATCAAGCTGCTGGCCGGGCAGGGCGACGAGGCCGCGCATGACGGTGCTCAGGCCATGCCCGGCGGCTCGGTGGTGGCCGTGGGCGACGATGACCAGAGCATCTACGCCTTTCGCGGCGCGCGCGTGGGCAACATGGCCGACTTCGTGCGCGAGTTCAACGTCACGCACCAGATCAAGCTGGAGCGCAACTACCGCAGCTTCGGCAACATCCTGGACGCGGCCAATGGGCTCATCAGCCACAATCTCAAGCGCCTGGGCAAGAACCTGCGCACCGAGGCCGGTCCCGGCGAGCCGGTGCGCGTGGTCCAGTCGGCCAGCGATTTTGCCGAGGCGCAGTGGTTTGTCGATGAGGTCAGGCAACTGGTGCGCGACGGCGTCGAGCGCAAGGAAATCGCGCTGCTCTACCGCAGCAATGCGCAAAGCCGGGTGATGGAAAGCGCGCTGTTCAATGCCGGGATTCCCTACCGCGTCTATGGCGGCCTGCGCTTTTTCGAGCGCGCCGAAATCAAGCATGCGCTGGCCTATTTGCGCCTGCTGGAGAACCCGCATGACGACACCAGTTTCATGCGCGTAGTAAATTTTCCGCCGCGCGGCATTGGGGCGCGCACTGTGGAGCAATTGCAGGATGTTGCTCGCGCTTCAGGCTGCTCGCTGCACGACGGCGTGAGCGCCGTGCCGGGCAAGGCGGGCGCGAATCTGGGCGCTTTTGTGGCAAAACTCGACGTGGTGCGCGAGAAGACCGCCGGGGCCACGCTGCGCGAGATCATCGAGTTAATATTGCAGCACAGCGGCCTGGAAGAGCACTACAAAACTGAAAAGGAAGGCCAGGATCGGCTGGAGAATCTGGCTGAACTGGTCAATGCCGCCGAAGCCTTTGTCAGCCAGGAAGGCTTTGGCCGCGATGCGGTGGCGCTGCCGGTGGATGAGCTGGGCGCGCGCTTCAATCAGTCGAATCAGTCGCCGGCCAGCCAGGGGCTCGATTTGTCCGCAGCGCTCAATGCGCCTTCAGCCGAGCTGCTGGCGCCCAATGCCGACACCGGCGAGACGCTCTCGCCGCTGGCCGCTTTTCTGACGCACGCCGCGCTGGAGTCGGGCGACAACCAGGCCCAGGCCGGCCAGGATGCCGTGCAGATGATGACGGTGCACTCGTCCAAGGGGCTGGAATTCGACTGTGTGTTCATCACCGGCATCGAAGAAGGCCTGTTCCCGCACGAGAACGCCATGAACGACCACGGCGGGCTGGAGGAAGAGCGCCGCCTGATGTATGTCGCCATCACGCGGGCCAGAAAGCGCCTGTACCTGAGCCACTCCCAGACCCGCATGCTGCACGGTCAGACGCGCTCCAACCTCAAGAGCCGTTTCTTTGACGAGCTGCCTGAGTCCGCGCTGAAATGGCTCACGCCGAAACACCAGGGTTTTGCTTCCGGTCTGGGCACCGGTTCGGGCGGCTGGCGCGGCGGTGCCGGTTCAGGCGCGGGCCATTATGGCGCGGGAAATTCCGGTGGCGGCACTCGGGGCGACTGGGGTGGCGGCGGTTTTGCGGCGCGTTCCGGGAGTTCGGAAAGTGCCGAGCGCTTTGCCAGCCCGCCTGTGCCAGCGCAAAAGGCCGCGCCTGCGCACGGCTTGAGGACCGGCGCCAACGTGTTCCATGCCAAGTTTGGCGAAGGCCGGGTGGAAATGCTAGAAGGCACGGGCGACGACGCTAGGGCGAAGATCAATTTCACCCGGCATGGGGTGAAATGGCTGGCGCTGAGCGTGGCCAAACTCACCTTGTTATGAAAAAAGCCCGGCAAAGGCCGGGCTGGTGTGGCAAGGCTTGAGAGTGCCGTGCTTGCTGGTTTAGCGCGGTGCTTGCAGCAGTTTGGTCACGTCGGCGTCGTGAGGCAGCGCGTAATCATGTCCTTTCATGATCTGGCCGGTGTCAGTGCGCACGAGTTTGAGGCTGACATAGGTCAGTTGCGCTGCCGTTGAATAGGTGCCAACCACCACCAAGGCTGCGCTGTGCAGCCGGGCAATGTCCTTGACCTCGCGCGAAAGCATCAGCTCGCCAGTTTCCTCGCGCACAAACACATCGCCGCGCAGCTTGAGCTCCTTGACATTGAAGCCGTTGGCCACCATGGCGGAGGCGTACTGCTCGGACAGCGTGCGGCCCAGTGGGGCGGCGCGGCGCAGGTCGTTCACGTTGACTACCGTGGCCACCAGGACCGGTGCACCGGCCACTTTTGCCAGGTCCACGCCAGCAACGAGGCGATTGATGGCCTCGCGATTGGCATTCATGAACTTGTTGTTGGCCGCATCTTCATAGGTGGGCTCCTGGCGCGCATTGCTCGAACTGGTCGAGCAGCCTGTCAGCACCACCATGGCGGCAACGGCCGCCGCCAGGCTCAAACGCAGGTAGTTCATTCGGCCACCACTTTCATGGGTTTGACCCTCAAGGCAAAAGGGTCCGAGTACAGGCTGGCGAAGAGCGAGGTGTCGCTTTCTTCCACGTAGTACACGTCCGTCTTGCGGCTGACGTAGCGGCTGGCGCTGGTGACCGTGGTAGTCAGCAGCAACTCGGTGTGCGTCGGGCCACCGCTGTAGAGGCTGGAAGCTGCATCCAGTCCGCCAGCTGCGGCCAGAACGGCAGCGGCAGGCGCAGCATTGTGCAGCACGTAAAGCCCGGCAGTGATGGCTGTGTACAGGCCAGGAATGAAATGGGGCCGTTCGCTGTTGTGCTTGACGATCTGGGTCTGGTAGCTCAGCGTCAGCATGGCGCTGGTCGCGTTGGGCGTGACCACCTGCCAGCCTCTCTGGACCAGTTCGGTGATCAGGAATTCATGAAATGCCCGGTCAAAATCACTGGGGTTGATCGGCATCGGCACATGAAGGCTGCTTTGCGTGGTGGCGCCTGATTTTTGCAGACTGGCGATCGTCTGATCGACCACATCGCGCGACAGCAGGCTCCAGTGTCCGGCCGAGCGGACTTTTTTCTGGGTGGTGAGCGGAAAATTTTCGGAAACCGGGATGGGCGATATGGCGCAACCCGCCAATGCAGCGACCGCACAGCACAGCGCTGCAGGTTTGAGTAATCTGTGAATCAAGACAGGTTCCTTATTATTGGTAAGAGTCACATGGCCAGTAGTAGCGCGCACCCCTAAACACTGCTGGCCTGTGAATCACCCTGTTTAAAGTAGGTCACTGCAGGCTGCCATGTTTGCGGCTTGGCACATCGGCAAAGTCACCGACGGACTATTCTACTTGTGACCAGGCGTCACTTTATGTAACTATTTTTCGCCGCTGGCCTGCCAGGGTGTCTTCTGGTTGAGCAGGCGGGCCAGCAATTCAAGCTCTTTGTCTGTGTGGTTGATGCTGTCAGCGGGCATCAACAGGCCGCCTTCACTGCTTTCGGGTGCAGCCCAGAACGCTTCATGTCCAGCCGATGTGGACTCGATGTTCTGGCGGCCGGCAGACAGCACCAGCGTGCCATAACAGTTGCACAGGTAGCTATGAGGCTGGCGTGTTCTCGACACCTGCGCATACACGCCTGCGCTTTCAAAATCAGCGCTCAGATGGGGCGTGACGATCTGGCGGCGGCTGCTCGCGCCCCACACGCTGGCCACTGCACCGGCCTGCAGGCGCAACTGGCTCACGGTGGCAAGCGAGTTGCCGCGCTCCAAGGTCAGCACCGTATGGGGACGCATCTGGAAAGCCGCGTCACCGATCACAAAGACCAGGCTGCAGGCCGCTCCGGTCTCTATCTGGTCGCCGGTCTGCAGGGTCTGTTCCGGGGCAAGCCTGCGTCCGTTGACGTAGGCGTCGCCCGTCAGTTCAACAATATTGCTGCGCTCCTGTGCCATGGCGGCCACCCAACCCCCGAGCGTCAGCCAGGCCATTGCCGCTTTGAGGGTATCGCGCCTTTGGAAGCACTGGATTTCCTGCCCGGCAGGCGCCCGCAGAAGATGGCGGTTCACGACTCATCGCCGGGCGTCGCCACGAAGCTGTCGCGAAAGGTGAAGTAAATCGAAGTGAAAAACATCGCCACAATTACCAGCGCCACCGGAAACATCGCCACCGTGGCCAGCATCGGGTTGCCCAGCAGGCTGGCAATTATCGACACCACGAAGGCAGCCAGCACGAAAACGCCTGCCCAGGCCAGGCCAAATACGGTGAAAGCGCCAAAGTTTTTATAACAGGCCATGAAGCTGAAAAACAGGCTCTTGGCCGGCGAGACGCCGTGCCAGTGCACGAGAGCCGGCGCATGCCAGAACAGCAGCGACAGCAGCAGGTGCAGCGCCATGGCCACCCACATCGCGGCCTGAAAGCTGTCCTGCATCACCATCTCTTTGGTGACCTTGCCGCCGATCAGGTAGAGGCTGGCAAACTGCCCGCCATCGATCAGGGCCGAGATGCCCATGAGCGCCAGAAAACCAGCGGCATACACCGCGCCCAGCACCAGCATGGCCTGCACGCGCTGCCGGCTGGCGCGAAAAGCGCTGATCAAGATGGAAGGCATCGGAAAATTGCCTTTGGTGGCCTCTTCGGTCGCCGCCATCAGGCCCAGCGTGGCCGCCGGGAGCAGGGCCAGGGCCAGCGCGACGCCGATAAAGGGCACGACCGTGGCCACCGAGAGCATCGCCATGAACATGAAAAACAGGCCTGACATCGCCAGCGGCTGCTGCCAGAAGGTCTTGATGCCCAGCTTGACCCAGGTCAGGCCGGTGCGGGCGGGGACGATGTTGAGTTTCATGGCTTACAGCGTGTCAGGCTGCGCCAGCCGCTGGCGCAGCACGCGCTCGAAATGGCCGGGGTCGTGCGCCTTGAGTACGGCCGCCTCGCGCGGCAGGTGAAAATCCCACAGGCGCGAAATCCAGAAGCGCAGGGCGCCGGCGCGCTGCAGGGCCGGCAGCAAGGTGCGTTCCTGCGCGCTCAGGGGACGCACGCGCTGGTAGGCGGCCATGAAAGCATCGGCACGTGCCGCATCCTGCGCGCCCGTTTCCAGGTCGATGCACCAGTCATTGAGGCAGATGCCGATGTCGAACACGAAGGTGTCGCAGCCGGCAAAGTAAAAATCAAAAAAGCCCGTCAGACGGCCGTCCTCGAACATCACGTTGTCGCGGAACAGGTCGGCGTGGATGGCGCCGCGCGGCAGGCTGTCGTAGGCGGCTGAGGCGGCGATCTCGTTCTGATACGCCAGTTCGTCCAGAATCAGGCTGCGCTGCGCCTCGGTGAGATGGGGCAGGACCACTGGAACGGTCTCATTCCACCAGGCCAGGCCGCGCAGGTTGGGCTGGTGGCGCGGATAGTCCAGCCCGGCCAGGTGCAGCCGCGCCAGCATCTCGCCGACGCTGGCGCAATGCGCGGGCGTGGGCGCCAGTTCGCTGTGGCCGCGCAGCTTGTTGACCACGGCGGCCGGCTTGTCCTTGACGCGGTGCAGGATGGCGCCGCTGGCATCGGCCACCGGATCGGGCACCGGAATGCCCCGGCCGGCCAAGTGCTTCATCAGGTGCAGGTAAAACGGCAACTGCTCGAAGGTCAGGCGCTCGAACAGCGTCAGCACATACTGGCCCTGATCGGTATCGACAAAATAGTTGGTGTTTTCGATGCCGCCTGCAGCACCCTTGATGGATTGGAGTTGCCCCAGATTCAAGGAGCGCAAGAATGCTGCAGCCTCGTCGAACGAGACTTCGGTAAATACGGCCATGCCTGAAACTTAAATCCTGTAGAACGAAAAAAGAAAGGGTTAAAACCTGAAGATGTTCCACACACGCGAGCCGTTGGTGTCGCCCTTGTCGGCGGCGGGCGCTGCGCCACGGGCACCTTCGGCGGGTTTGACCTCGTAGGCTGGCGCGCCACTCTTGGGCTGGACCGTGATTTCCTCGGTCTGGCCGCCCACCCGCAACTCGTCGATGCGCGTGCGGGCGTCTTCGGTGTGGATGCGCTCGATTTTCTGGTCGGGGCGCGCCGATGGGGCCGGCTTCGCCTGGGTTGCCGCTGCAGGCGCCGCGCTTTTTGCGGGCGCTGGCGTTTGAGCCACAGCCGCAGCCAGCGGCAGCGCTGCGAAGGCAGCAAGCAATAAAGAGCGAAGGGCGGTTTTCATGCCTGCATTGTAGGCTGGCAGGGGTGGATGTTCCAGTGCGCCACAAGGCCAGGCCGCCAGACGGGACGCTGCCCGAAAAATAAGTTCAGGCAGCGCGCCACTGGCGGATAAAAGCGCCGCCGCCGGCTTGGAGCGCTGGCCGGATATCCCCGACAATCTGGCCTTATGAGTCCTGATAAAAAAACCTTGCTGCTGGTCGATGGCTCCAGCTACCTGTACCGCGCCTTTCACGCCATGCCCGACTTGCGCGTCAACCCCGGCGACCCGCACAGCCCGGCCACCGGCGCAATTCGCGGCATGGTCAACATGATGCAAAAGCTGCGCAAGGATGTAAGGGCCGACTATGTCGCCTGTGTGTTCGATGCCAAAGGGCCGACGTTCCGCGACGCGCTCTATCCCGAGTACAAGGCCCAGCGCTCGGCCATGCCGGACGACCTGCGCAGCCAGGTCGAGCCGATTCACGAAGTCGTCGAGCTGCTGGGCTGGAAAGTGCTGTGCGTTCCCGGCGTGGAGGCCGATGACGTGATCGGCACGCTGGCCTGCATGGCCTCGCGCCAGAAGATCGAGGTCATCATCTCCAGCGGCGACAAGGACCTGAGCCAGCTGGTCGATGAGCACATCACCGTCATCGACACCATGAACGACCGCCGCCGCGACCTGGCCGGCGTCGAGGCCGAGTTCGGCGTGCCGCCGCGCCTGATGGTGGACTACCAGACGCTGGTCGGCGACGCGGTGGACAACGTGCCGGGCGTTCCCAAGGTCGGCCCCAAGACGGCTGTGAAATGGCTGCTGGAATACGGCTCGCTCGACGCGCTGGTGGCAAGGGCCGACGAGATCAAGGGCGTGGCCGGCCAGAACTTGCGCGACGCGCTGGACTGGCTGCCCAAGGGCCGCGAGTTGCTGACCGTCAAGAAAGACTGCGATCTGGCCGGCTACATTGACGGCCTGCCCGCGCTGGACGCCATTTCCGTCGGCGCCCCGCACACCAGCGCGCTGCGGACTTTTTACCTGAAATACGGCTTCAAGGGGCTGGCCAGCCAAATCGACGAGGAAAACACGCCGCCCGAACTGGTGGGCGGCCCCCAGCGCCGCCATCCGCGTGCGCCAGCGCCAGCGTCTGCGAACGAGCCCGGCCTGTTTGACGATGCCGAGTTTCCGAACACGCCGCTGGAGGCGCGCGCCACCAACCTGGCTTACGACACCATCCTGACCTGGGAAGCGTTCGACAGCTGGCTGGCCAAGATCGAAGCCGCCGAACTGGTTGCGCTGGACACCGAAACCACCTCGCTCGACGAGATGCTGGCCCGCATCGTCGGCCTGAGCTTCAGCGTCACGCCGGGCGAGGCGGCCTACATTCCGCTCACCCATGACTACCCCGGCGCGCCCGAGCAGTTGCCGCTGGACGAGGTGCTGGCGCGGCTCAAACCCTGGCTGGAAAACCCGGCCAGAGCCAAGCTGGGCCAGAACATCAAATACGACCGCCATGTGCTGGCCAACCACGGTATCGAAGTGCAGGGTTATGTCCACGACACCATGCTGCAGAGCTATGTGCTCGAAGTTCACAAGCCCCACGGCCTGGCCAGCTTGGCCGATCGCCATCTGGGGCGCAGCGGTATCAGCTACGAAGACCTGTGCGGCAAGGGCGCGCACCAGATCAAGTTCAACCAGGTGGAGATTGCCAAGGCTTCTGAGTACTCCTGCGAAGACTCCGACCAGACGCTTGATGTGCATCGCGTGCTGTGGCCCCAGTTGCAGGCGAATGACAAGCTGCTGTTCATTTATGAGCTGGAAATGCGCAGCAGCGAAACGCTCTACCGCATCGAGCGCAACGGCGTGCTGATCGACGCCCCGATACTGGCCGCGCAAAGCCACGAACTGGGCCAGCGCATCCTGCAGCTTGAAACCGAGGCTTATGAGATCGCCGGCCAGCCTTTCAACCTGGGCAGTCCCAAGCAACTGGGCGAGATATTTTTTGACAAGCTGGGCATGCCCGTCATCAAGAAAACCGCCACCGGCGCGCGCAGTACCGACGAGGAAGTGCTGGAAAAGCTGGCGGAGGACTACCCGCTGCCCGCCAAGCTGCTGGAGCACCGCTCCCTGTGCAAGCTCAAGGGCACCTACACCGACAAGCTGGCCCAGCTGGCCAACCCGCGCACGGGCCGAGTTCATACCCATTACGCGCAGGCCATCGCCGTGACAGGGCGCCTGTCGAGCAACGAACCCAATCTGCAGAACATCCCGGTCAAGACGCCCGAAGGCCGGCGCGTGCGCGAGGCCTTTGTCGCGCCCGCAGGCAGCGTGATTGCCAGCGCCGACTATTCGCAAATTGAACTGCGCATCATGGCGCATCTGAGCGGCGATGAGGCGTTGTTGCACGCCTTCACTGCCGGGCTGGATGTACACCGGGCCACTGCCGCCGAGGTGTTCGGCGTGGCGCTGGAGCAGGTCAGTAGCGAGCAGCGCCGCTACGCCAAGGTGATCAACTTTGGCCTGATCTACGGCATGAGCAGCTTTGGCCTGGCGCGCAACCTCGGGATCGAGACCAAGGCCGCCGCCGCCTACATCGACCGCTATTTTCAGCGCTACCCCGGCGTGAAGCGCTACATGGACGAGACCCGCCAGCTGGCCAAGGACAAGGGCTATGTCGAAACCGTTTTTGGCCGGCGCCTGTACCTGCCCGAGATCAACTCGCCCAACGGCCCGCGCCGCGCCGGCGCCGAGCGCGCCGCCATCAACGCGCCCATGCAGGGCACGGCCGCCGACCTGATCAAGCTGAGCATGGTCAGGGTGCAGGAGGTGCTCGACGCGGAACAGCGCCAGACCAAGATGATCATGCAGGTGCATGACGAGCTGGTGTTCGAGGTGCCCGAGGCGGAAGTCGAATGGGTGCGCAGCGAGATTCCCCGTCTGATGGCGGAAGTGGCCGATCTGAAAGTGCCGCTGCTGGCCGAGATCGGCTTCGGACCTAACTGGGAAAAGGCGCACTGAGCGGGCAATCGCACAACCGCAGGCCGCGCGGCGCATTCCATGACACCCGGAACATTCTCAGGTAGGGCAAAAGTCATGATGCTGGCCTTTGTCACGATGCTCCTGCTGCTCGCCGGCAGCGCCGCCGCCTACGCCTGGTACCGGCTGGCCCAGCCTTTTGTTACGCCGCCTGGGCCGCCACCTGTAGGCGTAGCCGCTTCGGTGGACAGGCTGGAGCAGCATGTGCGCAAGCTCTCGATTGATTTCTCGGGGCGCACTTTTGAAAACCTGACGCAACTCGAAGGCGCAGCCGGGTACATCGCGTCAGAATTCGCCGCGCTGGGGCTGGCGGTGCAGAGCCAGAATTTTCGCGCCCAGGGCAGGCCCTACCGCAACCTGGTGGCAGCGCTCGGCCCCGACACGCGCGAAGTGCTGGTGATCGGCGCGCACTACGATGTGGCCGGCAATCAGCCGGGCGCCGATGACAATGCCAGCGGCGTGGCCGGCCTGATCGAGCTGGCCCGCTTGCTGAAAGACCAGCCGCTTCGCCAGCGCATCGAGCTGGTGGCTTTTGCCAATGAGGAGCCGCCATTTTTCCGCACGCCCGACATGGGCAGCGCGGTGCATGCGCGCTCGCTCACTGCTGGCGGCAGGCGCGCCTCGCTGATGCTTTCGCTCGAATGCATCGGCTACTTCAGCGATGAGCCGGGCAGCCAGGCCCATCCGGCGCGGCTGCTGAATGCGGTGTACCCGACCACCGGCAATTTCATTGCCCTGGTGGGCCGGCTGGAGGATGGCGCCATCACGCGCCAGGTCAAGGCGGCGATGCTCTCGGCCAGCGACTTGCCGGTCGAGTCGATCAATGCGCCCGCCTTCGTCGTCGGGGTCGATTTTTCGGATCACCTCAATTACTGGCGCGAAGGTTTTGTCGGTCTGATGCTGACTGACACGGCTTTCTACCGCAACCAAGCCTACCACTCGGCCGCTGACACGGCAGACCGGCTGGACTATGGCCGCATGGCCAAGGTGATCGATGGCGGGCGGGCGGTGGCGCTACAGCAGGCCGGGCCGCACTAAAGTCTGCAGCAGTTTTTCAAGCCCGCAGATCGGTCTTGTTGACCCTCAAGAAGAAAACTCAGCGCATGGCCGTGAATCTGAAATGACCGGGGTGCGCAGGTCGAAGGGGTGCGCCCCGAGGTTGTGCGCCTGATGGCGGGCAGGGCTGCTTTGAAACCGTCGCTGTTGGCTGAGATCGGCTTCAAACCCAGCTGGGGAAAAACGCTCTGAGCGCAGGACGCGCTGCAGGGTCCAGGCCGCAGGTGGCGTCAGGGCCGTGGCACTGGGACAGGCATCGGATAGCGCCGCGCTGCGCCAGGGGGTTTTCCCAGCACCGGTTTACGCGTCCACTCCGGCGCGGCCCGGTCAAGCCTGAGCGCCAGGGCGGGCAGGTGATTGGCGGGAACGGCCGGGAAGAGATGGTGTTCGACGTGGTAGAGCAGGTTGACCGTGAGCCGGTTGCACCAGGCGCGGCGTTCGGTGCGCGCGAAAACGCCTTGCGCCTCGCAGCCGTGGTGAACGCTCCACACCGCAAAAAATCCGACCAGGGCATTGGCCGCCATCATGGTCGCCACATGGTAGCGCAGCCAGTCCTGCTGCGTCAAAACGGCCAGGAGCCAGACACCCGCGACCAGCGCCAGTTCAGCCCAGGTCCAGCGGCGCGTGCTCGCGCTGCCTGTCTGCAGCGCTTGGGCGTGAATGCGGATGCTGAACAGCGGGCCGAGCAGCAGGGCGCGCCATGCCGACTGCCGTGCCCAGCAGCCTTCAGCATCGCCCTTGCCCAGGGGATTTTTGTGGTGCTCAAGGTGGGTGTGGCGTATGGCGTGGGTGGCGCACAGCATGGTCAGGGTCAGCATGAGCAGCACGGTGTCCAGCCAGGGACGCGGCACGCCGATGCTGGCGTGGTAACTGTCATGGGCCTGACGCAGCGCCGTCAGGAAAAAGGCGGCCGAGCAGGGGATGGCGAGCAGAAAATAACCCTGCTGGGCGGCCCAGAGCGAGACGCCCAGCCAGGGCGCCGACAGGCCCAGGTTGAGGATGATTTCATGGCGGCGCAGTGCCACCAGGTCTTTCCAGTGCAGGCGTTGCGGGCGGGGCAGGCCGGCGGTGGTTTCAAGCCGGTTTTCGTCGCGGGGCGATGACATGACAAGACCTCTTTTTTGCGTTTCAGGGTGGAGTCACAGTTTTTTCATTGCCAGAGGCTGGGCTTGTTGACCATCAGGAAAAAGATGACCAGCATCGCGATGAATGCCGGGTAGCCCAGCCGCTCCCACCAGCGGGCGTAGTGCCAGTAAAGCGGCGGCAGTTGCGTCTGTCCGGCCAGCGCTTGCTGCGCCATGGCGGCCATGCGCACCTGCAGCCACAGCACCGGTACCCAGCAGGCCCCGGCCAGCACGAACAGCGCGAGCGACAGGGCCAGCCAGGGCGTGGTCAGCGGCCAGCCCGCCATCCAGGCCAGCAGGAAACCCGACGCGGGCTGGATCACAGCGGTGGGCGTGGTGAACCACCAGTCCGCGCGCACCACCAGCCGGCTGACCACGACTTGTGCGGGTAAAGAACCGCTGCGGTTGGCAAAGAACATGTAAAACGCCGAGCCCAGCCCGGTGCCGACCATCAGCACGCTGGACATGATGTGCAGCCATTTCACGACGAGGTAGGTGTTCATGAGGATTCGTTCGGGTTCAGGTTCAGGTTGCGGGAGCGGTGTTGTCTGCCAGAACCCATAGCAGCGCAGCGATGGGCAGATTTTTCAGCAGTGGCCCCAGCGGGTGCAGCCACAGCGCGGGCAATAGCGCCGTCGCCGCCAGCGTCATCAGCAGCATCAAGGCCAGCGCCGCCAGATAGGTGATACGCCCCGGCCGCAGCCACAGGGCCAGGCCCAGCGCCAGATCGGCCAGCGCACCACCCACAACCAGCACCTGGAGCAGCAGCGGATCGGTCAGGCCCGCAGCCTGGAGCAGCTGGGCACTTTGTCCGTTGAGTTCCAGCAGGCTTACGCCGGCCGTTCCCAGCCAGACCGCGATCAGGCTGCAGCGCAGCAAAGCGGGGTTGTTCATCGGAGAGCGCTTGTTCATGGCGCAACTCCGGCCAGCAACTGGCTGTAAGCGGTGGCGGGCCTTCCCAGCAGGCGGGCGAAAGGGGCCGGATCGGCGGCCGCCGCAACCGCGCGGCCAATAAAACCGCTGGTGCCACAAATCAGGATTGTTCATGCTTGAAAAGCTCCTTGGCGGCTCAGAAGCGGCAGGCGTCGCCGGGCTTGCAGTGGCCGCGCTCGGCGGCCTGGGCGGCAGCGCGGCGGGCAGCGGTTTCAAAGACCAGCACCACCAGCGGCCTGGGGATGTGATGGCGAAAGCGGGCAATCCAGGGGTAGAGGCGATCCGCCAGCGGGCCGATCACCGGCAGACCCACCAGCGTGGACACCCACGGCAGACCGGCGGCGCTGTAGGCCAGCCGGAACACATCCACACCCTTGACGAGGGTGCCATCGGCCTGGCTAGCGTGGATCAGCGTCATCAGATCCTGCTGGGTGGTGCCCGGCGGCTGGCTGCTGAAGCCCGGAACCGAAATATCGACGAAAGCCAGCAGCTCGCGCTGGTTGCGCAGCATCAGGTTGTGCATTTCGGCGCGGCACATCGGGCAGGCCCCGTCGTAGTACAGCGTCAGAGGGTAGATAGCGGAAGCGGTGGTGTTCATGGGTTTTTCCTTCTGAAATTTCAGTCAAAACAGAAATAAGCTATCCAAAAAAAACCGCCATGAGCACCCTGGCGGTTGCAGGGGAAGGGATTTCAGGGGCTGGGCGGATTGCTGTCGTTGCGCACGAACTTCTGCACCGTGGCGCCCAGCCGGATCACCTTGTCCAGCGTCGAGGGCGACAGGCGCAGCATCTCGTCGGCCCAGCTGCCCAGGGACTGCATCAGCGCCAGCGTCTCGCGCACCCGGTCCTGCGCGTCGGGCGCTTCGGCGCTGAAGCCGGGCTGCGTCACCAGTTCGCGCAGCATGCGCACGGTGGGGTCGTATTCGCGCTCCTTGCGCTCGCGCACGATGGTGCGAAACAACTCCCAGACATCGCTGGAGGTGTGAAAATAATCACGCCGGTCGCCCAGGATGTGCGTGGTGCGGATCAGGTTCCAGTTGAGCAACTCCTTGAGGCTGTTGCTGACATTGGAGCGCGCCACGCCCAGCGTGTCGGAGATTTCCTCGGCGTGCAGCGGCTTGCCATGAAAGAAAAGCAGCGCATGAATTTGCGCCACCGTGCGGTTGACGCCCCAGGCAGTGCCCATTTCGCCCCAGTGAACCACAAAGCGGCGAGAAATATCAGTCAGTTCCATACAATGGAATATATATTTTCTGAAATTTCTGTCAAGAAAGAAATTGAAGGTCTGTAAAAACCGGCCACGTGGGCCGGCAGGGGTCGATGGGCCAGCAAGCTCAGTAGCTCAGTAGCTCAGTACCTCAGCAGAAGTTACGCAGAGGAAGCGCTTTTTTTCCATGAAAAGCCACTTTGACAAATATCTTTTGTCATTGGCGTCGTGCGTAACCTCAGTGATCAGAACGGCTCGGGCCGCTTGGTGGTGTCGCTCGAAGGCGGCAGGATGGGCAGCGTGAGCTTGGGCTGATCGCCCGTGAGGGTTTTGAGGAAAGCCACGATCTGGGCATTTTCCACCTCGGAGAATTTGCGTCCCAGCTGCAGCCGTCCCATGGTGTCCACGGCCTGGACCAGGGTGTCGGCCGAGCCGTCGTGGAAGTACGGGTAGGTCAGTTCCACATTGCGCAGCGTCGGCACTTTGAAGTTGAAGCGGTCGGCATCCTTGCCGGTGACGGCGACGCGCCCTTCGGCCGGGTTGCTGGTCTTGAACGGTTCGACCACGCCCATTTTCTGGAACGAATTGCCGCCCAGGTTGGGACCGTTGTGGCAGGCCACACAGCCGTTGACCTTGAACAGTTGGTAGCCAGCCAGTTCCTGCGGCTTGAGGGCTTTCTTGTTGCCCTTGAGCCATTGGTCGAAGCGCGAATTGGGCGTGACCAGGGTGTCTTCAAAAGCGGCAATGGCCGAAGTGACTTCCTCGATCGTCAGCTTGTCGTGGCCAAAGACCTTTTTGAACTCACCCACATACTGGGGAATCGAGCGCAGCATGTCCACCGCCAGCTCGTGCGAAAAAGCCATCTCGCCCGGATTGGCAATCGGGCCGCCGGCCTGCTCTTTCAGATCCTTGGCGCGGCCGTCCCAGAACTGGGCCAGGTTGTTGCGCGAGTTCAGCACCGTGGGCGAGTTGATCGGGCCTTTTTGCCACTTGTCGCCGATGGAGGTCTTGAGGTTATCCGACCCGCCCATGCCCAGGTTGTGGCAGGAGTTGCAGGAAATAAAGCCCGACTTGGACAGGCGCGGCTCGAAAAACAGCTTTTTGCCCAGCTCGACCTTGGCGGGGCTGGTGACTTTGGCTGCCACAATTGGCTGAACCGGCTCTGAGGACTGCGCCATTGCCGTTCCAGCCAGCACCATGGCCGCGCAGGAGACTGCGCGCAGCGTCCATTGAAGCGATTTGATCATCATATTTTTCTTTCAACACTGATTTTTTGTCATGTCGCTGCAAGGCAGAATGCCTCTGTCATCCCTGAGGATGGCGACTTTCCTACTTTAGGGGGCGCAACTGCGCAAAATGTTGACACGTATCAAATTTAAAGCAGTTGTGATCAGCTGAAACTGCTTCCATGCGTGGGTCCGTGGCGCTTGCCTCAGGAAGGCGATTGGCAGGGCGTCTCAACCGCGGCCAGGCTTGTGGTGTCAGCCATCCACCGACAGCCATCAGGCCTGGCCGCCTATAAACCGGCAGCAGGCCTTGCGTAATGCTGAACCATACTTTTCAGGGGAGTCGAGTCATGTCTGTGAAATTGCCTCAGCGACGGGCCGCCATTACGGCTACCCAGCCGCCTCATGTTCCCCCTGCGCCTCATGTTCCGCTCAAGAAGGAGGAGCAAGAGGTGCGCCGCAGGCACGACATCCCGCCCGTCAAACACCACGATCCCGAAGAGGAAGGGGTGCTGGGCGAAGCAGACCGGCCGGCGCCACCATCTGAAAAACCCCGGGCGCTGTAACGCTTCAGAACTCGACAATGACCGGCGCGTGGTCGCTGGGCTGCTTGTTCTTGCGCGGCAGACGGTCGATGGTGCAGGCCTTGACCGCCGGTTTGAGCGCGTCGCTCACCAGGATGTGGTCGATGCGCAGGCCGCGGTTCTTCTGAAAGCCAAGCATGCGGTAGTCCCACCAGGAATAGCTTTTTTCGGGTTGCTCGAACAGCCGGAAGGCATCATGCAGGCCCAGCGCGAGCAGGGCCTGGAAATGCTCGCGCTCTTCGGTGGTGTGGTGAATGGTTTCGCGCAGGCCCACCGGGTCAAAGCTGTCGCGGTCATCGGCCGTGATGTTGAAGTCGCCCAGCAGCACCAGATTCGGATGCGCCTGCAACTCGGCGCGCAGCCAGTCTCGCAGACCGGCCAGCCAGTTCATCTTGTAGGCAAACTTCTCGCTGCCCGGCGCCTGGCCGTTGACGAAGTAGCCGTTGACCACGCGCACCTCGCCGCCGCCCGGCAGGTCCAGTGTGGCGGCAATCACGCGCGATTGCTCGTCGGCAAAACCGGCAATGTTCCTGGCGATGTCGCGCGGCGGGGTGCGGCTCAGGATGGCCACGCCGTTGTAGGTTTTCTGGCCGAACACGGCGCTGTGGTAGCCGGCCGCCTGCAGTTCCATCAGGGGAAACTTGTCGTCGCTCAGCTTGAGCTCCTGCAGGCACAGCACGTCCACCGGATTGGCGGCGAGCCAGTCGAGCACCTGCGGCAGCCGCACGGTCAGCGAGTTGATGTTCCAGGTGGCGATTTTCATGGTCATGGAGTCCAATGGGTGCCAGGCGCGAGGCGCGCCTTAAATATGCAGTGCAGCCAGGCCGCCCAGCACCAGGCCAATACTGCCCAGCGCGAACATGGCGTACTCCAGCCATTTTTTGCGCGTCAGCAGGGCAATGGCCGCCAGGACAATCGAGGCCTGCAGCACCGCGCCGGCCTGTGCCCAGCGCTGGTGCTGCTGCATCTGCTGCGCAGAAGATTTGTCCCAGCTCACGGCTTCCGCCTCCAGTTTGTAGGCGCTGGCCCTGAGGTCGTTTTTTTCTTTTTCGTAGCGGTCAATCTTGATCTGGTAGGCCGCTCTTTTCGCTTCCACGGCCAGGTCGCGTGCAAATTCAGACTGCACCCAGCGATCGTTCAGGTAAAACTGTTCCTCCGAGGCGCTTTCCTTGGTGATGTCTTGCGGCTGGAGCGCGTGGTTGCCGATTCTCAGGACGTTTTTTTCTTTTTCGTAGCGGTCAATCTTGCTCAGGTAAGCCGCCCTGAGATCGTCGGTTTCCAGGTCCCGGGCAAATTCGGCCAGGGATTGCTGGGTGGTCTTGGACTGGAAATCGCTCCACTGGTTGGCCGCTTCCGTCTTTTTGAGGGCCGCATTGTTCTTGTAAAGGCCCGCATGGGTCTGGCTGGTCCCGCCCATGTAGGAAAACAAGGCGCTCACGGCCGCAATGATGGCCGTGGCAACGGCGATGTGTGCGGTCATGGGGCGGTTTTCCGGCGCACTTTTCCCGGCATCCTCCACCTCAGGGGTGCCAAGGCCGTGCAGGGGAAACTGGTATCCGGACATTCAATGTTTCTCGTGTTTTTCGTAGGTGATGAAGCTGAATTTCAGCCCGCTGGCGGCGACGTGGTTGTCACGTGCCGTTTCACTCCATTGCGGCCCCAGCGTCGGCGCAAAGGCATCGCCTTCGAAATCCTGGGCAATGTCGGTCACTTCAATCCTGTCGGCCAGCGGCTCGGCCTGGGCATAGATTTGGGCGCCGCCCATGATCCAGACTTCCTCCGCCTGGCTGCACAGTGCCAAGGCGTCAGCCAGGCTGGCAGCCGGCAGCGCGCCGGCTGCTCGCCAGTCCGGCTGGCGCGTGATGACCACATTGGTGCGGCCGGGCAGCGGGCGAAAGCGGGCGGGCAGCGAATCCCAGGTCTTGCGCCCCATGATGACGGGCCAGCCCTGGGTCAGGCGCTTGAAGCGTGCCATGTCTTCGGGCAGGTGCCAGGGCATGGCGTTGTCCTTGCCGATCACGCCGTTGGCGGCGCGGGCAAAAATCATGTTGATGCGCGGCAGGGCGCCGGACGCGGAGGTCATGTCGGCCATCCTCACACCGCCACCGGCGCCTTGATGGCCGGGTGGTGCTGGTAATCGAGAAATTCGAAATCCTCGAACTGGTAGTCAAAGAGGGAATCGGGCTTGCGCTTGATGGCCAGCGTCGGGTAGGCAAAAGGCGTGCGGCTCAGTTGCAGGGCCACCTGCTCGGCGTGGTTGCTGTAGATGTGGCAGTCGCCGCCGGTCCAGATGAAGTCGCCCACGTCCAGGTCGCATTGCTGGGCCACCATGTGGGTGAGCAGGGCGTAGCTGGCGATGTTGAAGGGAACGCCCAGGAAAATGTCGGCGCTGCGCTGGTAGAGCTGGCAGCTGAGTTTTCCCCTGCCGCCCGGCTCGGTGGCGGGCGCGACGTAGAACTGGAACAGGCAATGGCAGGGCATGAGCGCCATTTTGTCCAGCTCGGCCACGTTCCAGGCGCTCACGAGGATGCGGCGCGAATCGGGGTTGGTCTTCAGGGTCTTGATGACTTCGCTGATCTGGTCGATGTGCCCGCCGTCCGGCGTTGGCCAGCTGCGCCACTGCACGCCATAGACCGGACCGAGATCGCCCGTCTGCGGGTCTGCCCACTCGTTCCAGATGGTGACGCCGCGCTCAAGCAGCCAATTGTTGTTGGCCGAGCCGGTCAGGAACCAGAGCAGTTCCTGGATGATGGATTTGAGGTGGACCTTCTTGGTGGTCACCAGCGGAAAACCTTCGCTCAGGTCAAAGCGCATCTGGTAGCCAAACACGCTTTGGGTGCCGGTGCCGGTGCGGTCGGCCTTGTGGGCGCCTTGCGTGGCCACATGGCGCATGAAATCTTCGTACTGGGAGCGAATGGGGCGGGCAGGGTGGTGCGGTGTCATGCGGGAAACGGGTGGATGCTTGGCGCTTGCCCGTTCGGCGAACGGCTTACGCGCAGGGGCTCGATTTTAAGTCCATGCGCCGCGCTTTTTCCGCGCCGCGCCTGTCATCGCCCCAGGCCGCGCTTGAGCTGCTTGGGCCGCAGGACAATGGCCGTGTCCATGTCGATTTCGGCCAGCACCGCTTTCACCGCTTTGTCTTAGGTCAAGCTTTTCGCCTGGCGCAGCTTTTGCAGTTCCTGGTCTTCAAGTTCACGGCGCTTTTGCTGCTGCTTGAGCTGTTCGGCATTGCGCAAGGCTTCGAGTTCCTCGGCAGTGGGCTCGTGGTCCAGCGAGAGGGTGGGGCCGGAGGCGGCTGACTCGGGCTCGCCGCGCTTGCTCCTGAGCTTCATGTTCAGGCGCAGCTCGTTGGCCGAATCGGCATTGCGGATCGCCTCTTCCCAGGAGATGTGGCCCGCGTCGTAGAGGTCGAACAGCGCCGCGTCGAAGGTACACATGCCCAGCTGGCGCGATTTTTCCATGATGCCCTTGATGTCGCCAAACGAGCCCTTGAAGATGCGGTCGGCAATGGTGGGCGTGTTGAGCATGATCTCGATGGCCGCCTTGCGCCCCTTGCCGTCTTCGGTGCGCACCAGGCGCTGCGAGACGATGGCGCGCAGGTTGGACGACAGGTCCATCAGCAGCTGGTTGCGCCGCTCCTCAGGGAAGAAGTTGATGATGCGGTCAATCGCCTGGTTGGCGCTGTTGGCGTGCAGCGTGCCCAGGCACAGGTGGCCGGTTTCGGCAAAGGCGATGGCGTGCTCCATCGTCTCGGTGTCGCGGATCTCGCCGATCAGGATCACGTCGGGCGCCTGGCGCAGGGTGTTCTTCAGGGCATGGTGCCACGAGTGCGTGTCCACGCCGACTTCGCGATGGCTGATGAGCGATTTTTTCGAGGCATGCACGTATTCCACCGGGTCTTCCACGGTGATGATGTGGCCGGGCGAGGTGCTGTTGCGGTAGTCGATCAGGGCAGCGAGCGTGGTGGACTTGCCCGAGCCGGTGCCGCCGACGACCAGCACCAGCCCGCGCTTGTTCATGATCACTTCCTTGAGCGCGGGCGGCAGGCCCATTTTCTCGAAGTTCGGGATTTCCGAGGCGATGGTGCGGATGACCATGCTGACGTTTTGCTGCTGCACATAGGCGTTGACGCGAAAGCGTGAGACGCCGGGCAGGGTCATGGCAAAGTTGCACTCCATGTCGGTGGCGAACTCGCCGCGCTGGCGCTCGTTCATCATGGAGTGGGCCAGGATGCGTGTGACCTCGCCAGTGAGCTTTTGCTGGGACAGCGGCTGCATGCTGCCATTGGCCTTCATGCTGGGCGGGAAATCGCTGGCAATGAACAGGTCTGATCCGCCAGCCTGGCTCATGGCGGCCAGCAGTTTGTGCATGTAGGCGCGGGCTTGTTCTTCGGTCAGGGTGGCCATGGTGGTAGTTTGTTAGAAAAAGTAAAAAACTCCTCTATCTTAAGCGCCACCTCCCACCGGCCTTGAATGCACGCCCCGCGCCCGGGATTCGTCAAGACAAACTGGTTCTGCTTGGCTGTACCGCAGTACCCGGCATTACAGCCGCAGCACCCGCCCTGGGTTCATCAGGCCCTGCGGATCCAGCGCCTGCTTGATGGCCCGCATCATGCCCAGGGCCACCGGGGATTTGTGCTGCTCCAGCTTGTCGCGCTTGAGGCTGCCCACGCCGTGCTCGGCAGAAATCGAACCGTCGAAGCGGGTCACGGCGTCATAGACCAGCGCGTTGACCTGCTCCTCGTGGTCGCGCAGAAAAGCGGCCGCGTCGCAGCCGCTGGGCGCCTGCACGTTGTAATGCAGGTTGCCGTCGCCCAGATGGCCAAAATTCACCAGTCGCACGCCGGGCAGGGCCTGCGCCAGCAGCGCGTCGGTCTCTTGGACAAACGCCGGGATGCGCGAAACCGCAATCGAGATGTCGTGCTTGATGTTCAGGCCTTCCTCGGCCTGCGCCAGCGGGATGCTTTCGCGGATGTGCCAGAGCTGGCGCGCCTGGGCCAGGCTTTCGGCCACCACGGCATCGCTCACGCAGCCTTGCTCGAAAGCGGTTTCGAGCAGGCGCTCGAACTGCGCGCGCGCGTGAGCTTCGGACTCATGGTCGGAGTTTTCCAGCAACACGCACCAGGGCGCATCCTTGAACAGCGGCACGCGCAGTTGGGCAAAGTGCTTGTCCACCAGGCTCAGGGAGAACTGGCTCATCACCTCGAAGCCGGTCAGGCCCGCGCCCAGGTGCTGGTGCGCCAGCCCGAGCAGCCTGACGGCCTCGTCCATCGACGGCACCGCCGCCCAGGCCGTCAGCCGGGCGGCCGGCTGCGGATAAAGCTTGAGCGTGGCGGCGGTGATGATGCCCAGCGTGCCTTCGCTGCCGACCAGCAGATCGCGCAGGTCGTAGCCGGTGTTGTCCTTGCGCAGGCCCGACAGGCCGTGCCAGATCTCGCCCTGCGCGGTGACCACTTCGAGTCCCAGGCACAGATCGCGCGCATTGCCGTAGCGCAGCACCTGCGTACCGCCGGCGTTCGTCGCCAGGTTGCCGCCAATGGTGCAGCTGCCTTCGGCGGCCAGGCTCAGCGGAAACAGGAAACCGGCCTGATCGGCCGCTTGCTGCAGGTTTTGCAGGATGCAGCCGGCCTCGACGGTGATGGTCATGTTTTGCGCATCCACCTGGCGCACGGCATTCATGCGCTGCAGGCTCAGCACCACCTGGGTGCCCGATTCGTCCGGCACCGAGCCGACGGCCAGGCCGGTGTTGCCGCCCTGGGGCACCAGGGTTACGCCGGCGGCGCTGCAGGCCTTGACGATGGCGGCCACTTCGGCTGCACTGGCCGGGCGAACGACGGCCAGCGCCTTGCCCTGGGCGCGTTTGCGCCAGTCGTGGGTGTAGGCGCTGAGGTCGCCCTCGAACAGCACATGGGCCGCGCCGGTGATCTGGCGCAGGGTCTCGAGAAAGGCGGGGCTGGCGGGGTTCATGACGTGCTTTCTTCGGTGGCGGTGGCGGTGGCAGGGCGTGGGGCGTTTTTGAGCCGGATGCGCACATGCAGCGCACAGGCCGTGAAGAGCAGCAGGCACAGCACAACCTCGATCATCCCGAGGTAGTTGCCCGGCGCGCGGTCGCTCCAGGCGCGCACCACGCCTTCGGTGAAGTACAGCCAGACCATCAGGCTGACCCAGCGGTAGGTGTACATGCGGTTCTTCAGGATGCCGGCCAGCGGGATGCACAGCGGCAGCACTTTCAAGGCCAGCAGCGAGCCGCCGGGCCGTATCGGCGCGAGCCACATTTCCCAGGCCAGGCCCAGCACAATCAGCCCGAGCAGGCTGCCCAGAGCCAGCCGGCGCGTCATTTCTATTTGGTTTGAGGTGTTCATGTCGATGGCATGATACCGACATGAAAATTCCGCCGTTTCTGCAGGCCTTGCTTGCCGAGTTGTCGCATTTCCCGTGGCGCGACACGGCCATCACCCTGCGCGCGCGTTTTCGCGAAGACCACATGGGCCTGACGGCCAGCAGCCTGACCTTCACCACCTCGATTGCGCTGGTGCCTTTCTTTACCGTGGCGCTGGCGATTTTTACCGCTTTTCCGATGTTTTCAAAGCTGCAGGGGGCGCTGGAGAACTGGCTGATCAAAAGCCTGATTCCCGACAACATCGCCCGGCAGGTGCTGGGCTACCTGACCCAGTTCAGCGGCCAGGCCAGCAAGCTCGGCGGCGCCGGCCTGGCGGTGCTGCTGGTCACGGCCATTGCCCTGATCCTGACGATAGACCGCACCCTCAACGGCATCTGGCGCGTCAGGACGCCCCGCCCGCTCGCCCAGCGCCTGCTGATCTACTGGGCCGCCATCACGCTCGGGCCGCTGGTGCTGGCGGCCAGCCTGGCGGTGACCTCCTATGTGCTGTCGGCCTCGCGCGGCCTGGTGGGCGCCTTGCCGGTGAGCCTGCGCTTTTTGCTCGATGTCGTGCAGTTCTTTCTGGTGGCCGGCTCCATGGCGGCGCTCTACCGATACGTGCCCAACACCTACGTCAAATGGGCGCATGCCTGGAGCGGCGGCCTGTTCGTGGCCGCCGGGCTGGAGGTCGCCAAGAAAGCCATCGGCATTTATCTGGCGGCCGTGCCGACCTATTCGCTCGTCTATGGCGCTTTTGCCACCCTGCCGATCTTGCTGGTCTGGATCTATGTCTCCTGGGTGATCGTGCTGATGGGCGCGGTGATTGCCGCCTACCTGCCCAGCCTGCTGGCCGGCGTGCCGCGCCGGGGCAGCGCCCACGGCTGGCATTTCCAGTTGGCCATTGAGGCGTTGCAGCATCTCGACACCGCGCGCAGCACCGCCCGCATGGGGCTGGGCGCCTCGCAACTGGCCCAGCGGCTGCAAGTCGATGTGCTGCAACTCGAACCCGTGCTCGAAACGCTGGCGGCGCTAGACTGGATCGGGCAGCTCAATGACGCGCAGGGCGATGCCGAAGCGCGCTACCTGCTGCTGGTCAACCCGGACGCGACCGCGCTGGAGCCGCTGATGCAGCAGTTGCTGCTGGCCAAGGCGCCCTCGGTGAGCCAATTGTGGGAAAAAGCCCGCTGGCCTTCGCTGCAGCTGCGCGATGCGCTATGAACGGCCGGGCACCCGACCCCGGCCCCCGGCGCAGGCGCCATTGCCAGTGGCCTTTGTTTTTTCCGTGATCGCCGCCCGGTGACGCTTCTGCCTGCTGACAAGCTCCAACCTTCGAAATTCCCTCCTTGCCATGTCCTCTTTTTCTCCTGCTGAGCCTTGTGTGACCGATCCTGCCGCCTGGGTGGTCTGCCTGTGCGCCGAGTGGTGCGGCCTGTGCCGCGATTACGAAGCCGTGTTTACGCAGATGGCCGGGCGCTACCCGGCTTTCCGTTTTGTCTGGTTGGACGTGGAGGACCAGGCCGATCTGTTGGGCGAGTTGGATGTGGAAACCTTTCCGACGCTGCTGCTGGCCGACGCGCAAGGCCTGCGGTTTTTCGGCCCGCTGACGCCGCAGCCCAACACCTTGCTGCGCCTGCTGGAGTCGCTGGACAATTCCAGCCTGCAGATTGCGCCCCATCTGCCCGCTACCAGCGCGTTGCTCCAGGCGCTGGAGACTGCGCCGGCGCACTGGCTCAAAGCCCGAGGTTGAGGTTGAGGCTGAGGCGGTGCCACGCCGGCGCCCAAGGCCGCCTCTGTCCGGCGCCCGGCTGCGACCTGCCGCAAACAGCCGGGAGTGCTGGCGGCCTGTTGAGCCACTGCCTGTAAATCAAGGTAAGCCCTATGTCCGGATGGCAGAAGGCCTTGCCGCAAGCCGGGGCCAGTGCTACACCCGGAAGGAGCGAATCTGCCCGCGCCACGGAGGCAAGGAAAGGGCCGCACAGACCGGCCGGTCCTGCTTCATGGAGGTGCACCGGGCACATTCAGCCACAGCACAGGAAGGGCAAAGCCATGAAAAATTTGCAAGCCGAGCAGATCACGGCGCTGAAACAGGGCGTTCAGGGTGCCGTCATTCTTGCGGATGACCCGTCCTACGACAGCGCGCGCCAGGTCTGGAACGCCATGATCGACAAACACCCCGCCGCCATCGTGCGCTGCGCCAGCGTCCACGATGTCGTCCATGCGGTCAATTTTGCGCGGAGCCACGGCCTTGCGCTGGCGGTGCGCGGCGGCGGGCACAACATCGCCGGCAGCGCGGTGTGCGAGGGCGGCCTCGTCATCGACCTGTCGCAGATGCGGGCCGTGCAGGTCGATGCCGGCGCGCGCCGCGCCAGTGTGCAGGGCGGCGCCACGCTGGCAGACTTTGACGCTGCCGCCCAGGCCCACGGCCTGGCCGTGCCGCTGGGCATCAACTCCACCACCGGCGTGGCCGGCCTGACGCTGGGCGGCGGCTTTGGCTGGCTCAGCCGCCAGTACGGCATGACCATCGACAGCCTGGTGTCGGCCGAAGTGGTGACCGCTGCCGGCGAGGTGGTGCAGGCCAGCGCCAGCGAACACCCGGACCTGTTCTGGGCGCTGCGCGGCGGCAGCGGCAATTTCGGCGTCGTGACCCGCTTTGAGTTTGAACTCCACCCGGTTGGCCCCGACGTGCTGGCCGGGCTGATTGTCTATCCGCTGTCCGAGGCCAAAGCGGTGCTGCAGCAGTACCGCGAATTCGTCGCGCAGGCACCCGACGCGCTGTCGGTGTGGAGCGTTGCGCGTCAGGCGCCGCCGCTGCCTTTCCTGCCCGAAAAGGTCCACGGCCAGCCGGTCATCGTGCTGGCGCTGCTCTACATGGGCGAGCCGGCGCAGGGCCAGCAGCTCATCGCGCCGCTGCACACCTTTGGCACGCCCGAAGGCGAGCACGTCGGCGTCATGCCCTACACCGCCTGGCAGAAGGCTTTTGACCCGCTGCTGGCGCCGGGCGCGCGCAACTACTGGAAATCGCACAATTTCTCAAAGCTGGAGGATGGCCTGTTTGATGCCGTCATCGCGGCCATCGACACGCTGCCTTCGCCGCAGTGCGAGATATTTTTTGGTGCCCTAGGCGGCGCCACCTGTGGGCCGGCGCCCGATTCGGCGGCCTATCCCCACCGCGATGCCCGCTACGTGATGAATGTCCACGGCCGCTGGGATGACCCAGCCGATGACGAGCGCTGCATCGGTTGGGCGCGCGACTTTTTCAAGGCCTCGGCGCCCTTTGCCAGCGGCGGCGTCTATGTCAATTTTCTGACCGCTGACGAGGGCGAGCGGGTGCAACTGGCGTATGGCCAGAACTATGAACGCCTGGCCCAGGTCAAGCGCCAGTACGATCCGGCCAACCTGTTCAGCACGAACCAGAACATCAGGCCGGCCGACCAGGGGTCATTGTCATTCCAGGAAATCCTGCCTTTGTGAACCATTTCCCCGAGTCGTTTTTTCCGTCTTGCCAGGGGCAGGGAGAAGGAGGTCAACCATGCTGTCGAACGCACCCGTCACCACCATACTGCCTGTCATGGACATGCAACGGGCCAGGGATTTTTATGAAAACAAGCTCGGCCTGAAGCCTGTCGGTTTCAAGCCCGACGGGCAATTTGTGTATGCCTGTGCGGGCGGCTCGTCCATTGCTCTTTTTCCCAAGGAGGGTGGCACCAAGGCCGAGCATACGGCGCTCAGTTTTCAGGTCCAGGACATCGGCCCGCTCATCAGCGCGCTGGAAAAGGCCGGTGTGGTGTTTGATGACTACGACCTTCCGGGACTAAAAACCGTCAACCATGTCTGCGTTCTGGGCGCCGAAAAAGCCGCCTGGTTCAAGGACACCGAGGGCAATTTCCTGTGTATCCATGAGGATATCCGTCTGAGTCCTGAGTCCTGAGTCCTGAGTCTTGAGTCTTGCTATTGGTATCTCTTGGCTGGCAAGAAAGCCCCAAGCTTGAATAATGGGCTTGACCTGTTACAACAGGGCCTCCATCCGAGACGCCTTGCACAGAAAAACCCTGCCCATGAAATCCAGCCTTGATGCCGCCACCCTGGCGCGTGCCGCCGAACTGATCACTCAGGCCGATGCCCTGATCGTTGCCGCCGGCGCGGGCATGGGTGTGGACTCCGGCCTGCCCGATTTCCGGGGCACAGAAGGCTTCTGGAAAGCTTATCCGGTGCTCGGGCGCGAGCAGGTGGATTTCTATAGCATCGCCTGCCCGGATGCCTTTCGCACCGATCCCCGGCGCGCCTGGGGTTTTTACGGGCACCGGCTGCAGCTGTACCGCGCCACCCGGCCGCATGCCGGTTTTGATATTTTGAAGCGCTGGGGCCAGACCCGGCCGCTGGGATTGACAGTGTTCACCAGCAATGTGGACGGACAGTTCCAGAAAGCTGGTTTTGCGCCCGACAGCGTGGATGAATGCCACGGCTCGATTGCCCATCTGCAGTGCATGGCGCCGTGCTGCAACGCCATCTGGCCGGCCGATGATTTCGAGCCCGACGTGGACACGGCGCAATGCCTGCTGCTTGGCGCGCCGCCAGCCTGCCCGCGCTGCGGCGGCTTGGCGCGGCCCAATATCCTGATGTTCAACGATTCCGACTGGCTCGAAGAACGTTCCGAACAGCAGGCCGCGCGCCTGCAAGCATGGCTGGCCAGCGTGCGCCGCCCGGTGGTGGTGGAGCTGGGCGCGGGAGTGGCGATTCCGTCGGTGCGCCACTTCAGCCAGCGCCTTGTGCGCGAGTTCGGCGCTCGGCTGGTGCGCATCAACCCGCGCGAGTGCGAGGTGCCGACGCGGCAGGACGTAGGCCTCGCGGCCGGGGCGGCGCACGCGCTGGCGGAGATTGACCGGGTGCTCGTGACGGCGCCATGAGCCGAGCCAAGGGTGAGTCCCTGTCGTCGCGGGGGCTGTAACCTCAGTTCAAGTACCGGTTGAGCCATCTGAAACACATTTCAAGCGGGATCAGCTGGGGGTTTGGCGATCATGTTCAGGAGGTTGTCGATGAGCTGAAGGCGGACCTCGGCGCCAGCGCCTGAGCGGCGCTGGCGCCCGGTTCATAGTTGCAAAAAATCCCAGATTGCAAACAGCGTCTCATTCGGCGCCTCGCTCATCTGGTTGTGGCCGGCAGGTACGCTGGTGATTTGCCGAAATTTCCCCGTTTCTCGGGCCGCCGTGATGAGTCCCCGAGCCGCAGAGGAGGGCGTCATCTGGTCTTGCTCGCCAAGCAGGAACAGCACCGGGCAGGTGATTTGCGCGATGGCCGCTTCGCCATTGGCATAGTTGTCGCAGGCCTTGAAGCCCCGGTGAAAAACGTTGACTTCCAGGTTGCTCGCCAGCACCCGGCGCCCCAGCGCCATGCCCGCGCCATAGGCCCAGAAACCCGCGCCCGAGGGCGGCGCCAGCGTGCTGCGCGAAAACACATTGACCAATTTGAGCGCCTTCATCGGCTCGTTCAGCGCCGCATCCAGCAGCGCGGGCGACACCTTCATGGGAAAAGCCACTCCCACCAGCGCCAGGTGGCTGATGCGCTCTTTCAAGCGGGCCGCCGCTTCCAGCGCAATCAATGAGCCCCAGCTGTGGCCAATCAAAGCAGCTTTTTCAACGCCGGCCGCGTCTAGCAGGGCGGCGATGAAGTCGGCTGCTTCTTCGACGCTGGAAGGCGCTTCGCCCGCGCTGCGGCAGTGGCCGGGCAGGTCCACGGCGAGCACGTTCCAGTCGTGATGCGCCAGGTAGCGGCTTTGCAGCGCCCAGACGCTGTGGTCGTTCAGCACGCCGTGGATGAGAACGGCCGTGGGCTGCGCGGCATTGAAGGGCTTGCCGCCGGTGTAGCAGTAGGTTTTGGCGCCGTTGACGAGCAGATCCATCACGCACCTGCCTTTTCTGCCGTTTTTAACGCGCGTTTCAAGTCGTCAATTAAATCATCCGGGTCTTCCAGGCCAATGGACAGGCGGATCGTGCCCTGGGTGATGCCGGCGCCCGCCAGCGCATCGTCGCTCATGCGGAAATGCGTGGTGCTGGCTGGGTGGATCACCAGGCTGCGGCAGTCGCCGACATTGGCCAGGTGGCTGAACACCTTGAGCGCCTCGACAAAGGCTTTGCCCTGTTCGCGGCTGCCCCGAAGGTCAAAGCTGAAGACCGAGCCCGCGCCGCGCGGCAGCAGTTTTTTCGCCAGCGCGTGGCTGGGGTGCGATTCGAGCATGGGATGGCCGACGCGCGCCACCAGTGGATGGCTGGCCAGGAAAGCGACGACTTTTTCCGTATTGCCCATGTGCCGCGCCATGCGCAGCGGCAGCGTTTCGATGCCCTGCAGGATCAGCCAGGCGGTGTGCGGACTCATGCAGGCGCCGAAGTCGCGCAGGCCCTCACGGCGCGCGCGCAGCAAGAAGGCGCCGACACTGCTTTCCTCGCTGAACACCATGTTGTGAAAGCCGTCGTAGGCCTGGCTCAACTCGGCGAATTTGCCGGATTTGTCCCAGTCGAACGAGCCGCCATCGACGACGAGGCCGCCGATCACCGTGCCGTGGCCGCTCAAGAATTTGGTGGCCGAGTGATAGACCAGGTCCGCGCCGTGCTCGAAAGGCTTGATCAGCCAGGGCGAAGTCAGCGTGGAGTCCACCAGCAGCGGCACGCCGGCGTCATGGGCAATGGCTGACACGGCGGAAATGTCCAGCACTTCCAGGCCCGGATTGCCGACGGTCTCGCCGAAAAATAACTTGGTGTTGGGCCGCACTGCCGCGCGCCAGCCGTCGATGTCGCCCGGCCTGACAAAGGTGGTCTCGATCCCGAAGCGCCGCAGCGTGTAGTGCAGCAGGTTCTGACTGCCGCCGTAGAGCGCCGTGCTGGCGACAATGTGCGAGCCTGCGCCCATCAGCGTGGCAACGGCCAGGTGCAGCGCGGCCTGGCCGCTGGCCACGGCAAGAGCGCCGATGCCGCCTTCGAGCGCGGCGATGCGCTGCTCCAGCACGGCGTTGGTCGGGTTGCTGATGCGCGAGTACACATGGCCGGCGCGCTCCAGGTTGAAAAGGCTCGCGGCATGGTCGCTGGACTCGAAGACAAACGATGTCGTCAGGTGAATCGGCACGGCGCGCGCGCCGGTGGCCGGGTCGGGCACGGCGCCTGCGTGCAGCGCCAGGGTGTCGAAACCGGGGTCTGAATATCCGGGCATGGGTGGGAGTCTCCAGTGGAAAAAATCAATCTCAAACGCCGACAGTGCGATGCCTGCCCCAACTCGCCCGCTGCAGGCGCGCCAAGCGTGAAAACGGCCACGCTTCAGGGGTAAATCGTTACAGCCAGCAGGCAATTGTGGGCTATATTTAAACTTGATTTGAACCCGATTCCCGGCCGCGCATGGCGGCGGAATTTTAAATAACAGCCTGTCCCGGGCAACGGGCAGTGCAACCGAGGAGAATTGATGAAGGTTTCTGACATCCTGCGCGTCAAGGGCAACACGCTTTACACCGTTCAGCCGGACGAGCCCCTGGCCATCGCGGCCCAGATCATGGCTGAAAAGGACATCGGCTCGTTGGTCGTCATGGCGCACGGCGATCTGGTGGGCATGCTGACGTTTCGCGAGGTGCTGGCCTGCATCGTGAAAAACGGCGGCGAAATCGGCCGCACGCTGGTGCGCACCGCGATGGATGACCATCCGCTGACCTGCACTTCCGAGACCGACATGGACGAGGTGCGCCGCATGATGCTGGACCGCCATGCACGCTACATGCCGGTGATGAACCAGAAAGTGCTGATGGGCGTGATCAGCTTCTATGACGTGGCCAAGGCCGTGGTGGACAGCCAGAATTTTGAGAACAAGATGCTCAAGGCCTACATCCGCGACTGGCCGAGCGAGGAAGAGCAGCCCAACTTGGGCTGATGAAGGCCATCCTTGCCTGATCTGCCATGCGGCTGCGGCGTGCTCGGAGATAATCGCCTGCATGAGCGGCAATACTTTTGGAACCCTTTTCGCAGTCACCAACTTTGGTGAATCCCACGGTCCGGCCATTGGCTGCGTGATTGACGGCTGCCCGCCGGGCCTGTCACTCACCGAAGCCGATATCCAGGGCGACCTGGACCGTCGCCGCCCCGGCACCAGCCGCCACGTCACCCAGCGCAACGAGCCCGATGCCGTTGAAATTCTCTCGGGTGTGTATGAGGGCAAAACCACCGGCACGCCGATCTGCCTCCTGATCAAAAACACCGATCAGCGCAGCAAGGACTACGGCAACATCCTCGACACCTTCCGGCCCGGCCACGCCGACTACACCTATCTGCACAAATACGGCCTGCGCGATCCGCGCGGCGGTGGGCGCTCCTCGGCTCGCCTCACGGCGCCGATGGTGGCGGCCGGTGCAGTGGCGAAAAAATGGCTGTTTGAACACTACGGTACCACCTTTCGCGGCTGCATGACGCAAGTCGGCGAGGTTCAAATTCCCTTTGAATCCTGGGAACACGTCCCGAACAACCCATTTTTTGCGCCGGTTGCCGATGTGTCGGTGCTGGAGGACTACATGGACGCGCTGCGCAAGGCCGGCGACTCCTGCGGCGCGCGCATCCGCGTCACGGCCTGCGGCGTGCCGGTGGGGCTGGGCGAGCCGCTGTTTGACAAGCTGGACGCCGATATTGCCTTTGCGATGATGGGCATCAACGCCGTCAAGGGCGTGGAAATCGGCGCCGGTTTTGCCAGCGTGGCGCAGCGCGGCACCACCCACGGCGATGCGCTGACGCCCGAAGGCTTTGCCTCCAATCACGCCGGCGGCGTGCTCGGCGGCATCAGCACCGGGCAAGATCTGGAAGTCTCCATTGCCATCAAGCCGACGAGCTCCATCATCACGCCGCGCCCGTCCATTGACGCGGCCGGCAAGCCGGTCGAGGTGGTGACCAAGGGCCGCCACGACCCTTGCGTGGGCATTCGCGCCACCCCGATTGCCGAGGCCATGCTGGCGCTGGTGCTGATGGAGCACGCCTTGCGCCAGCGCGCCCAGTGCGCCGATGTGCGGGTCAGCACGCCAGACATCATGCGCAGCCGGGGCTGATGCCTGGGACCTGATGGCGGGCGGCGTCCCGCGCCTGTGCCTTCACAAGCGCGCAGGCAACTGGCCCCTGAGAGTGCAGTTGCTGCACGAAGGCCAGTCGTGCTTCACAAGCGCAGAGGCAGCCAGCAACCTCAGAGGCAGGCGGCCTGTACGGGCAATGCGGGTCTGCAAGCAGGGCGTCTTCCTACATCAGGTGAAAGGCCGTAACCGTAAATTACGGCTTTTCAATCCATCAGGAGTTCATCATGGCCAACACCTCTGTGCCCGTTTCCGGCAATAGCCCGGTTGAGGATGTTGCCCACAAGCAGCGCACGATCCAGCAGGCGCAGGACCAGAAGGACGGCCAGAAACGGCAGGCTTCTGCGGGCGGTCAGTCGCAGCAGTCCAAAGCCGTCCAGGCTGGCCCTGACGAACAGCCGGCACCACCGCTGCCCGGCCAGCACCTCGAAAAACCGGGCATGGAAGCGGATATGCAGCTCAAGCCCAGGTTCATGGCGCCTGCGTACAAAGGCAGCGGCAAGCTCGACGGGATGAGCGCGCTGGTCACCGGCGCCGATTCGGGCATCGGGCGGGCGGTGGCAGTGCTGTTTGCCCGCGAAGGCGCCGATGTGGCCGTTCTCTATCTGAATGAGCACGAAGATGCCGAGGAAACCAAGCGCTGCGTCGAGGCCGAAGGGCGGCGCTGCCTGTTGCTGCCCGGCGATGTCAAGGATGCCGCCTATTGCCGCGAAGCCGTCGAGAAGACCGTCAAGGCGTTCGGCAAGCTCGACATCCTGGTCAACAATGCGGCTTTTCAGGAACACGCCGCTTCGCTCGAAGACATCACCGAGGAGCGTTTTGACGAAACCCTGCGCACCAACGTCTATGGTTACTTTCACATGGCCAAGGCGGCGCTGCCGCACCTGAAAAAGGGCGGCTGCATCATCAACAGCGGCTCGGTGGTGGGGCTGCGCGGTAGCGCCCGGCTGCTGGACTATTCCACCACCAAGGGCGCCATCCACGCCTTCACCAAGGCGCTGGCCAGCAGTCTGATCGACAAGGGCATCCGCGTCAATGCGGTGGCGCCGGGGCCGGTCTGGACGCCGCTCAACCCGGCCGATTCACCGCCCGAGAAGGTCAGCGAGTTCGGCAAGGACACTGACATGAAGCGCCCGGCCCAGCCCGAAGAGCTCTCGCCCGCCTATGTTTTCCTGGCCTCGCCTGCTTGCGCCAGCTACATCACCGGCATCGTGCTGCCGATTACCGGCAGCGTTGAAGCATGAAAATCATGCCTGTTACCAATGAATCACTCCATTACAGTCCAGACGATGTAACCTGTTTTTCTGTTGGGTAACATTTTTCTGGATCGCTTCATGGTTATAGCTTTAACCGCAAGGCTGTTGACGATGACGTTGATCCCTTGAAAAATTCGCGTGTTGCTGACGCAGCATGGGCACACAGACCCGTGGATTTTCAAATCATGTGGGTGTGCTGTTTTTGGCGGCAGGCTTATGAAGGGAGTTGTCATGAAGTTGCACCTGTTTGAAAAAAACTCGGAAGCTTATATTCGCAAATCCCGTGAATACCTGGAAGAGGCCAACCTGGCACGGGTGGAGCATCAGGCCGCGGCCGAGCATCATGCCGCCCTGGCCAAGATGTACACGGAGCGCATCACCCGCATCGAAGCGGAAATCAACCATGCGCTGCAGCCGCACTCTTCCCTTGTTCGGGAGCCAGCCGCCGAGGAAAGCGAGCGCTCCCGACCGGAGTCAGTGGTGGCCTACCCCTCGCGAAGCACGCGGCCCTGAGGCAAAGGCCGCACGGGCCGGCTTTTAAAAGGGGGCGAGTTCAGCGTCTGGCTTGCTGGCCTGCGCGGCTGGCGCTTCAGAAGTCAGACCGTCGCTCTGCAACTCGCCGCCCAGCGCTGTCAGCAGATCCGGGATCAGGGCTGAGAGTTCTCCGGTCACGAGGGCAGCGTCGGTGTCGAAACCGTCGTCGTCCTTGCCATTGTCCTGAATGCCATCGAGCACCACGTCGAGCAGCTTGATTTTTTTCACCTGCGCCATGTCGGTCAGCACGAACGACACCCGCTCGTTCCAGGTCATGGCCAGTTGGGTGGGCAGTTTCCCGGCCTCGATATGCTGGGCCACTTCGTCGATCTCCAGCGTGTGGCGCGAGTAGCGCACGGTTGATTTCTGGTCGTCGGGCGTCTTGAGTTCGCAGTCGCGGTCTACGGTGAAGTTGGGCGGTGCTTCACGGCTGGCAAGCCAGTCGGCCATGGCCGCGCCGGCGGACAGCGCGGTTTGCACCGGCTTGGCCATGAGGCCGGGGCGCGAGCCCGGGATGGCGCCCAGCGCCTCGATCAGGTGCGTGACCACCTTGTCGGCGCCGGCGAGGCTGCTTGAATCCACCACCAGGAATTTGTTCACCGGGTCAAGCCACAGCGTGGTGGCCGAGCGCTTGGTGAAGGCGCGCGGCAGCAGGCTCTGGATGGCTTCTTCCTTGAACTCCTTCTTGACCTTGGAACTGACGCGCTCGCGGCCGGTTTCCTGCTTGTATTTCTCGACCATGGCGTCCACCGCGTCCTTGACGGCCGAGGCGGGCAGCGGGCGGCGCTCGACGCACAGCCGCAGGATGACGCTGGCGCCAACGGCTTCGGCCAGCACCGTGCTCTTGTTGCCGCGCGGCGCAATCCAGCCACTGGACTCGGCTTGCGTGGCGCCGCAGGGCAGGAACTGGGCAGACTGCAGCGCCTCTTCCAGCGCCTCCAGGGGCGGCAGGGCGAAATCAAGGGCAATGCGGAAAAAGGACGCGGATTTGAACATGGCTATGCGGGAGGTGTTGTGAGAGCGCCAGGGCGCATGGTGGGAAGCAGCGCGCAACAGGCGGCTAAAAAGCCTGACGCGGCATTCGTGCGGTGGCGCAAATTCTAAGTGACGCCCGGGCGTGTGCGCAGCACTTGCTTACCTTGAGGCGGCGCTTGAGCTCAGCCGACATTCATCACATGGACATCAAAGTGCCCCTTGCGCCGGTCTTCGAAATAGCACTCCAGCGTTTCCTGGACGGTTCTGAAGGCAATCTCGTCCCACGGAATTTCCGACTCGGTGAACAGCCGCGCTTCCATGGTCTCATGGCCGGGATTGAAGTCGGTGCTCAACAGCCGGGCGCGGTAATACAGGTGAACCTGCCCTACGCGCACGACATTCATGACTGAAAACAGACCCTGGATTTCAAACTGCGCGCCGGCCTCTTCGTCGGTTTCGCGGGCCGCGCCCTGTTCGGTAGTTTCACCCAGTTCCATGAAACCGGCCGGCAGTGTCCACTTGCCCCGGCGCGGTTCAATGTTGCGTTTGCACAGCAGAACCTGCGCGCCATCCTCACCCCAGACCGGCACGGTGCCGACAACGTTGAGCGGATTTTCATAATGCACCGTGTGGCAGGCCGTGCAGATGGCCCGCTCTTTGGTGTCGCCGTCGTCGGGCAGGCGATAAGCCACAGCGGTACCGCAAACGCGGCAGTAGTTCAGGGGTAGGCGGTGCATCTAAACGAGTGTAGCGCCTCAGCCGGCCAGGGCCCTGGTGTGCTTGTCGATCAGGTTGCGGGCGGTTTGCAGCAGCTTGTAGCCGTCATGGCCGCGCTTGAGCATGTCTTCCGTCCACTCGACCTCGACCAGGCGTGACATGCGGCGAAATTCCTGTGCTTCGGCTGCGCCCACGGTAAAGATGCTGTTGCTGCGGTCGCTGGCCACCTTGCGGCCCGTCGGGTCATTGCCTTGCTGGGTTTTCCCCAGCCAGCCCGAGGTGGCGATACCCGAGTTGTTGTCGATCACTTTTTGCAGATCGGGCGCTAAGGCGTTGTATCTGGCCTTGTTCATGGCCATCATGATGGTGCTGGTGTAGAGCGCACCACCGGCCGAGGCAAACTCGGCGCTGTATTTGGTGAGTTCAGGCACCCGCACGGACGGGGCCACTTCCCAGGGCATCACGCAGCCGTTGATGGCGCCCTTGCTCAGCGCATCAGTCGTTGCCGGCAGCGGCATGCTCACCGCAGTGGCGCCGAGAAAGGTCATGATCTTGGCCACCTGACGCGTCGGCGCACGCATCTTGAGGCCTTTCATGTCAGCCACCGACTTGACGGGCCTGTCCACGGTGTGGATCACGCCGGGTCCGTGCACCTGCAGCGCCAGCACATGAACGTCCTTGAACTCGTCCGGCGCCATGGTCTGCATGTATTCCCAGTAGGCTCTGGAAGTGGCTTCGGCATTGGTCATCATGAAGGGCAGTTCGAACACTTCCACGCGCGGAAAGCGCCCGGGCGTGTACCCCGGCAAGGCCCACACGACATCGACGGTGCCGTCCCTGACCTGGTCATACAGTTGCCCCGGGGTTCCACCCAACTGCATGCCAGGATAGCCTTCGAACTTGATCCGGCCGCCGGACTCTTTTTCGATTTTTTCCATCCAGGGCTTGTGCATGGTGAGCCAGTTTTGCGACTGGGGGGAGATGAAGGTGTGAAACTTCAGGGTCACGGTTTGCTGGGCAAACCCGGCCAGAGCCGGGGCGCCAAGCGCTACGGCTGCGCCAGATTTGAGGAGAGTGCGTCGCTGGATCATGGATTTTCCCTGTGAACAAAATGGTGATAATTTGTAATCGAACCGATTCTGTTTGAAAACCCGTGATTGCCCTAATGCCGCTGTTTTTAGAGGTAGCCCCCAAGAAGTCCGGTAAGCCGCGTACCGTTTGGGGGCTATTGGCTGCCCTGCAGCGCCACCGTGGCAGGCAGCGCTGCAGGGGGACGCACCAGCTTATTCGAGCTTGATGCCGCGCGTGCGGATAATGTTGCCGAGCATGGCAGATTCGTCCTTCAGACGGTTTTTCAGGCCGTCTGGCGAGGTGCCCACGGCCTGCCAGCCTTGCGCAAACAGTTTTTGGCGGGTCTGCGCCTCATGAATGATGCGGGGCACTTCCTGGGCCAGCCGTTCCTGGGCTTGCCTGGACAGACGGGCCGGCCCGATCAGCGCCGTCCACACTTCCAGGTTCATGCCCGGCACGCCGGCTTCGGACAGCGGCGCCACGTCTGGCGCCAGCGAACTGCGCCCGCCGGCCAGGCCAACCGCCCGGAGCTTGCCGGCGCGGATCTGCGCCATGGCAATGCCGGGCGGAACCAGTGCCATCTGGATCTCGCCCCCGATCATGGCGGTGAGCACCTGCGGGTTGCTGGGGTAAGGAACATGCACCGGCATCAGGCCGGGAGCCCGGCTTTTGAGCAGTTCCATGCCCAGATGCGCCACCGAGCCATGGCCCACCGAGCCGTAGTTCCACCGCTGGCCCGCCTGGCCGGCTGCCTTGAAGAAATCGGCCCCGCCGGGCAGGCTGGCGGGGGCCACCAGCATCAGCGGGGCGGTGGTCAGCAGGGAAATCGGCGCAAAGTCCCGGGCCGGATCGTAGGGCAACTGGGGGTTGAGCTGCCTGGCCGAGGTCAGGTTGCCGTTGATGACGACGCCCAGCGTGTGGTCGTCCTTGGCCTTGGCGACTTGGTCAGCGGCAATGTTGCCAGAGGCGCCCACCCTGTTTTCAACAATCACGGGCTGGCCCAGCGCTCTGGCCAGGGGCTCGGCCAGCGTGCGTGCCGCCATGTCAGGGGTGGAGCCGCCGGGAAAACCCACCAGGATACGGACCGGCCGCGTTGGCCAGGCGTCTGGTTTTGGCGGGCCGCTCTGGGCTGCAGCCCAGCCGGGAAGAGCGCACAAGGTGATCAAAAGCGCCCTGCGCACGACAGTGCTGGCGCGTGGGGAAAGCATGTTCATGGGGTTTGCTGGAGGTTTTTCTAAACGTTTCCTGGCTCAGCCGTCAGTCAGACTTGGCGAGCAGGTTGAAATGCTCCACGCTGGGCGGCGCGGCAAAAAACGGTCCGACAATCGTGCGCCACTCGGCAAAAGCGGGCGACTCGCGAAAGTCAACCGTGTGGTTTTCCAGTGTTTCCCAGAAGATTTGCAGAAGGTAGCGCTCTGGGTTTTCAATGCCTTTGTTGACCTTGTAGCCCTGAAAGCCCTTGGCCGTGGCGATCACGTTGACGCCGCGCTGGATGGCTTCGTCAAAAGCGGCCTGCTGGCCGGGCTGGATGCGAATGTCGGCGAGTTCGAGAATCATGAAAAATTCCTGTGTTGGGATAAGAATGAGGCGCTAACTCTAACGTCAAACCATCAAGCCCGGCAGCGGGCCGCTTTGGCGGGCTCGCCAAGGGCTGCGGCTGGTGGCGCGTGACAGGCTTTTCGCTCATGCCTTTGGTCGGCAAGGCCAGAGCGCGGCAGGGCATTTTGCCGGGACGCAGGCGGCGTTTGGGTTTATGCTTTTGCGCATGAAACTCCACAATTATTTTCGCTCGTCCGCCTCTTTTCGGGTTCGCATTGCGCTGGAGCTCAAAGGCCTGCGCTACGAATATGTGCCGGTTCATCTTGCCAGGGGAGACCATCAAAAAGAGCCCTATGCCGCGCTCTCGGCCGATGCCCTGGTGCCGTTGCTGGAGGTCGATGGCGCAAAGCTGTCGCAGTCGATGGCAATCATTGAATACCTGGATGAAACGTATCCCGTGCCGGCCCTGCTGCCAACTGACGCGCTGGGCCGCGCCAGGGTGCGGGCGCTGGCCCAGTCGCTTGCCTGCGAGATTCATCCGCTCAACAACCTGCGGGTACTCAAATACCTGGTGCGCGAACTCAAGGTGGGCGACGAGGCCAAGAACGCCTGGTACCACCACTGGTGCCGCCAAGGGCTCGAAGCCTTTGAGCGCCAGCTCGGCCAGTTGCCGGCTTCCCTTTATTGCCACGGCGACAGCCCCACGCTGGCCGATTGCTGCCTGGTGCCGCAAATCTTCAACGCCCAGCGTTTCAACGTGAGCCTGGAAGGGCTTGCTCGCACCATGGCGGCGTTTGATGCCTGCATGGCGTTGCCGGCTTTTCAAAAGGCGCAGCCGTCGGTCTGCCCCGATTACGAGGTTTAGACGTGGCGGCTGTGTTGCATCCCGACTGGCTGATTCCCGACTGGCCTGCACCCGCCGGGGTTCGGGCGGTGTTCACCACGCGGGCCGGCGGCGAGTCGGCGCCGCCCTATGACAGCCTGAACCTGGGCAGCCACGTGGGGGATTCTCCCGATTCGGTGGCGGCCAACCGCGCCCTGCTTGAGCGGGCCATTGGCACGCAGGCGGTGTTTCTCAGCCAGGTGCATGGCAGCGCGGTGCTGCCACTGGACGCGGCCACGCCCGACGGCCAGACAGCCGATGGCTGCGTGACGGCGCAGCGCCGGCTGGCTTGCACCGTCATGGTGGCCGATTGCCTGCCGGTGCTGCTGGCCACACAGGATGGCCGCGCAGTGGGCGCTGCCCACGCTGGCTGGCGCGGACTGGCCGGCGTCGGCGAGGACAGCGGGCAGGGCATTCTGGAAGCTGCGCATGCCTCTTTAACCATGCTGGGCCAGACCGGCCGGGCACCATCAACTGTCAAGGTCAAGGTCAAGGTCATGGCATGGCTGGGCCCCTGTATCGGACCCGACGCATTCGAAGTCGGCCCCGAAGTCAAGGCCGCTTTTGAAGCACGGCAGCCCCAAGCGGGCAGGCTGTTCGTGCAAATCGCAGCTGGCAAGTACCTGGCCAATCTGCCCGCGCTGGCCCGGCTGCGACTGCAGGCGCTCGGCGTTGAGCAGGTGTATGGCAACGATGGCAGCTTGCCCTGGTGTACCGTGGGTAACCCTTCAAGGTTCTTTTCCCACCGGCGCGACGCCGGTGTCAACGGCAATGGGCGGGGAACTACCGGCCGCATGGCTGCCTGCATCTGGCTGGACTGACAACAGGGATATTTGGGCGGGTGTATTCTGTGCTTCGGAAGCCGTTTTTGCCATTTGTGCTGCGCGCGCTTCGGCTTCGCGTTTTTTGATGGCCTTGCTGCGTGCCGGAGCGCCCATTAGGTAAATCACCAATGTCACTGGCGCTACGCCATAGAGTACAAAGGTCACCAATGCGCCCAAAATGGTTCCGTTGCTGTTGGTAGCTTCTGCAACACTCATCATGAGGACGACATACATCCAGGCTATAACGATCAAGTACATAAAAAATTCTCGGCCTTGTCAGGTTTTCAGAAGCTAATAGGGCGATACTGGAATCGCTGTAGACAACTCATCAAGAGCCGTCAAAATTGAGGAGACAACTGTGAATTTTGAACCGAATTTGGCCCAGGCGGCCCAACAGATGCAGGAAACCCTGAGTTCAGGCTTGCAACAAGTCATGGGTACCCTGGGCGCAGGCCAGCCGGCCGGATTTCCTCCCATGGACATGTCCGCGCTCCAACCCTTCAGTCAGCCCCAACCCTCCATCCGTTTCGATCCAGCCAAGCTCCAAGAGCTTCAGCAACGCTACATCAACGAAGCAGCAGCGCTGTGGAACCAGGGCCTGCAGAGCAGCGCGGCACAAGCCGTGTCTGACCGCAGGTTTTCCGATCCGGCCTGGCAGGCCAGTCCGGTTTCCAAATTCATGTCGGCGGCTTACCTGCTCAACGCCCGGACCCTGATGGGCCTGGCCGAAGCGGTGGAGAGCGATGCCAAAACCAAAGCCCGTCTGAGCTTTGCGGTCGAGCAGTGGATGGCCGCGTCGGCCCCCAGCAATTTCCTCGCCTTGAATGCCGAAGCCCAGAAAAAGGCCATCGAGACCAAAGGCCAAAGCATTGCCAAGGGCCTGCAGAACCTGCTCAACGACATGAGGCAGGGCCATGTGTCCATGACCGACGAGAGCCTGTTCGAAGTCGGCAAAAACGTCGCCACCACCGAGGGTGCGGTGGTGTTTGAGAACGAGTTTTTCCAGCTTCTCGAATACAAGCCCCTGACGGACAAGGTCTACGAAAAGCCTTTCCTGTTCGTGCCGCCCTGCATCAACAAGTTCTACATCCTGGACCTGCAGCCCGACAACTCGATGATCCGCTACAACGTCGCCCAGGGTCATCGCACCTTCGTGCTGAGCTGGCGCAACCCGGACCAGTCCATGGCCGGCAAGACCTGGGACGACTACATCGAGCATGGCCCCATCAAGGCCATCGAGGTGGTGCGGGAGATCACCGGCGCCGACACCATCAATGCCCTGGGCTTTTGCGTGGGCGGCACGATCCTGGGTACAGCGTTGTCGGTGCTGGCCGCGCGCGGCGAAAAGCCGGTTGCAAGCGTTACCTTGCTGACGTCGCTGCTGGACTTTACCGACACCGGCATTCTGGACATCTTCATTGACGAAACTTCCGTCAAGTACCGCGAAGCCGAGATGGGCAAGGGCGGTTTGCTCAAGGGCAAGGATCTGGCTTCGACTTTCAGTTTCCTGCGCCCCAATGACCTGGTCTGGAATTACGTTGTCGGCAATTACCTCAAGGGCGAAACCCCGCCGCCGTTTGACCTGCTCTACTGGAACAGCGACTCGACGAACCTGCCTGGCCCGTTTTACGCCTGGTACCTGCGCAACACCTATTTCGAGAACAATCTGATCAAGCCCGGCAAGACCGTGGTGTGCGGCCAGAAGGTGGATCTGCGCAAGATGGACATTCCGGTTTACATCTATGGTTCGCGCGAAGACCATATCGTGCCCATTGGCGGGGCTTATGCCTCCACCCAGGTGCTGCCGGGCAAAAAACGTTTTGTGATGGGGGCCTCGGGCCACATAGCCGGCGTGATCAATCCGCCAGCGAAAAACAAACGCAGCTACTGGATCAACGACAGCCTGGCTGGCGGCAACTACCCTGCTGCCCAGACGGACTGGCTCCAGGGCGCCACGGAGCATCCGGGCAGCTGGTGGACGGACTGGTCTGACTGGCTCAAAGAGCAGGCCGGCAAGCAGATCGCAGCGCCAAAAACCTACGGTAGCCGTAAATACAAGGCCACCGAGCCGGCACCGGGGCGCTATGTCAAGGTCAAGGTCTGAGGTTTGTTTAGAGTTGCCACCGGGCGAGGCCAAAACCCGGTTGCCTAAAGAATTTATATGAAGGAGACAAGATGGAAGAGATCGTTATCGTTTCAGCGGGCCGTACTGCCGTGGGTAAATTTGGTGGCTCCCTTGCCAAAATACCTGCCACGCAATTGGGCGCAGCCGTCATCAAGGGTGTGCTGGAGCGTTCCGGACTGAGCGCCGAGCAGATCGGTGAAGTCATCATGGGCCAGGTGCTGGCCGCTGGCGCTGGGCAAAACCCAGCGCGCCAGGCCGTACTCAAGGCGGGTTTTCCGCACGGCCTTCCCGGCCTGACCATCAATGCCGTGTGCGGCTCCGGCCTCAAGGCTGTCATGCTCGCTGCCCAGTCGGTGGCCACGGGCGACAGCGAAATCGTGATTGCCGGTGGCCAGGAAAACATGAGTGCTTCACCGCATGTGCTCAATGGCTCGCGCGACGGCCAGCGCATGGGCGACTGGAAAATGGTTGACACCATGATCGTGGACGGCCTGTGGGACGTCTATAACCAGTACCACATGGGCATCACCGCCGAGAACGTGGCCAAGAAATACGGTATCAGCCGTGAGGCGCAAGACGCGCTGGCGCTGGCCAGCCAGACCAAGGCCGCAGTCGCGCAGGATGCGGGCAAGTTCAAGGACGAAATCGTTTCGATTTCCATTCCCCAGAAAAAGGGCGACGCGGTGGTGTTTTCTGCCGATGAGTTCATCAACCGCAAAACCAGCGCCGAAGGCTTGGCGGGCCTGCGTCCGGCCTTTGACAAGGCTGGCGGCGTGACCGCCGGCAATGCGTCCGGCCTGAACGACGGCGCTGCCGCCGTCATGGTCATGACGGCTAAAAAAGCGGCCGCCCTGGGGCTCACACCCCTGGCGCGCATTGCCAGCTACGCCACCTCGGGGCTGGACCCGGCTTACATGGGAATGGGTCCAGTGCCTGCATCGACCAAGGCGCTTGCGCGTGCTGGCTGGAAAGCGCAGGATCTGGACTTGCTTGAAATCAATGAGGCTTTTGCGGCCCAGGCCTGTGCGGTCAACCAGGAAATGGGCTGGGATACCAGCAAGGTCAACGTCAATGGCGGCGCCATTGCCATTGGCCACCCGATTGGCGCGTCCGGCTGCCGTATTCTGGTGACCTTGTTGCATGAGATGGTGCGACGCGATGCCAAAAAAGGCATTGCCAGCCTGTGTATTGGCGGCGGCATGGGGGTTGCCCTCACGCTGGAACGCTAAATAGCAGGTGAAACAGGTTCTGACGCCCGGTTCTCCGGGTGTGAACAGCTATTGATTCAATAGCAAAAAATGGTTATATAAAAATCCACACAATGAGGAGAAGACAATGAGCAATAAAGTAGCTTACGTAACTGGTGGCATGGGTGGCATCGGAACCGCTATTTGCCAGCGACTGGCCAAGGATGGTTTTACCGTCATCGCCGGCTGTGGCCCGACGCGCGATTTCACCAAATGGCTTGATGAGCAAAAAGCCCTGGGTTATAACTTTTACGCTTCGGTGGGAAATGTGGGCGATTGGGATTCCACCGTGGCCGCTTTCGACAAGGTCAAGGCTGAGCATGGCAATGTCAGCGTGCTGGTCAACAATGCCGGCATTACCCGCGATGGCCAGTTCCGCAAGATGAGCAAGGCTGACTGGGATGCGGTGATTTCCACCAATCTGGACAGCATGTTCAACGTGACCAAGCAGGTGATAGAAGGCATGGTTGAGGCTGGGTTTGGCCGCGTCATCAACATCTCGTCCGTCAATGGCCAGAAGGGCCAGTTTGGCCAGGTGAACTATTCCACCGCCAAGGCCGGCCTGCATGGCTTTACCATGGCGCTGGCGCAGGAAGTGGCCAGCAAGGGCGTGACCGTGAACACGGTCAGCCCAGGCTATATCGGCACCGACATGGTCAAGGCGATTCGTCCTGAAGTGTTGGAAAAAATCGTTGCCGGCGTGCCCGCCAAGCGCTTGGGCCAGCCCGAAGAGATTGCTTCCATCATTTCCTGGATTGCTTCGGATGAGGGCGGTTATGCCACGGGCGCCGACTTCTCGCTGAACGGCGGCCTGCACATGGGTTGATGGCTTCAGTCTGAAGCTTTTGATGCAATAAAAAAACCCGCCTTTTGGCGGGTTTTTTTATTTATGTCTCCTGATTACTTTTTGACCGCGCTGGCGGCCACGGTGGCCGCATCGGCCTTGGCGACGGTTTTTTCATTCTTCTTGACAGCAACAGGCGCTCCGCCCTGGTAAGGCGCGCCGCCCACGGTCATCCCTTCCGCAGAGAACTTGGCAGCGCTTTTGGGGCCGATGCCTTTGACGCGGGAGATGAAGTCTTCCCAGTTCTTGAACTCGGTTTTTTGACGCTCGGCAACAATCACACGGGTCGTGGCCGGGCCGATGCCCTTGATGCCGTCGAGCTCAGCTTCACTGGCTTTGTTGACGTCTACCGCAGCAAATGCGGCGAAGACGGACAGGGCAGCCAAAAATGTCAGAAATTTCTTGAACATGGGAACACTCCTTGAAAATTATTTGAATTGAAAACACTTTTTACATCTTGAAAGATGTATTTCAATAACGCTTTCTCTTCAAACCGGGTTGACCACCCGCCAGCTTTTTTTCAAGTAAACCTTAACCCCTATGCCTGAACGCTGTGCAGCCACTGCATATAAGCGGCCACACCAGCTTGGACATCGGCAAAGACATGCTGGCAACCTGCTGCGCGCAAGGCGCTCAGGTCGGCCTGCGTGTAGCTCTGGTATTTGCCAACCAGCGCCTGAGGAAAGTCGATGTAGTCAATCATGCCGCCGCGCACCGCCTCTTCAAGGCTCAAGGGCGCCGCATCCTGGCTTTGGCGCAGAGTGTTGACGACGGCAATTGCCACGTCATTGAAGGGCTGCGCCCGGCCGGTGCCGAGGTTGAAAATTCCGCAGGCTTCAGGGTGGTCAAAAAACCAGAGATTGACTGCCACCACGTCGTTGATAAAGACAAAGTCGCGCATTTGCCCGCCAGCGCCGTAGCCGCCATAGTCACCGAACAGCTTGACCTTGCCTTCGGCCTGGAACTGGTTGAACTGGTGAAACGCCACGCTGGCCATGCGGCCCTTGTGCTGCTCGCGTGGGCCGTAGACGTTGAAGTAGCGAAAGCCGGCAACCTGGGTCTGCGCTTTTTCAAACCGGGCACCGAGTTCGCGGCGCATGCGCTGGTCAAACAGCAGCTTGGAGTAGCCATACACATTGAGCGGCTTTTCGAACTCGGGCGACTCGCTGAAGGTATCGGAGCCGCCGTAGGTGGCGGCCGAGGAGGCGTAGAGCAGGCGCGTGCCCTGCGCCTGGCAGGACTGGAACAGCTCGCATGACAGGGTGTAGTTATTGCCCATCATGTACTTGCCGTCCATCTCCATGGTGTCGCTGCAGGCGCCTTCGTGGAAGACCGCCTCGACCTGGCCGAAAGCGCCCTCGGCAAACCGCTTGTAAAAAACGCCAGCGTCGAGGTAGTCAGCGATTTTCAGGTCGGCCAGGTTGCGGAACTTGTCGCCCTGGGTCAGGTCATCGACGGCGATGATGTCGTCGATGCCCCGGGCGTTGAGTCCCTTGACCAGGTTGCTGCCGATGAAGCCGGCGGCTCCGGTGACTACGATTTTCATGGGAAATTCCTTGGATTTTTGAGGAGCGCGGCGCAGGTTTTCAGGCGGCGAAAAGCTCACCGTAGCTGACGGTGGCGGTGCCGAACTTGCCCACCACAATGCCGCCGGCGCGGTTGGCAATCGGCACGGCTTGGCGCAGGCTCATGCCTGCGGCCGCCATGGTGGCCAGCGTGGCAATCACGGTGTCGCCGGCGCCGGTCACGTCAAATACTTCTCTGGCCAGAGCGGGCACGTGCAGTTCGCCCTGGGCGTCGAACAGGGTCATGCCTTCCTCGCTGCGGGTCAGCAGCATGGCTTGCAGGTTCAGCGAAGTGCGCAGGTGATGGGCTTTGGCGCGCAAATCTGCCTCATCGCGCCAGGGGCCAATCACATGCTCCAGTTCGGCACGGTTGGGGGTGATGACGCTGGCATTCCTGTAGCGTTCATAGTCCGAGCCCTTGGGATCGACCAGTACCACCTTGCCCGCGGCGCGGGCCTGGGTAATCATCGCCACGATATGGGTCAGCCCGCCCTTGCCGTAGTCGGAAAACAGCACCGCATCGTGCTGCGGATGCAGCTTTTCAAACGTGACAGACTGCGAAGCCAGCACTTCGGTTTCCGGCGTGTTTTCAAAGTCCAGCCGAAGCAGTTGCTGCTGGCGCCCGATCACTCGTAGCTTGACCGTGGTTTTGAGGTTGGCGTCGCGGCCGAAGTAGGGCGTGATGCCTGTTGTGGCCACCAGCGCTTCGAGCTGGTGGCTCGCTTCATCCTCGCCCACGACGCTCAGCAGCGACGCCTGGGCGCCGAGCGTCACGATGTTGTAGGCCACGTTGGCAGCTGCGCCGATGCGCTCTTCGGTGCGGGTGACGCGCACCACGGGAACGGGCGCCTCGGGCGAGATGCGGTCCACCGCGCCGTACCAGTAGCGGTCCAGCATGGCGTCGCCCACGACCAGAACGCGGGCTGCAGCAATTTTTTCAGGGGTCAATGGCAAGGTCATCTTGTGGGGGAAGGACGCTCAGGGGTTACAGCTCTTCAATGCGGCGGGCGGGATAGCTGTCCCAGGCCTGGCAGCCGGGGCAGTGCCAGAAATGCTGGGTGGCCTCGAAGCCGCAGGCCGCGCAGCGGTAGCGCATCAGGGGCTTGGTGGCATGGTCCAGCGCGCGCTGAACCAGCGTGTGGTGATGCTCGTCTTCGAGCTTTTCCCCGGCAATCCATTTTTTTGTGGCCACCAGGGAGTTTTCGCGCTCCAGATGCTGCACGTACCATTGCCGGGCTGCTAGTGGGTCTTTTTCCAGCTTGACGATGGCTTCAATCACATCAATGGAGGGGGTCTGCGCATAGCTGTCCCTCAGCAGGGACAGCGTGGCCTCCTGCTCGTCGCTGCCTTGCGCAATATTGGCCAGCAGTCCGGCAACCAGCGGCAAAGCCTGGGGGGTTGTTTTGACCAGCTTGAGAAGACTCTGCAAGGCATCTTGGGGATGGCCCAGCTGGTTTTGCAGCTTGGCCAGATCCATCAGGGGCCGGGCCGAAGCCGGTGCCATGGCTGTGGCTCTAGTCAGCGTGCCTAATGCTTGAGCGCTATCACCCGAGGCCACTGCGGCGCTGGCCTGCTCGCACAGGTAATGCGCCTGCCGGGCGCTGAAGCTGCCCTGGCTGGAGCTTTCCAGCCGGGCGGCAATTTCCGTGGCATGGACCCAGTCGCGGGAGCGCTCATAAATGGACAGCAGCGCCAGCCGGGCCTCTTCTTCGAACGGCGTGCCTTCGAGCTTGCGCAGGGCTGCTTCGGCCCGGTCAATCAAGCCGGCCTTGAGGAAATCGAGCGCCAGCGCATGCTGGGCGCGCTCGCGCTCGCTCTGGGTCAGGTCGCCGCGCGACATCAGGTGCTCGTGCACCCGCACGGCGCGGTCGTATTCGCCCCGGCGCCGGAACAGGTTGCCCAGGGCGAAATGCAGCTCGGACGTATCGGGGTCGTTCTGGACGGCTTCAATGAAGGCATCAATGGCCTGGTCCTGCTGCTCGTTGAGCAGAAAGTTCAGCCCTCTAAAATAGGCCTTGGGCGCCTGGCGGTTTTCAATGCGCAACTGCCGCAGGTCCAGTCGGGAGGCCAGCCAGCCCAGCGTGAAGGCGACTGGAAGCCCGAGCAAAACCCAGGTGAAATCAAATTCCATGGTGAATCGGGGGAGGAATACTGTCAGTTCCGCGTGTGGAAGTGCCTGAGGCCTGGCGTGTGTTTGCTTTGCGTGTTTTCCACCAGCGCGGCATCATGACAAAAATACCCAGCGACAGCCCGCCAGTGAAGGCGGCCAGAACCACCAGCACCAGAGGAGCTTGCCACAAGGTACCAAAAAAGAAATGCACCGCAACCGTTTGCTGGTTGTTCAGTGCAAAAGCAAAGAGCGTAAAAAAAATGGCTGCCTTGAGCAGCCACATCAGGTATTTCACTGGCAATCCCCGAAAGTGGTGTGGCGATTGTAGCCAGCCCATCGAGGAGGAAATTCGACACCTCAGCGGGAAGGCGCGCCTGTCAACATTTCTTGCGTTCGGGCGTCCACGCTTTCGCGCAGTGCTTTTCCCGGTTTGAAATGCGCCACGCGTTTTTCAGGAATGGCGACACTTTCTCCAGACCGGGGATTGCGTCCCATACGGGGCGGGCGCCGGTTGATGGAAAAACTGCCAAAACCCCGGATCTCAATCCGGTTGCCACGTACCAGCGTCTCGCTCATGGCATCAAGAAGGGTCTTGACGGCATGCTCGGCATCGCGGTGCGTCAACTGGCTGAATCGGGCTGCCAGTTCTTCGACAAGATCGCTTCGGGTCATGGGGGATTAGCCTGTTGGGCGCAAACGCACACGGGTATGCGTTTGCGCCGCAATGCTCTTTACTTCTCGCTGCTGTCCAGCTTGGCACGCAGCAGGGCGCCCAGGCTGGTCAGGCCGGCGCTCTCGCGCGAGGACTGCTGGCTCAGGGTTGCCATGGCTTCTTGCTGGTCGGCGTTGTCCTTGGCCTTGACCGACAGCTGGATGTTGCGGGTCTTGCGATCCACGTTCACCACGACTGCCGAGACTTCGTCGCCTTCTTTCAGCACATTGCGTGCGTCTTCGACGCGGTCGCGGCTGATTTCGCTGGCGCGCAGGTAACCGATGATGTCTTCGCCCAGATCGATCTCGGCGCCCTTGGCGTCAACCGTCTTGACCTTGCCGGTCACCGTCGCACCCTTGTCGTTGATCGACACGAAGGTGGTGAACGGGTCAGAGTCGAGCTGCTTGATGCCCAGGGAGATGCGCTCGCGGTCCACGTCGACGGCCAGCACGATCGCTTCGACTTCCTGGCCCTTCTTGTAGTTGCGCACGGCAGCTTCGCCGGGCTCGTTCCAAGAGAGGTCAGACAGATGCACCAGGCCGTCGATGCCGGCAGCCAGGCCCACGAACACACCGAAGTCGGTGATCGACTTGATCGGACCCTTGACGCGGTCGCCGCGCTTGGTTTCCACGGCAAACTCTTGCCATGGGTTGGCCTTGCACTGCTTCATGCCCAGGGAGATACGGCGCTTGTCTTCGTCGATTTCCAGCACCATGACTTCGACTTCGTCGCCCAGGGCGACGAGCTTGCTCGGTGCCACGTTCTTGTTGGTCCAGTCCATTTCGGACACGTGGACCAGGCCTTCGATGCCGGGTTCGAGTTCGACAAACGCGCCGTAGTCGGCGATGTTGGTGATCTTGCCGAACAGGCGGGTCGATTGTGGGTAGCGGCGGTTCACGCCCATCCATGGATCGTCGCCCATTTGTTTCAGACCCAGCGAGACACGGTTCTTCTCGGTGTCGAACTTCAGGATCTTGGCCACGATTTCCTGGCCAGCCGTCACCACTTCGCTCGGGTGACGCACGCGGCGCCAGGCCATGTCGGTGATGTGCAGCAGGCCGTCGATGCCGCCGAGGTCAACGAAGGCACCGTACTCGGTGATGTTCTTGACGATGCCCTTGACAGCGGAGCCTTCTTTCAGGGTTTCCATCAGCTTGGCGCGCTCTTCGCCCATGCTGGCTTCGACCACGGCGCGGCGGCTCAGCACCACGTTGTTGCGCTTGCGGTCCAGCTTGATGACCTTGAATTCCATGGTCTTGTTCTCGTAGGGAGACAAGTCCTTGATGGGGCGGGTGTCGATCAGCGAGCCGGGCAGGAAAGCGCGGATGCCGTTGACCAGAACGGTCAGGCCGCCCTTGACCTTGCCGCTGGTCTGGCCGGTGACGAATTCGCCCGATTCCAGGGCTTTTTCCAGGCTCATCCACGAAGCCAGGCGCTTGGCCTTGTCGCGCGACAGCAGGGTGTCGCCGTAGCCATTTTCGACGGAGTCGATGGCCACGGACACAAAATCGCCGACCTGGACTTCAACTTCGCCCTGGTCGTTCTTGAACTCTTCAAGAGGAATGTAAGCCTCGGACTTGAGGCCAGCGTTCACAACCACGTGGTTGTGATCGATGCGCACTACTTCAGCGGTGATGACTTCACCGGAGCGCATTTCAGAGCGTTGCAGGGATTCGTTGAATAGGTCGGCAAAAGATTCGGACATGTGTTTCCTAATCCGCAAGGGCAGGATTTCAATGGCGGGATTGCCATTGTTTTGAGGGCTGCTTGCGGTGGTTTGGGTTGTGCGGCTTTACAAGTGATAAAGCTGCGGGTTGCGTAAATGTTCCTGCTGAGTCAGCTCCCCAGGCGAGGGGTATGCGTTGAGAATCAGAAGGGCCGGGTGCCTTGCCACCAGTCAATGACCTGGTCCAGCGATTTTTCAATCGTCAGATCGGAGTTGTCCAGAAGCTGGGCGTTCTCAGCAGGTTTTAACGGGGCGGCTTGCCGGGACATGTCCCTGGCGTCGCGCGCTTCCAGATCCTGTTGAATGGCGGCGATTGTAGTCGCTTTGCCTTTTGAAATCAACTGCTTATGCCGGCGCTCGGCGCGGTGCAGGGCGCTGGCGGTCAGGAAGACTTTCAAGTCTGCGTCGGGGAAAACCACGGTGCCCATATCCCTGCCATCGGCCACCAGGCCGGGCAGGCGCCTGAAGCTGTGCTGCAGGTCCAGCAGGGCGGCGCGCACCTGGCCGTAGGCAGACACTTTGGAGGCCGCCATGCCGGCCGTTTCGCTGCGAATGGCGTCCGATACGTCTTCGGTTTCGAGCAAGATGCGCTCGCCCTGAAAACGCACCGGCAGGGTGCGCGCAATCCGGGCCAGGCCAGCTTCATCGTCCAGGGCGATGCCGGCGCGCTGGGCAGCGAAAGCCGTCAAACGGTAGAGCGCGCCTGAGTCGAGGAAGTTGTAGCCGAGCCGCTCAGCCGTCAGCGCCGCCAGCGTTCCCTTGCCCGAGGCGGTGGGGCCGTCGATGCACAGCACCGGAATGTGTTCTGTTTGCGCCTCGGTGACTGAAAACAGGGCTTCGAAATAATCCGGAAAGGTCTTGGCCACGCACTTGGGGTCCAGAATCCGGATGGGCAACTGCGCCGGATTGAACGCGGCCAAGGAAAAACACATGGCGATCCGGTGGTCGTCATAGGTGTGGATGGCGGCGGTTTTCCAGTCGCTGGCCTGCGCTGGCGGGGTTATCCTGAGGTAATCCGGGCCTTCTTCAACGGTGGCGCCGAGCTTTTGCAACTCGCAGGCCATGGCAGCCAGGCGGTCGGTTTCCTTGACGCGCCAGCTGGCGATGTTGCGCAGCACCGTTGTACCATCGGCGTAGAGCGCCATCACGGCCAGCGTCATGGCGGCGTCGGGAATGTGGTTGCAGTCCAGGTCAATCGCCTTGAGCGGCCAGGCGCCGCGCGAGATGCGCAGCGAGTTGGCGCCGCTGTCAATCTGCGCGCCCATCAGGCGGGCCGCTTCGACAAAGCGGATGTCGCCCTGGATGGAGTCGGCGCCCACGCCCAGTATTTCGACGCCGCTGTGACCCTCCGTGCTGGGTGCCAGAGCGCCCAGCGCGATGAAATAGCTGGCCGAAGAGGCGTCAGCCTCGACATGGATTTCGCCCGGCGACTGGTAGCGGCTGCCTGCGGGAATGACAAAGCGCTGCCAGCCTTCGCGCCGGACCTGGATGCCGAAACGCCCGAGCAGCTTGAGCGTGATGTCGATATAGGGGCGGGAAATCAGTTCGCCCACCACTTCAATGCAGATGTCACGCTGGGCCACGAGAGGCAGCGCCATCAGCAGGGCGGTGAGAAACTGGCTGGACACATCGCCGCGAACGCGAATCGGTGCGTCGAGCTTCAAGGTGGCCGGACGCAGGCGAAGAGGTGGAAAGCCTTCCTGTCCAAGGTAGTCGATGCCGCAGCCCAGTTGCCTGAGCGCATCGACCAGATCGCCGATGGGACGCTCGTGCATGCGCGGCACGCCCGAGAGCTCAAACTCGCCGCCGAGCAGGGCCAGCGCTGCCGTCAAGGGGCGCATGGCCGTGCCGGCATTGCCCATGAACAGTTTGGCCTTGCGTTCGATGAGCTGGCCGCCGAGTCCGCCGATGACGGCGGTTTCTCCGCTTTGCTGCACACTGCAGCCGAGTTGCCTGAGCGCTGCCAGCATCACGGCGGTGTCGTCGGACGCCAGCAGGTCGTGGACCGTGGTCTGCCCCTGGCTCAGGGCAGCGAGGAGCAGCACCCGGTTGGAAATGCTTTTCGAGCCGGGCAGGCGCACCGTGCCGCCCGCGCTGGCCAGTGGCGGGATATCCAGAAATTCAATGTCGAACATGACGCAGGGCTTATTTTTTATGAGGGTGTGAAACGATGCGCCAGTTGGCCCGCGTGTTGCTGGCTTGCCCAATCAAGGATTCCAGCGTATCGCCGCTACCGCTGGAAATCAGGTTTTCAAGGTTTTGCAGGGTCTGGTGGAAGATTTTGGTCTGCTCCAGCAACTCTTCTCGGTTGGCAATCATGATGTCGCGCCACATTTTCGGGTCGCTCGCTGCAATGCGCGTGAAATCCCGAAACCCCGGCCCCGCCAGCGACAGGTAGTTTCTTCCATGTTCCTGCCCGGTAATGCTGTTCATCAGGGCAAAAGCGATCAGGTGAGGCAAATGGCTCACGGCTGCATAGGCCGCATCATGCGCCTGCGGCGACATCTTGATCACATGGCAGCCCAGTGCGGTCCAGACATCGGTGGCTTTTTTCAGCTGAACGGTCAGGGTGCGCTCGATCGGGGTGATGATGACCTGCTTGCCAGCGTACAAATCCGCGTCAGCCGATTCGACCCCGGAAACTTCCTTGCCGGTGATCGGATGGCAAGGCACGAAAGAGCCGACATTTTCTCTCAGGACACGCCGCGCCGCGTCCACCACATCGCGTTTGGTGGAACCCACATCCATGATCAGCGTGTTGGGCCCGACCAGGTGCCGAATGGCCTTGAAGCTCGCTTCGGTGGCGGACACGGGGATGGCCAGCAAGACGATGTCGGCCCCGGACACGGCCAGCAGGGCCGAGGGCGCTTCCACGTCGATCACCCCCATCTGGCGGGCCCGCTCGGTCGTGGAAGGGGATTTGCTATAGCCGACGACACGCTTGACCAGACCCGCGCGTTTGAGAGCGAGCGCAAAAGAGCCGCCCATCAGGCCACAGCCGATGAGACCGAGTTGTTCAAACATGAAGTGGCATCCGTAGTTGTTGTAGTTCTTGCATTCGGTTTTGGCGCGTCATCAGTTGCTGACAGGGTAGGTGCCAAGAACCTTGTAAAAAGCGCACAGCCGTTGCAGGTCAGCCAGTGCAGCCTTGACGGGCTCCTGGGATGGATGGCCTTGCAGATCGATATAAAAATAGTATTCCCACTGGCCGGAGCGGGCCGGACGCGACTCAAAGCGGGTCATCGACACCCCGTGGGTTTTGAGCGGCCCCAGGATGTCATGCACCGCGCCCGGCCGGTTGGGCACCGAGACCACCAGACTGGTGCAGTCCTTGCCCGAAGCGGGCGGGGCGGGCAGCGTCTGCGGCAGGCAGATGACGGCAAAACGGGTGCGATTGAAAGCGTCGTCCTGAATGGCGTGGGCTGCCGTGTGCAGCGCAAACTGGGTGGCGGCGCGCTCGCTGGCGATGCCGGCCCAGGCCGGGTTGGTGGTGGCCAGGCGCGCGCCTTCGGCATTGCTGGAAGCGGCCCGGCGTTCGGCACCCGGCAAATGGGTGGTGAGCCAGCCCTGGCACTGGGCCAGAGCTTGCGGGTGGGCAAACACCGCTTCGATGCCCTCCAGCGAGTCCGACAGTCGCAGCAGGTTGTGCCGCACCATCAGGCTGATTTCGCCCACGATGTGCAGCGGCGAGTTCAGCAGCAGGTCCAGCGAGCGCGACACCACCCCTTCGGTGGAGTTTTCCACCGGCACGACGCCGTAACTGGCGCTGCCCGCCGCGGTGGCGCGGAACACTTCGTCAATGTTGACGCAGGGCACGTGCTCGATGCTGGCGCCGAAAAACTCCAGGGTGGCCTGCTCGCTGAAGGTGCCGGCTGGCCCGAGGTAGGCCACGCGCACGGGGGACTCCAGGGCCAGGCAGGCGGACATGATTTCGCGCCAGACGGCGGCCACATGCTCGTTCTTCAGCGGCCCCATGTTGGCCTGCTGGATTTTTTCGATGACCTGGGCCACACGGTCGGGCCGGAAAAAAGGCGTGCCTTCGCGTTTCTTGACCTCTCCCACCTGCTCGGCCACCAGGGCGCGGCGGTTCAGGAGCGTGAGCAATTCCTTGTCCAGCGCGTCGATCTGGACGCGTAAATCAGCGAGGTTGGCAGTCATGTCAGGCGTGTTTTTGTTCGAATTCTTGCAGGTAGCTCACCAGAGCCTGAACGCCGGCCAGCGGCATGGCGTTGTAAATGCTGGCGCGCATGCCGCCGACGGACTTGTGGCCCTTGAGCTGCAGCAGGCCGCGCGCCTTGGCGCCGGCCAGGAAGGCCTCGTTGCGCGAGTCATCCCGCAGCAAGAATGGCACGTTCATGCGCGAGCGGCAGTCCTTGTCGATGGGATTGACATACAGGCTGGAGTTGTCAATGGCATCGTAAAGCAGCCGGGCCTTGGCAATATTGCGCTGTTCGATGGCGGCGATGCCTGTTGCTGCGCCCTCTTTCTGGCGCTTGAGCCACTGGAACGTCAGTCCAGCGATGTAGATCGAGTATGTCGGCGGCGTGTTGTACATCGAGTCGTTGTCGGCCACGGTCTTGTAATTGAAGGCGCTGGGGCAGATCGGCAGCGCATGGCCAAGCAGGTCTTCGCGCACGACCACCAGCGTCACGCCGGCCGGACCGAGGTTTTTCTGCGCGCCGCCAAAGGCCAGCCCGACCCGCGACCAGTCCACTGGACGGGAAGCGACATGGGATGAAAAATCGATTACCAGCGGTGCGTCGCATCCCAGCGCCTTCAGGTCAGGCAGTTCCTGAAACTCCAGCCCATGAATGGTTTCATTGGTGCAGACGTGCACGTAGCTGGCATCGCCGCGCAGGCGCCAACTGCCCGGTGCCGGCAGGCTGGTGTGCTGGTTGCCTGCATTGGTGGCGGCAATTTGCACATCGCAGTATTTGCGCGCTTCCTTTTGCGATTTGTCGCTCCAGCCTCCGGTGACGACAAAATCGGCGGCTGCGCCACGCGACAGGTTCAGCGGCACGATGGCGTTTTCCCCCAAGCCGCCGCCCTGCATGAAAAGAATCTTGAAGTCTTTGGGCACCGCCATCAGTTCACGGAAATCCGCTTCCGCATGCTCGTAGATGGAGATGAATTCCTTGCCCCGGTGGCTCATCTCCATCACGCTCATGCCGCTGCCGTGCCAGTCCAGCATCTCGGCGGCGGCTTGCTGCAGGACTTCTTCGGGCAGCGCGGCCGGGCCGGCTGAAAAGTTGAACGGTCGCGTCATTTCTTGGCTGGCTTGTTGCCCACGATTTTCAGCGCCGCCTCGTCAAACTGCTTGGCGCGTGCGAGCACATCGGCGCGGGAAGCGTCGATCAGCTTCTGGATAAAGACATTGCTCAGCTCGGGCGCCGTCGCTTGGTACTTCTTGATCGCGGGGGACTCGAAAAAAGCTGTGATCTGCTTGAGTTCATCAAGCGTGAACCGCTCTGCATAAGCCGGCACCAACACGTCGGTGCTGACTTTGCTGACCCGCTTGCCAATCAGCTTGGTGGTGTCGTCGGCATATTTTTTCAGTTCGGCATTGAGGTCATCCGAGGCTTTTTTCTGCTGGGACTTGGGGACGTTGCTCTCCAGCCGGGGCCCCCAGTTGGCAATCAGCTCCTGGGTTGTGCTGCCGGCGAGCTGGGACACCAGCCGGTCCAGTTCCGGGCCTTGCTGAAGGGTGACGATTTTGGTTGCCCATTCGATTTTTGGATCGGCCGTCTGGGCGTGCAGGACAGTGGTGCAGGCAAGGCCGGCCAGGGCGAAGGTGGTGATCAGTTTTTTCATGAATTGCTTTGTGGGTTGGAGGCTTCTTTGTCGGCGTCGCTGGGCGCGCCTGCCTCGTTATCAGTGACAGTTTCAGCGTCATCCAGCGTGGCATCGTTTTCGACGATGCGCTGCAGGCCGCTGAGCTGGGAGCCTTCGTCCAGGCCAATCAGGGTCACGCCCTGGGTGGCCCGGCCCATTTCCCGGATTTCGCTCACGCGGGTGCGCACCAGCACACCCTTGTCGGTGATCAGCATGATTTCATCGTCCGCATGCACCAGCGTGGCGGCGACGACCTTGCCGTTGCGCTCGCTTTGCTGGATGGCGATCATGCCCTTGGTGCCCCGGCCGTGGCGCGTGTGCTCGGTGATGGAAGTGCGCTTGCCGTAGCCGTTCTGGGTGGCGGTGAGAACGCTTTGCTGCTCGTCTTCGGCCACCAGCATCGCAATGACGCTTTGGCCTTCTTCGAGCATCATGCCGCGCACGCCGCGCGCATTGCGGCCCATCGGGCGCACATCGTTTTCGTCAAAGCGCACGGCCTTGCCGCCATCGCTGAACAGCATCACGTCGTGCTGGCCGTCGGTCAGGGCCGCGCCGATCAGGTAGTCGCCCTCGTCGAGATCCACCGCAATGATGCCGGCCTTGCGCGGGTTGCTGAAATCGTTCAGCGGGGTCTTTTTGACCGTGCCCATGGAGGTGGCCATGAACACATACTGGTCAGCCGGAAAGCTGCGTTTTTCACCCGTCAGCGCTAGCACGACGGTGATTTTCTCGCCTTCCTGCAGCGGAAACATGTTGACGATCGGGCGCCCGCGCGAGCCGCGCGAGCCGGCGGGCACTTCCCAGACCTTGAGCCAGTAGAGCCGGCCCCGATCCGAAAAGCACAGGATGTAGTCATGGGTGTTGGCGATGAAGAGCTGGTCAACCCAGTCGTCTTCCTTGGTGGCGGTGGCCTGCTTGCCGCGGCCGCCGCGCTTTTGCGCCCGGTATTCGGACAGCGGCTGGCTCTTGATGTAGCCGGTGTGCGAGAGCGTGACCACCATGTCGGTGGGCGTGATCAGGTCTTCGGTGCTCAAATCGAACGAGCTGTGCTCGATATGGCTGCGCCGCGCGCCCAGCTTGGTCTGGCCAAATTCATGCTTGATGGCGCCCAGTTCGTCGCCAATGATGACCGATACGCGCTCGGGCCGAGACAGGATGTCGAGAAAGTCGTCAATCTCGGCCATCACCGCCTTGTATTCGGCCACGATCTTGTCCTGCTCCAGGCCTGTGAGGCGTTGCAGGCGCATCTGCAGGATTTCCTGGGTCTGCGTTTCCGACAGCCTGTACAGGCCGTCGCTGCCCATGCCGAACTCTTTTTCCAGCCCGTCGGGGCGGTAGTCATCGGCACTGACCACGCCGCCGTCGATGCGGCTGCGCGTCAGCATCTCGCGCACCAGGCTGCTGTCCCACGGTTGCTGCATCAACTCGGCTTTGGCCACGGGCGGCGTCGGCGCGTTGCGGATGATGGCGATGAATTGGTCAATATTGGCCAGCGCGACAGCCAGGCCTTCCAATACATGACCGCGCTCGCGCGCCTTGCGCAGGTTGAACACCGTGCGGCGCGTGACCACTTCACGGCGGTGCGACAGAAAGACCTGGATCAGGTCTTTCAAATTGCACAGCTTGGGCTGGCCGTTGACCAGCGCCACCATGTTGATGCCGAAGGTGTCCTGAAGCTGAGTCTGTTTGTACAGGTTGTTCAGTACGACTTCGGGCACTTCGCCGCGTTTCAAGTCGATGACCAGGCGCATGCCGGATTTGTCGCTCTCGTCCTGGATGTGGCTGATGCCCTCGATCTTCTTCTCGTGGACCAGCTCGGCCATGCGCTCCTGCAGCGTCTTCTTGTTCACCTGGTAGGGCAACTCATCGACGATGATGGACTGGCGCTGGCCCTTGTCGATGTCCTCGAAGTGGCATTTGGCGCGCATCACCACCCGCCCGCGCCCGGTGCGGTAGCCGTCTTTCACGCCATTGATGCCGTAGATGATGCCACCGGTGGGGAAGTCCGGGGCCGGGATGATTTCCATCAGCTCGTCGATGGAGGCGTCCGGGTTCTTCAGCAGGTGCAGGCAGGCATCGACCGATTCATTGAGGTTGTGCGGCGGAATGTTGGTGGCCATGCCCACGGCGATGCCGCTGGAGCCGTTGACCAGCAGGTTGGGCAGGCGCGTGGGCATGACCAGCGGTTCCTGCTCGCTGCCATCGTAGTTGGGGCCAAAATCGACGGTTTCCTTGTCCAGGTCGGCCAGCAGTTCATGGGCGATCTTGGACAGGCGGATTTCCGTGTAGCGCATGGCCGCGGCATTGTCGCCATCGACCGAGCCGAAGTTGCCCTGGCCATCGACCAGCATGTGGCGCAGCGAAAAGTCCTGCGCCATGCGAACGATGGTGTCGTACACGGCGGTGTCGCCGTGCGGATGGTATTTGCCGATCACGTCGCCGACGATACGCGCCGACTTCTTGAAAGGGCGGTTCCAGTCGTTGTTCAGCTCGTGCATTGCAAACAGCACGCGCCTGTGCACCGGCTTGAGGCCATCCCTGGCATCTGGCAACGCGCGGCCCACGATGACGCTCATCGCGTAGTCGAGGTAGCTCCGGCGCATTTCCTCTTCTAGGCTGATAGGCAGGGTTTCTTTGGCGAACTGGGTCATGAAGGGCCTGGTTGGGGGAGGGCTCAAGAGGCTTGAGGAAGTTGACGATTTTAAGGCTTGAGTTTAAATCGTCTGGTTTGTGGCTGGTCAGCAACATATTTTAAAGAATCTTGGCTCTGCGCCGGCCCAAGCCGCTGGCCGGCTTGATGGCCAAGATGCGTGTGGCACAATGAATGTAACGCCTCCGGTGATGGTCATCGGGGGCGTGTAAATTTAATAATCGCAGCAAGTCTGCGGCTTTTCTCTAGAGGAGAATCATGAAGAAACTCAACAAAGTGGCAATGTTGTTTGCTTCCGCAGCGCTTGTTACCGCCGCTGGTGCACAAACGATCGACAACTGGAAAAACGGTTCCAACGAACTGGTCTGGAAAAACGGTACCAATGAACTGTGCTGGCGTGACGCCTACTGGACGCCTGCTACTGCAGCGCCAGGTTGCGATGGCGCTATTGTTCCCGTAGCTGCTCCTGCTCCTGCTCCTGCTCCTGCTGTTGTTGCTCCTCCTGTAGTGGCGCCTGCTGTTGTTCCAGTGGCTCCTGTCGCTACCAAAGTTACCTACGCAGCTGATGCTTTCTTTGACTTTGACAAGTCAGTGATCAAGCCAGCCGGCAAAGCCAAGCTCGATGACCTGATCGGCAAGATCCAGGGCATCAATCTGGAAGTGATCATTGCTGTCGGCCATACCGACTCTGTTGGCAGTGACTCTTACAACCAGAAGTTGTCGGTTCGCCGCTCCGAAGCCGTCAAGGCTTACCTGGTGTCCAAGGGCATCGAGAAAAACCGCGTCTACACCGAAGGCAAGGGCGAGAAGCAACCTGTTGCTGACAACAAGACTGCCGAAGGCCGTGCGAAAAACCGTCGCGTGGAAATCGAAGTGGTCGGCACCAGCGCCGCCAAGTAATCCTCTTCAGGATCACCTAAAAAACCGCGCTGTGGCGCGGTTTTTTTACGCCTCAAGGATAATTGCCTCATGTCTCCAACTGATAACTTCGACCCCGCCGAACTGGCGAAATTCTCCGACCTGGCCCATCGCTGGTGGGACAAGGACAGTGAATTTCGTCCCCTGCACGAAATCAATCCGCTTCGGCTCGACTGGATCAATGGTTTAGCGCCTTTAAAGGGGCGGCGAGTGCTGGATGTCGGGTGCGGTGGTGGCATTTTGGCCGATTCCATGGCCCGCAAGGGCGCTACGGTGCTGGGCATTGATCTGGCCAGCAAAGCCTTGAAAGTGGCCCAGCTCCATGCGCTGGAGGCGCAAACCGAAGGCGTGCAGTACCGTGAGATCAGCGCCGAAGCCCTGGCGGCCGAGCAGCCCGGCAGTTTTGATGTGGTGACCTGCATGGAAATGCTCGAGCATGTGCCCGATCCGTCGTCCATCGTGAAAGCCTGCGCTACGCTGGTCAAACCCGGTGGCCATGTATTTTTTTCCACCATCAACCGCAATGCCAAGGCGTTTTTATTTGCCATCGTCGGGGCCGAATACGTCCTGAACATGCTGCCCCGTGGCACCCATGAATATGCCAAGCTGATCAAGCCCAGTGAACTGGCCACCTACTGCCGCGCTGCGGGACTGAGCCTGCAGCAAGCCAAAGGCATGGAGTACAACCCGTTGACCCGCCATTACTGGCTCAGTGCTGACACCCGAGTGAATTACCTTCTGGCCACGCAGAAAGTCTGAGCGGCCTTTTCTTTATTTTTCCGGGGGTTTTGCATGTTCCACCAGATTGACGCCGTGCTGTTCGATCTCGACGGCACTTTGATTGACAGCGCCCCTGATCTTGGCGCGGCAGCCGACAAAATGCGCACGGACCGGGGTCTGGAATCGCTTCCCTTGGCATGCTATCGTCCCATGGCCGGGGCGGGCGCTCGCGGCATGATTGCCGTGGCTTTCGGCTTGAGCGCTGACGATGCCCGGTTTGAGGCGCTCAAAGAGGAGTTTTTTCTCAATTACGAAGCCCGCCTGGTTGAGCAGACCTATGTCTTCGACGGTGTAGCCGAGTTGATTGAACGCATCTGCCGGGGAGGGCTCAAATGGGGCGTTGTGACCAACAAATCCGCCCGCTTTACTGTGCCGCTCACCCAGGCCATGGCACTGTTCAGTACCGCCAGGACCATCATCAGCGGCGACACCACGCCGCACGCCAAACCACATCCGGCTCCCCTGTTTGAAGCGGCGCGCCAGTTGAATGTAGCCCCGGAGCGCTGCATTTATGTGGGAGATGACGAACGAGACATCGTGGCGGGCCGCGCCGCCGGCATGTCCACGGTGGCTGCGGCCTACGGTTATCTGGGCGCCAGCACCGAAACGGCCGGCTGGAATGCCGACTTTACGATTGCCAGGCCCGGTGCGCTCTTGAATTTGCTGAAAATGGCTTAAACTACTCGGCTTGGGGCTGCATTGGTTTCGACGTGGGTTCGGACGCGGTGTGGTGCATGTCGAGCTGAGTGTGCTCGTAAAACTGATTCAAACAAACTAACTGCAAACGACGAACGTTTCGCACTCGCAGCTTAATTGCCTGTGAGCTTTACAACAGCAGGCCGATGGGCTGGGCAAGGGGTTCTTGACGCAAGTTGAGGGTTCCAGGCTGTAAAGATAATTTTATCGGCTGGCTCCGGGCTGGGTACCTTAGTCCGGGGCAAGAAAATAGGGTGCTGGCGTCCTGGGTAGCGTGCGACTGCGCGGCCCAGGTGGCGAGACTCAAATCAGACCGCTAAACATGTAGATCTGCCCGAACAAGGCTTGCGGACGGGGGTTCAAATCCCCCCAGCTCCACCATATGACCTGACAAAGGCCGCTAACGATATCCAGTTAGCGGCCTTTTTCATTGATAAATCAAGGGTTTGCGTTGCAGTAGTGTGCAAAGCCCGACATTGACAGGAACGGAAAACTGCCATATGGCAAAAACACACATGCAATTACAGGAAATTCTTTTCTCCCAGGGCTTTGGCACGCGGCGCGTCTGCGCCGGGCTGGTTCAACAGGGCTTGGTGACGGTGGCGGGCGCGTCCTGCACGGAACCGGCGATGGATTTTGAACCCGAAGACTTGCAGTTCACGGTGCAGGGTGCGGCCTGGGGTTACCACGAAAAAGCCTATCTGATGCTGCACAAGCCGACCGGCTACGAATGCTCGCAAAAGCCCAGTACCTACCCCAGCATCTACACGCTGCTGCCGGCGCCAATCCGCCAGCGCGGCGGGGGCGCGGCGGCGGGCGTGCAGGCGGTCGGGCGGCTGGACCAGGATACGACCGGCCTGCTGCTGCTGTCAGATGACGGCAAGTTCATCCACCGCATGAGCTCGCCCAAGCACCATGTGCCCAAGGTGTATGACGTCACCGCCAAGCACCCGGTGGACGACAAGCAGATCGAAAAACTGCTGGCCGGTGTGGTGCTCGACGATGACCCCAAGCCGGTTCGCGCCGCTGCCTGCACGCAGACTGGTGAGTTGCAGCTCAGCCTGACGCTGACCGAGGGCAAATACCATCAGGTCAAGCGCATGATTGCTGCCGTTGGCAACCGGGTGGAGGGACTGCATCGCTCGCGCATCGGTTCGCTGGCGTTGCCAGACGATCTTGCGCCGGGCGGGTGGCGCTGGCTGACGGCCCAGGATTTGCTCAGCATTGCCGCAGCGCCTTCCATCAAGGCTTGAGCTGGCGGTTCAGGTTCTGAGAAAATCCGGTTCGGTCTGCGCATCAGGCGCTCAGGCTGAAAACTGGGTAAAAACAGGCCGGTTGCGCCAATAACAAGGACATCTTCATGAACAAGCGTCGTCTATTCCTGAGCACAACGGCACTCGGTGCCGTGGCCATGCCATCGCTGGTGCTGGCGCAGACAGCCCCCAAGGCTGCCCGTGGCCCGACCCTGCTGACCGTCAGCGGCTCGATTGGCCCGGGCAATCGGGGCGCCCTGGACCCGGCGCTGGACCAGATGATGGCCAAGCAGAAAATCAGCTTCGACAAGGCCCAGGCGTTTGATTTTGCCGCCCTCACGGCATTGCCAGCGGTCACGATCCGGCCCACGCTGGAGTACGACGGCAAGCCGCACACCCTCAAAGGCCCGCTGCTGCTGGAAGTGCTTAAGGTTTGCGGCGTGAAAGTCACCGACAGGACGACGGTTTTTCTGCGGGCTGTCGATGGTTATGCGGCGCAGGTGTCAGTGGCCGATGCCAAAAAATACGGTTTCATCATCGCCACCCATCTGGATGGCAAGCCGATGGCGCTGGGCGGCCTGGGTCCGCTCTGGGCGGTTTATGAGGCGGACCGCTTTCCAGACATGGCGGCCAAGCCGCTGCCCGAGCGCTTTGCCTGGTGTCCATGGGCCACTTACCACATCGAGGTCAAAGAAGGCTGACGCGGCCATCGGCGTCTGGCTGGAAGATGCCGGCGCTTGCAGGGATGGCCAATTTCTGTGCGTAAAACCGCTCGGCCAGCCTCCCGGTGTCACGTCTTTTTCAGGGTAGCCCACTACACTAGCGGGTTGACCCTTGAAAGACCTCTTTTGTGAACGCTTACCTCCGTTTTTTAGCTGCCGGGCTGTGTACGGCTGCCAGCCTGCTGTCCTTGTCGGCACAGGCCCAAACGCCCCCGCCTGTGGCCAAGGTGCCGGTGGCGGCGGCCTCGCCGATGCCAGTGTTTGTGCTCAATTCGCTCGACGACACCGTCAGCGTCATCAACCCGGTCAACTGGACCGAAACCCAGCGCATTCCCACCGGCAAGGAGCCGCACCACCTGTACCTCACGCCCGATGAAAAATCGGTCATCGTGGCCAACGCGCTGGGCGACTCGCTGACCTTCATCGACCCGCGTACAGCCCAGGTGCAGCGCACCATGACCGGCATTCTCGACCCCTACCAGCTGCAGTTTTCGCCGGACATGAAATGGTTTGTCACGGCAGCGAACCGGCTCAACCATATCGACATCTACCGCTGGGACGGCAACAACCTCATACTGGCCAAGCGCATTGCCAGCAGCAAGACGCCCAGCCACCTGTGGATCGACCGCAAAAGCACCACGGTTTACGCCACCATGCAGGACAGTGACGAGCTGGTCGCGGTGGACCTGGCCAGCCAGACCCTGAAGTGGCGCATCAAGATCGGCTCCATGCCGGCCGACGTGTTCGGAACGCCCGATGACAAGCACTTGCTGGTGGGCCTGACGGGCAGCGATGGCGTGGAAGTGTATGACGTGACGGGCAAGGAAGGGCGCCTGGTCAAGAAGATCACGACCGGCCTAGGCGCGCATGCCTTTCGCGCTGCTGGAGATCTGCGCCATGTGTATGTGAGCAACCGTGTGGTCAACACCATCAGCAAGATTGACTACCAGACCTTCGAGGTGGTCAAGACTTTCCCCGCGCCCGCTGGCCCGGACTGCATGGACATTTCGCCGGACGGCAAGACCATCATGGTGGCTTCGCGCTGGGCCAAAAAGCTCACTGTGATCGACACCGTCAGCGGCACGGTGGTGCGCCAGGTCAATGTGGGCAAGTCGCCGCACGGCGTCTGGACGCTGACGCATGCCAAGCGCCAGTAAACGCCGCTTAGCGCTCGTTTCCATAGCTGCGCTCGTTTTTTCGGCAGGGGCTGGCGCGCAAGACAGCTTGAAAACCAGCTGCGCCAAGCCGCTTTACCTGACGTTCGATACGGGTCACATGGAGGTGGCGCCGCTGATTGCGCAGGTGCTCCATCGCCAGCAGGTCAGGGTCACTTTCTTTGCCGCCAACGAAAAGACCAAGGCGGGCGATGGCAGCCTGGGCGCGCACTGGGCGCCGTGGTGGAAGGCGCGCGCCGCTGAAGGCCATGAATTTGCATCGCACACCTATGACCACGCGTACTGGCGCGGCGATCTGCCCGGCGCGGCGCCGGCGTTTCGCATCCGCCCCTCGGCCGGTCGCTTCGAGGGCAGCGAGTTGACCTGGGATGCACCGGCTTATTGCGACAACATTGCCCAGGCGGCGCGGCGGCTGCAGGACATCACGGGCAAAAAACCGCTGCCGCTGTTTCGCGCGCCGGGCGGCAAGACCTCGCCCGAGCTGCTGGCCGCTGCCAAGGCCTGTGGCTGGGCGCATGTGGGCTGGGCGCCGGCGGGCTTTCTCGGCGACGAGCTTGCGAGCGACAAATTCAGCAACGAAGCCCTGCTCAACAAGGCGCTCAAGGACATCCGCGCGGGCGACATCCTGATGGCGCACCTGGGCATCTGGTCGCGCCAGGAGGCCTGGGCGCCGGCCGTGCTGGAGCCGCTGATCGTGGGTCTGAAGGACAAGGGTTTTTGTTTTGAAACCTTGCGTCAGCATCCGGCTTACCAGCGCTGGATAGCTGCGCGAGGCCAATGAATTTTGAAAGAGACGTGACCGTGATCGAATGGATGCAGGACCAGTTTGCCCTTGTGCAGCAATGGCTTTTTGAAACCGCAGTGCAACCCCTGGCCTTCGAGCTCGGGGCTGGCAACCTGCTGGAGGTGGCCTATGACGGCACCGGCTGGCTGGTGCTGGGCCTGCTGCAGATCGTCGTGCTGCTGGTGCTCATCGGACCGCTGCAGCGGCTTTGGCCGGTCGAGCCCGTGACCGAGCCACGCGCTATCCATGTGGATGTAATCTACACACTAATTCACCGTCTGGGCCTGTTCAAGCTAGTGATGTTCTTCACTTTCGAGAACTGGCTGGAGTTGGGCATTGGCGAGTTGCGGGCGCAGGGCCTGCCCACTTTTCACATCGATCAACTCTGGAGCGGCGTGACGGACGGCGCGCTGGCGAGTTTCGTGATTTACCTGGTGGCGTTCGACTTCGTGAATTACTGGCTCCACCGCGCCCAGCACCAGTTCAACTGGTGGTGGGCGCTGCACTCGCTGCACCACTCCCAGCGCCAGATGACGATGTGGAGCGACAACCGCAACCACCTGCTCGACAATGTGGTGTGCGACCTGCTGCTTGTGGTGGTCGCCATTTTGATCGGGGTAGGCTCGGGCCAGTTCGTCGCGCTGATCGTCCTGAGCCAGCTCAGCGAGAGCTTCCAGCATGCCAACTTGCGCCTGTGGTTCGGGCGCGTGGGCGAGCGGCTGTGGGTCAGTCCGCGCTTTCACCGGCTGCACCACAGCATCGGCATCGGCCATGAAAGCCGGGGTCCGGCCACTTTGGGCGGGCACAATTTCGGCGTGCTGCTGCCGTGGTGGGACATGCTGTTTGGCACCGCCAATTTCGAGCTGCGCTATGACGCCACAGGCCTGCGCGACCAGGTCGAGCAGCAGCGCGACTATGGCGGCGGTTTCTGGGCGCAGCAGTGGTTGGGGGTCAAGCGCCTGCTGGGCCGCGCTTGAGACGCAGTGAGCCGACGCATTCCTTTCAGGCTCGCTGGCCGCCGCGTTATGCTTTGCATCACTGTATGAACACGCTTTTCGATTCTTTCTGGCGGGCAGTGGTCTACTGCATTCATCCCCGCGTCATTGTCCTGTCGATTTTGCCGGTCGCCGTGATGGGCGCCCTCTCGCTGGGCCTGGGCTATTTTTACTGGGAAAGTGCGCTCATGGCCGTGCGCAGCAGCCTGGAGAGCTATGAGCTGGTCAATGCCATGCTCCACTGGCTGGCAGGCGTGGGCCTGGGCAGTCTGCATCTGGTGATGGCGTCTGCGCTGCTGCTGTTTCTGGTGATTCCGGTGATTGTCATCATCACGCTGCTGTTCGTCGCCCTGTTCATGACGCCGGCCATGGTGGCGCTGGTCGCTGCCCGGCGCTTTCCACAGCTGGAGCGCAAAAAGGGCGGCTCCTGGCTGTCCAGCCTGCTGTGGTCGCTGGGCTCGACCGCCCTGGCCTGCATTGCGCTGCTGGCGTCGGTTCCCCTGTGGCTGGTGCCGCCGCTGATCCTCATCCTGCCGCCCCTGATCTGGGGCTGGCTGACGTACCGCGTGATGTCCTACGATGCGCTGGCCAATCATGCCAGCCGCGAGGAGTTGGGCCAGATTTTTACGGAACACCGGCGCTCTTTGCTGGCCATGGGCCTGCTCAGTGGCTACCTGGGCACTGTGCCAAGCCTGCTGTGGGCCTCGGGCGCCATGTTCGTGGCCATGGCGCCAATTCTGGTGCCCGTGGCGATCTGGATGTACACCCTGGTGTTTGCTTTTTCCTCGCTCTGGTTTACCCACTACGGCCTCGCCGCCCTGGAGCAGCTTCGCATGAAGAACAAGGTCGCGGCCCAGGCACCCCAGCCCCCGCAGGCCATCGACCTCGCAGCGGAGCCGCAGGCCCCCCAAGCCTTGCCACCTTCGACACCGGGCCTGGCGCCGCCCAGCGGCCCGCCTTCACCGTCATAACTTCAGGACGCTTTGCATGACTCCCCACTTTGGCCTCATCGTGATAGGCGATGAAATTCTTTCGGGCAAACGTGCCGACAAGCACCTGCCCCGATTCATCGAACTGCTGGCCGCACGCGGCCTGCCGCTGGCTTACGCCGAGTACGTGGGCGATGACCCGGCCCGAATCACTGCCACGCTGGCGCGCGCCTTTGCCGCAGCCCGCGAGACGGGCGACGTGGTGTTTTCCACTGGCGGCATCGGCGCCACGCCGGACGATCACACCCGACAGTGCGCGGCCAGGGCGCTGGGCGTGGGGTTGGCGCTGCATCCGCAGGCCAAAGCACTCATCGAAGAGCGCATGCAGGACCTGGCGAGAGAAAAGGGCGTGGTCTTCGAGCCTGAGCGCCATGACAACGTCCACCGCCTGAACATGGGCGTGTTGCCGCTCGGCGCCGAGATCATTCCCAACCCGTACAACAAGATTCCAGGCTTTCGCTGCACTGCCGGCAAGGGCGCGGTGCATTTCGTGCCTGGTTTTCCGGTCATGGCCTGGCCGATGATGGAGTGGGTGCTTGATCACCACTATGCCGCCTGGCACCAGACGTCGCCAGCCCTTGAAAAATCGGTGATCGTGCTGGGCGCGATGGAGGCGACGCTCACGCCGCTGATGCTGGACATTGAAGCGGCGCACGCCGGGGTCAAAGTGTTTAGCCTGCCCAGCGTCGATCATCCCCACTTCGGGCGCCATATCGAACTCGGCGTCAAAGGCGAGCCGCAGGCTGTCAACCAGGCCTACAGCGCTTTGCTGGCAGGCCTGCACCAGTTTGATCTGAAGCTTGGCCCCGAATTGGTGCGTTAATCTTATGCACTCTAAAGGTGCATTGGTATTTTGCACTGGTATCGTGCATTTCACGGCGCCTCTTTTTTGAGTTTTAGGGGCCAGAAAAATGCAGGCCGCTGTCGGGTCACGACACAATAGCGGCACAATCAGGGGCTTTTTCAAAAACTCAACAATTCTCGGCCGTGGCACAAAAAGTGCATTCCACAGCGAAGAGAAATTTTTAACCACCATCCCTCAACAGGAGATTTTGATGGCAAAGACCGTCGCAGACGTCATGAAAATGGTCAAGGAAAACGAAGTCAAGTTCGTTGACTTTCGCTTTACCGACACCCGGGGCAAAGAGCACCACACCACGGTGCCTGTCTCGCACTTTGACGAAGACAAGTTCATTTCGGGCCACGCTTTTGACGGCTCTTCGATTGCTGGCTGGAAGGGCATCGAAGCCTCGGACATGCAGCTCATCCCTGACCCGAACTCGGCCAACATCGATCCGTTCTTTGAAGAAACCACGCTGATCCTGACCTGCGACGTGATCGAGCCCAGCGATGGCAAATCTTACGACCGCGATCCACGCTCGATTGCCAAGCGCGCCGAAGCCTATCTCAAGGCCTCAGGCCTGGGCGACACCGCCTTTTTTGGTCCCGAGCCTGAATTTTTCATCTTTGACAGCGTGCGCTGGAGCAATGAGCCAGGCAACGTCAGCTACGAGATCGAAGAGTACGAAGCCCCCTGGAACAGCGGCGCCAAGCTCGAAGGCGGCAACCGTGGCCACCGTCCCACGGTCAAGGGCGGCTACTTTCCTGTGCCTCCCGTGGACAGCACGCACAACCTGCGCGCCGAGATGTCCCTGATCCTGGAATCCCTGGGCATCCCGGTCGAAGTGTTCCACCACGAAGTGGCGGGCGCTGGCCAGAATGAAATCGGCACGCGTTTCAGCACCCTGGTGCAGCGCGCCGACTGGACCCAGCTGCAAAAGTACGTCATTCACAACGTGGCCAACAGCTACGGCAAGACGGCGACTTTCATGCCCAAGCCCTACGCTGGCGACAACGGCTCCGGCATGCACGTTCACCAGTCGGTCTGGAAAGATGGCAAGAACCTGTTCGCCGGTGACGGCTATGCCGGCCTGTCGGATTTCGCGCTGTACTACGTGGGCGGCATCATCAAGCACGCCAGAGCCCTCAACGCCATCACCAACCCCGGCACCAACAGCTACAAGCGTCTGGTGCCGCACTTCGAAGCCCCGGTCAAGCTGGCTTACTCGGCCAAGAACCGCTCGGCTTCCATCCGCATCCCTTATGTGGCCAACCCCAAGGGCCGCCGCGTGGAAGCGCGTTTCCCCGATCCACTGATGAACCCTTACCTGGGCTTTGCGGCCCTGCTGATGGCTGGTCTCGATGGCGTGGAAAACAAGATCCATCCCGGGGAAGCGGCCACCAAGGACCTGTACCATCTGCCGCCCGAGGAAGATGCACTGGTGCCAACCGTCTGCCACAGCCTGGATCAGGCCCTGGAAGCGCTCGACAAGGATCGCGCTTTCCTGACCAAGGGCGGTGTGTTCTCCGACAGCATGCTCGACGCCTACATTGAGCTGAAGATGACCGAGGTCACCCGCTTCCGCATGGCCGTGCATCCTGTCGAATACGACATGTACTACTCGCTGTAAATCCGGGCGGTTTCGGTTTTCGCCTGCCATGCTTTCTTGAGCGTGGCGGTGAACCCAAAAAAGGGATGGCATTTGCCATCCCTTTTTTTATGGCTGAGCAGGCCGATGCATTGGGCAATTTTGTATTATTGGCAGTTTGACGCATACTTCCCGAGCATCCCGTTTCTATCCGGCACCTTGCTGGTGCATTCAGACACAGGGAAATCCTTATGAAAAAAACTCTCTCACTCGCGCTTTTTCCACTTCTGCTGCTGGGCGCAGGCCATGCCGCCTGGAGCCAGCAGGTGTACCGCTGCGCCGGCGTCGGCGGCAGTGCCCCCGAATACATCAACAATGTCAAGGATGCCCAGAACAGAAATTGTCAGCTGATCTCGGGCGGCAATGTGACCGTGGTGCAGACCATGCCGACCTCCCGGGTGACGGTGCGCGCGCCGACAACGGTCAGGGACAGTTCTGTTCCGCGTTCTGCAAGCAGCAGCCCCCGTCTCGCCGAGGGCAGCAGCCCCGAGCAGCGCGCGCGCGACAGCGATTCACGCGGCATTCTGGAGGCCGAGCTCAGGAAGTCCGAGGCCAAGCTGGCCGAGCTGGAAAAAGAGTACAACAAGGGCGAGCCTGAAAAGCAGGGCATCGAAGGGCGCAATTACCAGCGCTACCTGGACCGCGTCAATGAGCTCAAGGAGAACATTACTCGCAGCCAGAGCGATATTGCGGGTCTGAAACGCGAACTTTCCCGCCTGCCGGCTTCAAATTAAGCGCGGCGCCAGCGCTTGTGCGCGAAAATGCGCAGCTTGACTAAACTATCCATTCCCCCCGCTGTGTCTTCTTCCATGGGCTTGGCAACCCTGCGTTTTCAGGCCTTTGACCTGCTGGCCACGCTGGTCGCGGTGGTGCATACCAACGGCCGCGTGGTGTTTGCCAACGCGGCGCTGGAAGACGCCTTGGGCATGTCCCGCCGCACCATCGAAGGCTCGCAGCTTTCGCAGTGCTTTACCGAGCCCCTGATCCTCAAGCATGCGCTCAGCGGCGCGGGTAGCAACGAATTTGCCGCCCTGCGCTATGACGCCCGGCTCAAGCGCCTGAACCATGAGCCGCTGCCGGTGCATGTGGTGGTGGCCCAGACCGAAACGCCCGACGAGGTGATCGTGGAAATGCTGCCGCTGGAGCAGCAGGCCAAGCAGGAGCGCGAAGAGCGCCTGATCGACCAGGCCCAGGCCAACAAGGAGCTGATCCGCAACCTGGCCCACGAGATCAAGAACCCGCTGGGCGGCATCCGTGGCGCCGCGCAGCTGCTGCAGATGGAAATCGACAAGGAGCTGACCGAATACACCCAGGTCATCATCCACGAGGCCGACCGGCTGCAAACGCTGGTGGACCGCCTGCTCGCGCCGCACCGCCGCCCGCACCTGGTGGGCGACGTGAACATGCACGAGGTCTGCGAGCGGGTGCGCTCGCTGATCCTGGCGGAGTTCCCCAGGGGCCTGCAGGTGGTGCGCGACTACGACACCTCCATCCCCGAGTTTCGCGGCGACCGCGAGCAGCTGATCCAGGCGGTGCTCAACATCGCCCACAACGCCGCCCAGGTGCTGGGCGAGCGCATCGCGGCAGGCGATGCGCAGATCATTTTCCGCACGCGCATCGCCCGGCAGGTCACCTTCGGCAAGCAGCGCTATCGCCTGGCATTGGAATTGCATGTGATTGACAATGGACCGGGCGTGCCGGACTCCATCAAAGACCGGATCTTCTATCCCCTGGTGTCAGGGCGCGAGGGCGGTTCGGGGCTGGGGCTGACATTGGCGCAAACCTTTGTCCAGCAACACCACGGTTTGATCGAGTGCGACAGCCGGCCGGGCCATACGGATTTCAAGCTGCTGATACCGCTGCCTTGAAGTCCGGGTTCATCAGTGCGCCGATGACTGATGAATCACCCGAACCATGCCACCCCGGGCCAAGGGCGCTGAATGCATAAAAAGGATAGTACAAGATGAAGCCGATCTGGATCGTGGACGATGACCAGTCCATCCGGTTTGTTCTGGAAAAAGCCCTGCTGCGCGAAGACCTGCCCACGCGCAGTTTCACCAGCCCGCGCGAGGTGCTGGCAGCGCTGGAAGTGGCCACCGAGGCCGATGGCCCGCAAATCCTGGTCAGCGACATCCGCATGCCCGGCGGCTCGGGCCTCGATTTGCTGGAAAAGGTCAAGGAAAAGCTGCCCGGCCTGCCGGTGATCATCATGACGGCGTTTTCCGACCTGGACAGCGCTGTCTCTGCCTTTCAGGGCGGTGCGTTCGAATACCTGCCCAAGCCCTTCGATCTGCCCAAGGCGGTCGAGCTGATCCGCCGTGCCGTCGAGGAAAGCCAGCGCGAGGAAGTGGCCGAAGAGCGCATGGCCGAAGCGCCCGAGATGCTGGGCCAGGCGCCCGCCATGCAGGACGTGTTTCGCGCCATCGGCCGGCTGAGCCAGAGCATGGTGACGGTCATGATCACCGGCGAGTCCGGCTCGGGCAAGGAGTTGGTCGCGCGCGCACTGCACAAGCATTCGCCGCGCGCCAACGGCCCTTTCATCGCCATCAACACCGCGGCCATCCCCAAGGATTTGCTGGAGAGCGAGCTGTTCGGCCATGAGCGCGGCGCCTTCACCGGCGCGCAGACGCTGCGGCGCGGGCGCTTCGAGCAGGCCGATGGCGGCACGCTCTTTCTCGACGAGATCGGCGACATGCCGTTTGATTTGCAGACGCGGCTGCTGCGCGTGCTCAGCGACGGCCATTTTTACCGCGTCGGCGGGCACAACGCCGTGAAAGCCAATGTGCGGGTGATCGCCGCGACGCACCAGGACCTGGAGCAGCGCGTCAAGGAGGGCAGCTTTCGCGAAGATTTATTCCACCGCCTGAACGTGATCCGCCTGCGCCTGCCGGCCCTGCGCGAGCGCCGCGAAGACGTGTTCATGCTCACGCGCCATTTTCTCCAGCAAAGCGCCAAGCAACTCGGCGTGGAGCCCAAGCGCATTTCGGACGCAGCCCTGCAGCAACTGAGCCACTTCAATTTTCCCGGCAACGTGCGCCAGCTGGAAAATATCTGCCACTGGCTCACTGTGATGGCACCGGCCCAGGTGATCGACCCGAAAGATCTGCCGCCCGAAGTGCTCAGCGCCACGCCCGACTGGGGCCACACGCTGGCGCTGGCCGAGCGGGTTGAACTGGCCAGGCCCGAGCGGGCAGGGGGGGCAGGGGGGGCAGACAAAATGCTGCTTCCTTATCCGGCTGATTTTGTGGCCCCGGCCACCGCTTCTTCCGGTTCGGCTGAAAATGAGCCCGGGGGTTCCGCGCTGCAGTGGGAAAGCGGCCTCGAAGCCGAGGCTTTTGCCCTCCTCGGTGCCGGGCGCAGCGATGTCTGGGATGTGCTGACGCGCCGTTTTGAGTCCCGGCTGATCCAGACTGCTCTGGCCACCACCCATGGCCGGCGCATCGAGGCCGCCCACAAGCTGGGCATCGGACGCAATACCATCACGCGCAAGATCCAGGAACTCGGGCTGGAGTAAGCCGCCTGCATCTAGCTGCCTCTCAGGTGGCGGGAGGCTGCGCTAACCATCGACTTGGGGTCCGGGTTCTTGCTAACCGGGCCACTGCTGCACCACCGCGCGTAGAAGCGCAATCTTGCTTTGCCAGGTTCTGCGTGCTGCGTGCTGCGTCTGACGTTGCGCGGCAGCGCTTGGCCAGCTTTGTCGACTTGGCGAGCTGAACTGGGATTTTGTCCAGGCAGAGCAACTGCCCAGGCGCCCGCCATGGCAGCCTGGAGGCGGTGCGGCCACAGCGCGGAAAGCAGCACAAAGCACAGCACAACAGAACGCAACAAAACACAAAGTGAGATAGAGGCTGACACCTTCATGCGCTGGTGGCCTATGGTTTTTTGGCAGACAAACTTGGATAATTAATGATGTAGATCAAACTGATCGACTGGTTTTTCTGCAAGAAACGAAAGGATGGTTATGAAACTGAACTTTATATCCTCTCTGGGTGGGGGTGAATTTTTCAGGCTCCATTCGAAATCGGCGGCTTATATGGCTTTTGCCGCCATGGTGCTGGTCTGTCTCCTGGCCGCAGCCACGGTGGTCAGCCATGACGTGCCCCTGATGCTGGGAGGGCTGTGACCATGACCGCATCATCCACTCCCTCCTCGGACCCGCAGCGCAATGTGCCGACTGGCCAGGTCTCACCGCAAGCGCCCGCTGAATCTTCACACGACGTCACGCCTGTCCATGAGGGCGCAGGGCCAAACGGGGCTTTGACATCAAGCCCCTCTCAGAAACCCGCAGGCCAGAAACCCACAGGCACCGAAGAACCTGAGCTGGTTCTGGAGCCGGACCTGCCTTCGGATGGCCGCGACGAGGTGGGCGAGGCGATGATCCGCAACCTGCCCCAGCGCCCCGAACTCTCGGAGCCGCCGAGCCAGCCCGATCCATCGAACACCTGAACTGGAAAGAACACCATGGCCACTGATCCCAATGTTCCCCCGCCGGAGCCTGTGCCGCCGCTGTCCACACCACCTGAGCCGGGCGAAGTGCAAACCACGCCGATGCCGACGCTGTCCCAGACCCAGGGGTCCGGGAACGAGCAGTCTGAAGATGCACCCCGGCCGGCTCAAGATGAGAACCAGCCGGGTTTTATAGGTCAGCGCAATTTGCCGCATCCGTAGAAACCGAGAAACAGCGCAGGAGGCTTGCATGGACACCTCACCCTTTCATCTGACTTCAAGGCGCCTGCCCCGCCGTAGTGCGCCATCAGCCTGGACCGCCGCTTTGCTGGTGTTGATCTTGGGGCTGGGCGGATGTGACCGGGGCAGCGATGCCCGTCCACCCAGCACCGAGATAGAGGTGCGCACCCCCGTGGCACCCGACGCGCGGGGCGGCGGCAGCAGCGGGTTCAAAGGATCGGTGCCGACGGCGGACACGTCCGGCGGGCCGTCTTCGGGCAGCAACTCGCCCGGTGCCTCCAGCAGCGATCCGGCCCCTGCCAGTAACACTCCCGCCAGCGCACCCATGGCACCGTCCCGCTGAGATCATTCACGGCGGCTACCCGTGGCAGAGGAAGTAGCCGTCATCGCGACTGCACCCAGCAAGCGCAGGATTTTTTTGGTAGTAACAACACCACCAACTTCCCTGCCCAGAGAAGAATTGGTAATTCATCAAGGGCTCGCTCAAGCCGGATGCGGCGTTGTCTTACCAGCCTTAACCTCTGGCGCGACCTGAACCTGATTTCTTGCCGCCACCGCTGACCTTGTTCACTGTGGCCCAGGCGCGTTGCTCGGCAGTGTCTTCAGAAACGCCTTTTTTCTTATAGCCCTCTTCAATATGCTGGGCTTGGCGTTTTTGTTTGTCGGTATAGCTCGATTTGTCTCCGCGTGGCATGACAGGCTCCCAAAGTTGAACGTGAATCCACGCTAAAACGTCTCACTCTCTCGGGCTATCCACCCGTTTTGGCATGATTTGTAGGCCCCTTCTTACATTTTTTACCAGCCAGATGCCTACATCAAATTCGTGCTCGCGTCTTTAGACTGCTTTGAAATGTTTAGTTGCGCATCGCGACTGATGTATGGCAATGAATCAAGGAAACCCCATGAAAGACACCAAACCTCTTCCCCGGCCTGAGGTGAACACTTTTAAATCCACGATGGCTGAACGGCCAGACAATGGTTCGCGCAGCAGCAAGGGCTGCGGTCCCAGTTCAGGTGCTCACAAGGACAATCCGCACAAGCGTACCAAGCTCACTCGTCACGCCTGGCTTTAGACTAAAGCACAACATTGACGTAATTTCAAAAAGATAAGGCATTTCGGTGACCCTGAGGTATTTTTCTGAGTAAGAATTCTTCGGCGACGCGGCATGTGTATTGACAGGCAAAAAACAGGGCGCTTTTAGCGCCCTGTTGACATCTGGATAACTAATTAGCTTTTGCCACCCTGATTTCCGCCTTTATTGCCTCCCTGGCCACCGCTGGCCTGACCGCCTTTGCGGCCGGCTTCACGGGCTTCCTCGGAAGTGAACTCATGGGCATGGCCGCTCTCATGGGCGGCTTTGCCGCCTTCCCTTGCTATTTCCCGTTGGCGCTCAGGGTCCATGGCGGCAAAACCGCGTTCTGACTTGCCGCCTTGCTTGCCGCTTTGGCCGCCTTGCTTGCCGCCCTGGCCCCCTTGGCCGCCACCTTGATTACCTTGATTGCTAGAAGCCATTTGGATTGTCTCCTTCAGGAAAACGCGTGGAATAAAGTGCTCCCGATGCGCGTTCTTGGTTAAAAGTGGCTGACACAATTGCCTGCCACGAGGTGAATCTAAGATGCGCCTTAATACGGTTTTGTCAGTGTTGCCGTAGTAATTGATGTAGGACAAGCGGAAGAGCCGGTGTTGTGGCATGCAAACGAACGCCAGCGTCTGCCCTTGGGCATCACTGCCTGGCGAGTGCGTGAAATTACCTTGAAGCGCACTCCTTGCAGGGGCGCAACACACATCCACGCCAAGTTTGATGGTTTTTTCCGCAACGCGAAAAATCCCTACATTTCCTTGAGCGCGTGTCTCATGAGGTGTGCAAAAGGTGCGCCGCTAGATTGGTCACTGGCTGGACATTCAGCCGCCTCCAATCTTTAAAGGGAACTGATATGTACGCATCCAACCTCAAGTCTGCGGCTGCCTTGGCTGTTGTGTTGTCCTCTGCGCTGACACTGAGCGCCTGCAAACGCGCAGATGACGCTACAGCCCCCTCATCCACGACCAGCCCCTCATCCACCACCACGCCTTCATCCACTGACAGCGGATCAACAGGCTCGACGGGAAGTACTGGAACTACCGGCACTACCGGAACCGGCTCCACGGGCACCGGCTCGACAGACAGTTCTGGCACCACCGGATCCGGCTCCATGGGAAGCAGCTCGACGGGCACCACTGGCACTACGGGCAGCACGGACACGGGTTCGGGAACAGGCACGACAGGCGGCAGCACCTCGGGAACAAGCACTGACAGCAGCACGACCACCATGCCTCCGGCCAGTGCGCCAGGCACCACCCGTTAAAGCAGCCCGGCTTTTCGGGCCTACTTCTTTCAAAAATAACTGAACGCAGAGTAAGCGTTCAGCCCTTGGTCATCGGCCGGCTGGTGTCGCTACACCAGTCGCTCCAACTGCCTGCATACAGGGCGGTTTTTCCCAAGCCGGCGATTTCCATGGCAATGAGATTGGGCAGGGCGCTCACACCGCTGCCGCAGTGGTGCACGACGCTGCCGGGGTCGCGTTCGCCCAGCAGGTCTTCAAACTCGGCTTTGAGTTGTTCGGCCCGTTTGAACTTCCCATCGGGCGTGAAGTTTTGGCTGAAAGGGCGGTTCAGGGCGCCGGGAATGTGACCTGCCACCGGGTCCAGAGGTTCGACCTCGCCCTTGAAGCGCGGCGTGGCGCGTGCATCAATCAGGGTCTGCGTGGGGTGTCCCAGGTGGGCTTCAACACTGTCGGCGTCCACCAGCCGGACCAGCGGCAGGTCCAAGAGAAAATTGGTCTGAAAGTGTGCTGGCTCTTCACCGCTGCTGAGCGCGCCGCCCGCTGCCTGCCACGCCTGCAACCCACCATCCAGGACGGCCACATTGTCGTGGCCCGCCCATTTGAGCATCCACCACAGGCGCCCGCAGTAGTTCATGCCGTTGCGGTCATACACGACCGCCTGCATGCCATTGGCCAAGCCAACGGCAGACAGCCAGATGGCAAAGCGTTCGCGGTTGGGCAGGGGGTGGCGCCCGCCGGAGGCCGGGGCATCGGGGCCGCCGGCGGTGATGACCCCATGGGCTCCGACAACGCCATGCCTGGCGCTGAGCGCCGTGTCCAGATCGGCATAGATGGCGCCCGGAATATGCGAGGCGCGGTACTGCTGCTCGCCCGCATGCGGCTGCAGCAGGTCAAAACTGCAGTCAAACACGCGCACGGCCTGGCCGCTGGCCATCAGGGCTTGCAGCTGTTCGGCGGAAATTACGGTGGTGTGGTTCATCGGAATATCTTTCTCGGGCGAATCATTGTTCTTGTGCGGTGCAGTGAGCCATTTTCTGGCGGCCGCCCCGGGTTCAGGACAGCCGCCATTGCTCAGATCGTCTGGGTGGTCTTGCTCGCGCCCATCTCGCGCCGGTACCACTGGTGAAAATGCTCCATGCCGTCTTCCATCGGGCTCTGGTAGGGGCCGAACTCGTTGTCGCCGCGCTGGAGAAGCGCTTTGCGCCCGGCGTCCATGCGCAGCGCCAGCTCGTCGTCCTCGATGCAGGTTTCCATGTAGGCCGCTTGCTGGGCCTGCATGAACTCGGGCTCGAAGGCGCAGATTTCCTCGGGGTAGAAGAACTCGATCACGTTGAGCGTCTTGTCCGGCCCCTGCGGGTGCAGCGTGCTCACCACCAGCGTGTGCGGGTACCACTCGACCATGATGTGCGGGTAACAGGTCAGCCAGACCGCGCCGTATTTCGGCGCCTCGCCCTTGCGGTACTGCAGCACCACGTCATGCCACTTTTTATAGACATCGGTGCCGGGCTTGCCCAGCTTGTCCGAGACGCCCACAGTTTGCACCGAATACGTGGGCGCGAGCTGCCAGCGCAGGTCGTCGGTGGTGACAAAGCCGCTCAGGCCCGGATGAAAAGGGCCGACATGGTAGTCCTCCAGATAGACCTCGATGAAGGTCTTCCAGTTGTAGTTGCACTCGTGCAGTTCCACCGTGCTCAGCTGGTAGCCGGAAAAATCCAGGTCCGCCATGTGGCCCATGGAGGCCATCTCGGCGGCGATGTCGCGCCCGTTGTCCTCGAACACCAGGCCGTTCCAGGTGGTGGTCTTGTAGCGGTTGAGGTTCAGGCAGGGATCGACCTCGAAGTGCGGCGCGCCGATCAGCTCGCCCGCCGTGCTGTAGGTCCAGCGGTGCAGCGGGCAGACGATGCTGCTGCCGGTGTTGCCCCGGCCCTTGAGCATGGTCGCCTGGCGGTGGCGGCAGACATTGGAGACCAGCTCGATGCCCGAGGCGTTGCGGATCAGGGCGCGGCCTTCGCCTTCCTGGGGCAGGGCGTAGTAGTCGCCCAGGTTGGGAACAGCCAGTTCGTGGCCGAGGTAGCGCGGCCCGCTCGCAAACAGTTTTTGTTGCTCGCGCTGGTAAAGACCGGCATCGAAATAGCTGGAAACAGGCAACTGGCTGGTGGCCTGCAACAGGCGAAGACTTTTATCAGGCATCAATTTCTCTCGACCCGCTGCCCAGGACAGGTCTGGAAGCAGGTGAAAAACCACGTAAACAAGCAGGCTGTGCAACAGCCCCCGGATGAAAAATACCGAAGACCTTCGCTTGCGCAAGGCAGGGCGCCGGCATCGGCAAAAGAGGGGCAATTCTACCCGTGCGGACTGTTTTTTGAGTACTTTTGTCCTTGGCACGGGATAATGGCGCGGTCTTTAGCGCGGCGCTTGCTGTTGCCGTGTCTATGGTTTCCTTAACGGCCTAAAATCACCCCCTCCTTTCAATCCCATGGCCAAAAGTTCTTCTTCTGCTTTGTCCCCTCCCGTGCCTCCTGCCGAAGCGGCTCCCGCCTTGCCCGCCACCTACGAGGCCGCGCTGCAGGAACTCGAAGGACTGGTCAACCGGCTGGAGTCGGGTCAGCTGCCGCTCGATCAGCTGCTCAGCGGCTACCAGCGCGGCGCACAGCTGCTCAAGTTCTGCCGGGACCGGCTCGAAGCCGTCGAAAACCAGATCAAGGTGCTCGAAGGCACCGAACTCAAGCCCTGGGCGCAAGAGTAGCCAGAGTAAGCAGCCCTCGTTCACTGTCATCAACGGCCTGACCGCCTCATCGCCTTAGCGCAAGAGACCCCTGATTTGAATGCTCCTGAAAAACTTTCCCTGTTCAACCTGAATGCCTGGAGCGCGCAGCAGCTGGGCCGCATTGAGCAGGCCCTGTCCGGCTGGGTGGCCTGTCCCGCTGATTCGCCCGCGCCCGCCGGCCTGGTCGAGGCCATGCGCTATGCGGTGCTCGACGGCGGCAAGCGCCTGCGCCCGCTCTTGGTGCTGGCGGCCTGCGAAGCGGCCGACGGCGACCCGCAGACAGCCCTGCGCGCGGCCTGCGCGGTCGAGCTGATCCACGCCTATTCGCTGGTGCATGACGACATGCCGTGCATGGACAACGACGTGCTGCGCCGGGGCAAGCCCACGGTGCATGTCAAGTTCGGCGAGGCGCAGGCCCTGCTGACGGGCGACGCCCTGCAGGCGCTGGCGTTTGAGCTGCTCACGCCCGATGACGACGATTCGCTGGCGCCGGCCACCCAGGCGCGCCTGTGCCGCATCCTGGCCCAGGCGGCGGGTTTCCAGGGCATGGCTGGTGGGCAGGCCATCGACCTGGCCAGCGTCGGCCTGCCTTTGAACTCCGAGCAGCTCCATGAAATGCACCGCCTCAAGACCGGCGCGCTGCTGCAGGCCAGCGTGATGATGGGCGCCGCCTGCGCCTGCGCCAGCGCCTCGCCCGCCGCCCTGGCCGCCTTGCGCGACTACGGCGCGGCCGTGGGCCTGGCCTTTCAGGTGGTGGACGACATCCTCGATGTCACCGCCGACGCGGCCACGCTGGGGAAAACCGCCGGCAAGGACGCCGCCCAGGACAAGCCCACCTTTGTCTCCCTGATGGGGCTGGCCGCTTCCCAAACCTATGCTGAAAAACTGCTGGCCCAGGCCCTTGCCAGCCTTGCGGCCAGCGGGCTGGAGAACACCCAGGCCCTGCATGCCCTGGCGGACATGCTGGTCAATCGCCAGCACTAAAGCGGTTGAGCTTTGCATTCCACAAAATAACCACGATGTACTCCTTGCTTGAAACCATCCACAGCCCTGCCGACCTGCGCCTGTTGACGCGCGCCCAGCTCACGGCACTGGCCGACGAGCTGCGCGCCTATGTGCTCGACAGCGTCTCCCAAACCGGCGGCCATCTCAGCTCCAACCTCGGAACGGTTGAATTGACCGTGGCCCTGCATTACGTCTTCAACACGCCCGATGACCGGCTGGTGTGGGACGTGGGCCACCAGACCTATCCGCACAAGATTCTCACCGGCCGGCGCGAGCGCATGGGCAGCCTGCGCCAGTTTGGGGGCCTGTCGGGTTTTCCGCGCCGCGACGAGAGCGAGTACGACACCTTCGGCACCGCGCACTCGTCCACCTCGATTTCTGCCGCCCTGGGCATGGCCCTGGCTTCCGAACTCAAGGGCGAGAACCGCAATTCCATCGCCATCATCGGCGACGGCTCGATGAGCGCGGGCATGGCGTTCGAGGCGCTGAACAATGCCGGCGTGCATGACCACTGCAAGCTCTTGGTCGTGCTCAACGACAACGACATGAGCATCAGCCCGCCGGTGGGCGCGCTCAACCGCCACCTGGCGCAGCTGCTGAGCGGGCGCTTTTACGCCTCGGCCCGCCATGTGGGCAAGAAGGTGTTGAAGGTGGCGCCGCCGCTGCTGGAACTGGCCAAGCGCCTGGAGTCCCACGCCAAGGGCATGGTGGTGCCGGCGGCGATGTTCGAGAGCTTTGGTTTCAACTACATCGGCCCCATCGACGGCCATGACCTGGGCTCGCTGGTGCCGACGCTGGAAAACATCAAGCACCTGATGGCCACCGGCGCCGGGCCGCAGTTCCTGCATGTGGTGACCAAGAAGGGCCAGGGCTACAAGCTGGCCGAAGCCGACCCGATTGCCTACCACGGCCCCGGCAAGTTCGACCCGTCCATGGGCCTGCAAAAGTCCAGCGCCCCGGCCAAGCAGACCTTCACCCAGGTGTTCGGCCGCTGGCTGTGCGACATGGCCGAGCACGACGCGCGCCTGGTCGGCATCACGCCGGCGATGCGCGAAGGCTCGGGCATGGTGGAGTTTCACCAGCGCTTTCCCACGCGCTACCACGATGTCGGCATTGCCGAGCAGCATGCGGTGACCTTCGCCGCCGGCATGGCCTGCGAGGGCCTCAAACCCGTGGTGGCAATTTATTCGACCTTCCTGCAGCGCGCCTACGACCAGTTGATCCACGACGTGGCGCTGCAAAACCTGCCGGTGGTGTTCGCGCTGGACCGCGCCGGCTTGGTGGGCGCTGACGGCGCAACCCATGCCGGCGCCTACGACATTCCGTTCCTGCGCTGCATCCCGAACATGAGCATTGCCTGCCCGGCCGATGAGAACGAATGCCGCAAGCTGCTCAGCTCTGCCTTCGAGCAGAACCATCCGGTGGCCGTGCGCTACCCACGCGGCGCCGGCGCCGGGGTGGAAACCGAGCCGGGGCTGGCCTCGCTGCCCTTCGGCAAGGGCGAGATTCGCCGCGAAGGCAGCCGCATTGCCATCCTGGCCTTCGGCACGCTGCTGTACCCGGCGCTGCAGGCGGCTGAAAAGCTCGGCGCGACGGTGGTCAACATGCGCTGGGCCAAGCCGCTGGACACCGCCTTGCTGCTGCAGGTGGCCGCCAGCCATGACGCGCTGGTGACGGTGGAAGAGGGCGCCGTCATGGGCGGCGCGGGTAGTGCCGTGGGCGAGGCGCTGCAGGCGGCAGGCATCGTCAAGCCGGTGCTGCAGCTCGGCCTGGAAGACGCCTTCATCGAGCATGGCGACCATGCCCAACTGCTGGCCCTGCAGGGGCTGGACGCCGCCGGCATTGAGGCATCGGTCCGGGCGCGTTTCGGCGCGCTGCACTCCCCCGATCAACCCCGGCTGACGCTCAAATCGGCCGCCTGAGGGGGGACTGGCGACTGATTGGCCTCGTGGCAGGCCTGCAGCGCCAATGCAATCAGGCATGCCGGGTGCTACGCAAGAAAAGGCTTGGAAAACCCCTTTCTTGACTCTACGGGTAACAACGGGTCACCGCGCTGAGCAAAAACTGACAAAATGCCCGAGGCGTCGCTATCACGGGTATTTTTGTTGTCGGCGCCATCCTTTGCAGCAAGCGTGAGGGATGGCACGGCAGACCCGGATCGCCCTCGTTAACTTCTCAAGAAAGACTCATTCATGGATCGTCGATCACTCATCAAAAATGCCGGCATCGCCGGTGTGCTGGCCGCCGGTGTGGCGCCTGCGGTGCATGCCCAGGCGGCAGTGCGCTGGCGCCTGGCGTCGAGTTTCCCCAAGTCGCTCGACACCATTTTTGGCAGCGCCGAAATGTTTGCCAAAACGGTCAATGCCCTGTCCGGCGGCAAATTCGAGGTCTCGGTGCATGCGGGCGGTGAGCTGGTTCCGGCCTTTGGCGTGGTCGATGCCCTGCAGAACGGCACCATCGAGATGGCGCAGACCGCGCCCTACTATTTCACCGGCAAGAGCCCGATCTTTGCCTTCGGCTGCGCCGTGCCGTTCGGCCTGACCGCCCGCCAGATGAACGCCTGGATGGAGCATGGCAATGGCCGCAAGCTGATGGATGCGTTCTACGCGCAGTACAACATCAAGAGCCGCAGCGCCGGCAACACCGGCACCCAGATGGGCGGCTGGTACCGTAAAGAGATCAAGACCGTGGCTGATCTCAAGGGGCTGAAGATGCGCATGGGCGGCGGCCTGTTGGGCGAAGCCATGCAAAAACTCGGTGTCGTGCCGCAGAACATGCCCGCTGGCGACGTGTACCAGGCGCTGGAAAAAGGCACGCTGGACGCGACTGAATTCGTCGGCCCCTACGATGATGAAAAGCTCGGCTTTAACAAGGTGGCGCCTTTCTACTACTACCCCGGCTGGTGGGAGGGCGGCGCGGAGCTGGAGTTCTTCATCAATACCAAGGCTTATGCCGCCCTCACGCCCGAGTTCAAGGCGATCGTGGACGCCGCCACCACCGTGGCGGCGCATGACATGACGGCCAAGTACGACGCGCTCAACCCCATTGCCCTTAAGCGCCTGGTCAACGCCAAGACCCAGCTCAAGCCTTTCTCCAAGGAAATCATGGATGCCGGCTTCAAGGCGTCGATGGAAGTGTTTGCAGCGCACGAAGCCAAGTCGCCCGAGTTCAAGAAAATCCACCAGGACATGCGCGCCTTCCAGCGCGACCAACTGCTGTGGGCGCGCTTCTCGGAGTTCCGTTACGACAGCTACCTGACCACGCTCAAGCTGTAATGCGTGCGCCGGGCCATGCCGCGCACTTCGCGGCATGGCCCGCCGACACTGCCGCCGGCTGGGATGCTCAGTTGTCCAACGCCAGCCTGGCGAGTTTTTCCAACGCGCTCATTGTCGAGTTGCCTGCCATCAGACTTGCCCCAACCATGCTGCCATTTTTCATGGGTGTGGCGGGCATGGCTGCACCAAATTGCCGTTCGCGCAGGCTCGATGGCGCGAGAAGCGTCATTCGCTTCCATCACATCAAGCCTGCCGGCCAGGGCGTCTCCAGCGCCTTTGATGCTGCGCCTTCGGGTGGGACAAAGACTCCCACAAGGCGCCTTGCGTAGCGAGGGCAACCTGATGCTCGCTTCACTTCTGGAGCGTTGCCAGTCAATCCGAGCCGTGCCGTTGCAGGGAAAGGCCGCGCTGGCTGGCAGTTTTTTGGCATGGAAATCGCTTGAAATCCTGGTGTCGCGTCATGTGTCCAAAGCGGACTCATTTCAGAGGCGGACATACTGACAATTTGCTTTTGACATAACACTAGATACATTGACCTGCTGGCTCCCTTTTAATTCATGACGCTCACTTCCTTCCAAACCGTCTCCGCAGCCGTCAGCCAGAGTCCCGGACTGCGGCCCGCCGTCGAGGTGCGCAACGCCAGCGTGGTCTACCCCGCGCCCGATGCGCCGGTGCAGGCGTTGAGCGACATCGACCTGTGCATTGAAGAGGGCGAGTTTGTCTCGCTCATCGGCCCTTCGGGCTGCGGCAAGACCACGCTGCTGCGCGTCATTGCCGATCTGGAACCCATCAGCGCCGGCAGCGTGCTGGTCAACGGCGTCAGCCCCCATGAAGCGCGGCTGGCCCGAGCCTACGGCTATGTGTTCCAGGCGCCGGCGCTCTTTCCGTGGCGCACGGTGCTGGCCAATGTGATGCTGCCGCTGCAGATCCAGGGACGCGACAAGGCCGAAAGCCGGGGCATTGCGCTGGAGCACCTGGCGCGCGTGGGTTTGAAAGGATTTGAAAAAAAATACCCCTGGCAGCTCTCGGGTGGCATGCAGCAGCGCGCCTCGATCGCCCGCGCCCTGGCCTTCGAGCCGCGCATCCTGATGATGGACGAGCCCTTCGGCGCGCTCGACGAGATCACACGGGACCGGCTCAACGAGCAGCTGCAGCAGCTGTGGCAGCGCGAGCGCCGCACGGTGGTGTTCGTCACCCATTCGATTGCCGAGGCAGTTTATCTGTCCACCCGCATCGTGGTGATGTCGCCGCGGCCGGGGCGCATCGTGAAAGTGATCGACTCGCCGCTGCCCGATGCGCGGCACCTGGGCCTGCGCGATACCCAGGCCTTCATGGACGTGGCCCATGCGGTGCGAGAGGCGCTGGCCGATGGCCACCACGATTAAAACCCCGGCTCTTCCAGTGAAAGTCCCGGTGCTCAAAGGTTCGCCGGGACTGTGGGAGCGGGTGCTGCCGGTTGTTGTGATGGGGCTGGCGCTCATCCTCATCTGGTACGCCGGCGCCTGGGTCATGAACGCGCCCGGCGCCATTGAGCGCGTCCTGGCGCCCGCCGGCACGTCGTGGAACTGGCAGGAGCTTTTCAAAGCCACCATGGCCATGGAGCGCCCGGTGCTGCCGGCGCCGCACCAGGTGGCGCTGGACTTCTGGTCGAGTCTCGTGGACTGGCCGGTGGATTCGCCGCGCAATCTGCTCTACCACGTTGCCGTGACGGGGGAAACCACGCTGGTGGGATTTGTCATGGGCACGCTGTTGGGGCTGGTGCTGGCGATATTGATTGTCCATTCGCGCACCTTGGACAAGGCGCTGCTGCCCTGGATCGTGGCCTCGCAGACGGTGCCCGTGCTGGCGATTGCGCCCATCGTGCTCGTGATCCTGGGCAGCCTGGGGCTGGAGGGCCTGGCGCCCAAGGCGGTGATTGCGATGTACCTGTGCTTTTTCCCCGTCACCGTCGCCATGGTGCAGGGCCTGCGCTCGCCGCAGGTGATCGAGATGGAGATGCTGCACACCTACGCCGCCAGCCGCTGGCAGACGCTGTGGCTGCTGCGCCTGCCCGCTGCCCTGCTTTTTCTGTTTCCGGCCCTGCGCGTCGGCATTGCCGCCGGCCTGGTCGGCGCCATGGTGGCCGAGCTGCCCACGGGCGCGACGGCCGGCCTGGGCGCGCGGCTGCTGACGGGTTCCTACTACGGCAACACGCTGGCGATCTGGTCCGCGCTGGTGATGTCGGCCCTGCTGGGGCTGGCGCTGACCGCGCTGGTGGCGCTGGCCGAACGCTTGACCCTGCGCCATCGGAGGCAGCCGTGAAGCCGGTTGTGCATGCGCCAGCCAGCATAACGGACGGCGCCGCCGCGTTCGTGAATGCACTGGTGTTCAATCTTGCTAACAGCGCTAACAGCGCTAACAGCGCTAACAGCGCTAACAGCGCTAACAGCGCTAACAGCGCTAACAGCGCTAACAGCGCTGCCGCGTGGTGCCACGGGAGCATGCCATGAAGCGCGCCGCCAGTTCTTCAGGCAGTGTGACCGCCGCGCTGGTGGCTGTCTCGGCCCTGGCTGCCGGCTTGCTGCTGCGCCATCCCGCCGCGCAGGGCGAGGGTGCGGCAACGCCCGCGTTCTGGCTGGCCGCTGCCGCCCTGGGCGCGCTGGCGCTGTGGACCCTGCGCCGGGTGGCCGCCATTCAAAGCCCCCGTTTTGATAGGGTGCTGACGGCAGGACTGTTCGGCCTGTGGGTGCTGTATTTCTGGCAACTGCTGGTGGTGGCTTTTGAAGTGCCGCGCGTGCTGCTGCCCGCGCCGGCCCTGATTGCCCAGTCGATGCTGGAGAACGCTTCAAAACTCTGGGGCGACTTCACCCAGACCGTCCTCAAGGCGGTGTTGAGCGGCTGGGTGCTGGGCTGCGGGCTGGGTTTTGTCGTCGCCATCGCCATTGACCGTCTGCCCTTCCTGCAGCGCGGCCTGCTGCCCCTGGCCTCGCTCACCAGCACTGTGCCGCTGGTGGCGGTGGCGCCGATAGCGGTGATGTGGTTCGGCTTTGACTGGCCGTCCAAGGCCGCCGTCGTGGTCCTGATGACGTTTTTCCCGATGCTGGTAGCCACCCTGGCCGGCCTGCAGGCCGCCGGCAAACTGGAGCGCGAACTCATGCACAGCTACGCCGCCAGCTATGACCGCACCTTGCTGGCGCTGCGCCTGCCCGCCGCCGTGCCCTTTCTGTTCGGCGCGCTCAAGGTCAACGCCACGCTGGCCCTGATCGGCGCCATCGTGGCCGAGTTCTTCGGCTCGCCCACTTCCGGGCTGGGCTTTCGCATTTCCACCGAGGCGGCGCGCATGAACATGCCGCTGGTGTGGGGCGCCATCGTCGTGGCTTCCGTCACCGGCTCTGTTGCCTATGCCTTGCTGGCCCAGCTGGAGCGCCGGGTGGCATTCTGGCATCCATCCATACGCGGCCAATAGTGACCCTGCTGTTTTCTTGTTTTTCCAACCCCAAGGAGTGTTCCATGATTCGTTCTTCCCGGTTCAGCAAGGGCCTGCTGGCCACCGCTCTGGCGCTGTGCGGCCTGGGCGCGCAGGCGGCCGACAAGCTCACCGTGCAGCTCAAGTGGCTGCCGCAGGCGCAGTTTGCCGGCTACTACATGGCCCAGGCCAAGGGCTACTACAAGGCCGAGGGGCTGGATGTGACGATCAAGCCGGGCGGCCCGGACATCTCGCCGGTGCAGGTCATTGCCGGCAACGGCGCCGACGTGGTGGTCAACTGGATGCCCGACGCCCTGGCCGCGCGCGAAGCTGGCGTGCCGCTGGTCAACATCGCCCAGGTGTTCAACAACTCCGGCCTGATGCTCACCTGCAAGAAGTCCAGCGGCGTGGCCAGCCCGAAAGACCTCAAGGGCAAGACCCTGGGCGTGTGGTACGGCGGCAATGAATACCCGTTCCTCAACTGGATGAGCAAGCTCGGCTACAAGCCCGACATCGACGTGAAGATCCTCAAGCAGGGCTTCAATGTCGATCCGCTGCTGCAGAACCAGGCCGCCTGCATCTCCACCATGATCTACAACGAATACTGGCAGCTGGTGGACGCGGGCATCAAGGAGAGCGATCTGGTCACCTTCTTCTATGAAAAGGAGGGCGTGGCCACGCTCGAAGACGGCCTGTACGTGATGGAAGCCAAATTGAAAGACCCGGCCTTTGTCGCGCGCATGGCCAGATTTTTAAAAGCCACGTTCAAGGGCTGGAACGAGGCGGTGAAGAACCCCGAGGAAGCCGCAAAGATGGTGGTGGCCGCCGACATGTCGGGCAGCGCCACGATGAAGGTGCAAAAGCGCCAGATGGAAAACGTTGCCAAGCTAATTACTGCTGCCAACACCCCGAAGATGGGCTACCTGGAGCCCGCCGCCTATGAGCGCACCGTCAAGGTGCTGCTGAGCGGCGGCAGCTCGCCGGTGATCAGGAAAGACCCCGGCAAGGCCGCGATGTCGCATCTGGTCTGGGAGGCCGCCAGCAAATAAGCGCTGGCATGGCCCGGCAGCGCGGGAGGGCAGGTCGTGTCCCTCTAAGATACGGCTTTTTCATGGGGATTTTCTTGTCGTCCATCTCTCCCGTCGAAGTGGCCCCTGCGGCTGATGAAGGCGAAAGCGCCAAAGGCCAGATCCGCCAGGCCAACGAAACCGTGATCCTGGCGGCGGCCGAGCGGGTATTTGCCGGGGCCGGTTTTGGCGGGGCCACCATGGCCGCCATCGCCGAAGCCGCCGCCCTGCCCAAGGCCAATGTGCATTACTACTTTGGCAGCAAGCAGGCCCTTTACCGTGCCGTGCTGGCCCGCATCCTGAGCGACTGGGGGGCGCCGATTCACGCCATCACGCCCGAGGCTGATCCCCGTCAGGCGCTGGAGCATTACATCCGCGCCAAGATGGCGCTGTCGGCCCAGCGGCCGCATGCCTCGCGGGTGTTTGCCAACGAGTTGCTGCATGGCGCGCCGGTGCTGGGCGAGTTGATGGGCACCGAATTGCGCAGCATGCTGTGCCAAAAAGCAGCCGTCATCCAGGGCTGGGTGGATGCCGGGCGCATGGCCCCGGTTGACAGCCTGCACCTGTTTTTCACCATCTGGGCTGCCACCCAGACCTATGCCGATTTTGAAGTGCAGGTCAGCGCCGCGCTGGGCACGCCAAGCCTGGCGCCGCAGCCGCACGCCCGCGCCACCGAGCATGTGGTGCAGCTGATCCTGCGCGGTTTCGGCCTGCTGGCGTAAGCGCGGCGTGCGCGTCAGTGTTTAGGCTGGAAACAGCGCGGCGGCTGCCCCATCGCGGCTTTGAACATTGCTGGAAAAGCGCTTTCGCTGGCGTAGCCGCTGGCAGCGGCCACAGCGCCCACGGACTGGCCGCGTGCCAGCATCGGCAGCGCATGGGCCAGGATGGCCTGCTGGCGCCACTGCTGGTAGCCCAGGCCGAGTTGATCGCGAAACAGCCGGGCCACCGTGCGTTCGCTGGCGCCAATGTCGGCCGCCCAGCCGGCCAGCGTGGCGCGTTCGGAAGGGGCGTGCAGCACCGCCTCGCACAGCGCCCGCAGGCGCTTGTCGCCGGTGTGCGGATGGGGCAGCGGAACGCCCAGGGCCTGGATGTCGGCATGGGTGATTTCATCGAGCACCAGGGCGCTGAGCGCCTGTTCCCGCAGGGGCGTCAGGGGCCGCTGCGTGCCGGCATCGAGCGCGTGAATCAACTCGCGCAGCAGCGCGGTGACCACCATCACGCGGCAGCCCTTCCAGCCTTCGGGCGTGGCACTGGCGTCGAGGTAGAGCGTGCGCAGCTCGGTCGCCTGCAGCACGTTGATGTGATGGCGCGCGCCCGGCGCAATCCACACTGCCCGCCAGGGCGGCATGATGTAGGTGATCTCTTCGGCGGTGCCGTTGCCCGCTCTGGTGTGTTCGGCCGTGACCTGCGCCATGCCGCTGACGCAATAGGCCAGCGACGCCCAGGCGTGGGCGTGGGGTACAAACAGTTTCCAATTGAATGACTCATTCTTGCGCCATAGTGAACAATTCTTCATGCTCACAGCCCACAAAATCTGTCTTGACCCGAACAACGTGCAGGCGACCTATTTTGCTCGTGCAGCGGGCACGGCACGCTTTGCATACAACTGGGCGCTGGCGCAGTGGCAGCGCCAGTACGAGGCGTGCAAAGCCGATGCGTCGCGGCCCAAGCCTTCGCAGATGGCACTGCGCCGCCAACTCAACAGCATCAAAGGTGAACAGTTCCCGTGGATGCTGGAAGTGACCAAGAACGCCCCGCAAATGGCCATCATTCAATTGGGGAAAGCGTTTGAAAACTTCTTTGCAGGACGCGCCAAATACCCCAAGTTCAGAAAGAAAGGCCTTCACGAGCGCTTCAGTCGTTTCCAACGACCCATTCAGCGTCGAGGGCTCACGCATACGCATTCCCCATCTGGGCTGGGTGCGAATGCGTGAGGCGTTGCGCTTTGCCGGCAAGATCATGTCTGCCACGGTGTCGCGTGTGGCCGATCAATGGTTTGCCAGCATCACCGTCCAAACCCCGGACGATTTACCCCTTGCCAAAGCCGAAAACCAAGGCGCGGTGGGGGTGGATCTGGGTGTGTCGGCACTGGCAACGCTTTCAACGGGAGAGCCGCCCATTGCCGGTCCCAAAGCGCACAAAGCCTTGCTGTGCCGTTTGCAAAGACTCTCAAGGAGCTTGAGCCGCAAAGTCAAAGGTTCGAAAAATCGGCACAAAGCGAAGATGAAACTGGCAAGGCTGCACGCCAGAATCGGCAACATCCGTAAGGATGCGTTGCACCAGCTCACCACCGATCTCACGCGGCGGTTTCACACCATCGGCATCGAAGACCTGAACGTGCGCGGCATGGTGAAGAATCGTCACTTGTCGCGGGCAGTGTCCGATATGGGTTTCTTTGAGTTCCGGCGGCAGCTGGACTACAAAGCAGCCCAGCGCGGCAGCGTGGTGGTGGCCGACCGCTGGTATCCGAGCAGCAAAACGTGTTCGCACTGCGGGCACAAGCTCGGTGAACTAGCGCTGGCGGTGCGCCAATGGACTTGTCCGGGTTGCAACACGACCCATGACCGCGATGTGAATGCAGCGGTCAATTTGAGAAACATGGCCGTGAGTTCCACGGTTTCAGTCTGTGGAGAGGAGGGCTCTGGTTCAGGTCGCAAGACCCGAACGAAACCAGCCTCTGTGAAGCAGAAAGTCAGCTTTGTTCCTGTTTGCGCAGGAATGAGCAAGTCTGATTGAACGGTCCGTGTCGCCCAGAGGGACGAGGTGAAGCCGGGAGGTGCGGGTCATGAAAAAAGCGTCAGTTCCAAAAGGCGCGGGGCGGGGCACTGCGTGCGGTGCAGCGATTGTCTGAAATTCGCTGAAATATGGCTTTTTGTCGCATTTCAGAAAAATCGCGCCCATATCACGATAGGGCCATGACAACTTCAAGCCCCCTGAACCTGCCGGCCGCTGCCGCTTCGCTGCGCGCCGATGCCCGCGTGATGGGCCTGGTCGGCCTGGCCCATTTGATCAGTCACTTCAGCCAGCTGCTGCTGGCGCCGCTGTTTCCCTGGCTCAAGGACGAGTTCCAGGTCAGCTATGCGCAACTGGGTTTCCTGATGACGATTTTCTTCGTGGTCTCCTGCGCGGTGCAGGCCTTGTCCGGCTTTGTGGTGGATCGTTTCGGCCCGCGCCCGATTCTTTTCGGCGGCCTGGCCTTGCTCGGCGTGGCCGCCTTGGGCTATTCGGTGAGAACCAGTTACTGGATGCTGGCCGGTTTTGCGGTGATCGGCGGCGTGGGCAACGGCGTGTTTCATCCGGTGGACTACACGCTGCTCAACCGCAAGATCAGCCCGGCGCGGCTGGGCCATGCCTACAGCGTGCATGGCATCACCGGCAGCCTGGGCTGGGCGCTCTGGCGCCGGCGGCTGCTGGTGGGCCTGACCTTTGCCTATTCCTGGCGCGTGGCGCTGGCCGGCGCCGGCGCGCTGACGCTGGCGGTGCTGGCGCTGCTGCTGCTCAACCGCGACACGCTGGCGCTGAAGGTGGCGCGCCCGGCCCAGGGCGCAGCGGTGGCGGAGGGCGGCCTGGCCTTTCTGCGCATTCCCGCCGTGTGGATGTGCTTCATGTTCTTCTTCTGGTTTGCGCTGGTGCTCAGCGTGGTACAGGCTTTTGCGCCCGAAGCGGCCCGGCAGTTGCACGACGTTCCGCTGTCGCTGGTGGCCATGTGCTTGAGCATCTACATGGTCAGCAGCGCCGGCGGCATGGTGCTCAGTGGTTTTCTGGCTGCCGACCCGTCGCGCTGCGAGCGCATCGTGGCCGCTGGCATGGGGCTGGCGGCCGTGGTGGCGCTGACGCTGGCGCTGGGCCGGCTGGCGCCTTGGATGGTGCCGGTGCTGTTTGGGGTGATGGGGTTTGCTGCCGGCATTGCCGGGCCGTCGCGCGACCTGCTGGTCAAGCGCTCGACGCCCGAGCATGCCTCGGGCCGGGTCTATGGCGTGGTGTATGCGGGGCTGGACACCGGCCAGGCCGTCTCGCCCCTGATCTTCGGCGCGCTGATGGACCGTGGCCACTACCAGGGCGTTTTTCTCGGGCTGGCCTTGCTGCAGGCGGTGCTGATTGCCAGTGTGTTCAACGTCCGGCGCGTACGCCGCACCGCGCTGGCCAGCGCCTGAGCGCACCGCTCGCCCGCCCCGTCCGGCCATCGGGGCGCAAAATTGTTGTCCCCAAGCCCGACTGGCCGGCGCTGGAGCGCCATAATGAAGCCGGTCCTGGCCAGTGGCGTCGGGGCCGCGTTACAAGCAAGGAGACGATCATGAGCCATACGGACACGCCCCAGGAAGGCGATTTTGCCCACTGGGTGGATGAAAAATCACAAGCGCTGAAGTTCGAGTTGGGCGAGAAATTCCCGGTGCCGCCCACGGTGCTGGTCTCCTCCTCGGCACACCCGGAGACCGGCCGGCAAAAGCTCGAAGAGGTGTTGCTCGAACACGAAGCGCCGACCCAGGAGTTTCTGGAAGAACTCGCCGCGCTGGAAGAAGCGCCGCCCCTGAGCGATGAGGAACTGGCCGAGCAGGCCCTAGCCGCCGGCGGCGCGGACAACGACCCGAGCACGCCGGAGTAGTGTCGCGTCATGCGTCTAAAGCCGGTGCTATGCAAAGGCAGGCATACCGATAATTTGCGCTTGATGCGACAGGAGGCGGGCGCCGGTTTTTGAGGTGGCGCAAGAGAGGCCTCAAAGCCGCTGCCCTGCCGGTTGGTCTGGCACCCACAGCCGCCAACTTACAGTGGGCTGGCGCGTCGCTTCTGGCGCACGCCGTGTCATACCTTTGTCATCAAAGAAGTCAACACTAGGACGTATTTTTTGATAAAGAAGAACTGCCTTGCTGATGCCTGTCTCGACCCCCGTAGCGTCCGATTTCACCTTGCCGATCCAATTCCTCGACCGCGACCACAGCATTCTCGCTTTCAACGAGCGGGTGCTGGACTGGGCGCGGCGCCCGGAGGTGCCGCTGCTCGAACGCCTGCGCTTTTTGTGCATCGTCTCGTCCAACCTGGACGAATTCTTTGAAGTCCGGGCCGCGCCTCATCTGACCGCCGCCCAGGCGAACGAGCAAAAGGGCACTTACACCGTCAACTCCTTCAAGGCGCTGTCGGCCGCCGCGCATGACATGGTGGCGCGCCAGTACGCGCTCTACAACGATGAGCTGCAGCCCACGTTCGAGCGCGAGGGCATCCGCATCGTCTCGCACGGTGATCGCAATGCGGCCCAGCGGCGATGGGTCCGGGCTTATTTTGAAAGATCAGTGCGTCCGCTCTTGATTCCCGTCGGGCTGGACCCGTCGCATCCCTTCCCGCAGGTGGCCAACAAGTCGCTGAACTTCATTGTCCGGCTCAGCGGCAATGATGCCTTTGGGCGTCAGAACGACATTGCCATCGTCAAGGTGCCTCGCGTCCTGCCGCGCCTGATTGCCATGCCCAGCCGTGGGGGCGAGAAAAGCAAGTGGTTTGTCTCCCTGTCCAGCATCATCCGCGCCCACCTCTCGGACCTGTTTCCGGGGCGCAAGGTGGGCGAGTTCTCGCAGTTTCGCGTCACGCGCCACTCGGACGTGGAGGTCGATGAAGACGACGTCACCGATCTGCGCACCGCCATGCGTCTGGGGCTGGAGCAGCGCCACTATGGCCAGGCGATCCGGCTGGAAGTGTCCTCGGGCTGCTCGGACTACCTGTCGGGCTTTTTGCTCAAGCAGTTCAATCTGCCGGCACAGGCGCTGTTTCGAGTGCATGGCCCGGTGAACCTCGTGCGCCTGACGCAGCTGGTGGACCTGATCAACGACCCCAAACTGCTTTTTCCGCCCTACAAGGCCTGCTATCCGAAGCAGCTGCAGCCCGGCCAGTCCTTTTTCGAGCGGCTCAAGCAGGGCGATGTGTCGATTCACCAGCCTTTCGAGAGTTTTGACGGCGTGCTGGCCTTTTTGCGCGAGGCGGTCAAGGACCCGCAGGTGCTGGCGATCAAGCAGACCATCTACCGCACCGGCTCGGACTCCGAGCTGATGATGCTGCTGCGCGAGGCCGTGCGGCGCGGCAAGGAGGTCACCGTCGTGGTCGAGCTCAAGGCGCGCTTTGACGAGGAGGCCAACATCAACTGGGCCGAGATGCTCGAATCCATCGGCGCCCAGGTGGTCTATGGCGTGATGGGCCTGAAAACCCACGCCAAGATGCTGCTGGTCACGCGCCGCGAGGGCCGGCGCCTGGTGCGCTACGCCCACCTGTCCACCGGCAACTACAACCCGAGCACGGCGCGGCTCTACACCGACGTGAGCTACCTCACGGCCGACCCGCTGCTCACGGCCGATGTGGACAATGTGTTTGTCCACCTGGCCAGCCACAGCCGGGTGCCCAAGTTCAACCGCCTCTTGATGGCGCCGTTTCAGCTGCACGGCAAGCTGCTGGAGAAGATCGAGGCGCTGGGTCAGGCCGCGCTGCAGGGCAAGGACAGCCGCATCGTGATCAAGACCAATGCGCTGACTGACGAGGACTTGATGCTGGCGCTGCTCAAGGCCGGCCAGTGCGGCGTGAAGATCGACCTGATCGTGCGCGGCGCCTGCATGCTGCCGGCTCAGGTGCCGGGCTTGAGCGAGAACATCCGGGTGCGCTCGGTGATCGGGCGCTTTCTGGAGCATTCGCGGGTGTTTTATTTTGCTTGCGGCGATGAGCAGAGCCTGTACCTCTCCAGCGCCGACTGGATGAACCGCAACATGCTGCGCCGGGTGGAGCTGGCCTGGCTGGTGACGGACCCGGCGATTCGCCAGCGCATCATTGACGAGTGCCTGGTGCCTTACCTGCACGACGGGCACGACGCCTGGGAGCTGCAGGCCGATGGCCGTTATGTGCGCGTTGAGCCGGTCGATCCGGCGCAGCGCCATGGGGCGCAGGCTGCGCTGATGGCGCGCTACTCTGCCTCTCCCAAGAAAGACGAATAAAGGGGCTGACCATGGACCTGATCTTGTGGCGCCATGCCGAGGCGCAGGAATGGCCCGAGGGCGATCCCCGGATGCGCACTGACCTGGAGCGGGCCTTGACGCCTAGGGGCGAGAAGCAGGCTGCACGCATGGCGCAGTGGCTGGATCGGCAGTTGCCCGGCAGCGCCCGCATCCTGGTCAGTCCGGCGCGGCGCTGCGAGCAGACCGCGCTGGCGCTGGAGCGCCGGTTCAAGACCTGTCCTGAACTGGCGCCCGGCGCCACGGCGGCGCAACTGCTGGAACTGGTCCAGTGGCCGCTGGGCAGGTCGCCGGTACTGGTGATCGGCCACCAGCCCACGCTGGGGCAGACCATTGCCCATCTGCTGGGTTTTCAGGGCGGCGACTGCGCCCTCAAGAAAGGCGCGCTGTGGTGGCTGCGCAGCCGCGAGCGCGACGGCCAGCGGCAAACGATCGTGCTCACGGTGCAGTCGCCCGAGATGCTTTAAGCAACCCGGCGGCAGCCCCCGGCAGCCCCCGGCAGCCCCCGGCAGGGCCGGCGGTTGCTTGTTCTTGGCGGCTGCTTATTTTTTAGTTTCGAACCCGTCCCGGTCCGCCTTCAGGGAGGGAACCCTGGCCAGGGCGGCCAGAAACCGGGTATCGGGCAAGGCCGTCAGGAGCTGGAGGCCGGCGCGCAGCAACTCGTTTTTCTTGGTTGGGCGGCTCAGCAGGGCGGCGCGCTGCTTGAGTGCATCAAGCGCGGCGTATTCCGCTTTGGGCATGGTGAAGTTGTCGCGCACCAGCTTGGGCTTTCTGGTTTTCTCGGCCGGGGCTGGCGCGGCCCTGCCGGGTGCCTTGGCCGCTGCCCTGATTGGCGCCCTGGCCGGCGCACTGGCTTGCGGACTCACCTGCTGGACGGCGATCTTTTGCGCAGCGGCCTTTTTGCGGGCAGGCAATTTGGCCGGTGCGGCTGGCGTGGCCTGTGCCTTGAGCGGCGCTTCGGGCAGGGTGGCTGCAGCGGGGGTGGCGATAGCGGCAGGGGCGGGTGATTTTGGGGTGGCCATGACGATGCTTTACGGTTGAAAAAGGAGAGTTTGAAGCGGTTTTATCCAGAATGGCTTGCGCTGCGCAGACCGGTGCAGGACTCGGGGCTTGAGTGCTGACAGCCATGGCAGGCGGCGCGCGATGCAAACGCCCGCAGGCGCTGAGAGCGTGAGCGTGTGAATCGTCATTTCACAGGCCGGCGAGCCTGAACTCCCAGGGCGTTTTCTGCCAAGCCAGCGTTTCTTCGCGCAGCAAATGCGCGGACTGGGGAAAGGCTTGCGCCCAGCCGGGCCGGCAGGTCAGCACCAGGCGCCGGCCGGGCGCAGGGTCTGCCTGCAGCTGCAGGCCCTGCAGGTCCGGCTCGCGCCGGGCGTGGCACAGGATCACGGCGATGCGCAGGCTCAGCAGTTGCTGCACAAACAGCCGGTCTTCAAAATCGGCGTCGAGCTTGCGCAGCTTGCCGCGATGGCCCAGCACCAGCAGGCTCAGGCGGTGCATCTCATGCAGCGCAAAGCCGGCCGCGTCGGCATGGTCCAGAATGTAGGCGCCATGCTTGTGGTAGTCGCTGTGCGAAATCTGGCAGCCGATTTCATGGAGCTGCGCCGCCCAGGCCAGCTTGCGCTCGGAGCGTTCGAGTTCGTCGGCGGGCAGGCCGGCGCCGGCCATGAGGAACAGATGCCGGGCCACCTGGCTGAGCCGCTCGGCTTGGGGACCATCGGTCTGGAATTTTTCCGCCAGGCGCTGCACGCTGGCCGCGCGCAGGTCCGTCAGTTCGTGCTCCCGGTCCACCAGGTCGTAGAGCACGCCGTGGCGCAGGGCGCCCTGCGCCGCGTGCATCTGCTCTATGCCGAGCAGGTCGAAAACGGCCCGCAGCACGCTGACGCCGCCGCCGATGACGGCCCGGCGCTCCTCCTTCATGCCGTCGATTTTCAGGCGCTCGGCCGATTGCGCCTTGAGCAGGCGCTCAAGCAGCCAGTCCAGGCCGTCACGGCTGACCAGCCCCACAGGCCAGCCGGCGGCGGCCAGCACCTCGCCGACCGCGCCTATCGTTCCCGACGAGCCGTAGGCCACATCCCAGGTCTCGGCGCGGTAGGCGCTGGCGGCTTCGTCCAGCACCGCCTTGGCGGCAATTTCCGCCACCTCGAAAGCGCGCGCGGTGAACTGCCCGTCCGGAAAGTATTTCATGGACCAGGCCACGCTGCCCAGGCGGTAGGACTCCAGGGTGCTGGCTTGCAGGCCCTGGCCCAGGATCAGCTCGGTCGAGCGCCCGCCGATGTCCACCACCAGGCGGCGCTGGTCCGACTGCGGCAGCAGATGGGCCACACCCTGGTAGATCAGCCGGGCTTCCTCGCGCCCGGCAATCACGTCGATGGGAAAGCCGAGGATGTGCTGGGCTTTGCCCAGGAATTCGTCGCGGTTGCGCGCCTCGCGCAGGGTCTGGGTGGCCACGGCGCGGACCTGGGTTTTTTCAAAACCCTTGAGTCGCTCGCCAAAGCGCGCCAGGCAGTCCCAGCCGCGCTGCATGGCGTCCAGGCTGAGGTTGCGCTCGGCGTCGAGCCCGTTGCCCTGGCGCACGGTTTCCTTGAGGTATTCGGTGCGCTGGATGCGGCCGTGGTCGAGGCGGCCAATTTCAAGACGAAAGCTGTTGGAACCCAGGTCCACAGCGGCGAGTAAAAGTCCGTTTTGCATATGTCTGAGTCTCTTTTTCAAGGCTCAGCATAGCATTCGCCCCCGGCCGGCATGGCGCCGGCTGTTGTTTTGTGTTTAACCAATCAGCCGCCCGTCGGGCGTCATCATGCTCTGGGTCACATAGGTGCTGCTGCGCCGGCGCGGATTGAAGCTGATGCGAAAACCCCCGACATCCAGGCCGGAGCGCCGCTGGAAAGCGGCCAGCGCCGTCTGGCGCGTCAGCGGCCCCTCGACCTCGCTCAGCACTTCATAGGTGTAGCGCGCCGCGATGAAGCCGGCCAGGCTCAGCGGCGTGGGCGCTTCCTCGAACAGCCGCGCCAGCGTCTCGCGGTAGTGCCTCACCACCGGCAGGCGCGCGCTCATCAGCGGCACCGGCTGGGTGGCAATCACCGGGGTGTTGCGCGCCGCGCCCATCTGCATCAGGGTTTGCAGGTTGACATCGGCCAGGGCCACGACGTAGCGCTGGCGGGCCTGCTTTTCCAGGCCCTTGCTGAACTCGGCCAGCTCGGGCGTGCCGCCCACGAACAGCAGCACCGCAGGCGTCTGGGGCGTGAGTTTCTGGCCGAGCGCGCGCAACTCGCCCGCGCCCTGGAACGAGCGCAGCTGAAGCTGCAGGTCGGCGGCAATGCGCTCGACCTCGGCATGGTAGGCGGCGTGGTTGTGCCCGCTGGCATAGACGGCGCCCAGCTCCCTGATGCCCATGCCCGAGAGGTTTTTCAGGGCATGGGAGATCTGCTCCTGGCGCGCCGCGAAGATCGGAAAGGTGTTGTCGTCGATCTCCAGGCTGGCGTTTTGCAGCCAGGGCGCGGCATGGGCCATGCCCAGCTCACCCTTGCGCGACAGCGCCAGGAGTTCGCTGGCCAGCTGGTCCCCGACGCTGCCCGACAGGGCCACGCACGCCGGGTTGGCCTTGATGGCGTCCAGGGCCGTGCGCACGCTGGCGGGCGTGCCGTCGGTTTCGAGCACCAGGTGCTCGACGCGCCGCCCGCGAACGCCGCCGCGCAGGTTGATGTCCTGCCAGGCGGCTCGCGCGCCGATCAGGAAATCCTTGGACACATCCTGCTGCCCCTGTGAAAAGTCCACGCACTGCGCCACCACGAGGCCGCGCGGGGAATGCGGCCTTGACTCCGCCGCCCAGCCTGAAGTGGCCGCGCCGGCCGTCAGCCAGCTGGCCTGCTGCAGCCACTGGCGGCGACTGGGGGAAGTGCTCAAGGGGGTAGGGCGCATGGAAAACTCTCCTGGGTGAAAACAGCGTTGAGCGTAAAAGGCGCGCGTGACCACGCTGTGACACAAATTTGAAGCTTTTGTGACAATCCCCGGCTGACCCGCAAGGCCCGTGCAGGCGGCGTGCGCCTTGTCACATCTCTGTCATACAAGGCTTTTACAGTGACGTCATCTTTCCTACCAACCTTAAAGGTGTCCTGATGAAATCGAGTCTCCAAGCTTCCCTGAGCGTGACCCTGGGCGCGGCCCTGATGTCCCTGGCCACCTTGTCGGCGGCGCAAGATGTCACCGGCGCCGGCGCCACCTTTCCGGCCCCGCTGTATGCCAAGTGGGCGGCTGACTACTACAAGGCCACCGGCGTGAAGATCAATTACCAGTCTGTGGGCTCGGGCGCCGGTTTGCGCCAGATCGATGCCAAGACGGTGGACTTTGGCGCTTCGGACATGCCGCTCAAGGATGACGAGCTGAGCAAAAAAGGACTGGTGCAGTTCCCCACCGTGATCGGCGGCGTCGTGCCGGTGGTTAACATCAAGGGCATTGCCCCCGGCCAGCTCAAGCTCAACGGCCAAGTGCTGGGCGACATCTACCTGGGCAAGATCACCCAGTGGAGCGACCCGGCCATCAAGGCGCTCAACCCCGGCCTGGCCCTGCCGGAAGCAGCCATTGCCCCGGTGCGCCGCGCCGACGGCTCGGGCACCAGCTTCATCTTCACGAACTACCTGAGCAAGGTCAACGCCGAGTGGAAAACCAAGGTCGGCGAGGGCACGGCCGTGAACTGGCCGGTGGGCGCCGGCGGCAAGGGCAATGAGGGCGTGGCCGCCTTCGTGGGCCGCCTGCCCAACTCCATCGGCTATGTGGAGTACGCCTACGTCAAGCAGAACAAGATGACGTTTGCCCAGATGAAGAATGCCGCCGGCAACTTTGTCTCGCCCGATGACACGGCGTTCAAGGCCGCCGCTGCTGGCGCGGAATGGTCCAAGACGTTCTACCAGATCCTGACCGAGCAGCCCGGCAAAGATGCCTGGCCCATCACCGGCGCGACCTTCATCATGATGCACAAGGCCCAGGACAAGCCCGCCCAGGCGACTTCCTCGCTCCAGTTCTTTGCGTGGGCCTACAAAAACGGCGACCAGACCGCTGACGCACTGGACTATGTGCCGATGCCAGCGAGCGTGAAAGCCATCGTCGAAAAATCCTGGAGCGAGATCAAGGACGCGTCGGGCAAAACCATCGCTTCGAAGTAAACCGTCAACCGTCAGGCCACAGGCTTTGCGCTTTTAACCACAGGGGTTTTATTTCGTGTCCTCTACACTTCCGGCAAGCCGGGCCGCTTTGGACTTCCCGGCAAAAGCTGCCGGACGTGCCATGACCCCTCCTTCCTCTTCCAACCCCGTCAAGCGAAGCCGCTGGCCTGACCAGCTTTTCGGCTGGGCCGCGATGGCCGCCGCGCTGCTGACGATGGGCCTGCTGCTGGCCATCCTGGCCTCGCTGGTGGTCGGCGCCTGGCCGGCGATCAGCAAGTACGGCCTGAGTTTCCTCACCCGCAGCGTCTGGGATCCGGTGCAGGACGAGTACGGCGGGCTGGTGATGATTTACGGCACGCTGGCCACCTCCTTCATCGCCCTCTTGATCGCGGTGCCGGTGAGCTTTGGCATCGCGCTGTTCCTGACCGAGCTCTCGCCGGCCTGGCTCAAGCGCCCGCTGGGCACGGCGATTGAACTGCTCGCTGCCGTGCCCTCCATCGTCTACGGCATGTGGGGCCTGCTGGTGTTCGGCCCAATCCTGGCAACTTACGTGCAGCAGCCGCTGCAAGCCATGTTCAGCGACGTGCCTTACCTGGGCGCGCTGTTTTCCGGCCCGCCGGTGGGCATCGGCATCCTGTCGGCCGGCATCATCCTGGCCATCATGATCATCCCGTTCATCGCGGCGGTGATGCGCGATGTGTTTGAAGTCACGCCGGTGCTGCTCAAAGAATCGGCCTACGGCCTGGGCGCCACCACCTGGGAAGTGGTTTCCAAGGTGGTGCTGCCCTACACCAAGGCCGGCGTGATGGGCGGCATCATGCTCGGGCTGGGCCGCGCGCTGGGCGAGACCATGGCGGTGACCTTCGTCATCGGCAACTTCAACCAGCTCGACTCGCTCAGCCTGTTCCAGGCGGCCAACAGCATCACCTCGGCCCTGGCCAACGAGTTTGCCGAAGCCGGCGAAGGCCTGCACCAGGCCTCGCTGATTTATCTGGGGCTGGTGCTGTTTTTCATCACCTTCGTGGTGCTCTCGCTGTCCAAGCTACTGCTGGCGCAGCTGCAGAAAAATGAAGGAGCAAAGACATGAGCGCGGTGATGCAACAGGCCCGCGTGGCCAAATTCAACCACCGCAAGCGTGTCAACCGGGTGGCGCTGGTGCTCTCGCTGGCAGCCATGGCCTTCGGCCTGTTCTGGCTGTTCTGGATCCTGTGGGAAACCGTGCGGCTGGGCATTGGCGGCATTTCCGTCGCCACCTTCACCGAGATGACGCCGGCGCCCAATGAAGCGGGCGGCATTGCCAATGCGCTCTACGGCTCCTTTCTGATGGTGGCGCTGGCCACGTTTGTCGGCACGCCGATCGGCATCATGGCCGGCATCTACCTGGCCGAGTACAACCCCAGGGGCGCCCTGGCCTCGGTCACGCGCTTTGTCAACGACATCTTGCTGTCGGCGCCGTCCATCGTGATTGGCCTGTTTGTCTATGCCGTGGTGGTCTCGCGCTTTCATTCGTTTTCCGGCTGGGCCGGCGTGATGGCGCTCGCGCTGATCGTCATTCCGGTGGTGATCCGCACGACGGAGAACATGCTGCAGCTGGTGCCGCCGGGCCTGCGCGAAGCCGCTTATGCGCTGGGCGCGCCCAAGTGGAAGGTGATCACGAGCATCACGCTGCGGGCGGCGCGCGCCGGCGTCGTGACCGGCGTGCTGCTGGCCGTGGCGCGCATCGCCGGCGAGACCGCGCCGCTGCTGTTCACGGCGCTGAGCAACCAGTTCTGGACCTCCAACCTGAACCAGCCGATGGCCAGCCTGCCGGTGACGATTTTCAAGTTTGCCATGAGCCCCTACGAAAACTGGCAGCAACTGGCCTGGGCCGGCGTGCTGATCATTACGGTGGCGGTGCTCGGCCTCAATATTCTGGCGCGCGTGCTGACGCGCAAAAAAGACTGAACCTGCGGCTAGGCACTGCCCGGCTCCCCACAAGACAAGGTGAATGATGGATACCCTGAGCGCAATCCGCGAAAAATCGAAAATTTCGGTCAAGAACCTCAATTTCTACTACGGCAAGTTCCACGCCCTCAAGGGCATCAACCTGGAAATTCCCGAAAAGAAGGTCACCGCCTTCATCGGCCCCTCGGGCTGCGGCAAGTCCACGCTGCTGCGCATCTTCAACCGGATGTACGCGCTCTACCCCGAGCAGCGCGCCGAGGGCGAGGTACTGCTCGACGGCCAGAACCTGCTCACTTCCAAGGAAGATGTGGCGCTGCTGCGCGCCAAGGTCGGCATGGTCTTTCAAAAACCCACGCCGTTTCCGATGTCGATCTATGACAACATCGCCTTTGGCGTCAAGCTCTTTGACAACCTCAACGCCGCCGACATGGACGAGCGGGTGGAGTGGGCGCTGCGCAAGGCGGCACTGTGGACCGAGGTCAAGGACAAGCTCCAGCAGAGCGGCTCCAGCCTCTCGGGTGGGCAGCAGCAGCGCCTGTGCATTGCGCGCGGCATCGCCATCAAGCCCGAAGTGCTCTTGCTTGACGAGCCGTGTTCGGCGCTGGACCCGATTTCCACCGCCAAGGTGGAGGAACTCATTGCCGAGCTGAAAAACGACTACACCGTGCTCATCGTGACCCACAACATGCAGCAGGCCGCGCGCTGCAGCGACTACACCGCCTACATGTACCTGGGCGACCTGGTGGAGTTCGGCGTGACCGAAGACATCTTCTTCAAGCCCCAGCGCAAGGAAACCGAAGACTACATCACCGGCCGTTTCGGCTGATACCCACAAGGAGGAGACAAAAAACCATGGCAGACAAACATTTATCCACCCAGTTCGACAGTGAGCTCAACACGGTGTCGTCGCGCGTGATGGAGCTCGGCGGGCTGGTCGAGGCCCAGCTGCGCCTGGCGATTTACGCGCTGTCGCAGTTCAGCGCCGAGAGCGCCGACCAGGTGATCGAGACCGAGAACCGCGTCAACGGCATGGAGCTGGACATTGACCGCGAGCTCTCGTCCATCATTGCCCGGCGCCAGCCCACGGCGCGCGATTTGCGCCTGCTGATCGCCATTTCCAAGACCACCGCCAACCTGGAGCGCGCCGGCGACGAGGCCACCAAGATCGCCCGCATGGTCAAGTCCATCATCCTGAGCGGCTCGGCGCGCGCGCTGCCCTCGTCCGATCTGCGCGTGGCCGCTGATCTGGCCTCGGGCCTGCTGCGCAAGGCGCTGGACGCCTTCGCCCGGCTGGACACGGCGGCGGCGCTGTCCATCCTGAAGGAGGACGACCAGATCGATGCAGAGTTCGACGGCTTTGTTCGCAAGCTCATCACCTACATGATGGAAGACCCGCGCACCATCTCGGCCAGCCTGGACCTGCTGTTCATCGCCAAGGCGATCGAGCGCGTGGGCGACCATGCCAAGAACATCGCCGAATTCATCATCTACATCGTCAAGGGCGCCGATGTGCGGCACAGCCCGATGGCCCAGGTCGAGTCTGCCGTCAAGCAATGAAACACCTGCCCCGCGTCCTGATCGTCGAAGATGAACCGGCCATTGCCGAGCTGATCGCGGTCAACCTCAAGCATGGCGGTTTCAACCCGGCCGTGGCCTATGACAGCGTCACCGCCCAGCGCGAGCTCGACACCGCGCTGCCCGACGTGATCCTGCTCGACTGGATGCTGCCCGGCCAGAGCGGCCTGATGCTGGCGCGCCAGTGGCGCAAACAGGAACGCACCAAAAGCATCCCGATCCTGATGCTGACGGCGCGCGGCGATGAGCCTGACAAGGTGGCCGGGCTGGACGCCGGCGCCGATGACTACATCACCAAGCCGTTTTCCACCCAGGAGTTGCTGGCGCGCATTCGCGCCGTGCTGCGCCGGCGCACGCCCGAGTCGGCGAGCGACTGCGTGAGCGTGGGCGCCCTGATGCTGGACGCGGCCACGCACCGCACCACGCACCAGGGCCAGGAGCTCAAGCTCGGGCCGACCGAGTTCAAGCTGCTGCATTACCTGATGACGCATGCCGAGCGCGTCCACAGCCGCGCCAGCCTGCTCGACAAGGTCTGGGGCAACCATGTGTTCATCGAGGAGCGCACGGTCGATGTGCATGTCAAGCGCCTGCGCGAGGCCTTGGGCGCGGCCGGCGCCATGGTGGAGACGGTGCGCGGCGCGGGTTACCGGCTGACCAAGGCTGCCCTGCCGACGGCGTCGCCCGCCGCCGCCGCGCCACCCGGACAATGATCCGGCGCTGGCTAATGTTTGCCGCCTGCGCTATCGCGGGCGGGGCCCTGGGCTGGGGGCTGGCTGGCAGGCAAGGGCTGCCCTGGGGCCTGCTGCTGGGCGCGGTGGCCTGGCAACTGTTCGACACGCTGGCGGCCCGGCGGCTGCTGCAGTGGCTGCGCTCGGAGCAGAGCCATGAGACGCCGCTGCTCATGGCCGGCGCGCAGCCCCGGCTGCCCGGCGTCTGGGGCGAGGCGGCGGACCGCGTCCAGCGCCTGCTGAAAAAGCGCGACCAGCAGTACCGCGACAGCCAGGCGCGCCTGGAGGAGTTTCTCGCCGCGCTGCAGGCCTCGCCCAACGGCGTGGTGCTGCTCGATGCCCAGGGCCGCATCGAGTGGTGCAACCAGACGGCGGCGCAGCATTTCGGCTTTGACGGCCAGCGCGACCTGCAGCAGCATGTGGCCAACCTGGTGCGCGAGCCGGCTTTCAACGCGTATATCGCCCATGGAGATTTTTCACGCGAGGTGGTGATTCCGGGCCACGCCAGCACGCCGATGCGGCCGGTCAAGCTGTCCGTGCATGTCAGCGGCTATGGCGACAACCGCAAGCTGCTGCTCTCGCGCGACATCACCGCCGTCGAGCAGGCCGAAGCCATGCGGCGCGATTTCGTGGCTAACGTCTCGCATGAGATCCGCACGCCGCTGACGGTGGTGGCCGGCTTCATCGAGACGCTGCAAAGCCTGCCCCTGAAAAAGGCCGAGCGCGAGCGCTACCTGACGCTGATGGCCCAGCAGTCCCTGCGCATGCAGACGCTGGTCAATGACCTGCTGACGCTGTCGCGCCTGGAAGGCAGCCCGCTGCCCGGCGCGAGCGAATGGGTGGCCGTGCCTGCGCTGCTGGGCCAGTGCGAGCAGGAGGCCAGGGCGCTGTCCGGGCTGCTGGCGCCGCAGGGCCATCGTCTGTCGTTCGAAGGCGGTCCGGCCTGCGAGATGGCCGGCAACGCCAGCGAAATCTGCAGCGCTTTTTCCAACCTGGTGAGCAATGCGGTGCGCTACACGCCCGAGCAGGGGGAGATTGCGGTGAGCTGGACGGTGCTGGCCGATGGGCGCGGCCAGTTTCGCGTCAGGGATAGCGGCCCCGGCATCGCGCCCGAACACCTGCCGCGCCTGACCGAGCGTTTTTACCGGGTGGACCGCAGCCGCTCGCGCGAAACCGGGGGGACCGGCCTGGGGCTGGCGATCGTCAAGCATGTGGCCCAGCGCCACGGGGCCGAACTGCAGGTCACCAGCCAGCCGGGCCAGGGCGCGTGCTTTACCCTTGTTTTTCCGGCTGTCCGGGTCCGGGTTCGGCAACTCCAGCCGGCCTGATCCGGCTCACGGGCCGGACGTCTCCGCCGGCCTCCTGGCCGGGCCGTTGGCGCTCACGCGCTGGAACACCAGCATGTTCTCGGTTCTGTCGTTGGGTTTGCGAACCGTGGCCTTGAAGGCCCAGTCCGGCAGGTTCACCGCGCTGCCCAGGCTGGACTGGGCTTTCACATCGACCACCAGGTAGGGGCAACTGGCCTGGCCGGTAGCCTGGCGCAGGTCGAGCTGGCCGTGGTATTGCAGGGCTGCTGCATGCGCGCTGCCGACGCCATAGATTTCAACGCACTGCTTGGGATCGACCAGGCTGGCCACCTGGCGCGACAGCGGCCCCAGGCTGCGCGCATAGTCGAGCAGGGGCATCCACAGCGTCATCAGGAGCAGCCAGCACAGGGTGGCGCCGCCGGCCGGCAGCACCAGCGACTTCCAGATGGCCGCGCGCTGGGCGCCGGTGCGCCATCTCACCAGCCAGGCCCAGGCCAGCGTGGCCATGGCGGCGGCCAGAAAAGCGATCCAGGAAAAGCTCGGCTCAAAGCCAGGCGCCAGCTTGGCCACGTTGGCCGCCGGCTGGCGCGGCACGCCAGTCTGCATGGCAATCCAGATCACCCAGATGATGATGGCGCAGCCGGTGAAAAACAGCAGGGTGAACCAGTCGATCAACGAGGCCACGCTGCGCTTGAGCGTGGGCAGGGCAAAAGCCGCCAGCGCCGCCAGCGGCGGCAGGCTCAGCAGCAGGCTGCGGTCCGAGGCGCTGGTGGTGAGCGCCGAGAGCACGGCCAGGGCGGCAAACCACAGTGGCAATGCCACATGGCGGCTGGCGAGCTGGCGGCGCCAGCGCCACAGCGTCCACAGCGCCAGCGGCCAGGCCGGCCAGGTGAACCACAGCAGCAAGCGCCCCAGGCTGCGCCAGTCGCTCCAGGCCGACTTGCCGCCAGCGCCGGGCAGCGCGATGCGCCAGTGCCACAGGTCCAGCTTCAGGCTCAGCAGCGACACCAGCACGGTGATGCCGGCAATCAAGAGCACCCAGTGCCAGGACTGGCGCTTGCTGGCCGCATCGTGCTCGCTGGTGCCCCAGCGCATGTGGCTGCGCTCGACCAGCGTGCCGCCCACGCCAAACAGCAGGGCCAGGGTGGGCGCGCCGCTCAGGGCCAGCCCGGCCAGGCCGATCAGTACGCCCAGGGCCGGCCCGGCAACCCGCGTGGCCCGGCGGTAGGGGCTGGCGGCCATGGCGTAAAAGGTCAGGGCGGTAAAGCCCAACTGCGCCAGCGCGGGCGTGGTCTCGTGCGAGAACTGCGCCAAGCCCAGGCTGGCAATGAGCGCCAGCAGGCCCGCGTCGGCCATGGCGCGGGCATAGTCCACCGGATCGGCTTCGCCGCCAAAGGCAAAGGCCACCGGCTGCGCCTGCGGGCTGCGCGCCAGGTAATAGATGGCGTACCAGGTGGCCAGCAGGGTCAGCGCCAGCAGCAGCATGAAAGGAATCCGCACGGCAAAGGCCGGGTCGAGAAACGGCAGGGCCTTGATGGCCAGAGCGCCCAGCCAGTAAGGCACCAGCGCATCAAAGCCGGTGATCTGCCCGAGCAACTGGGGCTGCAGCCAGTGGGCGGCAGGCGAGGTCAGCTCGCGCATCACGCCAAAAGCGGCGATGTCCTCGTTCTTCCAGGGGCCACGCCCGAAAAAGCCGGGCAGCACATAGGACAGGCAAAACAGCAGCAGCGCCCAGCGCGGCAGGCGGCGCACAGCGGACTGGGCAATGATGGCGGGGGATGGTTTGTTCAAAACGGGTGGACGATCAGGAAAGGCGCCAAGGCGCTGGAGAGTCGTTTTTACCTCAACCGGGAGCAGCCCGGCAGGCCCGCCATCTCGGCGGCCAGGAAATTTCGCCGAAAAAAAAGCAGCCTGAAACTCAGGCTGCTTTTAGCGGCTGGCGAAAGTGTTTTTCGCAGCTTATTCGGCAGCAACAGCTGCGGCTTCGGGCTCAGCGCTCTTGGCGGTGGTCTTGCCGAAACGGTTGCGGAAGCGCTCGACGCGGCCGCCCATGTTGTCCACGGATTTTTGCGTGCCGGTGTAGAAGGGGTGCGATTCGCTGGACGTATCGAGCTTGTACAGCGGCAGTTCGCGGCCGTCTTCCATCTTCACCATTTCTTTGGTGTTGACGCACGAACGGGTCACGAACTTGAAGTTGTTGGACAAGTCCATAAAACAAACTTCGCGGTAATTGGGGTGAATGCCTTCTTTCATGATTCTCTTTCCTTTTTCATCGTTTTGGGAGCCACCCGGAACCGTTCCTGGCACTTTCCATGTTTCAATCCACGCCCAAACACAGCTTGAGCGAAATTTTGAGAAGCCTGCGATTATCGCATTGTTAGCCGCCCCGGCGCATCATGTCGAAGAACTCATGGTTGTTCTTGGTGGCCTTCATGTTTTTGAGCATGAGTTCCATCGATTCGATCTCGTCCATGTTGTACATGAACTGGCGCAGGATGCGCGACTTCTGCAGGATTTCCGGCGCCAAGAGCAACTCTTCCTTGCGGGTGCCGCTGCGGTTGAGGTTGATGGCCGGGAACACGCGCTTTTCATACAGGCGCCGGTCCAGGTGGATCTCGCAGTTGCCGGTGCCCTTGAATTCTTCAAAGATCACCTCGTCCATGCGGCTGCCGGTGTCGATCAGCGCAGTGCCGATGATGGTCAGGCTGCCGCCTTCCTCGATCTTGCGCGCCGCGCCGAAGAAGCGTTTCGGGCGCTGCAGCGCGTTCGCGTCCACGCCGCCGGTCAGCACTTTGCCCGAGGAGGGCAGCACGTTGTTGTAGGCGCGCGCCAGGCGGGTGATGGAGTCGAGCAGGATCACGACATCCTTGCCGAGTTCGACCAGGCGCTTGGCACGCTCGATCACCATTTCGGCCACATGCACGTGACGCGCGGCCGGCTCGTCGAACGTCGAGGAGATCACTTCGCCGCGCACGCTGCGCTGCATTTCCGTCACTTCTTCGGGGCGCTCATCGACCAGCAGCACCATCATAACGATGTCGGGGTAGTTGGCGGTGATGGCGTGGGCGATGTTTTGCATCATCACCGTCTTGCCCGATTTGGGCGGCGCCACCAGCAGCGCGCGCTGGCCCTTGCCGATGGGCGCGATGATGTCGATGATGCGGCTGGTGAGGTTTTCCTCGCCCTTCATGTCGCGCTCAAGCTTGAATTGCTCGCGCGGAAACAGCGGCGTCAGGTTCTCGAACATGACCTTGTGCTTGTTGTCCTCGGGCGCGCCGTCGTTGATGCGATCTAACTTGTTCAGCGCGAAATAGCGCTCGCCGTCCTTGGGCGTGCGCACCTCGCCTTCGATCATGTCGCCGGTGTGCAGATTGAAGCGGCGAATCTGGCTCGGGCTGATGTAGATGTCGTCGGTCGAGGCGGTGTAGCTCGAATCGGGCGCGCGCAGGAAACCGAAACCGTCAGGCAGCACTTCCAGCACGCCGTCGGCCACGATGGTTTCCCCGGTCTTGGCGCGCTTTTTGATGATGGCAAACATCAGCTCCTGCTTGCGCATACGGCCGACGTTTTCGATCTCAAGGGCTTCGGCCTGCTTGAGGACTTCAGACACGTGCAGCGCCTTGAGTTCGTTTAAGTGCATGGAATGACTCCTGACGGAGTTGATTGGAAAAAACGGGGGGAGGTCTGAAAAAGAAGCCGCTCTGGAAAAGAAGGCTGACAAACCGGAAAGTCGAACCCGCCGATAGCCGCCGGCGGGTGAATACAGCGCATTATGACAGGAAATTCAGAGGTGGCGCAGGGGGGAAGAGGCGGGCTGTTGCCGGGGGATTGGCGGGGCGCTGCGTGGCCGGCAAGGCCGTTGCGCCCAAGCGCCAGGGGTGAAAGCGCCGGGTGGCGCTTTCACCCAAAAGAACGCTCAGGCCAGTTGCTGGTCGATGAAGGCGGTCAGCTGCGACTTGCTCAGCGCGCCGACCTTGGTGGCGGCCAGTTCGCCGCCCTTGAACAGCATCAGCGTGGGAATGCCGCGAATACCGAACTTGGCCGGAATCTCGCGGTTCTCATCGACATTCATCTTGGCAATTTTCAGCTTGCCGTCGTAGCTGGTGGCCACTTCATCCAGAATCGGGGCAATCATCTTGCAGGGACCGCACCACTCGGCCCAGTAGTCCACCAGCACGGGGGTGGCGGATTTCAGCACATCGGCTTCAAAGCTGGCGTCGGTGGTGTTCTTGATCAGTTCATTGGCCATGAAGGCTCCTTGGGTCTGGTTATTGAAGAGGGAATAAGGCTAAAGTGGCAGTTATTGTGGCAGAAACCAGGGGCATGATGCCTGCTGCCGAGGCTATCTCCCCGATAGCCTGTGCCTAGTGTCCTTGCAACAAATTACCTTTTCTTTTTTACATGTTCCAGCACGCTTCCCACGACCCTGTTGATCTGGCGCAAACCCTTCCGATCCGCTGCTGGCGCCAGGCCATGGCCCGGCTGGTGGACATCATCGCCTCGCGCGGCCTGCATCCGGCCGAGGCCGTGGTGCTGCTGCCCTATGCCCAGCTGATCGGCCAGGCGCGCCGGGCCTGGGCCGAAGTGGCGGGCACCACCGCTTTCGTGCCGCGTTTCGAAACCACCATGAACTGGGTCAACGGCCTGGGCGGCACGCTCGGGCTGTTCGTGCCTACGGGCGTCGATTTGCGCATGGATGTGACGGTAGACATGCTGACGGCCGCCTCGCTGCTGGGTCAGGCCGGGCTGGGCGCGCAGCAGGACGCGCTGGCCGGGCGGCTGGTCGAGGCTGCCTGGAGCCTGGGGCGCGTGGCCGCCGCCGTGCTGCCGGCCGAGCGCCAGGCCTGGAGCCAGGCGCTGGCCGAGGAGCTGGGCGTGGGGCTGGACTCGCCGGTGCTGGCGCTGGAGGTGGCGGTGGGGCGCATTGCGCTGGTGTGGGCCGCCGCTTCCGGCTATGCCTCGGACCGGTTGTTCGAGGCGAAGCCGGCGCTGTTCGTGGTGCTGGAGGGTTTTCAGGCCGAGCCGCTGAGCGAGGCGCTGAAGCGCCATTTTGGCGAGCGCGGGCTGTCCATTCCTCTTCTTTTGGCGCAGGAGTCCGATGCCCGCTACGCGCCCGCGCTGCATGCCGCGCAGGATGCCGAAGACGAGGCTGCACGCGCTGCCGCCTGCGTGCTGACGCACCTGGCGCAGGGGCGCAGTCCGGTGGCACTGATTGCGCAGGACCGCCAGCTCACGCGCCGCGTGGGCGCCATGCTCGCCGAGCGCGGCATTCCGATGCGCGATGAAACCGGCTGGAAGCTCTCGACCAGCCGCGCCGCCGCCGGCCTGATGGGCCTGCTGCGCGCCTTGCCCTGGGATGTCTCCACTGACGCCGTGCTCGACTGGCTGAAAAATGCCCCGGCCTTTTCAGCGGCCACGGTGGCGGCGGCGGAAACCGAGGTGCGCAAGGCCGGCGTGCGCGCTTGGCGCGACCTGCCGTCCAAACCCCTGCCGATGTTTGCCGCCGCCCAACTGCTCGCCCAGCAGGTCAACGCCCTGCGCGCCGCCCTGGCCCGCCCGCGCGCGCTCAGCGGCTGGCTGCACGACCTGCGCATCGCCCTGCAGGCTGCCGGGCAGTGGGACGCCTTGATGGGCGACGAGGCCGGCCAGATGGTGCTCGATGTGCTGCGCCTGCACGAAGGCACCGAGGGCGAGTTTGCCGATGCGCCCGTCATGAAGCTCAATGCCTTCACCAGCTGGGTCAACCAGGCGCTGGAGGAACACAATTTTTCGCCCGAACACCCTGTCGCCGAACAGGTGGTCATCCTGCCGCTGGCGCAACTGCTGTGCCGCCCCATGCAGGCCATCGTGCTGCCCGGCTGCGACGAGCTGCGCCTGCCGGTCTCGCCCGAGCCGTCCGGCCACTGGACGCCCATCCAGCGCGAACTGCTCGGCCTGCCGTCGCGCGAAGCGATGGCAGGCGTAGCCCGGCAGGCCTGGGATTACGCCCTGCAGCTTCCCCATGTCGATCTGCTGTGGCGCACCAGCGAAGCGGGCGAGCACCTGATGCCCAGCGGTTTTGTGCAGGAACTGCTGCTGAGCCGCTCCCTGGCCAGCGAAGGCGCTGCGGACCCGCGCCGCCTGCGCGCCGTGGCCGCCCGCCCGACGCTGCGCCCGCAGCCCACCGGCCAGGCCCTGCCGGTCAACAAGCTCTCGGCCAGCGCCTATGACGACCTGCGCCGCTGCCCCTACCGGTTCTTTGCGCTGCGCCAGCTCAAGCTGCAGTCCAGCGACGAGCTCGAAGGCGAGTTGAGCAAGCGCGATTTCGGCAACTGGCTGCACAGCCTGCTGCACCACTTCCATGAAGCGCTCCAAGCCACGCCCACGCCCGGGCTGGCAGAGCGCGCCGTGATGCTCAATGCCGCTGCCGCGCAAGCCACGCGCGAGCTGGGCCTGAGCGGCGACAGCGAATTCTTGCCGTTCGCCGCCGCCTGGGCGCCGGTGCGCGACGGCTACCTGGCCTGGCTCGCCGAGCATGAAACCACGGGCGCGTGTTTCGAGATGGCCGAGCAGTGGCTGGACATGCCTTTGGGCGCGGCGCTGACGCTGGTGGGCAAGATCGACCGCATGGACCGCCAGAGCGACGGCCATTTGCTGCTGATCGACTACAAGACCGAGCCGCGCACGACCACGGCCCAGCGCATCAAGAGTGGTGTGGAGGACACCCAGCTGGCGTTTTACGCCGCCCTGATCCCGGACGACACGCTGGCAGCGGCCTACGTCAACCTGGGCGAAAAGGAGCCCACCCGCACTTACGACCAGCCCGACATCGTGGCGCTGCGCGACGCGCTGATCGAGAGCATCCTGCAGGACATGGCGCGCATTGCCCAGGGCGCGGTGCTGCCGGCGCTGGGCGAGGGCGCGTCGTGCGACTACTGTGCCGCGCGGGGCCTGTGCCGCAAGGATTTCTGGCGCGAGGACGACACGCCCGCGCCCGCCGCTTCGGCGACTTTCGCCACTTTTCTTCCCCAGGACGCTCTCGGAGACCAGCCATGAACGCCGCCGCCTACGCCTGCAACGGCCAGCCCGTTTCCGCCGACGCCTTTTATGCCATTGCCTGCGACCCGCGCCGCAGCGTGGCCGTCGAGGCCTGCGCCGGCGCGGGCAAGACCTGGATGCTGGTCTCGCGCATCGTGCGCGCCCTGCTCGACGGCGCGAGTGCGCCGGGGTATGCCGACGGCAGCCCGCGCGAGCCGGTGCGCCCGCATGAAATCCTCGCCATCACCTTCACCAAGAAAGCCGCCGGCGAAATGCGCGAGCGGCTCGACGAGTGGCTGAAAAATTTCACCCATGCCGACGACGAAACCCTGCGCCGCGAACTCATCATGCGCGGCGTGGCCAGCCAGAAAAACGCGCAGTCCAGCCCCGAGCTGCGCCGCCAGCTCGCCGGTCTGTACCGCGCCATGCTGGCGGGCGGGCGCTCGGTGCAGATCCGCACCTTTCACAGCTGGTTTGCCGCGCTGCTGCGCAGTGCGCCGGTGGCCGTGCTGCACCGCATGAACCTGCCGGTCAATTACGAGCTGCTCGAAGACGATGCGCCGGCCCGGGCGCTGGTGTGGCGGCGCTTTTATGCAGCGATCACGGACGATGCCCAGCTCCGGGCCGATTTTGAAACCCTGGTGCTGACGCACGGCCGTTTCCAGACCGACAAGGCGCTGCACACCGCGCTGGACAAGCGCACTGAATTCATGCTGGCCGATGAAAAAGGCGTGGTCGATGCCTCGGTGCAGCCGTTTCAAATGCAGTTTCCCGAGTTTGCGCAGTTCAACGCCCCCGAAGACTGCCTGGCGCCCGGCAACCCCGACTGGCAGCTGTTGCAGGACGCCGCCAGCGCATTGGGCCGCGCCAGCGCGCCGAGTTTTTCCGCCAAGGGCGCGGAGCTGGAGCAGGCGATGAGCGCGCAAAACCGCCCCGCCATCTTCAGCGCCTTGCTGACCGAAAAGGGCACGCCGCGCAAGTTCGGTGAAAAAATCGTCGGCATCGAGACCGTGCGCCAGGCGCAGGAGGTGATCTTGCGCGTGCAGGCCGCCAGCGCGCAGCATGCCGCCTGGCGCCACCAGCAGCGCATGGCCCGCCTGAGCCGCGTGCTGATTGCCGAATTCACCAAGCTGAAAAAAGAGCGCGGCTGGGTGGACATGAACGATGTCGAGCGCGCCGCCCTCGTCATGCTCGGCGACCCGGTGCTGGCCGGCTGGGTGCAGGAGCGGCTGGACGCGCGCATCAAGCACCTGATGATCGACGAGTTCCAGGACACCAACCCGCTGCAGTGGCAGGCGCTGTCGTCGTGGCTCAGCGGCTACGGCGGCGCGGGCGCGGCGCCCAGTGTCTTTCTGGTCGGCGACCCCAAGCAGAGCATCTACCGCTTTCGCCGCGCCGAGCCGCAGGTGTTTCGCGCCGCGCAGGCTTTTGTCGTCGAGGGCCTGGGCGGTGATCTGCTCAGTTGCGACCACACCCGGCGCAATGCGCTGGGCGTCATCGCCACCGTCAACGCCGCGCTGGGCCAGGCCCGCGAGATGGACGGCTACGAGGGTTTCCGTGACCACACCACGGATTCCACCCGAGTGGGCGTGACAGGCTGCCTGCCCGCGATTCCCCGGCCCAAGGGCGGGGCTGAGGCCGAGGCTTCGCCGGACGCCGGCTGGCGCGACAGTTTGACCACGCCGCGCGAGTTGCCCGAAGAAACCCTGCGCACGCTCGAAGCGCGCCAGGCCGCTGGCTGGATCGCGCAGTGGTTGAAAGCGCCCGCCCTGGAACATGGCGTGTCCTCGCGGCTCACCCAGGACGCTGAATCCGGCCTGGGCGGCGCATTGCCGCGTCCGGCCGCCGGCCTCAGGCCCGCTGACATCATGGTCCTCTCGCGCAAGCGCGCCGGCCTGCTGCCGCTGCAGCAGGAACTGCGCGCCCTGCACATCCCGGCGCAGATCGGCGAAAAAACCGACCTGATCGACTGCTGCGAAGTGCTGGATGTGGTGGCGCTGCTCGATGTGCTGGTCTCGCCGCACCACGACCTCTCGCTGGCCCGTGCGCTGCGCTCGCCGCTGTTCGGCCTGGAGGACGCCAGCCTGGTGCAGCTCGCCCTGCTGCAGCGCGAATTGAATCTGCCTTGGTACGAGCTGCTGCAAAAAACCGATTCACTACTCCCCGAGCTGCAGGGCATTTCAGCGACTTTGCTGAAATGGAAAGGCTGGCTCGACACCCTGCCGCCGCACGACGCGCTGCAGGGCATCTATGACGATGGCGATGTGCTGGCGCGCTTTGTCGCCGCCGCCCCGGCTGTTCAGCGCCCGACCGTGCTGGCCAACCTGCGCGCCCTGCTGGCCGTCGCGCTGGACCGCGACGGGGGCCGCTACGTCACGCCTTACGGCATGGTGCGCGCCCTGAAGGCGGGCGGCCTGCTGGCGCCGGTGGCGGTGAACAACCAGGCCGTGCGCCTGCTGACCATCCACGGCGCCAAGGGGCTGGAAGCAGAGGCCGTGCTGCTGCTCGACACCGACACGGTCGAGCGCAATGCCGACAGCATGAGCGTGCTGGTGGACTGGCCCGGCGAAGCCACCGAGCCGCGCAAGTTCGTCTTTTTAGTTAGCGAAAGCGCTCCCCCCGAGTGCGCCCGGGAAACGCTGGCCGCCGAGCAGGCCGCGCGCAAGCGCGAAGAACTCAACGCCCTGTATGTCGCCCTGACGCGGGCGAGGAACACGCTGGTGATTTCCTCCATCGAGCCGTACCGCGCTACCGTTGACAGCTGGTGGCAGCGTCTGCAGGGGCTGGCGCCGCCACTGCAGGCGATGACTGCAGCTGATCTTCTTGCCCAGCAGACGGGAGCAGGGGACAGGGCCGGCAGTCCGCGCCCCGGCAGCGCTGCCCCCGCACCAGCAGCATCCCACATGGGTGCGGACACCGCGCATGAAACCGCCGCTGACGGCGCTGCGTCCAGATCAGGCGCAGCATTGACTGCCACCCTCGCCACCCTGCCAGACGATGTGTTTTACCTGCCCGAGCTTCCCGGCTGGCGCGTGCCGAAAGACGCTCCGCCAGAGCTTGACCCCGATTCGCCCGTCGAGGAAGAAGACCCGGCCAACGCCCGCATCGGCAAGGCCATGCACCGCCTGCTGGAGTGGGGCGGCCCGTGTTCGCCCGAGCATGTGAGCGCCATTGCCCGCGAGTTTCGCCTCAACCCGGCGCAGGCCGCCGAGGCCAGCGTCCTGGCCCAGCGCATTTTCCGAGGCGAGGGCGCCTGGGCCTGGCACGAGGATGTGGTGGCCTGGCAGGGCAATGAAGTCGATCTGGTGTACAAGGGCCAGCCCCTGCGGCTCGATCGCCTGGTGCGGCGCAAGGACGCGGGCTTCGAGGGCCAGTGGTGGGTGCTGGACTACAAATCAGCGCCTGAACCCGAGCTGCAGCCCGCGCTGATCGTGCAGCTGCGCACTTACCGGGCCGCCGTGCAGCGCATTTACCCCAAGGCCATCGTGAAAGCCGCTTTCCTGACGGGGCTGGGCACGGTGGTGGAACTGGTCTGAGCGCGTCCAGCCGGGTGCTTTTCCCGGCGCCGGCATGGTGGTGGCGCCGGCAGTTCTTTTGTTGTCAGGCAACTGTGATAATCAGGGCTTGCTCTTTCAGTTGCCAGTTCGCATGCCTGTGCGGCATGGTTCCAGGCTGGCGCCTTCAGCGATTAACAACAAGCCTATCGGGCACCTCAGACATTTCGGTGACTGGGTTTTTCCATTCCCCTCAAGTTGCACCCTGTGCAGACGGATTTTCTCTTGAACAACTCAACCTCTCTTGCCAAACCCCTGCGCGTTGCCGTCATCGGCGGCGGCCCTGCTGGCCTGATGGCCGCCGAAGTGCTGGCCGGCGCCGGCCCGGCCGTGTCGGTCCAGCTTTTTGACGCCATGCCCTCGGTGGGCCGCAAGTTTTTACTCGCCGGCCGGGGCGGGCTGAACCTGACCCATTCCGAGCCGCCCGAGGTCTTCATGCGTCGCTATGGCGCGCACAGCGCCGCGCTGGCGCCGCTGATCGCCGCTTTCGGCCCGGCCGAGCTGCGCGCCTGGGCCGAAACCCTGGGCATCGACACCTTTGTCGGCAGCTCCGGCCTGGTGTTTCCCAAGGACATGAAGGCCGCGCCGCTGCTGCGCGCCTGGCTGCACCGCCTACGCGCGACCGGCGTGCAGTTTTCCATGCGCCATCGCTGGCTGGGCTGGGGCGACGACGGCGCCTTGAAATTTTCAACGCCTGCGGGCGAGGTGCAGGTTCAGGCCGACGCGGTGGTGCTGGCGCTGGGTGGCGGCAGCTGGGCGCGCCTGGGCTCGGACGGCGCCTGGGTGCCGCTGCTGCAAGAGCGCGGCGTGCCGGTGGCGCCGCTGCAGCCGTCCAACTGCGGCTTTGACGTGGCCGGGCGCGCTGCCGTCGAAGTTCTGGCGCATGGCGAAACGCGGCGCGAGTTTCTGAGGGAACTCATCGGCCAGGCGCCCCAGCCGCACGCCGGCTGGACCGAGCATTTCACTAGCCGCTTTGCCGGCCAGCCTTTCAAATCGGTGGCGATTGCGTTCACTGACTCGCAGGGCCGCAGCTTCAGCCGCCGGGGCGAGTTTGTCGCCACCGCCACGGGCGTGGAGGGCAGCCTGATTTACGCCGCTTCGTCCTTTTTGCGCGACGAGATTGCCGCGCACGGCAGCGCGACGTTCACACTCGATTTGCTGCCCGACAAGTCGCACGAGCAGGTGCTGGTCGAGCTGCGCCACCCGCGCGGCTCGCGCTCGCTGTCGAGCCATTTGAAAAGCCGCCTGAACCTGGACGGCATCAAGGCGGCCATGCTGTACGAAATGCTGGACAAGGATGCCATCGCCGATCCCATCAAACTCGCCGCCGGCATCAAGGCGCTGCCGGTGCGCGTGCTGGCGGCGCGCCCGATTGACGAGGCCATCAGCAGCGCCGGTGGCGTGAAGTTCGAGGGGCTCGATGCGCAGTTGCAGGTCACCGCGCCGCAGGCGCAAACGCCGCCGCTGTTTTGCGCCGGTGAAATGCTCGACTGGGAAGCGCCCACGGGCGGCTACCTGCTCACCGCCTGCTTTGCCAGCGGCCGGGCCGCCGGGCAGGGGGTTTTGCAGCATTTCAGCCTGTAACCGCCTAAAAACTGCTAAGTTGTCACTGTCCAAAAATTGGAAAAACCGCCATGCCCCAGGAACAAATCGTCTTGTCCGCAAGTTCTTCACAGATTTTGAATTTCTGGACTTTCATGCTGCTGGGCGCTTGCATGCTCGCGGGGGCCTATTCTCTTTATCTGTTTGTGGCCTGGGAGGCTGCGCTGGCCTGGATGGTGGCGCTGGCGCTGGCGATGCTCTGGAAATACCTGGACGTTCGCTGCCAGCGCTACGCGTTGAGCACCGAGCGGCTGAAAACGCAAAAAGGCGTTTTTTCCAAAGTAACGCATGAACTGGAGCTGTACCGCGTCAAGGACATCATGCTGGAGCAGCCGTTCTTCTTGCGCCTGTTCGGCCTGGGCAACGTGGTGCTGATGACCACCGATGCGTCCACACCGAGCCTGACCTTGCGGGCCATTCCAGATGCCGAGAACTGGCGCGAAAAACTGCGCCGCTGCGCCGAGGATCGCCGCGATCAAAAACGAACGCGCGTCACGGAGATGGATTGAGGGGCAAGTGACGCGATATCAAATCCCTGACGGATAAGTCTCCGGCGCCTCGCCCGTGTGCCAGACCGGCCCCTTGTCCAGCGGCTCCAGGGCGCTGGTCTGGTCGATATGGATCAGCGCGTCGAACTGATCGGCCAGATAGGTGTAGAAGTAATGGCTCTGGCGCTCCGTCTCGGGGCGGTAGATGACGCCGATGGCGCGCTGCAGCCGCAGCGGCGCCGCGAGCTGGCGCAGCGCGCTGTTGTCGCGCAGGGCCAGCAGGAAGCGCGGGGTTGCGGTGTCGTGCAGCAGTTCTTCCCAGCTGCCATGCAGGCCGGGGCGCACCCGCTTGCGCTGTGGCACTTCATCCCAGTTGGAGGCGGCCGTGACCCAGCCGTGATGGGTGCTGAAACCCACCCGCACGGCCTGGCTGCCATAGCGGTCGCGCATGAGCTGGCCGACGTTCCACTCGCCCCGGTCGCCCATCTGGGTGGCCGAGGCATCGCCCAGGTGCGAGTTGTGCGCCCACACCGCCATGCGCGGCGGCGCTCCGCTCTCGCCCAGATGGCGCTCCAGCGCCTGCAAGGTTTCCACCATGTGGCTGTCGCGCAGGTTCCACGAGGACACCCGGGCGTGGAACATGGTGCGGTAATACTCCTCGGCATTGCGCACCAGGCGGGCGTTTTGCTGGGCATAAAAAGTCTCGTCGCGCTCCAGCCCCGGCGTGGTCGCCATTTCTGCGGCGCGGCGCGTCATCTCGCGCAACTGCTGCACCACGGCATCCTCGCAACTGGGCGCCAGGCCGAAGCTGGCGCTGTAGCCGTAGGCCTGGCTGTCTTCGCCAGAATGGTCAAAGCAGCTGTAGCGGTAGCGGGCGCGCTGGGCGGCTTCAGGGTCCACCCGCTCCAGGTAGGCCAGCACCTCTTGCATCGAAGTGAACATGCTGTACAGGTCCATGCCGTAAAAGCCCACCTGGCTGTCCGGGCTGCGTCCGGCGTTGTGCTCGCGCAGCCACTCGACGAAATCGCGCACCTCGGTGTTGCGCCACATCCACGCCGGAAAACGCTGGAAGCCCGAGAGCGCGGCTGCGGCATCGGTGTCGTCGCCCAGGCCGCGCACATAGCGGTTGACACGCCAGGCGTCGGGCCAGTCGGCTTCGACGGCGATGGCGGTGAAGCCTTTTTCAAGGATCAGGCGCCGGGTGATGGCGGCGCGCTCGCGGTAGAACTCGTGCGTGCCGTGCGAGGCCTCGCCCAGCAGGGCAAAGCGGGCCGGCCCGATCAACTCCAGCAGCGCGTCGTAGTCGTGCTCGTTGCCCGTCAGCGGCTGCAAATGCTGCTGCAGGCCTTCCACCAGGGGGTTGCGCGCAGGCGGTCGACGGGCGGGCAGCGCCTGCTGCAGCGGCGGGGGCGTGTATTGTTCATAGTCGTCTCGCTTGATGGCGGCGCGCACGGCCAGCGCATGCTCCTCGCGGGCCTGCTCCAGCAGGGTGCGCACCTCCTCGTCGCTGGCTTGCGGGAAGGCTTCGTACCACAGGCCGACAGCATGAAACGGCTCGGGCGTAGCGGCGCAGACCAGTTCGTCGACTTCGACGCGCAGCTCGCGGCAACTGTCCTCGGCGCCCACCGGCACGGCCACCACCAGGCGGGCCGGATGCTGGCGGGCAACGGCCAGCACGGCTGCGCGCATGGTCGAGCCGGTGGCCAGCCCGTCATCGACCAGAATCACGGTGCGGCCGGCGGCGCTGATGGCCGGGCGCTGGCTGCGGTAGAGCTGCTCGCGCCGCACCAGCTCGGCCTGCTCGCGCGCCACCACCTCGGCCACGGCCACCGGGTCGAGGTTGACGCCGGGCAGCGGGTTCATCACCCGCACGCCGCCGCTGGCAATGGCGCCCATGGCGTATTCCTCATGCCCTGGAAAGCCCAGCTTGCGCACCACCAGCACATCAAGCGGCGCCTGCAGCGCACGGGCCACGTCATAGCCGATGGCGACGCCGCCGCGCGGCAGGGCGAGCACCAGCAAGTTGGGTTGCCCCAGGTAATGCGCCAGCTTTTGAGCCAGCACCCGCCCGGCATGGCGGCGGTCCTGAAAAGGCAAAAAATCGTTGCGCATGATGTGTTTCCTCGGTGGGGTCCCGTGGCCCGGTGGGTCACTCCGGCCCGGCTGGTCCGATGGGCTTGTTGCCGCCCAGGTGGGTGGTGAACCACGCTGCGGCGAGTTCGGCCACCCGCTCCAGCGCGCCGCGCTCTTCGAACAGGTGCGTGGCGCCGGGCACGATGGCGAGCTCCTTCGCGCAGTGCAGGTGCCCGAAGGCCTGCTCGTTGAGGTCGATCACGCCCTCATCGGCGCCGCCGACGATGAGCAGCGTGGGCGCGGTGACAGCGGCCAGCGCCACCGGCCCGGCCAGGTCCGCCCGCCCGCCGCGTGAGACGATGGCGGCAATCTGCCGGCCCAGCCGGGCCGCGCTGATGAGGGCGGCGGCGCTGCCGGTGCTCGCGCCAAAGTAGCCGATGGGCGCTTGCCGCAACTCGGGCTGCGCTGTCGCCCAGTCGGTGGCCTGCTGGAGGCGGCTGGTGAGCAGGGCAATGTCGAAGCGGTGCTCGCGCGTGCGAACATCGGTCTGCTCTTCCTGGACCGTGAGCAGGTCAAACAGGAGCGTGGCAATGCCGGCCTCCTGCAGTTTAAAAGCGACCTGGCGGTTGCGCGCGCTGTGCCGGCCACTGCCGCTGCCGTGAACGAACAGCACCACGCCGTGGAAACGCTCCGGCAGGGCCAAGTCGCCATACAGCCATGTTTGCCCGCAGGGAATGCGCACCTCTCGTGTGATGGGCGCTTGCGTCGATGGCTTCACAACGTCTCCCCGCTAACGAAAAAAGCCAGCCTAGTAAAGGCTGGCTTGGCGCCGTGTCAGGTTTTTTCAATTTTCCCTGTGGGAAGGGTGCCGCTGGTCAGCCGGGCTGGACAGTTTTCAGCCCAGAGCCCGGCCAATGTGTCGCTTACAGGCCCAGGCAATTGGCCACGAAATCGGCATCCTTGTCGCCCCGGCCGGACAGGTTGACCAGGATGGTCTGCTCGGGCGAGAGGGTCTTGGCGAGCTTCATCGCGTAGGCCACGGCGTGGGCGCTCTCCAGCGCCGGGATGATGCCCTCGGTGCGCGAGAGCGTCATGAAGGCGTCCAGGCATTCGGCGTCGTCGATGGCCTCGTACTGCACCCGGCCGATGTCTTTCAAATAGCAGTGCTGCGGGCCGACGCCGGGGTAGTCCAGCCCCGAGGCAATCGAATAGACCGGCAGCGGCTCGCCTTTGTCGTCCTGCAGCGTGTAGCAGGCAAAGCCGTGGATCGCGCCCTTGGTGCCCAGCGTGAGCGTGGCGGCGTGGTCCGGCGTGTCCAGGCCCCGGCCGCCGGGCTCGACGCCGACGAGCTTGACGCCCTCGTCGGGCAGGAATTCGGTGAACATGCCCATCGCGTTCGAGCCGCCGCCCACGCAGGCCGTGACCACGTCGGGCAGCTTGCCCTCGCGCGCCAGGAACTGCGCGCGCGCCTCGCGCCCGATGATGCTTTGAAAATCGCGCACCATCTTCGGAAACGGGTGCGGCCCGACCACCGAGCCGATGGCGTAGAGGAAATTGACCGGATCCTTCAGGTACTCTTCAAAGGCGCTGTCCACCGCGTCCTTGAGGGTGCGCGTGCCGCGCGTCACGGGCACCAGCTTGCAGCCCAGGATCTTCATCTTGACGACGTTGGGGTGCTCCTTGGCGATGTCGATCTCGCCCATGTGGATTTCGCAGGCTATCCCCACCAGCGCGCAGGCCGAGGCCAGCGCCACGCCGTGCTGGCCGGCGCCGGTCTCGGCTAGCACCTTGGTCTTGCCCATGTGCTTGGCCAGCAGCGCCTCGCCCAGGCAGTGGTTGATCTTGTGCGCGCCGGTGTGGTTCAGGTCTTCGCGCTTCAAGAAGATGCGCGCGCCGCCCTGGCGGTCGGACAAGCGCCGCGCGTAAAAGATGGGGCTGGGGCGGCCCACGTAATTGGCGTACAGGTCAGCCAACTCTTCCTGGAACGCGGCCGTCTGGCGCACTTCTTCATAAGCGTCGTTGATGCCGTCCATGATGGCCTTGAGCGCTGGCGGAATCAACTGGCCGCCGTATTCGCCAAAGTAGCCCTGGTCATCGGGCATCGCCAAAAACTCTCTTTTCATGTTTTTATTTCCTGTCAGTGAACAAAAGTGAGGGATGGAATTTTCACATCAGTTTCTTGACCAGCACCTGGCTCTTGCGGTCCCAGTTGTATTTTCGCTTGCGCGCCTCGGGCAGCCAGTCCGGATCGACCTGCACAAAGCCGCGCTTGAGAAACCAGTGCATGGTGCGCGTGGTCAGCACGAAGATGCTGGTCAGCCCCATGGCGCGGGCGCGCTGCTCGATGCGCTTGAGGATTTTCTCGCCGTCGCCCTGGCCCTGGCTTTGCGGCGAGACGGTGACGGCGGCCATCTCGCCGGTCCTGGCTTCCGGATAAGGGTAGAGCGCCGCGCAGGCAAAGATCACGCCGTCGTGCTCGACGATGGTGTAGTGATCGGCGTCGCGCTCGATCTCGGTGCGGCTGCGCTTGACCAGCGTGCCGTCCTTTTCAAACGGCTCGATCAGTTGCAGGATGCCGCCCACGTCGTCGGCGGTGGCTTCGCGCAGCTCTTCGAGCTTTTCATCGACCACCATGGTGCCGATGCCGTCGTGCACATAGATTTCCAGCAGCAGCGCGCCGTCAACCGCGAACGGAATGATGTGGCTGCGCTCGACGCCGCCCTTGCAGGCCTTGACGCAGTGCTGCAGGTAAAAAGCGGTGTCGCTCGGGCGCTGGCTGGGCGGCGAGACGGCCAGCAGCGCCTCGGCGGTGGCCAGCGGCAGCTCGGTGTCGATCGGGTTGTCCTCGCCCGCCGGCTCCTCGGGATTGACGCGGATGCCGGGCACCTCGGTGACAAAGATCAGCTTGTCGGCCTGCAGCGCCATCGCCACGCTAGTGGCGACTTCCTCCATGGCCAGGTTGAACGCCTCGCCCGTGGGTGAAAAGCCAAACGGCGAGAGCAGCACCATCGCGCCCATGTCCAGCGTGCGGGTGATGCCGGCCACATCGACCTTGCGCACCAGGCCCGAATGCTGGAAATCGACGCCATCGAGAATGCCCACCGGCCGGGCGGTGATGAAATTGCCCGAGATCACGCGGATGGTCGAGCCCGCCATCGGCGTGTTGGGCAGGCCCTGGCTGAAAGCGGCCTCGATCTCGTAGCGCAGCTGGCCGGCCGCCTCCTGCGCGCAGTCCAGCGCCACGCTGTCGGTGATGCGCATGCCGTGTGAGTATTTCGCCACATGGCCCTTGGCCAGCAACTGCTCGTTGACCTGCGGGCGAAAGCCGTGCACAAGCACGACCTTGACGCCCATGCTCTGGATCATCGCCAGGTCCTGCGCCAGATGAGGCAGCTTGCCGGCGGCAATGGCTTCGCCGCAGATGCCCACCACGAAGGTCTGGTTGCGAAACTTGTGGATATACGGCGCCACCGAGCGGAACCAGGGCACAAAGGTGAAATTGAACACGGCAGACATGGGCGCGCTTTCGGATCGGGAGGGGTTCGGCAAAATAGCTGTGAGTTTAAAGGGCATCGGGTGGATTTGCGTTTTGCCGGCCGGCCAGTTATGGTTGAGCTCGATGGAAAAATTTATCATCGGCTTTTGGGGCTGCTATTTCGGAACGATCGGCCTGATGGTGGCCGGTTGCGTGTTTGGTTTCCTGCGCGGCCTGCACCGCGTGGCGGCCAACGCGGCCCTGACGGCGCTGGCGTCGGCTTTTTTTGCCGTCACCTTTCTGGGCGGCCTGCCCATTGAGGATGCCGGCGTCCTGCAGCGCTTTCAGGCCCATGTGGCAGTGGCCACTTCATCCTTGCTGATCTGCCTGCTTTTTTCCATGCTCGGCCTTTTCCGGGAGCCCCGCAGCCGGCGGCGTCCGCTGTGCATGCTGGCCGGGCTGACTTTGGTCACCCTGGCGGCCGGCTGGCTGATGCCGCCCCGGCAGGCGCTGATCGCGGGCCTGGGGCAGGCGGGGCTGCTGGGGCTGGTGGCGCTGGGCTTGAGCCTGCGCAGCGTCTGGCGCCGCGAGCGGCTCGCCCGCATGGCGCTGGTGGGGGTTTTTTTCATGCTCATCGCCCTGGCCGGCCTGGGCTCGATTGCGCTGGCGCACGATGCCGTTCCCTGGCTGCTCCATGGCGTGAGCGCCCTGGCCGGAACGGTTTACCTGGCCACCATGGCCACGTCGCTGTGGGCGCGCTACGCCTACCTGATCGAGCTGCGCCGGGTCATGGCGCATGGGCTGGATTACGATCTGGTCACCCGCATGCGCTCGCATGCGCAAACCGGGCCGATGGTGACAGCCGCTTTCAAGCGCTACCGGCAAAAGACCCGGCCGCTGGGCATGATGGTGATTTCCATCGCCAATCTTCAGGTTCTGGAACAGCTCTACGGCCTGCCGGCGGTGAACCACGCCCTGTTTGTCTGCGCCGGGCGCCTGCGGCGCGCCGTTCCCGTCCAGATTGAGATCGGCCGTCTGGCCGGCGACAGTTTCTTGCTGCTGCTGCCCGACTGCAGGAACAGCGGCCCCCTGATTCACCTGGCCCACACCCTGCGGGCGCGGCTGGCCAAGTCGGTGACGCTGCATACCAGCTTTGAAATCGCCTCGCTGGACCATGAGCACACGCAGCAAACCCGCTGGGTGGCCGACATCGGGGTGGGCTTGCTCAGGGTGTCCAACGCCGATGCGCGGGCCTCGGAGTCGGTGGCCCGGGTGCGCGGCGTGTCCCGCACCGCCTGGACCTGCCCCAGCCGGGTAGCTTGGTATGACGAGCCGAGCGGCGAAATCGTCGCCATGCCGGCGCTGGTGCTGTAATCCGGCACGCTGCCGCCCAAAGCCCGGCACTCGGTGTCCGGTGCCCGGCTGCGTGCTCCTTTGCGCAAGAGCGCCGATAATCAGCGGCTTTGACTGCTGGGTTTTTCCTTGGCTTCTACCTTGTCTCCTCTGGCTATCACCTTTCCCGAATCGCTGCCGGTTTCCGCCAAACGCGACGACATCACTGCCGCGCTCGCGGCCCACCAGGTCATCATCGTCTGCGGCGAGACCGGCTCGGGCAAAACGACGCAACTGCCCAAGATCGCCCTGGCCATGGGGCGCGGCAAGCTGAACTATCCGCCCGGCCAGGGCAAACTCATCGGCCACACCCAGCCGCGCCGCATTGCCGCCTCCAGCGTGGCCAAGCGCATCGCCGAAGAGCTGAAAACGCCGCTCGGCGACGTCGTCGGCTACAAGGTGCGCTTTCAGGATCGCCTGAGCCGCGACGCCTCCGTCAAGCTGATGACCGATGGCATTTTGCTGGCCGAGACCCAGACCGACCCGCTGCTGCGTGCCTACGACACGATCATCATCGACGAGGCCCATGAGCGCAGTTTGAACATCGACTTTCTGCTCGGTTACCTGCGCCAGTTGCTGCCGCGCCGCCCAGATTTAAAAGTCATCATCACCTCGGCGACGATTGATGCGCAGCGTTTTGCCGATTATTTTGCGTCTCCTGCGCCAGCACCGGGCCGCGCCAAGCCGGGCGCAGCGCCCGCGACGGGCAGCGGCGCAACGAGCGTCAGCGCAACGGCCAGCGCAACGGCCAGCGGCAGCGCGAAGGGCGCCGCGCCGGGCGCTTGGGTGCCCGCGCCCGTCATCATGGTGTCGGGGCGGATGTTTCCGGTCGAGCAGCGCTACCGTCCGTTTGAGGAGTCGCGCGACTACGATTTGAACAGCGCCATTGCCGACGCGGTGGACGAGCTGTGGCTCAGTCCGCACAGCGCCGGCGACATTTTGATTTTTCTGCCCGGCGAGCGCGAAATCCGCGAAGCCGCCGACCATCTGCGCAAGCACCTGGCGCACCAGCCGCTGACGCGCAACGCCGAAGTGCTGCCGCTTTTTGCCCGCTTGAGCCAGGCCGAGCAGGACCGCATTTTTGACGGCCACAGCGGCCGGCGCATCGTGCTGGCCACCAACGTGGCCGAAACTTCGCTCACCGTGCCCGGCATCCGCTACGTGATCGACGCGGGAACGGCCCGGGTCAAGCGCTACAGTTTTAGAAACAAGGTCGAGCAGTTGATGGTCGAGCCCATCAGCCAGTCATCGGCCAACCAGCGCGCCGGGCGCTGCGGCCGTGTCGCCGACGGCATCTGCATCCGCCTCTATGACGCGCAGGACTTTGCCGGCCGCCCGCGCTTTACCGACCCGGAGATCTTGCGCAGCTCGCTGGCCTCGGTGATTTTGCGCATGAAGTCGCTGCACCTGGGCACGATTGAAAGCTTTGCTTTCATCGAGCCGCCGCAGGGCCGCGCCATTGCCGACGGTTACCAGTTGCTGGCCGAACTCGGCGCGGTCAATGACGACAACGAACTCACCCCCGTCGGCTGGACGCTGGCCAAGTTGCCGCTGGACCCGCGTGTCGGGCGCATGATTCTGGAGGCCAAGGACCGGCAGGCGCTCGATGAAGTCCTGGTGATTGCCAGCGCCCTGAGCGTGCAGGACGTGCGCGACCGGCCCATGGACAAGCAGGCGCAGGCCGATCAGGCACATGCCAAGTTTGATGATGAGAAGAGCGAATTCGTCGGTTATCTGAAGCTGTGGAAATGGCTCAGTGACTCGCGCGGCGGCCACGATGCGGTGCATAAGCTGACGAACCGCCAGTACGAAACGCTGCTGCGCGAGAATTTTGTCAACATTCGCCGCGTGCGCGAGTGGCGCGATATTCATTCGCAATTGCACAGCGTCGTGGGCGAGCAGGGCTGGCACCTGAACGACACACCGGCCAGCTACGAGCAGCTTCATTTGTCCATGCTGTGCGGCCTGCTGGGCAATATCGGCTGGAAAAACGAGACCGATGATTGGTACCTGGGCGCGCGCGGCATCAAGTTTTACCGCCATCCGGGCGCCAAGCTCAGCAAAAAACCGGGCCGCTGGATCGTCGCCGCCGAGTTGGTGGAAACCACGCGCCTGTTCGGCCGGGGCATTGCCAACATCGAGCCGCAGTGGATAGAACAGGTGGCGGGCCACCTGCTGCACAAACAGCTGCTCGATCCGCACTGGGAGAAAAAAGCCGCACAGGTCACGGCGCTGGAGCGCGCCACGCTCTACGGCCTGGTGGTTTACAACGGGCGGCGGGTCAATTTTGGCCGTGTCGATCCGGTCACGGCGCGGGAAATCTTCATTCGCGAAGCGCTGGTGGCGGGCAACTGGGATACCAAGTTGGCGTTTCTCGCGGCCAACGAAAAGATGATCGCCCATGTGCAGGAGCTGGAACACAAGGCGCGGCGCCAGGACGTGCTGGTCGATGAAGAGCTGATCTACGCTTTTTACGACAGCCAGCTGCCCGCCGACATCTGCACCGGCGCCGGTTTTGAAAGCTGGTACAAGGCCGAAGTCAAGAAGCAGCCGCAATTGCTGCTGCTGACCCAGGACGAGCTGATGCGCCATGAAGCGGCCGGCATCACCAGCCAGGCGTTTCCCAAAACCCTCAGACTGGGCGGCGTTGATTGCCGGGCCACTTACCTGCACGAGCCGGGCGACGCCCGCGACGGCGTGACGGTCGAAATACCGATCTTTGCGCTGAACCAGGTCAATGAGGAGCGCTGCGAGTGGCTGGTGCCCGGCATGCTCAAGGACAAGATCCAGGCGCTGATCAAGACGCTGCACCAGCGCCCACGCTCGCGCCTGGTGCCGCTGCCCGAGACGGCGGCCCGCATGGCCGAGGCGTTGCTGCAGCCGGAAAAATTCGGCCACGGCTCGCTCACCGACGCAGTGCTCAAATGGGTGCGCGACGCCACCTCGCTGGACATCAAGCGCGGCGACATGAAGCTGGACATGCTGCCCCCGCACCTGTTCATGAACTTTAGGGTGGTCGATGAGCATGGCCGCCAGCTCGGCACCGGGCGCAACCTCGGCGCCTTGAAAGGCGATCTGGGTTCCCAGGCGCGCGGGGCGTTTCAGGCGCTGGCGGGGCTCAAGACGCGCAGCCTGCCCGGCGCTACTGACATTACCAGCACCACCGGCGGGCCGCAAACGGCACTTTCGGCACCGGGTTCAGCGCCGCCGGGGGCTTCTTCTTCGGCGGCACGGCGCGGGCAGGGCGCGGGGCCAGCCACGGCCAATTCGCCCGCGTCTGGCGCTGCATCCGTTGGGGCCGCCGCACCTGCTGTTAAAACGCCCGAGCGCTACACCAGCTGGAGTTTTGGCGAGTTGCCCGAGCTGATGGAAATCGGCCGGGGCAAGCAGACCCTGATCGGCTTTCCGGCGCTGATCGACCTGGGCGATGCGGTGACGATCGAAGTCTTTGACGAGCCCGATGCCGCTGCCGCCAAGCACCGGGCCGGCCTGCGCCGGCTGTTTTCCCTGCAGATCAGGGACGCGCTCAAATACCTGGAAAAAAACCTGCCGGATTTGCAGAAGATGGCCACGGCCTACATGCTGGTCGGGCGCGCTGCCGACAATTCCGGCGGCGGCACACTCGAAGAGCTGCGCCAGCAGATCATCGAAGTGGCGCTGGACCGGGCTTTCCTGGTCGAGCCGCTGCCCACCTGCGAGGCTGATTTCAAGAAGCGCGTGGACGACGGGCGCGGGCGCCTGACGCTCATTGCCAGCGAGGTGGCGCGGCTGGCCGGCGCCATCCTGAGCGAATTCGCCGTGGCCCAGCGCAAGATCAAGGACACGAAAAACGCTGTGGAGGCCAGCCAGGATGCGGCCCAGCAGCTCCAGCGTCTGGTGCCCAAGAAATTCCTGACCAGCACGCCCTACGGACAGCTGCAGCATTTCACCCGTTATCTGAAAGCCATCACCCTGCGGCTGGACAAGTGGCGCGCCGACCCGGCGCGCGATGCCGCCCGCATGGCTGAAATCAGGCCCCAGGAGCAGCGCTACTGGCGCCTGGTGGCCGAGCGCAAGGGGTCAGTTGATGCGCGCATGCAGGAGTTTCGCTGGCTGCTCGAAGAGTTGCGGGTGAGCTTTTTTGCGCAGGAATTGCGCACGCCCCAGCCGGTGAGCAGCAAGCGCCTCGACAAGACCTGGGCACAGATCAACAGCTGAAGAAACGGCGCCCATAAAAAAGGGCCTTGCCATGGCAAGACCCTTTTCCAGAAAGCGTGTGGGCGGCTAGATGCGGCCCATCAGCAGCAGGATGACGAGGATCAGAACCACCAGGCCGACGCCGCCGCTGGGACCGTAACCCCAGCTGCGGCTATGGCCCCAGGTGGGCAGGGCACCGACCAGAATCAGGATCAGAACGATGAGCAGGATGAGCGAGATGGACATTTGGAAAACTCCTTGTTATTAGGCATTGATTCTTGCCCAGGAGCCGCTTGAATCAAGCAGGATGCCAGCGTGTCCAGCCGTCAGGCGTTGCCTACAGTCGGGCCAGGCGCTGCAGCGCAGCCTGCAGGGTGTCGTCTTTTTTCGCAAAGCAAAAGCGCACCACGCGCTGATCGAACCCGTCGCCGTAGAACGCCGACAGGGGAATAGCCGCCACGCCGATGTCGCGGGTCAGCCATTGGCAGAAATCGGCTTCGCCCAGGCTGCTGACCTGCGAGATGTCCACGCACTGGAAATAGCTGCCTTCGCTGGGCAGCAATTTAAAGCGCGTCCTGGCCAGACCGGCGCGAAACAGGTCGCGTTTGCGCTGGTAAAAAGCCGGCAGCGCCAGGTAAGGCCGCGCATCGGCCATGTAATCGGCCAGTCCGTGCTGCATCGGCGTGTTGACGCTGAAGACGTTGAATTGGTGGACCTTGCGCAACTCGGCCGTCAGCGCGGCGGGCGCGGCCACATAGCCCACTTTCCAGCCCGTCACATGGTAAGTTTTGCCAAAACTGCTGACGATGAAGGCGCGCGCAGCCAGTCCGGGAAAGCGCGCGGCGCTCTGATGAATCCGGCCCTTGTCTGCGTCAAACACCATGTGCTCATAGACCTCGTCGCTGATCAGGAGGACATCGGTGGGCGCCAGGATGTCCTGCAGCCTGAGCATGTCCGCTTCGCCCCAGACGGTGGCGCTCGGGTTGTGCGGCGAGTTGACGATGATGGCGCGGGTCTTGGGGCTGAGGGCGGCGGAAATCCTGTCGAAATCGGGCCGGAAAGTACCAGGCGTCAAGGGCACGCGTACGGCCGCGCCGCCAGCCAGTTCGATATTGGGCACGTAGCTGTCATAGCAGGGATCGAGCACGATCACCTCGTCGCCGGGGTGGACCACAGCCAGGAGGATGGTGAGGATGGCCTGGGTCGCGCCAGCGGTGATGGTGATCTCGCTGCCGGCGTCGTAGCGCTGGCCGTACAGGCTGGCAATTTTGGCGGCCACGGCTTCGCGCAGGACGGGCACGCCGGCCATGGGCGGGTACTGGTTGAGGCCGCGCTGCATGGCGCTGGTGACCGCATCGACCAGTTGCCGATCGCAGTCGAAATCCGGAAATCCCTGGCCCAGGTTGACAGCGTTCTTTTCAGTTGCCAGGGCCGACATGACGCTGAAAATCGTCGTGCCGACACGCGGCAGCCGGCTGCTCAGGGGGGGTGTGCGGGCAGGGATCATATCTCGTCGTCGTGGAGGTGGCCGGCCATGGCGCGGGTGATGTGCGCGCGGTCGAGTTTTTCGTTGAGAAACTCGGCAAATTTATAAACAAAATTGCGCAGGTAGGCGCTGCGCTTGAAGGCGACGCGGGCGATGTTCATGCCAAACAGCGGTGCGGCCGGGATGGCCACCAGATCGCTGTGGACGCCTTCGTCCCGGATGGCCAGCTCGGCCACAATGCCCACGCCCAGGCCGAGGCGCACATAGGTCTTGATGACGTCGGAGTCGATGGCTTCGAGCGCAATACGCGGCTCCAGGTGCTTGGCCGCAAAAGCCTGGTCAATGCGGGTGCGTCCGGTGAAGGACGGGTGGTAGGTGATCAGCGGCTCCAGCGCCAGGTCTTCCAGGGTGATATTTTCTTTTTTGGCCAGCGGATGGTCCACCGGCATGACCAGCATGTGCTGCCATTCATAGCAGGGCAGGGTCACCAGTTCACTGAAATGGGCGAGCGACTCGGTGGCAATGCCGATCTCGGCCACCTCGTCGATCAGCATGCGCGCCACCTGGTCGGGCGAGCCCTGGTGCATGCTGACATTGACCTTGGGGAAGGCTTCGCGCAGCCGGGCCACCGGCTGGGGCAGGAAGTAGCGCGCCTGGGTGTGGGTCGTGGCGATGGACAGGGTGCCGCTGTCCTGCGCCGAGAACTGCTCGCCGATGCGCCGCAGGTTTCCCACCTCGCGCATGATGAGCTCGATGCTCTTGAGCACATGCTGGCCGGGCTCGGTCATGCGCTTGAGCCGCTTGCCGTGGCGCGCAAAAATCTCCACGCCCAACTCTTCTTCGAGCTCGATGATGGCTTTTGACACACCGGGCTGCGAGGTGTGCAGCACGCGGGCCGTCTCGGTGAGGTTCAGGTTGCGCCGGACGGCTTCCTGGACAAAGCGGAATTGGTGGAGGTTCATATCAAATAAAGACTAATAATTTGTTTTATTATGCCTTTAATTGACTAATGAAAAGTCGCTTTGCCGGGAGTTTTCGCGGCTCAATCGGGATTCAGGCCAGCGCGATGTCGGCCATCAACGCCGTCAACGGCGCGTATTCTCCGGCAGCCGGCAGGAGTTCGATGGCAACGCCCGGATGGGCCGAGGCGATGGCCTCGATCAGCTGCGGCAGGTCTTCGCGCGCATGCTTGCCCACGCCCAGAAACAGCGGAAAAATCCTCAGCTGCCGGGCGCCGCTGGCAATCAGGTCCGCCGCCGCCTGCGGCAGGGACGGGGTGCAGATTTCCAGGTAGGCGCAGCGCACCTGGGCCTCGGGCTGGCGCAGGCGCACCTGGGCGGCAACGGCCTCGATCGGCGCGCGCCACTGCGGATCGCGCGAGCCGTGGGCGAACAAGATGATGCCGCGGGGAAGGGGAGGCGAAAGGGTCATGGGGTCAGCAGGTCAGGGTAAGGATTGTCAGCGCCTGAGCACCAGCCAGCCAAAGGCGCCGAGCGACACGGCCATGTACAGCAGTCCGGGCGTGGCCGCGGCCAGCCACGGCTGCCAGTTGCGCAGGTTGCCGATGTAGCCAAACACGTTGTTGAGCAGGAAAAAGCTGATGCCGATCATGATGCCGGCAAACACATAGCCGGCAATGCCGCCGGAGCGGAAATGCAGGTAGGCAAAGGGCAGGGCGAGCATCACCATGACCAGGCAGCTGAGCGGGTAAAAGACCTTGCGCCAGAACTCGATTTCATAGCGCTGGGCGCTCTGGCCATTGGCGTTGAGATGACGGATATAGGTAAACAGGTCAATCGTGGCCATGCGATCGGGCTTGAGCAGCGCCACCGAGACCATTTCGGCGCTGAGCCCCGTGGGCCAGTGAAAGCTCTGCACGCTGGAGCGGCGAATTCTGGCCTGCGCCTGGGGCGCGCTGGCGCTGCTGGCGCTGCTGGCGCTGCTTGTGCCGGCGGGCACTTCAAACTCGGCCCGCGTGGCCTGGCGCAGCAGCCAGGCCGAGTCAGTGCCAAAGACGGCCGACGGCGCCTCGGTGGTCGAGACGATCAGGCCTTTGCTGTTGAACTCGTAGAGTTGCACGCCGCGCATTTCATTGTCGGGCGTGAGCTCCCTCACGTTGACGACGAAGTTGCTGTCGGTCTGCTTTTCCTTGAGCCAGGCGCCGGTCTGGCCCACCGTGATGATCCTGTTCTTGTAGCGCGCCTTGAACAGTTGCGCCGCCCTCTCGCTAGCCGGCGCCACATAGTCGCCCACGGCAAAGCTGAGCGCGACGAAAAAAGCGCCCAGCCCCAGCAGCAGTCTGAGCGCGCGCCAGGGGCCGAGCCCGCTGGTGCGCAAGATGGTGAACTCCGAACTCTGGGCCAGGCGGGCCATGACGATGATGGTGCCGATCAGCACCGAAATCGGCAGCAGCTCATACAGGTGGTTGGGAAGGAGCAGTCCGACATAGAGCAGGGCGTGGCGGATCTGGTAGATGCTGGCCCCGGCAATCAGGCTGTTGTTCTTGCCCAGATACTGCAGCTCGTCGATCAGGTCAAAAAACAGGAACAGGGCCAAAAAGCCCAGCGTCACTAGGGCAATGGTGGCCAGCACTTCGCGGTAAATCAGGCGGCGTATGGTTTTCATGCCGGGCTCCCGCTGGTGCGCGCTGCCGGCACGGGGGGCAGGGGCTGGCGGTCTTGCTCCCTGAGCTTGAGCGTCCAGTGGGTGTGGCGCTTGGCCAGCCAGCCCAGGCCCAGCAGCAGCACGCCGCCATGGAGCAGCAGCAAAAAGCTGCCAAATCCGATCCGGCCGCCAAAAATCCAGCTTTGCCCCAGGTTGAGCAGGTTGTTGTACAAGACGAAAGCGAGCACGACAAAAATCATGTTGCCGCTGCGCCCGCCGCGCGGATTCACGCTGGCCAGGGCCAGGGCCAGAATCACGAAATTGATGGCCGCCAGCGCCAGGCCGATGCGCCAGGCGAGTTCGCTGAGGTTGGCCGGCGTCGGCGCCTTGATCAGCGCGCGGGTGGACAGCAGCTTGGCTTCGGGCACGGAGGCGCTGAGCAGGCCCGACTCGCCGGTCTTGACGCCGTACTCCTCAAAATCGCTGATTTTGAGGCTTGACTGGCCTATCACGTTTTCAATGCGCTGTCCGTTGGACAGCGTCAGGAACTGCGCATCGTCCTTGAGTTCGAGCCGGCCGGACTGCGCCGTGGTGATGGTGCTTTTGTTTTTGTCCGTCGCGGCAATGAACACATTGCTGCTGGCCTGCTCGCCGGGCTGGTTGCGGTCGATGAAAAACACCCGGTTGCCGCTGGAGGACTCCTGGAACTGACCGGGCGCGATGCGGTCCAGGTCGCCGCGCTGCTGGTAGCGGCTTTGCATGTCCCGGGTCTGCAGGTTGGCCCACGGCCAGACAAACAGCGCCATCAGGCTGATGACCACCAGCACCGGCCAGGCAAAGGCAAACAGTGGGCGCAGAAAACCGGCCAGCCCCTGGCCGCTGGTGAACCAGACCACCATCTCGCTGTCGCGGTACATGCGCGACAAGGTGCTGACCATTGCAATGAAGAGCGAGAGCGTGAGCAGCGTGGGCATGCGCCCCAGCGCCGAGTAGCCCATGAACAGCACGACATCCTGCGGACTGATGGCGCCGCGCGAGGCCTGGCCCAGCGTGCGGATCAGCACGATGGTCATCACAATGGTGACCAGCACCACCAGGGTGGCGCCAAAACTGCGTGCCAGTTCCTTGCGGATTGAAGATTGGAATAACATTGACTGAGTAAACGCTTTAGCTTTGCTTTATTTTGTTGTAAGTTGGCTGACCTACCAGACCCTGAATTATGGACTTTGAACTCAAAACACTGACCCTTGCCTCCATTTGCAACGAAAAAGCCGATGCGCTGATTGTCCTCATTCCCGAGGGGCTGCCTGCGGCCGATGATCCTGTCTCGACGCTGGCGGCGCTGGCGATCAAGTCGGGCGACCTCCAGACCAAGCCCGGCAAGCTGCTCAGCGCCTACCGCACGGCGGGCATTGCCGCGCCCCGTGTGCTGCTGGCGAGCGTGGGCGATGGCAGCGCCAGGAGTGTGCGCAGCGCCCTCATCGCCGCCCTGGGCGCCTTGAAGACGAGCAATGCGCAGCGGGTGATGGTGTGCCTGAGCGCGCTGACCGAGTTGCAGCCTGAAGTTGTTCGCGCTGCGGTCGTGGCCTGCAGCGAGGCCGTTTATGCCTACGCCACCACCAAATCCAAACCCAGCCCGCTCAAGCTTCAGCGCCTGGTGCTGGCGGTGGAAAAAGCGGCCAGCGTGAAGGCCGGTTTTGACAAGGGCGTGGGGCTGGCCAAAGGCATTGAGCTGGCCAAGGAGTGGGGCAACCGTCCGGCCAACCATGCCACGCCCACCTTGCTGGCCGAGGCGGCGCAGGAACTGGGCAAGCTGGCGCGCCTCAAGGTCGAAGTGCTCGGCCCCAAGGAAGTGGCCAAGCTGGGCATGGGCTCGTTCATGGCCGTGGCCCAGGGTACGGCCGAGCCCTTGCGCTTCATCGTGCTGCGCTACGAAGGTGCGGTCAGGGGCGAAGCGCCGGTGGTACTGATCGGCAAGGGCATAACCTTTGACTCGGGCGGCATCTCCATCAAGCCTTCGGCGGAAATGGACGAGATGAAATTCGACATGTGCGGCGCCGCCAGCGTGCTGGGCACATTTAAAGCCTTGGCCGAGCTGCAGCCCTCGATCAACGTGGTGGGATTGATCCCGGCCTGCGAGAACATGCCCGGCGAGCGCGCTGTCAAGCCCGGCGACGTGGTCACCAGCATGAGCGGGCAGACCATTGAAATCCTCAACACCGACGCCGAAGGCCGGCTGGTGCTGTGCGATGCGCTGACCTATGCGGCCCGCTTCAAGCCGGCGGCCGTGATCGATATTGCCACCCTGACGGGGGCCTGCGTGGTGGCGCTGGGCGGCGTGCGCAGCGCCCTGTTCTCCAGCAACGAGCCCCTGGCCGAGGCGCTGGCCAGGGCGGGAGATTCTTCACTGGACCTGTGCTGGCGTATGCCGCTGGACGACGAGTATGCCGAGGGGCTCAAGACGAATTTTGCCGATGTGGCCAACGTGGCAGGGCGGGCCGGCGGCTCTATCAGCGCTGCCAAGTTCCTGCAGCGCTTTGCCGGGGATTTCCCGTGGGCGCATCTGGACATTGCCGGCACGGCCTGGAAAGGCGGCAGCGCCAAAGGCGCCACCGGCCGGCCGGTCGGCCTGTTGCTGGACTACTTGCTGGCCCAGGCGTCGGCAGTGCCGCCGGCCCAAGCCTCGCCCAAGGCCAGGCCTGCCAAAAGAAGCGCGCCTGCATCCAGCACACGGGCATGACCAGGGTTGAATTCCATACCCATGTGCCCGACAAGCTCGCCTACAGCTGCCGCTTGTTGCGCAAGGCCTACCTGAGCGGCGCCCGGGTGGCCGTGGTGGCCGAGCCTGACGTCCTGGTGGCGCTGGATCAGTTGCTGTGGCGTTTTTCGCCTGTGGAGTTTGTGCCGCACTGCCGCGCCGGCGCGCCCGAGGCCAGCGTGTCAGCCTCGCCGATTGTGCTGAGCAAGTCGCTTGCTGCGCCTGCCTGTGCAGGGCGCGGCATCGTTCTCAATCTGGGCCAGTCTGTGCCGGCCGGGTTTGAGGCATTTGAGCGCCTGATTGAAGTGGTGGCGCTCGATGAGGGCGAGGCGATGGCCGGGCGCAGTCGCTGGCGGCATTACGTCGCCATGGGCCATTCCCTGAAAAAACATGACCGTAGCCAGCCGAAAGGGCCAGCATGAGCAATTTGCCGGTTCCCCTGCGTTTCGTGCCGACCTTGACGGAAGTGATCCAGCCGGGGTCTTTGCCCCCTGCCGCCGTCGCCTTATCCCCGCCAGCCCCAGCCCCAGCCCCAGTTGAGTCGGCAGCGCACCTTGATTTGCCCGCCAGCAGCGCGCCCGAGCCTGCAGCGTTTTGTGCCGAGCAGGAAGCCCTCCTGGTGCAGCGTGTCCTGCAGCGCATTGATCTGGTGCTTGAGCGGCGCTTGCAGGAAGCGATCGGCCAGCTCATTCTGGAGCACACCCAGGCGCTGGCGCCCCTTCTTCGCCAGGAGATCGAGTCGGTGGTGCGGGAATCCGTCGCGCAGGCCTTTAAAAAGGAAACGCTGCCTGGATTTGTCGCGTGAACCAGGGTTTTCAGGGCCGTTCCTATGGTGCGGGCCTGAAAATTGCGTTATGTTCAACTTTGTTGAGTTAAAAAAATTGTCTCAATATTCACAGGTAATTTCTAACACGGAGTGTTTATGCAGACGAAGCTGAAATTGGTGGTGGCGGCAACGCTTTCGATGGTGGCGGGCCTGGCGGCCGCGCAGGATGCGGTGGTCAAGATCGGCCATGTCGCACCCATGTCCGGCTCCCAGGCGCACTACGGCAAGGACAACGAAAACGGCGCGCGCATGGCCATTGACGATCTGAACGCCCAAAATATCGTCATCGGCGGCAAAAAGATCAAGTTCGAACTGGTGGCCGAGGACGATGGCGCCGATCCAAAACAGGGCACGGCCGTTGCCCAAAAACTGTGCGACTCCAAAGTCGCAGGCGTGGTGGGCCACCTCAACTCCGGCACCACCATTCCCGCGTCCAAGGTCTACAACGACTGCGGCATTCCCATGGTCACGGGCGCGGCCACCAACCCCAGCCTGACCAAGCCCGGCTACAAGACCACCTACCGCATCATCGCCAATGACCTGGCGCTGGGCGCCGGCCTGGCTTTTTATGCGGCTGACGCTTTGAAACTGAAAAAAGTCGCCATCATCGACGACCGCACGGCTTATGGCCAAGGCGTTGCCGATGTGTTCAAGAAAACCGCTCAGGCCAAAGGCATGACGGTTGTCGATGAGCAGTACACCACCGACAAGGCCACCGATTTCATGGCCATCCTGACGGCCGTGAAGTCCAAAGCGCCCGATGCCATATTTTTCGGCGGCATGGACGCGCAAGGCGGCCCGATGTTGCGCCAGATGGAGCAACTCGGTCTGAGCAAGGTCAAGTATTTCGGCGGTGACGGCATCTGCACCACCGAGGTGGCCAAGCTGGCCGGTGGCGCCAAGACCATCGGCAATGTGGTGTGTGCCGAAGGCGGCTCCTCGCTGGCGAAGATGCCCGGCGGTGAGGCCTGGAAAAAGCGTTATGACGCCAAGTACCCCGGCCAATACCAGATTTACAGCCCGTACACGTATGACGCCACCTTTGTGCTGGTGGACGCCATGAAGCGGGCCAATTCGACCGACCCCAAGGTCTACACGCCTGAACTGATCAAGACCAACTTCAAGGGTGTGACCACCACCATCGCTTTTGAGCCCAATGGCGAGTTGAAAAATCCGGCCATTACCTTGTATATGTACAAGGACGGCAAGAAAACTGCCCTGAACTGAGCGGAAGTTCAGCGGGAATGAAAAAAGCCACCGAAAGGTGGCTTTTTTGCGGGTCTTGCGACCTTGTCAAGCTTTGGATTGCCTGACTAATTTTGGCGGAAGAGGCGGGATTCGAACCCGCGGTGGGTATAACCCCACGCACGCTTTCCAGGCGTGTGACTTAAACCGCTCATCCACCCTTCCGCGAAGCCTTTGATTATAGCAGCGCTGCGGCCCTTGTCTGCATGAAATTCACTCGCGCATGACACTTTCATCAAACCAGGCGCGCAATCTGGCCGCTATGAGAATAATCGCCCCGGTTCAGGCCTGGTTGGACTGGACCATTTTCATGGCGGAGGTGATGAGCGCAGACACTTCGGTCATGTTGCTGGGCACGATCAGCGTGGTGGTGGCATCGCTGGCCACCCGGGAATAGGCCTCGACGGCTTTTTCAGCCACCTTGAGCTGCACTGCCTGCTGGCCGCCGGGCTGGCCAATGGCCGTCGCCACGACTTCGATCGCCCTGGCGTTGGCTTGGGCGACCACCAAAATGGCTGCGGCCTGGCCTTGGGCATTGTTGATGGCGGCCTGTTTGTCGCCTTCGGAGCGGGCGATGGAGGCTTCGCGCTCGCCGGTGGCGATGTTGATCTGCTCCTGCTTGCGCCCTTCGGAGGCGGCGATGAGCGCGCGTTTTTCACGCTCGGCCGTGATTTGCGACTGCATGGCGTGCAGGATTTCCTTGGGCGGCGTCAAGTCCTTGATCTCGTAGCGCAGCACCTTGACGCCCCAGTTCAGCGCGGCCTCGTCAATGGCGGCCACAACCTGGGCGTTGATGATGTCGCGCTCTTCAAACGTCTTGTCGAGTTCAAGCTTGCCGATCACTGAGCGCAGCGAGGTCTGCGCCAGCTGCGTCACGGCCATGATGTAGTTGGACGAGCCGTAGCTGGCGCGCATCGGGTCGGTGACCTGGAAATACAGGATGCCATCGACCTGCAACTGGGTGTTGTCGCGCGTGATGCAGACCTGGCTGGGAACATCGAGCGGAATTTCCTTCAGGCTGTGCTTGTAGGCGACGCGGTCCACAAAGGGCAGCAGGAAATTGAGCCCCGGCGTGAGGCTGCCATTGTATTTACCCAGGCGCTCGACGACCCAGGCGTTTTGCTGGGGCACGACCTTGATGCTGCGGATGATAAAAATACCCGCCAGGATGAGAATGATGATTGCAATTTCCATGAGATCTCCGTTGATGAATCGGGTGCGCTTTGTAAAACAGCCTAGAGCTTTTCTATGACCAGGCGGTTGCCCAACATTTCCTTGATGCGAAAGTTTCCAGGACTCTGCGGCTCGCCGGGATGGGCGGTGATGGCGGTCCATTGGGCGCCGCGAAATTTGACGGTGGCCGTGCCGTCGGCATTCCAGTGCAGCACATGAACCGGCTCGCCGATGTCCAGGTGGACATCCCGGTTCGCATTGGCCGGCAGGGCTTTGGGGCTTTTGCTGCGCTGCCAGCGCCAGGCGCTCACGGCACCGCCGCCGACAACTGCGGCAATCACCATCTGTGGAACCAATGCAAAACCGAGGTAAGCCGCGATGGCGCCAGCCATCAGCCCTGCCGCCAGCATCAGCAGGTAGAACGTGCCAGTCATCAGTTCAACAGCCACTGCCACGCCTGCCAGCAGCCACCAGATACTCGATTCGCCCATGATTCTTCCTTTTGTCGGGGATGCGCTACATTTTGGGTAATTAGACACCAGCGCAAGCGTATGGACACAATACTTCCTTACACTTCGCAGTTTTAAAATAAGCTTCGCAGCGTTTGGCACGAACCCTTGAGCCACAGCGCTCTGCGGTGCTTTGCGCCAGCGTTCTTTCTGATTACCCGGCCGCCCTGATGCCGGGCGATGCCGCTTTCCCTTCCCTTCGTTCGGGCTGAACCTGTCTATGCCCATGAGCGTTTTGTCCCATGCCCTCCGACAGGTTCAGGGCACCCACGAACTGTCACATCCACTCCATGAAATTTCGCTTTCCCATCGTCATCATTGACGAAGACTTCCGCTCCGAGAACACCTCCGGGCTGGGTATTCGCGCGCTGGCGCAAGCCATCGAGAGCGAAGGCTTTGAGGTGCTGGGCGTCACCGGCTACGGCGACCTGTCGCAGTTTGCGCAGCAGCAAAGCCGCGCCAGCGCCTTCATCTTGTCGATTGACGACGAGGAATTCACGCCCGGCCCGGACCTGGATCCGGCCGTTTTGAACCTGCGCAATTTCATTGGCGAGGTGCGCCGCAAGAACCTGGATGTGCCGATCTACGTCTATGGCGAGACCAAGACCTCGCGCCATATCCCCAACGACATCCTGCGCGAGCTGCATGGTTTTATTCACATGTTCGAGGACACGCCCGAGTTTGTGGCGCGCCACATCATCCGCGAGGCCAAGAGTTATCTTGAAGGCGTGCAGCCGCCATTTTTCAAGGCCCTGCTCGACTACGCCGAGGACGGCTCCTACTCCTGGCACTGTCCCGGTCACTCCGGCGGCGTGGCTTTTCTCAAAAGCCCGGTTGGCCAGATGTACCACCAGTTCTACGGCGAGAACATGCTGCGCTCGGACGTGTGCAACGCCGTCGAAGAACTCGGCCAGTTGCTCGACCACAACGGCGCCATTGGCGCCAGCGAGCGCAATGCGGCGCGCATCTTCAATGCCGATCACTGCTTTTTCGTGACCAACGGCACGTCCACCAGTAACAAGATGGTCTGGCACCACACGGTGGCGCCGGGCGACGTGGTGGTGGTGGACCGCAACTGCCACAAGTCCATCCTGCACGCCATCATCATGACCGGCTCGATTCCGGTTTTCCTCAAACCCACGCGCAACCATTTCGGCATCATCGGCCCGATTCCGCAAAGTGAATTTGAGCCCGAAGCCATCCGCGCCAAGATCGCGGCCAACCCTTTGTTAAAAGGCGTGGATGCGGCCAAGGTCAAGCCGCGCGTGCTGACGCTGACGCAGTCCACCTACGACGGCGTTCTGTACAACACCGAAACCATCAAGGGCATGCTCGACGGCTACATCGACAACCTGCATTTCGACGAAGCCTGGCTGCCGCATGCGGCTTTCCACCCGTTCTACGGCACCTACCACTCGATGGGCAAGAACCGTATCCGGCCCAAGAATGCCGTGGTCTATGCGACGCAGTCCATCCACAAGCTGCTGGCCGGCATCAGCCAGGCCAGCCATGTGCTGGTGCAGGACTCGCAGAACGTCAAGCTCGACCGGCATCTGTTCAACGAGGCCTATCTGATGCATACCTCGACCTCGCCGCAGTACAGCATCATCGCCAGCTGCGACGTGGCCGCCGCCATGATGGAGCCGCCCGGCGGCACCGCGCTGGTGGAAGAAAGCATCGCCGAGGCGCTCGATTTCCGCCGCGCCATGCGCAAGATCGACGAGGAATACGGCGCCGACTGGTGGTTCAAGGTCTGGGGGCCGGACAAACTGGTGGACGAAGGCATTGGCCGCGCTGAAGACTGGATCATCAAGGGCGAGTCGCGCAGCGCCAAGACAGCGAAAAACGGGGCCAACAACTGGCACGGTTTCGGCCAGATGGCCACGGGTTTCAACATGCTCGACCCGATCAAATCGACCGTCGTCACGCCGGGGCTGGACCTGAACGGCAAGTTCGCCAAGACCGGCATTCCGGCCAGCATCGTGACCAAGTTCCTGGCCGAGCATGGCGTGATCGTCGAGAAAACCGGCCTCTACAGTTTCTTCATCCTGTTCACCATCGGCATCACCAAGGGCCGCTGGAACACGCTGCTGACGGCGCTGCAGCAGTTCAAGGACGACTATGACAAGAACCAGCCGATGTGGCGCATCCTGCCTGAGTTCTGCCAGAAGTTTCCGAAATACGAGCGCATGGGGCTGGCTGACCTGTGCCAGCATATTCACACCCTGTACGCCAAGTACGACATTGCGCGCCTGACGACCGACGTGTACCTGAGCGATCTGGCGCCGGCCATGAAGCCGAGCGACGCCTATGCCCACATCGCGCACCGCACGACCGAGCGGGTGGAGATTGACCACCTGGAGGGCCGCATCACCGTCGGCCTGGTCACGCCTTATCCGCCCGGCATTCCGCTGTTGATCCCTGGCGAAGTGTTCAACCGCAAAATCGTCGATTACCTGAAGTTTTCCCGCGAGTTCAATGCGCAGTGTCCCGGTTTTGAGACCGATATCCACGGTCTGGTCGAGCAGACCGATGCCAAGGGCAAGGTGCGTTACTACGCTGACTGCGTGAAGAAATAGTCAAGAGGCCATTGCTGCCTGAGTCGCAAGGCTGGTGCTGCAAGGCGCCGGCCTTTTTTCAATCCTCGCGCACCCGCAGGAAGCTGGCAAAGCGCGGGATGCCGCTGTCGTTCAGGCCCCTGAAGCGGTAAGTCACACGCGCGCCGATGGCCGGCGGGTCTTGCCGCTGGGCATCGGTAAAACCCGTGCCCAGCTTGAAGCGCAGCGCGGGTTCAGTCGCAGTTGCCGGGATTTCCACCAGCAACGCGCCCAGCATGCCTTCGTATTTTCCCTTGCCGGGCAGATGGGCCATAACACGGGCTTCGCTGTCGTCGTGGGTTTTGACCTTGAGCAGATCATCGGTGCGCAGCCCCTGGTAGAGGGAGGCGCCGCGATGCAGCATCAGGCCCTCGGCGCCTTCGCGGACAGTTCTGTCCAGCAGCGTCAGCAGTGCCGAGTGATTGGCCACCTTCAATTGCTGGACCGCCTGCACCCAGGGCCTGTCGATCTGGTTGACCGCGCCGTTGAGGGCCGGGATGCGTTCGGTGAAGGTGCAGCCGTGCGCGGGCATGTCAAACACCATGAAGCGCATGCCGCGCCAAGCCTCGTCATTCGGGGTTTGCTGGCGCACGGTGGACACAGCTTTCGGAAACTGGCCGCGTCCGGCCCACAATTCGCCGTCCAGCGCTACCTTGGGCCAGCCGGCGGTGAACCAGGGCGGCGCGTTGATCCGCTCGCCGCCACGGGTCAACAACTTTTCGCCGTCCCAGTAGCCGCGCACGCCGTCGTATTTCTCGCTGACCCAGTAGTCGTCCAGGTTGACGCCGGGATGATAGACCTTGGCCAGCATCAGCGCCGGGCTGGCTGGCACCATGGTCGAGGCTGTGGGTGCCAGCGCCGCTGATGCGTTGTCTGCCCGAACCAGTGGTGCGGCTGCAAGGGCCAGGCCGAGCAGAGTCAGGAGCCAACGTCGCCGCATCATGAGCCACCTTTTGGATTGCTGTTGAAAAAAACAGCTGGTTGCGCCCGCCAGCGTCATGCCGGCAGGGCTTTTCCTGGGGAAATCAGGTCACCGACGCGCTGTCGCGGCTGGCGCCGGCGGTGGCATTGAAGCCGCAGTCCACATAGGTGATCTCGGCCGTCACGCCGCTGGCCAGATCGCTCATCAGGAAGGCGGCGACGTTGCCCACGTCTTCAATCGTCACGTTGCGGCGCAGCGGCGTGGCGGCGGCCACCATGCCCAGCAGCTTGCCGAAGTCCTTGATGCCGCTGGCGGCCAGCGTCTTGATCGGGCCGGCGCTCAGGCCGTTGGCGCGCATGCCCCTGGGGCCGAGCGACTCGGCCAGGTAGCGCACGGACGACTCCAGGCTGGCCTTGGCCAGGCCCATGGTGTTGTAGTGCGGGATGATGCGCTCGGCGCCCAGGTAGGTCAGCGTCAGAACGGCCGACTTGGGGTTGAGGTAGGGCAGGGCCGCCTTGGTCATGGCCGGGAAACTGTAGGCACTGATTTCGTGTGCGATGCGGAAGTTTTCCTTTGAAAAACCGTCCAGGAAGTCGCCGGCAATGGCCTCGCGCGGGGCGTAGCCGATGCTGTGGACAAAACCGTCAAAGGTCGGCCAGGTTGTGGCCATGTCGGCAAACATCTTGTCGATCTGCTCGTCGGAGCCGACATCGCAGTCAAAAATCAGGCTGGAGCCGAACTCGGCTGCAAACTCGGTGATGCGGTCCTTGAAACGCTCGCCCACGTAGCTGAAGGCCAACTCGGCGCCCTGTTCATGGCAGGCCTTGGCAATGCCGTAGGCAATGGAGCGGTTGGACAGAAGGCCCGTGATCAACAATTTTTTGCCGGCGAGAAAACCCATTTAGATGCTCCAGTGTGTGCGTGTGATCCGGCAACAGTGTTGCACCCTGGCGTATTAGCTTGCGCGCAGGCTGCAAAAAAGGCCGACTTAAGTAGTGCAGAATTGTCGCATGCGGGATTTGTTTTTTTTGCGGGCCTTGGTGATGGTCTTTTCGGTGTGCCTGGCGCCGTCGGGCTGGGCCGCTCACGCCTATGCGCAGTTCGGCGACATCAAGTACCCGGCGGGTTTTACGCATTTCAGCTACGTCAATCCCGGCGCGCCCAAGGGCGGCGAGATCCGCATGGTGCCGCCCACGCGCCCGACCAACTTCGACAAGTTCAACCCCTTCACGCTGCGCGGCACGGCGCCCTACGGCATCGGCATGCTGCTGATCGAGAGCCTGCTCACCGGCAACTCCGAGGAACCCACCACCGCCTACGGCCTGCTGGCCGACGATGTGAGCGTTTCGCCAGACAGGCTCTCGGCCACCTTTCATCTGAACGACAAAGCGCGTTTTCACAACGGCGCGCCCGTGCTGGCCGCCGATGTGCTGCATTCGTTCACCCAGCTCACCGGCAAGCTGGCCGCGCCGCAATACCGAACCATCTACGCCGAAGTGAAAAGCGTGACGGTGCTGTCTGAACGCGTAGTGCGCTTTGATTTCCTCACGCCCAACCCCGAGTTGCCGCTGGTGGTGGGCGGCATGCCGGTGTTCAGTCGCGACTGGGGCCAGGTCAATGGCCAGCTCAAGCCCTTCGACAAGATCGTCTCCGAGATTCCGGTTGGCTCCGGGCCTTACAAGGTAGTGAACCCGGCCATGGGGCGCGACATCACCTATGTGCGTGATCCGGGCTATTGGGGCGCCAGTCTGCCCAGCCGCAAGGGGCAGTTCAACTTTGACCGCATCAGCTTCAAGATCTACCTGGACGAGACCTCGCGCTTCGAGGGGCTGAAAGCCGGCGAGTTCGACTTCCTGCGCGAATTCATCTCGCGCAACTGGGCGCGCCAGTACACCGGCAAGCAGTTCACGTCGGGCGAGCTGGTCAAGCGCGCTTTTGAAAACCGCAATCCGGGCGATTTCCAGGGCTATGTGTTCAACCTGCGCAAACCCAAATTCCAGGATGCACGCGTGCGCAAGGCGATTGGTCTGGCGATGGATTTCGAGTGGATGAACCGCCAGCTGTTTTACGGCCTGTACAAGCGGGTCAACGGCTATTTTCCGAACAGCGAGCTCCATGCCGAGGGCCTGCCCAAGCTTGACGAGCTGGCGCTGCTCGAACCCTTGCGCTCCAAACTCAAGCCTGAAGTCTTTGGTGCCGTGCCGCTCTCGCCCAGCACCGAGCCGCCCGGCAGTCTGCGCGAGAATTTGCGCCAGGCCCAGGCGCTGCTGCGCGAAGCGGGCTGGACGTATCGGGACGGCGCGCTGCGCAACGCCCAGGGCGAGGCTTTCACGATGGAGTTCCTGAACGATCAGCCGTCCCTGGTGCGCATCGTCGGGCCGTTTCAGAAAGCGCTGGAAAAGCTGGGCATCACCATGACTTACCGCATCGTTGATTTTTCCCTGGGCAAGCAGAAGATGGATGCCTTTGATTTCGACATCACCACGCTGCGCCAGCCCGGCAGCACGGCGCCGGGTGGCGAACTGCTTGAACTCTTTGGCTCGAAGGCGGCTGCCACGCCGGGGTCTTCCAACGTCTGGGGTATTGCCGATCCGGCTGTCGATGCGCTGCTGCAAAAGGTGGTCACCGCCAAGACCCGGCCGGAACTCGGCGCGGCCATGCGGGCGCTGGACCGTGTCTTGACGCACGGCTACTACTCGGTGCCGCAGTACTACGGCGATGCTTTTTTGATTGGCTACCGGCCGCGTCCTTTCGTGTTGCCGGACACCATTCCGCCGTACTACCAGCCGGACACCTGGGCCATGAGCACCTGGTGGGCGTCAGCGTCCAACAAGTAGGAAGTTAAACATGGCCAGCTACATTCTCAAGCGCCTGCTGCTGATGATTCCGACGCTGCTTGGCGTGCTGCTGCTGACTTTTGCCATGGTGCAGTTCGTGCCGGGCGGGCCGGTCGAGCAAATGGTGGCGCAGTTGCAGGGGCGTGACTCGGGCGGCGAGCGCGCTGCCACCGCCGGGGCTGGCTACCGGGGCCGCCAGGGCGTGGACGCCGAGCGCATCGAGGAAATCAAGGCCTTATATGGCTTTGACAAACCCGTGCATGAGCGCTTCTTCCAGATGCTGGGGCGATTTGCCCGGTTTGACTTGGGCACGAGTTTTTACCAGCACAAGGATGTGTGGCAACTGGTGAAGGAAAAGATGCCGGTCTCGGTCAGCCTGGGGCTGTGGACGTTTTTCATCAGCTACCTGATTGCCGTGCCGTTGGGTGTTGCCAAGGCGGTGCGGGCCGGCTCGCGCTTTGACTTCATCACCACGCTCGTCGTGCTGGTGGGTTATGCCATTCCGGGCTTTGTGCTGGGCGTGGCGCTGCTGGTGGTGTTTGGCGGGCAACTGCAATTATTTCCACTGCGCGGGCTGACTTCGCCCAACTGGGAAACGCTCAACTGGGGCGCGCGCATCACCGACTACCTCTGGCACATCACGCTGCCGGTGACGGCCATGGTGCTGGGCAGCTTTGCCGTGACGGCGGTGCTGACCAAGAACTCCTTCCTGGAGGAAATCCGCAAGCAGTATGTGCTGACCGCCCGCGCCAAGGGCCTGAGCGAGCGCCAGGTGCTGTGGAAGCATGTCTTTCGCAATGCCTTGATTCCCATCATCACCGGCTTTCCGGCTGCGTTCATCGGGGCGTTCTTTACCGGCTCGCTCCTGATCGAAACCCTGTTTTCGCTCGATGGCCTGGGGCTGCTCAGCTATGAAAGCGTGATTCGCCGGGACTATCCGGTGGTGCTGGGAACGCTTTATCTGTTCACGCTGATCGGCTTGGTGACCAAGCTGGTCAGCGATCTTTGCTATGTGTGGGTGGATCCGCGTGTCAAATTCGATTGATTCAGCCAGTAGTTTGCGTACGGGGCTGGACGCAGGCGCCGCTGTGCCTCGCGCCGAGCCGCTTGCTGCCAGTTCCCCTGCTTCAGGCAGCGATCAAATCGGCGCTATGAAAAGCACGGCGGCGCCTTCGCTATCGCCATCGCGCCGTGCCTGGCAGCGTTTCCGGCGCAACCGTCTAGGCTACTGGAGCCTCGTGCTGTTCAGCTTGCTGGTGGTGCTGAGCCTCTTTGCCGAGGTGCTGTCCAACGACAAGCCGCTGCTGGTGCGCTACCAGGGCGAGCTGTATGTGCCGCTGCTCAAGGATTATTCGGAAAAAACCTTCGACGGCGACTTCGACACGCCCACCGACTACCTCGACCCCTTCATCAAAAACAAGCTGAGCCAGGGCGGCAACTGGGCGATCTACCCGCCCAACCCCTATGGCGCGCGCACCATCAACTATTTCGCCAAGGCGCCCAATCCGTCCGCACCGTCGCAGGGCAACCTGTTTGGCACCGATGACCGGGGGCGCGATTTGCTGGCCCAACTGATCTACGGCTTTCGCCTGAGCGTGCTGTTCGGGCTGGCGCTGACCGCCATCGGCGTGGTGATGGGCGTAATTGCCGGCGCGATTCAGGGCTATGTGGGCGGCAGGACGGACCTGATCGCCCAGCGTTTCATGGAAATCTGGGGCTCGATGCCCGAGCTTTACTTGCTGATCATCTTCAGCGCCATCTTCACGCCCAGCGTGCTCCTGCTGCTGGTGCTGCTCAGCTTGTTCGGCTGGATGGGGTTGTCCGACTACGTGCGGGCCGAGTTTTTGCGCAACCGGCAGATGGATTACGTGCGCGCTGCCCGGGCGCTGGGCGTGAGCAACCTGCAGATCATGTGGCGGCACATCCTGCCCAACAGCCTGACGCCCGTGGTCACCTTTTTGCCGTTTCGCATGAGCGCGGCGATTCTCGCGCTGACCTCGCTCGACTTTCTGGGGCTGGGCGTGCCGCCCGGAACGCCGTCGCTGGGCGAGCTGCTCAGCCAGGGCAAGGCCAATATCGACGCGTGGTGGATTTCACTCTCCACCTTTGCGGTGCTGGTCATCACCTTGCTGCTGCTGACCTTCATGGGCGACGCCCTGCGCGATGCGCTCGATCCGCGAAAGGCCGAAACATGATCCCTGCGCTGACCCCGTCGTTTATTACCTTGTTTCCTGAAAGGAATGTTCCGCGTAAGAGCAGTCTGTCCGGAGCGCGCCCATGACCCCCGTGCCAGTGACTTCGCTTGCGGCAACGTTCCTTTCTGAGCCTTCTGAGGGCGGCTTCTCGGCGCAACGTCCATCCTCGCCATTGCTGGAGGTCAAGAATCTGCGCGTGGCCTTTGCCGGCAAGGAAGTGGTGCGCGGCATCAGCTTTTCCGTGGCGCCCGGCGAAAAGCTGGCGCTGGTGGGTGAATCCGGCTCGGGCAAGACCGTCACCGCCCTGAGCCTGCTGCGGCTGGTGCAAAACGCCAGCATCACCGGCCAGGCCGATTTCGCCGGCCGTGATGGCCCAGGCGATCTGCTCTGCCTGCCTGAAAGCGCTCTGCGCGGCATTCGGGGGCGCGATATCGCCATGATTTTCCAGGAGCCGATGACGGCATTGAACCCGCTGTTCAGCGTGGGCGACCAGATTGCCGAAGTGGTCCAGCTGAAACAAGGCCTGTCGCCAGCGCAGGCTGCACAAATGGCGGTGAAACTGCTGGCCGACACCGGCATTCCCGAGCCAGAGCGCCGGGCCAAGGCTTTTCCCCATCAACTCTCGGGCGGCCAGCGCCAGCGCGCCATGATTGCGATGGCGCTGGCCTGTGCGCCAAAACTCCTGCTGGCTGACGAGCCGACGACTGCGCTGGACGTGACTCTGCGTGCCCAGATGCTGGCGTTACTCAGCGACTTGCAGCAGCGCAACGGCATGGCCGTAATCCTGATTACCCATGACCTCAACTTGGTGCGCCGCTTTGCCGACCGCGTGGCGGTGATGGAAAACGGCCATATCGTCGAGCAGGGCCTTGTTGCCGAGGTGTTTGCCCGGCCCCAGCATGGCTACACCCGCAAGCTGATCGACAGCAAGCCGGTGCGCAATGTCATTGAGGATGGCCCGGCCTCAGCCCCGACGGTTGCGGTGGAGGGCGCCGTGCCCCTCGATGTTGATCAGGCAGGATTGGTTCAAATCCCGGCTTCGGGTTCGGGTTCGGGTTCGGGTTCGCCGGCCGGCGCCGTGCCTTTCACGCGGGGCGCTGCGTCAGCAACCAATTTTCAGCCAGTCATGCAGGCCCGTCAGTTGCGCGTGACGTACCCTGTGCCTGTTCCGGGTATCCGTGGCTGGTTCAAGAGCGGGGAATTCGTCGCGGTCAAGGAAGCGAGTTTTGTCATTCCGCCTGGCCGCACGCTGGGCATTGTGGGCGAATCGGGCTCTGGAAAATCCACCCTGGCGCTGGCCAGCCTGGGGTTGCTGAAATTTTCCGGGCAACTGCAGGCGGCCGGCCAGTCCTGGAGCGGGCAAAGCGCCGGCAACAAGGCGATTCGCCGGGCGGTCCAGGTGGTGTTCCAGGACCCGTTTTCCTCGCTGTCGCCGCGCATGACGGTGGAGGCGATTGTCGAAGAGGGTTTGCTGGTGCATGAGCCTTCGCTGAGTACAGCGCAAAGAAGAGGTCGCGTCGAGCAGGCGCTGGCTGATGTCGGCATGACTGAAACGCAGTTTCCCGGCCTGCTGGCGCGCTATCCGCATGAATTTTCGGGCGGGCAGCGCCAGCGCCTGGCCATTGCACGGGTGCTGATCATCAACCCCAGCCTCCTGGTGCTCGACGAGCCCACCAGCGCGCTGGACGTGACCATCCAGAAACAGGTGCTGGCGCTGCTGCAGCGCCTGCAGCGCGAACGCGGCCTGAGCTATCTCTTGATTACCCACGACATCGACGTGATCCGCGCCATGGCCCACGACGTGATGGTGATGAAGGACGGTGAGATTGTCGAGTCGGGCAGCGTGCGCGAGGTGCTGGATGCCCCGCGCCATCCCTACACCCAAATTCTAGTGGCGCAGGTCTAATTTTCCTGAGGGCCAGCCGCTTTGCCACGGGCAGTGGCTGGCTTGCGCTTGTGCCGACAAAATATAAGACTCTGACACCGAGTTTTGGGCGCGAAAATGGCTTGCATGAGGGCGTCTGGCGCGTTACAATACGCCCTTCACGACCAAATGGGCGGGTTTTCACCGCCCATTTTTTTTGGGCGTTTGTTTTTGCACCTTGGCAAAATTGGCGAAAAAGAAGGAACGATAGACTGAATGGCTTTGCAAGAGACGATTGAGCAAACTGTAACGGGGCTGGGCTACGACCTGGTCGAAATTGAACGTACCACCGGCGGCTTGCTGCGGGTCACGATTGACCTGCCTTACCAGCCGGGCGTCGAGCAGTTCATCAATGCCGAAGACTGCGAGAAGGTTACGCGCCAGCTGCAGTTTGTCCTTGAAGTCGAAGGCGCGGACTACGCCCGCCTGGAAGTCAGTTCCCCCGGTATCGACAGGCCGCTGCGCCACGAAAAAGATTTCGAGCGTTTCGCCGGCGAGTTGATCGACCTCACGCTCAAGGAGTCGATCGGCGTGGCCGCCAGCGCGGGCTCGACCGTGTCGGCCAACCGCAAGAAATTTCGCGGCACGCTGGAGCGGGTCGATCCCGCTGACAGCCTGTCCGGCTGGCAGATCGTCTGGAGTGATGAGCCTGCTGTCAAGCCCGGCCAGAAGGTCAGCAAAAAGAAAATTCCCGCACCCCTGCAGGCCCTTGGGTTCACGCTGGACGAAATTGCGCAGGCGCGCTTGGCGCCCGTGGTTGATTTCAAGGGGCGTAAATCCAAATTGGTTGCCGATAGATCTACAGAGAAATAATTTAGAAAGGCAGGCTTGTGAAATGAATCGCGAACTGTTGATGTTGGTGGATGCCATCTCGCGTGAGAAAAACGTGGAACGTGATGTCGTCTTTGGCGCTGTCGAGCTTGCGCTGGCCTCGGCCACCAAGAAAGTGTATGCCGATGGCGTGGATATCCGCGTGGCGGTGGACCGCGATAGCGGCAACTATGAAACCTTCCGCCGCTGGCTGGTGGTGCCCGATTCAGCCGGTCTGCAAAATCCCGAAGCCGAAGAACTCGTCAGCGACGCACGCGACGAGCTGGCCGACATCGAAGAGGGCGACTACATCGAAAAGCCGGTGGAAAGCCTGCCGATCGGCCGCATTGGCGCCCAGGCGGCCAAGCAGGTCATTCTGCAAAAAATCCGCGACGCCGAGCGCGAAATGCTGCTCAACGACTTCATGTCGCGCGGCGACAAGATCTTTGTCGGCACCGTCAAGCGCATGGACAAGGGCGATCTGATCGTCGAGTCCGGCCGTGTCGAAGGGCGCCTGCGACGCAGCGACATGATTCCGAAAGAAAATCTGCGTTCGGGCGACCGTGTTCGCGCCATGATCATGGAAGTGGACACGACGCTGCGCGGCGCGCCCATCATTCTCTCGCGCACCTCGCCCGAGTACATGATCGAGCTGTTCCGCCAGGAAGTGCCCGAGATCGAACAAGGCCTGCTGGAGATCAAATCCTGCGCCCGCGACCCCGGTTCGCGCGCCAAGATCGCCGTCTTGTCCCATGACAAGCGCGTCGATCCTATCGGCACCTGCGTCGGCGTGCGCGGCACCCGCGTCAACGGCGTGACCAATGAACTCGCCGGCGAGCGCGTCGATATCGTGCTGTGGAGCGAAGACCCGGCCCAGTTCGTGATTGGCGCGCTAGCCCCGGCCAATGTCTCCTCCATCGTCGTCGATGAAGAGCGCCATGTCATGGACGTGGTGGTGGACGAGGAAAACCTGGCGATTGCCATCGGCCGCGGCGGGCAGAATGTGCGCCTTGCGTCCGAGCTGACCGGCTGGAAGATCAACATCATGGACGCCAACGAGTCGGCCCAGAAGCAGGCCAGCGAGACCGACACCGGCCGCCGTCTGTTCATGGAAAAGCTCGATGTGGACGAGGAAATCGCCGACATCCTGATTGCCGAGGGCTTTACCAGCCTGGAAGAAGTGGCCTATGTGCCGCTGCAGGAAATGCTGGAGATCGAATCCTTCGATGAAGACACCGTCAATGAGCTGCGCATGCGCGCCAAAGACGCCTTGTTGACGATGGAAATCGCCAAAGAAGAAATTGCCGAGGGCGTTTCGCAGGATCTGCGCGACGTTCAAGGTCTCACCCCTGAGCTGGTTGCCAAACTGATCGAAGCGGGTGTTGCCACCCGCGACGATCTTGCCGATCTGGCTGTGGATGAACTTACCGATATCACCGGCCAGTCTGCGGACGAAGCCAAGGCCCTGATCATGATTGCCCGCGCCCATTGGTTTACCGATGGCGACACCGCTGCACCTGCAACGGCCCAAGAGCAGTGAATCATGGAGGCCAGCCAGGAAAACCAATTATGTCCAGTACCACTACCGTCGCTGAATTCGCAGCTGAATTGAATAAATCTCCCGCTACCCTGATCGAGCAATTGACCAGCGCAGGCGTTGCCAAAGCGCGGGCCAGCGATCCCCTGTCTGAAGCTGACAAGCAAAAATTGCTCGGTTACCTGCAAGCCAGCCATGGCACCGTCAGCGCCGAGCGCAAGAAAATCACGCTGATGAAAAAATCCACCACCGAGATCAAGCAGGCCGATGCCACTGGCAAGGCCCGCATCATCCCGGTGGAAATCCGCAAGAAGCGCACCTTCGTCCGACGTGAAGACGGCTCCGACGTGGCGACCGAAGACATCTCCGCTGAGGAAGCTGTGGCATCCCAGGCCGCAGTGGTGGAAAATGCCGAGCTGGTGCGCCGCGAGGAAGAGGCGAGTCGCCATGCCGAGCTGCTGCGCAGCCAGGAGGCTGAGCTGGCCGAAAAGCGGCGTCTGCGTGAAGATCACGAAGCGCTGGAGGCAGCCCGTGAGCGCGAACGCCAGGCGGCTGCTGAAAAAGCCGAAGCTGAAGCCGCTGCCCAGGCTGCCGCTGCACAAGCACAGGCAGCAGCGGCCAAAGCGGCTGCGCAAGCGGCCCAAGCCGCCACCAAGCCTAAACCTACTATTGGAAAAATAGAAAAAGTCGCTCCCCCCATGACTGCTGATGCACAAAAAGCCGTTGCCGCTGCAACTGCGGCAACTGCCGCTCAGACCAGCAAAGCCGCCGAAGCCGCCACGGTGCTGGCTGCGGCCAAAGCCAAAGCCACGGCTGAATTCCAGGCCGATGCGGCCAAAGCCCAGGACCTGCAGGAGCGCCGCCGCAAGGCCGAGGCCGAAGCTGCTGGCATCCGGGCCATGCTGTCCGCGCCCAAGCGCGTGCTGGTGCCCCATGTCGATCCGAAGGTGGCCATGAAGGGCACGCTGCACAAGCCGGCCGTGGCCCCCGGCGCTGCCAAGCCGGCGGTGGCCGGTGCCGCGCCAGCCGCTGCTGGTGCAGCCGGCGCCGCTGGCAAGAAGGAAGTCAAGTCCGAGAACCTGTCTTCGACCTGGAAAGACGATGCGGCCAAGAAAAAGGGCATCCCGAGCCGGGGTGCTCCGGTGGTGCCTGGACGCGGCAATTTCCGCGCCGGCCCGCGTGGCCGCCGCAGTGGCGGACGCGAGGCACGTCCCGAGTCGAACTTTGTCGTGCCCACCGACTTCAAGGTGATCGAGGTCCATGTGCCTGAAACCATCACGGTTTCCGAACTGGCCCACAAGATGAGCATCAAGTCCTCCGAGGTCATCAAGCATTTGATGAAGCTCGGCCAGATGGTCACCATCAACCAGCCGCTGGACCAGGACACCGCCATGATCGTGGTGGAAGAAATGGGCCACAAGGCGATCACCGCCGCGCTGGATGATCCCGAAGCCTTCACCGCCGACGACGTGCAGGGCCAGCTGGCCGAAGCGCTGCCCCGCGCGCCGGTGGTCACTGTCATGGGTCACGTTGACCATGGCAAGACCTCGCTGCTGGACTACATCCGCCGCGCCAAGGTCGCTTCCGGCGAAGCCGGCGGCATTACCCAGCACATCGGCGCCTACCACGTCGAGACGCCGCGCGGCATGATCTCCTTCCTCGACACCCCCGGCCACGAGGCGTTCACCGCCATGCGTGCCCGTGGCGCCCAGGCCACCGACATCGTGATTCTGGTGGTGGCGGCCGACGACGGCGTGATGCCCCAGACCAAGGAAGCCATCAAGCACGCAAAAGCCGCTGGCGTTCCCATCGTCGTGGCAATCAACAAGATCGACAAGCCTGGCGTCAACCTGGAGCGCGTCAAGGGCGAGCTGGTCACCGAAGGCGTGATTCCCGAAGAGTTCGGCGGCGAGTCGCCTTTCGTGCCCGTCTCGGCCCATACCGGCGCCGGCATTGACGCCTTGCTTGAACAGGTGCTGCTGCAGGCCGAAGTGCTCGAACTCAAGGCCTCGGTCGATTCCCTGGCCAAGGGCCTGGTGATTGAAGCGCGCCTGGACAAGGGCCGCGGCCCGGTGGCCACCGTGCTGGTCCAGTCCGGCACGCTCAAGGCGGGCGACGTGGTGCTGGCCGGCTCGACCTATGGCCGCGTGCGCGCCATGCTCGACGAGAACGGCAAGCCGATCAAGACCGCAGGGCCTTCGATTCCGGTCGAAATCCAGGGCCTGACGGAAGTGCCGCAGGCCGGCGACGACTTCATGGTCATGACCGACGAGCGCCGCGTGCGCGAAATCGCCACCTACCGTGCCGGTAAATTCCGCAACACCAAGCTGGCCAAGATGCAGGCGTCCAAGCTGGAGAATATGTTCTCCGACATCAACGCCGGCGAAGTCAAGATGCTGCCCATCATCATCAAGGCCGATGTGCAGGGTTCGCAAGAAGCGCTGTCGCAGTCGCTGCTCAAGCTCTCGACCGACGAGGTCAAGGTGCAATTGGTGTACTCCGGCGTGGGCGGTATCTCCGAGTCCGACGTGAACCTGGCGATTGCTTCCAAGGCGGTGCTGATCGGCTTCAACACCCGGGCCGACGCCCAGGCGCGCAAGCAGGCCGAGAACAACGGCATCGACATCCGCTACTACAACATCATTTATGACGCTGTGGACGAGTTGAAAGCGGCCATGTCCGGCATGCTCACGCCCGACAAGAAGGAAGAAATCATCGGCAATGCCGAGATTCGCAACATCTTCAAGGTCAGCAAGATCGGCTCGATTGCCGGCTGTATGGTCACCGCCGGTGTGGTCCGCCGCACCGCCAAGCTGCGCCTGCTGCGCCAGAACGTGGTCATCTTCACCGGTGAACTCGACTCGCTCAAGCGCTTCAAGGACGATGCCAAGGAAGTCAAGGAAGGCTTCGAGTGCGGCTTGAATGTCAAGAACTACAACGACATCGAAGTCGGCGACGTTCTGGAATTCTTTGAAATCAAGGAAGTGGCCCGCACCTTGTAAGGAAAGCGGCGGCTCGCCCATCCCTTCGGGGCGCGGGCGGGTTGCCATTTTCCGATCAGGACTGCCAACCAGACCTTTATTTGATGCGTAAAAAATCATCCACTCCCAACCGCAGCTTTCGCGTGGCCGACCAGATCCAGCGCGATCTGACCGAACTCATCGCGCGCGAGTTGAAAGACCCGCGCGTGGGCATGGTGACGGTTCAGTCGGTAGAAGTCACGCCTGACTATGCGCACGCCAAGATTTATTTCAGCGTGCTCGTCGGCGACCCGAAAGCGTGCGAAATTGCGCTCAACCAGGCGGCAGGCTTCCTGCGCAACGGCCTGTTCAAGCGATTGATGACGCACACCGTGCCGACGCTGCATTTTCACTTTGACCAGACCACCGAACGTGCGGCTGACCTCAACGCCTTGATTGCCAAGGCCGTTTCCTCCCGCGCCCAGGACGACTGAGTTCGCGCCGTTTCCCTCTGACAGGTTCGGGGACAGCGGCGCCAACCAGCGTTCGGGCAGGCCCGGCGCTTAGCCTGTCGGAGCCTTATGACAAAAACACTTTTTCCCCGCCAGAAGATTCAGCGACGTCCCGTGCATGGCGTGCTGTTGCTCGACAAGCCGCTGGGCCTGTCGAGCAATCAGGCGCTGCAAAGAGCCAAGTGGCTGTTGCGCGCCGACAAGGCCGGCCACACCGGCACGCTCGATCCGCTGGCGACGGGTGTCTTGCCGCTGTGCTTTGGCGCGGCCACTAAATTTAGCCAGTTGCAGCTGGACGCCGACAAGACCTATGAAGCCATCTTGCTGCTCGGCCAGAAAACCACGACCGCCGATGCCGAAGGCGAAGTGATTGAAACCCGGCCGGTGCCGCCCATCACGCCCGAACTGATTCAGGCCGTGACGCAGCGCTTTACCGGCCCGCTGGCGCAGATTCCACCCATGTATTCGGCGCTGAAAAAAGACGGCAAGGCGCTGTACGAATACGCCCGCAAGGGCATCGACGTGGAGCGCGAGGCGCGCCACATCACGATTTTCCGGCTGGAAATGGTTCAAGTTCAGGATGACCGGGCGCCAGCAGCTTTGAAAATCACCGTCAGCTGCAGCAAGGGCACCTATATCCGCACCCTCGGCGAAGACATCGGCGAGGCGCTGGGCTGCGGCGCCCACCTGGGCGCCCTGCGCCGGATCGAAACCGGCGGTTTCCTGGCCAGCCAGTGCATCACGCTGGCCGCGCTCGAAGCCATGAGCGAGGCCGAGCGCGACGCCTGCCTGCTGCCACCGCAGTCGCTGGTGGCAGGGTTTCCGTCAGTCACGCTGGACGCTGATAATGCAGGGCGGTTTTTAAGCGGCGTGCGCCGTCGTGGCCAGTGGGGTGATGCGGCGCCGCTGGTGCAGGTGTATGGCAGTGAGCCGGCGGCGTTCCTGGGCTCGGCCCATATCGCGGCCGACGAACTGATTCCCCAGCGCCTGCTCAGCCCGGTTGAAATCCAGGACATCCTGCTGGCGGCGCAGCGCGCTGCTGAAGTTTTCGTGCCAGTTTCCACAGCCGAACCCTCCGCAGCAGCGGATGCCGGCTCTCTTCAACATTAATTCAATAGCGTTTTTCAAGTCTCCAGAAAGCAAACCCATGAAACAGATCCGTAACATCGCCATCATTGCCCACGTTGACCATGGCAAGACCACCATGGTTGACCAGTTGCTGCGCCAGTCCGGCACCTTTGCCGACCACGAAAAAGTTGTCGATACCGTGATGGACAACAACGCTATCGAAAAAGAGCGTGGCATCACCATCCTGGCCAAGAACTGCGCAGTGAGCTGGGAAGGCACGCACATCAACATCGTTGACACCCCCGGCCACGCTGACTTCGGCGGTGAAGTCGAGCGCGCCCTGTCCATGGTTGATGGCGTCGTGCTGCTGATCGACGCGCAGGAAGGCCCCATGCCCCAGACGCGCTTTGTGACCAAGAAAGCGCTGGCCCTGGGTCTCAAACCCATCGTCGTGGTGAACAAGGTGGACAAGCCGGGCGCCAACCCCGACAAGGTGGTCAACGCTGCGTTTGACCTGTTCGACAAGCTCGGCGCCACCGACGAACAGCTCGATTTTCCCGTGGTCTATGCCTCGGGCATCAACGGCTGGTCCTCGCTGGAAGAGGGTGCGCCCGGCGAGCAGTGGGGCCCGGATATGTCCGCCCTGTTCAACACTGTGCTCAAGCATGTGCCGGCACAGACCGGCGATCCTGAAGCGCCGCTGCAATTGCAAATTTCCGCGCTGGACTTTTCCACCTTTGTGGGCCGCATCGGCGTGGGCCGCATCAGCCAGGGCACGATCAGGCCCATGATGGACGTGGTCGTCATGGAAGGCCCGGACGGCAAGGCTATCAAAGGCCGTGTCAACCAGGTGCTGACCTTCCAGGGTCTGGAGCGCGTGCAGGCGACGGAAGCCGGTCCCGGCGAAATCGTGCTGATCAACGGCATTGGCGACATCGGTATTGGCGTGACCATCACCGACCCCGTCACGCCGGCGCCGCTGCCGATGCTCAAGGTCGATGAGCCGACGCTGACGATGAATTTCTGCGTCAACACCAGCCCGCTGGCCGGCCGCGAAGGCAAATATGTCACCAGCCGCCAGATCTGGGACCGTCTGCAAAAGGAACTGCAGCACAACGTGGCCCTGCGCGTCAAGGAAACCGACGAAGAAGGCATCTTTGAAGTCATGGGCCGGGGCGAGCTGCACCTGACCATCCTCTTGGAAAACATGCGCCGCGAAGGTTTCGAGATGGCTGTGTCCAAACCGCGCGTGGTGATGAAGGAAATCAACGGCGAAAAATGCGAGCCGATCGAGTTGGTCACCGCCGACATCGAAGAGCAGCACCAGGGCGGCGTGATGCAGGCCCTCGGCGAGCGCAAGGGAGAATTGGTCAACATGGAGCCGGACGGCCGTGGCCGCGTGCGCCTGGAATACCGCATACCGGCCCGTGGCCTGATCGGTTTCACCAACGAATTCCTGAACCTGACGCGCGGCTCCGGCCTGATCGCCAACATTTTCGACTGCTACGAGCCGCACAAGGGCGACATCGGCGGGCGCAAGAATGGCGTGCTGATCTCCATGGACGACGGTGAAATCTTTACCTACGCCCTGGGCAAGCTCGATGACCGTGGCCGCATGTTCGTCAAGGCCAATGATCCGGTGTATGAGGGCATGATCGTCGGCATCCACAGCCGCGACAACGATCTGGTGGTCAACGCCACGCGCACCAAGCAGCTGACCAACTTCCGCGTCTCCGGCAAGGAAGACGCGATCAAGATCACGCCGCCGATCGAGTGCACGCTGGAATACGGCGTCGAGTTCATCGAGGACGACGAACTGGTGGAAATCACACCCAAGTCGATTCGCCTGCGCAAGCGTCATCTGAAGGAAAGCGAGCGCAAGCGCGCTGGCCGTTAAGCCTTCCAATGCTTCGGCTTTGAAGGTGATCAGGCTTGAAAAGGCCTGAACATCAGTCCACAGGGGCCGCTGCCATTGCAGTGGCCCTTTTGTTTTTTCCGTGCGCACAGCACACTTTGCGCAGCCTAGGTGAATGCCATGAAACCTTTCCAACTCACCCACAGCCGGGCCGTCGCGCTGATGGTGCTTGTGACGCTGATGTGGTCGATGGCCGGTGTCGTGACGCGGCACCTGGAGTCGGCTCAAAGGTTTGAAGTGACCTTCTGGCGCAGCCTGTTCACCGTGGCGTCGCTGCTGGTGATCCTGCCGTTTTTCCAGGGCCGGGCGGTGTTTGCGAGCATTCGCAGTGGCGGCAGGGCGTTCTGGCTCTCGGGCCTGTGCTGGGGCGTGATGTTCACCGCTTTCATGCTGGCGCTGATGCTCACCACGGTGGCCAATGTGCTGGTGACGATGGCGCTCGGGCCCTTCATCACCGCTTTGCTGGCGTGGGTGTTCATTGGCCACCAGATTCCCCGGCGCACCTGGCTGGCCATTGCGCTGGCCGGCGTGGGCATCGCCTGGATGTATGGCGGGCAGATGGACCTGTCGAGCCAGCTGGGCGGCACCCTGGTAGCCTTGCTGGTGCCGCTGGCTGGCGCGGCCAACTGGACCGTGGTGCAGCACACGCGCGCCCATGGCCAGAGTATTGATCTGGTGCCGGCCGTGCTCGTGGGTGCAGTGATTTCCACGCTGCTGACCTTGCCGCTGGCGTTTCCCTTTTCGGCGACACCGCGCGACATCGGCCTGCTGGCGCTGCTGGGACTGTTCCAGCTGGCGATTCCCTGCGCCTTGTCGGTGCTGTGCGCCGGGGTGCTCAAGGCGCCGGAGATTGCCTTGCTGGCGCTATTGGAAGTGATTTTCGGTATTTTGCTTGCCTGGCTGGGCGCCAACGAGGTGCCGCAGGCCAGTGTGCTCAGCGGCGGCTTGCTGGTCGTCACTGCGCTGGTGCTCAATGAATGGATTGGATGGAAACAAAGAACATGAAAGCTCAGACCATGACAACAGAACAGAAAAAACCCGACGCTCAAGGCCATGTGCTCGCCGAGCGGCGCGGAAACTTGGGTTTCATCACCCTGAACCGGCCCAAGGCGCTCAATGCGCTGTCGCTGCAGATGGTGCGCGATTTAAGCAGCACGCTCAAGGCCTGGCGCGATGACCCGGCGGTGCTGGCCGTGGCCATTCGCGGCACGAATAAAACAGGACGACCCGGAACGCCCGACAGCCTGTTTGGCGGCTTTTGCGCCGGCGGCGACATCCGCTTCTTTCACCAGGCGGCCCTGGCGGGCGACGCGGCGCTCGATGACTTCTTCACCGAGGAATACACGCTCAACCACCTGATCCAGACCTATCCCAAGCCCTACATCGCCTTCATGGACGGCGTGGTGATGGGCGGGGGCATGGGCCTCAGCCAGGGCGCAGCGCTGCGCATCGTGACCGAGCACACCAGGATGGCCATGCCCGAGACCAACATCGGCCTGTTTCCGGATGTGGGCGGTGGCCATTTCCTCAGCCGCTGCCCCGGTCACGTGGGCGAATACCTGGCGCTGACGGGCGAGGTGATTGGCGCGCAGGAGGCCATTGCCTACGGGCTGGCCGACGTGAAGCTGGATGCCAGCGCCTTGCCCCAGCTCTGGGATACCCTGGCGACCCGCGTCTTTGGCTCCGGCGCCGAAGTGAGGCAGTGGCTGGCAGATGAGTTCAAGCCTGACAGCGCTCGTCCGGCCTGCGACACCGCCCGCATCGACGCCTATTTTTCACTGCTGCGGGTCAAGCACATCGTCGATGCACTGGAAGCTTCGACGGATCGCTGGGCGCTCAAGACGGCGGCCACCCTGCGCAAGCGCTCGCCCCTGATGCTGCACGTGACGCTGGAGCAGATCCGCCGTGCCCGCAGCATGACGCTGGCCGATGAGCTGCGCATGGAGCGCAGCATGGTGCATCACTGCTTTCACCTGCGTCCCGGCGCGGCAAGCGAGACCGTCGAGGGCATCCGCGCGCTGGCGGTGGACAAGGATTACACGCCGAAATGGTCGCCGGCGCGCATTGAGGGTGTCACGGCGGCCATGAGCGCCGCTTTCTTTGAAAGCCCCTGGCCGGCCCAGGCGCATCCCTTGCGCGGGCTGTGAGCGCGTAGCCGCTGCCAGGGGAAGTCCCGGCTAGCGGTTGCGCGACTTCATGGCGCGGTCCACTTCGCGCTTGCCTTCGCGGTCCTTGATGGTGTCGCGCTTGTCATGCTCGGCCTTGCCCTTGGCCAGGCCGATCTCGCATTTGACCTTGCCCGCTTTCCAGTGCATGTTCAGCGGCACGAGGGTAAAACCCTTTTGCTCGGTTTTGCCGATGAGGCGGCGAATCTCGTCCTTGTGCATCAGCAGCTTCTTGGTGCGGATCGAGTCCGGGCGGATATGCGTCGAGGCCGTGCCCAGCGGGTTGATCTGGCAGCCGATGATGAACAGCTCGCCGTTGCGGATCACCACATAGCCGTCGGTGAGCTGCACCTTGCCTTCGCGCACCGATTTGACCTCCCAGCCTTCGAGCACCATGCCCGCTTCGAAGCGCTCTTCGATGTGGTAGTTGAAAGTGGCTTTCTTGTTGTCGGCAATGCGCACCGCAGCGGCAGCGGCTTTCGGCGAGAGGTTGCTGGCGGGCTTGCCTGCGGACTTTCCGGAGGAAGCCGCAGCTGGTTTTTTGGAGGAGGATGCTTCTTTGGTGGCCATGAGGGAGATAGTGGAGCAAAGGGGCCAAGGAGCGCGTGTGGCTCATACAATTGCCCCCAATCCTTTGATTGTATGAAAACCGTTCACAAGTCCGTCCTAATCTGGTACAGCGCCGCTGAAATGTTCGCCCTGGTCACCGATGTTGCCCGCTATCCGCAGTTTTTGCCCTGGTGCGACCAGGCATCGGTGCAGGAAAAAACCCCCGACGGCATGGTGGCCAGGGTTGGCATTTCCCTGGCTGGCTTCTCCCAGAGCTTTACCACCCGCAATGTGCATGAACCCGATCGCAAGGTCACTCTGCATCTGGTCGATGGCCCTTTTTCCAAGCTGGAGGGCTGCTGGGAATTCACCCCGCTGGGCGACGGCAGCCAGCGCGCCTGCAAGGTCGATCTGATGCTGAGCTACGGCTTTGACAGCCGCACGCTGGCCGCGCTGGTCGGCCCGGTGTTCGACAAGATTGCGCGCAGCCTGGTCGATGCCTTTGTCAAACGGGCATCCGTCGTCTATGGCGAGAGCTGAAAATGCCAGTGCGGGCCTGTGCCTGAACATCACCCTGGTTTATTCGCCAGCCCCGCGTCAGGTGTGTCAGTGGACACTGGCGTTGCCTGGCGGCGCGACGGTCGCGCAGGCGCTGGCAGCCTGCAGCGTTCATGAAGATTTTCCCGAGGGGCCGCTGGCTCAGCTGGCCGTCGGTATCTGGGGCCGTAAAGCCAGCCTGGCTCACCGGCTCCATGACCAGGACCGCATAGAGATTTACCGGGCTTTGCGGGTGGACCCGAAAGTGGCGCGCCGTGAGCGCTTTAACCGCCAGGGCGCAAAAAGTGCGGGCCTGTTTGCCCGCGTCCGCCCCGGCGCCAAGGCCGGTTACTGACTTATCTCTTGCAGTCGTTTCGCACCATGCCCTGAAGGCGTTTTGTTTCCAGGGCGCGGGCCGCGTCGTCCATCACCTCCTGTTCGCCCTGGGCGTTCGTGACGGCAACCCTGAGGCCTGACTGCATCGTGATCAGGTTTCTTTGGGCCCGGGCGCAATTGTCAGCCTTGATTTTTTTCTGTTTGTCTTCTGCGGCCTTTTTCTCGGCTGCTTCTTCCTGCTCGGCCTGTTTTTTCTTCGCTTCGAGTTCGGCGTCCTTGCCCGATGGGGTGGGCATGCTGGCCTTGAGCGCCGGGGCAGAAGCCGTTGCGGCCAGCGCCGGGACTGGGGCAGAGGCAGGCGGCGCGCTGTCGTCGGCCGCGATGCGGTGAGCCGGCTGTTTCAGGATATTTTTTTGCGGAATCTCAAGGGGAGGCGCGCGGTCACTGAAAACCTTGCGGCCATCCTTGTCGATCCATTGCCACTGGGCCAGGGCGGGAAGCGCCAACAAGCCGCTGACAAGTGCCAGGATCAGGGTTTTTGAAGCAGATTTGAAGTCCATGCGGAAGTGTAGCGCTGTGCCCTGGCGTTTTATGCCTGCCGTGCGCGAAAGCCGCGTTGAATCCGAAGGCGACCCGCCCCGTGAAAGGGCGCGCCGCCGATGCACAGCGGTCGCAAAGGTACAATCGCGTTTTTGGAGCTTTCCCTATGCGCCTACTCGGCAAAGCGCTCACCTTCGACGACGTATTGTTGGTCCCAGCGTTCTCTCAGGTCCTTCCCAAGGACGCCTCACTTTCCACCCAGTTTTCCCGCAACATCCGCCTGAACCTGCCGCTCGTGTCGGCGGCGATGGACACGGTCACCGAAGCGCGCCTGGCCATTGCCATCGCGCAAGAGGGCGGCATCGGCATCGTGCATAAAAACCTGACGCCCCAGCAGCAGGCGGCCGAGGTCGCCAAGGTCAAGCGCTACGAAAGCGGCGTGCTGCGCGACCCGGTCGTCATCACCCCGACGCACACCGTGCGCCAGGTCATGGCCCTGAGCGAGCAGCTGGGCATCTCCGGCTTTCCGGTGATCGACGGCGGCAAGGTCGTCGGCATTGTGACCGGGCGCGACATGCGTTTCGAGTCGCGCATGGATGTGCCGGTCAGCACCATCATGACGCCGCGCGAGCGCCTGATCACCATGCCCGAGACAGCCACGCTGGCTGATGCCAAGGCGCTTTTGAACAAGCACCGCCTGGAGCGCGTGCTGCTGATCAACGAGAATTTCGAGCTCAAGGGCCTGATCACCGTCAAGGACATCACCAAGCAGACCACTTTCCCCAATGCAGCGCGTGATTCGCGCGGCCAGTTGCGCGTGGGCGCGGCTGTGGGCGTGGGCGAAGGCACCGAAGAGCGCGTGGAAGCGCTGGTGCGCGCTGGCGTGGACGCCATCGTGGTGGACACGGCGCACGGCCACAGCAAGGGCGTGATCGAGCGCGTGCGCTGGGTCAAGCAGAACTATCCGCAAATCGACGTGATCGGCGGCAACATTGCCACCGGCGCGGCAGCACTCGCACTGGCTGAAGCCGGCGCGGACGCTGTCAAGGTCGGCATCGGCCCGGGCTCAATCTGCACGACGCGCATTGTCGCGGGCGTGGGCGTGCCGCAGATCATGGCCATCGACAGCGTGGCCACCGCCTTGCGCGGCACCGGCGTTCCCCTGATCGCCGACGGCGGCATCCGCTACAGCGGCGACATCGCCAAGGCGATTGCTGCCGGCGCGGGCACCGTGATGATGGGCGGCATGTTTGCCGGCACCGAAGAGGCGCCCGGCGAAGTCATCCTGTTCCAGGGCCGCAGCTACAAGAGCTACCGCGGCATGGGCTCCATCGGCGCGATGCAGCAGGGCAGCGCCGACCGATACTTTCAGGAGTCGAGCACCGGCAACCCGAACGCCGACAAGCTGGTGCCCGAGGGCATCGAAGGCCGGGTTCCTTACAAGGGCTCCATGGTCGCCATCATTTTCCAGATGGCTGGCGGCCTGCGCGCCAGCATGGGTTACTGCGGCTGCGCGACGATCGACGAAATGCACAACAATGCGCAATTCGTCGAGATCACCTCCGCCGGCATCCGTGAAAGCCATGTGCACGATGTGCAGATCACCAAGGAAGCGCCGAACTACCGGGCGGATTAACGCTTTCCTGCAGATAACCGGGGCGTCTGGCGGCAGGCGCCCTTTCTTTTTTGACTGAACCTTCGCGCCAGACGCCCTTCATTCATGCAGCACCAAAAAATCCTCATTCTCGATTTCGGCTCCCAGGTCACCCAGCTCATTGCCCGGCGGGTGCGCGAAGCCCATGTTTTCTGTGAAGTCCATCCCTGCGATGTGAGCGAGGACTGGATTCGCGACTACGCCAAGGACGGTAACCTGAAAGGCATCATTCTTTCGGGTAGCCACGCCAGCATTTATGAAGAGGCCACCGACAAGGCGCCGCAGGTGGTGTTCGAGCTGGGCATTCCGGTGCTGGGCATCTGCTACGGCATGCAGGCCATGGCGCACCAACTGGGCGGCAAGGTGGAAAGCGGTCACAAGCGCGAATTCGGCCACGCCGATGTGCGCGCCCGCGGCCACACCGCGCTGCTGAAAGACATCGTCGACTTCACCACGCCCGGAGGGCAGGGCGTGCTCACCGTCTGGATGAGCCATGGCGACAAGGTCACCGAACTGCCGCCGGGCTTCAAGCTGATGGCCTCCACCGACTCCTGCCCGATTGCCGGCATGGCGGATGAAGAACGCGGTTTTTACGCGGTGCAGTTCCACCCTGAAGTGACGCACACCAAACAGGGTGCGGCAATTTTGAATCGCTTTGTGCTGGGTATCTGTGGCACCCGCCAGGACTGGGTCATGGGCGACTACATCGCTGAAGCGGTGGAGAAGATCCGTCAGCAGGTGGGCGACGAGGAAGTCATCCTGGGCCTGTCGGGCGGTGTCGATTCTTCTGTCGCGGCGGCCCTGATTCACCGCGCCATTGGCGACCAGCTCACCTGCGTCTTCGTCGATCACGGCCTGTTGCGCCTGAACGAGGGCGACATGGTGATGGACATGTTTGTCGGCCAGCTGCACGCCAAAGTGATCCGCGTAGATGCAGCTGACCAGTTCCTGGGCCACCTCAAGGGTGTGAGCGAACCAGAAGCCAAGCGCAAGATCATCGGCCGCGAGTTCGTGGAGGTGTTCAAGGCCGAGGCCGCGCGCCTCAAGGCCGGCCTGGACGGCGCCTACAAAGGCGCGAAATGGCTGGCCCAGGGAACGATCTACCCGGACGTGATCGAGTCGGGCGGTGCCAAGAGCAAGAAAGCCGTCACGATCAAGAGCCACCACAACGTCGGCGGGCTGCCCGAGCAGTTGGGTCTCAAATTGCTTGAACCCTTGCGCGAGCTGTTCAAGGACGAGGTGCGCGAGTTGGGCGTGGCGTTGGGCCTGCCGCATGACATGGTCTATCGCCATCCTTTCCCCGGGCCGGGCCTGGGCGTGCGCATTCTGGGCGAGGTGAAAAAAGAATACGCCGACCTGCTGCGCCGGGCGGACGCGATCTTCATCGAGGAACTGCGCAATTTCACGGACGCCGAGACCGGCAAGACCTGGTATGACCTGACCAGCCAGGCCTTCACCGTGTTCCTGCCGGTGAAAAGCGTGGGCGTGATGGGCGATGGGCGCACCTATGATTATGTCGTGGCGCTGCGCGCGGTGCAGACCAGCGACTTCATGACCGCAGACTGGGCCGAGCTGCCGTATGCGCTGCTGAAAAAAGTCTCGGGCCGGATCATCAATGAGGTGCGCGGCATCAACCGCGTCACCTACGATGTGAGCAGCAAGCCGCCAGCGACCATCGAATGGGAGTGAAGCGCGGGCGCCTTGAGGGCGCCTGTTGATCCTGCTGAACTCAACCTGGGAGGCACTGAAATGCGCGCTATTTTTGGAGTTTTGAGCCTGTTGATCGTGGTGGCGGTGGTCGGCATGCTGGCGAAAAAGCAGTTGCGGGCGGCGTCGGTCACGACAGCGCCGGCGCATAACGCTGCAGCGCAGGATGCGGGTATCAGCCTGCCCGTGACTTCGCCCGGCGCCACGCCGCAAGCGCAAAGCCTGCAAATCCAGCAGCAGGTCCAGCAAAAGCTCCAAGCCATCCAGCAGAACCGGCCCATGCCTGACGCCGCTGACAGGCCGTAAATTGACAGAGGCGCTGCCGCCTATCGCAGAAGGCTTGAGCCGCTATGGATTGGATGCCTGACATGAGCGACGAAAATTTCATGGCCCTGGCTCTCGCGCAGGCCGGTCAGGCGGCTGCGGCAGGGGAGATTCCCGTCGGGGCTGTGGTGGTGCATCAGGGCCGGGTCATTGCCACAGGCCGCAATGCTCCCATAGAGGGCCATGACCCGACGGCCCACGCCGAGATCATGGCCCTGCGCGCCGCCGCGCTGGCGTTGGGCAATTACCGGCTTGCGCAGTGTGAACTGTTTGTCACCCTGGAGCCCTGCGCCATGTGTAGCGGCGCCATGCTGCAGGCGCGGCTCAAGCGGGTGGTCTTTGGTGCCACGGAACCCAAAACCGGTGCGGCCGGATCGGTCATCAATTTGTTTGCGCAAGCGCGCTTGAATCACCAGACCCAACTGCAGGGCGGGGTTCTGGCCGACCAAAGCACTGCGCTGCTGCAGGATTTTTTTCGCCAGCGCCGCGCCGACCAGCGACAGGCTGCCCGGCAGCGCCATCCGCTGCGCGATGATGCCTTGCGCACGCCTGATGCAGCCTTTGATGGCTTGCAAGGGTATCCCTGGCGGCCGCATTACCTCAGCGATTTGCCTGCGCTGGAGGGCCTGCGGATGCATTACCTGAACGAGTCTGCCCAGGCAGAGGAGGGGGGGCCAACACCTTCCACTTTCCTGTGTCTGCATGGCCATCAGGGCTGGAGTTACCAGTACCGCAAAGTGATTCCATCCTTGCTCCAGGCCGGTCACCGGGTCATTGCTCCCGATCTGATCGGCTTTGGCAAAAGCGACAAGCCCAAGAAGGAAAGCTTTCATACCTTTGCGCGTCACCGTCAGATACTGCTCGAACTGGTGGAGAGGCTCGATTTGCACCATGTCGTGCTGCTGGTCCAGGCGCGCGGCGACCTGCTCGGTCTGTCACTTCCCCTGGCTGCGCCGCAGCGCTATCGGAGCTTGTGGGTCATGAGTACGGCGCTGGCAAGCCAGGAGATGACCTTGTCTGGAGTTCATCCGGTCTGGGGTGATATACAGGGCCAGAAAAGTGAATTTGATTCCATTCCTGTGGCCCTGTATGAGTCTTCACAGACAGGCCCGGAAGATGCTGCTGCTTTGCAAGCACCATTTCCGGACCCGGGGCACCGTGCTGCGCCACGCGCCTTTGCCCGGATGGGGTTGGAAAGCGAAGTCGCCGAAGACTCGGCCTTGGCATGCGAACTGCGCCATTTCTGGCGCGAGTGCTGGACGGGGCAGATTTTGATTCGTCCAGGATAGTGAAAACTGTTGAAAAATGGAATTAAGATTGGGTAATGTTAATGTAATCTACATAATTAACGCCAATACACAACTCAAAACTTGTCCTAATTAAACACAAAAGACTCGCATTCGTGAAAAAACATATCTACATCTATTCCCCCTCCAGCGCAGTACGCAATAAAGCGGGCTTCAAGCGTGGCCTTAAGCATTTGGCCGCATTGGGCTATGAAGTCGAAGTTGACGAAGCCGCATTGGCAACACACCAGCGTTTTGCCGGCGAGGACGAAATACGGCTGGCCGCCATTCACCGCGCGGCAGCCAGCGGGGCTGATGTGGCGCTGATTTCACGTGGCGGCTATGGCCTGACCCGCCTTTTGCCGGCTATCGACTACCAAGCCGTCGCCAAGGCAATCACCAAGGGCATGCAGTTTGTCGGCTTGAGCGACTTCACGGCATTTCAGATGGCCGTGCTTGCGCAAACCGGCGCAGTGACCTGGGCCGGCCCGGCCCTGGATGACTTCGGTGCCGAGGCGGGTGTTGATGACATCATGCAGGCCTGCTTTGAAGACCTGGTCACAGGGCAGGGCGAGGGCACCGGCTGGCAACTCCCCAAGGCAGTGGCCGGTGCTCCAGGCCTGCATGACTACACCCTGGACAAGGCGGTGTTGTGGGGCGGAAATCTGGCAATGCTGGCGTCACTGGTCGGAACGCCTTATCTGCCCATCGTGAAAGACGGCATTTTGTTCATCGAAGATGTCGGCGAACACCCCTACAGGGTGGAGCGCATGCTCGCTCAACTCCTGCAGACCGGAATTTTGGCCCAGCAAAAAGCCATCATTTTTGGTCAGTTCACCGACTACAAGCTGGCGCCTCATGACAAAGGTTACAAGCTGGCCAGCGTGGTGGCCTGGCTTCAGGGCCAGGTGAAGGCCCGGGTGCTGACCGGACTGCCATTTGGCCATGTACCTACCAAAGTGCTGCTACCCATTGGCCAGGCCGTCACGCTGGCCGTCGAAGGACGGGATGCCTTCTTACTATGGGGCCACCAGCACTGAAGTAAAAATTGCTGCCACTGACATGGCTGACAGAGTCGACCGAGGTTATGGGTGCATGAAGTTTTTTTACAGAGGACCGTTGCGGCCTGCGTGATGGTTCAGTGAATTAAATCGTGAGTTCAGCCCCTTGGGAAGCAATCCCTTGAATTTCCCGCTGATATGGCTGATTTTTTCCCGCGCAACGGTTTCGCCGTGCATGGCCGCTAGCGCTGCCATCACCTCACCGCGTGCGTACCATAGCGCTTGGGCATCGGTCGCATAGCGGACCCGGCGAACCAGCTTGGGAAATTTGAGGTCGCCAGAGTGTTCCAACTCATCAAGCATCCACTGCCGGATGTCTTCAATGCGGCCTTCTCGTGCCGAGGGCGTGAGAGGGTCAGAACTGAGCAAAGCCAGAAGACTGCTTTTCAATTGACTGCTGAACCAAGGCATGGGTTTAAAGTTTTGACAGAGAAGTGCAAAGTTTTTACTGGGGAAACGTTCGACAGGGTAAGACTGGCAAGTTCATCGAACAAGCACATTATTTGTAATTTATGACACAAAACAACAATTCGCATCATTTCATGGTAACGAAATGTCATTTCCTTAAAGGGGTTGAGCCTCGCTAATTTACAGTCATTTCTGTGACGTTGTTGGCAATTTTTTGAAGCTTATTTGTCACAGGGACAAGCATCTTTCTGACACAAGCTTTGGCTTTATTTACCAATTGCTTATGTTTTAATCACCTTACCAACTCTACAGGCAGCTCTACACAGTTCTATGGCAGAAGTTACCGTTGTTTTTGCCGATCTGACGGGCAGTACAGGTGTTTTTGAGTCACTGGGCAATGTCAAAGCTACCCAGGCCATCACCCGATTGACGCAGTGGATTGGCAAGGTTTGCGAACAGCACCATGGCCAGGTGGTGAAATACCTGGGCGATGGTGTCCTGATTCTTTTTTCCGAGAGTCCACATGCCATAGAGGCGGCCACCGAACTGCAGCGTGTGCATCAGGAGCGCATTCGCCAATGGCCTGAAGCCCTGAAAATGCGGCTCCAGATAGGAATGGCGCGCGGTGAAATCGTTCGCCAGGACGGAGACTGCTATGGTGACGCTGTCAACGTGGCCTCGCGCCTGAGCGACTTGTCGGGTCCCGAACAGATACTGGTCACGGACCTGGTGATCCGGCAGCTTCCGGAAAATAACATTGTGCGCTATCGCTCCATGGGCTCCATGCCGATCCGCGGACGTGTGGAGCCTTGCGTGGTGTACCGGATTGAATGGCAATCAGAGGTGCTCTCGGAGGTGTTTACAGTGCCGGCCAGTTTGACGCCATCGCCTTTTGCAGGGCGGGCCGTGCGTTCGGCTTTCATCGAGCTGTCCTGGCTTGACACCACCATTGGCTTTACTTCCGTGGAGTTGCCGGTGTTTGTGGGGCGCGATACGGGAGCGCAATTCGTGGTTCAGGATCCACGCGTTTCGCGCAAGCATGCCCGCATCGAATGGCGCGCCGGCAAGTTTTACCTCGAAGACATCAGCAGCTACGGCACCTGGGTGCGCTTTGCCGACAGCTCGGCCATCGTCGCCTTGCGTCGCCAGGAGTGCGTGCTGCTGATGGAAGGGGAGATGGCGCTGGGCGCCCCTTTTGAAGACTTCACCGTCACCACTATCAGCTTCAAGTTCCAGACAGGGCCATCATCCCCGTTCGGCTAAGCAGCCAGCAGGGGAGGCTGGAGGGAGATCACGCCGGCACGGCATCGACATTGAGCCGATCCCAATGGCGATGAAGGGCGATGGCCGCCATAAAGTCTTGCGACACCTGGCCATCGAGCACCTTGCGTACATCGGCGATCAGGATGCCGGCGGTAGGAACGCTCACCTTGTCCGGATTGGTGCTCTGGTTAAAGCCCAAGGTGCTTAGCAATTGGACCCCTTCATTGACCGCACAGATGGTTTTGCAGTGTTTGTAAGCTTCCAGCACAAAGTGGACTGCTTCGCCCAGGCCGCATAGCGTGGCGATGCTGATGCTGCCACCCGGTATCAATACGGCATCAAACATGACCGAGGGCATGGTGGTCAGGGTGTGGTCCACTGCCAGCTGGCGGCCACTGACGGTGCTGACCGTCCCAAGATGCGGCGCTACCAGCTTGCTGATTGCGCCAGCCTGGGCCAGGTCTTGCTGGATGCGCCTCAGGGTGATGTTTTCAACGCCATCGGCGACCAGGATGGCAATCTTGCGCGTCTTGACGCTCGTGCCAGATCTGACTGCCATGCTCAAGGCCAGGTCCTCGTCCACCTTGCTGGGCACGCTGTGATCGCGAAAACCAAGACGCCCCGCTGCAGCTCTGGGGTCTGGCGGCTTGATGCCCAGCGGTGCCCCGATCCGCGTTGCCAGTTTCATGTCCACATGCGCCAGGTTATCGACCATGCGCTGACGGATCTCGGGCAGATCGACCTTGGACAGATCGAACCGGAAGGCTTGCACGAGATGCTCTTTTTCGGCCATGCTCTGGCTGTTCCAGAACAGTCTGGCCTGGGAAAAATGATCATCAAACGAGGGACTACGGCGGCGCACTTTCGAAGCTCTGACGGCATCAGGATGGGACTGAAAGCCCTGGGTCGCACCATCGACCCGGAACTCGGTCCCATTGGCCAGCGTGTTGGGCTCATAAGCCACCCGTCCCTTGTTGATGCTCTGGCGATGCATGCCGGCACGCTGGAAATTATGGATCGGACAGACGCTGCGATTGATCGGTAACTCATGGAAATTGGCGCCGCCCAGCCGTGATAACTGGCTGTCGCTGTAAGAGAACAGGCGGCCCTGGAGCACCGGATCGTTTGAAAAGTCAATGCCTGGCACCAGGTGTCCGGGGTTAAAGGCCACTTGTTCGGTTTCCCCGAAAAAACTGTCCGGATTGCGGTTCAGCACCATTTTGCCGATAAGCTGGACCGGCACCTGCGATTCTGGAATGAGCTTGGTCGGGTCCAGCAAATCAAAGCCCAGCGTCTCTTCCTTGCCGGCATCGACAATCTGCACGCCAAGTTCCCACTCCGGGAAGTTGCCGCTTTCAATGGCTTCCCACAGGTCACGGCGGTGAAAGTCGGGATCTTTTCCAGCGATTTTCTGGGCTTCATCCCAGGCCAGTCCATGCACACCGAGTTTGGGTTTCCAGTGAAATTTGACAAAAAAAGAGTCACCTCGCGCATTGATGAAACGAAACGAATGAACCCCGAAGCCTTCCATCATGCGCAGGCTGCGCGGCAATCCCCGATCAGACTGGGTCCACATCAGCATGTGGGTGGTTTCCGGCATCAGCGAGGCGAAATCCCAGAACGTGTCATGGGCGCTGCTGGCTTGTGGCATGCCGTGGTGCGGCTCTGGCTTGAGCGCGTGAACAAGGTCCGGAAACTTGATGGCATCCTGGATGTAGAACACCGGCATATTGCTGCCCACCAGGTCGTAATTGCCTTCTTTGGTGTAAAACTTCACGGCAAATCCCCGCACATCGCGCACCGTATCTGCTGAGCCTTGAGATCCCCCCATGCTGGAAAATCGCACAAAGACGGGTGTTTCAATGTCAGGATTCTGGAAAAATCCGGCACTGGTGTACTGCACCAGCGACTTGTAAATCTTGAAGTAACCATGCGCGCCGCAGCCCCGCGCATTGACAACACGCTCGGGAATACGCTCATGGGAAAAATGGCTGAGCTTTTCACGAAGCAGGAAGTCTTCAAGCAGGGTGGGGCCATCAATGCCAGCTTTCAGGGAGTTGTGATTGTCTGGAATTTCCACGCCCTGGTTGCTGCTCAAGAGGGCAGAGACTCCGACCGTGAAAGAGTCGAGCTGTTTTTTCTTGTCTTGAACAGCATCGGAATGGCTGCGCGCATGCGAACCGTTACGCTTGGATGACGACATGAAAATTCCTTGGGTGGCCCCCAAAACGTTGATGGCAATGCGGCGGGGTAAGGCGACTGAATACAAAGGCAGCACTTGAAGTGCATACCTTAACCATACGCATGCGCAGCCAAAATACCCGTAGGCCGATACCGGAGGCTACCGTAAGGTCTGGTCACTTTGACCCTAAGGCGTCTCTGACGGGATATCCACAGTGGGTTAGCGCCTTTTCACGGCAAGGATGAATTCATTCAATGTAATTTACAAAATAAATTCAATCAATTTTCATTTCTAAAACAAATAAGAAAATCAAAAAATAATTGACTGAAAGTTAATGCCAGTTCATCAACTCAACTCGAAGTTGAACATGGAACAGGCAATTACTCAAAAGCTTCAGGAGGTGCTTGCTGGCGCTGGTACTCGGCCTGCTTCATCGTCAGGTAACTCGCACGATCGAGTTCATGCAACTGCCTGGAGTACTCTTCGGTAGCATCAAACCAATACTGCAAACGTGTGGTGAGTTGCTCCTCGGGTGCTTGCTTGAGCGAGGCCAGGTAAGCTTCCATCGCCAGGTAGTAACGCATGGTGTTGCGCTCCACAGTGCCCCGCATGCCGCTGACGAACTCTGTTTGGCCATCTCGCACTACCTGGGTAAATCCGACCTTTCCACGTCCCAGAGTGGACAGATAAGTTTGCATGGCCAGACGGCCAGTGATCCCATAGTCATAGGAGTAGCGAAAATAAATAAAGGTTTTGCCTGAAGCAAGCGCAGCAGCCTGAATCTCCAGGCGATAGTTGTTGGTACTGAGCGGGCCTTTGTCTGCGTGAAGCTGAACCGCCAGGTAATTTGGAGTTGCCGCACTGACCCGGTAAGAGAATTCAAGCGAAGAGGTTTCTGTGAGACGCTGAGGGGTTTTCTTGCCAATGTGGACCGTCAACGTGCCGGGGTTGGTACTTGCAGCAGCATGGCAGTATTTGGTATTGAGATGCAAAATCAGTATGTCACACCAGCGACTTGGTTTATTGAACGTTGCGCTGACAGTGCTGAAAGGCGAATCCAGTACCGCGTAGGCAACGCTGCTGACATTGCGGTCAGTTTCTGCAGATTCCAAAAAAAGTGGCCGCCGGTACTGGTTTTTTGCCAGTTCACTAGCCAGTTGGGCATGCTTGTCAAGCAATGCGGCCGCATTTGCACTGGTTTGGGGCACTGGTGTCTGGGCAGTTGCGGCACTGGCGATGATGCCAGTCATTGCCAGTGCCAAAGCGACGACACGCATAGCTGGCATGCCTACAAAGTTCAGAATTTTTCTCATTCCTTCAGTTTGCCAGCATCCGCAAAGGTTTTAACAAGACGCTGCGCCATCCTACAAACAGTTGCAATACTGCGGAAGTCCCTGCCGCCTTACTTGCCGGTCTGACTGCTGAAGAAAGAAGTGACCGGTTTGATGGCTACAGGCGTTTTGCGAGCAGACGTTCGCGGCGCGCCTGCATACGGCCGAATCAGAATCTGGCTGTGTTCGGCAGTCCGGATCGCCTTGCCAAAGGCCTGCAATCGTGCCGCACAACTTCCGTCATTGACCTCCTGCGGCGTGAAACTGGTGCTGAGCACGGGAAAACAACCCATCAAGGAACTCAGCTCGGCAATGACTTCCTGAGCGCCCCAACTCTGCGTGACGGAAATCAGGGCCAGGTCCGGCAAGTGCTCACACATCAGTTTCACAAAGCTGCGCACCGGGCCGGCGAGCCGGGATGACCACACGGGCGCCACCAGCACCACCGCATCATATTCATTGGGAGGCGGGCCGGTGTAGCAGATCAGGGGATGGCGGCGAAGGCCGGAGTCCAGCAGGCAGCGCACCCGTCCAGGAAGGCCTCTGCGTGGTTCAACCTCGGAGATCTCGGCCATTGGCCAGCCCTGCTGCCTGCAGAGGAGCTGCGCCAGACGGCGGGATGTTCCCGTATTAGAGTAATTGATCACCAGAATTTCGCTCATCTTGTAGGGCCTCCTGCGTCTGTAAATTGCCACTTTAAGGGCTCAAGACGTGCTGGCGTTGCGCTGGATCAAGTGCTGGGAGGAGGGGGTTTTCAGGCAGCCTCAAGCCAATGCAACGGCCTGGACGCAGCGGCGGCAAGAGGCTCTGAATTACGTTGGATCATTCTCGAAAAGGCGCGCAAGCCCGCTGGACAAGGCGGCGCCGGCACGGCTGTAGCCCAGCACGGTGGCCACGCTGTGGTGGCCCGTCATGGCCATCGTTTCGGCCAGCGGCATGTTTTGCCGGCCCGCTTCGGTGACAAACCCGGCGCGCAGAGAGTGGGCTGAGAAGTTTCCCGCTAGCCCCGCCTGTTCACAGCGTTTTTTGACAATATCGCGCACCGACGCGTCTCCGAGCGCCTCGCCAATCTGCCCACCCTTGCGCAGCTGCCTGAAAATCCGCCCGTGCGTGATCTGGGATGCCTGCAGCCACTCGCTCAAGGCCACGGCGGCAGCGCCGAGCAGTGGCTTTTCATTTTCCGGCCGCTGCGTGCCGGCCTGGTTGGTTTTCGAATAGGCGAGGGTGTAGGTAAATCCCTCGGAAACCCGCTTGAGAAATTTCATGTCCGCGCCAGTGACTTCAGAGCGCCGGCGCCCGCCGCTGGCCCAGGCAAACAAAAGCAGCGCCCGGTCACGCTTGCCTCGCAGCGTGTCATCGCAAGTGGCCAGGATGGCCTGCAGCGGGTCTTTGGTCAGGGCATCTTTTTTGTCTGGCAGCACGCCACGCCGGGCATAAGCTTTTCGGGTGCGCGACAGCAACTCGCGCACCTGCGCGTCATGGCAGGGATTTTTCAATGCCCGCAGTTGATGGGCTTTTGACAACACGGCGATTCGATGCACCAGCGTGTTGTGGGCCAAGGCGCCTGGTTTTCCCTTGCAGCCCGACTGCACCAGCGCCTGGTCAATGTCAGCCGGTAATTCGGACATCAAGCCTTTGGCGGTGGTGCGCTCGGCATGGTCCACGATGAACTGCAGTACGCAGGCCGTCGGCACTGGCAACTCAATCTGGCAGCCATAGCGCAGTGCGTACCAGGCAGCCCAGTAGCGCAGGGCGCTACGGTAGCTGGCCAGCGTGTTGCGGGATTGGCCTTCGCGCAGCAATTCATCAATGGCCGCCTGTGTGACATCGTTCAGTGTAGAAGGCGCCAGGGCCGGGATTGTTTGAGGTACAGGAAGGTACATGGACGAGATTTACTTAAAAAATAATTTTTCATACATATTATGTATGATATTAAATATAAATTTAAATTTTACTGACGATAACAATCCCTTATCGGTACTAATGTAGTTCAAGGAAGCAAACCATGTCATTGAAAAGTAGCCGAGGCGTCCAGTTGGGGTCGTCACAGAAAACGGAAAATAAAGCACGTTAAGGCTGATGGGGCGACATCGCCTTGTTCTTGGTCAAGAGCCGTGCGACCGTTGAAGGGTGAACATTGAACAGGCGTGCGGCATCGGCTGC
>JALYRU010000038.1 GCA_030855235.1 Pseudomonadota bacterium
CTGCCCGGCAGCAACGGCGGCGGCGGCACCCGCACGGCAGGCGCGGGCACGGGCGGCGACGGCGGCGATGCCACCAATGGCAGCGCCACCAGCGGCAACGCCAGCAACGGCAGCAACAGCGCCGGCTATGGCGGCGCCGGCGGCGATGGCGGCAACGGCCCTGGCGGCGCTGGCGGCGCTGGCAGCGGCGGCACCAACACCGCCCAGGGCGGCGCCGGCGGCACGGGCTATGGCGGCACGGGCGGCGCCGGCGGCAGCCCCACCGTCAACGCCGGCACGTTCAGCCTGGCCAACACCATGAACAGCGTCGGGCAATCGGCCGCCGGCATCCTGGTGGCCAGCCAGAACAGCGGCATCTCCGCGCTGGTTCAGCAAAGCGTGAACGTCCAGGCCAACCTGGCCGTGGGCAAGTAAGCCGCCCGCCGGCATCAGCGGGCGTCCGCGAGGGCCGCGAACTGATGCCGGCTTGCCGCCACCGATCACCAAAGGGAGAAAAATGAAACCATTGACTACTTTGTCGCTGGCCTGCGCCCTCGGGCTGAGCGCGCTGAGCGCGCCGGTGCGGGCCGAGCCCATCCCGCTGGCGCCAGCATCCCTCTTGACCACGCCGGCTGCGGCAGTTGCCAGCCCCGTCAGCGAGTTATTTGACAAGCCTGTCGCCACCGAGTTGCTGGAGCGCCACCGGGGCGGCAGCGACAGCGTGCACAACGACATGACCCTGACCGGCACCACCACCGGCAACACCGCCATCCAGGTCGCCACCGGCAACAACGCCATCGGCTCGGGCTCTTTTGCCGGCATGAGCGGCCTGCCGGTGGTGATCCAGAATTCCGGCGCCAACGTGCTGATCCAGAATGCCGTGATCCTGCACCTGGAAATCAACTGAGGCCGGGCCATGATGCAGCATGTCCCTCTTTCCTTGCTCCTCGGGGCGGCCCTGGCGACGAGCGCCCCCGCCGAGCCGGCGTACCTGCCGCTGGGCGGTGGCGATGTGTTCCTGCCCGTCACCAGCATTCGCCAGGCGCGCCTGGCCGGCACCTTGCTGCAGCAATACGATTTCAGCTGCGGCTCGGCAGCGCTGGCCACGCTGCTAACCCACCACTACGGCCTGCCCACGTCCGAGAGCACGGTGTTCGAGGCCATGTACCGCCAGGGCGACCAGGCCAAGATCCGGCGCGAGGGCTTTTCGCTGCTGGACATGAAACGCTTTTTGAAAACCCACGGCTTCGAGGCCGACGGTTTTGAACAGCCGCTGGATAAATTGCTCGACGCGCGGGTGCCGGCGATCGCGCTGATCAACGAAAACGGCTACCAGCATTTCGTCGTCGTCAAGGGGCTGCGCGGCGAGCGCGTGCTCATCGGCGACCCGGCCAGCGGCACCCGGGCCGTGCCGCGCGCCGATTTCGAGGCCAGCTGGCCCAGCCGGCTGCTGTTCGTCATTCACAACCGCATGGACACGGCGCGCTTTAACCTTCAGGCCGACTGGCGCGCCGCCCCCCAGGCGCCGCTGGCGGCCGGTGTCAACCGCGATGGCCTGGCCGGCGTGACCATGCCCGCCCTCGGTCCGGGAGACTTCTGATGCAACCGTGGCAACTCTGGCCATTCCTGCGCCCCCTGACGCGGCTGCGGGGCCAGCGCATGGCGGGCCTGTGCGCCCTGCTGCTGGCCGGCACCAGCCAGGCCCAGACCCTGCAAGACCTTCCCCCGCCGGCGCCGCAAGAAGACGAGCCGGTGTGGCTGGCCGCCAGCAACCACACGCTCGACCAGCTGCGCGGCGGCTTCAGCCTGGGCCAGGGCCTGGTGGTGTCCTTCGGCGTGAGCCGGGCGGTTTATATCAATGGCGAGCTGGTCACGTCCACCTCGTTCCAGGTCAACGACCTGAGCCAGCTCAGCGCGGCGCAGGCGGCCGTGCTGGCGCAGCAACTCCCCTCGCAGGCGCAGCTGGTGCAAAACGGCCCCGGCAACACGCTGGCGCCGGGCGCGCTGATGGCGCCCTTTGCCACGTATATCCAGAACACCCTGAATGACCAGACCATCCGCAACCAGACGGTGATCCAGGCCAGCACCAACGGCCTGGCGATGGTGAAAAACCTCAACCTGCAGGGCACGCTCAACGACGCTTTAAGCAACGCCATCCGCCAGCGCTAGCGTCGCGTCACCCGCAAGCTGTCGAATAACCGGCCTACCCCGCCCGCACCGCCCGCACCTCCGCGCAAGCCCTACCCGCAAGGCGCAAGGCGCCAGCCGGGGCAGCTGCCGGCTTGGCCGCGCACCGCCGAAGCAGCGCTGCCACCCGCTTTTTTGCGCTTGAACAGCTACACTTGAGGGCTTGTCCTGGCGCACTGACGGCCTCCGGCACCAGACAACTCCACCGCACCTTGACTCTTTACAGCCCCTGGACAAACACCATGAACCGCTGCAAACCGCGCCTCCTCGGCGCCCTTTTCGTTCTGGCCGCATCGGCCGCTTGCGTGACCGCGCTGCCGGCCCGTGCGCAGAGCGCCGAATTCATCCCCGGCGTCAGGCATTTCCCGCCGGCCGCCCTGCGCGGGAAAATGGTGGTGCTCGCACCGCCCGTCATCAGCCTGGACGGCAAGGACGACCGCCTCTCGCCCGGCTCGCGCATCCGCGACACCAACAACATGCTGGTCATGTCCGGCGCGCTCGCCAACCAGACCCTGGTGGTGAACTACCTGCGCGAAAACACCGGCCTGGTGCATGAGGTGTGGATTCTCAACAGCGAAGAAATCAAGCAAAAGCGCCCCAACACCAAGTCATCCTGGTTCAGCTGGGGCAAGTAAGGCACGCCGCTCCCGGCAGCCACTACAACGCACGCCCCGGCTCACCACAGGCCTTCGTCGCGTCACGCGCGAATGGCCGGCAGGCCCTGGCGCTTGAGGGCGCAGGCTTGTGGCCCACGCCACCGCTGCGCGTGCTGTCAAGTTCCACACGAAACGGCATAGCGTCCATTTTTTAAGTTCCAAATTAGCGGCGGCGCCCATTTTGCACAGGCACGCCGGCTGTTTTCATTGAGTAACCACCATGTCCAAAAAAGTCTTTATCAAAACCTTCGGCTGCCAGATGAACGAGTACGACTCGGACAAGATGAGCGACGTGCTCAACGCCGCCGAAGGCTACGAGCCGACGCAAAACATTGACGAGGCCGACCTGATCCTCTTCAACACCTGCTCGGTGCGCGAAAAGGCACAGGAAAAGGTCTTCAGCGACCTGGGCCGCGTCAAGCACCTGAAGGAAAAAGGCGTGCTCATCGGCGTGGGCGGCTGCGTGGCCAGCCAGGAGGGCGCGGCCATCATCGCGCGCGCGCCTTACGTCGATGTGGTGTTCGGCCCGCAGACGCTGCACCGCCTGCCCGCCATGCTCGCCAGCCGCGCCCGGCTGAACAAGCCGCAGGTCGATATCAGCTTTCCCGAGATCGAGAAATTCGACCACCTGCCGCCCGCCAAAGTCGAGGGCGCCAGCGCTTTCGTCAGCATCATGGAGGGCTGCTCCAAGTACTGCAGCTACTGCGTCGTGCCCTACACGCGCGGCGAGGAGGTCTCGCGCCCGTTCGAGGACGTGCTGGTCGAGGTCGCCGGCCTGGCCGACCAGGGCGTGAAAGAGGTCACGCTGCTGGGCCAGAACGTCAACGCCTACCGCGGCGCCATGGGCGGCACGGCGGAGATCGCCGATTTTGCGACGCTGCTGGAATACGTCTCGGACATTCCCGGCATAGCGCGCATCCGCTACGTCACCAGCCACCCCAACGAGTTCACCCAGCGCCTGATCGACGCCTACGCCAGCCTGCCCAAGCTGGTCAATCACCTTCATTTGCCGGTGCAGCACGGCTCGGACCGCATCCTGATGGCGATGAAGCGCGGCTACACCGCCATGGAGTACAAGAGCACCATCCGCAAGCTGCGCGCCATCCGCCCTGACCTGGCCATGAGCAGCGACTTCATCGTCGGCTTCCCCGGCGAGACCGAGGAGGATTTCCAGAAACTCATGAATCTGGTCAACGATGTCGGCTACGACACCTCCTTCAGCTTCATCTTTAGCCCGCGCCCCGGCACGCCCGCCGCCAATCTGGTTGACGACACGCCGCACGAAGTCAAGCTCAGGCGGCTGCAGCACCTGCAGGCCACGCTTGACGAGAGCGTGCGCGCCATCAGCGCCAGCCGCCTGGGCACACGCCAGCGCATCCTGGTCGAAGGCGCGGCGCGCAAGGACCCGACCGAGCTGATGGGGCGCACCGAGTGCAACCGCGTCGTCATCCTGAAAGGCCAGCCGCGCCTGATCGGCCAGATGGTGGACGTGACCATCACCGAGACCAGCCAGCGCTCGCTGCGCGGCGAGGTGCTGACCCAGGGCGACGCCCTGCCCGCCTGAGCGCGCCGCCCTTGCGCCCCCGCCCCCGCTCCCTGCTGCAGCGGCTGTCCTTCCGGCAGTTGCTGGTGATTGCCTTCTTGCTGATTGCCGCCCTGCTGGGCGCCGCCTCGCTGCGCGCGCTGTTTGCGCTGCAGGACCTGACGCTGCAAAGCCGCGACAACGCTGCCCGCGCCCTGGAGCTCAGCGGCGCGGCCCAGTCGCTGCGCGAGCGCGCCATCTCGATGGAGCGCACGGCGCGCCAGTCGGTGGTGCTCGACGACCGGGTGCTGCGCGGGCGCTTCAGGAACGAGACGCGGGAAGCCACGGCGATTGTCGAGCGGCTGGCCTCGGAAGACATCCCGGCGGCCAGGGAACGGCCGTGGCGCGCGCACCTGGAAAGCATCGAAAACCTGCTCGTCGGCCCCCTCAGTACCGCGCTGGAGCGCGAGCGCCAGCTGACGCAGGAATTTCGCGAGCTGGAAAACATCCATGCGGCCATTGCCGTGCAGGTGCAGCAGACCATCCAGCAGCGCAACCAGTCGCTGCAGGACAAGCTCGAAACCAGCCGCCAGCACCTGGCCCAGCAGGTCAGCGGGGCGATCGCGCTGGCCGTGGCCATGGCGCTGGCCTTTGGCGTGTGGTTCACCCGGCCCCTGAAGCGGCTGGAAAACGCCATCGTCGGCCTGGGCGAGAACCGGCTCGACCAGGTCATTGCGGTCCACGGGCCGGCCGACCTGGCGCTGGTGGGCGAGCGGCTGAACTGGCTGCGCCTGCGCCTGGTGGAACTCGACGCCGACAAGTCGCGCTTTTTGCGCCACATCTCGCACGAGCTGAAAACGCCGCTGGCGTCCTTGCGCGAGGGCGTGTCGCTGCTCGAAGACGGCGTGGCCGGCCCCTTGACCAATGACCAGCGCGAAATCGCGCAAATCCTCAAGCACAACACCGGCGTGCTGCAAAGCCAGATCGAGGACCTGCTGCGCTTCAACACCGCCGCGTTTGAAGCGCGCCAGCTGCGCCGCCAGAGCGTCGATCTGCTGCAGCTGATCGAAGACCAGGTCGATGCCCAGCGCCTGCAGTGGCGCGCGCGCGAGCTGACGGTCACGGTCGCCGGCGAGCCGCTGAAAATGGATGTGGACCCGGAAAAGATCGGCACCGCGCTGGCCAACTTGCTGTCCAACGCGATCCGCTACTCGCCGCTCAAGGGCAGGGTAGCGCTGGCGCTGAGCCAGCAGCCGGGCCGGGTGCACATCGACATCGAGGACCAGGGCATCGGCGTGGCGCCGGCCGACCGGGAGCGCATTTTCGAGCCTTTTTACCGCGGCGAGCGCCAGCCCGGCGACGGCGTGCGCGGCAGCGGCATCGGCCTGTCCATCGTGCAGGAGTACATTGCAGCGCACGGCGGGCGAATACAGTTGCTGCAGGCGCCAAGCGGCACCCATTTCAGGATAGAGTTTCCCGATGTCTTCAAACCCTGATAAATCTGATTCCTGGGCGCATTACGCCCGCATCGGCGCGAGCGCATCCGTCGGCGCGCTGGCCATTCTCCTGCTGGCCGCCTGCAGCACGCGCCCGGCCTCGCCAGCCGGCCCCAGGGCGCCCGCCCAGGGCGCGCTGCCTTCCGCCCCGCCGGCCTCGGCGCCGGCC
>JALYRU010000021.1 GCA_030855235.1 Pseudomonadota bacterium
GTCGATTTCTTCTGCCTGGAGCGTGACGATGTATTTTCCCATCCCGCCATTTTTGCCCAGCTTGGCTTGGGCACCATGAGCGCTTTGGAGGCTTTACCGACATTTTTGGCTTGACGCGACACTAGTGTCGCGTCATGCGTCCCAAGCCGGTTCTCTCCAGAGTCAGGAGCACCGACAATTTGCGCTTGACGTGCCACTCGCCATAAAGCCGCCCTAGGCTTCTCATGTTGCCTGGACGCCGGCCGCACCCGGCGCAGGCGCTTGGGCTGATCAAGCCCTTTCAAGCCCAAGCTCTTCGCGCCGGGTTTTCCACAAGGACAGCGCCACGCCACCGGCGATCAGGCCGAAGGTCACACCCAGCGAAATCCCGGCCGGGATCTTGCCGATGATGCCCACCAACATGATCTTGCCGCCGATGAACACCAGCACCAGCGCCAGGGCGTACTTGAGGTATTTAAAACGGTGGATCATCGCGGCCAGCGCAAAGTACAGCGCGCGCAGGCCCAGGATGGCGAAAATGTTGCTCGTGTAGACGATGAACGGATCGCTGGTGATCGCAAAGATCGCCGGCACCGAGTCCACCGCGAACACCAGATCGATCAGTTCCACCATGCACAGCGCCAGGAACAGCGGCGTGGCCCAGCGCACCGCTTGGCCGGTGCGCGGGTGAGGACGCTGGACAAAAAAGGCGCTGCCGTGCAGTTCGGGCGTGACGCGCAGGTGGCGGCGCAAGAACCGCAGCAGCGCACTGCTCTCCATGTCTGGCTCGTGCTCGGCCGCGCTCCACATGCGGATGCCGGTGACGATTAAAAAAGCGCCGAAGATGTAGAGCACCCAGCTGAACTGTGTCACCAGCATCGCGCCCAGGCCGATCATCAAGGCCCGCAGCACGATCACACCCAGCACGCCCCAGAACAGCACCCGGTGCTGGTAGAGCCGGGGAATGCCCAGCGCCGTGAAGATCATCGCGATGACGAAGACGTTGTCCATCGAGAGCGACTTCTCGATCAGGAAGCCCGTGAAATACTCAGTGCCGCTTTGCGGCCCCAGGAACCACCAGACCCAGACACCGAACAGCAGAGCCACACTGATGTAGCCCGATGACAGCAACAGGCTTTCCCTGACACCGATTTCATGGTCATCCTTGTGCAGCACGCCCAGGTCGAACGCCAGCAGCATCACGACGATGCCGACAAAGAGCAGCCAGAGCCAGACGGCCTTGCCCAGAAACGGGCTGTGCAGGAATTGAAGCAGGATATCCATGATGTTTTTCTCGGTCAGTGACAGGTGTCTATGGCGGCCGCGTCAGCCCTGCGGCAAGCTCAGCGCCGGCGAAAAATGCATGTCCCACTGCCGGCCCATGGCGCCAAGCAGCAGCGCTTCCTGGGGCGTGAACTGCCGGTCCGCCGCCACCAGGCTCAGGCACAGCGCCATCACCTTGCGCTTGAGCGCGGGTTCGCTCACCTCCTGCAGCATCTGCTCCAGCGGGCCACCATCCATCAGGCAGGCATCAAGCCAGCTCAGGCCGGCCGCGCAGGCGAGCCGGTCTTCGCAAAAATCCTGCATGACGGCCTGCAGCTCATGGCGCGGGAGGCCAAGCTCGGCATGCACCTGCAGGCGTTCGAGCACCGCGAACTCGGTGCTGCAGGCGTGACCATCGGCCAGCATGGCCAGGGCCAGAATCCGCGTGGCGGCTTGCGGGCTGTTGCAGGGATAGTTGCGCATGATGAGTAGCCTTTCCGTGAGAGGGTGGATGAATGGCTTGAAGGATAGAGCCCTTGTCATTCTTTAAAAAGCAGATAATTCTTCAATCTAATTTCCGAAAAAACTGACGATGACCGCCCCCTTCAGCTACCGCCACCTGTACTACTTCTGGGTTGTCGCCAAGGAAGGCGGCATGGTCAGGGCGGCCGATCGCCTGGACATGGCGGTGCAGACGGTCAGTACCCAGGTGCGCGAGCTGGAGCGCTCGCTGGGCTGCGTGCTGCTCAAGCCGGCCGGCCGGGGCGTGGCCCTGACCGAGGCGGGCATGGTGGCGATGCAGCAGGCCGAGCAGATCTTCCAGCTGGGCGAACAGCTGCCCGCGCTGCTGGGCGAGGCACTAGGCACCCCCAGGGTGCGGCTGACGGTGGGCCTGTCGGACGCCCTGCCCAAGCTGGCCGTGCGGCTCTTGATGCAGCCGGTGATGCAGGAGCCCAATTTGCGCCTGCTGTGCCACGAGGGCCAGTTCGAGAACCTGCTGGGTGAGTTGGCGCTGCACCGGCTCGATGTGGTGCTGGCCGACAGGACGGCACCGCCCAATCCCAACCTCAAGGTCTACAGTCACGCCCTGGGCACCTCGCCGCTGGCCTGGTATGCCCCGGCCTCGCTGCTGACCTCAGCGCAGGCGGGTTTCCCGCAGTCGCTGGCCAGTACTGCCGTGCTGCTGCCTACCGCTCATGCGGCGGTGCGAGCCAGGCTGGACCAGTGGTTCGAGCGCCTGGGCATCCGGCCGCGCATCGTCGGCGAGTTCGAGGACAGCGCCTTGCTCAAGACGTTTGGTGCGGCCGGCATGGGCGTGTTTCCGGCGCCCGAACTGGTCCATGACGAGCTGACCAGCCGCTACGGCGTGGTGCGGCTGGGCACCTGCGAAGGCGTCGAGGAGCACTATTTTGCGATCGCCGCGCACAAGAAGGTACTGCATCCGCTGGTGCAAAAGCTCCTGCCCGGCCAGCGAGACGTAGCCCCGCTCAGCCCATGAGGCTGGCCGTGCGACAGGGACGTTTTTTGAGCGGCCAGACAGGCTTGGGTCAATACACCTCGGGCACCACGATGTCCTGCGGCACCGGCTGGCGCACATAGTCCTCATGGCGCACCCGCTCGGGCAGCACCACGGCCGGGCGCTCGGTTTCCTGGTAGGGCATTTGCTGCAGCAGGTGGTGAATGCAGTTCAGGCGCGCTTTTTTCTTGTCATCGGCCTGCACCACCCACCAGGGTGCCTCGGCAATGTGGGTGCGCTCCAGCATGACTTCCTTGGCGCGGGTGTAGTCCTCCCAGCGCCGGCGCGACTCCAGGTCCATCGGGCTGAGCTTCCACTGCTTGAGCGGGTCGTGGATGCGGCCCAGAAAGCGCAGGTTCTGCTCCTCGTCGGAGATCGAGAACCAGTATTTGATGATCTGCACGCCCGAGTTGACCAGCATTTTTTCCAGCTCGGGCACGGTGCGGAAGAACTCTTCATATTCTTCATCGCTGCAAAAACCCATCACCCGCTCGACGCCGGCGCGGTTGTACCAGCTGCGGTCAAACAGCACCATCTCGCCAGCGGCGGGCAGGTGCGCCACATAACGCTGGAAATACCACTGGGTTCGCTCGCGGTCATTGGGCGCCGGCAGCGCGGCCACGCGGCACACGCGCGGGTTCAGGCGCTGGGTGATGCGCTTGATGACGCCGCCCTTGCCGGCCGCGTCGCGCCCTTCAAAGATGATCACCACCTTGTGGCCGGTGGCGATCACCCAGTCCTGCAGCTTGACCAGTTCACCCTGCAACCGGAACAGCTCGCGAAAATACTGGCGGCGGCGCTCTTTTTCCTGGGCCTTGTCCGGCTCGCTCAGGCTGGCAGGCTCCTGGCCGGTGAGCTGGGCCAGCGTCTGGTCTTCCAGTTCCATCTCCAGCTCTTCGTCATAGCTGTCGATCAGGTCATGGCGGATACGCCGCATCATTTCGTCGTCGATTGAATTCATGGCCCACTCCCGCAAAACTGAACATTGATCAGCCTGCCAGCGTAGCGGGGCCGTGTTTCAGTTTGGTGACATCCTCGCGCGCCACCCGTGACGGCGATGCCCCCGTCTGGGATTGCCTGCCCGGAATCGGCGCTTGACTTTCAGCGCCTTGCTTCACGCTGGCCTCCCAGCCTGAAGGCCGGGGTTTCTCAGGCCTTGTGATGAAAGGCGGGCGTGAACTGCCGCGAAGGGCCAGCCGCGCCCGCTCCTGGCCGGAGAATGTTCAGGCCGCCCTGAGCATCTGGTAAATCTCGTCCTTGCACTTGAGGCGTTTTTTCTTCAGCACTTCCAGCGCCTCGTCGGTGATGGAGCCAACGCCCTGCTCATAGCCGGCAATGGTGCGGTTGTCGGCGTCGTAATGCGCCACCAGGCTGGCGAAGTGCGCGTCGGACGCCTTCAGGCGGCGCATGGGCTCCAGGTACTGGGGGAACTCATGCAGCAAATCGTGGTTGAGCAAATCCATGAAAACTCCTTCGGGGTAACTTGCAGGTGGAAAGCAGGACGCCGCTGCCTGAAACGGCGCCGGGGACCCACATCGGCCGGGCTAGTCGCGAACCACCAGCACCGACAGATGGGCATGCGAGAGCACCTGGGCGGTCACGCTGCCCAGGATGAGTTTTTCCAGGCCATGGCGCCCATGCGAGCCCATGACGACGAGATCGGCATTCACCGCCTCGGCCGCGTCGAGGATGGCGCGGTACACCGCATGGCCCTCCACCACCGAGCTGGCGGCGGCGATGCCATGGGCCTCGAACACCTTTTTGGCGGCGGTGAGCGCTTCATCGGCTTCTGCCGTGGCGGCGCTGAGGTATTCGGCTTGGCCGTAGGACAGATCGGTGCCCACGCCGGTGAAGGCATAGGGGTCGATGACATAGATCAGGGTGACCGCGCTCTGGAAGGCCTGCGCCAGGGCCACCGCCTTGTCGACGGCCTGGCCTGCCGTGGGCGAGCCATCCACGGGAACCAGAATATGCTTGAACATGATGCCAGCCTCCTTCAAAGCGCCAAAAAAAGATTTTCAGGCACCGGCCCGCGCCGGTCAATGCCTGCCGCCCGCCGCAGCGCTCAGGGCTCAGGGCTCAGGGCTCGATCCTGACGCCTTTCCAGAAGGCGACCCGGCCCTTGATCTCTTCAGCCTCGGGTTTCGGGTCGGGGTAGTACCAGGCGGCATCGGTGTTCATCTCGCCCTTGACCAGCAGCGAGTAGTAGCTCGCCTGGCCTTTCCAGGAGCACATGGTGTGGTGATTGCTGAAGGTCACATGCTCACGGTTGAGCGAGCTTTCGGGGAAATAATGGTTGCCTTCGAGCACCACGGTGTCATCGCTTTGCGCAATCACTGCGCCATTCCAGACGGCTTTCATAGGGGGGACATCTTTCCTCAAATAGGCATGATCTTCGCACAATGCGGGCAGGGCGGTAACCCGGCGCTACCGGCAAGACCTCACCATCGTCACCACCGCCTTGAAACCGCGCCGATTTGCGCCAGAATGCACCTCATCCCTTTTTCCTGGACTCCTCATGACTTCTACCCTGCCCGACATTGAGCTTTCAGAAGCGCTGATCCGCAAGTTCGACACGCTCGGCCCGCGCTACACCTCCTACCCGACGGCCGACCGCTTCAACACGGCCTTCACCGAGCAGTCCTACATCGACCACCTGGCCCAGCGCGCCGGCAAGCCCGGCAACCCGCCGCTGTCAATCTATGTGCACCTGCCGTTTTGCGAGTCGCTGTGCTACTTTTGCGCCTGCAACAAGATCATCACCAAGGAGCACGGCCGCACCGCCGAATACCTGCGCTACCTGGACAAGGAAATGGCGCTGGTGGCCGCGCACCTGGGCAGCGACCGCAAGGCGGTGCAACTGCACCTGGGCGGCGGCACCCCGACGTTTTTCAATGCCGACGAGCTGGGCCAGCTGATGGCCATGCTGCGCCGCCATTTCGACTTCGCGCCGAACGCCGAGCTGGGCGTTGAAATCGACCCGCGCACCGTGCGCGAGGGCACGCTGGCGATGCTGGCCGGCCTGGGTTTCAACCGCAACAGCTTTGGTGTGCAGGATTTCGATCCCGCCGTGCAGCAGGCGGTCAATCGCATCCAGCCGCTGGAGATGGTGGAAAAAGCCGTCGAGGAAAGCCGCAAGGCCGGTTTCGAGTCCATCAATGCCGACCTGATCTACGGCCTGCCCAAGCAGACGCTGGAGAGCTTTGGCCGCACCCTGGACAGCCTGATCCGCCTGGCGCCCGAGCGCATCGCGCTCTACAACTACGCCCACCTGCCCCAGCGCTTCAAGGCCCAGCGCCTGATCGAGGCCAAGGATCTGCCTTCGGCCGAGGAGCGGCTGCAGATTTTCCTGATGTCGATGCGCCGCCTGCTCGACGCGGGCTATGTCTATATCGGGCTGGACCACTTCTCCAAGCCCGACGACGAGCTGAACAAGGCGCGGCTGGACAAGAGCCTGCACCGCAATTTCCAGGGTTACACCACCCGCGCCGAGTGCGATTTAATTGGCTTTGGCGTCTCGGCCATCAGCAAGGTGGGCAACTCCTACAGCCAGTCGGTGCGCACCGTCAACGCCTATTACGCCAGCCTGGACGCGGGCCGGCTGCCGCTGGAAAAAGGTTTTGCGCTGAGCGCCGACGATGTGCTGCGGCGCGACATCATCATGACGCTGATGTGCAGCGCGCCGGTGGACATCGAGGCCATCAACCGGGACTACGGCATCGATTTCGCCAGCTATTTCGCGCCGGAGCTGGTGCGATTAAAACCCTACGAGGAAGCCGGCCTCATCACCCTGGCGCCGGACGCCATCCGCATCACGCCCAAGGGCCGGATGTTTGTGCGTGCCAGCGGCATGGTGTTTGACAAGTACCTCAGCCAGCCGACCACCTCGACCTATTCCAAACTGATCTGAACGGATAGCGGACAACTGGCGATAGGCGATAGGCGATAGGCGATAGGCATCTGGCATCTGGCAGTTGCTGGTGCCGGTAGCCGGTAGCCGGTAGCTGGCAAAAGGCTGTTCCAATAGAGGGTTTAACGCTACAGCGCCGGGCGCCTTTTGCGCGTCCGGGGCCTGCCACCCGAGAACAACCCATGGCCATCAAAGCCACCATTCACAAAGCCCAGCTGCAAATCGCCGACATGGACCGCAGCGTCTATGCCGACCACAACGTCATCATCGCGCGCCACCCGTCCGAGACCGACGAGCGCATGATGATCCGCCTGCTGGCGTTCGCCCTGAACGTGCTGGCCGACGACAAGGCCGGCCAGCTCGAATTCGCCAAGGATCTGTGGGACGTGGACGAGCCGGCGCTGTGGCACAAGGACTACACCGAGGCGGTCCAGCACTGGATCGACGTCGGCCAGCCCGACGACAAGCGCCTGATGCGCGCGGCCGGGCGCGCCGAGAAAGTCACTGTGTACAGCTTTTCCAGCAGCACGCCGGTGTGGTGGAAAGCCATTGAAACCAAGCTGACGCGAGCGAGCAATCTGATCGTCTGGCAGATCGAGGCGGCGCAGAGCCAGGCGCTGGCCCGGCTGGCCGAGCGCGGCATGCAATTGCAAATCACCATTCAGGACGGCACGGTGTGGATGAGCACCGCCGCCGACTCCGTGGAAATCACCCCGCGCCGGCTCACCGCCGGGGGCTGATTCCTTTGAAAAACCGCAGCGGCCAGTCCTAGCGGGACGGGCCAGCCGGTTCTGGCGCTTTGCCCTGCAGCTGGTAGGGCGGCAGCCGGGCGCCGCAGTGAAAGCAGAAATCGGCCTCCGGCGCATGGCCCTCGGTCAGGCATTCGTGACAGGTGCGCGTGGTGACGTGAGACAGTTCGACGCGCCGCTGGGCCGCCATTTCCGCCGACACAATGCCGGTGGGCACCGCCAGAATCCCCCAGCCCAGCAGCATCATGAAAGAGGCGATCAGGCGCCCCAGATCGGTCTTGGGCGTGATGTCGCCAAAGCCGACCGTCGTCACCGTGCTGATGGCCCAATAGACCGAGGTGGGAATGCTGGTGAAACCATTGATCGGCCCCTCGGCGACATACATCACCGTGCCCATGACCAGCACCACCATCAGCACAGCCGACAAAAACACCAGAATCTTGCGCCGGCTGGCGGCCAGCGCACGCGCCAGCGACTGGTATTCAGCCACGTAAGCGGCCAGCTTGAACACCCGGAACACCCGCAGCAGCCGCAGCACCCGCACATCGATGAGCGCATGCAGCTCGGGCACGAACAGGGCCAGGTAAGTCGGCAGCACGGCCAGCAGGTCGATCAGGCCGTAAAAGCTGAGGGCGTACTGCAGCGGATTGCGCACGCACAGCAGGCGGGCCAGGTATTCGGCGGTAAACAGCAGCGTGAACAGCCACTCCGCGATCATGAACGCATCGCCATAGGCCAGATGCATCGCCTGAACGCTGTCAGCCATCACAACGCCGATGCTGATCAGAATGACGCCGATCAGCAACTGGTCAAACCGCCTTCCGGCGCGGGTATCGGCCTCGAAAATCACCGTGTACCAGCGCAGGCGCCAGCCGGTCAGCGGTTTTTCAGGCACCGAATCGGGCGTATTCAAGGAAAAAGGGTCCATGCTTGGGGCGATATGCTGATGCGGCACTGTGAATTGGATGAGGGGCAAGGTGCAGGATAACCCAGTCCGGCCTCTGAAGACCCAGCGCTCTCAGGCCCTCTGTGTCGAGGGGCGCCAAGCCGGCATCCGCCAAGCCATCGCCTCTCCACGGAGCCGCTTGAAAACACGCCATGAGGCATTCAGGGCGGCAGCGCACAGCCATTAAACTCGGGTGCCCGCCCTCCTTGCATTTGCGCCCTGCATAGCCCCCCGACAGCCTGGAGCGGACGGCTCAAATGCCTGGCTCTTTCTAAGGTTTTTCAAGTTGCTTGCCCTGATCATTCTTTTGCCCCTGCTGGCGGGCACTGTCCTGACTGGCTGGTCAGGCTCGGGCGCGTCGCGCCCGGCCGGCGAGCGCCGCCGCACGGCCTGGCTGGCTGCGGCCATCACCGGCGCCAGCCTGGCCTTGCTGCTGGCACAGGCGCCCGCTGTGATGGGCGGCGAAGTGCTGCGCAGCTTCACGCCCTGGGTGCCCGAAATCGGCCTGAACCTGGGTTTGCGGCTCGACGGCTTGTCACTCATGTTCGGCCTGATGATCACCGGCATCGGGCTGCTGATCATTTTGTATGCCCACCATTACCTGGGGCCGGATGATTCCACCGGCAAGTTCTACAGCACGCTGATGCTGTTCATGGCCGCCATGCTGGGCATCGTGCTGTCGGACAATTTGCTGCTGCTGATCGTGTTCTGGGAGCTGACCAGCATTTCGTCTTTTTTGCTGGTGGGCTACTGGCAGCACCGGCCCGATGCCAGGGCCGGTGCGCGCATGGCGCTGGCCGTCACCGGCGGCGGCGGCCTGGCTTTGTTGGGCGGCTTTGTGCTGCTGGGCCAGATGGCCGGCACTTATGAGCTGAGCCAGTTGATGGCGCAGGCGCCGCGCATCCAGGCAGACACGCGCTATCCGGTCGCACTGGTCTTGATACTGCTGGGGTGCTTTACCAAGAGCGCGCAGTTCCCGTTTCACTTCTGGCTGCCCCAGGCCATGGCCGCGCCCACGCCCGTGTCGGCCTACCTGCATTCGGCCACCATGGTCAAGGCCGGCCTGTTCCTGATGGCGCGGCTCACGCCGGTCATCGGCGGCACAGACCTCTTCATGGCCATTGTGATGACAACCGGGCTCGTCACCGTGCTGTTTGCCGCCTTCATCGCCATCTTCAAGCACGACCTCAAGGGCCTGCTGGCTTATTCCACCATCAGCCACCTCGGCTTGATCACCTTTTTAATTGGCCTGGGCTCGCCGCTGGCGGCCGTGGCGGCGCTGTTTCATATCCTGAACCATGCCAGCTTCAAGGCGGCGCTGTTCATGACCGCCGGCATCGTGGACCACGAAACCGGCACCCGCGACATGCGCCAGTTGGGCGGCCTGTATCAAACCATGCCCTGGATGGCCACGCTGGCAATGGCGGCGGCGGCGGCCATGGCGGGCGTGCCGCTGTTCAACGGCTTTATTTCCAAGGAAATGTTCCTGACCGAGGCCGTGGCTTTCGCCCAGGGCGGCGGCTGGCGCTGGCTCATTCCGGCAGCGGCCACGCTGGCGGCGCTGTGCAGCGTGGCTTATTCGGTGCGGCTGGTGCATGACGTGTTCTTCAACGGCCCGGCCGGGGAGATGCCGCATCCGCACCCGCACGAGCCGCCGCTGGGCATGAAGGCTCCCGTCGCGCTGCTCGCTGGCATTTGCGTTGCCGTGGGCCTGCTGCCCGCGCTGCTGCTCGGCCCCATGGTTCAGGTGGCCGCCACCGCCATGCTCGGCCAGGCGCCGCCCGAGTTTCACCTATCGCTCTGGCACGGTTTCAATTTGCCGCTACTGCTGAGCGTGCTGGCGCTGGGCGCGGGCACCGCGCTCTACTTCACGCTGGCTCGTGGCCGGCGGCTGCATCGGATCAATTCTGAAAACTGGTTCGGTTTTTTGACCGGGCTGAACCTGTTCACGCACGGCATGGACCACCTGTTCAGCAGCGCCGGGCGCCTGACGGCAAGGCTGGAAAACGCCTCGCTGCAGCGCTACCTGGCCTGGATGCTGGGCGCCGCCGTCGTGGCAGCGGCCCTGTCGTTTCTGGGCGGCGACGCGCCCGGCACCGGCTCGCGCACCCTGCTGCCGGTGTCCTTGCCGGCGCTGGTAGTCTGGGGCCTGCTGCTGGCGGCCTGCACCTGGCTGGGCTTGCAGCACCATCAACGCTTTGGCTCGGTGGTGGTCACCGGCGCCGTCGGGCTGGTCACTTCCATCAGCTTCATCAGCCTGTCGGCGCCCGATCTGGCGCTGACGCAGCTGACGGTGGATGTCGTCTCCACCGTGCTGCTGCTCATGGGCCTGGCGCTGCTGCCCCAGCACTCGCCGCAGGAATCGTCGCGCAGGCGCAAGGCGCGCGATGCGGCCGTGGCGCTGGCCGGCGGCGCGGGCGTGGCCTGGCTGGCCTGGGTCATGCTCACGCGCGACCATGATTCGATTGCCTGGTATTTCCTGAACCAGTCGGCCCTGGCCGGCGGCGGCACCAACGTGGTCAACGTCATCCTGGTGGACTTTCGCGGCTACGACACCATGGGCGAAATCACCGTGCTGGGCATCGCTGCCGTAGGCGTGCTGGCGCTGATGGACGGCATGCGCACCCGCCGCCCGGCGGCCGACACGGCGGGCCTGGCCTGGACCTTCGCCACGCAGCCGCTGATGCTGCGGGTGGCCGCCCGGCTGCTGCTGCCGCTGGCGCTGGTGGTCACGCTCTACATCTTCATGCGCGGCCACAACCAGCCCGGCGGCGGCTTTATTGCCGGGCTGATCACGGCCGTCACCCTGGTGCTGCAGTACATGGCCAACGGCCAGTCGCGCGCCGAAGCCCTGCTGCACGCCCGCAGCGGGCGCCGTTTCGTGCGCTGGATCGGAATTGGCCTGGGGATTGCCGGGCTCACCGGCGTGGGCGCTTTCGTGTTCGGCCAGCCATTTTTGACCAGCGCGCACGGCCATCCCTACCTGCCTGTGCTGGGCGAACTGCCGCTGGCCACGGCCGCGCTGTTTGACCTGGGCGTCTACATCACGGTGGTCGGCGCCACGCTGCTCACGCTGTCCACCCTGGGCGCCGTCACCCGCGAACCCCCAGCCCCTGCCGCCCCCCAGCCCCAGCCCCAGCCCCAGCCCCAGCCCCGGAACCTCACCGCATGAGCCTCGAATTCCTGATTGCCACCGGCATCGGCGTGGTTACCGCCACCGGCATTTATTTGATCCTGCGCGGGCGCACCTGGCCGGTCGTGCTCGGCCTGAGCCTGCTGGGTTACGCAGTGAATGTGTTCATCTTTGCCATGGGCCGGCTCTGGCAGGACGCCGCGCCGATTCTTTCAAACGCCGGCCGCGTCGCCGACCCGGTGCCGCAGGCGCTGGTGCTCACCGCCATCGTCATCGGCTTTGCCACCACCGGCTTTGTCATCGAGCTGGCCCTGCGCAGCCGCCATGAAACCGGCTCCGACCATGTGGACGGCCATGAACCCGCGCATGGCCATAGCCACGGCGAAACCCGGGACGGCTCATGATGAGCGATTTTCTGGACGCGATTTTTTCCGCGCACCTGCCGGTGCTGCCGGTGCTGCTGCCGCTGTTCACGGCGGTCGCCCTGCTCCTCATCGGCGACGGCGGCGGCGAAGCCAGCCACGGCGGCCCGATGCTGCGCCGGCGCCGCCTGGTCAGCCTGGTTTCCGTCATTTTTGGCGCCATGCTGGCCTGGCGGCTGCTGCTCGAAGCAGCCAGCGGACCGCTGGCGGTGTATCCGCTGGGCGGCTGGCAGGCGCCTTTCGGCATCGTGCTGGTGGTGGACCGGCTCAGCGCGCTGATGCTGGCCCTGACCTGGACCATTGCCGTGCCGGTGCTCTGGTACGCCACGGCCGGCTGGGATGTGCATGGGCGCTACTTTCATGCGCTGTTTCATTTCCAGCTGATGGGCCTGTCGGGCGCTTTTGTCACCGGCGATTTGTTCAACCTGTTCGTGTTTTTCGAGGTACTCCTGATTTCCTCCTACGTCCTGCTGCTGCACGGCCAGGGCCGCCAGCGCTTCAAGGCCGGCCTGCATTACGTCGTACTCAACCTGGTGGCCTCGGCGCTGTTCCTGATCGGCCTGGCCCTGATCTACGGCATCACCGGCACGCTCAACATGGCCGACCTGGCGCTGCGCGTGGCCAAACTCGGGCCGCAGGAAGCGGTGCTCTTGAAAGCCGGCGCCATGTTGCTGCTGGTGGTGTTTGGCCTGAAGGCCGCCATCGTACCGCTCTACCTGTGGCTGCCCGGCACCTATGCGGCGGCCAGCGCGCCGGTGGCCGCGCTCTTTGCCGTCATGACCAAGGTCGGGGTGTACAGCATCATCCGCGTCCACGCCGTGATGCTGGGCGAAGGCGCCGGCCACGCCGCCATGGCCGCAGCGCCCTGGCTGCTGCCGATTGCGCTGGTGACCACGGCCCTGAGCGTGCTGGGCGCGCTGGCCGCGCACAGCCTGGCGCGGCTGGTGTCCTACCTCACCGTCGCTTCGGTGGGCGTGATCCTGGCCGGCGTGGGCCTGTTCACGCCGGCGGGCATGTCGGCCGCGCTGTACTACACCGTGCACAGCACGCTGGTGATTGCCGCCCTGTTCCTGCTGGTCGAACTGGTGGCCTCCCAGCGCGGCGACGCCGAAGACCGTCTGCAGCCGGCCGCGCCCGTGGCCCAGCCGGTGCTGCTCGGGCTGATGACGCTCTTGGGCGCGGCCTCGGTGGCGGGCCTGCCGCCGCTGCCCGGTTTCCTGGGCAAGCTGATGATTCTTCAAAGCGCCACCGGTACGCCCGCCCAAGCCTGGGTCTGGTCCGTGGTGCTGATCGCCGGTTTTCTCACGCTGATCGGGCTGGCGCGCGCCGGCGCCATCCTGTTCTGGAGCGTGCTGCCGCCCGAACAGCAAGCCACCCGCGCCGGTGGCAGCAGCCGGCGCATGCTATCTGCCACGCTGGGCCTGCTGTCCCTGAGCCTCGTGCTGGCAGCGGCCGCCTCGCCGCTCAAGCGCTACACCGATGCCGCCGCCGCCCAGTTGGCGGACCGCAACGCTTATGCCGACGCCGTGCTCGGCCCCCTCGGCGGTCCAAAGGCCGAGACTACCCGCCCCTACCGTGGCGGCGAAGGCGAAGTCGTCCTGCCCGAGCCCAAAGACCAGCCATGAAAAAAGTGTCCTGGTTTGCCCATCCCTGGGTCTCTCTTCTGCTGGCCGCCAGCTGGCTGCTGCTGCAGCACAGTCTGGCGCCATTCCACCTGATTTCCGCCGCGCTGATCGGCCTGATCGTGCCGCGCCTGCTGCACGGCTTTCTGCCGCCAGCCCCGCGCATTCGCATGCTGCCGGCGCTGCGGCTGACCGGCGTGGTGCTGTGGGACATCGTCGTGTCCAACATCACCGTGGCCCGGCTGGTGCTCGGGTCCATGGATAAATTGCAGCCGACCTGGGTGACGGTGCCGCTGGCGCTCCAGCACCCGGCCGCCATTTCGCTGCTGGCCAGCATCATCACCACCACGCCGGGAACGGTGTCCTGCACCATCGACGAAAAGCGCCATGTCATTCTGGTTCACGCGCTCAACTGCAGCGACCCGGCGGCCATGGTGGCCGACATCCAGGCGCGCTATGAGCGGCCCCTGATGAAAATTTTCCCCCAGCCTTCCTCCCTGCCCGGACAACGCTCATGAACCTGTCTGCGAACCTGCCCGTTCTTGCCCTTGCCGTTGACCTGACCATCGGCGCCGTCGCGCTGGCCATGCTGCCCTCGGCCTGGCGGCTGATCGTCGGCCCGCATGCCACGGACCGCATCCTGGCCATCGACACGCTCTACCTCAACGCGGTGGCGCTGATGGTGCTGCTGGGCATACGCTCGGGCACGCCGCTGTTGTTCGAGGCCGCCATGATCGTGGCCATGCTCGGTTTTGCCTCGACGGTGGCGCTGGCGCGCTACCTCACGCGCGGCGACGTGATCGAATAAGCCAAGGCGTTGAAGATGACCCTTCTGAACATGACCCTTTATCCAATCCTTGAATGGCTGGTGGCCGCCCTGTTGCTGGTGTCGGCGTTTTTCACACTGGTAGGCGCCATCGGCATGGTCCGGCTGCCGGACTTTTTCATGCGCCTGCACGCGCCCACCAAAGCCTCGACGCTGGGTGTGGGCGGCATCCTGATCGCCAGCATGATCGTGGCCGCCGCGCAAGGCCGGGCCGGTTTTGCCGAACTGCTGATCACCCTGTTCGTGTTCGTGACCGCGCCCGTGTCGGCCAATCTGCTGGCCCAGGCCGCGCTGCACCTGCGCCTGCCATCCAAGGCGGCTATTCCCGAGGATGCCGTACCCGAGCGCCGCGCGCCCTGATCATTCCCTGCGGGGCAGCAGCAAGGCCATCTTGCCGCCTGCGCTGACAAACCGATCCGGCCATAGCTCGGCTGGAATCGGCTCGACGCACCTCATACCAAGCGCCCGGCGGTCCATGCCTTCGCACACCGTGACCCTGCCTTTCTCCGAGGGATTCAGCAGGTGCTGTCGGGAAACTACCTTCGTGTTGCGTCAAGCGCAAAGTGTCGGTATGCCTGCCTCTGCAGAAAACCGGTTGAGAAGCCTGACATGACACTTGTCCTAAAGAAGAGATCGTGCCTCAAACCATGTTCTGCGGTACCACCCACTGATCGAACTGCTCGGCCGTGACATGCCCAGAAGCAATCGCAGCTTCGCGCAGGCTGGTGCCTTCCTTATGCGCCTTCTTGGCAATGAAGGCGGCCTTGTCGTAGCCGATATGGGGGTTCAGCGCCGTTACCAGCATCAGCGAGCGGCTGACCAGTTCGGCAATGCGCTCGCGGTTCGGTTCAATGCCCACGGCACAGTGGTCGTTGAAACTCACCATGCCATCGGCCAGCAGCCTCACGCTTTGCAGAAAGTTGTGGGCAATCATTGGCCGGAACACATTCAACTCAAAATTGCCCGAAGCGCCGCCGAAATTAATCGCCACATCGTTCCCGAACACCTGGCAGCACAGCATGGTCAACGCCTCGCTCTGCGTCGGGTTGACCTTGCCTGGCATGATGGACGAGCCCGGCTCGTTCTCGGGAATGCTCAACTCGCCAATGCCGCTGCGCGGGCCGCTGGCCAGCCAGCGCACATCGTTGGCGATTTTCATCAGGCTCGCGGCCAGGGTCTTGAGCGCGCCGTGGGCATGGACCAGCGCATCACACGACGCCATGGCCTCGAACTTGTTCGGCGCGGTCACGAACGGCAAGCCGGTCAGCCGCGCCAGTTCGGCCGCCACCTGCACGGCATAGCCCTTGGGCGCGTTCAGCCCCGTTCCCACGGCGGTGCCGCCCAGCGCCAGTTCATAAAGATGCGGCAATGCGGCCCAGACATGCGCCGCGCCATGCGCCAGTTGCGCCGCATAGCCCGAGAACTCCTGGCCCAGCGTCAAGGGCGTGGCATCCTGCAGATGGGTGCGGCCGATTTTCACGATGCCATCAAAATCCTGCGCTTTTTGCGTCAGCGTAGCGTGCAGTTTTTCCAGCCCCGGCAGCAGTTTTTCAGCAATGGCGACGACTGCCGACACATGCATCGCCGTGGGAAACACGTCGTTGGACGACTGGCTGCGATTCACATCATCGTTCGGATGGATGAGCCGCCCTTCGCCGCGCTCGCCGCCTAATAGTTCGCTGGCGCGGTTGGCCAGCACCTCGTTGACATTCATGTTGGTCTGCGTGCCCGAGCCGGTCTGCCAGACCACCAGCGGGAATTCATCCGGGTGCTGGCCGGCGATGACTTCATCGGCCGCTGCCACGATGGCCAGGGTTTTGCGCTCGTCCTGCAGTCCCAGCGCCTGGTTGACCAGCGCCGACGAGCGCTTGATCTGCGCCAGCGCCCGGATCAGTTCAACCGGCTGGCGCTCGCCGGAAATATCGAAGTTCTGCAGCGAGCGCTGGGTCTGCGCGCCCCAGAGCCGCCCGGCCGGAACGTCTATCGGGCCGAAAGTGTCGCGTTCAGTGCGGGTAGTGGCTGTGGCTGTGGCTCGAACTGAGGCTGGGCTTGTAATCATGGCGTGGGTTTTGACCTGTCAAAATAGAGGGCGGTACTTTTCAGCATAGCCTTTAACAAAAGCAACGCGCCGTCAACCGGCGTTGCACCCATTTACCCAAAGCCAAAAGCCCCAAGCCAATGACCACGATCAAACAAGCCGATCTCATCGAATCCGTTGCCGCTGCCCTGCAGTACATCAGCTACTACCACCCGGCCGACTACATCGCCCACCTGGCACGCGCCTACGAGCGCGAGCAAAGCCCGGCGGCCAAGGACGCGATTGCCCAGATCCTGACCAATAGCAAGATGAGCGCCACCGGCCACCGCCCGATCTGCCAGGACACCGGCATCGTCAACGTGTTTTTGAAAGTCGGCATGGACGTGCGCTGGGAAGGTTTCACCGGCAGCCTGGACGACGCGATCAACGAAGGCGTGCGGCGCGGCTACAACCACCCCGACAACACGCTGCGCGCCTCCGTCGTGGCCGATCCGCAGTTTGACCGCAAGAACACCAAGGACAACACGCCCGCCGTGATCTTTGCCGAAATCGTTCCCGGCAACACCGTCGAAGTCACGGTGGCGGCCAAGGGCGGCGGCTCCGAGAACAAATCCAAGATGGTCATGCTCAACCCCGGCGACTCCGTGGTGGACTGGATTTTGAAAACCGTGCCGACGATGGGCGCCGGCTGGTGCCCACCCGGCATGCTGGGCATCGGCATCGGCGGCACCGCCGAGAAAGCCGTGCTGATGGCCAAGGAAAGCCTGATGGACGATCTGGACATGTACGAACTGCAAGCCAAATCTGCCTCCGGCGCCGAACTGACCAAGGTCGAAGCCCTGCGCCTGGAGCTGTTTGAAAAGGTCAACGCCCTGGGCATTGGCGCTCAAGGCCTTGGGGGCCTGACCACCGTGCTCGACATCAAGATCAAGATGTACCCGACGCACGCGGCCAGCAAGCCTGTCGCCATGATTCCGAACTGCGCCGCCACGCGCCACGCACACTTCGTGATGGACGGCAGCGGCCCGGTGTACATCACGCCGCCGTCGCTGGACACCTGGCCCGACGTGGACTGGACGCCCGACTACGTCAAGAGCAAGAAAGTCGATCTCAACACGCTGACAAAAGAAGAAGTCGCCAGCTGGAAGCCGGGCGACACCCTGCTGCTCAACGGCAAGATGCTCACCGGCCGCGACGCCGCGCACAAGCGCATCCAGGACATGCTGGCCAAGGGCGAAAAGCTGCCCGTCGATTTCACCAACCGCGTGATTTACTACGTCGGCCCGGTCGATCCGGTCGGCGACGAAGCCGTCGGCCCCGCCGGCCCGACCACGGCCACCCGCATGGACGGCTTCACCGAAATGATGCTGGCGCAAACCGGCCTGATCTCCATGGTGGGCAAGGCCGAGCGCGGCCCGGTCGCCATCGAAGCCATCAAAAAGCACAAGAGCGCTTACCTGATGGCTGTCGGCGGCGCCGCTTACCTGGTGTCCAAGGCCATCAAGCACGCCAAGGTGGTGGGCTTTGCCGATCTGGGCATGGAAGCGATTTACGAGTTCGACGTGGTGGACATGCCCGTCACCGTCGCGGTCGATTCGGGCGGCACCAGCGCCCACATCACCGGCCCCGCCGAGTGGCAGAAGAAGATTGCCACGGGCGAGTTCAAGAGCATTCCCGTCAGCGCCGCCTAAGCAGCGCCAAGACCTGCGCGGAAACCTAAACCCTTGAGCAGCCAGGCTATCGGGGTGTTTGACAGCGGCATCGGCGGCCTGAGCGTGTTGAAAGCGCTGCGGGCCGCGATGCCGCAGGAAGACTTCATCTATATCGCCGACAGCGGCCATGCGCCCTACGGCGAGCGCGATGTGGCGCATGTGCTGACGCGCTCGCGCGCCATCGTGCAGTATCTGGTGCGCCACAACGTCAAGGCGCTGGTAATTGCCTGCAACACGGCCACCGCGGCTGCGATTCACCTGCTGCGCCACGACTATCCCGCCCTGCCGCTGATCGGCGTCGAACCGGCCCTGAAGCCAGCGGTGGCGCTGACCCAGACCGGGCGCATCGGCGTGATGGCCACGCGCAGCACGCTGGCCAGCGCCAAATTCCAGGCGCTGCTGGCGGCGCAGTCTGGCGGCGACACGCACATTGAATTCATCATCCAGCCCTGCGACGGCCTGGCCCACGCGATTGAAGCCAGCGCCGAAACCGGCGACACGGCAAAGACCATCGCCCTGTGCCGGCAGTACACCAGCGCCATGGGGCGCTTTGGCACCCAGCCCGGCGAGATCGACACGCTGGTGCTGGGCTGCACGCATTACCCGTTTGCCAGCGAGCAGTTGCGCGCCCTGCTCGGCCCCGAGGTGCAGCTCATCGACAACGGCCAGGCCGTGGCGCGCCAGACGCGGCGGCTGGTGCCGGCTGGCATCGGCCTGGGCGCTTTGGGTGTTTCGAACGCTTCAACCGCTTTAAATGCTTTAACCGCTTCAGCGGCTTCAGCCAGCGCCGGCCAGGTCAGCCTGTTCACCACGGGCCAGCCGCAAACCCTGCAGACAGCGGCCCAGCGCTGGCTGGGGCTGTCGGAGCGCGCCCATGCGCTGCCTCTTTGATCGCAGCACGTCCAGCGGGCGCCTGAGTGCCGGTGGGCGCCCGCTGAGCGCAGCCGAGAAAAACCTTTACCGGGCTTATTTTCCGGCCGAGTTGCTCGACAGTGTCTACGTCCACGAAGACCGAGTGCCCTTCTGGCTGCGCAGCGACATGAATGCCGTGGTGCTGGGCAGGCATGTCTATTTCAGACCGGGCGTCTATGTGGCTGACAGCGCGCCGGGCGTGGAAATCCTCGGGCACGAGCTGGTTCACGTCGCCCAGTACGCGCAGGGCATGACCGTCTGGAAATACCTTCTGGCGTGCCGCAAGGGTTATGCCTGCAACCCGTATGAGGTCGAGGCTTACGCCAAGGCCGCGCAGATCAGAGCGGACTTCTGCGCCGGCCACCCCTTCAACGCCTGAAGGCTGATCTGTTTTTACAGCCATTGAAAAGGGCCGCAAGAGCGGCCCTGGTTATTTCAGGGAGTGGATCCCTGCCTGGCCGCCTTGATCAGCCCACTGCAAGTCCATCACGCTCGGAAGCGCTTGTGGCCCCCGCCCAGCTCACGGCCTCGGTGAACTGGCAGCACCCACTGCCGCCGCCTGCGCCACCTCGCCCGGCTCCTTCCAGCCCCCGCCCAGCGTCTTGTACAGCGTGACCTGGCTTTGCAGCTGGGCCAGCCGGGTCTGCACCACGGCTTGCTGGGCGCTAAACAGCGAGCGCTGGGCGTCGAGCAGGTCCAGATAGCTCGCCACGCCGTTCTGGTAGCGCAGGTCCGACAATTTAAAACGCACACCTTCCGCATTGGCCTGGGCCTGCTGCGAGCGCAGCTGGTCCGCCAGCGTGGTGCGGGTGGCCAGCGCATCGGCAACTTCGCGAAAACCCGTCTGGATGGCTTTTTCGTACTGGGCAATGGCAATGTCACGGCCCGCCTTGGCCGAGTCCAGGCCGGCGCTGTTGCGGCCGGCATCAAAAATCGGCAGCAGCAGTTGTGGCGCCAGCGTCCAGCCCCAGGAGCCGCTTTCGAGTAAGCCCGACAGATGGCCGCTGGCGCTGCCCGCGCCCACCGTCAGCGCAATCCGGGGGAAAAACGCTGCCCGCGCCGCGCCGATGTTAGCGTTGGAGGCCAGCAAAAGCTGCTCGGCCTGGCGGATGTCGGGCCGGTTCGTCAGCAGGTCCGAGGGCAGGCCGGCCGGCACATCGGCCATCAGCCGGGCCTGGACCAGCGGCACCGAAGGCGCCGCCGTGGGAAGCTCGCCCGCCAGCGGCTGGCCGACCAGCAGCGTGAGCGCGTTCTCGTCGAGGGCGCGCTGGCGCTGCTGCTGGGCATAGGCCACGCGGGCGGCTTCCAGCAGGGACTCGGCCTGGCGAAAATCCAGCTCGGACGTCACGCCATTGTCAAAGCGCAGCTTGCTCAGCTTGACCGATTCCTGGCGCGTCAGGAGCGTCTGGCGCGTGATCTCCAGCAGTTCCTCGTCGGCCAGCAGGCTCAGGTAGGTGTTGGCGACAGAGCCGATCAGGCTGATCTGCGCGCTCTTGCGGCCCTCTTCGGTGGCCAGGTACTGGCTCAGCGCCGCTTCCTTGAGGCTGCTGACGCGGCCGAAGAAGTCCAGCTCGTAGGCCGTCACCGCCAGGCCGACGTTGTACAGGCTGCTCATGCCGCCATCGGCATTCGGGGCGCGCGAGCCGGTGAAGGCGCCATTGACCGTGGGCAACTGGTCAGCGCGCCGTATGCGGTACTGCGCCCGGGCCTGCTCGATGTTGAGCACGGCCACGCGCAAATCGCGGTTGTTGGCCAGCGACAGCTCGATCAGGCGTTTGAGCCTGGCATCCGAAAAGAAGTCCTGCCAGGCCACGCTGGCCGCTGGCGGCGCATCGGCAACCAGCGTGGTCGCGGTGGCGGATGCACTGCCGTAAGTCGGAAAGCTGCCAGCGACCGGCGCGGCGGGACGCTCGTAAGTGGGAATCATCGAGCAGCCGGCCAGCAGCGCCGCAGCGCTCACGGCCAGCAAGGGAAAAAGCCTGTTTTTTGTCATGGTCGTGCTTTCAGTCATGGCCGCCAACGCTTGCCGTCTTGGCGTGGTGTTCGTCGTAAATCTGCTGCTGGCGCTTGCTGCCCTTGAAAAAGCCCCGGATCACGACAAAGAAGATCGGCACGAAAAACACCGCCAGCACCGTGCCGGTGATCATGCCGCCGATCACGCCGGTGCCGATGGCACGCTGGCTGGCCGAGCTGGCGCCGGTGGCAATGGCCAGCGGCAGCACGCCCAGCATGAAGGCAAACGAGGTCATCACGATGGGCCGAAAACGCAGGTGCGCGGCGGTCAGCGCCGCCTCGACCACGCCCTTGCCCTGCGCCTGCAGGTCCTTGGCAAACTCGATGATCAAAATCGCGTTCTTCGCCGACAGGCCGATGATGGTGATCAGGCCCACCTGAAAATACACGTCGTTGGCATAACCGCGCAGCACGGTGGCCAGCAGCACGCCGACCACGCCCAGCGGCACGACCAGAATCACGGCCATCGGAATCGACCAGCTTTCATACAGCGCGGCCAGGCATAAAAACACCGCCAGAATCGCAAAGCCGTACAGGATCATCGCCTGCGCGCCGGCCTGCTTTTCCTCGCGGGACTGGCCGGTCCACTCGTAGCCGAAGCCCGGCGGCAGCTGGGCCGCCATCTTTTCCATCTCGGCCATGGCCGCGCCCGTGCTGTAGCCCGGTGCGGCGGCGCCGCTGATGCGCATGGCGGGGTAGCCGTTGTAGCGCACCGTCTGCATCGGGCCCTTGACCCAGTGGGTGGTGGCAAAAGCGGACAGCGGCACCGGCCGGCCCTGGGCGTTGGTGGCGTTGAGCTGGAGCAGATCATCGGGCTGCATGCGTGCCGGTGCGTCGGCCTGCACCACGACACGCTGCAGGCGGCCCTGGTTCGGAAAGTCGTTCACATAGCTCGACCCGAGCGAGGTGGACAGCACCGTGTTGATGGCGTCAAAACTCACGCCCAGCGCGTTGGCCTTGTCGCGGTCGATGTCGATCTGCAGCTGCGGCGCGTCTTCCAGGCCGTCGGGGCGCACCTGCGCGAGCACCGGGTTCTTGGACGCCATGCCCAGCATCTGGTTGCGCGCATTGAGCAGGGCCTCGCCACCGGCGCCAGAGCGGTCCTGCAGCCGGAAGGTGAAACCGCTGGCCGAGCCCAGTTCGGGAATCGGCGGCGGGCTCAGCGGAAACACGAAAGCATCGCGAATCCCGGACAGAGCGCCAAAAGCGCGCCCGGCCAGCGCATCGGCCTGCTGGCCCGGACCCTTGCGTTCGTCCCAGTCTTTGAGCGTGACGAAAGCCAGCGCGGCGTTTTGTCCCTGGCCAGAAAAGCTGAAGCCCAGCACGCCAACCATGCCCTGCACCTCAGGCTGCTTGAGCATGAAGCCTTCGACCTGCTCCATCACGGCGCGGGTGCGCTCGACGGTAGCGCCCGGCGGCAGCTGCACGTTCACCAAGAGCGTGCCCTGGTCCTCGGCCGGCAGGAAGGATGTCGGCAGGCGGGTGTACATCAACGCGACCACGCCGATGATGGCGGCATAAATGATCAGATAACGCCCGGCGCGCTTGAGCAGCCGCGCCACCACGCTCTCGTAGCCCTTGGCGGTGCGCGAAAAACCCCGGTTGAACCAGCCGAAAAAGCCGGTTTTTTCGTGGTGATGGCCCGCTTCGACCGGCTTGAGCAGCGTGGCGCACAGGGCCGGCGTCAAGGACAGCGCCAGGAACGCCGAAAAGGCGATCGAGGCCACCATGACGGCGGAGAACTGGCGGTAGATGTTGCCCACCGAGCCGGCAAAAAAGGCCAGCGGCACGAACACCGAGATCAGCACCACGGTCACGCCGACGATGGCGCCGGAAATCTGCCCCATGGCCTTGCGCGTGGCTTCAAGCGGCGACAGGCCCTCCTCGCTCATGATGCGCTCGACGTTTTCCACCACCACGATGGCGTCATCGACGACGATGCCGATGACCAGCACCATGCCGAACATGGTCAGCACGTTGATCGAAAAACCCAGCGCCAGCAGCGTCGCAAAAGTGCCCAGCAGGGCAATCGGCACGACGATGGTCGGAATGATGGTGTAGCGCCAGTTCTGCAGGAATAAAAACATCACCAGGAACACCAGCACCACGGCCTCGACCAGCGTGGTAGCGACCTGTTGAATCGAGATGCTGACAAAGCGCGAGCTGTCGTAGGGAATGGAGTAACTCACGCCCTGGGGGAAATAAGGCTTGAGTTCGTCCATCTTGGCGCGAACCGCCTCGGCTGCTGCCAACGCGTTGCCGCTGGGCGCCAGCTGCAGGCCGATGCCGGTGGCGGGCTTCCCGTTCAGACGCGCCGAGGTGGCATAGGTCTGCGCGCCCAGCTCGATCCGGGCCACGTCTTTCAGACGCACGGTGGCGCCCTCGGTGGTGGCGCGCAGCACGATGTTGCCGAACTGCTCGACGCCCGATAGCTGGCCGTTGACCACCACCGTGGCGGCAATGCCCTGGCCGGCGACATTGGGCAGGTCGCCAATCGTGCCGGAGGCGATCTGCGCGTTCTGCGCGCGGATGGCACTTGTCACGTCGGCAGAGGACAGGGCAAAGCCGGCCAGCTTGGCCGGGTCCAGCCAGATGCGCATGGCGCGCTCGGTGCCGAACAGCTGGGCCTGGCCGATGCCGGGCAGGCGCTGGAGCTCGGGCACGACGCTGCGCGAGGCATAGTCGCCCAGCGCAACCGGGTCGATGGCCGGGTTGTCGGACGAGAGCATGGCGAACAGCAGGAAGTTCGAGCGCGATTTATCGACCCGAACGCCTTGCTGCGTCACCGCCTGGGGCAGGCGCGGCGAGGCGCGCGAGAGGCGGTTTTGCACGTCCACCTGGGCCAGGTCCGGGTTGGTGCCGGTCTCGAACGTCAGCGTCAGCGTGCCGCTGCCGTTGGCCTGGGAGACGGACTCCATGTAGATCAGGCCCGGCGAGCCGTTCATCTCGCGCTCGATGACGCTGAGCACGCTGTCTTCGAGCGTCTTGGCCGAGGCGCCGGGATAGCTGGTGGTCACCACGATGGAAGGCGGCGCGACCGGCGGGTACTGGGAAATCGGCAGCTGGGTGATGGCCACGCTGCCCAGCACCAGAATGAACAGCGCAATCACCCACGCAAAGATGGGGCGCTCGATAAAAAACTTGGCCATGAACTGCGCTCCTTATTTGGCGGCCGCTGAAGCGGCGGGCGCCGCAGCGTTGACAGAAGCCGAGGCGGAAGAAGCATCAGCCGCTGGCGCTGCTGCGGCTGCTGGCGTCGCTGGCGAGCCGGCCGGTTGCCACGGAACGGCCTTGACCGGCGTGCCGGGCGGCATCATCTGCAGCTTCTGGAAGCCATCGACCATCACCTGCTCGCCGGCCTTGAGGCCCTCCAACACCACCCACTGCGCGCCCTTGGCCGAACCGATCTTGATCGTGCGCGGCGCGACCTTGCCGTCGCTGCCCACCACCATCACCGTGTCGCCCTGCGCCGTGCGCGTGACCGCCTGCTGCGGCAGGGTAATCGCATTCGTCGCCTGCGCCTGCTCCAGCCGCACCCGCACATACAGGCCCGGCAGCAGCTGGCCATCGGGATTGGGCACTTCGGCGCGAAGCGTGACCTGGCCGGTGGTGGCATCGACCGTCAGGTCGGAAAACAGCAGGCGTCCGGGGCGCTCATATTCGCTGCCGTCTTCAAGAACGACCCGCACGCTGGCGGCCTGGTCGCCGCTGGCGCGCTTGAACTGGCCGCTTTGCAGGGCCGCGCGCAGCTTCATGACTTCCGAAGCCGACTGGGTGAAGTTGACATAAACGGGGTTGATCTGCTGGATCACGGCCAGTTGCGTCGCGTCGCCCTGCCCCACCAGCGCGCCTTCGGTCACCAGCGAGCGCCCGATGCGCCCGGAAATCGGCGCCGTCACCGAGGCGTAACCCAGCGTGATGCTGGCGGTCTGCACATTGGCCCGGCCCACGGCGACATCGGCGGCGGCCTGCTTTTGCGCGGCCACGGCGTTGGCGTATTCCTGCTTGCTGATCGCGTTCGCCTCGACCAGCGGCTTGTAGCGCTCGGCCAGGGCTGTCGCCTGGGCCAGGTTGGCTTCGGCGCGCGCCTGGCCGGCCTTGGCGCTGGCCACGGCGGCGGCATAAGGGGCCGCATCAATCGTGAACAAGGGCTGGCCGGCCTTGACATCGCTGCCTTCGCGGAACAGGCGCTTTTGCAGGATGCCGGCGGCGCGTGCCCGCACCTGCGCCACGCGCGAGGCTTCGAGCCGGCCCGGCAGCTCCGTCACCAGGCCCACATCGCCCGGCGCCACCGTCACCACGCCAACCTGGGGCGGGGGAGGCGCGCCGCCGCCACCTGCGCCGGGCGCGGGCGCATCGCCCTTGCCGCAGCCGGCCAGGAACAATGACAGTGCGGCCATCGCCAGCACCGGCTGAAAGCGGACGAGTTGGACAGGCAGACAAGAAGGGGCGGCGCGGGACGTGGGCATGCTGTTCCTCGATTTTTTGGGGAAAAGGCGAAAAAAGGTGGACGCTGGGCAGGACGCAAGGCACATCCGCCAAAAACGAAGACCAAAGAATAAGGGTTTTTACGAGTGCTATAGTTTACATACATTCATGAATGTATAAATCCGGTATTCGGAAATAACCCCAGGAGACAAGCCATGGTCCGACGTACCAAGGAAGAAGCACAGGTCACCCGCCACAAGCTGCTCGATGCCGCCGAGTGCCTGTTTCAGGCGCAGGGCGTCTCGCGCACCAGCCTGCAGGACATCGCCCTGCGCGCCGGCGCCACGCGCGGGGCGGTGTACTGGCATTTCAGGGACAAGGCGGACCTGTTCAATGCCATGATGGACCGGGTGACGCTGCCGCTGGAAGCGTCCTTTCATACCGAAGAAGCCGATTTTCAGGCCAGCGGCGAAAACGGCGGCAATGCGCTTGCGCGGATACGGCAATGCACCTCCAGTGCCCTGCGGCAGATCGTGATCGACCCCCAGACACGGCGGGTCTTTGAAGTGGCCACGCAAAAGGTGGAATACGTCGAAGAACTTCAGGCCGTGCGCTTGCGCCACCTGACGGTACGCAACGGTTTTTTAAGCCGCATCGAGCAGAACCTGGAAATGGCCTCGCACCAGAGCGGCCTGCCATTGCCGGTCAGCGCATCGGTGGCCGCGCAGGGTCTGCACGCCCTGATCGACGGCCTGATCCAGAACTGGCTGCTCGATCCCTCGGGCTTTGACCTGCTGGAAGTGGGCGAATTGACAATGGGCGTGTACCTGCGCGGGCTGGGCTTTGACGATGAACCTCAAAGCCCGGCTGAAGAGGGTTTGGCAGTCAGCCGATAAGTCCGGCTTTTTCCTGATGCATGCTGCGGCATGCCAAGGAAGTCCACTTTAGACTGCATCAAGGTGCAATTTCCTTGCTGTCGAGGCTAATGAATCCCAGAACCATTCACCCATAGAGAACTGTGAGGTTTTTACCAGTTTTACCATTGACAGAAACAATGGCAGCAATGAAAAAAGCGCCCCGAGAGGCGCTTTTTCTTTAGCTTACTGGCGGAAACGGAGGGATTCGAACCCTCGATGAGGCTCTACACCCCATACTCCCTTAGCAGGGGAGCACCTTCGGCCACTCGGTCACGTTTCCAGTAGGCGAGATTATCGCACGACTTCAGGCGTTTTTTCAGGCAGCAGCCTGGTCGAGATCAAAAGCTTTGTGCAAAGCGCGCACGGCGAGCTCCATGTACTTCTCGTCGATCACGACCGAGGTCTTGATTTCGCTGGTCGAGATCATCTGGATGTTGATGCCTTCCTCGCTCAGCACGCGGAACATCTTGCTGGCAATGCCGACGTGGCTGCGCATGCCGATGCCCACGATGCTGACCTTGCAGATCTTGGCGTCGCCCAGCACTTCCTGCGCGCCCAGCCCGGGCACGACCTTGGTCTTGAGCAGGTCCAGCGTCTTGGCGTAGTCGTTGCGATGCACGGTGAAGCTGAAATCGGTCTTGCCGTCCTTGCTGACGTTCTGGATGATCACATCGACTTCGATGTTGGCGTCCGCCACGGCGCCCAGGATCTGGTAGGCGATGCCGGGGGTGTCGGGCACGCCGAGCACGGAGATTTTGGCTTCGTCGCGGTTGAATGCGATGCCCGATACGATGGCTTGTTCCATGTTTTCGTCTTCCTCAAAACTGATCAGGGTGCCGGACTTGGCTTCTTCATTGATGTCGATGTCCCAGGCGGTGAAGCTGGAGAGCACGCGCAGCGGCACCTTGTACTTGCCAGCAAACTCGACCGAGCGGATCTGCAGCACCTTCGAGCCCATCGAGGCCATTTCGAGCATTTCCTCGAAACTAACGGTCAGCAGGCGGCGCGCTTCGGGCACGACGCGCGGGTCGGTGGTGTACACGCCGTCCACATCGGTGTAGATCAGGCATTCGTGCGCCTTGAGCGCGGCGGCAATCGCCACGGCCGAGGTGTCGGAGCCGCCACGGCCGAGCGTGGTGACGTTGCCGCCCTCGTCCATGCCCTGAAAGCCGGTGATGATGACGACTTTGCCGGCGTCCAGATCAGCGCGCACGCGCACGTCATCGATCGACTCGATGCGCGCCTTGGTGTAGGCGTTGTTGGTCTTGATCGTGACTTGCCAGCCGGCGTAGCTCACGGCCTGCAGCCCTTCGGCCTGCAGCGCAATGGCCAGCAGCGCGCTCGAAGCCTGCTCGCCGGTGGCGGCCAGGGCGTCGAGTTCGCGGCCGTAGGCGTTATCCTGGCCGGCCGGGGCCAGCTCCTTGGCCAGGCCGAGCAGCCGGTTGGTCTCGCCACTCATGGCGCTGGGAACCACGACCATCTGGTGGCCGGCGCGCGCCCACTTGGCAACGCGCTTGGCGACATTGCGGATGCGCTCGGTCGAGCCCATCGATGTGCCGCCATATTTATGAACGATCAAAGCCATGCAGGGTGTCAATCAGAAGTTGGTTGCGGATGTGGTTTTTCTTGCCGCTGCGCGCCAGACAAAACACTGATCAAAAGCATTTCTGTCGCGGCCCTGTCACAGGCCTGGGGCATCAGCAAAGCCGCAAATTATACCCAGCCCCATGTCCAGGTTACCCGGCCCTGGTGACGATGGCGCTGTAGTGCAGTGCGGCGCCTGCGCGCGTTACTTCGCCGTCGGCCACCTTGAGGTGAATCCGGTGCCCGCGTGTGGTGCAGGCGGCAATCTGCAATTGCAATTGATCGAGTTGCGCCGCGCTGGGCGTGGCTTGGTTCAGCAGCAGCCAGTGGCGCAGCACATTGGCCTGGCGCGCCAGCGACAAAGCCTGCAAGGCCTTGATGGCCGGGGGCGTGCCGACAGCAACCAAATCCTGCTCGGCCACTTCCAGCAGCACGGCCTGGGCCTGCGCGGCATGGCGGGCGCTGCGGGCAAACGTCGCCCGGAACTGCGGAAACGCCTGCGCCAGCGCCGGCAGCAGGCGCGCGCGGATGCGGTTGCGGGTGTAGCGCTCGTCCTGGTTGCTCGGGTCATCGACAAAAGGGATTTCCTGCGCCACCAGCCATTGGCGCAGCGCAGCCGCCGGAATCTGCAGCAGCGGGCGGTAAAACCGCATGCCGCCGCGCTCGAATTGTTGCGGCATGGCCGACAGCCCCGGCAGGCCCGCACCCCGGCTGAGCGCCAGCAGCAGCGTTTCGACCTGGTCATCGGCATGCTGACCGAGCAGCACGCCCTTTAAATTGTGTTGCCTCGCGGCCGCCGCCAGCGCGGCATAGCGTGCGCGCCGCGCCGCGTCTTCAGGGCTTTCGCCCGGTGCATGCGCGGCGTTGACGTGCACGACATGCAGCGGCACCTGCACATTGGCGCACACCGCTTCGCAGACGCGCACGAAATCATCGGCAGCGCCCTGCAGGCCATGGTGAATATGCAGCGCTCTGATTTGCCCCGGCCAGTGCTGCGCGGCGGCCAGCAGCAAGGCGGTGGAATCCGCGCCACCACTGTAGGCCACGCCGAGACAAGCACCGGGCGCCAGCGGCGACACAAATGCAGGAAACAGGGCGTTCAGCCCCGCCAGCGCCGGATTCACCTGATTCACCGAAATACCTGAAGTAGCAACATGCGCCGGCCTGACTGAACGAACCCGTTGCGCCTCAACGGCTCACGCTGAATCGCGAACGGCTTACCCATTCCCAGAGTCATCTGCCCACCAATGACTTGTTCAATTCCGAAAAAGCCCAACCAATCCACGTTGAAGTGTTCAGGTTATTTTATGAACCATCAGCTTACTTGCTGGCGTCGGCTTTGGTGTCGGTGAAACGGCCATAGCTTTGCAGGCGCTCATAGCGGCGGTCGAGCAATTCGCCGGTCTTGAGGTCGCTGACCTGGCGGAAAGCATCGTTCAGCGCCCGCTTCAAAAAAGCCGCCATCTGCTTGGGGTCGCGGTGCGCGCCGCCCACGGGCTCGTTGACGATCTTGTCGATCACGCCCAGCGCTTTCAGACGGTGCGCGGTGATGCCCAGCGCCTCGGCCGCTTCCTCGGCTTTTTCAGATGTCTTCCAGAGAATCGAGGCGCAGCCCTCGGGGCTGATCACTGAATAAATCGAATACTGCAGCATCACCACCTGATCGGCCACGGAAATGGCCAGCGCGCCGCCCGAACCACCCTCGCCGATGATGGTGGTGATAATGGGCACTTCGAGCTGCGCCATTTCAAAGATGTTGCGCCCGATGGCCTCGGACTGGCCGCGCTCCTCGGCGTCGATGCCGGGGTAGGCGCCGGGCGTATCGACGAAGGTGAACACCGGCAGCTTGAACTTTTCGGCCGTCTTCATCAGGCGCAGCGCCTTGCGGTAGCCCTCGGGCTTGGTCATGCCGAAGTTGCGCAGGCCGCGCTCCTTGGTGTCGCGCCCTTTCTGGTGGCCCAGCACCATGCAGGCGTTGCCATTGAAACGCGCCAGGCCGCCGACGATGGAAAGGTCATCGGAAAAATGCCGGTCGCCGTGCAGTTCGACAAAATCGGTGAAGATGTCGCGCACATAGTCCAGCGTGTAGGGCCGCTCGGCGTGGCGCGCGATCTTGGTGATCTGCCACGGCGTCAGGACGCTGTAGATGTCTTTGGTGAGCTGCTGGCTTTTCTTGGCCAGCTGCTCGATTTCCTCGGAAATATCCACCGCCGACTCGGTCTGGACGTAACGCAGTTCTTCAATTTTTCCTTCGAGCTCCGCGATGGGCTGCTCGAAATCGAGAAAGATTTTTTTGGCCATGTGTGATCCTCAGGCTTTTTAAACTTAAATTTGCCGGTGCAGTGCTGCGGCGCGCCGCGTCGCTAGGCCGCCGGCACCGGCAACGGGTCCAGCGAACGCCAAATATACCAAGTCGCCACGCTGCAGTAGGGCGCCCAGGCGGCGGCAACCTCCCGCGCATCGCTGCGGCTGACCGCTTCGCCTGAAAAATAATTGCGGCTGATGCCGTTGATGAGCCCTGCATCATCGAGCGGCAGCACGTTCGGGCGAATCAAATAAAACATCAGAAACATCTCGGCCGTCCAGCGGCCGATGCCGCGAATGGCGATCAACTCGGCAATGATGGCCTCGTCGCCCATGGCCTGCCAGTCATGGACATGCACCCGGCCGGCGTCGAAATGAAGCGACAGATCGACCAGGTACTCCACCTTGCGCGGGCTCAGGCCGGCGGCGCGCATGTCGTCCACCTTCAGGCGCAGCACCTGGGCCGGGGTCATTTCTTCGGGCAGCGCGGCAAAGCGGCGCCAGACCGTCTGGGCCGCCTTGACCGAGATCTGCTGGCCCACGATGCTGCGCGCCAGCGTGCTGAAGGCGTCGCCGCGCGCCTGCAGGCAGGTGTCGGCAAACTGCGGGATCAGCCGCTTCATGACCCGGTCTTTCTTCATCAGGTGCCGGCAGGCATCGGCCCAGTAAGCGGGCATGACGATGACCGGCGCAGCCGAGCCGGCCGGTGCGTCTAGCTTGAGGAGCTGGGGGATGGCCAGAGGGCTCGTCACTGTCTTTTTCATCACTTGCCGCGCTCACCCGGGTCTGCACGGGAAACAACCATGGTGCAAAAAACTCATGACTGCACTTCCCAGGTGGTTCCCTGCGGCGAGTCCTTCAGTACGATGCCCTGGGCCAGCAAGTCCTTGCGGATGCTGTCGGCCAGCGCAAAATCCTTCGCTTTCTTGGCCTGGGTGCGCTCGGCGATCAAGGCGGTAATCTGCTGGCCCGACAAGGCCTGGGCGGTAGCCGGAGTTCCAGGCTCAGCGGCAACTGCGACGTTCAGTACCGATGAAGGCCGCCATTGCAAAAATTCCTGCGGCTCACGCTGCAGCAGGCCCAGGCAGCCGCCCAGCGCTTTGAGCAACCCGGCGCGCTCGGCCGAAGCCGTCTTGTTGACTTCGCCAGCCAGTTCGAACAGCACTGCCATGGCTTCGGGCGTGCCGAAGTCCTCGTCCATCGCCGCCTTGAAGCGGGCTGCAAACGGCTCGGACCAGTCAATAGCCACCCCGGCCGGTGCAACGGCATTCAGCGCCGTGTACAGGCGCTTGAGTGAGGCTCTGGCATCGTCCAGGTGCGCATCGCTGTAGTTCAGCGCGCTGCGGTAGTGCGCGCGCAGGATGAAGAAACGCACGGTTTCGGCGTCGTATTTCGCCAGAATCTCGCGGATGGTGAAGAAGTTACCCAGCGACTTGGACATCTTCTCGTTGTCCACGCGCACGAAACCGTTGTGCATCCAGAACCGCGCCAGCGGCTGGCCGCGCCCGGTGGCCTCGTCCAGCGTCGCGCCTTCGGACTGGGCGATTTCGTTTTCATGGTGCGGAAACTGCAAGTCCGCCCCGCCGCCGTGGATGTCGAAGGACTCGCCCAGCAGCTCGCAAGCCATGGCCGAGCATTCGATGTGCCAGCCGGGCCGGCCGGGGCCGTAGGCGCTGTCCCATTTGGCGTCCGCTGGCTCGCTCGGCTTGGCGCTTTTCCAGAGCACGAAGTCCAGCGGATCGTCCTTGCCGTCGAGCACATCGACGCGCTCGCCAGCGCGCAACTCGTCGAGCGATTTACCGGAGAGCTTGCCGTAGCCGGGAAACTTGCGCACCGCATAGTTCACATCGCCCTGGCCGGAGCCGCTTTGCGCCTGATAGGCCAGGCCTTTTTCCTGCAGCCGGCCGATCAGGCTGAGCATCTGCGGGACATAGTCGGTGGCGCGCGGCTCGTGCGTCGGGCGCTCGATGCCCAGCGCGTCGGCGTCCTGGTGCAGGGCGTCCACCATGCGGTCGGTCAGGGCGCGGATGGTCTCGCCGTTTTCCAGCGCCCGCCGGATGATCTTGTCGTCGATGTCGGTGACGTTGCGCACATAGGTGACCTGCAGGCCGCTGGTTTTAAGCCAGCGCTGGACCACATCGAAGGCCACCATGGCGCGGGCGTGGCCCAGGTGGCACAGGTCATACACCGTCATGCCGCACACATACATGCGGACCTGACCCGGGATGAGAGGAAAAAAATCTTCCACGGCACGCGACAGCGTGTTGTAAATGCGAAGGCTCATGAGGATGGTCTGGGTGCGGGAGTCTGACGTCAGTCCGCCAGAAAAGGAAATGAAAAAAAGCTGGATTTTGCCGGCATTTCCCGCGGGGATGAGCGGCAGGAAGAAGCGGAAAAATACGTGGAATAAACAGGAAATGGCAACAGGGCAAGGGTTTGAACTATACCCCCTCAGCTAGAATTGCGCACTGTATTGAGCCCTTGCCGGCCTGTTTGGCAGCGAGCACCGCCCCGCGCTGGCGCCGGCCTGCACTGCGTCACTTTTCCGCCCCAGCGCGGCCCCCTGCTTCACAAAAAGCGAGAGTTTTATGCCCACGCGCATCGTCTTTTCAGGCCAGCCTTTGTTGTCCAGCTGCAAACTGTTGCTGCTGGCAGCCGTGTTGTGGATCTCTGCCGCCCATGCCGACGACTATGCCGATGTCAACCGCCTGAGCAGCGCCGGCCAGGTCTTCGAAGCGCTGGCCAAGGCCGACGCCTACCTTGCCGCCAATCCCAAAGACCCGCAGATGCGTTTTTTAAAGGGCGTGGTCCAGACGCAGGCGGGCAAGCCCGAGCAAGCCATTGCCATCTTTACCGACATTACCGAAGATTACCCCGAGCTTCCCGAGCCTTACAACAACCTGGCCGTTCTCTACGCCGGCCAGGGCCAGCTGGACAAGGCCCGCTCAGCGCTGGACATGGCGATCCGCATCAACCCCGCCTATGCCACGGCCCATGAAAACCTGGGCGACGTGTACGCCCGGCTGTCCAGCCAGGCCTACAGCCGGGCGCTGGAACTGGACACTGGAAATCCGGCCCTGCGCCCCAAGCTGGCACTGGTGCGCCAGTTGCTGGCGCCAGCCAAAGCGCCCTGACATGCGCTTGCCCCTGAATTTTCCAGAAGGATTGAAACTATGAGCCCTACCCCGACAAGCCTCACCCGCCGCAGCGCTGCCGCCCTGCTGGCCGCCGCTTTCAGCCTGAGCGCCGGCATTGCCCTGGCGGCCACGCCGAGCGCACCGCAAGTGAAATTTTCCACCAGCGAAGGCGATTTCGTGGTTGAGGTCTATCCCGACAAGGCCCCCAAGACGGTGGAAAACTTCCTTCAGTACGTCAAGGACAAGCATTACGACGGCACGATCTTTCACCGCGTGATCGGCAACTTCATGGTCCAGGGCGGCGGTTATGACGCTGGCTATGCCGAGAAAAAAACCCGCGCCCCGGTCGCGCATGAAGGCCGCGAAGCGCTGGCCAAGGGCGGCCCGACCAACACCGTCGGCACGCTGGCCATGGCCCGCACCAACAACCCCAATTCGGCCACGGCGCAGTTCTTCATCAACGTCAAGGACAATGATTTCCTGAACCCCAGCGCCCAGGCGCCCGGCTACACCGTCTTTGGCAAGGTCGTCAGCGGCCTGGACACGGTCAACAAGATCAAGACCGTTCCCACCGGCCCCGGCGGCCCCTTTCCTTCGGACGTGCCCCAAACGCCGGTCCTCATCAAATCCGCAACCCTCGTTAAATAACCCAACAGGACACATCCCATGAGCAACCCCAAAGTCGAACTCCACATCGCCAAGTACGGCGTCATCACCCTCGAACTCGACGCGGCCAAGGCGCCCAAGTCCGTCGCCAATTTCCTGAGCTACGTCAACAAGGGCCACTACGACAACACCGTGTTTCACCGCGTGATTCCCGGCTTCATGGTCCAGGGCGGCGGTTTTGAAGTGGGCATGAAGCAAAAGCCCACCGACGGCGAGATCGAGAACGAAGCCACCAACGGCCTGAAAAACGACAACTACACCGTCGCCATGGCCCGCACCAACGCGCCGCATTCGGCCAGCTCGCAGTTCTTCATCAACGTGGCCAACAACGGCTTTCTGAACCACACCGGCCAGAACGCTTCGGGCTGGGGCTACGCCGTGTTCGGCAAGGTCGTCGCCGGCACCGACGTGGTGGACAAGATCAAGGCCGTCAAGACCGGCCGCAAGGGCTTTCATGACGACGTGCCGCTTGAAGACGTGGTGATCGAAAAAGCCGTCGCGCTGGCCTGAAGTTGCAGCCGGACTAAGCTGGCCTGAGTCCGCGATGCAAATCCCTTCGACCGTGCCCCCCATGGCCGAGCTGATGGCTCCGCCGGCGTGGCGCACGGTCGATTTCATTTCCGACCTGCACTTGAGCGCCGGCGAGCCGGCCACCTTTGCCGCCTGGCAGCAGTATTTGCAGACCACCCCGGCCGATGCCGTATTCATGCTGGGCGACCTGTTCGAAGTCTGGATCGGCGACGATGTGCTGGATAGCGGCGCTTTGGCGCCGGGCAGCACGAGTTTTGAACATCGCTGTGCCCAGACGCTGCGTCAAGCGGCTGAGCGGCTGGACCTGTTCTTCATGCACGGCAACCGCGATTTTCTCGTCGGCCAGCGCTTCATGGATCGCTGCCGCGCCACGCTGCTGGCCGACCCGACCGTGCTGACATTTGCCGGCCAGCGCTGGCTGCTCTCGCATGGCGACGCGCTGTGCCTGGACGACGTGGATTACCTGAAATTTCGCCAGCAAGTGCGCAGTCCCGTCTGGCAGAGCGCTTTTCTGGCCAAACCGCTGGCTCAGCGCCAGGCCATCGCCCGCCACATGCGCGAGCAAAGCCAGGCCCACCAGCAGGGCGGCCAAGATTACGCCGATGTGGACCGCGCCGCCGCCCGCCAGTGGCTGCAAGCCGCCGGGGCCGCCACGCTGATTCACGGCCACACCCACAAGCCGGCCGCGCATGACCTGGGCGATGGCCTGTCGCGCCTGGTGCTCAGCGACTGGGACGCGCAGGCCCCAACGCCCCGCGCCGACGCTCTGCGCCTGAGCGCCGCCGGCCTGCAGCGCATCGCCCTGCTCGCCCCTTGAAGGCAAAGAATCCATGCCGAACTGGCTGAAAAACCTGCTGGAGCGTGCTGGCGCTGCTCCCAGAACCATCCCCGAAGCGCTGTGGCAACACACCCTGCAGCGCTACCCCTTCCTGGCCCGGAGCCCGGCGCCCGAACTGGCGCAACTGCGCCGCCTGGTCGGCCTGTTTTTACAACGCAAAGAATTTACCGGCGTCCACGGCTTGATCGTCACCGACGAGATGGCCGTGGCCATTGCCGCCCAGGCGTGCCTGCCGGTGCTGCACCTGGGCCTCGCCTGGTATGACGACTTCACCGGCATCGTGGTCCACCCCGGCGCCATGCTGGCCCGGCGCAAAAGCATCGACGCCGCCGGCGTGGTCCACGACTACAAGGAAGCGCTGCTGGGCGAAGCCATGCAGGGCGGCCCGGTGACCTTGAGCTGGCAGGACGTGGCCGCTGCAGGCGATCTGGCCGAGCGCGGGCACAACGTGGTGATCCATGAGTTCGTTCACAAGATCGACATGCGCGATGGCACCGCCGATGGCTGCCCGCCCCTGCCGTCGCGCGCCGCGCAGGCCGCCTGGCATGACACGATGCAGGCCGCTTATGATGGATTTTGCGAACAGGTCAGCATGGCCGAGCGCTTTGGCGGCGAAGCGCCCTGGCTCGACGCTTATGGCGCCACGGCCCCGGCAGAGTTCTTTGCGGTAGCGTGCGAAGCTTATTTCGTCAACTGCGAGCGGTTCACCCAGGATTTTCCAGCCTTGACCCTGCTGTTTGACCGATTTTTCAAACCCGAGGCGTCTTCAGGCATCGGGTGATGCAGACCACGAAGCAGCCTTTTGAGTATGGCTCCCAGCAAGACAGGCAAACTGGACAGTTGCCGACGGAGGTTGCTGACAAGTACCCAGGGCGTCAGCCCTGTCAGCACTGACATAACCGCACAGGCTACCGAAGCGCTCTCTCACCAGTCTGTGATGTGATGATCGTGCCAACAAAAAAGCCTGCTATTTTTTTAAATAGCAGGCTTTTTACTGTTTTGGGGTGGCTGATGGGGCTCGAACCCACGACAACAGGAATCACAATCCTGGACTCTACCAACTGAGCTACAGCCACCGTAGTTTTCTATTATAGCTGCAAACGGCGCAAAATTACTGTGTCACGCCCTCTAGTGCACTTGCTTTGGCTACAGCGGGCTTTGGCACCATAATTTGTGCCTTGAAACGCTCTTTCAGACTGTCGTAGTAAGCCAGCGTCTCGGCAGAGGTCCACCATTCACCGTACTGGCTGCGCTCCTGCTTGGCGGCGGCCTCAGCGGGCGCATCGCGCGGCACCACCTTGCCAACCTTCACAATGACATAGCCCTGGTCGCCCAGATCCACCCCGCTCAATGCCGGCAAGACGCTGGCATCGGCGCGCAGCGCGGCCTCCACCACCGGCATGGGCAACTGTTGCGCCTGCTCACGCGACACCAGCACCGGGGCAGACAGCACCGCCGTGGCGGGCGCGGCCTTCCAGGCGGCCAGCTTGGCGGCGCCTTCCTTGCGCGCCTCTTCAGCGCCGCGCTGGGCCAGCCAGCGCTGGCGCACCAGTTCTTTCACCTCTGCAAAAGGCCGGGTGTGGGCGGCGGCGTATTGGACGATGCGGCCAGAAACGAGCTGGTTCGGCCCGATTTCAACGGCTTTGGTGTTGCGTTTTTTCTCAATGGCATCGGGCGAAAACAGCTCAGTGAGGAATTTCGGATTGGCCAGCACCCCGGTCGCGCCGGCAGCTGGCTGGCGCGCCACCTGGCTGGCAGTTTGAATTTCCAGCTTGAGCTGATCGGCCGCCGGCTTAAGGCTGTCGGACTGCTCATACACGGCCGTGGAAAACGCCTCGGCGGTTTCAGAGAATTTCTGCTGCGCCTGCTGCTTTTTCAGGTCCGCTTCGAGTTCGGGCCGCATCTCTTCAAAACTGCGCTGCTTGACGGCCTTGATGTCGGTCAGCTTGATGATGTGGTAGCCAAAATCGGAAGCCACCACGTCGCTGATGTCGTCTTTCTTCAGGGTAAAAGCAGCGTCTTCAAACGGCTTGACCATCGCGCCACGTGCAAAAAAGCCAAGGTCGCCGCCATTGACGGCAGAACCGGGGTCTTGCGAGTTCTTGCGGGCCAGTTCGGCAAAGGTGCCGGGCGATTTTTTAATCGCAGCGAGCAACTCCTGCGCCTTGGCCTTGGCCTTTTCACGCTCGGCAGCCGGCGCAGCGGCAGGCGCGGCAATCAGGATGTGGCTGGCGCGGCGCTCTTCAGCGCTGCTGAGCCGCGCGAGGTTCTGGCTGTAGTAGGTCTTGAGGTCGGCTTCGTTGAGCGTGATGGTTTTCTTCACCGTCTCCAGATCGAGCAGCACATACTCGATGCTGGCCTGTTCAGGGGCCAGGAACAGCTTCTCATTGGCCTTGTAGAACTGCTCCAGATCAGCGTCCGTCGGGTTCAATTTGGCCGCAAAGTCAGCGGCATTGAAGCGGGCCAGCTGAATTTCACGTTTTTCGAAATAAGCGTTCAGCGCCAGATCAGCCGCCGCGCTGGAAGCCAGGCCGCTGCTGCCAATGCCGGTGAGCACCTGACGGGTTGACAGGTCAGCGCGCACGTTGGCTTCAAACATTTCCGGGCTCATGCCCTGGCTGCCCAGTAGCTGGCGGTAGCGCTCCATGTCGAGCGAGCCATCGGGCCGGCGCAAGGCGGCGATTTCCGGGCTGTCCTGCAGTTCGCGGGCCAGGCGCTGGTCACTGGTGGAGAGCTTGAATTTCTGGGCAGCCGCTGCGATGACCCGGTCACGCACCAGGCGCTCCAGCGTGGCGTAGCGCGCTTGCGGCGAGTCCAGCAGTTTGACGTCCAGTGCCGGCTGGGCGGCGCGCAGCCGCTCCACTTCATTTTGGTGGGCGCGGTCCCATTCGGGCTGGGTGATCTCCACGCCATCGACCTTGGCGACCACGCCGCCCTTGTTGTCCGAAGGGCTGCCACTGTTCATGCCCACCAGAATAAACGAGGGCACTATCAGCAAAAACAGCAAGCCCATGGTCCATTTGGTGTGCTTGCGAATGAAATCAAACATCTCGAATTTTCCCTGTATGACGGCCTTTTGAGGCGCAACAACAAAAAAGGCGAACCCGTGTTCGCCTTTTTTCTTAGTGGGTGGTGGGTGCTGACGGGCTCGAACCGCCGACCTACGCCGTGTAAGGGCGCTGCTCTACCAACTGAGCTAAGCACCCCACTATCAATTTTTACATCAGTTCAAAGCATCCTTGAGTGCTTTGCCCGGACGGAATTTTGGAACCTTGGCAGCCTTGATTTTAATCTCATCGCCGGTGCGCGGATTGCGGCCCGTGCGCGAAGCACGCTCGCCGACGGCAAAAGTGCCAAAACCGACCAGGGAAACCGTTTCCCCTTTTTTCAGCGTCGACTTTACCGCGCCAATCGTGGACTCCAGCGCACGCGTGGCGGCCGCTTTGGAAATGTCGGCATTTTTGGCAATGTGCTCAATCAATTCAGTCTTGTTCACAAAAAGCCCTCGTTGTTTCGCCAGTTCATCTGTCTGGCGTTAAAAAGAATTTCCAGGACACAGCCAAGGGGGTGTCGTCAAGAGCGGCATGTAGACCTTGCGATCCCGGCTTCATTAAAGCCATGGACTTGCAGTCCTGTCAATGCAGCGTGCGTTTTAAAACGTGTGGTGGCGGATTCTAGCGTCTTTTTTCAGGCGTTCACCACAGCAGGCCAGGCATGTGCCGCAATTTTCCATCAAGCCGCCTTGGGCCTGGCAGCCCGCACCACCAGGCTCACGCCCAGCGCCGTGAGCGCCGTGCCGGCCACCGTGGCAGCGGTGATGGCTTCGCCAAACAGCAGCCAGGCCATCACGGCGGTGGTGGGCGGCACGAGGTACAGCAAGCTGGTGACGGAGGTGGCCGCGCCACGCTGGATCAGCAGGTAAAGCAGTGAACTGCCGCCCAGCGTCAAGGCCAGCACCGCCCAGGCCAGGGCGCCGATGAAAGGGCCATTCCAGACAACCGGCTCGGCCTCCATCAGCGCAAAAGGCAGCGTCACCACCAAAGCAGCCATCAGCTGGACCGTGTTGGCTGTTCGCACATCGGTCGGCTGCATGAAGTGTTTCTGGTACAGCGTGCCCACGGTGATGCTCAGCAGCGCAAACACCGTGCAGCCCAGAGTCAGCGCCGTGACCTCGCTGCCGCTGCCGAATTTTCGCGCCACGACCAGCAGCAGCCCGCCCAGGCCCAGCAGCAGTCCCAGCCACTGCCTCGGCGTGACTTTGCCGGACCCGGCTGAGTCGCCCGGCAGGCCGGCCCATGACAGCCACAGCGCTGTCAGCACCGGCTGCAGGCCGACGATCAGCGCTGCCAGGCCCGAGCCCATGCCGCCCTTGACCGCCACCCAGACACCGCCCAGGTAACCGGCATGCATCAGCACGCCGGTGACGGCCAGGTGCAGCCACTGGCGCCGGCCCTGCGGCCAGGCCGCGCGGGCCAGCCGGCTCCACAGGAGAAAACAGGCGATGGAAAAAGCGTAGCGCAGCGTCAGAAAAGTCAGCGGCGGCGCATAGGGCAGGCCGAACTTGGCCACGATGAAGCCGGTGCTCCAGATCAGCACGAAGACGGCGGGCATGGCCCGGATCAGGGCGTTGGCAGACGGCGGGGAATTCACGCGCGGGTCGAATCAGTTCAGTTCAGTTCAGTTCACTTCACTTGGCCTTGGCGCGTATTTCCGGAATCGCCTTTTGCAGGTAGTAGGCCATGGACCAGACCGTCAAAACCGCCGACAGCCAGATCAGCCAGGTGCCCCAGAGCGGCGTGTTGATGACGCCGAACAAGATGCCGTCAAACAGCAAAAAGGGAATCGCAATCATCTGCACCGTGGTCTTGACCTTGCCCAGCATGTGAACGGCCACGCTGCGCGAAGCGCCAATCTGGGCCATCCATTCGCGCAGCGCCGAAATAGCGATTTCCCGCCCGATGATGATGAGGGCGACGAACACATCGGCGCGCTGCAGATGCACCAGCACCAGCAGCGAGGCGCAGACCAGGAACTTGTCGGCCACCGGGTCTAAAAAAGCGCCAAACGAAGACGCCTGGTTCAGTTTGCGCGCCAAATAGCCGTCCAGCCAGTCGGTGGCGGCAAAGACGACGAACATCACGGTGGCGATCAGGTTGCGTTCAACGGCGGGAATGTTCAGGTAAAAAACCCCCACGATCAGCGGAATCGCAACAATGCGGGTCCAGGTCATCAAGGTGGGAATGGTGAGAAACATGGCCCCGATTTTGGCATGCCGGACAAGGCGAACATCGGCGGCCAGAATCGGCAGCCTGAAAAACTGGCCGCACGCCATGGTCAGCGCCCCGCCCTGCTCAGTGCAGGGCGCGGTAAATGTCCTCGGCCAGGTCCTTGGAAATGCCCTCGACCATGGCAATATCCTCAACGCTGGCCGAGGCGATGCCGCGCACGCCGCCAAAGCGCTGCAGCAGGCTGGCGCGGCGCTTGGGGCCGATGCCGGCGATGTCTTCGAGCCGGCTGCCGCCCACGCGCACCTTGGCGCGCCTGGCGCGCATGCCGGTGATGGCAAAGCGGTGCGCCTCGTCGCGGATCTGGGCGATGAGCATCAGCGCGGCCGAGTCGCGGCCCAGATAGACCTTGTCGCGGCCATCGGCAAACACCAGTTCCTCCAGCCCCACCTTGCGGCCCTCGCCTTTTTCAACGCCGGCAATCAGCCCCAGGTCCAGGCCGAGTTCTTCAAAAACTTCACGCGCCATGGAGACTTGTCCCTTGCCGCCATCGACCAGCACCAGGTCCGGCAGGCTGGCCTCGCCGTTGCGGGCGGCCTCGGCGAGCTTGCTATAGCGGCGCAGGAGCACCTGGCGCATGGCGGCGTAATCATCGCCCGGCGTGATGCCTTCGATGTTGTAGCGGCGGTATTCGCTGCTTTGCATCTTGTGCGCCTGGAACACCACGCAGGAGGCTTGCGTCGATTCGCCCGCCGTGTGCGAAATGTCGAAGCACTCAATGCGCAGGGCGTCCAGCTTGTCCAGCGGCAACTCCAGCGCCTCGGCCAGCGCGCGGGTTCTGGCCTGCTGCGAGCCCTGCTCGGCCAGCAGCCGGGCCAGTTGAAGCGCGGCGTTTTTCTGCGCCATGTCCAGCCAGAGGCGGCGCTGCTCACGCGGCTGGTGAATGGCCGTGACCTTGTAGCCGGCCTGCTCGCTCAGCGCGGCCATCAGGGCCTTATCCACCGGCTCGCTGCAGACCAGCACGGGCGGCACCGGCACATCGATGTAGTGCTGGGCGATGAAGGCTTCGAGCACCAGCGCTTCGATGGACTTGCCAGCCGGCGCTGGTGGATTTGCCGCGCCTGTTTCAGTTGTTTCAGCCGCCTCAGGCGCTTCAGGCACACCCGTCGCATCCGCCGCTTCAGCCGCCGCCATGCCCGGCGTCACTTTGGCTGCCTCTGGGTTCACCTCCGCTTCCAGTCCGGCCGCGGTGGCGGTGGCGGTGGCGGTGGCGGTTTCCAATGTACTAACCTGTGGCAGCGTCTGGCAGCTCGCATCCACATCCACATCCACATCCATATCCACATCTGCCTCCGCCTCCAGCATGGCAACGTCGGTGGCGTTTTCGACATGCGTCGGAAAGTAGGGCCGGTCGCCCAGATGACGCCCGCCACGCACCATGGCCAGGTTGACGCAGGCCTTGCCGCCCTGCACCTTGACCGCCAGGATGTCCACATCCACATCGGCATGCTTGCCGCCGGCCTCCATCGATTGCTGGTGCAGCACCTTGGACAGCGACATCATCTGGTTGCGCAGCTCGGCGGCCTGCTCGAACTCCAGTTTTTCGGCATGGTCCAGCATCTTCTTTTCCAGCTCCGACAGGATTTCCTGCGTCTGGCCCTGCAGGAAACGCTCGGCGTTGGCCGTGTCCAGCGCGTACTGCTCGGGCGAGACCTGGCCGACGCAGGGCGCCGAGCAGCGCTTGATCTGGTAGAGCAGGCACGGCCGGGTGCGGTTGTTGAACACCGTGTCCTCGCAGGTGCGCAACTTGAAAACCTTTTGCAGCAGAAGAATCGTGTCCTTCACCGCCCAGGAGTTGGGATAGGGACCGAAATAGCGGTGTTTTTTCTCCACCGCGCCCCGGTAATAGGCGATGCGCGGATAGCCTTCTGCCGTCGGCGCGCTGCCCGCCGGCGCAGGCTGCGCACCGGTCAGTTTCAGGTAGGGATAGCTCTTGTCGTCCCTGAACAGAATGTTGTACTTCGGGTTCAGCGTCTTGATCAGGTTGTTTTCCAGCAGCAGCGCCTCGGCCTCGGAGCGCACCACGGTGGTTTCCATGCGCGCGATCTTCGTCACCATGTGGCCGATGCGCGTGCCGCCGTGGTTTTTCTGAAAATAGCTGGCGACGCGCTTTTTCAGGTTGCCCGCCTTGCCGACATACAGCACATTTCCCTCCGCATCAAAGTAGCGGTAAACGCCCGGCAGCGGCGGCAGCGCGGCCACTTCGCTGAGCAGTTGGGGATCGAATTCGTGAGGTGCGGTCATGGCATCGTTGAAATGGAAAAAGCGCAGCCCGAGTGGCGGCCAGCGGCTATTGTGGACAATCCCGGAATGAAACACAGCCTGCAATGGGACATTTTTTGCAAAGTCATTGACAACTTCGGGGACATTGGCGTGTGCTGGCGCCTGGCCGCCGACCTGGCCCGGCGCGGGCACAGGGTGCGGCTGTGGGTCGATGATGCCTCGGCGCTGGCCTGGATGGCGCCGGGCGGCTGCGCAGGCGTGCGGGTGCTGCCCTGGACCGAGCCGCCGGAGTTGCCCGCAGCCGGTCTTGACCTGCGCGCAACTGGTCTTGACCTGCCAGCAATTGGCCTTGATCTTTCTGCAGCCGGCCTTGAACAGCAGCCGCCCGACGTGCTGATCGAGGCCTTCGGCTGCGACATTCCTTTCCAATTTCTGGCCGCCTGCGCTGACCAGTCCCGCGCCAACGGAATCAAACCAGTCTGGATCAACCTGGAATACCTGTCCGCCGAGCCCTATGTCGAGCGCTGCCACGCCCTGCCCTCGCTGGTGCAGCGCGGGCCGGCGGCCGGCTGGACCAAATGGTTTTTCTACCCCGGCTTCACCGAAGCGACCGGTGGCTTGCTGCGCGAGCCGGACCTGCTGGAGCGCCAAGCCGGTTTTGACCGCAGCGCCTGGCTGGCCGCCCAGGGCATCGACTGGCAGGGCGAGCACAGCGGCGAAAAGCTCGTCTCGCTGTTTTGCTACGAGCCGCTGGCGCTGGACGCCTTCCTCGCGCAACTGGCCGAGCAAGGGCTGGCCGGCCAGCCGGTGTGCCTGCTGGTGGCGGCCGGACGAGCAGAACAAGCCGTCAAAGTCATCCTGAATGACCAAGGCAGCCTCACCGCCAAGGCCAGTGCCAGGGCCAATACCAATGCCAATGCCAATGCCAATGCCGATGTGGCTGGCAGGCACAAGCCGCTGTCGATTTCCTATCTAAAACTGCTGACGCAAGCCGATTTCGACCATCTGCTGTGGGCTTGCGAGCTCAATTTCGTGCGTGGCGAAGACTCGGTGATCCGCGCCGTGTGGGCCGGCAAACCGTTCGTCTGGCAGATTTACCCGCAGGAAGACCAGGCCCATCTGGCCAAGCTCAGTGCTTTCCTCGACACGCTGGTCGCGCCGGCCGCGGCAAGGGATTTGCATGCGGCCTGGAACCAGGGCCGCACCGGGCCGGCTCAAGCCAGCCTGATACTGCCTGAGCTGGCGGCCTGGGAAGGCTGGACGCGGGCCACGCGCGCCCGGCTGATGGCCCAGGACGATCTGAGCAGCCGCCTGCTTGGGTTTGTTGCAAAAAAACGCTAAAATCACCGGTTTTGCGGATTAGCCTGCCAGGCAAAACGCCTAACTGGCTCACGCCACTCACACAACCCGCCGCAGAACCTGCACTTCCCTGCAAGCGTTTAGCGGTCCACCCTAGTCAAAACTGCTATGAAAATCGCTCAAGAAATCCGCGCCGGCAACGTCATCATGCACGGCAAGGACCCGATGGTCGTGCTCAAGACCGAATACAGCCGCGGCGGGCGCAATTCGGCCACCGTGCGCATGAAGCTCAAAAGCCTGATCGCCAACTTCAACACCGAGCAGGTGTTCAAGGCCGACGACAAGATCGACCAGGTCATCCTGGACAAGAAGGACTGCACCTATTCCTACTTTGCCGACCCGATGTACATCTGCATGGACTCCGACTACAACCAGTACGAAGTCGAAGCCGAAAACATGGGCGACTCCCTGAACTACCTGCAAGACGGCATGGAACTCGAAGTCGTGTTCTATGACGGCAAGGCGATTTCGGTCGAAGTGCCCACCAGCGTGCAGCGCGAAATCACCTGGACCGAGCCCGCCGTCAAGGGTGACACCTCCGGCAAGGTTTTGAAACCCGCCAAGCTGGCCACCGGTTTTGAAATCGGCGTGCCGATTTTCGTGGCCCAGGGTGATGTCGTGGAAATCGACACCCGCACCGGCGAATACCGCAAGCGTGTGTAAAAACCGACGGCAACGTCCTTGTTCAAAAAGGCTCCGAGGGAGCCTTTTTTATTGCCCAGACGCCAAAAGAGGGATGAAGCGTCTTTATGATGGCCTTGTTATCTGCCGCGTTTTTTCTTACCTGCTTACTGCGTGGACCTGCTCTGAACTACAGGATGGCACGCATCATTGACCAAGGGCTTATGGAACAAACACAAGACATCTCGGAAGATCGCCTGGCCCACGCCTGGGCTGAACTGCAAGCCCACTCCACCACCACGGCGCCGCTGCGCGCCGACGCCAACCGGCTGGCTTTTGCCGATCCGGAATTCCTGCTGCGGCGCGAAACCCGCGCGGTGCGCATCCAGCTTGAAATGCTCAAGCCCGAAATCGACCAGCAGGAGCAGGGCATTGAAAACACCATCGTGGTGTTCGGCAGCGCCCGCTTTCCGGCCCCCGAGCAGGCCAGCGCGGCCATGCAACTGGCCGAGGAAAGCGGCGACGAAGCGGCGCTGGCGCTGGCGCGGCGCCATGTGCGCAACGCCCACTACTATGAACAGGCCCGCCTCTTTGCCCGCATGGTGGCCACCTACAGCAATGCACTGCCGCCTGAAGAACAGTTATTTATCTGCACCGGCGGCGGCCCCGGCATTATGGAAGCGGCCAACCGGGGCGCCAAGGAAATGGACGCCCTGAACGTGGGGCTCAACATCGTGCTGCCGCACGAGCAGTCGTCCAACCCGTACATCTCGCCCTCGCTCAATTTCAAATTCCACTATTTCGCCCTGCGCAAGATGCATTTCATGATGCGCGCCAAGGCCCTGGTGGCTTTTCCGGGCGGCTTTGGCACACTCGACGAGCTGTTCGAGGTCATCACCCTGGTGCAAACCAAAAAAGCCAAGCCGGTGCCCATCATTCTTTTCGGCTCCAGCTACTGGAAGCGGCTGCTGAACCTGGAAGTGATGATCGAGGAAGGCGCCATCTCGCCCGATGACTTGAAACTGTTCCAGTATGTCGATGAGCCGCAGGACGCCTGGAACGCCATCAAGGCCTTTTACGAGCTTTAAGCCGAGCAGCGGCGCCCTGCTGCCCGGCAGGCGGGCAAGCCGGGGCACGGCGCATGCGGCGCCCAGACTAATCCGGTTCCTTTTCCAGCGGCATCAGGCGCGCCGCCTCCGCCTCGGGCAGGGCCTCGACCTGGCGCAGGGCCTTGCCCATGACCCGGCTGCGCTGCTCGGCGCTGCTTAGGGTGTTGAGCACCGTCTCGGTCTGGGATTTCACCTTGGCCAGCACGTCGCCGAACTTGCCAAATTCCGTCTTGACCGCGCCCAGCACCTGCCAGACCTCGCTGGAGCGCTTTTCCAGCGCCAGCGTCCTGAAACCCATCTGCAGCGAATTGAGTATGGCCAGCAGCGTGGTCGGACCGGCCAGCGTGATGCGGTGCTCGCGTTGCAAGCTCTCCATCAGGCCGGGGCGGCGCAGCACCTCGGCATACAGCCCTTCGGTGGGCAAAAACAAAATGGCGAAATCGGTGGTGTACGGCGGCTCGATGTATTTTTCGCAGATTGAGCGGGCCTCCAGCCGGATGCGCCCTTCCAGCGCCTTGCCCGCCACCTCGGCGCCCGGCCCGTCGGCGCGCTGCTGCGCATCGAGCAGGCGCTCGTAGTCTTCATTCGGAAATTTCGCGTCGATGGGCAGCCACAAAGGCTCGCCCGAGTCGCTGCGCCCCGGCAGCTTGATCGCAAAATCCACCGGATTCTTGCCGCCGCGCCGCGTGATGACCTGGGCGGCGTACTGGTCCACCGTGAACACCTGCTCCAGCAGCGCGGCCAGCTGGGCCTCGCCGAAAATGCCGCGCGTCTTGACGTTGGTCAGCAGGTGTTTCAAGTCGCCGACGCCCTGGGCCAGCGTCTGCATCTCGCCCAGCCCTTTGTGGACCTGCTCCAGCCGGTCAGCCACCTGCTTGAAGCTGTGGCCAAGCCGGGTTTCCAGCGTGGTCTGGAGCTTTTCATCGACCGTCTGGCGCATCTCGTCGAGCTTGGCCGAATTGGTCTGCTGCAGTTGCGCGAGCTGCCTTTCGAGGGTGTCGCGCACTTCGCCCATGCGGCGGGCGTTGGATTCGCTGACGGCTTGCAGCTGAGTGGCCAGGGTGTCCGACAACCGGGCCTGAAGCAGACCCAGCTGCTGGGAAAAAGCCTCGAACTGCGCGTTCTGCGTTCCTGCGGCGTGGGCGCTTTGCTGCACCAGCGTCTGCTGGAAAGTGGCCAGCGTCGCGGCCAGTTCCTGGCGGCTGCTGCGGGCGCTGTCGGTGATCTCGCGGCGCACTTCGCGCTCGACCTTGTCATGGCCGGCGGCCATGCCGGCCAGCAACGCAAGCCGGTCTTTCTCAAGCAAGCCCGCAGACCCAGCGGGCGCACGCAGCACCAGCCAGACCAGCAAGGCCAGGTTGGCCGCCAGTAGGGACATCATCAACCATCCTTCCATGACGTGCCAGCTACTCTGTCAAGGCGCCAGCACGGCAGGATTCAAGGGCGTCAGCGGTTTTTTCCCCGTGAAAAAGGCAATCAGGTTGTCAGCGGCCAGACTGGCCATGGCCAGGCGCGTCGGCATCGTGGCGCTGGCGATGTGCGGGGTCAGCACCACATTGGGCACGGTGAGCAGGTCCGGGTACACCTGGGGCTCGCCCTCGAACACATCCAGGCCTGCGGCCGCAATCGTTTTGTTGCGCAAGGCTTCGGCCAGCGCCGCATCGTCCACAATGCCGCCGCGCGCAATATTGACCAGCGTCGCGCTCGGCTTCATCCGCGCCAGCTCGGCCGCGCCAATCGTGTGGTGCGAGGCGGGCGAATAAGGCAGCACCAGCACCAGGTGATCGGCCGTGGCGAGCAGCTCGTCCTTGCTGACATAAGCGGCCCGGCATTGGGCCTCCAGCGCGGCGTCGAGCCTGGAGCGGTTGTGGTAAATCACCTTCATGCCAAAGCCGTGCGCGCCGCGCCGGGCAATGCCCTGGCCGATGCGGCCCATGCCCAGGATGCCCAGCGTCGTGCCATGGATGTCGGCGCCGGCAAACAGGTCGTAGCGCCATGTCGTCCACTTTCCGGCGCGCAGGAAATGCTCGCTCTCGGTGATGCGCCGGGCCGTGGCCATCAGGAGGGCAAAGCCGAAATCGGCGGTGGTCTCGGTCAGCACGTCGGGCGCGTTGGTGGCCAGCACGCCGGCGGCGGTCATGGCGGCCACATCGAAATTGTTGTAGCCCACGGCCATGTTGGCGCAGATTTTCAGCTGCGGACAGGCGGCGAGCACCTCGGCGTCAATGCGCTCGCCGGAGGTGGTGAAAGCGCCCTGCTTGTCACGCAGGCGCGCGATCAGATCAGCTTTGGACCAGACGGCATCGGTCTGGTTGGACTCGACGTCGAAATGCTGTTCGAGGCGGGCAATCACCTCGGGGAAAATAGCGCGGGCGATGAGGATTTTGGGTAGGGTCATGCGCAAATCTCTGCTGGGTTGCGGCGATATCCGGGCACGGATGAGCGCACGGGTTTAAGGGGGCGAGGCAATGTCAAACACCTGGCGCAGGTAGGCCAGGTATTTTTCATCTTCGCACATGTTCTTGGCCGGCGCGTCCGACAGCTTGGCTACCGGCTGGCCGTTGCAGCGCACCATCTTGATGACGATCTGCAGCGGCTCGTAGCCCAGGTCGTTGGTGAGGTTGGTGCCGATGCCAAAGGCCAGCTGGCAGCGGTCCCGGAACTGCTGGTACAGCGCGATGGTGCGCGGCACGGTGAGCGCGTCGCTGAAGATCAGCGTCTTGGTTCGGGGATCGACGCGGTTGCTGGCATAGTGCGCCAGCATGCGCTCGGCCCAGTCGAATGGGTCGCCGCTGTCGTGGCGCGCACCGTCAAAGAGCTTGCAGAAATACAGATCGAAGTCGCGCAGGAAAGCGCTCATGCCGTACACGTCCGACAGCGCAATACCCAGGTCGCCCCGGTACTCCCTGGCCCACATCTCGAAGCCGAACACCTGGCTGTCGCGCAGACGCGGCCCGAGCGCTTGGCAGGCCTGCAGGTATTCGTGCGCCATGGTGCCCAGCGGCGTGAGGCCCAGCTTCATGGCAAACAGCACATTGCTGGTGCCGGCGAGCTGGCCCGCCGCGCCCGTTCCCAGGCGCCTGGCCAGCGTGCGCAGCACCTCTTCCTGCCAGTCCTTGCCAAAGCGCCGGCGGGCGCCGTAATCGGCGATCTTCAACGCTTGCAGCCCATCGGCCTGCAGCTCGCCGATCTTGGTGGCCAGGCGCCGGCGGCCTTCGGCCAGGTCGGGCTGCGGCTGGGTGTTGCGGAAATACACCTCGTTGATGATGGCCAGCAGCGGAATTTCAAACAGGATGGTGTGCAGCCACGGCCCCTTGATGGCCACGTCAATCTCGCCGGAAGGCAGGGCGGTCAGCGTCACGTATTTCTCGTTGAGCCTGAAGAGGCCCAGGAAATCGACAAAATCGCTTTTGATGAAGCGCAGGCCCCTGAGATAAGCCAGTTCGTCTTCCTGGAAATGCAGGCTGCACAGCCCCCGGATTTCGGCGCGGATCTCGTCGATCAAGGGCGCCAGGGGCTCGATGCCAGCGCGGCCCGCATTGCGGCATTTGAAGCGGTACGCCACCTCGGCGCCGGGGAACTGGTGCAGCACCACCTGCATCATGGTGAACTTGTACAGGTCGGTATCTAACAGGCTGGTGATGATCATGAAGGAGCGCGTCAGGCTGCGTAATGGATAAACGACGGGCGCAGGCCTGTCAACTCCAAGCCTGCGCAGGCAATCAGACCGGTGCGGCCCGATCAGGTGCCGAGAAAGTCCACTTCGAACAGCAAGGTGGCGTTGGGCGGAATCACCCCGCCCGCGCCGCGCGCGCCGTAGCCCAGTTCGGCCGGAATGACCAGGCGGCGCGTGCCGCCCACCGACATGCCCTGCACGCCCTCGTCCCAGCCCTTGATGACTTCGCCGGCGCCGAGCGAGAACTGAAACGGCTGGCCGCGGTCCTTGCTGGAGTCGAACTTGGCGCCCTGCACGCCGTTGTTGTAGAGCCAGCCGGTGTAGTGAACCTTGACATACTGGCCCGCCTTGGCAATGGCGCCGGTGCCCAGCACGGTATCTTCGTATTGCAGTCCCGAAGGAGTGGTGGTGGTGCTCATGGCAATGTCCTTTTTAAAAATGAATGAGAAAAAACTGAGAAGGTAGTGTCACGTCAAGCGCAAATCATCGGCATGCCCGCCCAGAGAGGGAGCCGGCCTTAGGCGCATGACGCGACAGCAGTCCTGAAAAAGAGCGCCGGCTCCTCGCCATTTCGTCAGCCAGGCCTTGCGCCTGACTCAGAACGGCAGAAAACCGGAGGTTTTTTCAAGAGGCCCTGACTTTACCCGCAACCGGCGGCCCAGCGCAGACGCCATGCGCTGAGGCCACCAGCGCACATGGCGCGCCCGACAACGCCAACGGCTTTGAGCGCTTTCAGGCCACGGCGCCTGGCCGCAGGCAAGCCGCTGCTCGCGCCCGGCTCAGTCCAGCCAGGTCGTGAATTCCGCCGCGCTCACGCGCGGGGTGCGAAAGGTGTTGACCCGCGCCGTTTCGTCCGCATAGCCCAGCGCAATGCCGCAGACCAGCATTTCGCCCTCGCCCGCGCCGATGTGCGGCAGGACGATTTTGGCAAAGCCGTTCCAGGCCGCCTGCGGGCAGGTGTGCAGGCCGTGGCCGCGCGCGGCAATCATGAAGTTTTCCATGAACATGCCGTAGTCCAGCAGCGAGCCCCGGCCCATCACCTTGTCCAGCGTGAACATCAGCCCGACCGGCGCGTCGAAAAAGCGGTAGTTGCGCTGGTGCTGCAGGTGCATCTTGTCCTTGTCGCCCTTGGTGATGCCCAGCAGGCCGTAAAGGCTCCAGCCGTTCTCGCGCCGGCGGTCGATGTAGGGCGAGACCCATTTCTCCGGGTAATAGTCATATTCCTCCTGGTACTCGGCAGCCAGCCCCGGGTCGGCGCGCAGGGCGTCGTGGGCCTGGCAGACCTTTTCGACCAGCGCGTCGCGGCTGGCGCCCTGCAGCACATAGGCTTTCCACGGCTGGGTGTTGGTGCCCGAGGGCGCGCGGCTGGCCAGTTCGAGCAGGTGCTCGATGGTGGCGCGGGGCACCGGCGTCGGCAGGAACTCGCGCATCGACTGGCGGCTCTCGATGGCCTGGTCCACCAGATTGTCGGACGCGCAGCTCGGCGCATCATCCGGCGCAAAATCGCCGGCAATCACCGGATGGGAAGGCAAAACAGGGAGGGTCATCTTTCAGGGTCTCCAGTACGCTTGTTAAAGAAGGGAAAAGCTGCCGGGCGCCGCCGGGCGCGATCAACCGGAACAGGAAGGAAACGGCAGCTAGGAAATGCTCTGAGGTGCCAGCGCAGGGCAGGTGATTGACCGGCCGCCAGCGAAGCCATCTCAGCAAAAGCCGTCTCAGCAAGAGGCATTTTGCCAGCGCCGCCAGTATTCGAGCGCCACGCGCCAGGTGTTCATCTGCACCTGCACCGTCTCGTCAATGTTGACGCCATAGCCGCCCGCCATCGAAAAAGCCAGCGGAATGCGACGCTGCCAGGCCCAGTCGAACACCCGGCGGTCGCGCGCTTCCAGGCCGTCAAACGTCAAGGCCAGACGGCCCAGGCGGTCGCCCTCGAACGGATCGGCGCCGGCCAGAAACAGGATGAGGCCGGGCTCGAAGCGCCGCTCCAGCTCGTCGAGCGCCTGCTCCAGCGCCTGCAGATAAGGTGCATCCTGGCAGCCGTCAGGCAGTTCCACATCCAGGTCGCTCGCTTCCTTGCGGAACGGGAAATTTTTTTCGCCATGCAGCGACAGCGTGAAGACGCTGGAATCATCGGCAAAGATGCTCGCCGTACCGTTGCCCTGGTGCACATCCAGGTCGATCACCGCCACCTGCAACGGCCGGCGTGCCTGGCGGTGCAGCCGCGCCCATTCGGCCTGCATCAGCCGCGCTGCCACGGCCGCGTCGTTGAACACGCAAAAGCCCCCGCCCTTGTGGGCATAAGAATGGTGCGTGCCGCCGGCCAGGTTGGCCGCGATGCCTTCGCGCCGCGTGTCCGGCGCCAGGCCGAGCGCCACCCGCGCGGCCGCCACCGTGGCCCCGGCCGAGCGACGGGCGCGCTCGGCCATGCCGGGACTCCAGGGAAAGCCGATTTCGCGCTGTGCTGGCGCAGGTAGCGTGCCCTGCGTGATGGCCTCGATATAGCCGGGCGTATGCACCAGCGCCAGCTCGCCATCGCTGGCGGGCGGCGCCTGATGCATGTGCACCTGCGGGCATTCCTGGACCAGGCGGTCGCGCAGCAGCTTGTATTTGCCCATGGGAAAACGGTGCCCGGCGGGCAGTGGCAGCACAAAGTTGTCGGCGTAGAAAGCTTGCAAGAAAAGTGCCCCGAAAAAATAAAGAAGGCGGTGAGGCAAACCCCGGATTGTCACCTCCCACCTCAAAACCTAGGGCGTCACCTCTATATCCCTACGCCACCGCGAAATTGCTTGCAATGCAACGGGTTTCCCCTATAATTTCAACCATGTTGCAGTGCAGCAATTTGGGGCAAAGCAACTACCATTGTTAACTAATTAAATCAGGAGATTCCTCATGCTGACCGCTGAACAACTCATGGCTGCCCATAAAGCCAACATCGAAACCCTGTTTGGCCTGACCCAGAAAGCCTTTGAAGGCGTTGAAAAACTGGTCGAACTCAATGTGCAAGCCACCAAGGCTGCACTGGCCGAAACCGCCAACAACGCCCAGGCCGTGCTCAGCGCCAAAGATGCGCAAGAGCTGCTGGCCCTGCAAGCTGGCATGGTCCAGCCCCTGGCCGAAAAAACCGCCGCTTACAGCCGTCATCTATACGACATCGCCTCGTCCGCCGGCGCCGAACTGAGCAAGACCTTTGAAGGCCAGGCCGCTGACGCCAAGAAGCAATTTGCCGGCCTGGTGGACAGCGCCACCGAAAATGCACCGGCCGGCTCCGAAGCCGCCGTGGCCATGATGAAAAACGCCGTGACGGCCGCCAACACCGCTTACGAATCCGTGCAAAAAGCGGTCAAGCAAGCCGGCGACATGGCCGAAGCCAACTTCAACACCGTCTCCGAATCCGCTGTCAGCGCTGCCAAGGGCGCGTCGAAAAAGCGTTAATTCCTGCTGCACCTGCGGCACTGCTTTCAGGCGCCGCAGATTCGGGAGCCTGCCATTGACATCCTGTTCGAACCAACAGGGTTTCCAGCCAGTTGTCTCCTCGGTTCCTTCTAGAAATTAAGTTTTCAAGGTTCCGATTAAGCCCAGTCTCACGATTGGGCTTTTTTTTGCGCCATTGCCAGCGCCGCGCCGACTCCAAGAGGTACTGTGACACACCCGCTAGTGTCGCGTCAAGCCTGAAATGTCGGGTAAAGCCGTTTGAGCTTGACGCGGGCGGTCTCGGTGGTGAAGTGCCAGTTGATCCTGGCGTTGAGTTGGTCACGATGAGCCTGCCAGGCGGCGACT
>JALYRU010000022.1 GCA_030855235.1 Pseudomonadota bacterium
GCCTTAACGTGCTTTATTTTCCGTTTTCTGTGACGACCCCTGCTCGAAGAGTTACAGGGCATCGATCGACTTCAATGCCTGGGCGTCTGACGATGCTCTCCAGCTTGGTATGGCCCAGTGCCAATTGCTCCCTACAGTTCGCTGTCCTGGTGCTAAAGTGACGCGTGTCGGAATTGACATCATTGAAGGCGGTAATGACACATGGCGCAGACGCAGGCATTTGAGATCGGTTTGGTTCTTTACCAAGGGGTGCAGCAGGCGGCCGTCCTGGGCCTGACGGACCTGTTCGGTGTCGCCAACCGCATTGCCGTGTCGTACCAGGCCCAGCCCGAGCCTCCCTTGAGGGTGACGCACTGGCAGCAGGATACAAGCGCCCGGTCTCCCACGCGCGTCTTCGACACTGGGTCCAACACCACGTCCGTGCTGTCCGCTCTGATCCTGCCGCCCACCCTGGCCGAACCGGCCAGCCTGGCCCAGGCACCATCCTTGAGGACTTGGCTGCGCGAGCAGCACGCGAGCGGGGTGGTCCTGGGGTCGGTGTGCGCCGGAGCTTTCCTCTTGGCCGAGACAGGACTCATGGCAGGGCGCCCGATGACGACCCACTGGGCGCATGCCGAGCAATTGCGCGAGCGCTTCCCGCAGGTCCGCGTGGATGCCGACAGGCTCATCATCGACGACGGCGATGTGATCACTGCCGGCGGCCTGATGGCCTGGACCGATCTGGGACTGCGGCTGGTCGATCGCCTGCTCGGTCCGACGGTCATGATCGACACGGCGCGCGTGCTGCTGGTCGATCCGCCCGGCCGCGAGCAGCGCTACTACAGCGTGTTCTCCCCGAGGCTGACGCATGGGGATGCGGCGGTGTTGCGGGTGCAGCACTGGCTGCAAGCGACGCAGGCCAGGGACATTGCGCTGGCAACCCTGGCCGCGCAAGCCAGGCTGGAAGAGCGAACCTTCCTGCGCCGCTTTCAAAAGGCGACCGGCATGACGAGCACCGAGTATTGCCAGCGCCTGCGCGCAGGACGTGCCCGCGAATTGCTGCAGTTCGGCACTGCCTCTCTCGACCGCGTGGCCTGGGAGGTCGGCTACAACGATCCGGGCGCTTTCCGCAAGGTGTTCACCCGCATAGTGGGCCTGTCACCTGGCGAGTACCGCCGCCGCTTCAGCGCGGGCCAGGGGGCGGCGCAATGAGCGCGAGGCGCATGCAGAGATCGTCCGGTAGGGCGCGCGGTGGTGTCGGTATCGACACTGAAGTTGTCGACAGCGCCACTTCTCTGCATGCCGTTTTCCAGCGAAGATATCGCTTCGTTCATCAACCCATCAGGAGAACATTGTGAAAAAACGCGGTCTGATCGTCGTCGATCTACAAAACGAATATTTGTCCACTGGCAAGCTGCCCCTGGTGGGCATCGAGGCGGCCGCCGCCAATGCGGCCCGAGTGATCGCCGATGCCCGCAGCAAGAGCATCCCGGTGTTCCATATCCGTCACGAGTTCGCCAATGGCGAGGCCACGATGTTCGTCCCCGGCAGCGATGGCGTGCAAATCCAGCCAGCCGTGGCGCCTGTCGGTGACGAGCCGGTCATCGTCAAGAACCACATCAACTCGTTCCGTCAAACGGACCTCAAGCAGCAGCTCGATGCGCGTGGCATCGAGGAGGTGGTGGTGGTTGGTGCGATGAGCCACATGTGTGTCGATGCCGTCGTGCGCGCCGCGGCCGACATGGGCTACCCGGTCACCGTGCTGCACGATGCCTGCGCCACGCTCGATGTCGCTTTCGGCGACGTGACCGTGCCTGCGGCGCAAGTGCATGCGGCCATGATGGCGGCGTTCGCGTTCGGCTACGGGACGGTGAAGTCGGCCGACGACTACCTGGCCGCCTGAGGCGCTGGGCGGCGCCATGCCGCCCTGCCATCTGCGCCCTGGTGCATGCCTTCAGCACGCCCCGGGGCGCAGTCGTTTGGTGCGTCCGGTACGGGCTGGCAGCGGCCGGGGCTTTCTCTCGCCACGCAGATGTGCTCTTCATCTCCCCAGGGAAAATGGCTTGTCTTTAGGAAGCACCAGGCCAGCAGAGGGCTTCAGACGCCGGGCGCCGAGCGCGCCTTCAGCGTGAAGGCAAACCGGCACCCGGCAATGCACACGCGCCCAGCCAGACCTGAGCCTGGGGCAGCGAGACGGCCAGCGCCGCCCTGACCTGGGGACCTGCGGCCAGGTCCAGCAGCGTCCAGCCGCCGAGCGCCGCGCCGTGGTGCCAGGCGCGCCAGCGCGATCCGCCGCGCCGATCCGCCTGCGTCGCATACGCCGCCGGCTCGCCCGACAGGCCCGTGCCCATGGCCTTGAGGAGGGCCTCCTTGCGGCTCCAGGTGCTGAAGAAAGCCGCTCGCACCTCGCCGCGCGCCGCCGCGAGCGCGTTTTGCTCGCAGGGGGAAAACACTTCGCGCGCCACGCCCGCGATGTCCACGCCGTCGATCACTTGCGCCACATCGATGCCGAGGCGGCAGTTTCGGGCAAAGGCGAGCAAGGCCAGGCTCTCGGCCTGCGAGACGCTGAAGGCCAGTCCCGGCGCCGCCGGCCACTGCCACGCCGGCTTGCCCAGCGCATCGACCCCAAAGCGCAGGGCGGCGGGCTCGCAGCCGAGGTAGCGGCCGATCAGCCAGCGCAGCATGCCGCGCCGGGCGATAAAGCGCTGGCGGTCGTGTTCGAAGCGGTAGCGGCCGGCGCGCTCGCGCTCGTCCCCGGACAGGGTGTGCGCCAGCGCCCGACAGGCTTGCGCCACATCAGCCTCAGGCAGCAGCCACACCTGCACGACACCCGCTGGCAGCGCCAGGCCACCCGCTGGCAACGCCAGGCGGGGCGCGTCGGGGGCATTTGGTGAGTGCAGCGCCCCGGCCGGGCCGGCGTGTCCTGCCGTCAGGAAAGGGTCTGGCATGCTGTCCTGGTCCGTTCACGCCTGCACTGCTGCCGCCTCTGCCAGCGCCCGCTCCAGTGCTGCGGCAACCAGCGGAGCATGGCGCCCGACCATATCCATGTGGCCATCGGGAACCTCCACGACCTTCAGTCCGCCGCGCCCGACGCGTCGCCACAGCGGGACGGGATCAAAGTATTCGACCAGCCGCACCGACGCGCGCACAAAGATAATCGCCCCCGCGTCATACGACTGCGGCTGGTAGTCGGCCATGGCGGCCCACAAGGTGTGTTTGACCCGCTGCTGCGCCGGGGGCATTGCCAAGGGCTGGGCGCTCGGGCGCGGTGGCGGGGGCGCGTTGCGCCCGAGCGGCATCTCGCCCGCCGCGAACGCCAGCTTGGCAGCGCCGAAGGCCAGCAGCTGCGATGCCGAGAGCTGGCCCAGCTTGTGGCGGGCACGGGCAAAGCGGTTGCGCATGAAGGCCAGCCGGTGCCCCAGCCAGGCGCTCCAGGGCAGATCCTGATGCGCGTAAGTGTCGAGCAGGCACAGCAGTTCGATGCGCTCGCCAGCGCATTGGAGCTGCTGGGCAATTTCCAGGGCGATCAGGCCGCCGAATGAAAAGCCGACGAGCGCGTAAGGCCCGCTGCCCTGGATGGCGCGAATCTGCTCGACATAGCGCACCGCCATGTCCTGAACCCGCTGCGGGGGCAGCTGCTCGCCGTCCAGGCCGGGCGCCTGCAGGCCGTAGACCGGCCGCGCACTGCGCAGCGCGCCCACCAGCGGCCAGCACTCCATCACCGTGCCGCTCAGGCCATGCACCAGGAAGATCGGCCTGCCCACGCCCGCACGGATGGGCACAAGAATGGATGAAGAGGGGGCCTGCGCGCCGCCCTCGATCAGCGCGGCCAGGCGAGCGATGGTTGGCGCGACCAGCAGTGTCGCCAGCGGAAGGGCGCGGCCGATCAATTGACGCGCCTCGGCCAGCAGGCGCGCGGCCAGCAGCGAATTGCCGCCCAGCTCAAAGAAATTGTCATCGCGGCCAATGGGCGAAAAGCCGAACAATTTTTCCCACTGCGCCTGCAACTGCGCTTCGAGCTGCTCGCGCGACTGCCCGGCCGCCGGCAGCGCCGCCGCCTCCAGGCTGGGCGCGGTGCGGCTGCCGATTGCCTGCAGGGATCCGGGATTGCGCAGCGCGGCGGCATTGTCGATGGGCCAGCCGTTGACCGCGCTGCGCGCAGCCGCCTCGGACGGCTTGCCGTTGTGCGTGACCGGCAGCTCGTCCACGGCAATGATCCGGTCGGGCACATGCGCCGGGCTCAGGCGCAGCGCCAGGTCACGGCGCACCCGCGCGATCAGCGCGCCGTTCAGCGCAAGGCGATCCTTGAGCACCAGCAGCAGCACCGTTCGCTGCTCGAACCGGGCCGCGTTCCGGGGCGCCAGCGCCCCGTCCTGCGTGCGCTGCTCGACCACCATCGCCTCGCGGATGTCAGCGATATCGTTGAGCACGCGGTAGATCTCGTTGGGCGAGACATTGATGCCGTTGACATTCAGTACCCCGTCGAAGCGGCCATGCAGCCGGGCCGCGCCGTGCGGGGAAAACTCGATCAGATCGCCGTGCGTCCAGACGCCCGGATTGCGGCTGAAATAGGCCGCGTGAAAGCCGGCGCCGTGCTTGTCGCCAAAAAAACCGAGCGGGCGCGAGGGGAAGGGATTGGCGCAGACCAGTTCCCCGATACCGCTGGTGCGCGCGCCGTGCGCCCACGCCTGGACATCCAGGCCCAGGCTGCGGCATTGCGCCTGACCGGCGTACACCGGCAGGTTCGGATTGCCCAGCACAAAGCAGCCCAGGATGTCGGTGCCGCCCGAGATCGACTGCAGTGGCAGCGCCTTGACCTGATCGCGCACCCAGCCGAACTGCTCGTCGTGCAGCACCGCGCCCGTGGACAGGATGGCGCGCAGGGCGCTCAGGTCGAACTGGCGCCCAGGCGCCAGGCCCGCGTCCTGGCACATGCGCAGGTAAGCCGGGCTGGTGCCGAACACCGTGACGCGCTCGTGCGCGACGAGGCGCCACAATTTGTCCACCGTGGAGATCGGGCCATCGTAGGTCACGATCTCCACGCCCGAGGCCAGCGCCGACAACTGCCAGTTCCACATCATCCAGGCGCAGCTGGTGTGGAAATACATGCGCTCGCCCGGGCGCAGATCGGTGTGCAGCCGGTGCTCCTTCAGGTGTTCGAGCAAGGTGCCGCCCGCGCCATGCACGATGCACTTGGGCTTGCCCGTGGTGCCCGAGGAGAACATGATGAACAGCGGGTGATTGAAGGGAAAGTGGCGCCACACGAAGCGCCCGGCGTTGCTGCGCGCGATCAGCGCATCGAGCGCATGGACCGGTAGCCTGAGCGTGCCGGGCAAGGTTCCGCCGTCCAGACGGATGACGGCCTGCAGCGAGGGCAGCGCGGCGGCCAGCGCGGCGACGCTGTCGGCCAGCGAGAGGCCCGTATCGAACGCCCGCGCCGCCGTGTGCGCCAGCAGCAACTGCGGCGCCAAGGGCGAGAAACGCTCCAGGATCGCCTCGACGCCCATCTCGGGCGCGGCGGTGGACAAGGTGGCGCCCAGGGCGGTCACCGCCAGCGCGGCGACGATCGCCTCGGCATCGTTGCGCATCACACCCACCACCCGGTCGCCCTCGCGCAAGCCGAGGTCCGACAGGGCTTGCGCCAGCCGGGCCACCCGCTCGCGCAGCTCGCCGCGGCTCCAGCGCACGCGCCTGCCATCGGCGTGACAGGCCGTCAGCGCAGGGGCATTTGCGCCTGCGACAGACAGATTGAGCAGGCTGTCCGCATAGTTCAGTTGCGCCTGCGGAAAGAAGCTGGCGTGTTCGCAGGCCTGGCCGACGCAGACCGGCGTGGTGCTGCCGGACAAGTCGAGCGCGCCCTGCGACCACTGCACGAAGCACTGCCAGAAGGTTCTGTACTCCCGCACGCAGAAATCGTGCAGCGCTTCGTAGCTGGGGAAGACCTGACCGGTGCAGGCCTCCAGAACAGCCGTGAAGGCCATCATTTGCGAGGCGGCGATGTCCTCCGGCGCGCAGGCGTAGACCGGTGCGGGAGGTGCGCCGGCGCCAGCAGCGAACGCCTTGAGCCGCGCAGCTTGAGCGCCAGGGACCAACGGGTCCACAGGGTCCGGGCCTGGGTTTGCAAGAGGGATCACAGTAGGAAACCTTTCAACGCATTTTTCAAGAGAGCCGCTCCGGCGCCCCTGCGGGACGGCAAGCAATGGCGCGTTCCGCACGGCCCAGACACGGGTGGATCTGCCCCATGATTAACTCAACAGTAAATCGGGTCAATCTCACCAACGGACTATTGAATTTGCGCAAAAGTCATTGTCAGATCAGGAAATGCCACTGTCGAGTGGTCGCGCCTTGATGAGACAGAGACAGTTCGCCTGGGCATTAAGCCGCCGGCATCATCGAGGCCTCGCAGGCCTTTGGTGCCAGCCCGCTGCGCATGATCTGCACGGTGCTGTTTCCCGAGGCCCTGCCGGGCTTTGTGCGTGGTTTCACCGTGACCTTGATCAGCCTGATCGGTTTTTCGGCCATGGCCGGGATTGTCGGCGGCGGCGGCGTGGGCGACCTGGCCATCCGCTTTGGCTACTACCGCTACCAGACCGATGTGATGGTGGCCACCGTGGTGGCGCTGGTGGTGCTGGTGCAGATCGTGCAGATGGCCGGCGACTGGCTGGCGCGCCGCTCGGAGCGCAAAGACGCCTGATTCAGTCTCTTCTAAATACGAATAAGTAATAAATAACAAAAAATTCAGTTGTTCCAGTTTTAACAATTAGTTCTGAGAATCCACCTCGTCGCACTATCGCAATGACGTCAAGGATTCAACCATGAGCACACGCCGCCGTTTCTCCTCCCATGTTTTCAACTTTGCCCTGACCGCCGCCCTGGCCGGCGCCGCCTGGGGCGCCAGCGCCCAGCAAGCGGTCTCGCTGCTCAATGTGTCCTACGACCCGACCCGCGAGCTGTATGTCGAGTTCAACGCCGCTTTTGCCAAGCACTGGAAAGCCAAGAGCGGCCAGGACGTGACCATCAAGCAGTCGCACGGCGGCTCGGGCAAGCAGGCTAGATCGGTGATTGACGGCCTGGACGCCGACGTGGTGACGCTGGCGCTGGCCGGCGACATCGACGCCCTGGTGAAAAACGGCGGCTGGCTCGCCGCCGACTGGCAGAAAAAACTGCCGCACAACTCGGCGCCCTACACCTCGACCATCGTGCTGGTGGTTCGCGCCGGCAACCCCAAGGGCATCAAGGACTGGAATGACCTGATCAAGCCGGGCGTCTCCGTCATCACGCCCAACCCCAAGACCTCGGGCGGGGCGCGCTGGAACTACCTGGCGGCCTGGGAATACGCCAAGCGCAAGCTCGGCGGCGATGCCCAGGCCAAGGACTTCGTCAGCAAGCTCTACGCCAATGTGCCCGTGCTCGACACCGGCGCGCGCGGCTCGTCCATCACCTTTGCCCAGCGCAAACAGGGCGATGTCTTCATCTCCTGGGAAAACGAGGCGCACCTGCTGGAAAAGGAATTCGGCAGCAAGGTGGACATCATCTACCCGTCGCTGAGCATCCTGGCCGAGCCGCCGGTGGCCGTGGTGGACAAGAACGTGGACAGGAAGGGCACGCGCGCCGTCGCCCAGGCCTATCTGGAGTATCTCTACACCGACGAGGGCCAGGACATCGCGGGCAAGAATTTTTATCGCCCGATCTCGGAAAAATTCCAGGCCAAGTACGTCAAGCAGCTGCCCAAGCTCAACCTGTTCACCATCGAGCAGGCCTTTGGCGGCTGGACCAAGGCCGACAAGGAGCACTTCGCCGACGGCGGCAGCTTCGACCAGATCTACCTGAAGAAGAACTGAAGCGGCACGCTGCGACGCGCTGACAGGCCCTGGCCGGCAGCCGTGAATTTCCTGCCACGGTGATGGCGCCCCGGTAGTGGTTTAATGTGACTTTTGATGAAAAATGAAAGGAGTCCGGCCCCATCATCATTGAAGAAATCAAGCATCTGTGCCCTGATTGTGGCAGTGATCAGCTCAAGCGCAACGGGTTCACCGGCGCGGGAAAGCAAAAGTACAAGTGCAAGGTGTGTGGGCGCTACGGCAGCCTCAACCCGCAGCAGTCGTACTCGCAGGAGGTGCGCGATCAGGTTTTGAGCGCTTACCTGGAGCGCCCGAGCATACGCGGGCTTGAGCGCACCTTCGGCATCAACCGTTTGACCATCAGCAGCTGGATAAAAAAAAGCCAGCACCTTGGCTCACTTGAGTGAAAAGCTGTTGCCAGCCCAGAGCGGGGACGTGCTCGAACTCGATGAGGTGTGGTCCTTCGTGCAGAAAAAAGCCAACAAGTCATGGCTGTGGATTGGCCTGTGCCGGCGCACGCGCCAAGTGGTGGCCTATGCCGTGGGCGGGCGTGGCGTGGACACCTGTCAAAAGCTCAAGGCAAGCATCGCGCAGGCTTATTGCCAGGCGCAGACATTGAGCGACTTTTGGCAGCCGTACCAGAAGGTGTTTGGCCAAGCTCACCGATGTGTTGGCAAGGACTCGGGAGAAACCTCGCACGTCGATCGCTGGAACAACACGCTGCGCCAGAGCCTGGGCCGCTTTGTGCGCAAAACGCTGTCTTTTTCCAAGACCGCAGAAAATCATGAGGCGTCACTGAAGTTATTTAGCCATGAGTACAACATCACTGCACGCCATGAATACCTTACCCAGTCGCAGTCAAGATTAAACCACTACCCGGGGGGACAATCCGGCGCAATGACGCAGCCCTTGCGGCAGTGTCTGGCGTCAGCCCTGTGAGTGCATCCTTGGAAAAAGTGAAAGGAAATTCACCGCTGCCTCAAGCCAAGGATGAGACCATCGCCCGGCTGCACTCGGCGCTGGCCTGTGTCAGCCTGATGCAGTTCGGGCACGGCTGGCTGGCGGCTCAGGCCAGGAAGGCCAGCTCATGATCTCGGTAAGGGGCTATGCAATCAGGAGGCAAGGTCAGGCTCGCGCAGCGCGGCATTGAGCTGGTCCACCACCTCGGCCCAGTCGGCGTCTTCGAGGATTTCTTCTCGCAGCAAGCTGGCCTGCGCAGGCGTCCAGAACGGCGCATCTGCCAACAGGATGTCGCCTGCCAGCGGCGAATGCGTGGCGATGAACTGGCGGATGCTCTGCTCGTCGGCGGGCAGGCCCAGTTGTGCAAAAAGCTCAGAAAAACGGTGAAAGCTGTTGTCCATGATGCGTCATCTCCTGTGGCAAAAAAAGAGGAAACCAACCGCCGGGTTGCGCCTGCTGCCGGCACGGCGGCGGCATTGATCAGCGACGGCCAAGGCCACTGTACGCTCATGCCCGGCTTTGCCACAGGTGCAGCGCATTAACGATGACCAAGGCCGAGGCTGAACTAAAACGCATGGGCACGCCAACATCGGCCTTGGCGCGCTGGGATGCTGGTCCCCGCTGGTGGCATGAGGGTTTGCGGGGCCGCGTTCAGCGCTTCCTGGCGGGCGCCGCTGGCAGGCGCTCCATCATGGTCTGCATCATCGATTCCATGTGCGCCATGCGTTGCTCCATCATGGCGTTGTTGCCCAGGCCGCACTGCATGCCCTTGGCGTTGTTGTCCATGCCGCACGCCATGCCTTTCGCATTGCCGCCCATGCCGCATTGCATGCCCTTGGCGTCCTCGCCCATCTGCATCATCGGCATGGCGCCGCCGCCGTGCATCAGCTTCATGTGTTCGGCCATCGCGGCCTGGCGCTCTTCGGGCGTCCTGGCCGACATCATCTTCTGGTGTGTCTCCTGCATGGCCTTCATGTGCTTGTCCATGGTAGCCCGCTGCTCGGGGCTCATGGCCGGCCTGGTGCCGGGAGGCTGCATGGCAGGCTGAGCGGCCACCGGCGCCGACGCTGCCCCTTGCGGATGATGCTGGGCATGCTCGGCATCGGTGGTCTGGGCGCAGGCCCCCAGGGAGGCGCTGGCCATGACCGCGCCAAGCAACAGCTTGTGCAATTTCGACATGAGGAACTCCATTCTTTTCGTTAAAAAACTTCTGCCGCGAAGGGTTGCCGGCTTTTGTGTCAGCGACGGATGCGCCAGAGACTCCCTTCGAAGCGTTATCCGCCCTTGGTCGGCTGGATCTGCGTGACCACCATCCTGCCGTTCTCGCGGATCACCATGAACTCGATCTTGTTACCCACCTTCACGTTGTCGAGCAGGGCTTTGTCCTTGACCGTGAACACCATGGTCATGCCCGGCATCTCCAGGTGCCTGATCTCGCCGTGCTTGATGGTGAGCTTGCCCGCGTCCTTGTCGATCTTGCGCACTTCGCCGTCCGTCAGCGCGGCGGCCTGGACTGTTTCGGTCTTGCCGGGTTCTGTCTGGGATTGCGCCAGCGCGCTCAGGGGCGCCAGAACGATTGCTGCAAGGGCTGCAGCGGCCAGGAGTCTGGAGGTCTGTTTCATCATCGTGCCTTTTTTCAGGAATAGCTTTTAAAAACCTTGCTGCTGCCGTCTTTGAGTACCAGCAGGACGTCGTAGGGGTCGCGGCGCCCAGCGTAGGCATCGCCATCCATGCCGGGCGCGCCCACCGGCATGCCGGGGACGGCGAGACCCAGTGCCTGGGGTTTGTCCTTGAGCAGACGCCGGATGTCGCTGGCAGGCACATGGCCTTCGATCACATAACCCTGGATCAGGGCGGTGTGGCAAGAGCCCAGCTTTTTGGGCATGCCGAGCCGGGCGCGCACGGCGTTGTTGCCGGTTTCATGCACCTGGACCTGGAAGCCGCTTTTTTCAATGTGGGCAATCCAGTCCTTGCAGCAGCCGCAGTTGGGGTCTTTCCAGACTTCGACAGCGTTCTGGCTTTGCGCGAAGGCCAGGCCGGTGGTGGCCAGGCCCCAGGCGGCGGCAGCGGCCGTCAAAAAGGTGCGCCGTGGGAAATTGTGAATGTTCATGGCGATGCTCCAAAAGTTGATGGAAAGGATTTATTTCTTGCCTACCTTGACCTGGCCCTTCATGCCCGCGTCGTAGTGGCCCGGATGCAGGCAGGCGAAATCGACAGCGCCCGCCTTGGTGAACTGCCAGACGATCTCGCCCTGCTGGCCCGGCGCCAGCGAGACCTTGCTGGGCTCGTCATGCTCCATGTCCGGGAATTTCTTCATCAGCTCGTAGTGCTCCAGCAGCTCTTTTTGCGTGCCGAGGCTGAACTCGTGTTTGACCTTGCCCATGTTCTTGACGACAAAGCGCACGGTCTCGCCCTGCTTGACGGGGATGGTGTCCGGAGAAAAGCGCATGTCGTCGCTCATCTCGACGGTGACGGTGCGCTTGACGCTGGCGGCTTTTCCGGGCTTGCCGATGGCGGTTTCCTCGGCATCATGGCCGTGGTCATGACCGCCGGCGTGGGTGCCGCCGGCCAGGGCGGCGGTGGAAATGCTCAGCGCGGCAAAGCTGTACAGCGCGCAGGTCTTGAAGAAACTCAGTGTCATAAGGTATCCCAAAATAGGTGAAGAGCTCAGTGAACAAGGGCTGGGGCGTCATTTCCAAATAAGCTGGTCATTTCAAATACGGACTGCCCCAGTGAAAACTTTGCCGGACGTGAACAGCTTATTGTGATCGGCGGAACCGCAGTGTCTGCGACCCTCAGTGCCCGGAATGGGACAAGGGCTTGCGCACCTTGACCTCTGTCGTTGCAGCAGGCTTTTGCACGCGCGCCATCGACTGCCCGCCCTCGGCCTTGAAGCGGGTGGGCTCGGCCAGCGGGCCGGTGTATTCGTAAGCCACGGTGCCCTCGGGGTGCTTGAACCAGCCGGGATCTTTGTAGTCGCCGGCTTTCTGGTCCTTGCGCACTTTCAACACGCTGAACATGCCGCCCATCTCCACGCCGCCGAACGGCCCCTGGCCGGTCATCATCGGCACGGTGTTGTCCGGAATGGGCATTTCCATCTCGGCCATGTCGGCCATGCCGCGCTCGCCCATCACCATGTAGTCGGGAATCAGGTTGCTGATTTGCTTGCCCACGCCCCGGTGATCGACGCCGATCATCGTCGGCACGTTGTGGCCCATGGCGTTCATGGTGTGGTGGCTCTTGTGGCAGTGAAAGGCCCAGTCGCCCTCCTCGTCGGCGATGAATTCCACCTGGCGCATCTGCCCGACGGCAATATCCGTGGTGACTTCATGCCAGCGCGTGTTTTTAGGTGTCGGGCCGCCATCGGTGCCGGTCACCATGAACTCATGGCCGTGCAGGTGCATCGGGTGATTGGTCATCGTCAGGTTGCCCATGCGGATGCGCACCTTGTCGTTCTTGCGCACGTTGAGCGAGTCGATGCCGGGAAAGACGCGGCTGTTCCAGGCCCACAGGTTGAAGTCCAGCATGGTCATGATTTTCGGCGTGTAGCTGCCCGGCTCGATGTCGAAGGCGTTGAGCAGAAAACAGAAATCGCGCTGCACCTCGTCGATCAGCGGGTGTTTTTCTTTTGGATGGGTGATCCACATGCCGTGCATGCCCATGGCCATCTGCGTCATCTCGTCGGCGTGCGGGTGGTACATGAAAGTGCCGGGCCGGCGCGCGACGAATTCATAGACGAATGTCTTGCCGGGCTGAATCGCTTTTTGCGTCAGGCCCGAGACGCCGTCCATGCCGTTGGGCAGGCGCTGGCCGTGCCAGTGGACCGCCGTGTGCTCGGGCAGTTTATTTGTCACAAAAATACGCACCCTGTCGCCTTCGACGACTTCAATGGTGGGGCCGGGCGACTGCCCGTTGTAGCCCCACAGGTGCGCCTTGAAGCCGGGCGCCATCTCGCGCACCACCGGCTCGGCGACTAAATGGAATTCCTTCACGCCCTGGTTCATGCGCCAGGGCAGCGTCCAGCCGTTGAGCGTAACCACCGGGTTATACGGGCGGCCGGTGCTGGGCACCAAAGGCGCCATGGTGTCGGGCCGGGTCTGGATCACCGGCTCGGGGAGCGCCGCCATCGCCACGCGGCTCACGCTGGCCGCCGCGACGGCGCCGCCCGCGATACCGGCCATTTTGAAAAAGTCTCGTCTTGAATTCATGTTTTTTCCTGAAGCCTTCAGTGGCCCTGTTCGCCGCCGCCAGCCTGCGCGCTGCCAGCGCCTGAAATCTCCGCCGCCGTGGGCTTGCCGATGAGGGAGGCCTGCAGGGCGGCATCGGCCAGCCAGAACTGCTGCTCGGCGCTGATGGCCGCCATCACGCTGCCGACCTGCTCGCGCGAGTCGGCCAGCAGCTCGAACACGCCGATCAGCATGGCGTTGTAGCGCAGCTGGTTTTCTTCGGCAATTAACTTGCGCAGCGGCAGCACCTCGTCGCGGTGGTGGCGGCTGATGTCGTAGGCTGTGCGGTAGGCCGAATAGCTCTCGCGCAGGTTGGAGCCCGCCGCGCGCAGCGTGGCCTCTAACTGGTTCACGGCAGCGAGCGTGCGCGCATTCATCGCGTCGCGCCGCAGGCTGCCGGTGTCAAAGATCGGCAGGCGCAGGCTGATCTCATAGCCCTTGCCCGTCGTGCGCGTGCCTTCGTGGTTGTCGAACACCGTGTCGCGCTTGATGCCCAGTTCGATGTCGGTGAGGCTGTTGACCAGCTCCAGACCCTGGGATTTGGCCGAAGCCTCCAGCCCTGACCGGGCCAGGCGCACATCGAGCCGGGTGCTTTGGGCCTGCTGGCTGACGGCGTCGGGCTGCAAGGGTTCCTTGGGCAGCGCAGGCAGGCGCTCGGGCAGTTTGAGCGCCTGCGCCTGGGCGTCATCCAAACCCAGCAGGCGAGTCAATTCCTCGCGCCGGGCGGTGTTCTCGTGCTGGGCGGCGGCCAGCTGCGTGGCCGCGTCGGCATAGAACACCTGCTGGCGGGCGCGGCTGAGCTTGTTGAAATTGCCCACCACCTCCATGCGCCGGGCCAGCTCGGCGCCGGCCTGGGCGCTGGCATAGACCTGCTTGGCATAACTCAGGCTTTGCGCAGCGGCGACGGCGCGCACCCAGGCCTGGCGCACCTGCGTGACCTGATCGACCACCTCGCCGGTGAGGTGCAACTGCGTCTGCTCGATGCGCCGCTCGGCAATGCCTTTGCGGTAGGGCAGGCTCAGCACATCAAGCAGGCCGAAGGACAGCAGCCGGCCGATTTCCAACTCGTCGCCGATGCGCATGCGCTCAAAGCTGAAGATGGGGTTGGCAATGCGGGCCGACTGCGCCGCGCTGGCAGATTCGGCCCAGTGCTGCGCCAGAAGCGTCTGAAGCGCCGGGCTGTTGACCAAAGCCAGATGGACCGCCTGCGCCTGCCCGAGCGTATCTGCCAGGATGGCAACTGCTGCCTGACGCCGGCTGTCGCGCTCCTCGTCGGTGCGAGCCAGCGCCAGCTTGCCACCGGTAAAGCTGGTCGCTTCCTCATTCGTGCGCGCCAGTTGCTGCTCCAGGCTGACGCTGGCGCAGCCCGAGAGCACCAGCAGGGCCACGACTGACAGGGCGAACCGGACACCTTGGCCTTGGGGGTTTGAACCGATGATGGTGCCTTTGGCCTGGCCCTTGGGCGCAGCACTGAGGCTCAGAAGCTTTTCCATGACTGACAACGTAGCTGCGGTGCTCATGGCTTGGCCTTTTGGCACAGGAGTGCAGTCCCAAATCTTCCCATGTCTGAAAACGTGGGTGCGGCGCTCATGGCTGGCTCCCATGGTGGCCGGCATGCGGATCGGCACCGGGCGGCGGCGTGGATAAGGGGACGGGTGATGGTGCGGATGACGGGGCGGTTTCAGGCGCTGGCTTGTCGCTAGCAACACCGGACGCGCCGGAAATGCCGGATAAGCCAGCAGTGCCGGAATCGCCAGCAGCCCCGGCTGGCGCGGCCTGCGCCGCTTCGCGGGCATAGGCACGCCAGCCGCCGATGCGCCCCACCGTGTCGTTGGTTTCGCGCCAGGGCTGGACCGGCTGGTCCTTGTAAGCCTGGTAATCGGCCAAGGCCGAGCGGTAGGCGAGCGCATTCATCGGCGACTCAGGCGTGGCCGCTGGCGCCTGGGCATGAGCCAGGGCAGTGAGCAGCCCTGCGGCGCACAGCCAGAGGGCTGAGGGCCTGGGAAACGAAAATCGGGTCATGGACGGCGCTTAAAAGTGGCAGGTGAACTGCACACCATTTTCAGCCCTGTGACCGTCAGGCAACTGTCCGCAAGATTACAACTTTGTCATCTTCGCCTGCTGTGCCCTGAAGCAGGCGGGTGTGTTTTTAAACCTGCCTGGCATTGCTTGTCTGTAGATATGACTGGCGAGCCATCTGCGACCTGCCTGGCGATGAATGCCGCCTATAGCGTCATGAGGTCATGAGGTCATGAGCGAACTGTCGGCACGCCCTGCTCTTGAGAAAAGAGGCTTTGGACGCTTGATCCGAAACGCGACACTACATGCGCGTGTCGTGCAGCGCGCCACCGCTCAGGTCTACCATGTCGGCCTTGATAGCACCAAAGGCCAGCACCTTGCCGCCATACTCGGTGGCGAACTTGGCGGCATCGGCTGGCTGCGCAAAGCTGGCGATGGTCGGCCCCATCGAGCCGTGGCGCTTGCTGCCCAGCACGTAAACGGCAGTTTTGGCATCGATCCAGTGGCCCTCGGGCTTGTCCCAGGCAGCCCGGCCCATGTCCTGCACATAGATGGCCGTGGCCACACGCACCTGCTCGCCGGCCAGCAGCGTGCTGAACAACTCCACGGTGTCGCAGAAAAAGGTAGGCTTGTCCTGGCCGGCGTAATGCACTTGCGCCTTGGGGCCGGGGTAGTCGGCCAGCAGCATGCCGTCCAGATCGCAGGTGGTGGCGCGGTCAATCTCGACGGGTGCGAGAGCCTTGATATCGGAAGCGCTGTCGCAGCCTGCCAGGCCCAGGCCCAGCACGGTGGCGCCGAGGGCGAGCGTTTGGAGGAGGGCGCGCCGCGACGGGTGTGAATGCGACGGTTTTGAGTGTGATTGAGTCATCATTTGAATCTCCAGCGCGCCAGCATCAGCGGCAGCGCAATCCAGGCCAGCATGACGCCGCCGAGCACCGCAGGGCGGCCCAGCGACGGCGGCACGATGCTGGCCAGCCCATAGAGCGTGCGTACGTCGTCGAGCGAAAATATATTGAGAATGCGAAACACGTCGGCCGGGTTGAGCAGCAGCAGCCAGGCAAAGGCTTCGCCGCCAAAGCGCCCGCCGGTGCCCACCAGCGCGCCCAGCAGCAGCAAATCGAACACCAGCACAAAGAAAAACCACAGCGCAATGGCCATGCCGGAGGCGCGGGTGCGGTCTTTCGCCAGCACCGACACCAGCACCGCCAGGCTCAAAAAGGCCAGGCCCAGCAGCACCGAGCTGAGCATGAAGCCGCCATAGTGGAACAAGCCGGCCCAGCTGAACTGGCGGTACAGCAGCACGGCCACCAACCCGAAGCCGGCCAGCGTGGACAGGGTGAGCGCGGCGGCCAGGCCGAGGTATTTGCCCAGCAGCAACTCCAGCCGCGTGATGGGCAGGGCCAGCAGCAGGTCCAGCGAGCCGCGCTCGCGCTCGCCGACGATGGCGTCAAAACCCAGCAGCAGGGCGATCAGCGGAATCAGGTAGATCACCAGGCTGACCAGGCTGGCAATGGTGAACTCGATCGAGCGAAAACCGATGGCGCCTTGCTGCGCGCCGCCGAAATAGGCAATCACCAGCGAGAACACGGTGAACACCAGGGCCACCGCCAGCACCCAGCGGTTGCGCATGCGGTCGCGAAATTCCTTGGCCGCCAGGGTGAAGATTTGTGTCAGTTCCATCGGCTCATTCCTTCAATCGGCAAAGCCGAAGAACACGTCTTCGAGCGATGGCTCCTGCATGGTCACGTCCAGCACCCGCGCGTCAAAAGGGGCGAGCACGGCCAGGACGGCCATTTTGAACTCGCGCGGGCAGCGCAGGCGCAGGCCGGTGGCCGTCGGGTCGGCCGAGGCGCCGGTGGCTTGCGCCAGCGCCTGCGCCACGGCCGGCGCGTCGGCGGCGGCCAGGCGCAGCTCGAACACCAGCGGCATGCGCGTCTGCTCACGCAGCGCCTGCACGCTGCCCACGGCCTGGATTTTTCCGGCCGTCATGATGGCCAGGCGGCCGACTCGCTCCTGCAGTTCGGCCAGGATGTGGGAGGTGATGATGACGGTCACGCCCTGGCTTTGCAGGCCGCGCAGCGTGGCATAGAAATCGCGGATCGCCTGCGGGTCCAGGCCGTTGGTCGGCTCGTCCAGGAACAGCACCTGCGGCGAGCCCAGCAGCGCCTGCGCAAAGCCCAGGCGCTGGCGCATGCCCTTGGAATAGTCGCGCACCGGGCGCGCGCCGGCACCGGCCAGGCCGACGCGCTCCAGCATGGGCGCGCACTGCGCCAGCGGCGCCTGCTTGAGCCGGGCAAAAAAGCGCAGCGTCTCCAGCCCGCTCAGGTTGTCGTAGAGCACGATGTTCTCGGGCAGGTAGCCCAGGTGGCGCCGTGCGGCGCGAAAGTCGCGCCCGGCCACCTGCGCGCCGCCGATCAGCAGCTCCCCGGCCGTGGCGGGCGTCAAGCCGAGCATCATCTTGAACAGCGTGCTCTTGCCCGCGCCGTTGTGGCCGATGAGACCGAAAATCTCGCCGCGCTGGACATCCAGATCGACACCGCTGACCGCCTGCAGCGCGCCGTAATGCTTGGTCACGCCGCGCAGCGAAACGGCTGCGTCCTGACTGGCTGCGTCCTTATTGACCGGGGAAATGCTTGTCACGCCACACGCTCCAATGTTTGTTGCCCGGCTCCATGCGCGGCTTGGGGTCCACCACCGAGGGCACGCGCAGGATGGGAAATTGCTGGCCCACCAGGCGCAGCGCCTGCACCGCCGGGCTGGCCAGCAGCAGCTTCATGCTCGGGTGCTGCCAGCTCAGGCGATCGACCACGTCGTTGGCCTCGTAGGGCACATCGCCCGTGCCGTTGCCGTCGCGGTCCCAGCCGAGGTAGTTGCTCCAGTGGTTGCCGCTTTGCGTGCCCCAGGGCTCGTCGCGCGCGCCGACGTAGCGCACCTGCTCGCGGTTGGCGATGAAGTCGTTGCCTTCCACCACGTTGCGCGTGGAGCCCGCCGCCAGGTGTACGCCCACGACGTTGTCCACCACCAGGTTGTTTTTCAGCGTGGCGTATTCCACGTCGTAGATGAAGAAGCCCCGGTTGTTGCCGGCCACCACGTTGTTCTCGATCACCGAGTCCTGCAAGGTGCGCAGCATGATGCCGTGGTCGGAGTTGCCCCAGGCGCGGTTATTGCGCACCACCTGGTCGCGCACTTCCATCAGCGCCAGGCCGCCGCGGTTGTAATACGTGTCGTTGTCCTCCCACAGGTTGTGGTAGGAGTTCATGTAGTGCGTGCCGTAGCGGCTGTGGTGCAGCCGGTTGCCCCGGAAAATCGCCTGATGCGACACATCGACATACAGCGCATCGCGCACAAAGCTGATGTGGTTGTTCAGGATGCGCGCCCCCGTGGTGTTGTACAGCTGCACGCCGTTGCCGCGCTGGGAGGAGCCGTAGTCGCGCTTGCCGGTGATGGTGTTGCCCTCGATGCGCACGTCGTTGGCTTTCTCGATCCACAGGCCGAACAGGTTGTAGGTCAGGTCGCAGCGCTGCACCACGGCGCGGTGCGCGCCGGGATAAATGTAGATGCCGGCGTTCTGGTCCTTGAGGCTGTCGCCCGAGTCGCGCACGATCAGGCTTTCAATCACCACGTCGGGCGACGTGATGCGGATGGTGTCGCCTGTCTGCCCGCCGCTGAGCGTGGGCCGGTCGATGCCGCGCAGCGTCAGCGGCTTGTCGATCAGCAGGTTGACGCGGTAAAAACCCCGCGCCACCTCGATCACATCGCCGGGCGCGGCGCGCTGGATGGCTGCCGCCAGATCGTCGCCGGGGCGCACCGCCAGCGTGGCGGCCACGGCGCTGCCGGCAAACGAAAAAGCGCTCAGCAGCAGCGCCAGAACAGACAGCAATACTTTCATCAGACCCGCATCATACGGACAGCAGCCCGAGCGCCTTGAGCGCCAGGAACAGGGCCGCGCCGATCAGCAGGTTCTTGAAGCCGACATAGCTCAGCATGTCCATCACGCTGGCGCGCCGGTAGTGATCCTGCCACCACGGGCCGTCCTTGACATAGCGCCGGCCCGACAGGCGGATCAGCACCTCGTACACGCTCCAGCCAAACCACCAGGCGATGATGGCGCCGGACGAGAGATGGCCCATGGCCGCGAGCACCCAGGCCACGCTGGCGGCCAGCGCCAGCGACAGGCCCGTGACCTGCAGCGCCCGCTGCGAGGCCCAGCCTTCGCTGCTCCACGGCCACAGGTGGTCGCGCAGCTCCAGCGCCAGCCAGCGCAGGCCGCGCGCGTCCTGGCGGCCGGGCAGCAGCACCGGCTCGGTGGGCAGGCGCGGGTCGGGGCCAGCGGCGACTTTGGCGCTCATGGGCACGGCGCTGGTGCTGGTGACCGGGTAGATTGGGATGAAATAGCCGTCGCGCCCGATGAGCGTGATCTCCAGGCCATCGCGTTCGCGGCGCTTGCGCTCCTTGGCCAGCGGCGGGCAGCCCTTGTCGTCGGTGTAGAGCACCAGGCAGTCGAGGCAGTGCAGGCACTCGCGGTGGTCGATGCGGCCCGCCGCGTCGATGGCCTGGGCGCCGCAGCCGACGGCGCAGGCCTTGCAGCTGTTGCAATCCATCTTGCGCGGCAGGCCGAACCAGCGAAAGGTGCTGGGCATGGCCAGCGCCGCGCCCAGCGGGCACAGGTACTTGCAAAACGGCCGCTCGATGAAGATCGACAGGCCCAGCAGCACGCACACGAACAGCCCGTAAGGCCAGGCGCGGTTGGTGATGCCCACCAGGAAAGTGGTCTTGAACGGCTCGACTTCGGCGAGTTTTTCGGCCAGGCCCATCGAGAACACCGACACGCCGAGCAGCCCGAAGAAGACGCCGTACTTGATCCACTTGAGCCGGTCGTGCCAGACCTGCGGCACGCCACGCTGCCAGCGCTTGAGGCCAAGCGCCCGGGCGATTTTATAAATGGCTTCGGACAGCGAGCCGAACGGGCACATCCAGCCGCAAAACAGCCCGCGCCCGAACAGGAACACGGTCACGATGATGAAAATCCAGAACAGGAAAATGAAGGGGTCGGATAGAAAAAGCGCCCAGGTCCACTGGAACAGCAGCGCATGGAACCAGGTCAGCACCTGGGTGATGGAGGGCTGGGCCATCGCGCCAAAACCGACGAAGCCGATGGACAGCGCCCAGGCGCTGTATTTGAACGCATTGACCGGCCATTTGTTCTTGTGCGTGGCGCGGCGGGTGAGCTTGTCGCGCAGGGCATACACCACCGTCACGGCGATGAGCAGCAGCGCGAACAGCGCGATCTCGACGGCGCGCGACTTCCACACGCGCACCCAGGGCGCATCGGGCTCGTCGATCGTCGGGCGCCCGCCTTCGAGCAGCGCGGCCGGCAGCCAGTACGGCGCGTCAAAACTGGTGAAGACGCGCGCGCCGGTGGCGCGGTCCACGCGGTTGCCCAGGAAACTCAGCTTCCACGGGTAAGCAGCTGAAAACGATTTCGAGCGGATGATGAACATCGCCGACTCGTTGAACGCCGGCGCGCCGGCCGCCTCAATACCGTAGAGGTTGAGCGCATCGAGATCGCGGAAGGTGAAGGAATCGGCGCCCTGGCGCACCTGCACCCGGTCATAGATGCCGCCGCGCACAAAGCCCGAGCCCTTGAACGATTCGGCCCCGCGCGTGCGGATCACGAACAGCGCGTGTTCATCTTCCTTGAGCTGCAGGCGCAGGTTGCGCCAGCTGTTCTCGCCGAGCACGCTTTTGCCGATGCCGGGATGGTTCAGATCGCCAAACCACAGTTCAATAAAAGGCTCGGGTCCGCGCTCCAGGCCCACCTGTTCGGGTTTCACCAGCAGGCGCTGCACAGTGCCCTGTCTGACCAATTCGTCCCAGGACAGGCGCGGGCCACTGGCGAGGTACTTGGCCGGCGCGCGCACCGTGGGCGCCAGGATGCCCACCTGGCGGGCCACGGCCGCGCCCGAGGTCATCATGACCTGGTTTTGCGCAATCACGGTGACGGTGGCGCCCGAGATCGCATCCAGTCCGAGCACGCCCTCGTCGGGGCGGGACTGGCCGATTTCGATCTTGTCGGCCACCGACTTGCCCAGGTATTGCTCGTTAAAGCGCAGCAGCGTCGATTCGGGAATGCCCAGCAGCAAGATGGGCTCGGAATGCTTGAGCACCTTGACGCCGACAAAGCGCCCAGCCCTGTCCATGCCGATCAGCGTGACCACCGGCTTGCCCGAGTAGGCGGGGGTGTCGGTGATGTCGGTCGAGAGCATGACGTAGCCGAGCAGCTTTTTTTGCGCACCGGCGTTGTCGTAGGCCTCGACGTAGGGCGGCTGGCCCTTGCGTTCGGAAAAGTAACCAGCGCCGGGAAACACCTCGGCGCACGGCACGAGCGCGCACATGTCCTTGGCGCTGCCCAGAGCGGCGGGCAGCTCGGCCTCGTAGGCCCCGGAGGCGGCGTGCGCCTGCGGTCCCACCAGACCGAGCAGGCTAAGGATCAGAAAGAAAGCGGCCACCAGGGTCGCAAGGCGTTGGCCTGGCAAGTACATCAAGCTGTCCTGTGAACAAGCGAGGCGGCGCCCGGCGCCGCGTCACTCAGGGGAAACCGTTTCAGGCTTCGACAATCATGCGCGAGCGCATTTCCAGATGCAGCGCATGGCAGAAATGCGTGCAGTAGCACCAGTACACGCCGGGCTTGTCGGCGATGAAGGTGACCGAGGCGGTTTCCTGCGGATTGACGATGAAGTTGACGTTGTACTTCGGAATCGCAAACCCGTGCGTCAGGTCTTCCACCTTGTCCAGGTTCGTCAGGATCAGCGTGACCTCGTCGCCCTTTTTGATGCGGAACTCGCGCAGGCTGAAGGCTGGCGCCTGCGAGGTGATGCGCACCGTGACTTTCCTGCCCTCGCGCACCACGCCGCTGTCCTTGGGGTCCTTGATGGCCAGCGGGAAATCGTCATGCGAGTAGATCTGCTTGGGGCGCACCAGATCGCGCTTGAAGATGATGAAGTCATGCGGCTCGCCGCGCACCGGGTGATCGGCCAGCAGTACCATCTTGTCGCCCGAAATGTCGATCAGTTGCTCGTTTTCCGGATGCAGCGGGCCGACCGGCAGGAAGCGGTCCTTGGAGAACTTGCAGCCCACGGCCATGTACTTGCCGTCAGCGGCCACGGTTTCGGACTGCGAGGCATTCACATGGCCCGGCTGGTACTGCACATCGAGGCGGTCCACCACGTACTTGGCGGCCTTGTCGCCGGCGTGGAACTTGATGGCGGCGTCAACATTCCACTTGACCATCTGGCTGTCGAGGAACAGCGTGGTGTAGGCATTGCCCCGGCCGTCAAAGGCGGTGTGCAGCGGGCCCAGGCCGACTTCGACTTCGGCGACGATGGCCGCGTCGAGCTTGTCGAGCTTGCCGTCGAACCAGTCGAGCACCTTGGCCAGCTCGATCACGGTGACGGTGGGCGAGAGCTTGCCGGCGCAAATGAAATATTTCTGGTCCGGGCTGGCGTTGACGCCGTGCGGGTTCTTGGGCACGCTGACATAGGCAGTCAGGGCGGTCTTGGCGTCCTTGTTGGAGCCAAGCGTGCCATCGACCACCGGCACCTTGGAGTCGCCGTAGGTTTTAAATTTGCCCGCCTTCACGGCTGCTTCGATACGCGCCACGTTGAAGAACAGGCAGGCGTCGCGCTCGGCGGACATCATGTCCTCGTACTTGGCGCCCATCTCGGTGTTGTACTGGTTCGTCGCGGCCAGCTTGCCGTCGTAGGACGTGGCGGTCAGGTCGCAGTTGCCGTCGATCAGCACCTGCCAGCGCACTGCCATCGTCTCGGCATCGACGCAGCTGAACAGCGAGCGGTAGGTTTCGGGCTTGTCCAGGTCAGCGCCGTTGTTGGGCAGGGGCGTGGCAAATTCGCCGCCGCAGAACACGCGCGTGGTGTAGTTGATGGCCGCATCGACCGGATCGCGCTTGTCCGGAAAAATGCCGTGAAAGCCCTGCACATTGGGCAGCTCGGTGATCTTGTCGCAGATGAAATAGTCCAGGCGGATGCGGGCGATGCGCGAATTGATCTTGTCGTTGATCCAGGCGTAGCGCCCGTCGTAGTTGCCGTCCTTGTAGGAGGCATGGGTGTGATGGCTGTCGGCCACCGTGTACTTCAGGCTGCCGTCGGCCTTGGTGCCCATGATCTTCTTGGACTCGTTGGTGATGCCCCAGCCGACCAGCGCATCGGGCACAAAGCAGGGGATGCGGTGGATTTCGCGCCCCGAGGGCAGGCCCAGCACGCGCATGTCGCCGGTATGGCCGCCGCTCCACAGGCCGTAATAGGTATCGAGTTCGCCCGGTTTGAGATGCGTTGCATTGCTGCCGGCATGCGCCGCAGGCGAAGCCTCCGCTGCGGCTGGTGTTGCCGCTACCGCTGGCTTGGAGTTGTCGGTGCAGGCGGCCACGCCGGCGGTCAGGCCTGCCAGCGCAGCCGTGTTGATGAACTTGCGGCGCCCCAGAAGGCTGGGCTGGCTGGACGGGACGCTTGGTTTCTGACTCATGATGGGAAATCCTAATTAAACGGACAGGGCGCTTGGGTTACCCTGTAAAGGGTAGCTTGCAAGGTAACATCCTACATCTTTGATGCAAGAGCTTGAAATGACTTTGACCTATGTCAAAGATTCATTTTAATTCTATGTTTTACTTCGAGTTACCCAGCCTGGCCGCATTGTGCCAGGCAGTAGCGATTTGTCACTTTTCCAACGGAGTCCTTTCATGAAAAAATCCCTCAACGCGCTGGCCATCGCCGCGCTCGCCTTGTTCCTGAGCGCCTGCGGCGATAAAACCCCGACCAGCCCGGCGGCGCAGGCTCCTGCTCCTGCACCCGTTACAACGCCTGCGCCCGCTGCAGAGCCTGCCGCGCCAGTCGCCACGCCGGTGGCCGAAAACGAACTGGGGAAAAAGACCTATAACAACACCTGCGCCATGTGCCATGCCGCCGGCGTGGCCGGTGCGCCCAAGCCGGGCGACAAGGCCGACTGGGGACCGCGCATTGCCCAGGGCAACGACACGCTGTACAAGCATGCGCTGGAAGGCTTCACCGGCGCCAAGGGCATGATGCCGGCGCGCGGGGGCAGCACCACGCTGAAGGACGACGAGGTCAAGGCGGCGGTGGACTACATGGTCGCCCGCTCCATTTAAGACGGACCCTGCCATGATGCCCCTGCCTTGCACCAACCCAGGGCGCCGGCGCCTGCTCGCCGCCGTGCCGCTGCTGGCCACCAGCCTGTTTATTCAGCCGGCCCTGGCCGACCCGCAAGTGCGGCAGGCATCGCGCCAGCTGATGGGAACGCGGGTGGACATCACCGTGCAGGGCGGCCGCGGCGATGACGCTGAATCGGCCATGATGGCCGCTTTTGCCGAGATGACGCGGCTCAGCGACATGATGAGCCGCTACCGCCTGGGCAGCGCCGTCAGCGCCCTGCACTTGGCAAGCGGGCTGCAGCCGGTCCCGGTCGCGCCCGAGATGATGCAGATATTGAAAGTCGCCCGGCAGATGGCCGAGCGCAGCCAGGGCGCTTTTGACATCACGGTGGGAGCTTTTCACGGCTGGAATTTTGATCCGTCGCAGGCCGCCGTGGCCGACGCGGCGCAAATCGCGCGCGAATTGCCGTTGGTGAACTACCGCGATGTGGTGCTTGACGAAAAATCGGCCAGTGCCTTCCTGCGGCGCCGGGGCATGCGGCTTGATTTGGGCGGCATTGCCAAGCTGCCGATCCTGCAGGCCGGCATGAACGAACTCAAGCGCCACGGCATCGACAACGCCATGGTCAACGGGGGCGGCGATGTGCTGGTCAGCGGAGCGCTGCAGGGGCGCCCCTGGCGTGTCGGCGTGCGCGATGCGCGCGCGCCCGAGCGCATCCTGGGTGTGCTGGCGCTCAACGAAGGTTTTGTCGCCGCTTCAGGCGACTATGAGCGCGGGTTTGTGCGCCGTGGCCGGCGTTACCACCATGTTCTCGACCCTCAAACAGGCTACCCGGCCCAGGGCCCGCATGGCGTAACCCTGGTCTCGCGCAATCTGGAAGACATCAACGGCCTGGGCGCCGCCATCATGGTGGCCGGCGCAGCCAAGGGGCGCGCGCTGCTGGCGCCCTTGCGCGGCGTGGACGCCCTGATCGTCGAGCCTGACCAGCGCCTGTGGCTGTCTGCGGGCATGGCCGCGCGTCTGCATGCCTGATCCCTGAAGCGTGCGCATCGGTCAGACATCCCGGTAATATCTGCTTCCAACGCCAGCTTCAGTGCCGCACTGTCTCGTCACGCCTGTGCGTATGGCGACGCTGATACCTGCGCGCAGCTTAGGCGTAAATCCCTAAAAAGTTTTTTCAACTGAAAAAACTACCGCTCCCGGCTTTTATCCTGCATAATTGCTGCACTGCAACATTTTTTAAAAGGACCATCACATGTTCAAGAACAACTCTTTCGAAGCCGCCACCAAATCCTTCAAGGAAAACGCCGAGAAGTTCAACCCTGCTGCTGCGCAGGAAGCGTTCAAGCCCATGCTGGACAACCTCAAGGCCTGGGGCGATCTGGCGCAAAAGCAAGCGCAAGTGGTGCAAGCCGCTGTGGCTGAAACCGTCGAGTCCTTCAAGAGCATCAAAGAGCCGCAAGCCGCTTTTGAAGCCATGAAAGCCTCGGCCGAAAAGAGCGTGGCCATCGCCACCAAGAATCTTCAGGAAGTGACTGCACTGGGTGTTGCCCAGTTCCACACCAGCGTCGATGCTTTCGAAAAAGCCCATCCAGCACCCGAAGCGTTTGCCTCTGTGGGCAAGAGCCTGAAGACAGCCGCCTCCAGCGTGGAAACCGCTGTCGAAACGGCCGTGAAAAAGGGTTCTGCCGCTGTGACCGCCGCTACCAAGAAGTAATCTGCCCGGGTCCAGTCCGGACCGCTCCAAAAAAGCCCGCCGCCGCGCGGGCTTTTTTGCGTCCTTGCTGTGGGGGCGATCAGTTTGATAAGAGGCCGCTGCGCTGCAGAAGGCCAGTGTTGTGTTTCCTCAGGCCGCGCCATCACGTTTACCCATCATCGCCGATGGGCCTGGGTTGTGTTGGCAGGCCCGTGAGTCACAGCGGCGTCGCTTTAATGCGCCAGTTGAAACCGTGTCCCCCGAAAACTGAATACCGAACTCTTTGCGCGGATTTCCTCCAGGTTCACCTCGGGCGCTGCCAGGGCGCCCTGGCTCAGAACCTGGTTGTTCACCAGCAGCAGGCGCTGGGCTGGGTTTTTCGAATAAACGGAGCCGGTGATGGTCAGCGCGGGAATCTGACGGCGAAGGCTTTCGGACAGTTCGCTCAGCAGTGGAACGGCGGCCGGTCCCGCCTGGGGGGGCGCCGATGCCTTGGCGGGGGGTAAGGACAGTAGCGTTGCCGGAGCCGCCGGCGCGCCTTGCCCGCTTGCCTTGCCAGCGGGATCAGGCCGGGGCTTGGGCGGCGTTTGCATTGCAGCGGCGGGCGTTGCAAGCGCGGGCTTGGCCACCGGTTTTGACACAGGCTTTGACACGGGTTTAGGCGCGGCAGCGGGCATGGGCTGCAAAGAGGCGGCTGGGCCGGGCGCTACAACCGCAGGCAGCGGTATCGGCGGCAATGCTGCCAGTGGCGCTGGTGGTACTGGTGGCGCTGGTGTCGCTGGCGCAGGCGCCGGTATTGGCTGGGGCAGTGGCATGGGCACCGGCGGTCTTGGGATGTCAGGCTCCACCGCAGCCAGGCGCACGGCGCTGGCAGGCGGGGTTTGCCAGATCCACAGGCCTGCGGCCATGGCGCCCAGCGCCAGGATTGTTGCGAGGACCGGCCAGAAGCGATAGGGCACGCGGTGGGTGGCTTGGAAGGGCGCTGGCGTCACCTGGCGCGTGTGCAGGCCGGGGACGGCGCCGCGCTCGCGTTGGGCGTCGGCCCTCTTGAGGGCATCGAGGATGTAGGACATGGGCTTATCGCGGGTTGACTTGCAGGCGCGGCTCATTCATATCCGTGGCGCTGCTGATCTGCATGAGGGTGATCGGGCCGGGTTTCCCGTCAGGCTTGAAACCCTGGGCGTGCTGAAAGGCCCGCACACGCGCTTTCAGGCCCGCGTCCAGAATGGGCGGGACAGCAGAAGCGGGCGGTGCAGGGGTGGCGTCGATCAGCGCCAGTTGACTGGCGAGCCAGTCGATGGCCGGGCCGGTGCTGCCATTGCGCAGGCCGGCGGTGTAACCCGGCGGCGGGCGCCAGTAGGTCGCAAACTCGCCGCGCCACAGCCGGCCCAGCGAGACCAGCCTGACACTATGCCGGCTGGCGCCCACTTGCAGCGTGGCGGTCTGCTCGCTCAACCCCACCAGCAAGGCGTACACCGGCGCTTGACCGTCGGCCTGCAATGTCAGGATGCCGGGGCGGCCGAGCTGGCGCAGCAGCGGAACGGTGAGCTTGTTGGTGCGGTAACACTGCAGTTGCTGCGTGCTGGCGGCCTGGCAGGGGTCGGCGCCGCTGGCGGACAGCTTCCAGGTGGGCGCCAGCTCGCGCCAGGCCGTGTTGATATCGCCTGGCAGTTGCGCCAGCAGGGGCTCGATCTCTTCGACAGGGTTCAGGGCCGGCGCCTCGGTCCGAACAGGCGACGAAGCGCCGGCCTGGGGGGCTGGCGAGGCCGCTGCCGATGTTGTTGTCAATGGTGTTGCCAATGCTGTGGGTGTGGCTGAGGACGATGCGGCTGCCTTGTGTGGCAGCGTGACCGCCATTTCCTGGCCAGCGTTTAGGGCCAGCGCCTCCGTCCGAACAGGCGTCGAAGCCCTCGCCTGCGTCGCTGGCGAAGTCGTCGCCGTGGCTGGGGCCAGCGCGGCCGCCTGGTGCGGGGTGTTCAACATCAGCCAACCGGCCAGTGCAGACCCGCCAAGCAAGGCCAGACCGCCCAGCGCATAAACGCCATGCCGTGGTCGGGCGCCTGGCGCCGGCTCGGCTTGAGTGCCGAACACCTCGGCCGCCGCCTTGTCCACCACGGCCCGATTCACGCGGTGCAGGCCATGCGCCCAGGCTCCCAGCAGCGCCCGCCCGCACAGCAGGTTGATCAGGCGCGGCACCCCGCGTGTGCGGCGGTGGATGCGCTGCAGCGCGCGGCGGTCAAACGGCAGCGGGCCGATGTGGCCGGCCACCGCCAGGCGGTGCGCGATGTACTGCGCGCTCTCGGCCTGCGTCAGCGCGTCGAGGTGAAAGCGCGCGATCACGCGCTGGGCCAGTTGCTCCAGCTCCGGGCGGGCCAGCATGGCACGCAGCTCGGGCTGGCCGATCAGCACGATCTGCAGCAGCTTGCGTTCATTGGTTTCCAGGTTGGTCAGCAGGCGCAGCTGCTCCAGCACATCGGCGCTGAGGTTCTGTGCCTCGTCAATGATGAGGACGCTGCTTTGCCCGGCGGCGTGGCTCTGGAGCAAAAAGATATTCAGCGCGTCGTTGTAGTTCTTGATGGTGGGCAGCATCACGCTGGGCGCCGCCGCCGCGATGCCGAACTCCTCGCAGATCGACTGCAGCAGTTCGGTGACGGTGAGCTTGGGGTTGAAGATGTAGGCGACATGGCAGCCGGCGGGAATCTGCTCCAGAAAGCAGCGGCAGATGGTGGTCTTGCCGGTGCCGATGTCGCCGGTGAGCAGGACAAAGCCCCCGCCTGTGCCGCCGGCCGTGCCGTGCGGGCCGCCCACGCCGTAGAGCAGATGCGCCAGCGCCTCCCGATGGCGCTCGCTCATGAAGAGGTAGCGCGGGTCAGGCGCGATGGAAAACGGATCCTGGCTCAAGCCGAAATGGTGCGAGTACATAACGCCACAGCATACCGGTTGCGGGCACGACTTTCACTCGCTGGCGTGTTTGGCCGGTGTTCAAAATCAATGCGGCTTACGCAAAATTGCCACTTTCGTCATTCCTCATCAAGTCAGGCGTGCCACGGCTGCGTCCGTCGAACTCGCCGCGCTGTCCGGCGCCTTGAACGCCGGCCACGGGAACGCGATCAGGCGCTACTGTCGGCTTTAACCAACTGCCGCTAGTGTTGCATCAGGTGCAAAGTGTCGGTAGGCCTGACTCTGGAGAGAACCGGCTTCAGGCGCTTGACATGACACTAGGGCGCAGTGCGCCTGTGGCCCAGCAGCTTGTCCAGAAATTGTTGGGCCCGCTCGCTGGCCGGGTGCGAGAAGAACGCTTCGGGCGCGGCCTGCTCGATCACCTGTCCCTGGTCCATGAACACCACGCGGTCGGCCACCTGGCGCGCAAAATCCATCTCGTGCGTCACGCACACCATGGTGATGCCCTGGGCCGCCAGCTCGCGCATCACGTCCAGCACTTCGTGCACCATCTCAGGGTCAAGCGCGGAAGTCGGCTCATCGAACAGCAGGATTTGCGGCGCTAGGCACAACGCGCGCGCAATCGCCACGCGCTGCTGCTGGCCGCCCGAGAGTTGCAAAGGAAATTTATAAGCCTGCTCGGCGATGTGGACACGCTCCAGCTGGGCCAGCGCCTGGGCCTCGGCCTCGCGGCGCGGCATTTTGCCGACATGGCGCGGCGCCAGCGTCAGGTTGTCGAGCACGCTCAGGTGCGGAAACAGGTTGAACTGCTGGAACACCATGCCCACGCTGCGGCGTACCTGCTGCACGGCGCGCTCGTCCTCGCGGCTTTCGACACCCAGGGCTACGCCGCCGACGGACAAGCGGCCTTCCTGGAAGGGTTCGAGGGCGTTGATGCAGCGGATCAGGGTGGATTTGCCCGAGCCCGACGGGCCGCAAATGACCACCCGTTCACCGCGCCGGATGTCCAGCTCAATGTCGCGCAGCACATGAAAATCCCGGCCGAACCATTTGTTCAGTTTTTCAAAGCGGACGATGGCGTCTGCTGACGGTGACGGTGACGATGACGGTGGCGGTGGCGGTGGCGGTGGCGGTGGCGGTGGCGGCATGGTGGGGGGCATATTCATTGAGCGGAGGGTCACATTCATAGGACTGATGCAGCCGTCATTGCCGCCTTTGCGGGAATGACGAAAGGAGCAGTTTTGCGCGAGCCGTCATTCATTTCAGCGGGCCTGGCTGCGGGCGTGCTGGCGCTCCACCCACAGGCTGTAGCGCGACATGGCCGCGCACACTCCAAAGTAAATTGCGGTGATGAAAAGATAGCCCTCCACCATGAAAGGGCGCCAAACCGGATCGCCGCTGAGCGCCAGGCCGAGCGAGCCGGTCAGTTCGTACAGGCTGACGATGGTGATGAGCGAGCTGTCCTTGAAAATCGAAATGAAGCTGTTCATGAGGCCTGGCACCACCGCGCCCAGCGCCTGCGGCAGCACCACCAGGCGCTGGGTCTGCCACCAGCCCAGGCCGATGCTCTGCGCGGCCTCAAACTGCCCCTGCGGCACGGCCTGCAGGCCGGCGCGCACGGTCTCGGCCAGGTAGGCCGCCGCAAACAACGCAATGCCCAGCAGCACGCGCAGCAGCACATCGGGCGTGGCGCCCACCGGCAAAAACAGCGGAAACAGAAAGCTCGCCATAAATAACACGGAAATCAGGGGCACGCCGCGCACCAGCTCCACATACAGCGCGCACAACGTTCGAATCGCCGGCATGCGCGAGCGCCGGCCCAGCGCCAGCAGCACCGCCAGCGGGCACGCCAGCACGATGGATAAAGTGGTGAGCATCAGCGTCAGCGGCAGGCCGCCCCAGCGCTCCGTGGGCACCGGTGGCAACCCAGCCAGGCCGCCGCCCATCAGCGCAAAAAACGCCATCCACACGACGAGCCAGGCCAGCAGCAACCAGCGCGTCCAGCAGCGCCGCAGGCCGCTGGCGATGACCAGCGCCAGCAGCAGCGCTGTCGCCAGCACCGGGCGCCATTGTTCTTCCAGCGGGTAGCGCCCGAGCAGAATAAAACGGTGTTTTTCGGCAATCACGCCCCAGCAGGCCCCTGCGCCGCGTGCGGCCTGGCAGGCGTCGGCGTCGGGTCGCCAGACCGCCTGCCACAGCGCCCAGTCAGCCAGCGGCGGCAGCGCCCACAGCGCCCAGGCCAGCACCGCCAAAGTGGTCAGCGTGCTGACCCAGCCGCCAAACAGCTCGCGCCGCGCCCAGGCCAGGGCGCCGCCAGAGCGCGGCGGCGCCGGACGGGCGGGAATGGGTTCAAAGCGCACCATGGGCTCAGCGCTCCCGCAGCGCCGCGCGGCGATTCAACAAGCCCATCAGCAGCGCCGTGCCCAGCGACAGGCACAGGTACACCGCCATGACGATGGCGATGCATTCCAGGGCGCGTCCGGTCTGGTTCAGGCTGGTGTTGGCAATCGACACCAGGTCCGGATAGCCCACGGCCACCGCCAGGGAGGAATTCTTGGTGAGATTGAGATATTGGTTGGTCAGCGGCGGCACCATCACGCGCAGCGCCTGCGGCAGCGTGACCAGGCGCAGCGTCTGGCGCCGGCTCAGGCCGATGCTCTGCGCCGCCTCGATCTGGCCGTGCGGGACGGATGCAATGCCGGCGCGCACTACCTCCGCGACAAAGGCGGCGGTATAAAACGTCAGGCCGGTCAGCACCGCCAGGAATTCGGGCGAAAGTGCCGCGCCGCCTTCAAAGGAAAAACCGTCCAGCGCCGGCACGCTCCAGTGCCAGCCATCCGCGCCCTGCACCGGAAAGGGCAGCACCAGGCCGGCCTTGCTCAGGAACACCGTTTCGCCCCAGCGCCAGGCCTCGGTCGGGTCGGGGAGGTATTCCACCAGCAGCAAATACCACACGAGCATCTGTACCAACAGCGGCACGTTGCGAAACAATTCCACGTAAGCCCGGCACAGCGCGCGCACCGGCAGGTTGCGCGAAAACCGCCCTACGCCCACCAGCGCGCCCAGCAGCGTACACAGCACAATTCCCGCCACGGCCACGCGCAGCGTGTTGAGCAGGCCAACCCAAAAAGCGCGCCAGTACGGATCGGTCGATTCGAACGCCACCGGCTGCTCGCCAATGTCAAAACCGGCGGTCTGGGTCAAAAAATCCCAGCCGCTCTGGATGCCGCGCGCGGCCATGTTGGCCTGCGTGTTGTGGACCAGCCAGCCAATTCCGGCCACGAGGGCGAGCACCGCCAGCACCTGCCACACCAGCGCGCGCGTGGCCGGATGGCGCCAGGACCACAGCAGCCGTGGCCTCGGCGGCGCCAGCCGGGGCGCTATCGTCGGGGAAGTGCTAACCGAAGCGCTCACCGCACCGCTCACCGAAGCGCTCGCCGAACCATTCACCGGACCATTCACCGAACCGGCAAGGCGTAGAGCAGGCCGCCCTCGCTCCAGAGTTTGTTTTTGCCGCGCGGCAGGCCGACGGGCGTCTTTTCACCGACATTGCGCTCGTAGATTTCGCCGTAATTGCCCACGGCCTTGACGGCGCGCACCAGCCAGTCGCGGTCCAGCCCGAGCAGCTTGCCCATGTCCTCGCCTTTGCCCAGCAGGCGCGAGACCACCGGATCGGTGCTCTCGGCCTTGAGCTTGTCCACATTGGCTTGCGTGATGCCGTTTTCTTCGGCCTCGATCAGGCCGTAGATGACCCAGCGCACGATGGCCTGCCACTCGTCGTCGCCGCGGCGCACCAGCGGACCCAGCGGCTCCTTCGAAATCAGCTCGGGCAGGATCACGTGTTCGGTAGCATTTTTCGCCTCCTTGGCGCGCACCGAGGCCAGGCCCGAGGTGTCGGTGGTGTAGGCCTGGCAGCGCCCGGCAAAGTAGGCCGCATTGGCCGCGTCGAACTTGTCGAACACCACCGGTTTCAAATTGAGTTTGTAGGCGCGCGAGAAATCGGTGAGGTTCTTTTCGGACGTGGTGCCCGACTGCACGCACACCGTCGCACCCTTGAGCTGCTTCGCGCTCTTGATCTTCATCTTGGTCGGCACCATGAAGCCCTGGCCGTCGTAGAACACGACGGCGGTCGAGGCCAGGCCCATGGAGGCATCGCGCGTGAGTGTGACCGAGGTGTTGCGCGAGAGCACATCGACCTCGCCCGACTGCAGCGCGGTAAAGCGTTGCTGCGAGGCCAGCGGCACCCATTTGACCTTGTTCGCATCGCCCAGCAGGGCAGCGGCAACGGCCTTGCCCACGTCCACATCCAGCCCGCGCCACTGCCCCTGGCTGTCCGCCGCCGAGAAGCCGGGCACGCCGGTGCTGATGCCCACGGATATCTGGTCGCGCTGCTTGATGGTGTCCAGCGTCTTGCCCGCGTGGGCCGAGGTGAGACCGGCCAGCGCCAGGGCCAGCAGGGAAAAACGGGAAATTTTCATGGCGTTGGCCTATCGTGTGAAAAGTGAAAAAACAAAGCCAGTGACACAGGCATCTTTCGGGCACAGCAAGCTGCAAGTCTACAGGGGCCATGCAGTGCCATGGCTGCTACAGCACTCATCAGGTCAGATCCTGCTGCAGTGCTGCAGTGCTGCAGTGCTGCAGTGCTGCAGAGATCGCGGATTGGGCTGTGTGTAGAATCCGCACGTTGGTGCTCGCGGCGTGGTTCACATGTCGCAGTTCAACGGGAAGCAGGAGGGAGACGCTGACAAGCAGCCAACCTAACCTGCGCTGCCCCCGCAACGGTAAGTGGACGAATCTTCTCGATTCCGCTTCCATCACGGCCACTGAGCGTTCTGGACAAACGCTTGGGAAGGCGATGGAGGTTGCTTCCACCAGCCCGGATACCGGCCAACAAGGTGGCTGCACGCCTGCGTGCGGCCGTACCGCTCATGCACTGTCGGGGACGACGGTGAGAGCTTTTGCCGGTTCTCTGTCTCATGAAAAATCGCAGTTCTCGTGCACGCCTGTTGGCTTTGCCGTTTGCCTGGGCGCCAGCCCTGTTTCACCCTTCCAAACTCAACGCGTTACGACGCCTCTTGCCCAAGCCGCAGGTACTGCCAGCCTGGGCGCGCTCCATCCTGGCGTAGCGGCTGTTTATGGCCAAGCCATCACCCAGGCTCAACCTGGCGCACCAGGTCGATTGGCCGGAACGGGTGCGCCCGCTGTCCATCCCGGACGCCGGGCAGCAACACCCGCCCGCCTGCCCTTGCCAAGCATCTTGCGTTCACTCGCTGCGCGCGGGACGACGCGGTTCATCAACACCAGCGTCTCCACGCCCTGGCTGTGCAGGGGTGACTACGCTGCGCACCCGCAAGGAGGTGGACACCTGTTGACAACGCCCTGAATCCAACTCTGAATCACCCCGTTTTCCGCTTGATTGATCGAACCCAAAGGAATATTTATGCATATCGAACCCGGCCTGCTGGCCCAATCCAAACTGGTTTTTGCAGCCGTCGCCGCCGTTGGTGTACTCGGTGCCTACGCGCCAACCCTGCTGAAAACCCCCACACTGTGGTTGCGCACCGTGCTGGCCGCCGTCTTTTTCTCGCTGTTCATGCAGAGTTTTCACCTGCAGGCCGGCCCCTCGGAGCTGCACTTGCTGGGCGCCATGCCGATTTACCTGGCCTTCGGCTTCATTCCGACGCTGTTCGGCTTTGGTCTGGGCCTGCTGCTGCAGGGTCTGCTGTTCGAGCCGCAGGATCTGATGCATCTGGCGGTCAACACCCTGTCGCTGGCCGTGCCGCTGATTGCCGTGCATCACACCCTGGGCCAAAAGCTCAAGGAAGTGACGATGGCCACCGTGCTCAAGCTCGACAGCGCGTATTACGCCGGCGTCGTGGCCATGGTGGGCTTCTGGCTGCTGCAGGCTGAGGTCGCCACGCCCCTGGCCGGCTGGGCGGTGTTTGCCTCGTCTTACCTGCCGGTGGTGCTGGTCGAGCCCTTGGCAACGCTGGCGGTGCTGTGGCTGATCCAGCGCGCGGGCCAGAGCCGCATCGGCGCGCTGTGCTTTGCCCCGCGCCCTGCTTTGAGCACCGGCAGCGTCTGATGACGACGGGCACCGTCTGGTTTGTCGGCGCCGGTCCCGGCGACCCGGAACTGATCACCGTCAAGGGCCGCGCCCTGATCGAGCGCGCCGGCGCCATCCTGTTCGCCGGCTCGCTGGTCAACGAAGCGGCGACCCGCTGGGCGCCCGCCGGCTGCCTGGTGGCCGACAGCAAGGACATGACGCTCGAAGAGATGTCGGCCTGGCTGATCGCGCAGGCCGGGCGGTGCCAGACCGTGGTGCGCCTGCAGACCGGCGACCCCGCTTTGTATGGCGCGCTGATCGAGCTGGTGCAGCCGCTGGACGCCGCCGGCGTGCCGGTGGCCGTGGTGCCCGGCGTGTCCTCGGCCATGGCCTCGGCGGCGGCGGCGGTCGAGAGCCTGACGCTGCCCGAGGTCACGCAGACCGTGATTTTCACCCGCACGGAAGGGCGCACGCCCATGCCCGAGGGCGAGTCGCTGGCAGCGCTGGCGGCGCACCACAGCACGCTGTGCATCTTTTTGAGCATCACGCTGATGGGCAAGGTCACCGCCGCGCTGAGCGAGGCCGGCTGGTCGCCCGATGCGCCGGTCGTGGTCGTCCACAAGGCGAGCTGGCCGGGCGAGGAAAAGATCGTGCGCGGCACCGTCAGCACCATCCAGGCGCTGTGCCGCGAGGCCAAGCTGGTGAGCCAATCCATGATCATCGCCAGCCCGGCGCTGGGCGCGCGCCAGTGGACGACGCTGGCCAAATCCAAACTCTACGACGCCAGCTTCACGCACCGCTTCCGGCGCGCCAGCGTCCCTGCCACCGAACTTATCCAGGAAAAACCATGACGCTTGAAACCATTTTGCTGGTTGGCCACGGATCGCGTGAAGCCTCTGGCAACGACGAAATTCTGGCCTTTGCCGAGCAGTGGCGTCAACGCCAGCCCGGCTGGTCGATTGAAGTCTGCTTCATCGAGTTTTCCGAGATCACGATGAGCGAGGGCCTGCGCCGCGCCGCCGCCAGGTCGCCCCGCGTCATCGTCGTGCCCTTGATTTTGAACGCCGCCGGCCACGTCAAGATGGACATTCCGCAGGCCATCGACGCGGCCCGGCTGAAGTTTCCGCTGGTGCAATTCCTCTACACGCCGCAGCTCAGCGCCTGCGACCAGCTGCTCAGTGTCGTCAAGCGCCGCCTCAAGTTGGCCATGCAGGCGCTGGACATGCCCGACCCCCAGACCACCGGCGTGGTGCTGCTCGGGCGCGGCTCGTCGGACCGCCACGCCAATGGCGAGATGGCCAAGATGGCGCGCTGGCTGATGGAAGAGACCGACCACGAGCTGGTCGATGTGGCTTTTACCGGCATCACTTGGCCGCGCCTGGAAAAAGCCGTGCAGCGCCAGAGCCTGCTGGGCATGACGCAGGTCGTGGTGCTGCCTTACTACCTGTTCAACGGCACGCTGGTGGCGCGCATCGCGCGTCAGGTGGATAACCTCAAGGCCCAGTACCCGACGATACGTTTCACCTCGACCGCCTATTTCGGCTTCGAGCGCGAGATTTTCGAGGTGCTGGAGCAGCGCGTGGGCGACGTGAAACGCGGCGCCCCTAGCGCCCTGCTGGCCTGCGACGGCTGCAAGTTGCGTGACTTTGCGGTGGAACACGGCCAGGGTGGCCACCACCACGATGACGCCGTGCCGCACAGCCATGACCACGCCGACGTGCATGCGCAGACGCACGGCCACGATCATGGCCATCCGCATCCGCATCCGCATCCGCATCCGCATCCGCATCCGCACACTGGGCACGAACACAGTCACGATCACCCACATGCCGACCACGGGCACGGCCATTCACACGAACACGATCATCCGCACGCCGATCATGGGAATGGTTATTCGCACGACCAGAGTCAGGCGCACGCGCACGGCCATACCCATCCGCATGACGACCACGGCAACGGCAATGCGCATGAGCACGCGCACGCCCATCCCCACACCGGAGTCCCGTCATGACCGTTTCTGCCGCCAATGTCGTCACCGAGCAGTTGACCGCCGCCGGGCGCGCCATCGAGCACGACTCGTTTGCCGTAATCGACCGCGAAGTGACCGCCCACGCCTACACGCCCGAGCAGTGGCCTATCGTGCGCCGCATGATCCACGCGAATGCCGATTTCGATTTCAACGGCCTGACCGACTTTCACCCCGACGCGGTGGCCGATGGCGTCAAGGCCATCCTGTCGCGCGCCAGCCGCGTCGTGGCCGATGTCGAAATGATCTGCGTGGGCCTGTCGGCGCCGCGCCTGACGCACTTTGGCATGAGTACGCACCAGTTCATCAGCGACACCGATGTGATCGAACTGGCCAAGACCGAGGGCACGACCCGCGCCGTGCAGGCCATGCGCAAGGCGCACCGGCTGGGCCTGATTGACGGCGCCATCGTCGGCATCGGCAACGCGCCGACCGCCTTGATTGAAATCGTGCGGCTGATTCACGAAGAAAATGCGCGTCCGGCGCTGGTCGTCGGCATGCCGGTCGGTTTTGTCTCGGCGGCCGAGTCCAAGGACTTGATGGCGCTGGAAACCGCTGTGCCGTGGGTCGTGATTCGCGGGCGCAAGGGCGGCTCCACGCTGGTCGTGGCCGCCATTCACGCGCTGCTCGGGCTGGCCGAGGCGCAGGAACTGGCGCAGCAATCGCAAAACCTGGTGTTGCATCAAGCGCAAAGTGTCGGTATCCCTGCCTCTGCAGAAAACCGGCGTCAAGCTCTTGGCGCGACACTGGCCCCAAAGGCCGGCGCATGATGGACGCCAGCGCAGCACGCGGCACCCGCACCGGTTTCACCACCGGCGCGTGTTCGGCGGCGGCGGCGCGGGCAGCGGTCATCGGCTTGGTCACGGGCCGGGTGCCTGACAGCGTCGAATGCCTGTTGCCCAATGGCGATGTGGTCACGTTCGCCGTGCAGGACGGCGCGACCGACGGCCGCACGGCGCACGCCGTCGTCATCAAGGACGCGGGCGACGACCCCGACTGCACCGACAAGGCCCGCCTCACCGCCGACGTGTCGCTGCTGCCGGATCAGCGCGGCCAGGTGCAGCTCACGGGCGGCGCGGGCGTGGGCATCGTGACGATGCCCGGCCTGGGCCTGACCGTCGGGCTGTCGGCCATCAACCCCGTGCCCCGGCGCAACATCGAGGCCAATGTGCGCGCTGCCGGCGCCCCGCTGCTCGATGACGCCGGTTTTGCCGTGACGATTTCCGTGCCGCAGGGCGAGCTGATGGCGAAAAAAACCACCAACGCCCGGCTCGGCATCCTGGGCGGCATTTCCATTCTGGGCACCACCGGCATCGTCAAGCCTTATTCAACTGCCGCCTACCGCGCCAGCGTGGTGCAGGGCGTGCAGGTGGCGGGCACGCTGCCGCACGGCATCGTCGTGCTGACGACAGGCGGGCGCACGGAAAAGTTCGTCATGGACGAGTTGCCGCAGCTGCCCGAAGCTGCTTTTGTGCAGATGGGCGACTTTTTGCGCTACGCCATGAGCGCGGCCATCAAGGCCGGCTTGAAGCAGGTGGTGATTGGCGGCATGGTGGGCAAGCTGACCAAAATCGCGCAGGGCGAGACCATCACCCACGCTGGCCGCGCCGATGTGAACACCGGATTGCTGGCCGATCTGGCCGCCGAACTGGGCGCCGCCCCCGACGTGTGCGAGGCCATCCGCCACGCCAAAACCGCCCGCTATGCCGGCGAGCGTATGGATGAACTGGGCCTGGGCGCGGCGTTTCACACCGCGCTGGCCCGGCGCGTGATTCAAACGCTGCGCGAGCGTTACCCCAATCAATTTGAACTGAAAGTGCTGGTCTGCGACTTTGACGGTCGCAAGATAGCGGAGGCCTCCTGATGCTGCAATCCACGTCCCTTTCGAGGCGAATCTGCAAGAGCTTGCGCCCCTGCCAGATGAATTCTCTTCCCCTGAAGCGACAAACCGGAGCTGATTCCTGATGAATTCGATTGAAAAATGCCGCGTGATTGGCGTGCTTGACGACGGCGCGGTCAGCCTGGGCCACACCGCGCTGGCGCATTTACAGCAGGCGCAAGTGGTGATTGGCGGGGCGCGCACGCTGCAGCTGCTGGCCGCGCACATCGCACCCGGCGCCGAGCAGCGCGACCTGACGGGGGCCCTGTCGCAGGTGGCCGAATGGATTCGCAGCGCGCAAGCTGACGGCCTGCGCGCAGTGGTGCTGGCCACGGGCGACCCGCTGTGCCACGGCATAGCCGCCTATCTGGCGTCGCGCCTGTGCATCGAGGCGCTGGAGATTCTTCCCAACGTCTCGACGCTGCAGCTGGCCTGTGCCCGCCTGTGCCTGCCATGGCAGGACATGAAATTTTCGTCTGTCCACAGCAAGGATGCGGGCGACTGGGTGAGCGGTTCCGGCCCCGAGCACGGCCTGTACGCCCTGCTGCGCGACATCCGCCAGCACGACCGGCTGGCGATTCTGACCAGCCCGGCCAACACGCCGGACCGCATCGCCCGCATGCTGGTGGCCGAAGGGCTGGCCGACGATTTTGAAATGGCGGTGGCCGAGCGCCTGTGCCAGCCGCAGGAGCGCATCGTCAGCGGCTTGAGCATCCGGGCCGCCGCGCAGATGCCGTTTGCCGAGCTGAACGTGGTGCTGCTGTGGCGCACCGCGCTGCGCCAGCCGCAGGTCTTATTCGGCCTGCCCGATGCCAGCTTTGCCCAGCGCCAGCCGGAAAAAGGTTTGATCACCAAAAACGAGGTGCGCGCCGTCTCGCTGGCGCGCATGCAGTTGCGCCTGGACAGCGTGGTCTGGGACATCGGCGCCGGCTCCGGCTCGGTCGGGCTGGAGGCGGCGCGCCTGTGCCGCATGGGCCATGTGTACGCGATTGAAAAAAATGTCGACGACTGCGCCAACGTCCTGACAAACCGCCTGGCCATGGGCATCAGCAACCACACGCTCGTCCACGGCAAGGCGCCCGACGGCCTGCAGGACTGGGCCGACCCGGATGCGGTGTTCATCGGCGGCTCGGGCGGCGAGCTGGCCGAGCTGATAGCGCTGATCGTGCAGCGCCTCAAGCCCGAGGGCTGGCTGGTGATGAACTTTGTCACGCTGGAAAACCTCAGCCTGGCGATTGAAACCCTCAAATCGCTGGGCGCGGCCTGGGATGTTCTGCAGCTGCAGGCCTCGCGCAGCAAGCCCATCCTGCACATGAACCGCATGGCCGCCGAAAACCCGGTCTGGATTGTCTGCGCGCAAAAAGTCAGCGTCCACAACCCCGCCGGGCTCTCCAAAAAACCCCCGGCGCCCGCCACCGGCCTCACAGAGAAAAGCGATGATTGAACTGCCCGACGCCACCGTTAACACCAGCGCCAATGCGGGCGTGAACGCAAACGCCGCCGCAAATGCGAAAGCCGCCAGCGCTGCTGCCGTCATTCCTGCCGCGACCATTCCTGCAGTTGCCGTTTCTGTTGTTGCTATTTCGGCCGCAACTGTTCCTGCCGCTACGCCGCTTCCCGGTCGCCTGTTTGGCGTGTCCCTCGGCCCCGGCGACCCCGGCCTGATCACGCGCCGCGCCTGGGAACTGCTCCAGCGCCCGGATGCCGTCTGGACCTACCCGGTGCGCAGCCTGCGCCGGGAAAGCTACGCGCTAGACATTGCCCTGCGCGCCGGCTTGACGCTGCCCGCGCAGCACCAGGCGCTGCTGTTCCCGATGACGCACGACGCCGAAAAGCTGACGCGCCATTGGCTCAAGGCGGCCGAAACCGTGCGCGAGCTGCTGGCCAGCGGGCAGGATGTGCTGTTTCTCGTGGAAGGCGACGCCTCCACCTACGCCAGCTTTGGCTATCTGGCGCGGGTACTGCGCGAGCTGGACGAGTCCGCGAAGATCGAGATCGTGGCGGGCGTGAACTCTTTCAACGCGGCCTGCGCCCGGCTGCAGATTCCGCTGTCCGAGCAGGACGACACGATTGCCATCGTGCCCGCTGCCTACGGTATTGCCGCCGTGGAAAAAATGCTCGACGACTTCGACACCCTGGTGCTGATGAAGGTCAAGCCGCTGCTTGACGATTTGATCGACCTGCTGGCGCGGCGCGGCCTGCTGGCGCACAGCCGCTTCATTGAAAAAGCCGGCTCCCCGGTCGAGCGCATCGTGCTGGACGTGGCCAGTCTCAAGGGCGCGCCGGTCAATTACCTGTCGCTACTGCTGGTGAAAAACCCCAGCCGCGAACGCGGCGAGCTGCTGCGCGGCTGCCGCAAGAAAACCAGTACCGAACTCGAAGAGGAAACCTCCGCATGAATGCCACCTTTTTGCCGGACGCCGGTTTGGCGCCAGCTGCCGCGCCCGCCGCTGTGCGCGTGGCGCTGATCGCCATCACCAAGCACGGCGCGCAGCAAACCGCCGCCCTGGCGCGCTTGCTGCCCACGGCCAGCATCTGCGTGGCCGACAAGTTCGCCCCGCTGATGGCGGGTTTGAGCAACCCGGTGCGCGCCTATAGCGGGCCGTTCCGCGATGAAATCGGCCCGCTGTTTGCCGATTTTGACCAGCTGGTGTTCTTTGTTTCTCTGGGCGCCGTGGTGCGCCTGATCGCGCCGCACCTGAAAACCAAGGACGAGGACCCCGGCGTCGTGGTGGTCGATGACGCCGGCCAGTTCGTCATTCCGGTGCTCTCCGGCCATGTGGGCGGCGCCAATGCTTGTGCTCTGCAGATTGCCGCGCTGCTGGGCGGCACGGCGGTGCTGACCACCGCGTCCGATGTCGGCAAGACGATTCCAGTCGATATTCTGGGCCGCGAGCTGGGCTGGAGAGTCGAGGCGCCCAAGATCAACATCACCCGCGTCTCCGCCGCCGTGGTGAATGAAGAGCCGGTGGCCGTGGTGCAGGAGGCGGGAAGCCCGCACTGGTGGACCCGGCCCACGCCGCTGCCCGCCAGCATCCGCCAGTTCAGCCGGTTTGAAGATGTGGATCTGGAACGCTTCAAGGCCGTTCTCTGGATCACTCACGCCGAGGTGACGCACGCACGCTGGGCGCAACTGCACGAGCGCTTGGTGGTCTACCGTCCGCCGCAGGGGCAGGGGCAGGGGCAGGGGCAGGGGCAGGGGCAGGGGCAGGGCGCATGAGTCCGTCTTTGCCGCCAGTGGCCGTTGGCCTGGGCTGCGACCGGGGCACGCCGCTGGCGACCGTCATCCAGGCGCTGGACGCCGCGCTGGCCCAGGCCGGTTTGCAGCGCGCGCAGGTGCGAGCGCTGGCCACGATTGAAGCCAAGCGCGACGAAGTCGCTTTTACCGAGCTGGCCGCGCTGGGCGGCTGGTCGCTGCAGTTCTTCAGCGTGGCCGAACTCGCCGCGGTGCCGGTGCCCAACCCGTCGGCCACCGTGTCGCGCCACATGGGAACGCCGTCCGTGTCCGAGGCGGCGGCCCTGCTGGCGGCCGGCGCCGACGCCCATCACCTGCTGGTCGAAAAATTCAGACACCAGGGCGCTGACCGAAAAAACGCCACCATTTCCATTGCAAGGATTCCCCATGACACCCACCCCGACTGAAACCATGACCACGACACCGCCCCCAACATCATCGCCGCCGGGCAAGATCATGCTGGTGGGCATCGGCCCCGGCCACTATGACCACATGACGCACCGCGCCTGCGCGGCCATTGCCGAGGCCGACGTGGTGGTCGGCTACGTCACCTACATCAAGCTGGTGGCCGACCTGCTCGAAGGCAAGGAAGTCATCCGCAAGGGCATGACCGAGGAGCTCGACCGCGCCGTCCACGCGCTGGAGCGCGCCCGTGCGGGAAAAAAAGTGGCGCTGATCTCCAGCGGCGACGCCGGCGTGTACGGCATGGCCGGCCCCACCTACGAGGTGCTGTTCCAGGCCGGCTGGACGCCCGAGACCGGCGTCGAGGTCGAGATTATTCCCGGCGCCTCGGCCATCAACGCCTGCGCCTCGCTGGTCGGCGCGCCGCTGACGCACGATTTCTGCTCGATTTCCCTGTCCGACCTGCTCACGCCCTGGCCGGTAATTGCCCGGCGCCTGGACGCCGCCGCCGCCGCTGATTTCGTCGTGGCGCTCTACAACCCCAAGAGCGGGCGGCGCACCCAGCAGATCGTGCAGGCGCAGCAGTTATTTCTGCGGCATCGCCGCCCGGATACCCCCGTGGCGGTGGTCAAGTCGGCTTACCGGCGCCGCCAGGCCATCGTCTTCACCACGCTGGACAAGATGAGCGAGTGCGACATCGGCATGCTCAGCACGGTGCTGATCGGCAACAGCCACACCTTTGTGCGCGATGGCCTGATGATCACGCCGCGCGGCTACGCCAACAAGTACGACCTGCACGGCGACGGCAGCACGCGCGAGGGCGAAAAACGCGGGCGCTCGCTCTCTACCGGCCTGCTGGGCTGGATGGAGAATTTGCGCATCGACCATGCCGAAGGCCAGAGCATCGCCGAACTGGCCCTGCGCCACCGCCTGCCGGCCGACTATATAGACGCCGTGCTGAGCGCCCCGGCCGAAGAGGACGTGCCTGTCAGCGCCGAGGCGTCCAGCACTGTGGAGTCTGAAGCATGAGCGAAGTTCTGAAACCAAAAATCGGCAGCTACAAGCGCCACCTCTTGATTTGCACCGGCCCGCGCTGCGCGGAGGACGGCGCGGCGCAGGCGCTCTTCGACAGCCTGGGCGACAAGTTCAAGGCTGCCGGCCTGCACGAGGGCGAGCTGCGCGTCAAGCGCAGCCGCGTGAGCTGCTTTGCCGCCTGCAAGGGCGGGCCGGTGCTGTGCGTGCAGCCCGACGGCACCTGGTACTACAACGTGACCCCGGCCAACATGGAACGGATCATCGAGCAGCACCTGGTCGGCGGCGCGCCGGTGGCCGAGCTGGTGTTTCACCAGGGGCCGGGCAACTGCGATACTTGACGGTTGTATCGCGTGCCAGTTGATCAACGTGTTTGAGGCGGGAGCGCAGGCCAGCGACTCGGCAGTGGTTTTATTGAATTGATACCGCCCGAGGGTGACAAGCCCATCGCGCATCGAGGCGCTGCCACGGGCAAGCCTTGAAACAATAGATTTCTCACGGCTTGCTGTGGCTGACCGCGAAAATTCGTGTCCAATCGTCGTTTCCGATTTGGCGCCCGACGCGCTGCCAGCCCGCCCGGCGCACGCCGGGGCCGCCGGGCTCGGGCTGCTGCGTTCGGCGGCGCTGAAAAAACACAACCAGGAAAGCCTTCCTCATGCCCCATCAACTCCGGCGCATCATTGCCATCAACCTTCGCAACCCCAGGGATGGGCTGCCCTGCGGGCGGATCGCCGAGCTGGACCCGCGTGGCGGCGTGCTGGCCGTGGGCGACAACGGTGTCGGCAAGACCACCTTCCTGCGCCTGCTGCCGCTGTTCTACGGCGCCACGCCGCAGCAGATCCTGCGCGGCACGGGCCTGTCGTCCATGCTCAGCCACACCCTGCCCGACGCCAGCAGCGCCGTCGCTTTCGAGTACGAGCGTGAGACTGAAAACGACCTGCGCTGCGTCGTCATGCACTGCCGCCCCGGCGAGGACGCGGCCCAGTTTCACATCATCCAGGGCGGCTACCAGGAAGCGTTCTTCTGCGACGAGAACGCGCAGTTCGTGCTGCGCGAGGAGTTCAAGGCCAGGGTCGAGGCGCTGGGCTATTCCGTCAGCCGCAAGTTATTCCTGCACCAGTACCGCAGCGTGATCCTCAACGAGCGCCTGCTGACCAAGGAGGGCGGCGAGCTGCGCCGGCTGGCCGCGCTGCATTCGCTGGGCCCGGCGCCGCTGTACAACCTGGACCAGATCGCCGCCGCCATGGCGAACGAAAAAATCTCGTTTCGCGACCTGCAGAACATCGTCATCGAGCGCGTGTCGGATGCCCAGGCCGACGCCAGCCCGGCCGCCGGCAGCCGCGAATTGAAACGCAACCGCGAGGACGTCTCGCGCTGGCTCGACGACCGCGACCACCTGGCCAAGATCATGGCCGCCCGTCCCGACGCCGAGAAGATGCTGGCGCGCGCCGGCCGCGTCAAGGGATTGCACCTGACGTTGTGTACGCTGCAGCTGGCCGTGAAACAGGCGCTGGGCCAGATGGGCCATGAACTGGCCGAACTCGACGGCCAGCAGGCGCGATTGAACCAGTCCTTCGGGCAGCGCCAGAGCCAGCTCGACGACGCCATCGCGGCGCTGGCCACGGACAAAGAAGCCGCCCATCAGGCCTGGGACGCCTTGCGCCAGGAAGTGGCCGCCGCCGATGCCCGGCTGCTGCATTTCAGGCAGATCGACGTGGAAGCGCTGGCCGCCGCGCAGGCGCTGGAAACTTCGCTCAAGAATGAAAAAATCGCCCTGGAGCGCGATTTCGCTGGCCTGAACGCCGCTGCCGGCGGCCTGGCCCTGGATGCCCAGCAGCGCAAGGCCAGCCTTGAAAAGGCCGCCCAGAGCGAATTGAGCAGCATCGAAACCCGGCTGTTCGAGGCCTCGCGCGACACCCATGCGCGCAGCGACGCCCTGCGCGAGGCCGAAACCGAGGCGCTGCAGGCGCTGGAGCGGCCGGCCCGCCTGAAGGACATCAGCGACGAGCACAAGCGCATCCTCTCGCGCCTGGGCGAATTGAAAGTCATGGGCGCCAGCCCGTCGGCCAGCGCGGAAATCCTCGAAAAACGCCGCATCGCCGACAACAACGTGGACCGGCTCGACGAGGAAAGCCGCAAGGCCGCCAAGGCCGTCACCGCCGCCAGCGAGGACGCCGACAAGGCCCGGCGCGTGGCCGACAGCGCCTTGGCGCGGGTGGCGGTGGTGGAGGCGAACCAGGCGCGTGTCGCCGGCCAGCTGGCCGATGCGCAGGCCCGGCTGGCGCCGCCGCCGGGCAGCCTGCTGGCCTTCCTGCGCGCCCTGCCGATGCCGCTGTGGGCCGGCAGCGCCCGGCTGATCGACCCGCAGCTGCTGGGCCGGCGCGACCTGAACCCCGCGCTCGCCGAGGGCGTGGAGGAAGGTGCCGGCGACGCGCTGGCGGGCGGCCGGGTGGGCGTGGGCAGCTTCACGCTGGATATGCAGGCGCTGAGCCTGCCCTCCTGGGTGGACATGCGCGAGGTGCGCGAGCAGATCAAGGCGCTGCAGGGAACGGCCGATGGCCTGGCGCTGGGCCTGCAGGGCAGCCGCGCCGAGGCCCAGCGCCTGGTGCGCGAGATGAACCTGGCGTCTGCCCGGCTGGACAGCGCCATTGCCGCCGAGTCGCTGGCCGAGACCGCCCTGGGCAACGCCAAATCGACCCTGACGCGCATGGACCATGCAGTCGAGCAGGACAAGGCCGAGGCCAAGCGCCGCGCCCTGGCCGAAACCGCCGAAAAACAGGCCCGGGCCGAAGAACTCCACGCCGAGGAGCAGCGCCTCACCGCCGGGATGCACGAGGCCAGGGAGCGCCTGCGCGCCGATTTCCGCCAGCAGCGCCAACGGCTGCGCGAGGAGATGGCGGCGGCGCAGGCGCGCCTGGCCAGCGAAAAAACTGCCGTGCTGGCGCGGGTGCAGCGCGAACTCGCCCAGCTCGACGAGGACGTGGCCAGGGCGCGCGCCGGCCTGGGCGTGGACCCGCTGCGCCTGGCCGCGCTGGAGCAGGCCATCGAGGCCTTGGCCCAGCGGCTCGACGCGATTGCCGGCCAGCGCCACGAGGTGGCCGACTGGCGCCGTTTCAGCCGCGACACCCTGCCCGCGCTGGCCTTGCAGCGCGAAGGCTGCGAGCAGCTCAGGGAACGCTGCGACGAGCTGGCCAACCGGCGCCAGGGCCTGGAGCGCGAGCTGGCGGCGCTGGCGCTGCAGGCCCGGCAGCAAGCCGATGCGATGGAAACCAGCCGCAGCGCCCGGCGCGCCGAGTCGCTCAGGCTGCAGGAACTCACCGTCTCGCTGGCCGACTTTGTCGCCGAGAATCCCGAACTGCAGCCGCAGCCGCAGCCGCACGCCTGGAGCGTGCCCGATCTGGAAAAAGACATCTCCCAGCGCCGCGCCGCGCTGGGCGCCGAGTCCGAAGCGCTGCAAAAAGACATCCGCGCCCTGCGCAACCTCATGACGATGCGCAGCGGCCCGGTCGAGCACTGGCTTGAACTGAAAGAGCAGGAAATGCCAGAGGCCACAACGCTGCGCGAGCACCAGGCGCGCTGCGCCCAGGCGCAGGCGCTGGGCGAGTGGTTCAACCCGGCTGAGCACGCGCCTTATGTCGATCAGCTGCACAAGGAAATGAACGGTTTCATGGCCGTGGCCAGCAATTTTGTTCGCGACCTGGCGCTGTTCGAGCGCCGGGTGGACGGTTTCAACCGGGAACTGCAGCAAGCGCTGGGCGAGACCGAGCGCTTCGAGCGCTTTCGCGACCTGTCGGTGACAGTGCGCTCCGATGTCGGGCAGATCGGTCCGATGAAGCTGCTGCGCCACATGCAGGAAGTCCACCACGGCAAGAATTCCACCGGTGGCCTGTTTCTCACCCAGCAGGGCGAACTGCCCGGCGAGGAAGATGCCGCATTGATCCGCGCCTTTCGCGACATCCTGCCGGCCGATGGCGTGCTGCGCGTCAACCTGCATGACCAGGTGCGGCTCGAATGCTCGCTGATCGAGAACGGCAAACGCCGCATCATCCGCAACGAGGAGGATTTCCGCGCCGTCTCGTCCAACGGCAACACGGCGCTGATCACGGCGATGTTCCTGATGGGCTTCGTCCAGATGATCCGGGGCGCCGATTCGCCCGTGCGCCTGACCTGGGTGACGGACGAGATCGGGCGCTTCGATCCGAACAACCTGGGCGCTTTCCTGCACACGCTGGACGCGCATCGCATCGACGTGATCAGTGCCTCGCCCAGCGTCGATCCGGCGCTGGCGCGCTTTTTTCCGAGGCTGTGCATTTTTGAGGACACGGGGGCGATTGCCACCTCCGAAACCCCGGTTGACCTAGGAGCGTTCCATGTCGCCACTTGAAGCCGCCCTCAAACGCCTGGCCGAAGGCTGCTTTGTCTGCGCCGTGCATTACCCTGAAGAATATGCCGCGCTGCAGGAAGCCGACGGGCGCCGCCAAGCCGAGGCCTGGCTCGCGGCCATCGGCTACCGGCTGGCGCGGCTGGACGCCGAAGGCGCTTTCTTCATGGCCCACGCCGTCGTCACCACCGAGCTGCGCAGCCGCCTGCGCGACGAACTCAGGACCGTGCGCGGCCGGCTGGAGCCCGTCGTCGGCTTCATGGAGACGCTGCGCCAGGCCCAGGGGCGGCATCCGCAGATCCACGCCGGCGACATGCTGTGGGAGTCCGAGATCAGCGAGGCGGTGCGCGGCTCGGCGCTTTTGGAGCGGCGCCTGCTGGAGATGCGCGAGATCGGCGGCGCGCGCGTCACCGACTCGGCCATCGACCGGGTGCGGCGCATGCTGACGCAACTGCAAAACGACGGCTACCTGGTGGAGACCAATCCCACCAACAAGGGCTACCGCGTCACCGGCAAGATCGACTATCTGTACCAGCTGATCGGCTTCATCGCCGAGAACACGGCTCATCTGGGCGACGAGGCCATGGACGACCAGCCCGGCGCCCAGTCCCGGCTCGACGGACCGGCGCAGGCGCAGGCGGGGGCGGGGGCGGGTGGTTTGACTGCGCCTGCTGCCGATACCGATACCGATACCGATACCGATACCGATACCGATCTTGATGCTGGTGTCGATACTGTTAATACCGTTCTCGATGCCGGCGCCGGCGCCGATGCAGCTACTGCCGCAGCCGCTGCTGATAGCGGTGCTCCTGCCAGCACCGATAAGAATGCCAGTGCCAGTGCGGACGCCGGAGAACCGCTGGCATGAGTTCGCCGATCAAGGAGCTGCTGCAGACCCTCAGCCGCCATGCCGCCCTGGTGCAAAGCGGGCTGCTCGATGTAGTCTGCAGCGAGGCGGACAGCTCCCCGGCGGCCATCGCCGCGCTGCGTCAGGCCAGCGCGCTGCGCCCGGCCGGCGAGGAGGGCTGGCGGCTCCACCCCCGGCTCAGGGAGTATTTGCAGGACCATCTGCAACTGTTCCCGGCGTTCCAGAGCCTGGCCGAAATCGGCTCGCGCATCGGCCAGCTCGACGCCTTGTGGATCGAGATTGCCCAGGTGCGCCAGGACGCCGACCAGGAGGCGCTGGCCAGCCTCTTGATGACTTTGCAGACGACGGTGTTCGACATCGTGGACAGCATGGAGCGCAACCTGCTGCTGCTGCAGACCCTGATGAGCACCCGCTTTGGCAATGTCAAGACGCTGCAGGCCAAGAAAAGCCAGAACCGCTACTACCAGCAGCAGACGGCGCTGCTCGCCAGCGACCTGAGCCGGCTGGCGCAAGTGGCCGATCAGCTGGAGCGCCAGGCCAGCGCGTGGGCGATGGAGGCGCTGGCGCGCTTCATGCGGCGCAACCTGCTGTCTCGCCTGAGCGCCTGGCAGCAGGGCCTGTCAGAGATGCAGACGCTGATTCGCAAGGAGATTTTTCGCCTGCGCGAGGTCGAGCACAGCCACAAGCTGCTGGCGCGCATGGACATGCTGCTGCGCCAGCAGCCGGCCTGGCGCGGCCTGGAGGCGGATTTGAGTGGCGAGATTCCCGACTTTCTGCTCGCCGCGCGCCTGCCCGCGCTCGTGGCCCATGTGGCCCCGCTGGACAGCGAGCACGCGGTTCGCCAGGAGATGACCGCGCTGGCGCGGGCGCTGCCGCCCAAGGCACCACCGCTGCCGGACGCGCAGCCGCCCCGGCGCTACACCCGCATCATGGACGCACCGCGCGCGCCCGGCGCCACGCCGCCCGCC
>JALYRU010000032.1 GCA_030855235.1 Pseudomonadota bacterium
GCATCCCATTACACACAAGTCACCCATCGTTGAATTGCCGGGCATAACGGGCACCCTCAACGAAGATGGCAATCTCTTGCATGCCTAGCCAAATCGTCTTGGCCCCAGGTTCGCCATCGTGCTTTCTGCCCAGAAAGCCGCCGCGCTGGGCAATCAGGCGCACCACCGCGTTGAGCGTGGGAGTCTGCCGGGGCACAGGCTTTTTGTTCAGGATAAACGCCGCTCGCCACTCGTCGGGCTCGAACAACAGGTCTGCCGGTAAATCGGGCAAGGTGCGCCCCAGCCGCATCAAGCGGTTGATGCGCCAGGCAATGACCATGTACAGCGCCAAGGCGGTTTGCAGCCGGTCGGCATCGCTCAGCTGTAGCCGCTCGACACGGCAGCCCTCCTTGAGGACCAGGAAAAAAAGCTCAATTTCCCACCGCGCACGGTACCAATCGATGAGTTCGACTGCCGCTGCCAACGTGCTCGCCGTCCGGTTGGTCAGTAGCCGCCAGACCACCGGCTTGGCGCCTGCCGGTGCGTTGACTTCCGAGGCAATGAGGCAAGTCACTTCAAGCTCGCCGCCCTGGCGGTCGGGCAGCAAGATACGTTGGGCACGCACCTCTTGTTCGAGCGCCCGGGCCTTGCGCCCGCGCCCGGGCGGCATCTCAAAGCGGATATGACCCAGCGGCGCGCTGACCATCACCTGCTCCCACAGCTTGCCTCCTTCGGGCAACACCCGGTTGTGCTGACAGCGCACCAGGTAGTCAGCCGCATGGTTCATCTTGCGCGCCATCACCAGCAGCGCCAGGATGTCCGACTCGCGGTCACCGATGCACACATGGCGCGTGCCGGACAGCTCGCCGGCCTGCTCGGCAATGCGCTCGTAACTCTCCACCCAGCGCACGCTTTCGAGCATGCCGCCGCGCGGCGCATCGTCTTGTTTGAACTCGCGCGCCCATGTCCAGGCGTTCATCACCCCCAGCGGCTCGCGCTGAGGCGTGACCACGTAAGTTGGGTGCAGATACAGCCCGCGCTGGGCCTCGTAGCTCAGCGGCCCCAGGCCCGTTATCGCCTGGCCGTTGTAGTCCAGCTCGGTCGTATCCTGCAGGCACAGCACCACCGCGTGCTCGCGGATGCGCGCTACTGTCGCTTGGCGGTGGGCCGCCATCACCTCTTCACAGCTGACCTGCTCGTTGCGCAGGAAGCGGTAGGCCGCCGCCGTCTCGGCCCAGTTCTCGCACGCCCCCGGAATGCTCGCGCAGGGCTTTTGCCCCAGCCGCTCGGCCAGCAGCACGGCGCGCCGGTTCAAACGCGGGTCACCCAAATCAATCGTCTCGAATTCCTGTTCTGCCCAGCCCATCCACTTGCCTCTTTAATTACTCTGCTGCGTATGTTACGGACTTGTGTGTAATGGGATGCCTTTACCGCTCGGGTGATGGCGTTGATGCAGTGTCCGCATGTCATGTCGCTCACTTGAAAGGAAATCATCGTTTTCTCCTGAAGAAAGTTGGTCACGGAGCCAGTGTCAACTCTCCCATGTTGGCAAGGTCAAGCTGCAGTATTTAGTGACCCTTTTAAAAAAGCGGTCATACCGGGCTTGCATTTCACCTTTGCACTGCAGGAAACTTGATAGCGGGGGTGAATAAAAAGTGAGGAATATCTAGAGTCGATATCCCTACCGCATGCAGTGGTGGGCGCTGATGCAGGCTTCCATCACCACCAGGGCAACCTGCAGGCAATTACGCTTTCAAGTACTTGATTCAACTAAGAAAAACGGAAAAATCCCACGCCGAAGCCATGATTCAAGACGTATTAAATTGTAATAATTGGTCTTTAGCGCCCAGTACAGCTATATTGGGGTCAACCGTGAAGGAGGCGCTCGTGGAGAAATGGATCGGTCCGCTGAAAATATTCAGCCATGTCGTGGTGCTCCTGATGCTGCTGGCTATTTTTTATGCCGCGTTCATCTCGATCACCTACTGGTCGGGCATCAGCGTTTAAAGGCCCACGCCATGAACAAACGACAAACCCGCCTGTTCGCCATCGGCTCGTCCCTGGTGGCTGCTCTGGTCTTTATCGGCCTGACCCTCGACAGCCATCGCCAGTTCGACAAGCTCACCCATGCCGAGAACATCACGCCAGCGGTTTCGCGCGGCAAGGATGTCTGGCACAAGAACAACTGCATCAATTGCCACACCCTGTTCGGAGAGGGCGCCTACTATGCGCCGGACCTGACCAAGATCACCCAGCACCGCGGTGAAGCCTACTTGACGGCCTACATGCGCGATCCGTCCAAGTTCTACGACGAAACGCGCCACCGCCGCCTGATGCCCCGGCAGAATCTGAGCGAAACCGACATCACGGACCTGATCTCCTTTCTGGACTGGGTCAGCCATGTCGATAACCAGGGCTGGCCGCCGCGTCCGATTCTGGTGACAGGGGCTTCGCTGCCGGGCTCGGACCTGGCCGTTCCCCAGCAAAGTACGGGCCCCGGCGGCATCGCAACGCCAACGCCGCCCGGTGCCAGGCCGACTGCCGGTGACGAGAATCCGATTGCCCTGGGCGAGAAGGTGTTTCGCAGCACCTCGCCGGCCTGCGCCGCCTGTCACTCGATTGCGCCGGGCGTGAACATGGCGGGGCCTTCGCTGTCGGGCCTGTCGGCGCGCAGCCAGGCGCTGCTGGCTTCGGGTGACTACAAGGGCAAGGCCAAGGATCTGGGCGGCTACATCCGTGAGTCCATTGTCGAGCCCAGCGCGCATGTCGTGGCCGGTGCGATGTACTCGGCCAATGGCGTGTCGTTCATGCCCACGACCTACGGCAAGGATCTGACACCAGCGCAACTCGACCAGCTGGTGGCTTACCTGTCCTCGCTCAAATAGCGCGCCGCAGTGTTGCCGCTCGCCCCAGCGCTTTTTCTTTCCGCCCGGAGATTGCCATGAGATACAAGTCCCAATCGGTTGCCTACTGGTACTTTGCCGTCGCCATGGCCCTGTTTGGTCTGCAACTGGTGTTCGGCCTGCTCTCGGCGGCCAAATACCTCGGGCCCGATCCGCTGCTCTACATCCTGCCCTTTGATGTGACCAAGGTCATTCACACCAATTTGCTGATTGTCTGGGTGCTGACCGGCTTCATGGGCGCGACCTACTGGATGGTGCCCGACGAGTCGCGCACCGAGTTGCACAGCACCAAACTCGCCTATGTCCAACTGGTGCTCTGGACCCTGATGGGCGTGGCTACGGTCATCGGCTACCTGTTTCGCTACGGCACTGGCAACAAGCTGCTGGAGCAGCCGCTGCCCTCCAAGATCGTGATCGTCATCGTGATGCTGATGTTCCTCTACAACATCGCCATGACGATCAAGAACTCCGGGCGCTTCACCACCACCGAAGGCGTGCTCATCGGCGGCCTGGGCCTGGCCGCGCTGCTGTACCTGCCGGCGCTGCTGGAGTACGAGAACTACACCGTGTCGATCTTCTACCGCTGGTGGACGATTCACCTGTGGGTCGAGGGCGTGTGGGAAATGATCCAGGGCGGCTTTCTGGCCTACCTGCTCATTCGCCTCTCGGGCGCTGACCGCGAGGTGATGGAAAAGTGGCTCTATGTCATCGTCGGCCTAGTGTTCATCGCCGGCATCCTGGGCACGGCGCACCACTATTACTGGGTGGGCGTCCCAGCCTATTGGCTGCCCATCGGCGGGGTGTTCAGCGCGCTCGAACCGGTGGCCCTGATCGGCATGGCGATGTACGCCTACTCCAGCATCCGCCGCTCCGGCCTGGCCCACCCCAACACGCTGGCGCTGCACTGGACCGTCGGTAGTGCAGTGTTCACGCTGTTCGGCGCCGGCCTGCTGGGCCTGGCCCACACGTTCCCGAACGTCAACAAATGGACGCACGGCACCTTGATCACCGCCATGCACGGCCATGCGGCGTTCTATGGCGCCTATGCCATGATCGTGCTGGCCATGATCAGTTATGCCCTGCCGACATTCACCCGCCGGCCCGTGGAAGGCTCGGCGATGGGCTACGCGGCCTTCTGGATGCAGATCGCCGGCATGTTCGGCATGACGCTGTCCTTTGCCACGGCCGGCATCAGTCAGGTGTACCTGGAGCGCATCATGGGCATGGGCTACCTGGACGCGCAGCTGAAAATCCAGATCCACTTCGTGATGCTGATCATCACGGCCTCGATTTTCACGATGGGCGTGGCGCTGTTCATCCTGGACTTCTTCCGCTACCGGCCGTTCTTCGACGTGACCAGCGAAACCGAGCCCGGCCTGCAGCCGCGCCCCAAGTCCGGGCCTGACGCGCGCCCGGCCCTGGCCTGAGCCATGACCGCCGAGCCCGTCATGCCGGCACAGGCGCCAGCCGAGGCGCCTTTCTATCTGCCCACGGGCACCGAGGTGAGCGTCTTCGAGCAATGCCATGCACACCATCTGGCGGTCATGCTCAAGGGCCCGACCGGCTGCGGCAAGACCCGCTTTGTCGAATACATGGCCTGGCGGCTGGGCCGCCCGCTCATCACCATTGCCTGCCATGACGACCTGAGCGCCAGCGATCTGGTGGGGCGCTTTCTGATCCGCCACGATGGCACGGCCTGGCAGGACGGGCCGCTGACCCGAGCGGTGCGCAGCGGCGCCATCTGCTACCTCGACGAAGTGGTGGAAGCGCGCCAGGACACGGTGGTGGTGCTGCACCCTTTGAGCGACCACCGGCGCATGCTGCCCCTGGACAAGACCGGCGAGACGGTGCAGGCGGCCGAGGGCTTTCAACTCGTGGTCTCCTACAACCCCGGCTACCAGCGCATGCTCAAGGACCTCAAACCCAGCACCCGCCAGCGCTTTGTCGCGCTTGATTTCAATTTTCCGCCCGCCGAGATTGAAGCGTCTATCGTTGCGCATGAAGGCGGCGTGGAGCCCGCCATGGCGCGCGGCCTGGTGGAGCTGGGCCAGCGCCTGCGCGGCCTGCAGGACCGCGGCCTGGCCGAAGTGCCCAGCACCCGCCTGCTGATTGCGGCGGCCCGGCTCATCACCTCGGGCATTGCACTGCCGCAGGCCTGCCATGCGGCCATCGTCTCGCCCCTGTCGGACGAGCCGTCTCTGGTCAGCGCCATGCGCGATCTGGTGGACGCGCTGTTCGTCTGAGCCCGGCACCTGGATGGCATGGCAGAGGCAGAAGACGTCATCACCGATGCGGCGCGGCACGCCACAGTGTTCGCGCAGGATCTGTGGCGGCGCCACCGCCGATCGCCGGCCGGCCCGACGCCGCTGGCGCTGGCCGATGTGGCCCGGCGCCTTGACCTCTTGATAGCGGCTGCATTTGGCCACAGCTTTCGGCTGCGCGTGGCCCAGCCACCAGCCAGAGCGTCCTGGGTGGGGCGCCTGCTGCTGCGCAATCAGTTGCCGCCGGCGCGCCAGGCGGTGCCGGCCACGGACGGGTACAGCATCTGGCTGCCGGCCACCTTCGCGCTGGCAGAATCCGACGCGCTGGCCCTGCAGCGTTTTCGCACCCTGGCCTTGCAGCAGGCCATGCGCGCCGAACGCGGCAGTGCTGCAGCGCTGCCCGCCACGGCGCCGCTGCTCGAGCGCGAGCTGTACCTGCTGCTCGAAGCGCGTGCGGCCGATGAAGCCCTGGTGCGGCGCCTGCCGGGCATGGCTGCGGCGCTGGCCCGGCTGCGCCGTGAGGCCCTGCAGCGCCGCCCCGCGCTCAGCGCCTTCCCCGCGCTGCTGCAGCCGCTGGAGGCCTTGGTCCGTTCGCTGCTGGCCGCCGACCCTGAAAAAACCTCGGCAGTGCCCTTGGCGCCCGGTCTGGATGGCGCCCTGTTCGCGCTGCCGGCCACGCCCGCGCAAGTCGGCCAGCAAGCCCGGGCGCTGGCTGCAGCGCTAAGCGACCCTGCGGTTGCGGCGCCCCGCAGCACCCGCCTGCTCTGGCGCGACTGGTGGACCGGCGAGTTCAAAACGCCGTCCGCTCTCGGGCATGCAGGCGCTGGCCAGGGCATGCCTGAGAACCACGATGAGGACGATGACAGCCATCCCCGCAGCGCCCATCTGAGCCGTCGGCCACAGGTGCGCGAAGACAGCGACGACGAGGATGACGACAAGCCCGGCGCCTGGATGGTACAGACCGCCCAGCCGCAGGAAAAAGCCGAGGACCCGATGGGCCTGAGCCGGCCCACCGACCGCGACCAGACCAGCGCCGCCGAGGATTTCGCCGACGCCCTGTCCGAGCTGCCCGAGGCTAGGTTGGTGTCGGCGCCAGGCAAGCCCAAGGAAGTGCTGCTCTCGGACGACCCGCCCGAGCCGCGCAGCCAGCGCCCAGGGCAGGGCCGGCCGGGCGAGGCGCCCGACAGGCTGCACTATCCGGAATGGGACTGGCGCCAAGGCGCCTACCGCGATCCGGGCACGACCGTGCTGCTGCTGCCGCCCGCCTGCGGCGCGCAGCAATGGGTGGATGACACACTGCAGGCGCGCCGCGGCATGCTGCACGAGATACGCCGCCGCTTTGAATTGCTGCGCGCCCAGCGCCAGCGCCTGCGCAGGCAGCTCGACGGCCAGGAGATCGACCTGCAGGCCTATACCGAAAGCCAGGCCGACTTTCGCGCCGGCCTGCCGATGAACCAGCGCCTTTACCAGAGCGAGCGGCGCAGCCGGCGCGACATGGCCGTCATGCTGCTGGTCGATGTGAGCGGGTCGACCGACGGCTGGATTGCCGCCGAGCGGCGCATCATCGACGTCGAGCGTGAAGCGCTGCTGCTGGTGTGCCTGGCGCTGGACGGCATGGCCGACCCCTACAGCGTGCTGGCCTTTTCAGGCCAGGGCCCGCAGGCCGTGGTGGTGCGCAGCATCAAGCGGTTTGACGAGCGTTATGACAACGCCGTGGCCCGGCGCATCGCCGGCCTGGAGCCGGAGCACTACACCCGCGCCGGCGCTGCCTTGCGCCATGCCGCCGCCTTGCTCATGCAGCAGCCCGCCGAGCACCGTCTACTGCTGCTGCTGTCGGACGGCAAGCCCAACGACATGGACGAGTACGAAGGCCGCTACGGCGTCGAAGACCTGCGCCAGGCCGTGCTGGAGGCCAAGCTGCAGGGCATTTCGCCGTTCTGCCTGACCATCGACCGCCAGGCCGCCCATTACCTTCCCGCCGTGTTCGGGCCGCATCACTACGCCCTGCTGCCCCGGCCCGAGCTGCTGCCCGGCGTGCTCCTGGACTGGCTGCGCCGCCTGGTGGCGGCCTAGCGGTATGGCCCTGATGGCGTTTGCTGATCAGCGGTTCAATCGGGCTCGACCAGCGCCACCGGGTCACGCTCGCCTATCTGCTGGCGCCACATGGCGTAATAAAGACCTTTTTGCTCTACCAGCTCGGCGTGGGTACCGCGCTCGGTAATGCGGCCCTTTTCCAGCACGTAGATGGTGTCGGCGTGCAGCACGGTGGAGAGGCGATGGGCAATGAGCAGCGTGATCTGTGTGCGTGCGCTGGACACCTCGCGCATGGTCTCGGTAATTTTTTGTTCAGTCAGCGAGTCCAGGGCCGAAGTGGCTTCGTCAAAAATCAGCAGGCGCGGCTCGCGTAGCAGCGCCCGCGCAATCGACAGGCGCTGGCGCTCGCCGCCCGAGAGCTTGGCACCCGACTCGCCGATCAGGGTTTCCAGTCCTTGCGGTAGCCGCGCGAGCAAGGCGGTGCAGGAAGCCTTGGCCATGGCGTGCAGGATTTGCGCGTCGCTCGCGTCGGGGCGCACGAACAGCATGTTCTCGCGCACCGTGCCGGCAAACAGGCTGGTCTCCTGCGTCACATAGCCGACCTGCCGGCGCGCCTCGTTGTAGCGCAGGTTGCGGCTGCCCACCTCGTTGTAATAAACCTCGCCTTGTGCGGGCCGGTACAGGCCAAGAAGCAGCTTGACCAGCGTGGATTTGCCCGAGCCCGAGGGACCGACAAAGGCAATGGTGTCGCCGCGCATCGCCTCGAAGGACACGCCATCGAGCGCGTTGCCCGTCGCGCCGCGATGGCTAAACACGACGCTGTCAAACCGCAGCGTCTCGATCGGCCCGATCGGCAGCGCCTGCGGCGGGCGGCGATCGACCGGCATGGCCATCAGCTGGGCAAAGTGGCTCATCGACGCGCTGGCCTCGCGCCAGGCCACGATGATGGTGCCCAACTCCTGCAGGGGCGCCAGAATGGCCACGGCAATGAACTGCATGGCGATCAGTTCGCCAGTGCTCAGCACATTGCGGAAAATCAGCCACAACAGCGTGAACAGCACCGACAGCTTGAGCAGGCTGAGCGTGGAGCCCTGCAAGAACGACAGCATGCGGATATGGCGCACCTTGGCCATTTCAAGCGCAAAAATTTCCTCTGTCTGCATTTGCAGGCGCCGGATTTCGCGAAAAGTCAGGCCCAGGCTCTTGATCAGCGCCACGTTGCGCAGCGACTCCGTGATGAAGCCGGCGTTGCGCGTGGTCTCGCGGTTGATGGAGCGCTGCTGGCCACGGATCTGGCGGCTGAGCAGTCCGCTCAGGCCGCCCAGCACCAGCAACCCGATTAAAAAAACCGGCACCAGCGCCCAGCTCTTGGTCAGCGCGTACCAGATCAGGAAGCTCATGCCGATCAGCGCAGCAAACAGCACGTTGATAAAAGCATTAAGAACGCGCTCGGTGTCGGCGCGCACTCGCATCAGCAGCGCGAGCGTTTCGCCGCTGCGTCGGTCCTCGAATTCCTGGATTTCCAAGCGCATGGTCTGGCGCAGGCCATCGTTGAAAATCTGCGTGCCAAAACGCTGGACAACCAGCCGGGTCACGTACTCCTGCACCGCCTTGGTGGCCCGTGAGGCCAGGGCCACGACCACCGCCAGCGCCAGCAGAGCCAGCGCTCCGCGCACCAGTTCTTCGTCGCTCTTGAGGTTGCGCTGCGTGGCGTAGCCATCGATCAGCCAGCCGAAGATGATCGGGTCCACGAGCGCCAAAATCTGGCTCACAGCGGCCAACGCCAAGGCCAGCGCGATCAGCTTGCGCTGGGGGCGAAGGTATTTCCAGAGCATGTGCATAGATTCATCACAGGATAGCGCTCTTGGGAGCACTCAGCGCAATCAGCAGCCAACCCAGAGGCCAGGCCTGCACGGACAAAGCAACTTTTTTCTTGTTCGGCCAAGCTGGCGCTGAGCCTGCTCCAAGCAGCAGGACGAGTTGGGGAACCAAGGGGGCCACTCGGATGCGGCATTTTATTTTGCTTGCTCAGGCGCTTCAGGCCAGTGGTGATGTGCATGCCCCCCGTGCTCGGCTGGCAAGGCAAACATCGTAAAACTCCCGGCCCAGGCAGCCAAGGTGGCATGGGGGAGTTCGGGAAGCAATGAAGCAATGAACCGGCTTCAGGAGGTTTTACGAAACCTACGGTTCATGAAACTTTATCAGAGCATGGGCAAGGTCGAATGAGCTTGGTTTCGGGTCGAAAAGCTGGTTTCGTCAATCCAATCTCATCCAGACGCTTGGCTTATGCGTTTTTAGAACTTCAATGCCGGTTCACGCTTGTGTCTGTCAAGCCGGTGCGTCGGCTTGCCGCAGGATGGTATAGAGCTGGTCCTTGAGCTGGAGCTTTTCTTTCTTGAGCGTTTCAATTTCTTCCGGGGTTGCCGCTTCAATGCGCGCCTCCATGTTCAGGATTTGCTGGTCCAGCGCATTGTGCTGGTCGAACAGGCGGGTGAAGTGGTGATCGGTGGTCTTGAGTTGCGTGATGAGATCGCGGTATTCTGGAAACATGAAAAGAGACTCCTTGAGGTGAACGATGAACGCATCATAGTTGCTCCGCCTGAGCGCCCTGACGTTTCATGACGCCGATTTGGGGTAGTCCGCAACCTTGTCTGACCTTGCACCCCTAAACTACGCCCAAAACCTACGGTCTTCTCTTGCTTTGGCGCCCCTGCCGATTAGCCCTGCGGGTGATGATGGGTGCAGCCATTACCGTCCACGAGATCATCGACCTGACGCTGCCGAGGAAGGCTCCCTGACCTGGGCGAGCCGCCGCGCTATGGTGAGCGCTTCATCGTGACCTCTTGGGCGGACTTACCTGCCCCAGCGCGCCCGCGCCACCGTGGCCGACCACCTGCTCCAAGCGCAGGTGCGCGCCTTCCTGGTACCGGGCGAAAGCGCGCGCATGTCGCATGACATCGCCGAGCGCTAAACCGGCGCCTCGGCGGGCGCCATGACATTTGCTCTGTTGCGCATGGACCCGCGGCAACGCATCATCAATGATGAGGACATTGGCGGGACGGGCCACCGTCCATGTTTACTTTTTCATCCGGTAACGGCGTACACCGCTTCGCTGCGCGCCAGCAGGTAGTTGATGTGGGCCAGGCTTTCGCCTGTGGCCAGGCCCTGGAGTTGCTGGCCTCCGGGGTGATGCGCTCGCCATAGATGCCACGAGCCATGGATACCACGCGGGGCGTCCCCACGATATAGCGCTGGTAGTAGGGATCGTGGTACATCGTCTCCTTGACGCCAGACACCCGGGTTTGAAGCAATTTCCTGAGCTTGACCATGTATCGGCGCCGCGTGCTATCGGGTCATCTTCCTCAAAACATGGTTTGTGCGAATTCGAGCAAATCCTCCGTGCTGGGCTGGCCCCAGGTGTCTTGCGCCAGCCAGCGCAGGAAGGCAGATTGGGCGCCCTTAAACGGCTTGCCCTTTTTAATGCGAAAGCCACGGATATCCTGCTGCGCGTTGTATCGCTCGACCAGTGCATCCTGGTCCGCCGGACCCAGCTCATTGAAATAGGCCTGCGCATCCCTGGACTGCTTCAGCATGAAAGCCTCGACAAGCTTGTTCTGGCTGGAGGATTTTTCACCGGCGCCACCGGGAGTGGCTGGCGTCGAAGGCTCGTGCTTGACCTGTGCATCGTGCATCTCCCCGGCCAGCGCCAGATCCTCGCTGGCTCCGTAACCCCTGGCAACGGCATTGCGAAGGTAAGCGCCAGGGTTTTCGATCACGGAGGCTTTCTGGTTGGCAATCCTGTCCTTGGTGTAGGCCAGCGCGGCAAGGACGCGCTGAGCGGGATATGCCCTGAGCATTTTTTTGGCCTCCGACTGAGAAAGGCCAAAGAGCACCAGCTCGCCGATCGCCGTCATGGCCTCCTCACTGGAAGGCGCCATGTCCTGACGCGCGACCTCGTTTTTCCTGCTCACGATGAACTGCACGCTCGTCACCTGGCGCCCCTCCTTGGCCAGCTTCATCTCCACATGGATGTCGGCCAGTGCGTTCATCTCCACCACGGAGGGCCTGAGTATCTTGTTGTTGAAATGCTTGAATTCCTCATAAGTTTTGGGAACCTCGGCACGCCCCAGCACAATGCTGCGCAAAACTGTCCAGTGAACCGGCGTCGTGGCGCCGATATTGACAAAGCGCACGCAGTGCTCGTAGATCGCCACCGATGAGGAACGCTTGAACCTGCCGATGACATTGAGGTCAATCATCGCGTACATCTTGGGCTGGAGAACGCGCTCTTGGAGTTCATGGTTGATCTGGTAGAGCAGCCTGCCACTTCTTTGCTTGACGTTGGGAAACAGCGTGGCTGCGTCCCAGTCCGTGAGCTTTCTCAATTTGGGCGTGGGGTGCTGCGTTGCCAGCACATCGAACTCGAACACGATCTTCATCAGCTCCATCGCGGCTTCTCGGAGATGCTGGTGGTTGTTGCTGTCAAAGCCCAAGTCGCTGGCCATCTCAGCAATGTTGATGCTCCAGTAACCGTCCTTGTCCACCTCGGTGTCAATGGCGTTCTTGATCCAGGCGTTGAGCATTTTTCGCAACACCAGGGTCATGTTGTTCAGAGGGATGCTGTGGACAACCTGAACAGCCTTTCTGTACGCGTTGGGAAACTCGATGGCCGGAAAAAGCGAGGCCTGAAATTCATCTTCCTTGACGAGCAAGGCGCTTTCTTTTGAGTCGCTGCTTTGCAGGGATGCAGCTTTGGCTTTTAAGGTCATGATCTTGCGTCTTTTACAGGTCACCTGTGTACGACTGTATTGTGACCTGTCTTGTTCCTGCATACGGCTGCAAGCTGTATTTCCTGACTTTGGGTGTGTTACTAACTTGGACAACGGCTCCTGTTGTGTACTTTAATCAAAACACTTTTTTCTTTAATACATTTAGGCCTCGAAAAAAGCTCTTTTACAGAGGAGAGCTGCGATCAATTGGTCACCGGTAGTGGGAGAGTAGGTCACAGTTTGTGGGAGTTAAGGTATCCAGTTATGGGAGATGGGTCACTACTTATGGGATTTGAGGTCTGTGGTTATGGGATTTCAGGTCACCATCTATGGGAGAGAAAACATGCAGCCGATCTCGGACCTGTCAGGTCACCAGCAATGGGAGAAAGAATTGCGCAAAGCTGAACACCACGGTTGTGCTTGCAAAGCGACTTTGATTTAAGTGAGGTGACTGCCCTGGCACAGGAGGAGCGGCCGTGCCAAACGAAATGGACATTCAGGCACAGGCACAGGCATAGCGCTGGGATGCGGCGTTGGAGGAACTGTCTGAGCTGGTCGAGCCTTGTCCCGCTCGCTCAGAAGTCAGGCTAGGCAGCATGCCAGTGCCCACTTGAGCAAATCAGTTCGGATCTGACTAGCGCCAGAATGGCCGCCAATTCATCGGGGGCCATCGGCCAGGCCACCGAAAATCTCGCAGGTGTAGACATGGTCGAGCGGCAGGCCAGCGCGAGGTCCAGGCCGAGAGCAAGATTTTGGTTGAGCGCACGTTTTACATCAGCTCCAAAGGCATTAGATCGGCCCAGGCGATGGCAGGGAAATTGAAAATCGCCTGCACTGGGTGCTCGATGTCACGTTGCGCGAGGATGAATGCCGGATATGGACATGGCACGCACCGCAAAATCTCTCGGTATAAGGAATTCGTCCTGACGCCGCTGCGCCAGTATGAGGTCCGTAGATCCATCCCATTACACACAAGTCACCCATCGTTGAATTGCCGGGCATAACGGGCACCCTCAACGAAGATGGCAATCTCTTGCATGCCTAGCCAAATCGTCTTGGCCCCAGGTTCGCCATCGTGCTTTCTGCCCAGAAAGCCGCCGCGCTGGGCAATCAGGCGCACCACCGCGTTGAGCGTGGGAGTCTGCCGGGGCACAGGCTTTTTGTTCAGGATAAACGCCGCTCGCCACTCGTCGGGCTCGAACAACAGGTCTGCCGGTAAATCGGGCAAGGTGCGCCCCAGCCGCATCAAGCGGTTGATGCGCCAGGCAATGACCATGTACAGCGCCAAGGCGGTTTGCAGCCGGTCGGCATCGCTCAGCTGTAGCCGCTCGACACGGCAGCCCTCCTTGAGGACCAGGAAAAAAAGCTCAATTTCCCACCGCGCACGGTACCAATCGATGAGTTCGACTGCCGCTGCCAACGTGCTCGCCGTCCGGTTGGTCAGTAGCCGCCAGACCACCGGCTTGGCGCCTGCCGGTGCGTTGACTTCCGAGGCAATGAGGCAAGTCACTTCAAGCTCGCCGCCCTGGCGGTCGGGCAGCAAGATACGTTGGGCACGCACCTCTTGTTCGAGCGCCCGGGCCTTGCGCCCGCGCCCGGGCGGCATCTCAAAGCGGATATGACCCAGCGGCGCGCTGACCATCACCTGCTCCCACAGCTTGCCTCCTTCGGGCAACACCCGGTTGTGCTGACAGCGCACCAGGTAGTCAGCCGCATGGTTCATCTTGCGCGCCATCACCAGCAGCGCCAGGATGTCCGACTCGCGGTCACCGATGCACACATGGCGCGTGCCGGACAGCTCGCCGGCCTGCTCGGCAATGCGCTCGTAACTCTCCACCCAGCGCACGCTTTCGAGCATGCCGCCGCGCGGCGCATCGTCTTGTTTGAACTCGCGCGCCCATGTCCAGGCGTTCATCACCCCCAGCGGCTCGCGCTGAGGCGTGACCACGTAAGTTGGGTGCAGATACAGCCCGCGCTGGGCCTCGTAGCTCAGCGGCCCCAGGCCCGTTATCGCCTGGCCGTTGTAGTCCAGCTCGGTCGTATCCTGCAGGCACAGCACCACCGCGTGCTCGCGGATGCGCGCTACTGTCGCTTGGCGGTGGGCCGCCATCACCTCTTCACAGCTGACCTGCTCGTTGCGCAGGAAGCGGTAGGCCGCCGCCGTCTCGGCCCAGTTCTCGCACGCCCCCGGAATGCTCGCGCAGGGCTTTTGCCCCAGCCGCTCGGCCAGCAGCACGGCGCGCCGGTTCAAACGCGGGTCACCCAAATCAATCGTCTCGAATTCCTGTTCTGCCCAGCCCATCCACTTGCCTCTTTAATTACTCTGCTGCGTATGTTACGGACTTGTGTGTAATGGGATGCCGTAGATCAGGATAAGTAACCGGTAGTGGGATTCCATAGGTCACTGGTAATGGGAGATAGCTGTGAAGTTGTAGATCACAGTCGCACAACCAGGCCATGTGTTTTCATCCGCGAGCGGCAACGCAGCACTGCTGACACAAGTCAAGGCATACCGGGACTTGTTGTAGCCCACGCCTGACCGCTGCTTCTCTGAAAAAGAGTTTGTGGTACGGGGCAAAGCGCAGAGAGATCAGGCTGCGTCGCAGCAGCGGCTTGGTGACGTTCAGTTGGCAATGGACCAGCCCACACCTGCTCTCGTCCACGAAGTCAGCGGCTTGAAACACCCATCCTGCAAGGCTGCGCCGATAACGCCGGCCAAGCAGTTAATAACGCATTTCTATTTCTTCCGGGGCCAGGAATGAGGCCAGGCGGGGCGCGCTGTACTGCTGAAAGCCAGTACCCCTTTCCACCAAGATTCGATCGCTCATGAACATGGGCTCGGAGCACCAATTCACGCGGGGACGATAGTAATTCAGGCTGGCAGTCGCCACCTGTACAAGAAGCGCTGCACTCTACCGCCTCATGGCAAGCACTAATGGAATCGGCAAGTGCTTGCCACGATGGGCATTCATTTTTCGTAAGTCTTTGATTTTATTAAGGTTTCAAATTGAAATTCACATAAAACGAATTTTTTCTGCCGACGTTACTCTTTTTCAGTCTTATTTTTGCGCCTCGCCGAGTTCCTTCAGCAGTTTCTCGATGGCTGCATACACTACCGTGGCTTCGCTCTCGTCTGCTAAATTGATGATCATCCTTTTTTGACGCAGCGACATTTCTGCATATTTTTTCTTGCCGGAACGGATTGTTGCCCTATGGGTTTGCACAGAAAACAATGATTTTTCTTCACCTCCGGCTTTGAGCCAGTCAAGAGCCGCTTTTTGCGTCATCTCGCCAGCTTCAATGCGATGGATGGCTTTGATTGCCAGGCCTGGATCGGCTACTGCATGCTCAACCAAAGCCGGTGCGAAGCTCGAACCAACGGCTGAGGGGTGTTCTCTCAACACGGCATGAACCGATTCAGGAAGCCCTTCAAAAGACATCAGCTTGGAGATCACTGACGGATTGACGCCAGCCTCCTGGGCCAACTGGTCGTTCGTAAAACCCTTGCTTCGTTTGCGCTGGGAAAATCCCAGGTACTTCTGGTAGTCCGTGAGGGAAGGCGCCAGCAAGTTATCGAAAAAGACGAGACGCTCGGCTTCATCATCAGTCAGATCGCGCAAAGACGCTTCGATTTCGCTGCGGCCCAATCGCCTGTAGGCTTCCCGCCGGTGACGCCCTGCAATGATCTCCAGGGCACCGTCGGCGCGGCGGCGCACAACGATGGGAGAACTTAGCTGGTTGTTGCGCAGGTTTTCAACGAGTTCGGCAATTTTCTCTTCGCATAACTCGCTGGTCTGGTAGGGACTGGGCTCGATCAGGCCAAGTTCCACCAGCATCGGCTTGCCCAAGTGCTGAGATGAGGCGCTGAAATCAAAAGAGGGCAGCTTTCGGCCGGCTGCATCAACCTCTTCTTGCGAGTAGCTGAGCAGTCCGGTTTTCTTGGTGAATCGCTTTTCCGCGCTCATCGGGCCACTCCTTGCGCAGCGACTCGCTGGGAAGCATTTTTGCGCGCAGCCCGAACGGCCGCAGTGCCACCGGGCTTTCGTGGGATGACAATTGGAATCATGCCGGCAAGCTGCACGTCATAGGCGCCAAGGAGCGAGCGGGACAGGTCAATCATCACCTGGGCGGCAGGGCTGGTGGGTTCGCGCTCGATCACCGGTCCGCTGTCGGCATCGTCCGTCAGGGAGACTTGCCTGAGAAACGATGCCAGTCTCGGGATGACGACGGGGTCGAGCTTGCCGGGGTAAGCAGACTTCAAGGTATCGAGTGCTTTCTGACAATTCGTGATATTTGGGACGTAGCCGTTGGCAACAATGCGGACATCAAATGCACGGTCAGGGAATGCCTCGTTCATCTCCTCAAGATTGGCCGCCAGCACTTCCATTGCTTTGAGGGATTGGCCATCGAGCATGACAACAGCAAGCATGGCTTGCGTTGCATAGGTGAGCGCCACCGAGAGTTGCGATGAGCCTGGCGCGCCATCAACCACGATGACGTCATAGCGGCTGAAAACGTCGATGTGCGAATTGAACAGTTTGGCAACCGTCAGCTCTCGGCGAACGAGGCTTGTCAGCCAGGACTCGATGTTGGTGAGCGTGATGTCAGAGGCGATCAAATCGAGCATGCCATCGGGATAGATGGGGCGGATGGCTTTTTCCAGTTGCGCGGCTGTCAGCTTGTCGGTCTTGGCCTCGTTGGCTTTGAGCAAGTCACCAATATGTGTGACCTCTTCAGTCGCCCAGTCGATACCGAACATGGTTGTGAGGGAGGCTTGGGGATCCGCATCAATCATGAGGACGCGGTAGCCTTGAAGAGCCATGCAGGCGGCAAGATTGGCTGTCACACACGTTTTGCCTGTTCCGCCTTTGGAAATTCTCGAATAGATGATGGGGGGCAGCACTTTTTGGCGATGAGGCTCTTCGTAGATATCCATGAGGGCCAATCGCACCCGCCTGACGTCATAAGCGCTGTAGAGGTTGTGATAACGCTCATCCTTCTGGAATTCCGAGTCAGGGACCAGGCTTCTGAAGGTGGAAGAGGGGCCGGCCCAGCGGCAAAATTCCTGGGCCAGTTTGAGTTTGATGAAGCCTCGCGTCATGTTGTTATCTTGAAGTTGTTTACCTGTCGTAGTGTACCTTGGCAAACATAATAGTTAATTAATGTTTGTTACTAGTATGAATGAGAGATTTTGATCAACTGGGACGGTGGCGAAATGCTTACTACAAGACTGGATCTGATGACCGATCGCACCGGCGCTGCGCCCGGCCACGGTGTGCCCGCACTCGGGCCGATGGTGCCCGGCGCGTTAAGCCTGCAGGTCGCGCTGCGCTGGGGCCCTGCCATGATGGTTGGTTTACCCCTCACTGGGGCACGAAGCGCGCTTTTCCAACAAAGAGACTCGAGCATGGCGGGCGCCAGGCGCACTGAAAGGCTCAGGAGGAGGGCGGGCAAGGGGGCTTGGGGGCGGGGGTCAGGCGCCTGGCGGGCTTGCCTAGGCGCGCCGCTGGCGGCGCGCCCGCCCGGGTGGGCGCTTGCCTGGGGGCGTTGATGGGGATGGTGTTTTTAAACGAGATGCGTATTGGCCGCTTTTGTTCCCGAAAAACCTACCTGAGATAATGCGCGTTATCTTAGGGGCGGTGGCGGGCAGCATGGGGCCTCCAGCGCCGCCCGCGCCGGCCCGCCAGCGCCACCTGAGCCTCGGGCACCGAGACAGCCTGCGCCGCCTTCACGCTCAC
>JALYRU010000003.1 GCA_030855235.1 Pseudomonadota bacterium
TGGTCGATTTCTTCTGCCTGGAGCGTGACGATGTATTTTCCCATCCCGCCATTTTTGCCCAGCTTGGCTTGGGCACCATGAGCGCTTTGGAGGCTTTACCGACATTTTTGGCTTGACGCGACACTAGCGCCCCGCAAGCAGCGCACCACCGCCTCGCAAGCAGCGCACCACCGCCTCGCAGGCAGCGTACCACCGCCTCGCAGGCAGCGCACCATTGCCCCGCAGGCAACGCGTTACCGTCTGCGCAGTCGCCCTGCCGGTGGCGGGCATACCCCGTACATTCCGTTTCGTTTTTCTCCTACATCTTGCGCCGCTGTTGCCTTTTAAAAAATAGTTGTCTCGTCACTGTGCTTTCGCCAGGCGATGCGTCAGGGGTTTTACTCCTTGAGCGCTGCACCTTACTAAGTGCTCTGGATCGCCGTGCGAAAGACTGAACTCTGGCCGCTGTGCAAGGACATTCTGGTGTTTGCACAAAGGCCATTTTTATGACCTGAAAACGAACAAGATGCCAGGCCGCTGTATCGGTGCCTGGCGCAAGGGAGGTGTTTTTTCATGGCAGATCCGTCGCTTTGCCCTGCGGGGGCAAACCCTGCGCCAGGCGGGCAGGGAGAGTTGTTTCGCTCGTTCTGGATGGGCGGCTATGAAGGCGCCGATCACTGGAACGGCGCGGCGCATCCGCTGTCGATGAATGAGGCCAACCACCACTGGCAGCGGCTGGCGGCGGACTATGACCTGCTCGCGCCGCTGGGCATCCGCACCGTGCGCGAAAGCGTCGGCTGGCGCATCACCGAGTCGCAGGGCGAGGCCGGCTGGCAGCGGCTCAAAAGCCATGCGCAGCTCGCCGCCCGTCAGGGCGTGCAGGTGATCTGGACGCTGATGCATTACGGCTGGCCCGCAGATCTCGATCTGCTTTCGCCGGCGTTTGTCACGCGCTTTGCCGCCTTCAGCCACAAGGTGGCCGCAACGCTGCGCAGCGTCTCGCGCGAGGTGCGGGTTTACCAGCCGGTCAATGAGATTTCCTTCCTGGCCTGGGCGCTGACCAACCGCGGTTTCATTCGTCATCCCTTGCACGCCACGCCGATGGCCGAGGCGCATGCCATCAAATGCCAGCTGGTGCGCGCCGCGCTGCGCGCCTGCGAGGCTATCAAGCGGGCCGATCCGCTCGCGCGCTTTTTGCACTGCGACCCGATCATGCACGTGGCCGCGCCCCCGGATGCGCCGCCCGAGCTGGCCGAGCGCGCGCGCCGCCAAAGCGGCCATGCGCTCGATGCCTGGGACATGCTGTACGGGCGTCTGGAGCCGCAACTGGGCGGCACGCCCGAGCACCTGGACATCGTCGGCATCAATTACTACCACGACAACCAGCTCGATCTGCTCAGCGGCCAGCCCCTGTCCTGGCACCTGGGCGATGTGCGCCGCAAGCCGCTGGGCGAGTTGCTGGCGGCCGTCTGGCAGCGCTACCGCCAGCCGCTCGTGCTGGCCGAAACCAGCCATGTCGGCAGCGGGCGGGCGCAGTGGCTCGATGACGTGGCCCGCGAGGTCAGCCGGTGCCGCCAGCGCGGCGTGCCGCTGCACGGCGTGTGCCTGTATCCCCTGATTGACCGCCACGGCTGGGACGACTTTTCGCACTGGCACCACAGCGGCCTGTGGGATGTGGCGCTGCCTTCCTGCCAGGACGTGCCGGCGGCCGATCCTCAGGGCGCTGCTGGCGCCACCGGTTTTTTCGAGCGCACCTTGTGCGAGCCCTACGGGCGGCAGTTGCGCCAGTGGCAGCGCCATTTGCCCGATGCGCCCGATGCGCCCGATGCGCCCGGTTCATCGGACGCATCCGGTGCATCCGGCGGGCTGCGGCCTGCAGCGGAAATTTCCAGCCTTTTCCCATCCCATCCTTCAGGAGGTTACGACATGCCCACGATCATCGTGTTTTCCCATCTGCGCTGGAATTTCGTCTACCAGCGTCCCCAGCATTTGCTCTCGCGCCTGGCCGCCCAGTACCGCATCATCTTCATGGAAGAACCCGTTTCCAATGCCGCCGAGGACTATCTGGAACACCTCAAGCCGGCGCCCAATGTCGAGGTGCTGCGGCCCCGGCTCACCGGCAGCGCCAGCGGCTTTCATGATGACTTGCTGCCGGTGCTCAAAAGCCAGTTGGCCCGCTTCATCCGCCAGCAGGGCATTGACGACTACCTGGTCTGGTTCTACACCCCGATGGCCCTGCCGCTGGCCGCAGAGTTGCAGCCGCGCGCAGTGATTTACGACTGCATGGACGAGCTCTCGGCGTTCAAAAATGCCCCGCGCCAGCTGATCCAGCGCGAAAACGCGCTCTACCAGCAGGCCGATCTGGTGCTCACCGGCGGCCCCAGCCTGTACCGCTCCAAGCGCGAGCGCCACCCCAATGTGCACTGCTTTTCCAGCAGCGTCGATGCCGCGCACTTCGCCGCCGTGCCAACGGCCGATGGCGCGCCCCAGGACCATCCGGCGCAGGCTTCGCTGCCCCGGCCACGGCTGGGTTACTGCGGCGTGATCGACGAGCGCATCGACCTGGCGCTGATTGCCGCCCTGGCCGACGCGCATCCCGAGTGGCAGCTCGTGATGGTCGGCCCGGTGGTCAAGATCGAGCTGGCGCAACTGCCCCGGCGAGCCAACATCCACTGGCTGGGCCAGCAAAGCTATGAAGACCTGCCCCAGTTCATGGCCGGCTGGGACGTGTGCCTGCTGCCGTTTGCGCTGAACGAGTCCACCCGCTTCATCAGCCCGACCAAGACGCTCGAATACATGGCCGCCGGCCAGCCCTGCGTGAGCACGCGCATCCGCGATGTGGCCGAGCCCTATAGCCATGTGGTGGCCATCGCCGACAGCGCGCCCGAGTTCATCCGGGCTTGCGAAGCCTTGCTCGCCGAGTCGCCCGAGCACAAGGCGGGGCGCGCCGAGGTGATGAAAGACCTCGTCTCGCGCACCTCCTGGGATGCTACGGCGCAGGCCATTCACGGCCTGATCCAGGGCCTGCCCAAGCGTGCTCCCGCCAAGCCCGCCCAGGCGCGCAGCGCGCCGCTCAAGGGCGAAGGCACGGCGCTGGCCGGCCATGAGTGGCAGCGCGCTGAAGCGCCCCGTTATTCGACTGTCGTGCTCGGCGCCGGCCCCACCGGGCTGGCAGCGTCCTACCACCTGGGCGAAGGCAGCCTGCTGCTGGAAAAAGGCCAGACCGTCGGCGGCTGGTGCCGATCCATCGTGGACAAGGGGTTTACCTTTGACTACGCCGGCCACATCATGTTTTCCAACGACCCGTATGTGCTCGATCTGTACGAGAAGTTATTGGGCAAGAACATGCACTGGCAAAACCGCGAGGCCTGGATCTACAGCAAGGAGGTGTACACCCGCTACCCGTTCCAGGGCGCGCTCTACGGGCTGCCGCCCGATGTGCTCAAGGAGTGCCTGATCGGCGCCATCGAGGCGCGCTTTGGCCCGCTGAAGAAAGAGCCGCCCGGCACGCCGATCTCCGCGCCTTCGGCAGCAACCGCCACGCTGGCGGCCGCTGCGGGCCGCAGCCCCGTGAGCGCCGGCATTGCCAAGGGGGCCGGCGCGTCCCCCGCACTGTCTGCTGCGTCCGCACCGTCCGAGCCCAGGAATTTCGAGGAATTCATCTACAAGGTCTGGGGCGCGGGCGTGGCCAAGCACTTTGCGATTCCCTACAACCGCAAGCTCTGGGCGGTGCCGCTCGATGAGATGGAGACCTCCTGGCTGGGCGGGCGCGTGCCGCTGCCGGACCTGGAGGAGATGATCGACGGCGCGCTGCGCCCGGTGACCAAGCCGATGGGGCCGAACGCGCGTTTTGGCTACCCGCTGCGCGGCGGTTTCCAGGCGCTGATGGACGGCTTTTTGCCGCTGCTCGAAGGCGATGTCGAGATGCAGGCCGATGTCGTGGCGGTCTCGCCCTCGCGCCGCACCGTCACGCTCAAGGACGGGCGCAGCTACCGCTACGACACCTTGATCAGCACCCTGGCCCTGCCCAAGCTCGTCGAGGCCATGGGCGACGAGGCGCCCGCCGCCGTGCAGGCGGCGGCCCAGGGCCTGCGCCATGTCTCGGTGCGCTGCGTCAACCTGGGAATTGGCCGCGAGAATCTCACCGACAAGCACTGGATCTACTACCCGGAGGAGACGGTGTTTCACCGCATCTTCGTGCAGGGCAATGCCAGCCCGTACTGCAACGCGCCCGGCGGCTTCGGCCTGACCTGCGAGATCACCTACTCGGAGTACAAGCCGCTGCCTTGCGATGGGCAGACCTTGATTGACCGCTGCATCAGCGATTGCATCAAGGTGGGCATGATCACCGAGGACGACGTGATTCGCGCGGCCAACCAGGTGGACATGCCGTATGCCTACGTGGTGTACGACCACGACCGCGCGCGCCATGTGGAGACCATCCGAAACTGGGTGGCCAAGGCCAACATTTTGCTGGCCGGGCGCTACAGCGAGTGGGAGTACTACAACTCGGACCATGCCTTTGTGGCCGGCAAAAAGGCCGCCGCGCAAGCCCAGGTGCTCAACGAGTCGTTTACGCAGCAGGCCATCCCGGCTCAGGCGGGCGGGCGCTTTCCGGCCGCCTGAGCCGGGTCCCGATCGCTGGAGCCGAGTCCGAGCCGGGCCGGGCCGGACAGGGCTGGACAGGGCGGAGCGGGGCGGAGCGGGGCGGAGTGTCGGCCCGCCGCTTCAGACGCGGCGGCGGCGCGGCACCACGCTCAGCTGCACGCCGAGCTTGCCCGGCAGGGCCGTCACGGTGTAGGTTTGCGGTGGCAGATCGACCAGCTGGTCGGCTTGCCAGACCTTCACCTGGGTCACGCCTTCGGGCAGGTCATTGAACACGGCCAGGCCGTCCGCGCTGGTTTTGGCAGCCCAGGGCGAGTCGCTGACATAGACATAGCCGCGCATCGACCCATGGATGAAGCAGCCGAGCAGCATGGCGTCCACGACGCCGGCCTTGTCCAGGGTGATGTCCGTGCTCTTGGGAAGCTTGCCCTCGGATTTGCCTTCCAGGCGCAACTCGAAACCGATGTTGGTGGCGTTGAACTGCCCCAGGCCGGCCGCCGAGCTGCGCACATGGTGGTCCCACGGGTCGTTGTTGATGAAGCTGACTCTGGCGCCCACCGGTACGAGCGTGACGCGCGGGATGAACTGCATTTTTTCCTGCACGATGCTGGCCTGGGCGGGCAGCGGACTGGCGGGCAGTTCCGTCTTGTTGGCGGGCCTCAGCACCACCACCGCATCGGGCACCGGCTTGCCCTCCTTGTCCACGACGGAGACGGTCAGGCTGGTGGCAGATGCGCCGGCGCAGAACGTGGCCAGGGCGCTGATCAACAGTAGTTTTTTCATGGGTGGAGCGGACCGGTTGAGTGCGGGGGGCAAAGCCAAGGCGGTGGTTTACCGGGGCGTGATGATGTCGCGATGCATCGGCGCGAGCAGGGCGAGCATCTTGTTTTGCTGGCCAAAGGCAATGCCCCGGGCATCCATGCTGTGCTGCAACACCTCGACCAGGGCATGAAAATCGGCCTTGGTGATCTCCAGTTCGGCGTGGCTGGTCTTCATGTCGGCGCCTTTGTACACGCAGGGACCGCCGGCCAGGACGCAGAACTGCTCGACCAGCTGCTCCTTGACCTGCTGCTGGTTGGCCGGCTTGAAATGCGGCTCGGTGCGCGGGTCGGCCAGCAGGCGCGCCATGAAGTCGTCCATCAGCGCCACCAGGCCGGGCTTTTCGCCAAAAGCCTGGTACAGCTGGTCGTCTTTCGGGGCTGTCTGGGCGCTGGACGTGCCGGCCATGAGCAGGCCGGCGGCAGCAAAGGCCAAAGTGATCAGGGATTTTTTCATGGTCAGCCTGGGAAAGTAAGGTGTGCGGGGGCGGTTTAGAAAGCGAGCTGGGCCGACAGGTAATAACCCGTCTGCTTGCGGCTGGCGGTGGTGGCCGGGACGATCACGCCCAGGTCCACATAGGCCAGCGTGAGCGAGAAGTTCTTGTTCGGCGCCCAGGCGATGAAGAGGTCCTTCCAGTCGCCCGAGCGCAGCCCGTTGCCCAGTCCGGCGGCGCGGCCGGCGGTTTCGAGCTTGTTGCGCATGAAGCGGTATTCGGCGCCGACGGCGATGTTCTTGCTGACCAGGTAAGCGACTGACAACGCCGGCTGCAGCGTGTAGCTGTCTTCCCGGCCGCCCAGCGTGGCGCCATAGCCGAGCAGGCCGTTCTGGTTCGCCTTGGTGGCGCGCAGCGTGCCGTTGAGCAGCAAGCTCTGGCCGAGCAGCAGCTTGGTGGCGCTGATGTACACATCGACGCTGTGGCGCTTGGCGCCCAGCGCATCGAGCGTGGCGTCCAGGCCGGTCGAGCCCAGCGTCTTGTACTGAACGCCCACGGCCACCTGCGGCACCCAGGTGTCGCTGTCGAGCACCGCATCGCCCAGCACGCGCACCTTCGCGCCCACAATCGTCTGCTTCAGGTGCAGGCCGGGCAGGCCGAGCGCCACGCCGGTATCGCGGGTGTTGAAGTCCTGCTGCGCGATGGACAGCTCATAGCGGTCGTGAATGCCGATGGCAGCGCCATAGCTGTTCAGGCCATAGTCCCGCGTGCCGACGTTGGTGAGGTAGGCCGAGCCGCCGATTTCGCCCTCGGTGGCATTGCTGCCGATCACCGCCCAGGGCGTGAGGCCGCCTCCGGCCGCGCCCTCGATCGTGCTGACGCCGCCGGTGAGCAGCAGCTTGCCGGTGTCGGCCTGGGCGCCCGCGCAGAGCAGGGCGGCGCAGGCGGCCATCAGGGGTTTGGCGAAGTGAGGCGTCATAGGCATCCTGAAGGTGAATCGCAGTTTTTGAAATAAATGTGACAAAACGTGCGTGAGTGTTGCCGCCTTTTGACGCCTCGGGGTTCACGGGCCTGAATGACCTTTTCAGGAAAATGGCGAGCGCTGCGGGGCCGGATCAACACGCCGATGTTGTGGTGAGCGGTACGCGCATGGATGGTCTGGAGCCGCCGTTCTCGTTGCCAGAGCGTGCGAGGTCTTCAGGGTGATTCCTGTGATTCAGGCCATGTTGCCGGACTATGATGGTGCTGTCTAATTCGTCAGGTCGCTTCTGAAAATCCTGTAGCGTTCAATCTGAATAGGTCATCAGCGATGAGGGTAATAGTCAATATCGATGTCCCGGATCTCGCGCCAGCGATTGATTTCTACAGTGCCGCGCTGGGATTAAAGCTAAGCCGTACTATTGAAGGCGATGTCGCAGAGCTTACCGGCGGCTCTTGCGTCATCTATCTTCTAAAAAATCCCGCAGGATCCCATCCCGTCAGCACTCTCCCCGTCATACGCCATTACGCCAGACACTGGACGCCCGTGCATATGGACTTTGTGGTGGATGACGTCAGACAGACCGCACAACGGGCCTTGGACGCCGGCGCCATTCAGGAGAGTGAATGCATTGGATGGAACGGTTCAAAGTGCATCACGTTCTCGGATCCGTTCGGAAACGGATTTTGCGTGATCGAGTTTGAGGGAGAGACATACGGTGCGGGTGAGCTAAAACCCTAGCCCAATGCCCTTCACCCTTGCCCATCCTGTTGCGGCCTTGCCGATCTGGTATGCCAGCGGGCGTCGCCTGCGGCTGGCGGCCCTCGTCATCGGGAGCACCGCACCCGACTATGAGTACTTCTTGCGAATGCAACCCGGCGGCTCCTTCGCCCATACGATTCCCGGTCTCTTCCTCTTTTGTCTTCCCGCAGCTTGGCTTGTCCTGTGGCTCTTTGATCGTTTCGCCCGGCGCGGCGTCCAGACGCTGCTTCCTTCAGGCTGGCAATTGCCTCTGGCGCCAGGGCAACACCGCCACTCGGCGCTGGCCACTGCCGGGGCATTGCTCCTCGGGGCGGCAAGCCATGTCATCTGGGACGCCTTCACCCACAGAACCGGCCTCGGGGTGATGCTCTTGCCAGGGCTGTCCGCGCCTGTGCCGGTCGGCTTCTGGAGCGTTCCCTTGTACAAATTGCTGCAACACGGCAGTACGGTCGCTGGCGTGCTGGTCTTGAGCACACTGGCAATTCGCTGGGCGCGCTGCCAGCCAAGCGTGCCCCTTGGCCGCCTGGCAATGTGTGCGCTCCTGCTCGTCGGTATCCCTTTGGCTGTCGGTGTTCTCAACGGGCTGCGGTTTCTGTCGCAAGGGTTTCAGCCGTTTGTCGTGGCGACTGGCGTCGCTTTCACGTTTGCAGTCGCAGTGGGGCCTGTGCTTCTCGGTGCGCTCAAGTATTTCAAACGTGAAGACGCCGCTTGACCGTTTGCTCCATCCTGCAGTCTGTCCACCCCGAACTCTTGGCTTGGCTGATCAGGCGTGTTGAGCAGGCTTTCTGCCCCAGCCAAGTCAAGCTGCGCAGGCTCAGCGTAGCCGCTAGAAAAGCTGACTGGTGCCCATCAATTCAGTGCCTGCCCGTGCTGGCGCCGAGGTGCCAGCCGCCTGGCTCTTCTCCCCATCGGGCAAGTCGTCCACCTTGACCAGCGTTCCTGCCCGCACGCCGAGCAGGCGCAGGCGCTGGTCCAGCGGCACACGTTTGAGGCACTGCCCGGCCAGCCGGCGGATGGCTTTGGCGTCGGCCGTGTAGCCGGGCGCGGTCTGGTCGCGGGTGGCGATCCTGAAATCGTCATAGCGCAGCTTGATGCCGATGGTTTTGGCCGCATAGCCCTTGCGCTGCAGGTCGGCGGCCACCTGCTCGCACAGCCGGGTGAAGATGGCGCCGAGTTCGGCCTTGTCGCGCACTGCATGCAGGTCGCGCTCGAAGGTGGTCTCGCGGCTCATGCTCACCGGCTCGCTGTGCGTGACCACAGGGCTGGCGTCGCGGCCCCAGGCGGCGGCGTGCATCCAGGCGCCGGTGGCCCTACCGAAGTGGTCGATGAGCAAGGACGACTCCAAAGCGGCCAGCTCGCCGATAGTCTGGATGCCCAAGGCCGCCAGCTTCTCGCCCGCCTTGGGGCCGATGCCGTTGATCTTGCGCACGTGCAGCGGCCAGATTTTGGCTTGCAGATCGGCTTCGAAGACGAGGGAAATCCCGTTGGGCTTGTTGAACTCGCTCGCCATCTTGGCCAGCAGCTTGTTGGGCGCCACGCCGAGGGAGCAGCTCAAGCCGGTTTTTTGAAAAACGCTTTTCTGGATCAGCCGCGCCAGCACCCGCCCGCCTTCGCGCTGGCCGCCGGGCACGTCGGTGAAGTCGATGTAGACCTCGTCCACGCCCCGGTCTTCCACCAGCGGCGCAATCTCGGCAATGGTGCTTTTAAAAAGCCGCGAGAAGCGCCGGATTTCGTCGAAATCCACCGGCAGCACGATGGCCTGCGGGCACAGTCGGGCCGCTTTCATCATGCCCATGGCCGAGCCGATGCCGAACTGGCGCGCCGCATAGGTGGCGGTGGTGATCACGCCCCGGCCGACGTAATCCTTGAGCAGTGGAAACTCGGCCACCGGAATAAAACGCAGCGCCCGCTCGCCCTGCGCGGCCATCAGCGCTTCATCGACCTGGCGCCGGGCTCCGCCGATGACCACCGGCAGCCCCTTGAGCTGGGGATAGCGCAGTAGCTCGACCGAGGCGAAAAACGCATCCATGTCGAGATGGGCAATGCGCCGGGGCAGGGCGGGCGCATCGCTGGCAGGGGGTGCAGGCGGGGAAGTCACAGCTCAGGATTGTGCCGCCAGTCGGGCCGGGGCGGGCAGCCGGTTCTGCTGCGGTGGCCGCTGGCTGGCTTGGACGATGGGGCGCAGCGTTCGGCAGGCGTTGAGCGACACGGCACAATTGCGGCACGAAAACTGCCCTTTCCCTGCGAATCGCGCGCAGTCTGCCGGCTTCCTGGTGCTTTTACTTTTCTGGAGATTCTTTCGTGACCTTTGCTGCTGCTTCCTCCCGCCGCGCCGCGCTGCATGCCCTGATCGGCACGGCCGCTGTTGCTGGCCTCACGCTGGCCAGCCCGTGCGTGCTGGCCCAGAAAGCCTGGCCGAGCAAACCGCTGCGCTGGATCGTCGCCTACCCGGCCGGCGGCGGTCAGGATTTCCTGGCCCGCCACCTGGCGCTGCAGATGGGCAAGCAGCTGGGCCAGTCCATCGTCATCGAGAACCGTCCCGGCGCGGCCGGCATCATCGGCACCGAGGTGGCCTCCAAGGCGCCGGCCGACGGCTACACCCTGGTCACCAGCGACAACGGCGCCATGGTGTTCAACCCCGCGCTGTACAAGCGCCTGCCCTACCGCCCCGACGACTTCACGCCGCTGGGCTTCATGGCCGGCTTTCCGCTGATCCTGGTGGTCAACCCCGACAGCCCCTTCACCAGCATCGGCCAGTGGCTGGCGACGATGAAGAAGTCCCCCGGCGCCTACAGCTACGCCTCGCCCGGCGCGGGCAGCCCGCACCACCTGGCGATGGAGCTGATCAAGGAGCGCACCGGCAGCTTCATCGTGCATGTGCCCTACCGGGGAACGGCCATGGCGATGCAGGACGTGATGAGCGGCCAGGTGCCGATGACGGTGATCGACACGGCCAGCGGCCTGGCGCAGATTCGCGCCGGCAAGGTGCGCGCGCTGGCCGTGCTCTCGCCCAAACGGATTGCGCAGCTGCCCCATGTGCCGACGCTGAGCGAGTCCGGCGTGCCCAACTTCGAGGCCGTGGCCTGGCAGGGGCTGTTCGTGCCCAAGGGCGTGCCCGCCGACATCACCGCCCGGCTCTCGGCCGAGATGCAAAAAGCCATCCAGGTGCCCGAGGTCAAGGCCCGGCTCGAAGCGTTCGGGCTGGAAGTGGCGCCGTCCGACGGGCCACAACTGGCGCGGCTGCTCCAGCGCGACACCCTTTTCTGGCACAAGCTGATCCGCGACCGCAAGCTCTCGCTGGAGTGAGGCCGCTGCGGCGGTTGCGGGCTTAAAGCGCCCGCCCGCCGCGCTCGAACGTGCCCGGCAGCAAGATGCTTTTGTCCACCTTGTTGATGTCGGTGCGGCCGCAAAAGGCCATGGTGATGTCGAGCTCCTTGTGGATGATCTCCAGCGCCTTGGTCACGCCGGCCTCGCCCATCGCGCCCAGACCGTAGAGAAAAGCGCGGCCGATGTACGTGCCCTGCGCGCCCAGGGCGCGGGCCTTGAGCACGTCCTGGCCGCTGCGGATGCCGCCGTCCATGTGGATCTCGATTTGCCCGCCCACCGCATCGACGATGGTCGAGAGCGCATGGATGCTGCTCTCGGCGCCGTCGAGCTGGCGCCCGCCGTGGTTGCTCACGATCAGCGCGTCGGCGCCGGATTTCACCGCCAGTTTGGCGTCTTCCACGTCCTGGATGCCCTTGACGATGATCTTGCCGCCCCAGCGCTGCTTGATCCACTCGACATCGCCCCAGTTCAATGCCGGGTCGAACTGCTTGGCCGTCCATTCGCTCAGCGAGCCCATGTTGTCCACGCCGCTGACGTGGCCGACGATGTTGCCGAACTCGCGCCGTTTGGTGCCCAGCATGCCCAGCGCCCAGCGCGGCTTGGTGGCGATGTTGATCATGTTGGCAATCGTCAGCTTGGGCGGGGCTGACAGGCCGTTTTTCAGATCCTTGTGGCGCTGGCCGAGGATTTGCAAATCCAGCGTGATGACGAGGGCCGAGCACTTGGCCGCCTTGGCGCGGTCGATCAGCCGGGCGATGAAATCGCGGTCCTTCATCATGTAGAGCTGGAACCAGAACGGGTGGCCGCCGGTGGCCTCGGCCACGTCCTCGATCGAGCAGATGCTCATGGTGGACAAAGTGAACGGAATGCCGAATTTCTTGGCCGCCAGCGCGCCCAGGATTTCGCCGTCGGCGTGCTGCATGCCGGTCAGGCCCGTCGGCGCAATCGCCACCGGCATGCTGACCTTCTGGCCGATCATGGTGCTGGCCGTGCTGCGGTTTTCCATGTTCACGGCCACGCGCTGGCGCAGCTTGATGGCCTGGAAATCGGCCTCGTTGGCGCGGTAGGTGCTCTCGGTCCAGGAGCCGGAATCGGCGTAGTCGTAGAACATGCGCGGCACGCGTTGTTGCGCCAGAACGCGCAGGTCTTCAATGTTGGTGATGACGGTCATGGGTATGTCTCCAGACAGGATTTTTTCGATGCTGGTCATGGTAGCGGGCGCTGCCCGGCGCGGGCGTGAATTCTGGCGTCGCAGGTTTGAAATTATTGATGCGCCGCATGGCGCAGCCATCGCCGCGTCAGGATGCTTGCGTAAACTGCGGTGCTGCCCAGTGGGCGACGCGCATCACAACTCAAACAAGGAAAGCCACAGGCTCACACGATGGACACCCCAAAATCACCCATGAAACGTTATGCGACCGCGCTGGCCTCGATCGTGGGGCTGGCCTCGGCCGTCGCAATACTGCTGGCAGGCGGCTGCACCCGCATCGAAACCGGCGAAGTCGGCCTGCGCATCAACTTCGACAAGACCACGGACCCGAGCGAGCGCCTGCCGGGTACGTTCAACCAGACGCTGATTGGCGACATCGTGACGTTCAAGATTCAGGATGTCGCCGTGGCAGTGGACAACATGACCCCGCTGGCTTCGGACAACTCGACGGTCAAGGACTTCGACATGACCGTCGTCTACAACGTCAACCCGACGGCGGTGTCCGAACTGTGGACCACCAAGAACCGCACCTTTCACGGCCTCTCGGACAAGGGCGACGACATCCTCCTGATGCAGAACTACGTGGCGCTGAGCGCGCGCAATGCCGCCTACAAGGTGGCGCGCGAGTACGAGTCGCTCAAGATGGCCGACAACCGCCCGCTGATCGAGCAAAAGATCCGCGACAACATCATCAAGACGCTGTCCGAGGAGAAGCTCGCCGACAAGATCACCGTCTCCCAGGTCCAGGTGCGCGCCATCACGCCGGCCGATGTGATCGTCAACAGCGCCAACGAACTGGTGCGCGCGCAAAACGAACTCAAGACCAAGGAGGTCGAGGTCCAGACGGCGAAAAAAGAGGCTGAGCGCATTGCCGCGCTGAACGCCAACGCCGGGGCGATTGGCTACATGAACGCCATGGCCAACCTGAAGATCGCCGAGGGCGTGGCCGAAGGCAAGGTCCACACCATTGTGGTGCCGTATGATTTCAAGGGCATTGTCAATGCCAAGTAGCCAACATGGCGCCAGTGGCCGCGCCAGCGATTCGTCAGCGCCCGGCCCTTTTCCCGTCACACCGTCGAACCTCATGCACCCCAACCAGACCACGGTCAATAATTTTTACCAGGCTTTTTCCCGGCTCGATCCAGACGGCATGGCCGCCTGCTATGCCGAGGATGCGCAGTTTGCCGACGAAGCCTTCACGCTGCGCGGCAAGCGCGAGGTGGCGGGCATGTGGCGCATGCTGTGCCAGGCCACCCAGACGGGCAACCGCGCCGACTGGAAGCTGGCCTGGGGCGATGCTGCGCAGGCAGACGGCGGCGAACTCAAGGTGCAGTGGGAAGCGCATTACCGCTTTGGCGCGACGCGGCGCATGGTCCACAACCGCGTGCTGGCCACCTTCACCTTTGACGAGGAGGGGAAGATTTTGACGCATCATGACCGCTTCAACTTCTGGCGCTGGTCCTGGATGGCGCTGGGTGTGCCGGGCGCGGTGCTGGGCTGGTCGCCGGCTTTTCGCAAGCAGGTGAGTAAACAGGCGCGGGCCAATCTGGACCGGTTCCTGGCCAGCAACACGACGCCGGAAACAGCCTGAAGGGCTGGGGGCTGTGGCGGCTTAGCTGATTCAGACTTGAAACCGCCAGAGGATAAAACGGCGTGCTGCTTGGTTTATCGACCTGCGGCCTTGACGCCCGCGCCGCGTACTTCCAGCCGGATTTCATCGACGGGTTTGCCGCTGGCATCCAACAGCTGCACCACATGGCGGCCCGGCCAGGGCAGCCAGCGCACTTCATTGCCGCGCCCGAACTCCTTGCCGTCCATGCGCCAGCGCAGCCCCCGGCCTTCGGCGCTGAAGGTCAGGCGCTGATGTGTCGGCGGAATGTCCGGATCCAGCGCCAGGATGGTGCCCGAGGCCGGCGCGGTGATGCGCGGCGCGCCGGCAGGGTCCGTAGCTGCATTTTTCAGGCCTCTGGCGCCGCCGGAAAGGCTTTGCGGGCGGGCTTGAGAAGCGCCTGAATTCGCCGCAAAAATCGCCTGCTCGGTGCCCTGGATGAACCATTCGGTGCGCGCCGCTTCGAGCTGGTTGCCAAACTCGACGCGGCTTTGCACCAGGCCGGCGGGCGGCGCCGGGGCGCGGCTGGGTTCGTGCTGGTGCAGGTGGTTCATCAGCGCGGCCCAGATGGGCGCGGCGCCGCTGGTGCCGCTGACATCCCACATCGGCGCGCCGCTGGCGTTGCCCACCCACACGCCGACGGTGTAGCGCTCGGAAAAGCCCAGTGCCCAGTTGTCGCGCATGTCCTTGCTGGTGCCGGTCTTGACGGCTGTCCAGAAGCGCGTGGCCAGCACGCTGTCGGTGCCGAAGGTGCGGGCGCGCGCCAGCGGATCAGCCAGGATGTCGGCCGTGATGAAGGCGGCGCGCGCGTCCAGGGCGGGCAGGCGCACGCTCGTCTTGGCCGGCCCCCCGCGGGGAAGGGCGCCCGTAGCGGCCAGGCCGCTCTTGCCCGTGCCAGCAGGATTTGTCCCCGGATCGGCCAGAGCACCGGAGACGGCATCCGTTGCAGCCGGGGCCGCGTGACGAGTGTTTGCGCCTGCGCTGCGGTTTGTTCCGCCTTTGGCGGCAGGCGGGGCTGGGGGCGACTGGAATTGCACCTCGCTGAACTGCCCGCCATTGGCCAGCGTTCGGTAGGCGTTGGTCAGCGCCAGCAGCGAGACCTCGGCGCTGCCCAGCGCCAGGCTGTAGCCGTAGTAGTCGCCCGACTCCTTGAGCGGCAGGCCGACGGCGCGCAGCTGGCGGTGAAACGCCTCGGGCGAGACCATCACCAGCGTGCGCACCGCCGGCACATTGAGCGAGGCGCCCAGTGCGGTGCGCGCCGACACCAGCCCCTTGAACAGGCGGTCGTAGTTCTGCGGAATGTAGAGGCCGCCGGAGGTCTGGATTTGCGACGACGAGTCTTCCAGCAGCGAGGCGGCCGTCATGCGCCGCTCGGCGATGGCTTGCGCGTACAGAAACGGCTTGAGCGTGGAGCCGGGCTGGCGCAGGGCGAGCACGCCGTCCACCTCGGCGGCGGCGCTGATCTCGCCGGAAGAGCCCACCCAGGCCAGCACCGCGCCGCTGGCGTTGTCGAGCACGACGATGGCGCCATCCTCGACGTGGCGACCCTGCAGCTCGCGCAGCTGCTGGCGCAGGCTTTGCACCGCCAGGCGCTGGACGTCGGCGCGCAGCGTGGAGTGAATCTTTCCGTTGTCAGGAGTGGCGGAGCCGTCGCTCCGGCCCGTCTTCAGCGCGCCAGGGGGCGGGAGGGTGGCGTTCTCCTGCATTGTCTGGCCCCTTGCGCCTTCGGGGAAAGGACGGGACGGTGGTTTCCCCCGCGCCGAGTCCAGCGCCAGCAGCCGGCGCGCCAGATGCGGCGCGATACCCTGGCTGGCCTCGAAATCGCGGCGCTGCAACGCGCCGGTGGCGAACAGGTCCAGCCCCTCGCAATCCACGGCGGCGGCTGGCGTGCGCGGGCGGGCAGGAGAGTTACCCGCCACGGCCATCGACGCCGTCGTGCCCGCCATCGGCCTGAGTGCGGGCGCGCCCGGTAGCGGCATGGCCGGCGCCTGCATCAGTTTCAGCACCCCGCAGGCGCGCTGGGCCACCTGAGCGGCCTTGGCGTTGGGCGCGCGCACCAGCGCGGCAGCCACCGCCGCTTCGCGCTCGTCGAGCCCGTGCGCGGCCTTGCCGAACAGGGTGCGGCTGAGCGCGTCGATGCCAATCAATTCGCCGCGAAACGGCACCAGGTTGAGATAAGCCTCCAGAATCTGGTCCTTGCGCCAGTGGCTCTCCAGTCGCTGGGCCGCGACGGTCTGGCCGATTTTCTGGGTCAGGCTGCGGCCACTGGCGCCGGCACGCCAGTCCTCGTCCAGCAGGCCCGCGAGCTGCATGCTCAGCGTCGAGGCGCCACGGGTCCGGGTGTTCCACAGGTTGCCCCAGGCGGCGGCCGAGACGGCGCGCCAGTCCACGCCGCTGTGCTCGTAAAAGCGCTTGTCCTCGCTGAGCACCAGGGCCGTGCGCAGGGCCGGCGACACATCGGCCAGCGCCACCCACTGGCCGCGCCGAACGCTGCGGTCGGTGCGCAGGCGCTGCAGGACTTCGCCGTTGCGGTCGAGGAGGAGCGTGTCGGACGGTTTGAAATCGCGTTTGACTTCGTCGAAGGTGGGCAGGGCCTGGGCGCTCAGAGCGCTGCACAGCAGCAGGGCGACCAGGCCGCAGCGCCTCAGGCGTTTCATGGCGCGACTCCCTGCGGGGGGAGCCCCCTCCTTGGCGGCTTTGGCGTCGATGAACTGGCGGGTCTGGGCCTTGGCCAACTCAATGAAAGCGAAGTTTTCAGAGTCTTTTTGCATTTTTAATCTTTACTCTGAAAACCATTCAAAATCAAAGAGCTTGCTAACCGGCTTTGTGTGAACTGGGGTAGTCCTTTACTTGACTGCTTCCACCTTCACCCGCGCATTGGGCGTTTCCCCGAACATCTCCGGCGCATACATCGCCTCGACCCGGCTCGGGGGCAGGGCGAAATCGCCGACGTTGTTCAGCCGCACGGTGTATTCCATGGTCACCACGCCCTTGGGCAGGTACTCGTAGTAGCTGCGGAAAGCCTCGAAGCTGCGCTCCTCGAACGCCGGCCAGGCATTGCCGCTGCTGCCCTTCTCGCCACGGGTGGCGATCTGCGAGTCGCGGCCCAGGCCGCTGCCCAGGATGGTGGCACCGCCGGGCACCGGGTCGCTGATCACCACCCATGTCATGTCGGCCGAGGCGTTGACTTCCAGCGCGATGCGGATCACGTCGCCGCGCGTGTACACGCCCTTGACGGCCTGCTCCACCGGGGTGATGGTTTTCTTGATCTGGTAGCCGGCGCTGAACGGCGCTTTCAACTGGATGGCGGCAATCGACTGCAGCGTCAGCCACGGCTTGCCCGTGCCCTGGTGCGTGACGGTCAGCGTGTCTTTTCCGCCGAAAGTGCCGGCCGCCGGGCCTGTGGCCCAGGGCAGGAACATCGTGTTGTTCCTGAAGTTGCCGGGTGAGGCGGGCGCGCCGAAGAAGCTGCTCTGGTGCGCCGCGCCCTCGGCGTCGCTGGCCTGGATGCGTGTCACCCGGCTCCAGTCCACGCTGGCGGCCTTGGCGCCGGCCGATGCGCTGGCCGATACGCTGGCCGATGCGCTGGCGAGCGCCGCTTTTGTCACGCCCGCCACCGGCACGGCTTCAAACTTGGCCGAGAACTTGTCCAGCGCCAGACCGCCCCACAGGTTGGCCGTCGTGGTGTGCCAGGCGCCTTTTTGCTGGCGGCCGATGAAGCCGTTGGCCAGGCGCCCCATGTCGTCCTGCCAGGCCGGATCGTCCATCACCGCCAGCATCAGCCGGGCCGTGTTCACGTCGCCGTTGACCATCAGCCACCACCAGTAGTCGTCCTTCTCGGTGCTGAAGATCAGCTTGGTGCCCTGGTACGACAGGCGCGATTTCAGGATCTGGTTGGCTTCAAGCAGGCGTTCCTCGCGCTGGGGCACATCACTCACACGCTTGAGGATGTTGAGCCAGTCGATCACCGCGTGCGTCGGCCACTGGTTCGGCGCAATCGTGATGCTGCCCGTCATGCGGCCCTGCGCCTTGCCGTAGCGCGAAAGCGCTTCGAGCGCGGCGAGCTTGCGCACATCGAGGTCCTTGCGCGGGCTCCAGAAGTCGCGCTGGATGCGGCCTTCGACAAAGGCGATCAGGCCGGCCTCCATCGGGGCGCGGATGGCGTCGGACAGGGCGAAAGCCGGGTTCAGGCTGGCTGCTTCGTGCGTAGCGGCGAGCAGGTAGGCGGTCAGCGCGTCGCTGCCGCGCGCGGCCTGGCCATCGCGCGGCGGGAAATAGTTCGCCAGGCCGTCGCTGTCGAGGTAGCTTGGAATCTGGCCGATCACCGTCTGCCACAGCTTGCCGTCGCGCAGGCCGACGGCCTTGCTGGTCTTTTGCTCCAGGCAGGCAAACGGGTAGTTGGCAAACCAGTCGCGCACGCCGTCCATGCCTTCGGCCAGCCGGGGCTGCAGCGAGAGCTTCAGGCCGCCGCGGCCGGGCAGGGCGTCCGCCGGTGGGGCCACGTCGAGGCTGAAGCTGCCATCGACCTGCACCAGCGTGGCCTGCTGCACCGTCAACGGCACGGCGGGAATGATGCGCTGGCTGAGCTTGAGGCCGTCGCGCGCGCCGCTGATCGTGTCCTTGGCCTCGATGTCCCAGACGATGGCTTCCAGGCGGCTCGTCCCGGACTGCGCTGGCGCGGTGACGCTCCAGGCGACTTCACGCGCTTCGCCGGCGGGAATGTCCAGCGTCTGCGCTTTCACGTCGAGCTGCGTGGCGCGCGGGCTGACCTCGACTTTCATTGCCGCCTGGGTCGTGTTGCGCAGCGTCACTTGTGCCCGGAACTGGTCGCCCTCGCGCACCAGCGGCGGCAGGCCGCTGATGAGCTGCAAGTCCTGCGTGGCCTTGATGCTCGTCTGGCCGGTGCCGAACAGGCCCGTTCCCGCATCGGCTATCGCGACGATCTTGAACGTGGTCAGCGCATCGTTGAGCGGCACCGTCACCACGGCCTGGCCCCTGGCGTCGAGCTGCAGGCTGGGTTGCCACAGCAGCAGCGTGTCGAACAGCTCGCGCGTGTTGCTGCGCCCGCCGCCACCGCCGGCGGGCACCGCCTTGCGCCCGTAATGGCGCCGGCCGATGATCTCCATCTGCGCGGTCGAGGTTTCCACGCCCCACGAGCGACGCTGCAGCATGGCCTCCAGCAGGTTCCAACTGCTGTTGGGCATGAGTTCGAGCAGCGCCTGGTCCACTGCGGCCACGGCCACTTCGGCGTTGGCCGCTGGCTGGCCGTTGGGCAGTTTGACTTGAATGGTGACCTTGGCCTGGCCGCGCACCGGGTAGCTGTCCTTGTCGGCCTTGAGCGTCACGTTCAGCTCGTGCGCTTTTGTGCCGACGCGGATTTCTGCCATGCCGAGTCGAAAAGCCGGTTTGCTCAAATCCACCAGCGCAGTCGGCGCCTCGTACTCGCGCCCTTCGTACCAGAACGAGGACCACCACTCGCGCGGCGCCTTGAAGCCCCAGGTGAAAAAGCTGTACCACGGCACCTCGCGCAGCCGCCCGCGCAGCGCCAGCACGCTGACATACACATTCGGCCCCCAGCCGTCCTGGATCTTGAGTTCAATGGTGGGGTCCTGGCCGTTGAGCTGAACCACCTGCGTCTCGATGATGCCTTCGCGCTCGACGCTCACCAGCGCGGTGGCAAAGCGAAACGGCATGCGCACCTGGAACCGGGCCGTCTCGCCGGGCTGGTAGCTTTTCTTTTCGGGCAGCAGGTCCATGCGGTCATGGTTCTCGCCGCCGAACCACAGTTCGCCCTGTTGGGTCACATAGACCGAGCTGGCGGCCTGGATGGTGTTGCCGTCCTTGTCTTTGGCGGTGACGATCAGCTCGACCTCGCCGGGCTCGCCGAGCCGGGTTTCGCACAGCAGCAGGCCGCGCGCGTCGCTCTTGCCGCTGCAGACCTTGCCCAGGTCTTTCACTTCCGTCTTGTTGTCGTAGGTGTAGAAGCCGCCCACCATGCGCTTGCGGCTGGTGGTGACGATGCGCGCCACCGCCTTGACTTCCAGCGCCGTGTCCGGAGCGGGCTTGCCGCCCAAGTCAAGGGCCAGCGCCTGGAATTTTATTGTCTTGTCGGTCGAGACCCAGCCTTCGGTCCTGATGCCGGCCACCACGCCGGCCGGCCACAGGGCCGAGACGCTGCGAATCGTCTGCACCTCGCCGTTCGGGTCGGCGTAAGTGGCTTCGAGCAGCAGCTCCTGCGGCTGGCGGGCGGCGGGCAGCTTGTCCAGGGTGATCTTTCCGGCGCCGTTGCGGTCCAGGCTCAAGGGCAGCTTGTCGGCAATGACGCGCTGGTCCTGCGAAGCGGCGGCTTCTTCCTCGCCGCCTTCGCCGTTGCCGCCCGAGGCGCCGCCGGCCTGCGGCGGCGAGAACTTGAAGTCGGCGTAATCGCTGTAGTTCAGGTATTTGCCGCGCACCAGCGCCGACAGCCGCACCGGCAGGCCCACCGCGCCGCCGCCGGAGACGTAGTTGATCTGCACATCGACCGGCACCGATGTCGCGTGGACCAGCGCTTCCCTGGCGGCCGGCGTCACCCGGCCTTCGAGCACCGGCAGGCGAAATTCCTCGACCCGGAACTGCCCGGTCGAAAAGCTCTGGCCTCCCCGGTTGCCGCGGTTCTCGCCCCTGAGTTCGACGCTGTACAGGCCGAGCTTGGCGGCGGGCGGAATGGCAAACGTGTTTTCCGCGCTCTGGCCGCCGGTGGCGGTCTTGCGCCAGGCGATGGGCTGGGTGTACTGCTGGCCGCTGCCGATGTGCGTGACGATCAGCGTGCCGGGCTGCACCTCGGCCAGGCCAAAACCCCGGCCGGTCTGGGTGCGCAGGAGGTGTTTCATGGAGACGGTCTCGCCCGCCCGGAACAAGGTCCGGTCAAAGATCGTGTGGGCGTGCTCGTCGGGCAGCGACTCGCGGCTGGTGGGCGCGTTGAAGCGCCACGGCTCGATGCCCTTGTGCCAGTCGCTCCAGGTGAAGGCCAGGTCCTGCACGCCGCCGGCGGCGGCTGCGCGGGCGCTGACGAAGTAGGCGTTGCAGTAGTCCCCGCCGGCGCTGCGCGGCGGCTGGGGCGACAGGCCCGTGAAGTGGGCGATGCCCTGGGCATTGGTGGTGGCGCTGGCCAGCTCGGCGCCGTCGCAGTCGGACACCCGCACCGCCGCGCCGGCCACCGGCCTGCCCTTGTCGAGCGTGGTGACCCAGGCCAGCGCATTCTCGCGCCCGAGCTTGAAATGCACGCCCAGATTCGTCACCAGCGCCGAGGTGCGCACATACATGGTGCGCCCGGCGCCGTGGCGCGCATCGAGCAGCGAGGTGCCCAGCTTTTGCGAGGCGATTTCCACCACATGAAAGCCGGGCGAAAGCGGAATGCCGACCACCTCGAACGGGCGCGGATCGTTGCCGGCGGGCTGGGGCAACGCCAGCGTTTTCACGCCCGGCTGGCCGCCCAGCAGCGAGACCATGCGCGTTTGCACGTAATCCTTATCGTCGGGCGCCAGGGATTTGGGCAGCGGCCCCTTGATCTCGGCGGCGGCGCTGGCACGCGGCATCGTTTGGCTGTCATAGCGCTGCACCTTGCGGAACCAGGCCACGATGTCGGCGTCGCTCTGGGGCTGCAGGTCGCTGACCTTGCCGGCCGCCGCTGCGTGCAGGCCCTTGACCTGCAGGGCCGCTTCGACATTGCGCAGCGTCACCGGCAGCAGCGCCACGCCGCCGGGCTCGGCCAGGCGCTCGATGACGCCGAACGGCGCGGCGGCAAACTTGGCCAGCGGCGGCATGGCGCCGGTCGTCACCGGGAGCGGAAACTTCTCCAGATTGGCCAGTGGCCGCTGCGAGGCGTCCTGGAAGTCCTTGGGCAGCGTCAGCGTGAACTGCGCCCGCTCGGCAAACAGCGGCTTGAAACTCACGCTGTTGACCAGGGCGTCGCCGGCGCCGTTGTCGGCGTCGAACGAGGGCTTGACGCTGTCCTGCCCGGAATTGAGCCGGATCGCCTCGGCCAGCTGGCGTGGCACCGGCGCGTTGAAGTTCAGCGTCATCGGGCGTATCGGCAGGCAGCCGGCCTGGGCGTTTTCGCGCTCGCAGCTGAAACTGGCCGCAAACGGCTTGCGCACCTCGAAATCAAAGCGCTTTTCCACCGAGTTGGCCACGCCGCCGGGCGTGCTCACGCCCTTGCCATAGACCAGCTGGACTTTGGTCGAAGGCGTCAGGCGCCGGTTGCACGCCAGGGTGACGAAGTTCAGGGGCGCCGTGGCGGCGGCCTCGTCCAGGCCTTGGGCGGCGAGCAGTGCCTGGCGCTCCTGGCCTTCGATCAGCCTGACCGGCACCCGCTCGCCCAAGCCCGCGACGGCGCACCAGACGTTGCCGCGAACGCTCTGCAGCGTCGCCGGGCCGTTGAGCTGGAGCACGAAATACTGGTCCTCGTCGATTTCCTGGCCGCTGTCGGGGCTGGGGCTGATGTCCTCGACGAACGGGCCGCCGGTGTTGAACTGGTAGGCGGTGCGCCCGCTCAAGGGCTGGCCCTGGCCATCCTTGAAACCCGGCACGGCCTGCACGCTGCAGCGCAGGCCCGGCGGCAGGTCACTGTCAAAATCAAACACCCATTCGCGCTCGCTGGTCCAGCGGCCCGTGCCCTTGGCGGCCGGGGCGTCGCTGCAGCTCAGGCGCAGCGGCGCGGGGGCCTTGGGGTCGCCGAAGTTGACCGCTGCCGCGTCGAACTTGGCGACGAGTTGCCGCACCTGCGCGACTTCTCCCTGCGGCGAGACGCTGACGAGCTGCAGGGCCTGCGCGTTGAGCGCGACAGCCGCCATCAGGGCGGCAATTGTTGTTGGAATGAGCCGGGCCACGTGTTCTCCTTGACAGGAGATCAAGCGTAGCCGATGAGGCGATTCAAAAGGCGCGGGCCAGAAAATTTTGTTACATCGTGCCGCCCTGGCGCTGGCCGGCGGGGTGTCCGCAGCCCGGCCGGGGCTTGCGCGCCGGAGCGTTTCATCCGCCGGGGCGCTTCGTACAATTGGCGTTTGCCCGCAACACCACCAATGGCGTCCTGGATGATTCACACTGCCGCTTGCCCCGGCCTCGCAGGGCAGTTGACGGGGCCGCCGGCATGACGCGGCGCTGGGAGCTTGACGCGCTTCGCGGCCTGATGCTGGTGCTGATGACGCTGACGCATCTGCCCACGCGCCTGAGTTCGCCGCTGGGCCAGCCGCTGGGCTTTGTCTCGGCGGCCGAAGGCTTTGTGCTGCTGTCGGCCTACATGGCCGGCCTGGTCTATGGCCGCGTGGCGCGCAAGAAAGGCATCGAGGCCATGCGCGCCGCCTTCTGGCGCCGCGCGCTCAAGGTCTATGCCTGCCACGCGGCGATGCTGCTGTTTCTCTTCACGGTGGTGGCCGCCGCCGGCCTGTGGATGAAGCAGTCCGCCGTCACGGACCTGATGTCTTTTTACCTGGCGCAGCCGCTCACGGCGCTGGCGATGGGGCTGGTGCTGGTCTACACGCCGCCGCTGCTGGACATCTTGCCGATGTACATCGTCTTCATGCTGGTCAGCCCGTGGCTGCTGGCCCACGCCTTGCGCCACGGCTGGCGGGCGATTCTGGCCGCCAGCCTGATCGCCTGGCTGCTGGCCCAGTTCAGGCTGGGCCGCTGGGTGTATGACGCGGCGGTGGCGCTCACGGGCCTGCGCGTGCCTTTTGAGGAAACCGGCTCGTTCGCGACGTTTTCCTGGCAACTGGTGTGGATCGCGGGCTTGTGGATGGGCGCCAGCCGCACGGCCGACCCAGCGCGGCCCTTCACGTTTGCGCGCTGGACCGTGGCGCTGGCCGTGCTGGTGGCGCTGGCCGGCCTGGTCTGGCGCCACCACGAGGGCCAGGCGCCGTTCGGGGCGGATGAGTCGCTCAATCTGCTGTTCGACAAGTGGCTGCTCGGGCCGCTGCGGCTGCTGGACCTGGCGGCCCTGATCATTGTGACGATTCGCTTTGGCCCGTGGCTCAAGGCGGCAATTCCCCGCCCGCGCCGGCTCGAAGCGCTGGGTGCCGCGTCGCTGCCGGTGTTTTGTGCGCACCTGGTGGTGGTGCTGTTGGCGCTGGCTTTTCTCGGCGCCGTCCCCGAGGCCCATGCGTGGTGGGTCGATGCGGCGCTGCTGATCGGCTGTTTCAGCGCGCTGTATGCAGTGGCAAAGGTGGCGCTGACACTGAAACGGCCTCATGGCCTGAGGCCGGGCTTTGCGGCGTCCGTGGCGGCGGCGCCGCAAGGTGCGACGCAATCACCGACTGCCACAGCCGGTAGCCCGCCGCGTTGAGATGCAGCCGGTCGCCCAGGAACAGCTCGGGCCGGGGCAGGCCTTGCGCATCGAGCATGGGGCTGAACACGTCGATGTAGCGCACGCCCGCCAGGGTTTGCGCATGGGTGGCGATCAGCGCGTTGGTTTCCCGGATCCGGGGCAGCAGCGACAGGCGCGACGGGCTGGGCTTGATGGAGATGTAGTCGATGCGGCTGTCCGGCAATTCGGCGCGCACGCGCTGCACGAAGCTGGCAAAGCTCTTGAGCACATCGCCCGGCGAGTGGCCTTCGGCCAGGTCGTTGTCGCCGGCATAGAGCAGCACCTGCCGGGGCCGGTACTGGATCACCAGTTCGCGCGCCAGGGCATGGCAGTCGGCCAGGGTCGAGCCGCCAAAGCCACGGTTGAGGACTGAAAGCTGCCCGAAATCGTCCGCCAGGCGGGACCACAGGCGGATGCTCGAACTGCCAACAAACAACACGCCGTCGCTGGCCGGGTAGTGCGCCTGATCCGCTTTGGCAAAGCTGGCCAGGCTGGCCTGCCAGCGCGCATGGGCCGGGGAAAGCGCCGCCATCTTTTCCGTGACGACCGGCATGGGCGTGGCAGCTGCTGTGAGCGCCATCTCCACTTCAAACATATCCTGCGCCTGAACAGAAGGCAGCCAGGGCGTGGCCAGCGCCGCCAGCGCCAGCCATCGCATCAGCCGGTGGGGGGCTTGGCTGCTTGCGCGTTCAAGGGTTTTTCTGTGAAACATCCTTGCAAATTTAACATCTTGCGACTTACATCAAACTGCCGCATTCGTCATTCCCGCGAAGGCGGAAATCCATCATTTTGGGCTGCTGGACACTGGATTTCCGCCTTCGCGGCAATGACGGCCGCGCAAGTCCTGATCTGCTGGCTGAGCTTCAGGGCGGGCGCGGCTTGAGGCGCTGTGGCGCCAGCCGATTTTCAGGTACCGGTCACATAGGGATTGGTGCGCCGCTCGCGCCCAAAAGTGCTTTCCGGCCCGTGGCCGGGGATGAATACGGTCTGGTCGCCCATGGGCCACAGGCGCTGCGTGATGCTGGCGATGAGCTGGTCGTGGTCGCCCTGCGGAAAATCGGTGCGCCCGATGCTGCCGGCAAACAGCACGTCGCCGACAAAGGCCCGGTCAATCTGCGGCGCGTGGAACACCACATGGCCGGGGGTGTGGCCGGGGCAGTGGCGCACGTTCAGCGTTTCATGGCCGATCTGCACCGTCTCACCATCGTGCAGCCAGCGCGTGGGCGTGAACGGCTGCGCGGGCGGAAAGCCGAACTGGCGGCTCTGCATCGCCAGCCCGTCGATCCAGAACTGGTCGCCGGGGTGCGGGCCGACGATGGGCAGGCTGAGCATTTCGGCCAGCTCGCCGGTGCCGCCCGCGTGGTCGATGTGGGCGTGGGTGAGCCAGATCTGCTCCAGCTTCAAACCCAGGCGCTTGACCTCGGCCAGGATGCGCTCCAGATCACCGCCGGGGTCGATGACGGCCGCGCTCGAGGTCTGGTCGCACCAGACGAGGGAGCAGTTTTGCGCGAAAGCGGTGACGGGGATGGTGAGGTAGTGCAGCATGCTGGAAAAATATGGGAGCTATTGAGACTGATATTTTAGTTTGTGCAAAAAACTTTTATGCAGGTTTGCGTTATTTCCCATGAATTCAATGCATAAAGAGTTTTCCAGAAGCCCGTCTATAAGCCAGGAATATTATTTAAAATAATCAGAGCCTTTCTGGTGTGTCAGTAGAGTTAAAACAATCCCGGGATTAATTGGCCTAGGGTTTCTACGGATATTTAATTATTTTAATAAAGGTATTTATGTCGATGCGAAAGTCTTTGGTGCCAGTGATGCTGGCTGTTTTTGTACCTTTGCTGGCTCATGCCGAGGAAATTCAGATCGTGAAGATTGGCTTTAGCAGCCCCCTGTCGGGACCGCGGGTAGCTTCGGGCAAGGACAGCGAAGCCGGGCTGCGGATGGCCGCAGAGCGCCTGAACGCACGCGGACTGGTCGTGGCGGGGAAAAAGCTCCAGTTTGAAATTGTGGCCGAGGATGACCGGGCGGATGCCGAGGCGGGCGTGGCTGCGGCCAAAAGACTGCTTGATTCCGGCGTGAAAGCAGTCATGGGCCCTTACAACTCGTCGGTTGCGCTGCCGGCCTCAAAGCTTTACAACGACGCTGGCGTCGTGATGGCCACGGTGGCGACGAATCCCCAGGTCACGCGGCAAAATCTGCCCTATGTGTTTCGTGTGGCCGCGAGTGACAGCCAGCAGGGCGGAAAGCTGGCCACTTTTGCCCTGATCAAACTCGGCGTAAAAACGCTCTCTATCGTTGACGACCGCACGGCTTATGGCCAGGGGCTTGCCGATGAGTTTGAAAAGGTGGCCAAATCCATCGGTATACAGGTGCTGGGCCGCCAGTTCACCACCGACAAGGCCACCGAGTTTTCTTCGATTCTGACCACCATCAAGGCCCAGAAACCAGACGCGGTCTTTTATGGCGGTACTGCCCCGCAGGCCGGCCCTATGGTCAGGCAGTTCGGGCAGCAGGGAATCAAGACCATGTTTCTGGGTGGCGATGGCATCTGCTCGTCTGAAATGGGAAAGCTCGCAGGTGATGCCATTGGCCCGTATATCTACTGCACACAGGGCCGTGCCATGCTCACCTCGGAAGAGGGGAAAACTTTTACACTGGATTTCAAGAAGAAATTCGACCGTTTGCCGGGTGTGTATGCGGCGTCTTTTTTTGATGGGTTAAACCTGGTAGCAGAGGCCATGAAAATGGCGGGCTCCATCGAACCTAAACTATATTCTGGCGCTTTGGCGAAAATTCAGTACAAAGGAATCGCCGGTAATTACCGCTTCGACGAGCGCCACGATCTGAAAGAGGCGCCCGTGACTGTTTTTCAGTTTGATGCATCCGGACCCACTGCCATTAGCAGCTATTGATATGTTGCCCGGTTTGATTTTTACCGGTCAGGATTCATCAATCCACGCTCCAGCCCGACGGCTTGGTCAATCGACGGGTTGAAGTGCTGCAGCACGGCCAGCGGCTAGAGCGGTTGCGTTTTAACAAGCAAAGGAACTGAGGCTGGCAAGGTCGATCCAAGCGTGACTTGGAGGTGATCGATCATGTCGTGGAAAAAAGGACAAGCCTATGGGCAGGATCTGCGCGATCGGGTGCTGGCCATGCCAGGGGTGCTGCGCGAAGTGGCCCAGCGCTTTGGGGTGAGCCAGGCTTATGTGTGCCGCGTGCGGGCGCGGCGCGATAAGCTCGGCCAGGTCAGCCCCGGCGCACAGTGCAACCACATGCCGCTGCGCCTGGCCGAGTTGGAGAGCGCGCTGCGCGCGCAGGTGGCGGCCAAGCCGACGCACACGCTGGGCGAGCTGTGCCAGTGGGCGCGCGACGTGCATGGCGTTGAGGTGGGCACCACGACAATGCACAAGACCTTGCGCCGCTGGGGCCTGAGGTTAAAAAAAAATCACCCTGCACGCGGCCGAGCAGAGCCGCCCGGACGTGGCGCAGGCGCGCCAGGAGTGGGCCAGCGAGCAGCCCAGCCTGCCGGCGCAGCGTCTGGTGTTTCTTGACGAGACATCGGCCACGACGAACATGACCCCCAGGCGCGGGCGCGCGCCCAAGGGCCAGCGCTGCCTGGGCTCGGCCCCGGCGGGCCACTGGCGCACCACCACGCTGGTGTGCGCGCTCAGCAGCCAAGGCTTGCGTGCGCCCCTGGTGCTCGACGGCGCGCTCAACGGGGCGGCCTTTGTCGCCTGGACCGAGCAATTGCTGGTGCCCGAGCTGCGCGCTGGCGACATCGTGGTGATGGATAACCTGAGCTCGCACAAGGTGGCCGGCGTCAAGACGGCCATCGAACGTGCCGGTGCCACGCTCAAGTACCTGCCGCCCTACAGCCCGGACTACAACCCCATCGAGCAGGTCTTTTCCAAGCTCAAGACGATGCTGCGAAAGGCTCAGGCCCGAACTGTCCAGACTCTGTGGAGCTCCATCGGCACCTTGCTCGATCGCTTTGAGCCGGCTGAGTGCGAGCGCTACATTCGCCACAGCGGCTATTGCCAGTCAAAGTGAAACTGCTCTAAATTTTCTTGGCGATTCAATTCGTGCGAATCAGAAACGGCTTGGCCAGCATCCACACGGCCGTGCAGAAAATCATCCACCCGAAGGCGTTTTTCATGCGCTTTTCCGGCAGGCGGTGCGCGGCGGCAACCCCCCTTGAGACCGTCAGCAGGCCGCCCACGGCCAGCGGCAGGCCGAAACTCCAGTCCACCTTGTGCGCAGTGCCGTAGGCCATCAAGGCAATGATGGAACTCGGCGCCACCAGGGCCAGGGACAGGCTCTGGGCGACGGTCTGGCGCTGATGAAACCAGCCGCTGAAGATCGGCGTGGCCAGCAGCCCGCCGCCTATGCCCAGCAGGCCCATGCTGCCGCCGCCCAGAATGCCCACCAGCGGCATCCAGCGCAGGTCGCGCGGCTTTTGCGGTGGGGCGGGCTCGCTGGCGGGATTATGGGTCAGCATGCGAAGCGCCACGGCCAGCAGAAAGACGCTGAACACGGCCTGCATGAGGGCCGGCGCCAGGCGCGTTGCGAAGTGGGCCACCAGCCAGGTCGTCACGCAGGCGAGCACGCCGATCTGCAATGCAATCCTGAGCGCCACCGGATGCCTCTGGTTGTAGCGAAACCAGGCGATGAGCAGATTGGGCACCATCGTCACCAGGGCCGTTCCCTGCGCCACTGCCGGATCAAAACCGAACACCAGCACCAAGAGCGGGATGACGATGATGCCGCCCCCGATGCCGAACAGCCCCCCGACAAAGCCCAGCGCCGCGCCCAGACTTAGCATCATCAAAAGAGCGGGCAGGGCGACAGGCAGCATGGTGAAGAACCGAAAGAGTGGTGGATGGCGGCGATGCTACGGCCATCCATTGGATGCATCAATGGGCGCTAATGCAATTCATTCGTTCATAATTTGCACGAATGAAAGACACGCCCGATCTGAACTTTTTTTCAATCCTGGCGCGCCAGCCCAGTCTGGCGGCGGCGTCGCTGGAACTGGGCGTCACGCCGCCCGCCGTGAGCCGCAGGCTGGCCCAGCTGGAGCAAAGGCTGAAAGTGCGCCTGCTCAACCGCACCACGCGCCGATTGAGCCTGACGCCCGAGGGCGAGCGCTACCTGGCCGAGGGCGAGCGCCTGCTGCGCGAGATCGAGGGCCTGGAGCGCTCACTGACAGCCGGCGCCGAGGCGCCCCACGGCCTGCTGCGGATCGGCGCCACCTTCGGCTTTGGCAAGCATCATCTGGCGCCGGCCATCTCCGAGTTCCGACGCCTCTATCCCGGCGTGGAGATCGTGCTGCAGCTCACCGACAAGACCCTGGACCTGACGGCCAACGCCATGGACATCGGCATCCACTTCGGCGCACCGCCCGAGCAACGCATCCTGGCGCGCAAGCTGGCGCCCAACCGGCGCTTTCTGTGCGCCGCGCCAAGCTATCTGAAAGACCGGGCGGCACCCGTGACGCCGCGCGACCTGCATGCGCACGAGTGCATCGTGATTCGCGAGCGCAGCGAAGTTTTCAACAACTGGCAGCTCTGGGACGGGCAGCGCCAGGAGATGATCAAGGTGCGCGGTGGGCTGAGCACGAACTTTGGCGAGATCGCCGTGGAATGGGCGCTGGCCGGGCACGGCATTGTGCTGCGCTCCGAATGGGACGTGGCGCCCTATCTGCGCGCCGGCCAGTTGCAACGCGTCCTGGCGCCCTGGGAAGGGACGCGCTCGGACATTTATGCCATCTATCCGCAGCGTCATCATCTCTCGTCCAAGGTGAGGGTGTTTGTGGAATTTCTGGCGGCGAGGTTTGCGGACCAGCGTGCATTGGAAGCGGCCAATGCGCCGGTGTGGTGAAGGCGTCTGTGAGCGCCGTTGATGTGTGTTGGTCAGCGTGCGCTGGATGCCGGGCTGCGGGGAATGAACGCTGGACAATCAGACCATCACGGTTGAAAATACACACATTGACGTATGTACAAAGGAGAACTTCATGCCAGCAATGCTCAGCCGGGTTTTCATGAATGGCAACAGCCAGGCGGTTCGGATTCCCCAGGAGTTCAGGCTGACCACCAATCGGGTGGAGATTTTTCGCAATGCCGATGGCGACCTGGTGCTGCATCCGGTCCCGAGCGACCGGGGCGCCGCCCTGCTCAACGCCCTCAAGGGTTTTGACGATGAATTTGTCGCCCTGCTGGAGGCCGGGCAGCGCGAGCAGCTTCCCATGCAGGACCGGGAGTCGCTGTGAGATACATGCTCGACACCAACATCCTGATTTACCTCATGAAAAACAAGCCGCCCCAAGTGGCCGAGCGCGTCAATGCGCTGGGCAGCGACGCGGAGCTGTGCATGTCGTTCTTCACCTTTGCCGAGTTGTTGATGGGCGCCGAGCGCAGCACCCAAAAAGCCGACGTGCTGCGCCGCCTCGACGCGCTGGCCCGCGTGGTGCCGGTGCGTTACGGCGTCAACCGCGCCATTTGCGAACACTACGCCGTGCAGTTCACGCGGCTGCGGGCGGCGGGAACGCCCATTGGTGCGAACGATTTATGGATTGCCAGCCACGCCCTGGCCGATGATTGCAAGCTGGTGACGAACAACACGCGCGAGTTCGAGCGGGTGGCGGGGCTGAGGCTGGAGAACTGGGCGCAGAGTGCAGGTTTGGCACCTATGGCTTGAGAGATTAATTCGAATCTGACCCTGATTTATCCCCCCGCAAGGCCAAATCACGGGAGATCAAAAGTTATGAACAAACGCCACCACTCATTGACAAAGACGGTGAAGTTCGTGAACTGACGGCTGAGGACATGCGGCTGTTCGAGCCCGCTCATGAGGCGTTGCCGCTGGACTTGCAAAAGACGCTGGGTATGCGTGTGCGCGGGCTGCAAAAGGCGCCGCCCAAGGTGGTGCCGGTTGTCTGAGTGGAATTGGATTCTGTCCCTGATGAATTTATCGCGAAGCTCAAACCGAGCGGCAACTACGCCATGATTCAAGCATTTCACGAAAATGCGTCAGGACAGAGAACAAGAGATCGGGTTCGATGTCGAATGCACCCGTCAGCGCAAACGGTGTGTTGACCTGCTTGTACCCGGAAAATCCATCAGCGACACAAAAGCGCAGGTTGACCGATGACGGCGTGCCTGACAAGGACAAAAAAGAGTCGTAGGTGCCATTCAGACAAGGTTGAATGGTTTGGTCCAGAATGAAGGCATCCAGCTGCGCCACAAAGGTGGGTAGGTCAAAAAAATGAACATCTTCGTTTTTCGCACTGAATAGCCCATGCCCAATATCAACGTTTGCGTGGAATGAAAACGAGTCGTACCCGGATGATTCATCAAAGTTGTATTTGATTTCGATGCTGCAGCGCCCGTACTTGTCAGTGATATGCATAGGGGATCAGTTGCAATACGGAGTCAGGCGCCACTGTAAGAGCCCGAGCGTGTGTTTTTTTCTCCTGCAATCGGGATGCGCAGTGTCCACTGCAAAGGAAATATCTCAGCATAAGGTGCGCCAAAAAATGCTTCAAAGCGCCCTTGGTGACGCCGAGCGGGCGGATCACTCAGCACCCAATAATGATCTGGCTCACCGACGACGATGGGTGCAGGGTCGTCAAGAACGCCATTGCACACGCTCATGAAGCCGATGAAGTGGGCGCCCGAAGCGATGACCAGATCGCATGCGACGTGATAAACGTCATTCTCGGACTGGCTGGGCACTACGGCGCTTTTCACTGGACGAACCCATGTCTCGTCGCCATCCTCTTCTTCATCGTTCGCGTATTCCCACACCGGATGAGCTTGTAGGTCGAAGGGCTGCAAGGTGTCGATGGGCTTTGACATAAGGAAGTGGATTTATGTGGGCTCGATAAGGATTGCAGCAATAGATGTGGTGACATCCTCAATTCGAACTTCAAGCCGCAGCCCAGACCATCACCGCCCCAATTCCGGGCGAAGTTCCATTTGAACTGGTTCGTGGCCGGATAAAGATTTCAACATCACGGTTGAGCAGTGTGATGTGGTGCAGCAGGCGTTCGCTGGAAAAACGGCTCAGTTTGTAGTTTTTCAGCTCCGAGACATGGGGTTGCGCAATGCCCAGAAGTTTGGCGGCGGCGGCTTGCGTCAGCCCTTCGGCTTTGAGCAGGTCATTCAGGCGCATGGCCAGTTGAACGCGCAACTGGCGCGCGTGGGGGTCAGGCAGCCCGAGATCGGCAAAGACATTGCCGCTCCCAGGTTCAACCATTGTCATCACCCCAGCCGCGCCCGGTGCCGCGCAATCTGCATCCTGACCTGCGCCGGCGCGGTGCCGCCCAGGATGTTGCGGGCGTTGAGCGAGCCGCGCAGGCTCAGCACTTCATAAACATCTTTTTCAATCGACGGGTTGAACTGCTGCAGCACGGCCAGCGGCAGTTCGGACAGGTCCACCTGGTGCGTCGTGGCGGCTTTCACCGCGTGGGCGACGGTCTCGTGGGCGTCGCGAAAGGGCAGGCCTTTTTTGACCAAATAATCGGCCAGGTCGGTCGCCGTGGCATAGCCCTTGAGGGCGGCGCGCTCCATCGCCTCGGGCTTGACGGTGATGCCGCCCACCATCTCGGCAAAGATGCGCAGCGTGTCTTTTAATGTGTCCACCGTGTCAAACAGCGGCTCCTTGTCTTCCTGGTTGTCCTTGTTGTAGGCCAGCGGCTGGCCTTTCATCAGCGTGATCAGGCCCATCAGGTGGCCGACGACGCGGCCGGTCTTGCCGCGCGCGAGTTCGGGCACGTCGGGGTTTTTCTTCTGCGGCATGATGGACGAACCCGTGGTGAAGCGGTCGGCGATCTGGATGAAGCCGAAGTTCTGGCTCATCCACAAAATCAGCTCCTCGCTGAAGCGGCTGATGTGGACCATCGCCAGCGAGGCGGCCGCCGTGAATTCAATCGCGAAATCGCGGTCGCTCACCGCGTCCAGGCTGTTCTGGCAGACTTGCGGGCGGCCTTGCTCGTCCACCATGCCCAGCGTGGTGGCGACGCGTTCGCGGTCCAGCGGGTAGCTGGTGCCGGCCAGCGCGGCCGCGCCCAGCGGCAGGCGGTTCACGCGCCGGCGCACTTCATTCATACGCTCGGCGTCGCGGCTGAACATCTCGACATAGGCCAGCATGTGATGCCCAAAGCTCACCGGCTGGGCCACCTGCAGGTGCGTAAAGCCGGGCAGGATGACCTCGACGTTCTGCTCGGCGATCTCGACCAGGGCTTTTTGCAGGTCGGTCAGCAGGCCGCCGATCAAATCAATCTCGCCGCGCAGCCACAGGCGCACGTCGGTGGCCACCTGGTCGTTGCGCGAGCGTCCCGTGTGCAGGCGCTTGCCGGCGTCGCCGACGAGCTGCGTCAGGCGCGCCTCGATGTTCAGGTGTACGTCTTCGAGGTCCAGCTTCCATTCAAAGGCGCCGGCGTCGATTTCCGAAGTGATCTGCGCCATGCCGGTCTTGATGGATTCGTGGTCGGCGCTGGCGATGATGCCCTGGGCGGCGAGCATGTCGGCGTGGGCCAGCGAGCCGGCGATGTCGGCCTGCCACAGGCGCTTGTCAAAGAACACGCTGGAGGTGTAGCGCTTGACCAGGTCGCTCATGGGCTCGGAAAACAGGGCGGACCAGGCTTGGGATTTTTTGTCGAATTGGTTCATGGCGGGCTTTCTTGAGGGTGAGGGCGGCACGGGCCGGCAAAGTGAACAGCCGGGGCACCGGGCGGGCAAATGGAGCAGGCTGGGAAAATGGCGACGATAGGCTTGGAATGCAGCCTTCGCTGTGCATCAATCGTGCATCAGCCCATGGCGGCAAAGCCATGAAGCTGCGCAATAAAGCGGCGCAATACGCATCGCCGTGATTTTATCTGCGCCGACAATGCGCTTTGGCCCCGGCAACTTGAACAAAAAACGCCTTCTTTCGCCCACCACGCAAATCACGCCAACCGCCAACCGCCAACCGCCAACCGCAAATCACGCCAACCAACCCCCAGCCACGCCAACAGAGCCAACCACGCCAACCATGAAACCCTGTGCCTACCCGAGCAAGTTCGATGAAACCGCTTTTCCGGCCAGCTCCGTCTCGCCCGAGGAGGAGAGTGCGCGCCGGCCCGTGCGCGCCAGCATGTTCGACGCCTGCCATGTCGGCGTGCTGCTGCGCGCCGTGCTGTTCGTGCAGGCCGTGGCCGGCGTGGCGGCGATGTTCGGGGAAGGCGGTTTTCTGGACTGGCTGCTGCGCTTTGCCCTGCTGACCGGCGCCGTGCTGCCGGCCACGCTGGTCTGGCTGATCGCGGTGTGCGCGCTCAAGGCCCGGCTGAACCGGCTGGCGCTTTCGCTGCAGTGGCTGGCCGGCACGCTGATCGGGGCCGGTGCGGGGCTCTACGGCTGCGCCATGCTGGCCCTGATGGGGCTGCTGGCGCCGCTGCAATGGGGCGCCAGCGCGGCGGCCGGGGCGCTGCTCTCGGCCGTGGTGATGGCCGGCCTGTTCTGGCGCACCAAGGCCCTGACGCCGGCGGCCACGGCGGCGCGCCTGGCCGAGCTGCAGTCGCGCATCCGGCCGCATTTTTTGTTCAACACGCTCAACAGTGCCATTGCCCTGGTGCGCGCCGAGCCGGCCCAGGCCGAGGCGGTGCTTGAAGACCTGAGCGAGCTGTTTCGCCACGCGCTGGCCGACCCGGCCGAGTCCGTCACGCTGGGCCAGGAAATCGAGCTGGCCCAGCGCTACCTGGCGATTGAAAAAATCCGCTTCGGCGAGCGGCTGCAGGTGCAGTGGAGCCTGGACGAAAGCGCACAGCAGGCCCGGCTGCCGCCGCTGCTGCTGCAGCCGCTGGTGGAAAACGCCGTGCGCCACGGCGTCGAGCCCAGCGCCAGCGGCGCCCAGCTCAAGATTTCGACGCTCCAGCGCGGCGGCACGGTGGTCATCAAGGTGACCAATTCCGTGCCCGCCGGCGTGGGCGAAAGCGGGCACGGGCTGGCGCTGGCCAATGTGCGTGAGCGCCTGTTCCTGCTGCATGATGTGCAGGCCCAGTTCCAGGCGGTGTTCAAAAACGGCTTGTTCCAAGTCAGGCTGGAGATTCCTTCGTGAAGCAACTCAATATCCTGGTGGTCGATGACGAGGCCCTGGCTAGAGCGCGCCTGCGCACCCTGCTGGGCGACTGCGCGGCGCCGGCGGCGCGCGTGGGCGCCGAGGCGGGCGACGCGGTGCAGGCCCTGCAGGCGCTGCAGCATCAGGCCTTTGACGCCGTGCTGCTGGACATCCACATGCCGGGCACCGACGGCCTGGCGCTGGCGCGCAGCATCGCCGCCTTGCCGCGCCCGCCGGCCGTGGTGTTCGTGACGGCGTACGCCAACCATGCGGTACAGGCGTTCGAGCTGGAGGCGCTCGACTACCTGACCAAGCCGGTGCGGCTGCAGCGGCTGCAGCAGGCGCTGCAAAAGGTCGAACGCCTGCTGCTGGCCCGGCCCGTGCCGCAGCAGGCGCCCCGGCCTGAAGACACCGTGCTGATCCAGGACCGGGGCCGCACCGAGCGGGTGCCGCTGGCCGAGGTGCTGTACTTCAAGGCCGAACTCAAGTACATCACCGTGCGCACCACGCGGCGCAGCTACATCCTCGATGGCTCGCTCAACGAGCTGGAGACGCTGCATGCGGGGCGCTTCATGCGCATTCACCGCAACGCGCTGATTGCGCGCCAGGCGGTGCGCGCGCTGGAAAAGCATTTCGACCCGGAGGAGGGCGAAGGCTGGGCGGTGCGGCTCAACGGGCTGGACGAGCTGCTGGCAGTCTCGCGCCGCCAGGTCAGCGCGGTGCGCGAGGCCATTGCGGCTGGAGCGGCTGGCGTGGCCTGAGCGGCGGCCGGGTCCGGCGGCATGCCGCTTGGCCCTGGGTTCGCAATGCTGCGCGCCTGACTTCAGCGGACGCGTCCTACGCAGTTGCGCGTATTCTTCAGGCCCAATGAAAAAACCCGTGTGGGGGCCGCCAAGCGCGTCCCCGGATTGAAGAGGATGCAAGAATGATTGAAGAGAACACGGCAATGGCGCCGCCGGCTGAAGCCGCCGAGGTCACGGCTTTTGCGGAGCCCGAGCGGCTGCTGCTGCACATGCCGGTGGATGTGCGCAATGTCTCGCTGGTGGTGCTGGCGATTCTGGCCAGCCTGTTCATGCTGCACTGGGCGCAGGCGGTGTTCATTCCGGTCATGCTCAGCGTGCTGCTGAGCTACGCGCTCTCGCCGCCGGTCAACTGGCTCGAACTGCGGCGGGTGCCGCGCTGGCTGAGTTCGGCCGTGCTGCTGCTGGCGATTGTGGCGGGGATCGGCTCGACCGCCTACTCGCTGCGGCTGGAGGCGGCGCAGCTCATCGAAGCGCTGCCGGCTGCGGCCAAAAAACTCGGCCAGGCGGTCAAGACGCAAAACAGCAAGACCGACAGCGCCCTGGAGACGGTGCAGAAAGCGGCCAGCCAGATCGAGCAGGCGGCGCGCGACAGCGCGGCGCAGACAGCGGCCACACGCGGCACCACGCGGGTGGTGATCGAAGCGGCGCGCTTCAACATCACCGACTACCTGTGGAGCGGCACCATCGGCCTGCTGGCGCTGATCGGCCAGACCACGGTGGTGATTTTCCTGACCTATTTCCTGATGCTCTCGGGCGATACCTTTCGCCGCAAGCTGCTCAAGCTGGCCGGCCCCAGCCTGAGCAGCAAGAAGATCACGCTGCAGGCGCTCAACGAGATTACCGGCCAGATCCAGCGCTACCTGCAGGTGCAGTTGCTGACCAGCGCGCTGGTGGGCGTGCTGACCGGGCTGGCCCTGCTGGCGCTGGGGCTGGACAATGCGGCGGTCTGGGGCGTGGTGGCCGGGGTGCTCAACCTGGTGCCCTATGTTGGCTCGCTCATCACGGCGGCGGCCTCGGCGCTGGTGGGCTTCATGCAGTTCGGCTCGATCAACATGGCGCTGGCCGTGGGCAGCGCCTCGGTGCTGATCCACACCGTCGTGGGCAACCTGCTCACGCCCTGGCTGACCAGCCGCGCCAGCCGCCTCAGTCCCGTGGCGGTCTTCATGGGCCTGCTGGCCTGGGGCTGGCTGTGGGGGGTGTGGGGCCTGCTGCTCGGGATTCCGATCCTGATGATCGTCAAGTCGATCTGTGACCGGGTGGATGACCTGAGGCCGATCGGGGAGTTTCTGGGCTCCTGAGCGCTGGCGGGCCGGGCGCCGGCCAAGCCTTGCGCCCGAGGCGGGATGGCGCCCTCCCGGCCCATCCCCAGCGCCTCATTGCCTCAGCGCCTCAGCGCACCGCGCTGGCGTTGGCCACGGCCAGGGCCGTCATGTTCAGCACCCGGCGCACGGTGGCCGAGGGCGTCAGGATGTGCGCCGTGGCGGCTGCGCCCAGCAGGATCGGCCCGACGGTGACGCCTTCGCCGCCGGTGATCTTGAGCACGTTGAACAGGATGTTGGCCGCGTCCAGGTTGGGGCAGATGAGGATGTTGGCCTCGCCGCTGAGCGTGGTGTCCATCAGGAGGTTGCGCCGGATGTTTTCCGACAGGGCGGCGTCGCCGTGCATCTCGCCGTCGCACTCGATTTCGGGCGCCAGCTGGGCAAACAGCTCGCGCGCGCGGCGCATCTTCAGCGCCGAGGCGCTGCGCGACGAGCCGTAGTTCGAATGCGACAGAAAAGCCACCTTGGGCGGCAGGCCAAAGCGCCGCACCTCTTCGGCCGCCATCAGGGCGATGCCGGCCAATTGTTCGGCGCTCGGGTCTTCGTTGACGAAGGTGTCGGCGATGAACAGGGTGTGCTTTTGCAGCATCAGGGCGTTGAGCGTGGCAAAGCCGGCCGTGCCGGGCTTGACGCCGATGATGTCGCGCACATGGCCCAGGTGAACGTCAAAGCGCCCGTGCAGGCCGCACAGCATCGCGTCGGCGTCGCCCAGCTTGATCATCAGCGCGGCAATCGTGGTGGTCGAGCGGCGCACCGCCGCCTTGGCCGCCTCGGGGCTCACGCCGTCGCGCCCGAGCAGGCGGTGGTAGGTTTCCCAGTACTGGCGAAAGCGCGCATCGTCCTCGGGGTTGACGCATTCGACATCCTGGCCCAGGCGCATGCGCAGGCCCGCTTTCAAGATGCGCGCCTCGATCACCGCCGGGCGACCGATCAGGATGGGCGTGGCAATGCCGTCGTCGAGCACCAGTTGCGCGGCGCGCAGCACGCGCTCGTCCTCGCCCTCGGCGTAGGCCACGCGCTTGGCGGTGGCGGCCTTGGCCGCGCCGAACACCGGGCGCATCAGCATGCCAGTCGAATAGACAAAGCGCGAGAGGCTCTGGCGGTAGGCCTCCATGTCCTCGATCGGGCGCGTGGCCACGCCGGAATCGTAAGCCGCCTGGGCTACGGCCGGGGCGATGCGCAGGATCAGGCGCGAGTCAAACGGCGTCGGGATCAGGTAGTCGGGGCCGAAGGACAGTTCCTGGCCGGCGTAGGCCCGGGCCACTTCCTCGCTGATGTCGGCCTTGGCCAGGGCGGCGATTTCGCGCACGCAGGCCAGCTTCATGGCTTCGGTGATGCGGGTGGCGCCGCAGTCGAGCGCGCCGCGGAAAATGTAGGGGAAGCACAGGACGTTGTTGACCTGGTTGGGGTAGTCCGAGCGGCCGGTGGCCATGATGCAGTCGGGCCGCACCGCCTTGGCCAGCTCGGGGCGGATTTCGGGCTCGGGGTTGGCCAGCGCCAGGATGATCGGGCTGCTAGCCATGGTCTTGACCATGTCCTGGCTCAAGACGCCGGCCGTCGAGCAGCCCAGGAACACGTCGGCGCCGTTGACCACATCGGCCAGCGTGCGCCACTCGGTCTGCTGGGCAAAGCGCGCCTTGGACTCGTCGAAGCCGCCGGGGCGGCCTTCATAAATCACGCCCTTGGAGTCGCAGACATAAATGTTCTCGCGCTTGACGCCCAGGCCGACCATCACGTCCAGGCAGGCCAGCGCCGCAGCGCCCGCGCCCGAGACCGCCAGGCGCACGCTCTCGATGGGTTTATTGACCAGTTCCAGGCCGTTGAGCAGCGCGGCCGAGGAAATGATCGCCGTGCCGTGCTGGTCGTCATGGAACACCGGGATGTTCATGCGCTCGCGCAGCTTTTTCTCGATGTAGAAGCACTCGGGCGCCTTGATGTCTTCGAGGTTGACGCCGCCCAGCGTCGGCTCCATCGCGGCGATGATCTCCACCAGCTTGTCCGGGTCGTTCTCGGCCAGCTCGATGTCGAACACGTCGATGCCGGCGAATTTCTTGAACAGGCAGCCCTTGCCTTCCATCACCGGCTTGGACGCGAGCGGGCCGATGTTGCCCAGGCCGAGAACGGCCGTGCCGTTAGTGATGACGCCGACCAGATTGCCACGAGAGGTGTAGTCGGCAGCGAGCGACGGGTCGGCCTCGATGTCCAGGCAGGGATAGGCGACGCCGGGCGAGTAGGCCAGCGACAGGTCGCGCTGGTTGGACAGCGGCTTGGTGGCGTTGACGGAAATCTTGCCGCGCGTGGGCAGACGGTGGTAGTCGCGGGCGGCGTCGCGCAAGGCGACTTCGGCGGGAGAAAGGGGTTTGTTCATGGGAAATTGCCTCCTGTAATTAATTATTAAGTACGAATTTTAGTAAAGATTGAAAGCGTACTTTAATTGGCGTGTTCGGCCCGTGGCGCGTCGTGCGATGACGCAAGCCGGCGTCAGAAAAAATCAGCACGCGCTGCCCGGCCAGCAGCCCTGGCCAGCCAGAGCCCCGGCACTGCAGTCTACAGGGGATAAATGCCTGGGAGCCTGCGGGCCAGTTGTCGCAGGCAGGGGCGAGCAGGACGCTTTTTCAGTCCTGGCCTTCGGTCAGCGTGTCGAGCTGAAAGCGCCCGCTCTTGTCCCACAGCCAGGTGTCGGTGTAGACCACCTTGCCCAGCCGCACTGGCGCCGGAAAGGGCGCGGCCTCGCGGATGGTGCGCTCGATTTCGGCCATGACTTCGGGCGCGTGCCTGGGCGCGCGCAGCCAGTCCAGGCGGGTGACGCGTCCGGCGCGGTCGATTTCCACATTCATCACCCCGATGGCATAGAGCAGGGGCGGCATGCGGCCTTTGAAAATACGCTCGGCATTGAGGCCGTACAGGTGGCTGGCGCCGTCCTGGCGGTAAGCGCGGGCGGTGGCAGCCGAGGAGCTTCGGGCCGAGCCTTTGGGGGCAGCCACCGGGCCGGTGACGCCCACGGCGTTGGGCGCGGGGCGGGCCGGCGGCGGCGGCGGCGGCGGCGCCAGCTTGCAGGCGCTCACCACCAGGGCGGCGGCGGCAGAGAGCATTCTCATCAGCCAGAAACGGCGGGGTGTGGATTCAGACATTGGTGTCTCCCATTATGAATGGCTCGGGCCAGGCGCCAACGGGCCGGGCGGCTGGCTGCAAAGCGCACGTTGGTGCTAAGGTGGCGCAGGTCCGGGGCCGTGAGCCTGGGCATTGATTTTGCGGACTTTCACCTTGGGTTGATTTTATTTTCGTAACAGGTTTTCCATGATTTTCAGCCACTTCGCCCCGGATGACGAGCGTTTCCTGAGCCTGCTGGCCCGCCAGCCGGCCGTGCTGGTGCGGGTGGCGTCCACCCAGGGCTCGGTGCCCCGTGAAGCGGGCGCCTGGATGGCGGTGTTTGCCGATGCCGTGGTCGGCACGGTTGGCGGCGGGCATCTGGAGCATCAGGCCATTGCCATCGCCCGCGCCCGTCTGGGCGCAGGGAGCGAGCGCAAACCGGGCAAACCGGGCAAAGAGGGCAAAGAGGGCAAAGAGGGCAAATCAGGCAAATCAGGCAAATCAGGCGAGCCAGCCGAGGACGAAGCGCACCAGGGCGAAGAGGGCAAAGGCGAAGACGGCAAAGGCGATCCGGGAGAGGACGAAGCAAAAAAAGGCGAAGCGAGACGGCTGGAGGAGATGGCGCCCGTGCTGGTGCGCTTTGCGCTGGGGCCGTCTTTGGGCCAGTGCTGCGGCGGCGTGGTGCAGCTGCGTTTCGAGCCGGTCAGCGCCTGCGATGCGCCCGCCCTGGCGCTGGCGCTGCGCCCCGTGCTCACGCCGGTGGGGCTGTTCGGCGCTGGCCATGTGGGGCAGGCGCTGGTACAACTGTTGAGTTCGTTACCGTTCTTACTCACCTGGATCGACAGCCGCGAGGAAATTTTTCCGGAGCCGCTGCCGGCGCGGGTGCTGTGCGAGCCGTCCGCGCCGGTGCAGGCCGCCGTGCCTGGCCTGGCGCCGCAGTCGCGGGTGCTCATCATGAGCTTCAGCCATGCCGAAGACCTCGAAGTGCTGGCCGCCTGCTTGAAGCGCCAGCGCGACAAGGCCGATCTGCCCTACATCGGCCTGATCGGCAGCCGCAGCAAATGGGCGGCATTTCAGCGCCGCCTGCACGCGCGGGGCTTTACTCCGGCCGAACTGGCCCATGTCACCTGTCCGATTGGCGTGTCCGGCATCAGCGGCAAGGCGCCCAAAGTGATTGCCGTGGCGGTGGCGGCCCAGTTGCTGCAAACCCTTGAGCATCCCTGAGCATCCCTAAGCATCCTTGAGCGGCCTTGAGCGGCCTGAACGGCTTGAGCGTGCTTGAGCTTCCTTGAGCGCGCGGCAGCCTGCCCGCTCAGGCGGCGCCGCGCCTGGCCGGGCAGGCTGGGCACGGGCGGGCCAGATGTCTGCCGCCGCCCCGCCCAGGTTCAAGTTCAAGGCGCGTAAGGACTCAGCCCCATGAAGGGCACCAGCCCCGTGTCGGCGCCGCCTGCGCCCGTGGCGGCAATGCAGCGGTAAGGCGCATCCCTGGACTTCAACCCCAACCCGTCTGACGAATCGGCGGTCAGCTTGCCGGCGGCGTCCTGCGCGTGGCCGTTGGGCAGGCAGATCGAGGGGTGGTCAAAAGGCGCCTTGCGGTACTTGACCCGCTCGTCGGTCAGCGACAGCAAAAAGGCCACGAGATCGTCTTTCTGGCTGGGTGACAAGCGCAGCGGGCGGATGTCGGAGGCCAGGTTGTCCCTGTTCTCATAGGCAAAATCGCCGCCCCGGTCATAAAAGTCAACCACCTGCATCAGGGTCGATTTCCCGCCGTTGTGCATGTAAGGCCCGGTCAGCTCGACATTGCGCAGCCCCGGCGTCTTGAAAGCGCCCTCCACCGCAACACGCTGATTGGCGCCGACGGAAGGGTTGGAGGCTTGGCTGAAACCGTTGCCCAGCAGCGCGGCCTGGCCGCTTTGCACCATTCGCGTTTCCGACAGCGGGTAGCCGAACGGGTCGCTGCCGCCCAACCCGATGTCCTCCGTCGTGGGCCGCACGCCGATGTTGTAGAAACCGTTGTCGTACACCGCTTCGAGGTTGTTGGCCAGCGGCATCCGCTTCAGGCGCTGGGTCATGACACTGCGAAAGGACGCGTTGGTCAACTCCGCGCCGCCATGGCAGTTCAGGCAGCGCCCCTGTTCCTTGAACACGGTCAGGCCGCGCTGCTGCTGCGCCGTCAGCGCCGCGCTGTTGCCTTCGGCGAAGCGGTCAAAGGGCGTGTCGTCGGACACCAGCGTGGACTGGTACATCTGCAGCGCCAGACTGAAAAACAGCGAAAAATTGGCCTCCAGCTGGTTCACCTGCTGCGCCGGCAAATCCTTTTTGTTGCGTTTGACCAGGTCCATGGAGCCGAACTTTCTCAGCTCTGCCGGGTTGAGGGCGATCTTTTGCTTGTTGTCCCACAAGCTGGGGTGAAAGGCCGCCTGGATCAGGTCCTGGTAGGTGTCCTGCTTTTTCTGCGCCCGCTGCGCCGCCAGAGGCCCCAGAACGCTGTCCTTGGGGTCGATCTGCTGGCCGCTCAGGGGTTGCAGCGGCAGCAGTTTTTGCGCCAGCGAGACGAAAGCGCGGCTGCCGCAGCTCATCTCGAATTCGCTCAGGGGCGGCCCCGAACCCTGCGAGGCCAGCGAGGACGAGGCAATGGCCACGGGCACCTGGCGCAGCACGCCGTGCTCGGTTTTCCAGATGAAGGCGTTGGGGTTGCGCTGGCCGAAGGGGTCGCCGCCGTTGAAGACATTGTTGGCGCGCCCATCCCAGAAATTGCGGAAATTAAACACCGCATTGATCAACGTCGGCGCGTGCCTGGGCTCGACACGCCGGGTATTGAGGCCGTCGCGATGAAAGCCAAAGCCACCATCGCCGACCGCATCGGACACCGAGGCGCACACGTCGGGCGCGCCGGGCGCGCCGACAGCACTGAAGACCGTGGCGAACACGCCTTGCGAGGAGACGACTTCATTCGCATCGGAAACCCTGTACGAGTTGTTGAAGAGGAATTTGGTCAGCGCAAAGTCGCTTTCCTTGAACGTGTAGTTGGGCCCGCCGAGCTGGAAAGTGCGGTCTCCAGCAAGCACGCCGGGGTTGATCTGGTTGATCACCCGGTTGTCGGCGCCGGCCTGGAAGTGGCAGCTGGCGCAAGCGGTCTGGTTGTCGCTGCCCACTTTCATGTCCCAGAACAAGGCCTTGCCGAGCTGGACGGCCGCCTTTTTGTTGCGTATGTAAACCGCCTGCTCTTGCTGCGTCGGGCCGGGCACAGCAACGGTTTTGAGTGATGCCATCCCGTCCGCTGGATCAAGGGCCTGCGCCTGCAGCGTGGCCACGCTGGACAGGCCAAGGGCCACGATGGCGCCCACGCCCCAGCCGGTGCGAAGGCCGGGCGGGCGCAGGGCCATGGCTTTGAGGCGCATCAGGCGGTTTGAGAAGAAGGATGCATGCCGATGCTTCATGATGTGCTCCGGAGGTGGAAAGCGTCAAATCCACTTTTCATGGCGGCAGTTGAATCGGCTTTTCACGACGCTGGCGTGCCGATTTTTCCGAATGTGCTGTAGGCGGATTGCGAACTTTCAATCAGCTTGCCTCTGGCGTTTATAAGGATTGGGTTCGTCCCTGCCTTCAGGGCAGCAAGCGCTGTCAGGCGGGTGGTCCTGGGCGATCCGGGCCGGGCCTGGCGCTCAAGGCGCGGCTGACTTTGAAAACAGGTTGATGACCACCACGCCGGCAATGATCAGCCCCATGCCCAGCAGGCCGGGCAGGTCAATGCTCTGGCGGTACACCACAAAGCTGATGAGCGTGATCAGGACAATGCCCAGTCCGGACCAGATGGCGTAGGCAATGCCGGTGGGCAGGGTCCGCAGCGTGATGGTCAGCAGGTAAAAGGCCAGGGCATAGCCCACCAGCGCCAGCAGCGAAGGGCGCAGGCGGGTGAAACTGTCGCTGGCCTTGAGCGCCGTGGTGGCAATCACCTCGGCCACAATCGCCAGGCCCAGCGCCAGGTACGCATTCATCGGCGGCCCCTTCCCGTGGTCAGAAGGAAAATTTTATGCAGCTTCAGGTCGGGCGCGGTGGTAAAAAGCGCAAAGTTACTTTCCTGTTCATCACACCTTTGCGCGCACGAAAGCTACCCCATGACCTTCCTGCCAACCTCGCACCTTGCACCTGGAAAAGACGCCCCATGACCCCATCGATCATCCACCCGCTGCCAGACCCGCACACCGAACCGCGCGAGTTTCTCCAAGCCCTGTACCTGGCGGCGGTGACGCGCGCCCTGCCGCTGGCCAACACCGCACGCCACCTGCCGCCCCCGCCGACGCCGGGCAGCGGTGGGCGCACCATCGTGATCGGCGCGGGCAAGGCCGGCGGCGCGATGGCGCAAGCCGTCGAGGCGCTGTGGCCGCTGGAGGCGCCGCTCGAAGGCCTGGTGGTGACCCGCTACGGCCACATTCCGCCCCGGCCCGCAGGCTTGATGCAGCGCATCGAGGTGGTCGAAGCCGCCCATCCGGTGCCCGATGCGGCCGGGCTGGCAGCGGCCGAGCGCATCCTGGCGATGGTGCAGGGCTTGACTGAAAACGATCTGGTGCTGTGCCTGATCTCCGGCGGCGGCTCGGCCCTGCTGAGCCTGCCCGCCGAGGGCTTGAGCTTGCAGGACAAGCAGGCCATCAACAAAGCCCTGTTGGCCAGCGGCGCTGGCATTGCCGAGATGAACTGCGTGCGCAAGCACCTCTCGCGCATCAAGGGCGGGCGGCTGGCGGCGGCCTGTGCCCCGGCCCGCGTCGTCACGCTGACCATCAGCGACGTGCCGGGCGACGATCCGTCGCTCATTGCCAGCGGCCCGACGGTGCCCGACGCCAGCAGCTGCGCCGACGCCGTGGCCATTCTCCAGCGCTACGGCATCCAGGTGCCCGGCGCCATCATGAGCCTTCTGGAGCAGGGCGCGCTGGAAACGCCCAAGCCAGGCGAGGCGGTGTTTGACGGCCATGAAGTCCACCTGATCGCCACACCGCAGCAAAGCCTGCAAGCGGCCGCCGAACTGGCCCGCACAGCCGGCCTGAGCGCCCACATCCTGAGCGATGAAATCGAAGGCGAATCGCGCGAAGTGGGCAAGGTGCATGCCGCGCTGGCCCGCGCCGTGGCGCTGAAAAACCAGCCGTTTCAAAAGCCCTGCGTGATTCTGAGCGGTGGCGAAACCACGGTCACGATCCGCCCGCAACTCCCCGGCACGCCACGCGGGCGCGGCGGGCGGGCCGGCGAATTCTGCATGGGGCTGGCGCTGGCGCTGCAGGGCCAGCCGGGCGTCCATGCGCTGGCGGCCGACACCGACGGCATCGACGGCGTGGAAGACAACGCGGGCGCCTATGTGGCACCCGATACCCTGGAGCGAGCAGCGGCGGCAGGCATGAAGCTGGACACCTACCTGGACCGCAACGACGCCTACGGGTACTTCGAGTCACTGGGCGATCTGCTCATCACCGGGCCGACGCACACCAATGTGAACGACTTTCGGGCGCTCTTGATTCTTTAAGGCCGGGCCGGGCGCGCTCCACCCAAACGCACCCATTTCCCGAAGGTTATCGCCCGTCGATGCCGGGAAAATGCAGACTTTGCCCGTGCTGCCAACTTCTTGAAATAGGTTTCAGACGGGCGCATGCGCTGGCGGCTTGCTGCCATCCTGGCTCATCTGGTAGCCGTACCACAGGCTCTGGGCGATGCGCGTGGCCAGGTCATTGGCTTTTTCCGCCAGCGCCGCATTGGGCAGCGCGGCGGTGGTCTGCCGGAACAGCCCCAGCCAGCGCTGGAACAGCTCGATGCTCAGTCCCGGCAAGGCCGCATGCTTGGCCATCGGCGAGCCGCGAAAACGCGCCGTTCCGCGCAGCGCCGAGGACCAGAAATCCACCATCGTCGGCAGATGCGTGTCCCAGTTCTTCACATGCTGGTCGAAGATCGGCCCCAGCACTTCGTCGCGCCGCACCGTGTCGTAAAAGCCATAAACCAGTTCGGTGATTTCCTTTTCAGTACACAGATCGGCGGCGGGCATGGCGGATTTCCTTTGGCGGCTCAGGGCTGGCAGCAACCCTGGAGTTTAAAAAATGTATTTTAAATAAATCTTCATGCCTGCCTGTGGCCTGCGCTAAGCATCCCGCACCGTGGCAGGCTTTCGCTCGCTCTGGCCATGGGTGCGCACCGCCTGCACGATCACGGCCAGCGGGCCAAAGCTATAGTGGGTGCTCAAAACCTGCCCACGGGCGGGTTCCCATGCACCCCGCAGACCCGGCAGAATGCTCGCTGGGTATCCATTTTTTGCAACGTCCAAAAGGAAAAACCAACATGTCTCTCTTTAACTCCATCAAGCAGTCCGTCACCAGTGCTGCCAATTCCATGAATTCGGAATTGAAGAAGTTCCGCTCCAAGGATCTGCTTCAGGCCATCGTGGCCGGCTCCACCATGATCGCCTACGCCGACGGCGTGGTGAGCACAGAGGAAAAGCAAAAGCTCCTGGGGTTTGTCCGCAGCTCCGAGCAGCTGAGCGTTTTCGAGTCCGACAAGGTCATCGAAACCTTTAACCAGTATCTGACGCGTTTTGACTTTGACGCGACCATTGGCGCCGGCGAGGCCCTGCAAAAGATTGGCGCTTTCAAGGGCAAGCCCGAGGCCGAACTGATCGTGCGCGTGTGCCTGGCCATTGCCAAGGCCGACGGCAACATCGACGCCAAGGAACGCCAGGCGCTGGGGCAAATCTGCCAGAGCCTGGGCCTGGATATCAACAATTTCAGCTGACCGCGCCTTTGACCACCTTCCTTGAAGCGTAGTCGGGCAGGCAGGCAGGGAGGGCGCCGGCGCAGTCAGGGCGCCATGAATGCCAGGCTTGCGCTGGCGCCGGCTGGATAGACGCAGCCGTGAGGCAGGGTGGGCATGACGCTTTTCCTTTTCAAAGGGTGGAAGAACGTACACGGCTGTGCGCAAGCATGCACCTGCGTCGCCAAGGGGCGTGTCATTATCATTTTGGAAGAGCCAGTCAATGACAACAAGAATTCCAAATCACGGGCTGAATTGAATTCCGATTCAACCGCAGCCCAAGCTCCACATTAACAAAGGTCACTGAAGTCGAGCAGATCATGATGGAGGGCGACCTGACGCTCGACAGGAATGCCAAGATGCTCAGGTCGATCCGCGATGGCGAGTGGACGCTTCAGGAATTGGAGGACTGGGCCGGCGCCAAGGAAAAGCAGCTCGAAGCGCTCTACCATTCCTCCACCATTCCCCACAGGCCGGATCAGGAAAAGATCAAGGCGCTTCTTCTGGAGTGCATGGAAATGCATTACGGAAGTCTCTCCAGCCTCATCCCTCAGGCGTTGCCGCAGGGTTCCCTCGTGGATGATCTTGAGCAGCTGATCAAAAAATACAAAGGGCAGTGATCCACAAACCCGGATGGCGGGCCTTGTCGATCTGGAGGCTCGTGGAGGCAGGAAGAAATCTTCTTCTGGCGCATCACAGTCAAAGATTTGCGCGCCTCCAGCGTCTCAGCCTCCCAGCGTGCGGTCCTGCTGCCTGAACCAGGACAGGGCCGCGTCCAGGTGGCCGGCTTTGAAGTCCGGCCACAGCGCATCGAGCACATAGATATCGGCATACACCGACTGGGCGGGCAGAAAACCGCTCAGCCGGCGCCCGCCGCCCCAGCGCACGATCAGGTCCAGACGCGAGACCGCTTCGGAGCGCAGCGCGCCGTGGCGCAGGCCGTCCAGATCCCACTCCCAGCCGTAGTTGACGAGGAAATTGACCTTGATGCCGTCGCCGCCCTGGCGCTGGCGAAAGGGCCTTAATTCGGCCGGGAACTGCGCCGACTGCTCATCCCCCACCACCAGCAGCGCCGCGCCGCGCCGGGCGATTTCGAGCGCAAACTCAACACAGGCCGCCCTGAAGTGCTGGGTCTGGGCGCTGGGCCGGTGGATGTTGTCCTGGGTGAAGCCATAGACCGACACCTCCTCGATGCCGAGCTGGCGGCAGCTTTCAAACAGGGCCAGACCGGGCGCGATGCCGCTGGCGTAACCGGCTTCCTTGGGCAGCTGGCGCTGCACCGCCCAGCGGCGGTTGCCGTCCGGGATGAAACCGACATGGCGGGGAAATTCCTTCAGGCTCATGGTGTCTCCGCAGGGTGGTGGGGCTGGGCGCGCGTCAGTTGCGAAAGTTCTGCGTGATCATCAGGCCGTAGCGGCCGCCGTCGAGCACGCCGATGCCCACGCGCCCGAACTGCGGGCGCAGCACGTTGGCGCGGTGGCCGGGCGAACTCATCAGGCCCTGATGCGCCTGCTCCAGCGTGGGCGCCAGCGCCAGGTTCTCGCCGGCCATCAGGAATCCGCCGCTGTCCTGACGCAGGCGCTCAGGGGACTGCTGGCCTTCAGGCGTGCTGTGGGCAAAATAGCTGTGCTCGAACATGTCGCGGCTGTGCGAGCGCGCCACCTCGGCCAGTTCCGGGTCGCGCCGCAGCGGCTGCAGAGCCTGCCGGGCGCGCTCGGCATTGACCATGTCCAGCATGCGCGCTTCCAGATCGGGCCGCACCTGGGGGTTGGCAACCTTGAAGGGCAAGGTGGCAAACGCCTGCGACTGCACCGGGACGTTCAGGGCCCGCAGCGGGCGCTCGGTGGCCGGATCAAGAAGGGGCGTAAGCTGGATTTCCAGCCATTGCGCAGGAGCTGATAACTGGCTGACCAGCGTGCTGTCGTGTGTCAGGGTGCTCAGGCCGTCGAAAAGTGGCGCCATCAGCAGGAGCACGGAGGTGATGGCGGCGTGGATCAGCCCGTTGAATGCGCCCGGCAGCATGCCCAGCGCCCGGTGACTACCATGCGCATGCGCAAGTTGAGGAACGGCGCGCACGACGCGTTGCATCAGGGCGAAAAAAACCAGCTTGGCGGCGATATAGATCGCCACAAAGCCGAGCGGCGCGGCCCAGGCGCCCAGGGCGGGCAATTGTGCCTCCAGCAGGGCGGCCGGGTAGCGGTAGCCGAAAAAGGCCAAAACCGCGCCGGCCGCGAGCACGAAGAACTGCAGTGTGGTGAGAACAAAGCCCTGTTCCCATCCGCGCCCAAGGCCGGCAAGGATGGTGAGTGCCAGTAGCGCGTCGATGACATTGAAGGGCATTGTCATGGCGGGTGGGCGTTGAAGGGCGGCAGCGCTCCTGCGCAGAATGGGGGATGATCCTGCAGTTTTTTTCCAGGCTCAAGGTGCTGCCGTAGGACGGGATAACCGCTTCATGGCAGTGCAGAGCTTGCGTCAGTTCCTCAATCCACCGGCTTGCGCCACACGCTGGCCAGCCAGGGCTGCTGCGCCAGCGGCAGGCCGGCGGGGCGGTAGTAGTGATTCAGTTCGGCAAAGCCTGCGCCCAGCAGGTAGCCGCGCCAGGATGCCCAGTCGTGAAAGGCGCCGTAGCGTTCGCCATTCCAGCCTTCCTGGTTGTTGCCTCGGGGGTTCGAACTGAAGAGAACGCCGCCGGGTTTCAAGGTGGCGTGCAGTTGCTTCAAGACGCGCGGCAGGGCCTGACTGGGAACGTGGAACAGCACGGCGTTGGCGAAAACGCCGTCGAACTGCGCGTCGGGCAGACTTAAATCAAGGAAATTTTGCTGCAGCACGTCGCAGCCGCTGTAGGTGCGGGCCATCGCGGCCAGCGGCGCGGCGCCTTCCAGCCCGGTGGGGTGGTGGCCGAGTTCCTTGAAGGTCTTCAGATCGCGTCCCGGTCCGCAGCCGAAGTCGAGCAATTGAAATGGCGGCGGCGCCTCGATGGCCTGCAGCAGCGCGGCGATGTTCTGGCTCACGTCGTGGTGGCGCGTGCCTTCCCAGAACGCCTCGGCGTTGGTTTCGTAATGCGCCAGCGTCAGGGCGGCGATGCGTTCGAGGGTGTCAAGAGGCAGGGTCATGACGAGCCATGCTAGCCGATGTGGCGTGCAACATCCCATGCCTTCCAGGGAAGACTATGCCGCAGCCGAATCTGGCTACTCTGTGAGTCCCTACGTGGATCGCTGCGCAAAGTTCAGGCTTGGCGTTTCAGCGCCTTGAGCGTGTTCTCGGCGGTGGCCGGCGCCGTCAGCCGGACCGGCGCGCCGTCGTGGCGGGCAGCGGCCACCGCATCGCGCAGCGCTTCAAAAACGCTGATGGCCAGCATCAAAGGCGGCTCGCCCACGGCCTTGCTGCCGAACACGTTGTCTTCGCGGTTCGGCTCGGGCCACAGGGCTATCTTGAAATGCGCGGGAATGTCGCCGGTGGACGGAATCTTGTAGGTGCTGGGGGCGTGGGTGCTGAGCTGGCCCTGTTCGTTCCAGACCAGTTGCTCGGTGGTGAGCCAGCCCATGCCCTGCACGAAGCCGCCTTCGATCTGGCCGATGTCGATGGCCGGGTTGATGCTGCGGCCCACGTCGTGCAGGATGTCCACTTTGAGCACGCGGCTCTCGCCGGTCAGGGTGTCGATGGCGACTTCGGTGCAGGCCGCGCCGTAGGCAAAGTAGTAAAACGGCCGGCCGGTGAGCGTAGTCTTGTCGTAATGGATTTTCGGCGTGCGGTAAAAACCGTCGCTCCAGAGCTGGATGCGGTTGGCGTAGGCGAGTTTGACGACTTCGGTGAATGGCCGGCTGGCGGCGGGCGTCGTCACCTGGCCGCCCTGGAAACGTACGGCGCCGGCGCCGCAGCCGTCGAGACCGGCGACGAACTGGGCCAGGTTGCTGCGCACGTTGCGGGCGGCGTACTGGGCGGCGCGGGCGTTCAGATCGGTGCCGGCGGAGGCGGCGGTGGCCGAGGCGTTGGGCACCTTGCTCGTGTCGGTGGCGGTGGCCAGAACCTGTTCAAACGCAATGCCCAGTTCGTCGGCGACGATTTGCGCCACCTTGGTGTTCAGGCCCTGGCCCATTTCCGTGCCGCCGTGGTTGACCTGGCAGGAGCCGTCGGTATAGACGTGGACCAGCGCGCCGGCCTGGTTGAACAGGGTCGCGGTGAAGGAAATGCCGAATTTGACCGGCGTGATGGCGATGCCGCGCTGGATCACCGGGCTTTGCCCATTCCAGGCAGCGATGGCCTGGCGGCGCTGCTGGTAGTTGGCGGTTTCCTCCAGCTTTAACAGCAGGGGTTCGAGGATGTTGTCTTCCACCTGCATGCCGTAGTGGGTGGTGTTGCGGCGCAACGCGGGCGTGGCCGGGCTGGCGGTGTCGGTGCCGGTGTCGGTGTCGCTGGTGCTGGTGCTGGTGCTGGCGGGCGCGGGCGCGAGCGAGGGCACGGCCAGGCTGGCAGGGGCAGTAGCGGTAGCGGCGTTGGTGGCGATAGCGGCGTTGGTGGCGGCCGGCGCCACGGTTTCAGAGCTGTACAGGTTCCGCCGGCGCACTGCCAGCGGGTCCAGGCCGAGCTGCCGGGCGATGTCGCCGAGGATGGTTTCGGTGACGATCATGCCCTGCGGCCCGCCAAAGCCGCGAAAAGCGGTGTGGCTCTGGGTGTTCGTCTTGCAGCGGTAGGAGGCGATGGCCACGTCCTGCAGGAAATAGGCGTTGTCCACATGGAAAATCGCCCGGTCCGCCACCGGGCCGGACAGATCGGCGCTGAAGCCGCAGTTCACCGCCATCTGCAGCTTGAGGCCCGTGATGCGGCCGGTGTCGTCAAAGCCGACGGTGTAGTCGTAGGCAAACGGATGGCGCTTGCCGGTGATCAGAAAATCCTCGTCGCGGTCCAGCCGCAGCTTGACCGGGCGCTGCAGCTTGTGCGCCGCCAGCGCGGCCCACACTGCCATGTGGCCGGCCTGGGTTTCCTTGCCGCCAAAGCCGCCTCCCATGCGGCGGCATTCGACGCGCACCGCATGCTGGTCAATGCCCAAGGCATGCGCCACCCAGTGCTGCACCTCGGCGGGGTGCTGGGTGCTGGAGTGGATCAGCCACTGGTTCTGCTCCTGCGGCAGCGCGTAGGCGATCTGGCCTTCGAGGTAGAAATGCTCCTGGCCACCGACTTCGAGTTGGCCCTGCAGGGTGTGCTTGGCCGTTTTCAACGCTGCATCGGCGTCGCCGCGCTGCACGAAAACCGGCGGCAGCACATAGCTTTGCGCTTTGAACGCATCGCGCACGTTCAGGATGGCGGGCAGGGGCTCGATCTGGCATTTCACTTGGCGGGCAGCGCGGCGCGCCTGCATCACCGACTCGGCCACCACCAGGCCGATGACCTGGCCGATGTGCTGCACCGTGTCCTGCGCGAACACCGGCTCGTCATGCGCAAAATTGCCCAGCAGCGGGTCGCCCGGAATGTCGCGCGCCAGGATCACATCGCGCACGCCGGGCAGGGCCAGCGCGGCGGCCGTGTCCACGCCAAGGAGCCGGCCGTGGGCGACGGTGGACAGGATGGGAGCGGCATACAGCGTGTTTTTCAGCTCGGGAATGTCGTCGATGTAAAGGGCTGTGCCGGCTACCTGGGCGCGGGCGCTTTCATGGAAACGGGACTGGCCGGCAGCCTGGGCGATGGCGGGCGGGCTGACAGCGGACGGACTGATGGTGGGTGTGGGCGGCTGCTGAACGGATGGGCTGGCCCGTTGGCGGACCATGGGCGTCGGAGTGGCTGGCGCAAGATTGAACAGGGCTGTCGGCAAGGGGCTGTAGGCGGGTGGCGATTCGGCCTGTACATCGGCGTGCGCATTGGCGGCATTGACCTGCGGGTCGGCCACGGCGTCGCGGCTGAGAGAAAAATCGCTGTCGGGGGTCATGCGCCTTCCTCCAGGTCGAACGAAGCCAGGTTGATCTGCTGCAGGCCCTGACTCTCCAGCCAGTAGCGCTGCAGCAGGTTACCCAGCACTTCGGTGCGGTAGGCGGCCGAGGCACGCATGTCGGACAGCGGCTTGAATTCGGCGCGCAGGACGGCGATGGCGCGCTGCACTGTTTGCGCTGTCCAGGGCTGGCCGAGGAGGGCGGCTTCGGTCTCGACGGCACGGGCCGGTGTGGCCGCGACGCCGCCCGCGCCCATCGAGGCATGCGTGACGAGGCCATTGTTGAGATGCAGCTTGATGGCCAGGCAGACGGCGGAGATATCGTCGTCATAGCGTTTGGAAATCTTGTAGATGCGCAGAAATTCCTGGCCTTCTGCTGGCTCCTCTGCGAAAAGGAGCGAGGGCGCTGATTCGGGAAGGTATTGGCCCTCCTTGTTTCCTCGGACGGACAAGTCAGCTACTTTGGGACGTGTTTCATTCCCGCCCTGTGTTCCCGCTTGAACTCCTTTTCCCTCTGGGAGAGGGTGGGAATGAGAATTTCCCATCCCTGGCATCGGCGGCTTGGGCGGTCTGGGCACCTTGACCCAGGCGAGCACCTCGTCGGCGGCCATCACGTTCTGCCGGTAGCCGGTGTACAGGGCTTCCAGCGGCAATTCCCGCTGACCGCGCACGCTCATGAGCACGATAGACGCGCCCAGCGCGATCAAGAGCGGCATCGAGTCGCCAATCGGCGAGCCATTGGCCACGTTGCCGCCCAGCGTGCCCGCGTTGCGCACCGGCAGACCGGCAAAGCGGGTGGCAAAACCGTGCAGTTGGGGCCGCTCCTGGAGGAGAGCGGTAAACGCATCGTTCAGCGTGACCGCCGCGCCTATCGCCAGATGCTGCGGATGCTCCTCGATGCGGCGCAGTTCCTGCACCTGCGTGAGGTCGATGATCTGCGCCAGCTGCCGGTGCTGCTTGGTCACCCACAGCCCCACATCGGTGCAGCCGGCCACGAGCTGCGCATCCGGGTGCGTGGCGCGAAGCTGGAGCAGGCCGGCCAGCGTGCGCGGCGACTGGTAAGCCCAAGCGGCTTGCGGCGCAGACGCTGCCACAGCGGTGGCGCCGGAAGGCTGCGGCCTGACAAAGGCCGACGCAGAGGTCGATGCACAAGCCGACGGCTCCGGCTCCGGTTGGGCGCATTGTGCAAGTTGGTCAAGTTTCTCCAGCAGGGCGGCTTCATCGACGCGCACCGGCGGCAGGCTGGCCATCATTTGCGCGGCGTCCAGGATCGGCCGGTAGCCGGTGCAGCGGCACAGGTTGCCCGAGAGCGTTTCCTGCGCCAGCGTGCGGCTGATGGCCTGGCCCTGGCACACATGGTTCTGGTACAGGCTGAAGAGGCTCATGACGAAACCGGGCGTGCAAAAACCGCATTGCGAGGCGTGGCACTGCACCATCGCTTGCTGCGCCGGGTGCAGCCGGCCCTCCTGCGCGGCGATGTCCTGGACCGTCCACAGCGCCATGCCATCAATCGAATGGGCCAGCCGAATGCAGCTGTTGATGGCGCGGTAGCGCAGCGCGCCGTTCTCGATGTCGCCCAGCACGACGGTGCAGGCGCCGCAGTCGCCTTCGCCGCAGCCTTCCTTGGTGCCGGTCAGGCCCAGGTCTTCGCGCAGCACTTCGAGCAGGGTGCGATCGGGCGCTACAACGCCGAGGCTGACCACCTCGCCGCGCCGGATGAAGCGCAGGGTCTTGACGGGAAGCTGGGCGGCAGAAGGAGTGGTTGTCATGGGCGTGGCGTTCAGGCTCTCAAGGTTTTGGGGATCCCCAAAACTTCATATTACCCGCCCGCATGAAGCGGCGCAGGGGCCGCCGGGGGTTTCCCTGTCATGCGCTGGCTGGCCGTCCAGGGTGCGGCAGTGGCGCCAATCTTGCTCAGGGTGTCGGCCGGTGATTTTTTCCCGCGTGCCACGCAGCGCTCCGTTGCGGTGAAAATACGGGCCTGACTTTGCTCAATACCTGCATCAATGCCTTCCCCGCGCTGACCCCAATGCCTGCATGCTTTTTCAATGGCTGGCCGCTGGCCAGGCAAACCGCTCAGGGCCAGAGGCAAAGACAACAACACTTCGGACTATCCAGACAACTCATGACTGCTCCTTCTGCCTTTCCTGAGAGCGCCGCCATCGCCCCCCGGCTGCAGCTCTCGGGCATCAGCAAGCGCTACCCCGGCGTGGTGGCCAACGACGGCATCGCCCTGTCGGTGCTGCCGGGCGAAATCCATGCGGTGCTGGGCGAGAACGGCGCCGGCAAGTCCACGCTGATGAAGATCATATACGGTGCCGTCAAGCCCGACGCCGGCACCCTGGCCATTGACGGCCAGCACCTGCTGGCACACAACCCGCAGGAGGCGCGCGCGCTGGGCATCAGCATGGTGTTCCAGCATTTCAGCCTCTTTGAGACGCTGACGGTGGCCGAGAACGTCTGGCTCGGCCTGGACAAGCGCCTCACCCTGGCCGAGGTCTCCCGGCGCATCATGGACACCGCCCAGGCCTACGGCTTGGCGCTGGAGCCGCTGCGCCCGGTCCACACGCTCAGTGTGGGCGAGCGCCAGCGGGTGGAGATCGTACGCGCGCTGCTCACGCACCCCCGGCTCTTGATCCTGGACGAGCCGACCTCGGTGCTCACGCCGCAGGCGGTGGACAGCCTGTTCGTCACGCTGCGTCAGTTGGCGGCGCAGGGCTGCAGCATCTTGTACATCAGCCACAAACTGCACGAAATCCGCGCGCTTTGCACCGCCTGCACCGTGCTGCGCGCCGGCCGGGTGTCGGGCGAATGCGATCCGCGCCAGGAATCGAACGCCTCGCTCAGCCGCCTGATGATCGGCGCCGAGCCCCCCGCGCTCGAACAGCGCCCGGTGAAGACCGGCGACATCGTGCTCGACGTGCGCCAGCTCGATCTGGCCCGGGAAGACCAGTTCGGCGTTGATCTGCAGCAGGTGGCGCTGCAGGTGCGCGCCGGCGAGGTCGTCGGGATTGCGGGCGTCTCGGGCAACGGCCAGAAGGAGCTGCTCTACGCGCTGTCGGGCGAGGACACGCGGGCGACGCCCGGCGCGATTGTCCTCAAGGGCCAGAAGGCGGGGCGCTTGAGCCCGGCGCGCCGGCGCCGCATCGGCCTGCATTTCGTGCCGGAAGAGCGCCTGGGCCGGGGCGCCGTGCCCTCGCTGCCCCTGGCGCGCAACCTGCTGCTCACGCGCCACGAAGCCGTGGGCGCGGGCGGCTGGCTGCGCGGCGCTACATTGCAGGCGCAGGCGCTGGACATCATTGCGCGCTACAAGGTCAAATGCGGCGGGCCGCAGGCGCTGGCCCAGTCGCTGTCGGGCGGCAACCTGCAAAAATTCATCATGGGCCGCGAGATCGACGCCGGCCCGGCGCTGCTGATCGTCTCGCAGCCGACCTGGGGCGTGGACGTGGGCGCGGCCGGCCAGATTCGCGGCGAGCTGCTGAAACTGGCCGGCGCCGGCTGCGCCGTGCTGGTGGTGAGCGAAGAACTCGACGAACTGTTTGAAATCTGCGACCGGCTCTATGTGATGGCCAAGGGGCAAGTGTCGCCCTCGCTGGCGCGCGCCGAGGCGACGGTGGAAAAGGTCGGCTTGTGGATGAGCGGGCTGTGGACGCAAGACCCTGTTCTTCTCCCGACGGAGCCGCCCGGCCCGAACGGGGCCGGAGGCGCCGGCGTGCCACGCAGCGCCTTGGCAGGACGGGCCGCATTGGACAACGGAGGCCCGCATGCCGCAGTTTGAAATCCGGCCCCAGCCCTCGGCGTTCTGGCGCTATGCCTCGCCGGTGCTGGCGCTTTTAATTACCGTGGCCATTGGCGTCGGTCTTTTTATCGCCTTGGGCAAAGACCCGGTCAAGGGCCTGCAGGTGTTCTTCTGGGAGCCTGTCAAATCGCCTTATGCGCTGGGCGAATTGCTGGTCAAGGCCACGCCGCTGTTGATCATCGCGCTGGGGCTGGCGGTGTGTTTTCGCGCCAATGTGTGGAACATCGGCGCCGAAGGCCAGTTTGTCATCGGCGCGCTGGCCGCCGGCGGCGTGGCGCTGCTGGCGGACAAGACCACCGGGGCGTGGATCGTGCCGGCGATTTTGCTCGCCGGCGTGCTCGGCGGGATGGCTTGGGCCGGCATCACGGCGCTGCTGCGGGACCGCTTCAATGCCAATGAAATCCTGGTCAGCCTGATGCTGGTCTATGTGGCCGATCTGACGCTGAACTACATGGTGTTCGGCCCCTGGAAAGACCCCAATGGCTACAACTTCCCGCAGACCCGCACGTTCGAGGCGGTGACGCAGATTCCGCGCCTGATGGCCGGCTCGCGCGTGACCATCGGCATTCTGTTGGGACTGCTGGGCGTGGCGGCGCTGTGGCTGTACCTGTTTCGCACCTACGCCGGTTTCCGCCAGGAGGTCAGCGGCCTGGCGCCTGCGGCGGCGCGCTACGCCGGTTTTTCCTCGCGCCGCGCGCTGTGGGTGGCGCTGCTGATCTCGGGCGGTGCGGCCGGGCTGGCCGGCGCGCTGGAAGTCGCCGGGCCGATTGGCCAGCTCACGCCCTATGTGCCGGCGGGCTACGGCTTTGCCGCCATCATCGTGGCTTTTGTGGGGCGGCTGCATCCGGTGGGCGTGGTGTTCTCGGCGCTCCTGATGAGCATGTTCTACATCGGCGGCGAACTGGCGCAGTCCAGGTTGGGCCTGCCCAAGTCGATCACCGGCGTGTTCCAGGGCCTGCTGCTGTTCAATTTGCTGGCCTGCGACACGCTGATCGCCTACCGGCTGCGCTTGTCCAGCCCGGTTCCTGCGCCTGTTCTTCCCGTGAAAGGAGCTTCCTGATGGATTCCACCGCCTTGCTGCTGGCCGCGACGCTGAGCGCCGGTACCGTGCTGGCGATTGCCGCGCTGGGCCTCTTGATCAACGAAAAAGCCGGCATCGTCAACCTGGGCGCCGAGGGCATGATGCTGTGCGCGGCCATTGCCGGCTTTGCCACCGTCGTCCACACCGGCAGCACCTGGCTGGGTTTTGCGGCGGGCATGGCGGCGGGGGCTTTGCTGGCGGCGATTTTCGGCGCGCTGGTGATCTGGCTCAATACGAACCAGTACGCCACCGGCCTGGCGCTGAGCCTGTTTGGTGCGGGCTTTTCGGCCTTTGCCGGCATCGGCTATGTGCAGGAAAAGCTGCCCGAGCAGGCGCAGTTTGCGGTTCCCTTTCTGGCCGACATCCCGTTTGCCGGCCCGGCGCTGTTTCGCCAGCACCCAATGGTCTATGTCGCGATGGCGCTGACGGCGGGCCTGATCTGGTTTTTGTACCGCACCCGCGCCGGCCTGGTGCTGCGCTCGGTCGGCGAGAGCCCGGAGTCGGCCCATGCGCTGGGCTACCCGGTGCGGCGCATCCGCCTGGCCGCCGTGGTGGCGGGCGGGGCGCTGTGCGGGCTGGCCGGCGCCTATGTCTCGCTGGTCTACACGCCGCTGTGGGTCGAGGGCATGATTGCCGGCAAGGGCTGGATCGCGCTGGCGCTGACCACCTTTGCCACCTGGCGGCCGGCCAGAGTCCTGCTGGGCGCCTACCTGTTCGGCGGCGTGACGATGCTGCAGTTTCACCTGCAGGGCCTGGGCGTGGAGGTGCCGCCTCAGTTTTTGAGCATGCTGCCTTACCTGGCCACCATTGCCGTGCTGGTGCTGATTTCGCGCAATCCGGTATGGATTCGGGTGAACATGCCCACGTCCATCGGTAAGCCGTTTTACCCCGGCGCCTGACTTTTCAAATTCATAATGGTTCCGGCGCACGGACACCGATTTTTTTTCTGACCTTTGAATGAAAGCAACATGACATGACAGACCTGCAAAAACGCTCCTTGCTCAAGCTGGCAGCCCTTTCTGCCGTGGCCGGCGCCGCCCTGGCAGGCTGCGGCAAGAAAGAAGCGCCTGCGCCCGCACCGGCACCGGCGCCCGCAGCCGCCGCCCCGGCCAAGTCCGAGCCGCTGAAAATCGCCTTTGCCTACGTCGGCCCGGTCGGCGACGGCGGCTGGACCTACGCCCACGACAACGGCCGCAAGGCGGTGGAAGCGGCTTACGGCGACAAGGTCGTCACCAGCTATGTCGAAAAAGTGCCCGAGTCGGCGGACGCCGAGCGTGTCATCCGCGACATGGCGGGGCAGGGCAACCAGCTGATCTTCGGCACCACCTTCGGCTACATGGAGCCCATGCTCAAGGTCGCCAAGGACTTGAAGGACGTCAAGTTCGAGCACGCCACCGGCTACAAGACGGCCGAGAACCTGCGCACCTACGACAGCCGCACCTACGAGGGCGCCTACCTGGCCGGCGTGGTGGCGGGCAAGATGAGCAAGTCCGGCACGCTGGGCGTGGTCGGCTCGGTGCCGATTCCTGAGGTTGTGCGCAACATCAACAGTTTCACGCTGGGCGCGCAGTCGGTGAATCCGGCGATCAAGACCAAGGTGGTCTGGGTGAATGAATGGTTCAACCCGCCCAAGGAAACCGAGGCGGCCACCGCGCTGATCAACGGCGGCGCCGACGTGCTGTTCCAGAACACCGACTCGTCGGCCGTGCTGCAGACCGCCGAAAAGATGGGCAAGCGCGCCTTCGGCTGGGATTCGGACATGACGGCTTACGGCCCGAAAGCGCACCTGGCCTCGGCCGTCATCAACTGGGGCCCGTACTATGTCAAGGCCGTGGGCGAGGCGCTGGAAGGCAAGTGGAGCGGCGGCACGAGTGCCTGGTGGGGCGTGAAGGAGGGCGCGATCGACCTGGTGTCCATCGCCGCCGATGTGCCCGACGACATCAAGCATCGCGTTGACGACGTCAAGGCCGGCTTGCGCGACGGCAGCTTTGCCATCTGGAAAGGCCCGATCATGGACAACACCGGCAAGGAGTTGCTGGCCAAGGACGTGGTGGCCGATGACAAGTTTTTGGGCAGCCTCAAGATCTACGTCAAGGGCGTGGAAGGCCGGGTGCCGGGCGGCTGATGTGGGGGCGGCGGCGCAACGCCGGAGGGCGCCGCTGCGGGCAGAATGGCATGGCGCAGCGGGCAAGGCTTTAGCGCGCTGGCGTCGTTCGTTGAAAATTACCTTTGTGGAGTGTGCTGATGTCTGTTGATTTCCAGGTCAAGCCCGTGGCTGCTGACCGCCTGCCCGAGTTGCTCAGGCGCATGCCCAAGGCCGAGCTGCACATCCACATCGAGGGCTCGCTGGAGCCTGAGCTGATCTTTGCGCTGGCGCAGAGGAACGGCGTCGCGCTGGCCTATCCCAGCGTGGAGGCGCTGCGCAGCGCTTACGCCTTCACCAACCTGCAGAGCTTTCTGGACATCTATTACGCCGGCGCCAGCGTGCTGCTCAAAGAGCAGGATTTCTATGACATGGCGCGGGCCTATTTTGTCAGGGCGGCGCAGGACCATGTGATCCACGCCGAGCTGTTTTTCGATCCGCAGACCCATACCGCGCGCGGCGTGGGCATGGATGCCGTCATCAACGGCCTGCACCGCGCCTGCGTTGATGCGCAGGCCGACCTGGGCATCAGTGCCTCGCTGATCCTGTGCTTTTTGCGCCACTTGAGCGAGGAAGACGCTTTTGAAACGCTGGAGCAGGCCCTGCCTTACCGCGACTTGATTCTCGGCGTCGGGCTGGACTCCGGCGAGGTCGGCAATCCGCCGGAAAAGTTCGCCCGCGTCTTTGCGCGCTGCCGCGAGCTGGGTTTTCACCTCGTGGCCCATGCCGGCGAAGAAGGCCCGCCGGCCTACATCTGGACCGCGCTCGATGTGCTCAAGGTCGAGCGCATCGACCACGGCGTGCAGGCCGGCAAGGATGCGGCGCTAATGCAGCGGTTGGCCCGCGACGGCATTGCGCTCACGGTGTGCCCGCTGTCCAATCTGAAACTGTGCGTGTTTCCCGACCTGGCCAGCCACAACCTTCGCCAGTTGCTCGACGCCGGGCTGGTGGCCACGATCAACTCGGACGATCCGGCCTATTTTGGCGGCTACCTGAACGAGAATTTTTTGCAGATATTTGCCGCCACCGGACTCGATGCCCGCCATGCCTACACCTTGGCGCGCAACAGTTTCGAGGCCAGCTTCATGGACGCGTCGGACAAGCAGCGCTGCCTGGCGCGGCTGAACGAGACTTTCGAGACATTTCAGTGAGGTGCGCTGGCGTCTTTGGGTGCTCTGGCCTGGTGTCGCGCCAGGCGTCGGAAGCCTGTTCACTTCAGCCCAAGGCTTGCCAGCAATTTGTGCATGACGTGACACGAGTGGACTGGCACATGGAGTCTGCAGCGCTTGGATGCTGGCATGACTCCTTTTGCCTGCGCCGGCGCCGGACTGCAACGCAAGACTGCGCAGCATGAACCGGTCGCAGCCTGGCTTTTTGCCTGAGAGCGAGCGCGCCAGAGCCTGGCCCATCGCCCTGGCCGGTCTGGTCTCGCTGGCCGTGGCCATGGGCATCGGGCGCTTTGCCTTTACGCCGCTGCTGCCGATGATGCTGCATGACGGCGTCGTCGATCTGCCCGGCGCCAGCTGGCTGGCCAGCGCCAACTACCTCGGCTACATGCTGGGCGCCTTGCTCTGCACGCTGCAGCCGTGGCTCTGGGCGCGTTTCCAGTCGCTGCCGCTGCTGGCCTATGTGTCGCTGGTGCGTGTCGGACTGGTTGCCACCGGCCTGCTGACGCTGGCGATGGCCTGGCAGGTGCCTGCCGCTTGGCCCGGCCTGCGGTTTGCGGCGGGGGTGACCAGCGGCGTGGTGTTTGTCTACACCTCGGGCTGGTGCCTGTCGCGGCTGGCCCGGCTGGGCGTGCCGGCGATGGGCGGCATCATTTACGCGGGGCCGGGCGTGGGCATCATCGCCAGCGGCCTGCTGGCCAGCGCCATGGTGGCCTGGGACTGGACGGCCGCCAGCGGCTGGCTGGTCTTTGGCGTGCTCGCTTTCGCGCTGACCGCTGCTGCCTGGAAAACGCTGCGCGGCGGCGACGAGCATCTGGTTCGGCTGGCATCGCCCGTGGCCACTGGTGCGGCAGGCTCATCGGCCTCCTCGGGCTTGTCAGGCTCATCAGGATCATCAGGATCATCAGGATCATCCAGATCATCAGCATCATCGGGCACATCGGCCTTATCCAGCGCATCGCGCCTGCCCGGCATGGCGGCGCGCCATCATGGCCCGGCCGAAATGGCGGTGCTCACCCTGGCCTACGGCCTGGCCGGTTTCGGCTACATCATCACCGCCACCTTTCTGCCGGTGATTGCGCGGGCGGCGCTTCCCGGCTCGGCCTGGCTGGACCTGTTCTGGCCGCTGTTCGGCCTGGGCGTGACCCTCGGCGCGCTGCTGGCCACGCGCCTGCCGCCGGGCAAGGATTTCCGGCTGCTGCTGGCCGGCTGCTATGGGCTGCAGGCGCTGGGCATCGGCGCCAGCCTGTGGAGCCCCAGCCTGGCCGGTTTTGCCATCGGCAGCCTGCTGCTGGGCCTGCCGTTCACCGCCATCACCTTTTTTGCGATGCAGGAGGTGCGCCGCCTGCGCCCGGCCACCGCCGCCAGCTTCATCGGCCTGCTCTCGGCCACTTACGGCGTGGGGCAGATTCTCGGCCCGCCGCTGGTGGCTTTGCTGCTGCGCCACAGCGCCACGGCCGGCGAGGGTTTTGCCCTGTCGCTGCAACTCGCGGCCAGCGCCCTGCTGGTGGGCGCAGCACTGTACGGCTGGATGGTGCGGGTTTATCCGGTGCTGCGTGCCGATGGCGATGCTGATGCCGTGCCTGTGGCGGCGGAAAAATAGCTGGGCGTTTCTGGCCGCTTTGTAGCTCCGTCGCCGCCGCTCAGGGTGTCTGCGCTGGTGGCGTAAAAACGGCTGGCCGTCTCTGGCTGGTTTGTCGCCCCGGCGCCAGGTGTCTGCGCTGTCGCCGGAAAAATAACTGGCCGGCTTGGCCGGTTCGGAGCCGATTTGCGCGGCGCTGTCGGCCAGGTGCGCTGAAGTGGCTTTGGCGGTGGCCGCACAGCGCTGTCGCCCGAGCCGTTAAAATCCCTTCTTTCACCCGCGTGCTGTCTCGGCGCGCCGGTGTTTTTCAGTTCCGGGGCCATGTAGAGGACCAACCATGTACAAAAACCTCGCTGCCACGTTCGTGGTCGCCTGTTTTGTTCCCCCCGCTTTTTCGCACTCTGCGGCACCGCTCAAGACCGGTCTGTCTGATGTTGCGCGCGTTAGCAACGAAGGCAGGCTGCATTCGCTCAAGGCCAGCCCGGTACGGCGGGACCCCAAAAGCCATGAAGGCCCGAAAAGGCTGGCAGACGGCCCCACCTTTTTTGCCAGCACGCCGATGTCGGGTATGGATTGGCTGGTGCAGGGCGCCCAGCGCCGCCTGAGCTCATAAGCAGGATGAACCCATGAGCTACCAGGTCAAGGAAATTTTCTACACCTTGCAGGGTGAGGGCGCCAATGCCGGGCGGCCGGCGGTGTTTTGCCGCTTTGCCGGCTGCAACCTGTGGTCAGGTCGTGAAGCTGACCGCGCCAGCGCCGTCTGCCGCTTTTGCGATACCGATTTTGTCGGCACCGACGGCACACTGGGCGGAAAGTTCAAGGACGCCGATACGCTGGCTGGCCGGATCGAAGCGCAGTGGCCAGCCGACGACAATGCACACCGCTTTGTGGTGCTGACAGGCGGTGAGCCGCTGCTGCAAATCGACAGCGCCTTGATTGCCGCGCTGCACGCCCGCGGTTTTCGGATCGCGGTGGAGACCAACGGCACGATTCAAGCGCCGCCGGGCATCGACTGGCTGTGTGTCAGCCCCAAGGCCGGCGCGCCCTGGCTCCAGCGCGAAGGCCAGGAACTGAAAGTGGTCTGGCCCCAGCCTGAGTTGGACCTGGCCGAACTGGAAGCGGCCCGCTTCACCCATCGCTACCTGCAGCCCATGGACAACGCCGAGCGCGCACGCAACACCGAGGCCTGCATTGCGCTGTGCCTGGCACGCCCCGCCTGGCGTCTGAGCCTGCAGACCCACAAAATCACCGGTATCCGTTAAATGACTTTCCCTATGACTTGCGAAATCAGCCAGACCTTCTTTTTTGACGCCGCCCACACGCTGGAGCGGGCCATTGAAACCGAGAGCAGCCGGCGCGTGCATGGCCACACCTACAACGCCGAGGTGTTCATCTCCGGCCAGCCCGATCCAAAGACCGGCATGGTGATGGACCTGGGGCTGGTGCGGCGCGAGGTGGCCGCGTTGCGCGAGCAGCTCGACCACCACTTGCTCAACGAGGTCGAAGGCCTGGGCGCGCCGACGCTGGAAAACCTGTGCCAGTTCATTGCCAGGAAGCTTCAGCCCCGGCTGCCGGGGTTGAGCGCGGTGCGGGTCTGGCGCAACTCGATTGGCGACGCCTGCCGGGTGAGTTTGTAAGTCTGGAATCGGGTAGGCTTGCGCCCATGAAAGCCTACCGCGCCTCGATTCTTTATTTTGCGGATCAGGATGCCATCAGTCCTGCCCATCCGCAGGCCGTGCTCGAATCCGACGGCCTGCTGGTCATCGGCCCCGATGCCCAAGGCCGCCAGGTGGTGCAGGCGCTCGGGCCTTACCGGCAACTGGCACCACGCTTTTCCGGGGTGCCGACGCAGCACTTTGCGGGCCGCATCATTGCGCCGGGCTTTGTCGATCTGCACATTCACTATCCGCAGATCGACGTCATCGGCTCACCCGCCGAAGGGCTCTTGCCGTGGCTGGAGAACTACACTTTCCCGCAGGAAAAGCGCTTTGCCGTGCCCGAGCACAGTGCGCCGGCCGCTGAATTTTTCATCAAGGAACTGCTGCGCAACGGCGTGACCACGGCGCTGGCTTTTGCCTCCTCGCACCCGGAATCGGTCAATGCCCTTCTGGCTGAGGCGCAAAAAAATAAACTGCGCCTGATCGCCGGCAAGGTGCTGATGGACCAGCATTCCCCCGACGGCGTGCGCGACGAGACCGAGCAAAGCCTCATCGACACCGAAGCGCTGATCCGGCGCTGGCACGGCGTGGATCGGCTGGGTTATGCCATCACGCCGCGCTTCGTGCCCAGTTGCAGCGCGGCCCAGCTGCGCGGCTCGGGCGAACTGGCCGCTAGATATCCCGACGTGTGGATTCAGTCGCATGTCGCGGAAAACAGGGACGAGATTGCCTGGGTGCGCCAGCTCTACCCGCAGGCGCGCAGTTATTTGAGCGTTTACGAACAATTCGGCCTGTTGCGCCCGCGCGCCATCTATGCGCATTGCATTCACTTTGATGACGAAGACCGCGCCCTGATGCGTGCAAGCGGTGCGGCGGCGGCCTTGAGTCCGACCAGCAACCTGTTTCTGGGCAGCGGGTTTTTCGATTACGCCGGCGCGGACCGCGTGGGCTTTCAGTACGGCCTGGCCAGCGATGTGGGCGGCGGCACCTCGTTCAGCCCGTTTCACACCATGCTCGCCGCGTATTACGTGGGCCGGGAAGGGCAGACCAAACCTGGCGTCTCGCTCAAGCCCCAGCACCTGTGGTGGCAGCACACCGGCGGCGCCGCGCAGGCGCTGGGCCTTCAGGGCGTGGTGGGCAATCTGCTGCCCGGCTGCGAAGCCGATTTCGTCGTGCTCAATCCGCAGGCGACGCCGCTGCTGGCGCGCAAGACGGCACAGTCCGCCAGTTTGGACGAGCTGCTGTTTGCCATGATCGTGCTCGGCGACGACCGGCTGATTGAAAAGACCGTGATTTCGCAGGCGCTCTGACAGCGGCCCTGCGCATGCAGGCGGTCGGTTTTCTCGCGAAGGCGCTGGCGCTTCCCGGTGTTGTCGCGTCACCAGCAAGTTGGAGGCATGCGCCGCTTACACAACAGGCAACGATAGAAGGGCAACTGGACACTGGCATCATCGTCTGCATCGTGTGCGGTCGTGGCCGGCCTTCCTGAGAAAGCCTCTTGGCCGCTTGCCTACAATCACGGCCAACTGAAGGAACCTTTGCAATGAGCATCAAGAGCGACAAATGGATACGCCGCATGGCCGAATCCACCGGCATGATCGAGCCTTTCGAGCCCAAACAGATCCGCGAGCGCGATGGCCACAAGATCATCAGCTACGGCACGTCCAGCTACGGCTACGACATCCGCTGCGCGCCCGAATTCAAGGTCTTCACCAACATCCACAGCACGGTGGTGGATCCGAAGAATTTTGATGAAAAAAGCTTTGTCGATTTCCACGGCGACAGCTGCATCATTCCGCCCAACAGCTTTGCGCTGGCGCGCACCATGGAGTATTTCCGCATTCCGCGCAATGTGCTGACCATCTGCCTGGGAAAAAGCACCTATGCGCGCTGCGGCATCATCGTCAATGTCACCCCGTTCGAGCCCGAATGGGAGGGCTATGTGACGCTGGAGTTCTCCAACACCACACCGCTGCCGGCCAAGATTTACGCTGGCGAAGGCTGCGCCCAGGTGCTGTTCTTTGAAAGCGACAAGGACGATGTTTGCGAGACGAGCTACAAGGACCGCGGCGGCAAGTACCAGGGCCAGGTGGGCGTGACGTTGCCGCGCGCTTGAGGCAGAGGTGAAGACGCATCACGGTGGAGGTGGTTCGTTGCTGGATGGTGTCAAAAGGGTTTCCGTTGAGAAATTGAGCCAGTTATGAGTCAGCGCCAAGCTCCCGGTGAGAAACACCGTGTTACATTTTTAGCCTTACTTAATAAAGGGAGGCTTGAATGTCTATTCGCTTGTATTCCATCGTTTTTGCTTGTGTTGCCATGACCGGTTGCGCATCCATCGTCAACGACACCACCACGCCAGTGCGTTTTGAAACCTTCAGTGAGGCGGGTGTCGAAATCAAGGATGCCGATTGCAAACTTGAAAACGACTACGGTCAGCAAAACATCAAGACGCCTGTTACCGTCAACGTGCGCCGCTCTTCAAAAGACTTGCAGATTACCTGCGTTAAAAATGGCCAGGTGGAGGGTCGGGGTGTTGCGATCTCGCGCGCCAACGCCGGCCTGGCTGGCAATATCATCTTTGGTGGCGGCATTGGCGCCATCATTGACCATAACAAGGGCACTGCTTATACCTATCCGCAGTGGGTTCAAGTCGTGATGGGCAAGCTGCTCACCTTTGACCGCCGGGCTGACGTTGAAGGCCAGCCCAACCGGGGTGCTCAGGCGGTAGTGCCTGTGGCGAGCAAGTAAAAACTTCAGCCCGAACGCGCCAACCTGTTGAACAAGCGGTGTTGGCGCGGCTGCATCCTGCTCAAAACAGTGAGCAGTTTTCATGCTGGCAGAATGTTTCCTGAAGGCCGGCGATACCTCTGCAACTTAAATCCTGGCGCGGCCAGTTTGATCTTGGTGCGCGTCGGCCTGCTCTGTCATCAGGAAAAAACATGCTTTTTCGCTTCGCTTCTTACAAAACTGCCGCCGCCGCTGCGCTGGTGCTCTCTAGCTGGGCCGCGCAGGCAGAAGGGCAAGGGCCGCACTGGACCTATCAGGGCCATCACGGCGCGCCCGAGCGCTGGGCGGGACTGGATCCGGCCTTTGAAACCTGCGCCAAGGGCTTGAAGCAAAGCCCGATCGACATCCGCAACACCGTCAGGACTGCGCTGGCGCCGCTGGAGTTCGGCTACACCCGCGCCGCGCCTGTCATTGTCAACAACGGGCACACCGTTCAGGTTAATTTACCGGCGGGCCAGACCCTGAAAATCGGTGAGCAGACTTATGAGCTGCTCCAGTTCCATTTCCACACGCCCAGCGAAGAAACCATCGCGGGCAAGCACGCCGCGATGGTCGCCCACTTTGTCCACCGCAATGCGGCGGGTGAACTGGGTGTGGTCGGCGTTCTCCTGGAGCATGGAAAAAAGCATGCGGCTTTTGACGCCATCTTTTCCCGTCTGCCGCGTCCGGGCGAAACCATCGCCGTTGAAGGGCTGACGCTTGATCTGGCGGCCTTGCTTCCTGCCGACAAGGGCTATTACGCTTACGATGGTTCGCTGACCACGCCCCCTTGCTCGCAAGGGGTGCGCTGGATGGTTCTGAAAACGCCGGTCAAGCTGGGCGTCGATCAGATCAAGGCTTTTCGCCGCCTGTTCAGCGCCAATGCCCGGCCGCTCCAGCCGCTCAACGGCCGTATCGTCCGGGAAAGCCTGTAGCCGGTCGCACTCCCATGTTCCGTTGCGGCTCTTCATCGCTGGGTGCTTTCTGGCGTGCCCGGCTGGCGCCCGACGCTTGTCTGGGGCGCCATGTCACGGCCGGCGTCCTGGTGCTGATCGTGACTGTCGCTGGTTTCTGGCTGATCGCCGAAAAAACCTTCGCGGCCGATGCGCCCGAAGGATTGGATTTGGAGCTTTTGCACGGGTTGCGCGCGCAGGCAACGCCTGCCATCACGCAGTTCATGCGGCTGGTCAGCCAGTTGCATAGCACCGCCGGCATCGCCGGGCTGGGTCTGCTGGCCGCGCTTTATGCGGCACGCCTCAAGGCCTGGGACTGGCTGCTGACGCTCGTGTTGACCGTGCCGGCCGGTATGCTGTTCAACCGGTTTTTAAAAGAGGTTTTTCAGCGCACCAGGCCGGTGCTGGACGGGGCGCTGCCTGTGCTGGACTCCTACAGTTTTCCCAGCGGCCATACGGCTGCCGCGACCCTGCTCTATGGGGTGCTGGCTGCCTGGCTGGTGTGCCGGGTCGCGTCGTGGCGCTGGCGCCTTTTCATTGTCTTGATGGCCATGGCGCTGGTGGCGCTGGTGGGGCTGAGCCGCATTTACCTGGGCGAGCATTATCCAAGCGATGTGCTGGCCGCCACAGTAGCCAGCAGCGGTTTTCTGGCGCTGAGCCTGGCCGCCCTGGGCACTTGGCGCAGGCGGCGGACGATACCGCGCTCCATTGACCCGTTGATCCGTTGATCCATCCTTGCGCCGGCATGGAAGGGCTGTCCTCATTCAGGGATGGCCCAGGTTTTCATTGTCGGCTCCGCCAATGGCATGGCATTGTGCAGGCACAGACGGCTTGAGGCCTGGTCAGGGCACGCTGGTCTGCACGGCTTCCTGCCAGCGCACCGTTCCCCGGTAGGCATGCCAACTGGCGTGGCCCAGCAGTGGGCCGACAAGGATCAGGCCAGCGCCCCAGGGCAGCAGCGCCAGGGCAATCAGCGCCGTGATCAAAAACCCCCACAGCAGCATGACGCCGGGGTTGGAAAACATCACCCGGATGCTGGTGATGGCCGCTGAAATCGCATCCGTGTCGCGGTCCAGGATCATCGGGATGGACACCACGGAGGTGGAAAATACCAGCAGGGCAAATATCCCGCCAACGGCCGTGTAGACCGCCAGAAACTCCCAATTGCCGGCGTTGAAGATGACGTCGATAACCCCGGTGGTCGAGGGCATGCCGGTGTTGAAAAACACCGCGAACACCACCAGTGAAGCCCGGCCCCAGAGCAGTTCAAGCACGATCAGCACCAGCACCAGCATGGCCATGCTGCGCAGGTGCGGCTCCCAGCAGGTCAGTGAGGCGCTCAACTCGGGCCTGACGCCCTGCTCGCGGCGGCGGCTGACCTCGTACAGCCCCATGGCCAGGAACGGGCCGAGCAGCAGGCAGCCCGAGGCCATCGAGACGGTGTATTCAGGCTTGGCCCGGAACACCGCGCCCAGCGTGAGGGCCATCAGCCAGAAGCAAACCCCGTAGAAAAGCGCAATCCCCGGCTGCGCCCGCAGGTCGCGCGCGCCCGCTGCCAGCCAGCGAAACGGGTCGCCCGGCCCCAGGGCGCGCATCAGCGCCTGCGGCCCGACGGGCGGGGGCAGCACATAGGGCGTGTCCATCACGGGCAACTCGTCCACCGAAGGCGAGGGCGTGGCGGGAGGCTGGCTGTGCGGGGAAGGCGTGGATGAGGTCATGAATCTTCGCCAAAAGGGGCTGATCAGTGTCAGCCATCAGCCTAACCAAGCCGCCCTGGCTTGACCACTGAGGTAAACACCAACATCGGAGGGAAGTTGTTCATGCGGTCCGCCAGGAAGAGGGTGCGCGGTTGTCAACCCTGGTGCTGCGGCGGTAGCCGGTTCCCGGCCCGGCGCGCTGGCCGGGCTGGAGTTTGCAGGGCGCGCAGCCCTGCAGGAAAGGTAAAAAACTCAGGCGATGGACGGGTCGGCCGCCATGTTGTCGAATTTCTTGAAGTACTGGCGGGCCAGCGCCACCAGTTGCGGGTCGGTCGGGTGGTCGGTCGGCACCGAATCGACGATCCCCTTGGCAACGGCGGCCTGGTGCTTTTCGCTCCAGTCGCGGAACTGGGTGCGTGCCAGGCCGGGGCCTGTCAGCAGCACTTCATGGCTGCCGGCCAGGGCTTTGGCAATGTCGGCAAAGAAAGCCGCGTTGTCGTCGCCCTTGCCCTGGTGCTTGTGGTGGCTGCGGGACTTGATCCGCTGGGCCTGCACATGCTCGCGGTCAAACATGACCACATGGGCTTCGGAGTGATCCATCCAGACGACGGCGTGAAAAGTGCTCATGCGATGCTTTCTTTTTTGAGGATTGAGGTGAGGGGGACGTAGGGTCAGGCCGGGCGGTGTTCGACTTTTTCCTGGCACTGGATGCAGCGCGGCACTTCGGGGCTGGCCTGCAGCCGGGCCGGGGCAATGTCGATGCCGCAGTCGGTGCATTCGCCGTAGGTGCCCGCTTCGATGCGGGCCAGGGCGCTGTTGATCATGGCCAGCTCTTCGGTTTCGCGCTCGTCAATCGCAAATTCCAGTTCGCGCTCGGTCGCCACCTGCGCGCTTGAATCCTCGCGCCGGCTGAAGTGATCGGCAGCGGCTTCGGCCCGGCTGACGCCTCCACGCTGTGCGGTGATCTGTGCAAGCAGGGTGGCGTGCATGGCCAGCAACTGCTGCTGGTAAGGGGCTGCTTGCTCTTTGTTCATGGAAAGTCTCCTGAGTTCTTTTGTTTGCGCCGTTTGATGATGCGCTTTAACAGGCTCATCGTGTTTGATGCCGGTCAAGAATGATAGCCGGCTGCAGGGAGATGGGCCGGCCAGTGCGGCTGCCCACTTGCTGCGCGCCATGTTCAGCGCTTTGATTTGCGGGTAAGCTTCAGCCCCATCGTGCCTTATCCCAATACGCCTCCCCCCCCTCGTCCCTTGCCGCCGCCCTTGCCCCGTGGCGCCCTGGTGCTTCCCGTTATCCGCAGCATCGCCCTGGCCCAGCCCTTGAAATGGCTGGCGCGTGGCGCGCAGGACATGCGCCGCGGCGGCTGGCTCAGCCTGGCCCATGGCCTGGTGTTCGCGGTCCTGGGCGGCCTGATGCTGCTGCTGGTGGGCGACCGTTTCTGGCTGCTGGCGGGCGCCTTCTCCGGCTTTTTGGTGGTGGCGCCGGTGCTGGCCACCGGCCTGTATGCGATCAGCCGCGCGCTGGAGCGCGGCGAGGCGGTGAATTTTCAACTCATCGTCAAGACCTGGACGCGCTGGCAATACTCGCGCTATGCGGTGCAGGGCGGCTACTGGAGCCTGGTGCGCTTTGGCCTGCTGCTGGCGCTCGCCGGCACCGGCTGGGTGATGACCTCGGCCGCGCTCATCACGCTGATGGCTGCACAGCCTGTGAACACGCCGATGGATTTCTTGCAGCATGTGGTGCTGGCCCACGAGCACTACCTGTTTGAGCTCTGGATGATCATGGGTGGCCTGATGGCTGCGCCCATCTTTGCCTCCAGCGTGGTGGCCATGCCGCTGCTGCTGGACCGCCGCGTCGATGTGCTGCAGGCCGTGCTGACCAGCTGGCAGGCGGTGCTGACCAATCCTCTGCCGCTGGCCCTGTGGGCGGCGCTGCTGATGGGTCTGACGGTGCTGGGCCTGGGCACGCTGCTGCTGGGCCTGATCGTGCTGCTGCCGCTGCTGGGCCACGCCAGCTGGCATGCCTACCGCGACCTGGTGGACGCCAGCGCTCTGCCCGAGCGTCAGCCGCCCGAAGGAGCCGTCTGATGTTCGGTTATTCGGAAGAGCAGATCGCCGCTTTCGGCTTGTCGTTCGGCGTGGGGGCTTTCATGCTCTACATGATGTTCATCATCGGCCACTTGGCGTGGGAGTCCAAGGCGGGAAAGTTCGGCACCTTCGTTATTTTTCTGGGGCTGGCTTTTGGCATGGTGGGCTTTGTCGCCAAGTATTTCATCCAGTGGTTCATGGAGAAATAGCCGCTCGCCGTGGCGTGCCTGCAGCGGTTTCTAAAAATAAATCATGTAAGCGTTTTTATCCTACAACCTCAAGCGTAAAACGCTGAATGTTCTTTAAAAACAGCGGCTTAGCATCGGTGCAGCATGTCAAAGAGGAGTTGTACCCATGTTTTCTGATCACTTGGTGAAAATCAACCGAGTTCCCACCAAGGTGTTATCCCTTGTGTGCGCTGGCCTGGTTTTTGGCGCCCTGCTCGGTGCCATGGTGGTGGTGATGCAGGGCCAGGTTGAGCGAATGCACATGCGCGACGCCCAGGAGCATTCCGAGAAAAATGCCATTGTTCAGTGCATGCAAAACGAGTTCGGCACTGCGCTGGATCGCTGCGTGCGGGGCGTGCGTTCTGCCGCTCATCTTGCCAGCACCGCACCTGCCCAGGACAAGCCACCCGTTGCGCTCAACCAGGCCCCACGCCTTGAGGCGACGGCCCTGGCGCCTGCCCGCCAAGCGCCCGGCTTGATGCCCGCTTTCGTGGCCACCCGTTAAAGCCCGATGTGCTTTTGCCTGCGCATACCCCGTTTCAGCCTGTCCGTGCAGGCGGCCTACCTTGGCAGCAATGCACCGGTCTTGGCGTCGAACTTGACGACGCGAACGCGTCCGTTTTGTCCTGGAAAATCGTCAAAGATGGCGCGCACCAGGTAGGGCAGCACGAGCGGGAGGTCCGCACTGTGGCCTTCATGCACCGCCTGCGCTTCAAACACCGTTCGCGGGTTGCCCGAGTGCAGCGCTCCAGAACTCTCGGCACGGGTATCGAGCAGGCGCAGCCGCAAGCTGCTGATCTGCAGCGTATAACTCACCAGGCGATCGCCCATGTAGTGCGGCCCGAACGGATCAGGTGCCCAGGCACCCGGAAAAATTCGCCCTGCCGCATCGCGGTAAGGCGGCAGGAACACATAGCTGTTTTCGTAGATGGGCTGGCGCCAGCTTTTTTCCTCGCTGCGCTGGCTGGTCTGGACGTCTACCTGAAAGCGGCCGGTTTGCCCGGCTGGTGCCCGCTGCAGCCCCAGTTGCTCCAGCGCGGCCTGCACCTGACGCTCATAGGTGGCCTGTTCCAGTTCGCGCCCGGTGTCCTTGCGGGGCAGAAAGCTGAAGGTGCTTCCTGCAGCGTCGGCGGGCCACTGGTTGAAGCGGGTGACTTTGGCTGTGATGGGGCTGGCGCAGGCTGCCAGCCAGGCCAGCGCAAATCCGGCCAGCCACAGGCGCAGTAAGCCCAATCTGAAGCAGCGCCGCCAGTGCCTGGGAAACACAGAAAATGCCATGAACCATAGATCAAGCAGAGGAATTTTTGTTCCCGAGGCTTTTGTTGTGCAACTGCGGCGCTCAAGTACAGTCGGCGTCTGGGCGGATCGCTTTTTTCAGCCATGACGTCCGATTTTCAAGCTTTGCAGGCAGCTGCTTCAAGGCATGCGTTGTGATTTGACGTCGGCAAAAAAGGAGACATCATGAAATGGGAAGGCAATCGTCAATCTGACAACGTCGAAGACCGGCGCCAAGGCGCGGGCAGTGGCTTTGGGGGTGGGGGGCGCAGCATCGGCATTGGCACCATCGTCGTGGCCCTGCTGGGCGGCTGGATTTTCGGCATCAACCCGCTGACGATCTTGAGCATGCTGAGCGGCGGCGGCTCGCCCACGGCCCAGGTCCAGCAGGGGCCGGCGCAGCGCCCGCCCGCCGATGACCGCATGGCTGCCTTTGTGTCCACCGTGCTGGCCGACACCGAAGACGTCTGGAAAGACCTGTTTGTCAAGGGCGGTAAAACCTATCAGGAGCCCAGCCTGGTGCTGTTCCGTGGCAGCACCACCACGGCCTGTGGCCGGGGCCAGGCTGCCATGGGGCCGTTTTACTGCCCTCCGGACCAAAAGGTGTACATCGATCTCGGGTTTTACGAAACCCTGAAAAAGCAGCTCGGTGCGCCCGGCGATTTTGCCCAGGCCTATGTGATTGCCCATGAGGTTGGGCACCATGTGCAAAACCTGCTGGGCATCAACGACAAGGTCGAGCAGATGCGCGGGCGCGTCGGCAAGGCCGACTTCAACGTGCTGAGCGTCAAGCTCGAACTGCAGGCCGACTGCTTTGCCGGCGTCTGGGCCAACCATGCGCAAAGCGCCCGCCAGATTCTGGAGCAGGGTGATGTTGAAGAAGCCATGAACGCTGCCGCCAAAATTGGCGACGATGCCTTGCAGCGCTCCAGCGGCGGCGAGGTGGTGCCCGACAGTTTTACCCACGGCACCAGCGCCCAGCGCCAGCGCTGGTTTGACAAAGGCCTGAAAAACGGTAGTCTCCAGGCCTGCGACACCTTCAGCGTGCAAAATTTGTAGAAAATTCCCGCCCCAGTTTTGGGGTGGATGCCATCGGGCTGAGCGCCGCGCAAGCTGATTTATCAGCGTTGAGGGTGCCGGCTCGGGTTGCGCTTGATGCCGTCAGGTCAGATCGACAGCCTGGCTCAAACCCTTGCCAAACAAGCTGACAATGCTATAAAATAAATAGCAAATTAATGTGGCAAGCGAGCGCTTTGGGGCCATGGGACGGAATGTGGATCAGTCCATGCGCAGGCGCAAAAGGCTTATATCACTCAAAGTGCGACAATATAGAGCTAAATGACATCTTCTTTTTCCAATCTTTCGCTGGCCGAACCGCTGGCCCGCGCCGTAGCCGAAATGGGCTACGAAACCATGACGCCCATCCAGGAGCAGGCCATTCCGGTCGTTCTGCAGGGCAGGGACGTGATGGGCGCCGCGCAAACCGGCACCGGCAAGACCGCCGCTTTCGCGCTGCCCCTGCTGCAGCGCATGATGAAGCACGAGAACCCCTCGACCTCGCCAGCGCGCCATCCCGTGCGCGCCTTGGTGCTGCTGCCCACGCGCGAGCTCGCCGTGCAGGTGGGCGAGCAGGTCAAGCTCTATGCCAAATACACCAACCTGAACAGTGCCGTGGTGTTTGGCGGCATGGACATGAAGCCGCAGACGCTCGAACTCAAAAAGGGCGTTGAAGTGCTGGTGGCCACGCCGGGGCGGCTGCTCGATCACATCGAGGCCAAGAATGCGGTGCTGAATCAGGTGGAGTATGTGGTGCTGGACGAAGCCGACCGCATGCTCGACATCGGCTTTCTGCCCGACCTGCAGCGCATCCTGAGCTATCTGCCCAAGCAGCGCATCACGCTCTTGTTTTCCGCCACCTTCTCGCCCGAAATCAAGCGGCTCGCCGCCAGCTTCCTGCAGGATCCGGTGACCATCGAGGTGGCGCGCTCCAACGCTACCGCCGCCAACGTCGAGCAGCATTTCTACAGCGTCGGCGCTGATGACAAGCGCCGCGCGCTGCACCAAATACTAAAAGCGCGCGGCATGAAGCAGGCGTTTGTCTTCGTCAACAGCAAGCTCGGCTGTGCCCGGCTGGCGCGCTCGCTGGAGCGCGAGGGATTGAAAACCACCGCGCTGCACGGCGACAAGAGCCAGGACGAGCGATTGAAAGCGCTGGAAGCTTTCAAGTCCGGCGAAGTGGACCTGCTGGTCTGCACCGACGTGGCCGCCCGTGGCCTGGACATCAAGGACGTGCCGGCGGTGTTCAATTTTGACGTGCCGTTCAACGCCGAAGATTACGTGCACCGCATCGGCCGCACGGGACGCGCGGGCGCCTCGGGCCTGGCGGTGAGTTTTGTCGCCGGCAGCGACCAGCGCCTGGTCACCGACATCGAAAAGCTGATCAAGACAAAAATCGAGATCGAGCCGATGGAGTTCGAGGAAGACACGCCGCGCATCAGCGAGCAGGGCCGCATCAACGACGGCCGGCGCATGTACCGCGAGACGCCAGACAGCAGCGCCCCGGCGCCGCGCGAGCGCCGCGAACCGCGTGAGCGGCGCGAGTACACACCGCACCGCCCGCCGCAGGTCTCGCGCGACCCGTTTTTCGACCGGCCTTACGAGCCGCCGGCCGCAGAGGTGCAACCCGCCTGGGAAGCGGCCGCCAAGGCTGCGCCCGGGCGCAACGGGGTATCGGCCAACATCAAGCCGAAGAAAAAAATCGCGGCGCTGTTCAAGTCGTCCTGAAACTCCCTTGAGCGCGAACTGCCAGGCTGGTCGGGCCGATACGCATGACTATAGGCACCAGCCTACGGTGGCTGGCGGGCCTTTCTGGTGCCTGGGTTTCGAGCCAGCAACTACGCTAGCGCGATGATGGCTGACTCGTCTTCGCGTGTTGCGACCCTGCAAGAGGCCGCGCTTTCACTGCTGCGAAAAATCTACCAGCCCCTGTGGCGGGCGCTCAACCAATGGATGCAGGCCGACGGCCTGCGCATGAGCGCAGCCATGTCGTTTTACGGCATTCTCAGCCTGGCGCCGCTGCTGGTGCTGTTGGTTGCTCTCATGGGCTGGTGGCTGGACCGCAGCTTTATTGAAACCAGCCTGGTGGGGCAGATTCGCAGCGTTATCGGCGAGCAGGGCGCGCAGGTGGTTCAACAGGCGCTGACCAGCGCCCAGCAGCCTTCGGAGGGAATCACCGCCTCCCTGCTGGCGTTCGCGCTGCTGCTGTCGGGCGCAACAGGTGTCTTTGCCGAACTGCAGGACGCTTTTGAGCGGCTGTGGCGCCAGGGCAGCGGGCAGGCGCCCAAACAGAAGTGGTGGTACAGCGCCTCCTTGCGCTTGCGCGGCGTGGCCTATATTTTGGCGCTGGGTTTTTTGCTGCTGGTCTCGTTGGCTACATCAACTTTTTTTCAATTGCTGTCGAACTGGGCGGGCAATTATTTGCCGGCTGAAAAAGTCCTGTGGGTGATCAATGAACTGGTCTCGATCGCCTTTTGCATTGCGCTGTTCCTGGCCCTGATGAAAATCAGTTCCGGCCCCAAGCCTGCCTTGCGCTACCTGATGATGGGCGCGGTGGCGGGCGCCCTCATTTTTGAGGGCGGCAAATACCTGATGGCGATGTACCTGTCCACCGCCGCTGTCGTGTCGGCTTACGGCGCGGCCGGCTCGCTGGTGGTGATCCTGATGTGGATTTATTTTTCCTCCGGCGTTCTGCTGCTGGCGGCCAGCATGGCGCGCGCCTGGGCCGATGAGGCGGTGCCCAAGGTGTCAGCGCCTGAAAACTCGCTGCCGTAGAGCAGGTTTCTCCCTCGGAAGGCATCCCCCTGATTTCTTTACCTGCCCGGCTTGAGCGCCTGTTCACACTGCACCTTGATCAACTCAAAGCTTGCGGCTCCGGCGCCCAGCCTGGCCGCCGTCAGGCAGCCGCCCCAGACGCAGCCGGTGTCCAGCGGCAGGGCGTTGTTGCGCAGCCCGACCGGGCGCCCGGCCTCGGTCGCCAGGGTGGACCAGTGGCCAAAAGCCACGGGCGTGTCCAAAGTGGCGCGCCCCGGAACCTCGAACCACGGCAGATAGCCTTCAGGCGCATGGCCGGCGCTTTCGGTGCTGGTGAATTCCATGGCGCCGTCGGGCGTGCAGAACCGCAGGCGTGTCAGCGCATTGACAATCACCCGCAGCCGCTCCGGCCCTCGCAGGTCACCGTGCCACTGGCTGGGCGCGTTGCCGTACATGGTGCTTAAAAAATTCTTCAGATCAGGCCCGCGCAGCGCCTGCTCCACCTCTGCGGCCAGCGCCAGGGTCCGGGCTGCGCTCCACTGCGGCAGGATGCCCGCATGCACCATCAGCCAGCCGTGGCGGTGCAGGGCCATGGCGCGATGGCGCAGCCAGTCCAGCAGCGCCTGGCTGTCGGGGGCTTGCAGGATGTCCTGCACGGTGTCGTGGCGGCCGCTCTTGCGCACACCCTGCCACAGCGCCAGCAGGTGCAGGTCGTGGTTGCCGAGCAGGCATTGGGCCGCGTCGCCCAGCGCGCTCAGGCGGCGCAGCACGCCCAGCGAGTCCGGCCCCCGGTTGACCAGGTCACCCAGTAAGTACACGGTGTCGCGGCTGGGCGAGAAATCAATGGCTTGCAGCAAGCGCTCGAAAGGCGAAAGACAACCCTGCAGATCGCCGATACAGTAAAGTGACATGCTTTTTATTTTGCCTGTGGATTCATGGAATTTTTCCTCATTGTCTTCTTGACGCTGCTCAACGGCGTCTTTTCCATGTCCGAACTGGCCCTGGCGTCGAGCCGCAAGGCGCGCCTGAGCGCCATGGCCGAATCAGGCGACAAGGGCTCGCAAGCGGCCCTGGGCCTGCTGGAAAATCCCACCCAGTTTCTCTCCTCGGTGCAGGTGGGCATCACCTCGATTGGCATGCTCAACGGCATCATTGGCGAGGCCGCCTTCAGCGATGGCGTCTCGGCCTGGCTGCAGGGCTTTGGCGTCACGGTGCGCGCGGCCGACATTTCCGCCACGGCCCTCGTGGTGACCGCCATCACCTACGTCACCATCGTCTTTGGCGAACTGGTGCCCAAGCGCATCGGCCAGCTCTACCCCGAAACCGTCTCCCGGCTGGTCTCGCGCCCCATGGTGTGGACGGCCACGGCCACCAAGCCCTTTGTGCGGCTGCTGTCCTTCAGCACCCATGCCGTGCTCAAGCTGCTGCGCATTGACAATGCCGCCGGGCGCTCGGTGACGGAAGAGGAGATTGCCGCCAGCCTGGAGGAGGGCGTGGACGCTGGCCTGATCGAGGAGCACGAGCACCAGATGGTGCAAAACGTGTTCCTGCTCGACGACCGCCTGCTGACCTCGCTGATGCTGCCGCGCTCCAGCATCGAGTGGCTCGATGCCTCCGACACGGTGGCCCAGGCCATCAACAAGGCAGGCGCCACCGGCCACTCCTGGTACCCGGTTTGCCGGGGCAGCCTCGATGAGGTGGTGGGCGTGGTCAATGTCGCCAAGCTGCTGGCCTTGCGCGGCCAGATCGAATCGAATGCGTCGGACGGCAACGGATCAACCCCCGCCTTGACGGACCGGATTGGCGCTTATGTCTCTCCCGCCGTGTTTGTGCCGGAAACCCTGACCGGCATGGAGTTGCTGGAGCAGTTTCGCGCCAGGTCCACCCGAATAGTGTTCGTGGTCGACGAGTACGGCGTGGTGCAGGGCCTGATGACGCCGATGGACATGCTCGAAGCCATCACCGGGGAGTTGCAGCCCGGCGCGCAGATTGACGCCTGGGCCACCGAGCGTGAAGACGGCAGCTGGCTGATTGACGGGGTCATGCCAGTCACTGAACTTAAAGCCCGTCTGGACATCAGAGAGCTTCCCGAAGAAGCGCGTGGCCGCTACAACACCGTGGCTGGCTTGCTGATGTCGGTGTCTGGGCGCCTGCCTGCTGTGGGTGAGCGCATCGAGTGCACGGGCTGGATGTTTGAAGTGCTTGATCTGGATGGCAAGCGCATCGACAAGGTGCTGGCCACGCCGCAAGACATTCCTGCCCCTGTTGTGAACGGGTAACGCGGCTGAAGGGTCTGAATCTACTAATTTTTCGTTGAAATTTGTTACAAAAAAAACTTACAATTTCCCCGGCATAAAGACCAAAAAAATGCTTTAAGTTACAAAATGTCGCGAGTTTTTTAGGGATTTTTTACGAAAATGCAACAGGTTCATACATTTACAGCCGCTTGAATTTACAACTAAAATGCCAACTCGACAGCACTTCAAGATGGGCTAAGACTCTTCAGTGCCAATTGCAAAACCATTGCAAATGACAGGCAGGCCAGTTGTGGCATTCATGTAAGAGATCAATTTCCATGGGCTTTGAAGCTGAAAGCGATGCCGGGTTGCCGGGCATCGGGTCGCGCTGCACTGGCCTGTTCGCTTGCTTGTTGAGGTGTCCGACACCTCTTTTTTAAGTCCACGCTCCGGGTTACGTCTTTTTGTTTCAATCTTTTTGCTGACAGCGGCGCATTGCCACATCCTCAGCCCATTAATTCATGCTCCAGAAACCATCTTTCACCTCTCTACGGACCTTGACGCGCTGGCCCGTCCTGGCCTTGTCTGCCGCATGGCTGAGCGGCTGTGCGCTGTCTCCCGGCCTGTCTATCGGAAAAGGTTTCCAGATCAGCGATGTGATGGGCAATCCCCACGCCGTGGCGCAGCGTGCGCCAGACTCGGCTGACGGCGCTGGCGTGGGCAGCGATGCAGCACCGGGCCAGACGCCGCCGCCCGGCGCGCTGCAGGGCATCACGCCCGAACTCATTCGCCAGCAGCGTGCGCTGCAAAAGGCTGAAATCGGCGCTGACATCAAGCGCCTGTTTGGCCAGCCCAAGGCTTACAGCATTGGCGCAGGCGACGTCATCAACATCGTCGTGTGGAATCACCCCGAACTGGTGCTGGCGCCGGCGGGCTCTACCCTAACGGCCGATTCGTCGGGCCTGGCGGCAGTGGGCAATGGCTACAACGTCAGCCCTGAAGGGCTGATTCAGTTTCCCTTGCTGGGCTCCTTCAAGATCGCTGGCTTGACGGAAACCCAGGCCCGCGAGCAGCTCACCCGCCGCCTGGCCAAATACATCAATGACCCGCAGGTCACTTTGCGCGTGCAGGCTTACCGCGCCGGCCGTATTTACGTCGATGGCGATGTGCGCAACCCCGGCCTGCAGGCCATCAATGACATTCCGATGACGCTGCCCGAGGCCATCAGCCGCGCCGGCGGCTTCACGCCGACAGCTGATCGGGCGACGGTCGCCATCAGCCGCAACGGCATGACGACGCTGGTGAGCATGCCCAAGCTGGTCGAGCTGGGTGTCAACCCGTCGCGCATCATGCTCACGGCCGGTGACCTGGTGCGTGTCGGCAGCCGTGATGACACCAAGGTGTATGTGATGGGCGAAGTGACACGTCCCATGGCGCTGCCCCTGCGCAACGGCCGGCTCACGCTCAACGAAGCACTCGGCGAGTCCGGCGGCATCAATGTCACTTCTGGCGACCCGCGCCAGATTTATGTCGTTCGCAGTCGCAGCGGCGACAAGCCTACAGCGGCCGACATCCTGGCCGGGGGCGCCGCCGCGAACGCTCCCACCACGCCCGAGATTTTCCATCTGGATGCCCGCACCCCCGCCGCCTATGCCTTGGCAGAAGGCTTTGAGCTGAAATCGCGCGATGTGGTCTTTGTCGATCCAGTGGCCCTGGTGCGCTGGAACCGCGTGATCAGCCTGATTCTGCCCAGCGCCCAGGCGATCAACGTGACGCGTGACGCCACCCAATAAGGGGGTCGGGCTGATGAACAACATCCTGACCGTCTGCATCGGCAATATCTGCCGCAGTCCCGTGGCCGAGGCGATGCTCAAAGAGCGCCTGCCCGGCCGCAACATCTGGTCGGCGGGTTTGCACGCCGTGGTGGGGCATCCCGCCGAAGCCACTGCGCAGGAAATTGCCGAGCAGCATGGCCTGGACCTGTCAGCGCACCGCGCCCAGCAAATCGTTGGCTGGATGTGCAGCCATGCCGAGCTGGTGCTGGTCATGGAAGCGAGCCACCAGCAGCAGCTCGAGCGGCTCTACCCCCTGGCCCGCGGCAAGATCCGCCGCCTTGGCGAGTTCGGTCCGCAAGGCGGTTTTGACATTGCCGACCCTTACCGGCAGCCCCGCGCTGCTTTCGAGGCCTCCCACGCAGCCATCGCCCTGGGCGTGGATGAATGGGTGCGCCGCATCAAACTTGTTTCGTGATGGCCTGACTGAATGAACGCTTTCCAATCTCCCATGCCCACCCCCCAAATTGACGACGCACAAGGCGACGAAATTGACCTCCTGGGGTTGCTCGATGTGCTGCTTGATGCGCGCTGGCTGATTGCCGGCGTCACGGCGCTGGTGCTCGTGCTGGGTGGCGCTTATGCCTTCCTCAGCCGTCCCGTCTATGAAGCCAACTCCCTGATCCAGGTGGAAGACAGCAAGCCCGGCGCTGCAGGCGCCCTGGGGGATGCGGCCAGCCTGTTCGACATCAAGTCTCCCGCCACGGCCGAGATGGAAATCTTGCGCTCACGCCTGGTGGTGGGCAAGTCTGTCGATGACTTGCAGCTGTACATCACCGCAGCCCCCAAATACCTTCCCCTGGTGGGTGGCTGGCTGGCGCGGCGCGCCACGAATGTATCCACTCCCGGTTTTCTGGGAATGGATGGCTATGTTTCAGGCAATGAGTCGATCCGCCTGGGCCTGCTTGAGGTGCCCGCCGAACTGGAGGGGAAACCCCTGCTCTTGGTGGCGACCGAAGGAGGCTTTGATCTGTTCGACTCGAACGACCAGCTGCTGGCGCAAGGCAAAACCGGCGCCTTGACCAAATTTGGCGCCAGTGACAACGAAGGCCGCATCCTGGTCAGCGAACTCAGGGCCAAGCCGGGCGCCCACTTCAATGTGGCGCGTTACTCGCGCCTGGGGGTGATTGAGCAACTGCAACAAAACCTGGCTATTTCGGAGCAGGGTAAACAGTCTGGTGTGATCTCGGTGCGGCTCCAAGGCACCGATCCGCAAAAAATTGCCCGCACCCTGAACGCCGTGGGCACCAACTATGTGCGCCAGAACACCGAGCGCAAATCCGCCGAAGCCGAGAAATCGCTCGATTTTCTGGGCGGATTCCTGCCGCAACTCAAAAAGCAGCTTGAAAACTCCGAAGTGCGCTTCAACCAGTTTCGCAACCAGAACGGCACGTTTGACCTCGGCACCGAAGGCCAGAGCTACCTGGAGACAGCTGTCAAACTCCAGGCCAGCCTGCTGGAACTGCAACAAAAGCGCCGCGAGCAAAGCGCGCAATTCACCGCTGCCCATCCCGTGATCCAGACGCTGGACACCCAGATTGCCGCAGTCACCAAAGAAATTGCCGGACTGACCTCTAAGGTCAAAACCCTGCCCAATACCGAGCAGGATCTTCTGCGCCTGACGCGCGATGTCAAGGTCAACAGCGAACTTTACCTGAACCTGCTGACCAGTTCGCAGCAACTGCGCCTGGTCAAGGAAGGCAAGGTCGGCAATGTGCGGGTGGTCGATGCGCCCGTCGCGCCCGAGCGGCCCATCAAACCACAGCGCTCCCAGATACTGGCCATCAGCGCCGTGCTGGGCTTGGTGCTGGGCATGGGACTGGCCTTTTTGCGCAACAGCCTGCGCCCCGGCATCAAAGACCCGGCTGACATCGAGTCGGCTACCGGCCTGCATGTGTTTGCCACCGTGCCGCATTCGGCCGAGCAGGACAAGCTCTCCAAGCTGGTCAAAAGCCAGGTGACCGGCCAGCATCTGCTGGCCACCCTCCTGCCTGACGACCCTTGCGTGGAAAGCCTGCGCAGCCTGCGCACGGCGCTGCAATTTGCCATGCTCGATGCGCGCAACAATCTGGTGCTGTTCACCGGGCCTACCCCAGGCATCGGCAAATCCTTTACCAGCGCCAACTTTGCGGCCGTGCTGGCTGCAGGCGGCAAGCGCGTGCTGTTGATCGACGCCGACATGCGCAAGGGCCACATCAACCAGTTCTTTGGCCTGAAGCGTGGCCAGGGCTTGAGCGAACTGATCACCGGCACCCGCACGCTGGGCGAGGTGGTGCATCGCGGCGTTGCCCCCAACCTGGACCTGATCACCACCGGTGTCATGCCGCCCAACCCGGCCGAGTTGCTGATGTCGCCGGCCACGGCGCAACTGCTGCAAACGCTCTCGGCGCAGTACGACCTGATTCTGATTGACACCCCGCCCGTGCTGGCCGTGTCGGACACGCAGGTGCTCGGTTCGCATGCAGGAACGGTGTTTGTCGTGGCCCGCGCTGAAGTGACCTCGCTGGGGGAGTTGCAGGAAACCACCAAGCGTCTCGGCCAGGCCGGCGTGCAGGTCAAGGGCGTGGTGTTCAACGACCTGGACACCAGCCGCCAGCGCTACGGCGGCTATGGCTACAAGTACAGCCGTTACCGCTACACCAATTACCAGTACGGTCAATCGAGCGGGCAGTAAGAAAATGCCCAGGCTGTACTGGCTGAAAGGTCATTTTTTTGACTGGGCCGACCCATGCAAACTATTCTGAATTCAGTGGCACTGTCGGCGGTGATGGCGGGCAGCGTGGCCTTTGTCGTCGCGTTGCTGCTGGTGCGCACGCAGCACTGGCATGGTCATCTGAGCATGGACAGTCACTTGGGTGTGCAAAAGTTCCATACCCATCCCACTCCCCGTGTGGGCGGGATCGCCATTGCTGCTGGTGTGGTGACCGGCTATCTGTTTGCCGCTCCCGAGAGGCAAGTCTTGCTCGGACCGCTTATCCTGGCTGGCATTCCGGCCTTTGCCTTTGGCCTGCTCGAAGACATCACCAAGCGGGTGAGCGTGCGCACCCGCCTGCTGGCCACCATGGGCTGCGGTGTGCTGGGCTGGATCATCACGGGTCACTCCATTACCGAGGCGAATGTTCCAGGTCTTGACTGGCTGCTGGGCTTTACCATCATTTCTGTGCTGTTTACCGCTTTTGCAATCGGCGGCATTGCCAATGCCATCAACATCGTCGATGGGTTTAACGGTTTGGCCGCAGGCACTGTCATCATCATTCTCACGGCTTTTGCCATCATGAGCACTGCCTTGGGAGATGCTGACCTGACCCGGATTTGCCTGATCCTGGCCGCCGCCGTAGCGGGATTTTTCTTGGTGAACTGGCCACTGGGCAAGATTTTTTTGGGCGATGGCGGCGCTTACTTTGTCGGTTTTTCCCTGGCTTGGCTGGCCGTACTGATCCTGCAGCGCCATGCCGAGGTGTCGGCCTGGGCGCCCATGCTGGTGTGCGGCTACCCGGTGCTGGAGGTGTTGTTCAGCATCATTCGCCGGCGCCGCCGCCACCTGAGTCCGGGCGACCCGGATCGATTGCATCTGCACAGCCTGGTCAAGCGTCGCCTGGTCCGGCTCTTGTTGCCGAAGGCCAGCAATTTGATGCGCAACTCCGCTACGGGCGCCATCATGTGGAGCGCTGCTTTGATTCCCGCTCTGATCGCTGTGAACTGGCCTACCAGCACGTTCATGCTGGTGTTTGGATTTGTATTTTGTGCTTCTTTATACACGGCTGTTTATGCACGACTGACACAGTTCCGGTGGTGCTTTAGTGCTACTACCATGACGGCTGAAGTGGTCTAGATTCGTTTCTATTTTTCTTTCTCTTCCTGTTTATAAACTTGATAAAAAATATGCAAACCATTGAATCCAAACTCAAAGTTGCCATTATTGGCTTGGGTTACGTTGGCCTGCCGCTGGCGGTTGAATTTGGCAAAAAGCGCTCTGTAGTGGGCTTCGACATCAATGTCAAACGCATTGCCGAGTTGCAGGCCGGCCATGACCACACCCTGGAAACCGAGCCCGAAGAGCTGAAAGCGGCCGAATATCTGACTTTCAGCACCCAACTCGAAGACCTGCGCGCTTGCACCTGTTTCATCATCACCGTGCCCACGCCGATTGACGAGCACAAGCGCCCGGACCTCACGCCCCTGATCAAGGCCAGCGAAACCGTCGGCAAGGTTCTCAAGCGCGGGGACATCGTGATTTACGAATCCACCGTATACCCCGGCGCCACTGAAGAAGACTGCGTGCCTGTGCTAGAAAAATTATCCGGCCTCACGTTCAACCAAGACTTTTTTGCCGGCTACAGCCCCGAGCGCATCAACCCCGGCGATAAAGAGCATCGCGTCACTACTATCAAGAAAGTCACTTCCGGGTCCACGCCCGAAGTAGCTGATGTGGTTGATGCGCTCTACAACGAGATCATCACCGCTGGTACTCACAAGGCCGCTAGCATCAAGGTGGCCGAAGCCGCCAAGGTGATCGAAAACACCCAGCGCGACCTGAACATTGCCTTGATCAACGAGCTGGCCATCATCTTCAACAAGATGGGCATAGACACCGAAGCCGTGCTGCAGGCAGCCGGCAGCAAGTGGAATTTTCTGCCGTTTCGCCCCGGCCTGGTGGGCGGCCACTGCATTGGCGTGGACCCCTACTACCTCACCCACAAAGCCCAGGCCATCGGCTACCACCCGGAAATTATCCTCGCTGGCCGCCGCCTGAACGACAGCATGGGCGCCTATGTGGTGGCCCAGCTCGTCAAGGCCATGACCAAGCGCCGCATCCATGTCGATGGCGCGCGCATCCTCGTCATGGGCCTGGCCTTCAAGGAAAACTGCCCTGACCTGCGTAATACCCGTGTGGTGGACATTGTGACCGAGCTGCAGGACTACAACTGCCAGGTCGATGTGTACGACCCCTGGGCCGTAGCCGAAGAGGCCCAGCACGAATATGGCATCAACCCCGTGACCCAGCCCGCGCCCGAAACCTACGACGGCATCATCTTGGCCGTGGCGCACCAGCAGTTCAAGGCCATGGGGGCCCCGGCCATCCGCGCCCTGGGCAAGTCCAACCATGTGCTCTACGACTTGAAATACCTGCTACCCGCCGAAGCCAGCGATCTACGCTTGTAAGACTGCGTCCATCCCCGTTAAAGTCAGCCACAACTCTTGCACCAGCTAAGTTAGGTGCAAAGTGGTGCTATGAGTAAAGAAAAAATGACAGCTTACGAACAACTGCAAAAGCGACTGCCTACCGAACCCCGCACTTGGCTCATCACCGGCGTGGCCGGCTTTATCGGCAGCAACTTATTACAAACCCTGCTCGATCTCGGCCAGCGCGTGGTCGGCTTGGACAACTTCGCCACTGGCCACCAGCGCAATCTGGACGAAGTGCAAACCCTCGTCACCCCTGAGCAATGGAGTCACTTCAGCTTCATCCAAGGCGACATCCGCGAGTTGGTCGACTGCCAAAAGGCCTGCGAAGGCGTTGACTACGTGCTGCACGAAGCAGCTTTAGGCAGCGTGCCCCGTAGCTTGGCCGACCCCATCACCACCAATGCGGCCAACATCACCGGTTTTCTGAACATGCTGGTGGCTGCCCGCGATGCCAACGTGAAAAGCTTCACCTACGCAGCCAGCAGTTCCACCTACGGCGACCACCCCGGCCTGCCCAAGGTGGAGGACACCATCGGCAAACCCCTGAGCCCCTATGCTGTGACCAAGTATGTCAACGAGCTGTACGCTGACGTGTTTGCCCGCTGCTACGGTTTTAAAGCCATCGGTCTGCGCTACTTCAACGTGTTTGGCCCCCGGCAAGACCCTAATGGCGCCTATGCTGCCGTCATCCCGAAGTGGATTTCCAGCCTGATCAAGGACGAGCCCGTCTACATTAACGGCGACGGCGAAACCAGCCGCGACTTTTGCTTTATTGCCAACGTGGTGCAAGCCAATCTTCTGGCCGCCACCGTGAATGAACTCCCTCTCTCTTTGGGGGGGGGTAGGGGTGAGGGCTCACCATCGCCCGTCAACCAAGTTTACAACGTAGCCGTAGGCGACCGCACCACCCTTAACGAGTTGTATGCCCAGCTGCACCGCAACCTGCTGCCGCTTTATCCGCACTTAGAAGGCATCCAACCCGTGTACCGTGACTTCCGTTCTGGCGACGTGCGCCACAGCCTGGCCGACATCGACAAGGCCCAGAGCCTGCTGGGCTATGCGCCCACCCAGCGCATTGACGAAGGGCTGGCATTGGCCATGCCTTGGTACATCGGGCAAGAAAAATGACTAAAACAGCCATTTTTCGCATACTCAGTCTGCGCTAGCAGCTATTGAAACCATAGTGGGCGTGTTTCGTTTTCATGGACGTCGTTGGCAAAAACGGCGACGCCATGCCAATACGTAAGCCCTTTATCGCCGCCTAACGCAATGCTAGGGATCAAAGGAAAAATATGTCAAAAACGCCTCTAGCACTTGTCCGACCTACGCAAGCAACTACTGAAACAGTACCAAATGTTGCAAACCCGCCCATCTACGTCCGCCTCTCCATTGTCGTGATGGGTGCTCAGCATCCGCCTCTTGAGAACGACGTTGCCAATGTTGAATAAATCAACCGCCATTAAAGCAAAGCACACAGTACGGGGCGGCATGGCCCACATGTTTGAGCGTATCCGTTACCACTTGAGCAATCCCGACTCACAGCATCGTCAGATCGCGCTAGGTTTTGTCTGGGTCAGCATGTTTGTCTTTGTTGGCAAGCTGGCCGGTGCCGCCAAAGAGATGACCATTGCTTGGCGTTACGGCGTCAGCGCCACAGTGGATGCGTATGTTTTCGTTTTCAACCTAGTCAACTGGCCGGTGTCGGTATGGTTCAGCATCCTGACGGTGGTGCTTCTGCCTCTGGCCGCACGGCTGCGGAGCGATACGCCGGCCGAACTACCCCGTTTTCGTGCCGAACTGTTCGGACTTACGCTGCTTCTTGGCTTGGCGCTGGGCCTGCTGGCTTGGTTGGGCCTACCAATGCTTCTGCGCAAGGGCTGGCTGGGCCTTTCCGGACCAGCTTTGACGCAGGCACTGGATATGACGGGCGGCTTGGCTCTCTTGGCGCCACTTGGCACAGTCATTAGCTTGTTCTCAGCTTGGTTGCTGGCGGCCGGCCACCACCGCAACACACTGTTTGAGGCTATTCCGGCACTCGCCTTGCTGATCGCGCTGCTCCTGCCCCCCGCATGGTTGCCGGAGCCCCTCCTGTGGGGAACAGTGGCAGGCTTTGCTATGCATGCCGCGGCGTTGGGGGCGCCGCTGCTTCACCGTGGTGAATTGCCTGCGCCGCGCCTAGCACAGCGCTCGCCAGCCTGGTCATTTTTCTGGTCCAGCATCGGCATCATGGCATTGGGGCAGCTGCTTTCCAGCCTGACCAACCTGGTGGATCAATTTTTTGCGGCCGGTTTGGATGAGGGTGCTCTGTCCATACTCAGTTATGCCAATCGCATCCTGGCTTTGATTCTGGGCCTGGGCGCCACTGCCGTCAGCCGCGCTACGCTCCCTGTGTTTTCCAAGGATGTGGCGCAGGGCGGCGTGAAGGTGACTGCCTTGGCCTTGCGCTGGTTCAAGTGGATGCTGATGTTTAGCTTGTTGGTGCTATTGGTGAGCTGGCTGTTGGCTCCTTGGATTGTGCGTGTTTTGTTCGAGCGCGGTGCGTTCACCGCGTCCAACACCTTGGCCGTAAGCAGCGTACTTCGATATGCCTTATTTCAGGTGGTGTTTTATTTTCCTGCGCTGGTGCTGGTGTCTGCACTGGCCGCGCAGCGCCGACATAAGTTGATCGCTTTGAGCGGAGTCATCAATCTCATATGCAAGCTGCCTTTGGCATTTTTGTTGGTGCGCCTGCTTGGTCTTTATGGTCTGGTGTTGTCAACGGTCCTGATGTATGCGCTGTCTGCAGCGCTACTTTTCGTGCTTATCAGGCGAAAGGGTTGAGTGTTCTCTATGAAATTATTGATCTTTATCCACTCCCTAAATACCGGTGGCGCCGAGAGAGTCACAGCCAGTCTGGCCAACCACTGGGCCGAAAAAGGCTGGCAGATCACGGTGCTAACTTTGACTTCTTCCGCCCAAGACTTCTACCAACTTCACCCTGCTGTGCATCGCGTCGCGCTTGATGTAGCTGGCGATAGCGGCAATGCGTTGGCCGCTATGCGCAACAACCTGCGCCGTGTACGCGCTCTTCGCCATGTGCTCACGCAGTGCCAACCTGATGTCGCTCTGGCCATGATGAGCACTGCCAACATCTTGTTGGCCTTGGCGGCTATGGGTCTAAAGGGTATGACGGTGATTGGTTCTGAACATACTTATCCGCCGCGAATACCCCTGGGACGTACTTGGGAGCCTATGCGCACCTACCTTTATGGTCACCTTCATGCCATGGTCGCCTTGACCGAAGAATCTGCTGCTTGGTTGCGCCAGCACACCCGAGCGCGTCACATCCCGGTTATTCCCAATGCGGTGTCATGGCCTCTGCCGAACCAAAAGCCTTATTTACCCCTACCAAGAAATGCCAATGGCCAATACACCTTGCTGGCAGTGGGGCGCATGAGCGAGGAAAAAGGTTTTCATCTTTTGATACGCGCCTTTCAACGTTTGGCTCACGATTTCCCCGACTGGAAATTGGTGATTTTGGGTGATGGGCCCGACCGATCGGCCCTAGCGGCGCAAATAGCATCCGCTGGGCTGGATGAGCGCATCAGTCTGCCCGGTCGTGCGGGAAATGTTGGGCAGTGGTACACGGCGGTCGATTTGTATGTGATGAGCTCGCGTTTCGAGGGTTTTCCAAACACGCTAGTTGAAGCCATGGCGCATGGCTTGCCCGCTGTCAGCTTTGATTGCGACACAGGACCGCGCGACATTATTCGGCATGAGGTCGATGGTCTGCTGGTGCCTGCAGGTGATGATGCGGCTTTGGAAAATTCCCTGCGGCATTTGATGGCTAATGCTGCTCTGCGAAAGAAGCTCGGCGAAAGAGCGAAAGAGGTGCGGCAGCGGTTTTCTATGAGGTTGATCGCAGAGGCGTGGGAGCTTTTGTTTGCAAATTTAAAACGCGAGTGAATGTTTTTTATGTGGCTCTATAAAATACGTTTGCTTTGGTTTGTTGGGGTTAGTTTATTCTTTCTTCTTAATTTGGATCAGTTTGGTTTTTCTGTTGGGTTGCTGCCTGCACCTAAGTATTTTGCTATTGGTGCATTTTTGGGATCGTTGGTTTTAATGTCGTCAAAAATAAAACCGCAAAAAATACTAAAATCTTATCTATTGTTTTGGATTTTGTTTTATTTGACTTTGTCTGCGGTGTGGTGGGCTTTCGGTGTGCGGTCGGGTTATTCTGATGATGCAATCATGAAGGTGATATCTACGTGTTTGTATATATTTACTGCTTGGTTTATTTATTCCGAAGCTCGGAAGTTTTTTGATTTGTGGAGAATTGTTCTTTGGGTTGCTCTTGTGGTGGGTGTTGCAAGTATTTTGCAAGATTTTTTTTCCCAAGGTAATTCTATTTTTTTTGACGCCGGGCTGGGAATTGCAGGTCGTGCGGGTGGATTGTATAGAAATCCGACGATTGCTGCTCAAACTGTGGTGCTCATATTGTTATGTATTTTGTGCCGAGAATTGCATTGGTCTAATGTAATTGCGGCTATAGTTGCATTGGTTGGAGTAGGGTTGACTTTTTCACGTGGTGGTCTGCTTGCTTATGCGGTTGTTTTATTAATTGCTCTGTGGCGGAAGAGTATGCCGCGCTGGTTTTGGCGAGCATCATTAGTGGTTTTGGTTGTTGCTTTTGTGTGGTCGGATTGGATTTTTGATTTGATTTCCTCGGTAATTTTTTTGGAGGATAAAAATTCCATGCAGAGGTTGGGTTGGATTTTTGGAAAGGCTGAATCAAATTACATTGCAGATGATGCGCGTACTGGGGTGGTGTTTTTTGGCTTAGAAAAATTCATGCAGTCGCCGTTTTTTGGTGGCGGGCTTGGCTCTATGTTTTCATGGGCTACCGGTATTGGTACGCACAATTTGATATTGCGGCATTTGGTGGATTATGGATTTGTTGGCGCTTTTATCTTTCCGTTGTTTGTGTATGCTGGTGTGCGCTTGGACGGGTCGAAGAAGACTGATCAATGGTTGTGGTTGAGTGCTGGACTAGTGCTGATGTTGAGTGTGTTTTCGCACGATATGCTGGAGCAGGCATGCTTTATTTTTCCTTGGATGGCATTATGCCTAATGCATCCCGCAAATAAATATAAGAAATAAAAACCATGAAGTTTTTATGAATAAATTAACTATATTTCTTCCTACCCTAAACGGTGGTGGTGCCGAGCGTGTTATGGTCACACTGGCCAATGCTATAGCTGCGCGGGGTGTGCAGGTCGATATAGTGCTGGCCACGGCGCAAGGGCCGTATCTGAAGGATATATCTCCCGCCGTGCGGCTGGTTGATCTAATGGCTGGTCGCGTCAGCAAGGCGTTATGGCCCTTAACTCGCTATCTACGGCGTGAGCGACCGCAGGCCATGCTATCTGCCATGGGACACGCGAATGTGGTTGCACTGCTGGCTCGCAAGCTCGCCCGAGTACCAGTGCGAGTGGTGGTGTCTGAGCATGGTTTGATCAGCGGCGAGCATGCCATTGCCAAAGGTGCCGTTGCACATGCGAATTACAGGCTGATCCGTTTGCTCTACCCGGGGGCTGATGGCATTTGCACCGTTTCGCAAGCGGCATCTAAAGACTTGGCAGCCTTTGCCCGCCTGCCCCTGCTACGAGTGCAAACTATTTACAACCCGTTTGACACGTCGCGCATTGCACAACTTGCCGCAGAGCCGTTGGTTCACCCTTGGTTTGGACCGGGTCAGCCCCCAGTGTTGCTAGCCATAGGGCGTATGAACGAGGCCAAGGATTTTCCTGTTCTCATTCGCGCCTTTGCGCAACTGAACCAGCAGCGGGCGGCGCGCTTGATAATTTTGGGGGAGGGTGAGTTGCGGCCTGAACTCGAAACTTTGCTGCTCCAGCTGAACTTGGGTGTTGACGCGGTGCAAATGCCCGGCTTTGTGCTCAACCCTTATGCATGGCTAGCGCGCTGCAGCGTGTTTGTTCTGTCTTCGCGGCGCGAAGGGTTGCCGAGTGCATTGATCGAGGCCATGGCCTGCGGCACTCCCGTTGTCAGTACCAACTGCCTGAGTGGGCCAGATGAAATTCTGGAGGACGGGCGTTGGGGACGACTGGTGCCGGTGGGTGATGTGGATACGCTGGCCGCTGCCGTGGCTGCCACACTGGATGCCCCAAAAAATCAGTTGCCCGATGTACGCCGTCGAGCGGCTGATTTTGAGCAGGACCGGGCAGTGGATGCGTATTTGCGTATTTTGGGCATGTCTTCGGACACTGAGCCCAAGGCCGTGGTGTATGTGAAAGATGAGGCTCTTGTATGAAGATTACCCTCATCATCACCGGCCTCGCCACCGGCGGCGCTGAAATGATGCTGCACAAGCTGCTGCAAAACATAGATCGCAGTCGTTTTGAACCGACGGTCATTTCGCTGATGAACAAGGGCGAAATCGGGCCTCGCATTGAGGCACTGGGCATTCCTGTTTATGCACTGGGCATGCGCCGTGGCTTGCCTAGCCCTTTGATGGCTTTGCGCTTGGCGCGTTTGCTACGGCAATTGCAGCCCTCCTTGGTGCATACTTGGATGTACCACGCCGATTTGCTGGGTGGGCTGGCGGCTCGGCTAGCGGGCTGCCGCAGGGTGGTGTGGGGCATACGCCATAGCAATTTGTCCAAGACCGGGAACAAATGCAGCACGCTGGCGGTGGTCGGGCTGTGCGCACGGTTGTCGGGTTGGTTGCCGATGCAAATTTTGTCGTGCTCGCAGCGCGCTAAAGACGTGCATGCTGCCGTGGGCTATGTGGATGAAAAAATTCATGTTATCCCCAATGGGTTTGATTTGAGCCACTTTGCACCTGATGCCACTGCACGCGTTAGCCTGTCTGCCGAGTTGGGCCTGCCGCTCGATGCCCCATTGGTGGGCGTGGTAGCGCGGTATGACGTGCAAAAAAACCATTTAGGTTTTGTGCAGGCGGCGGCGCAACTGCTGACGCAAATGCCTCAGGTGCATTTTGTGTTGGCGGGCACAGGGGTCGATAGTGCTAACGTCGATCTGCAGACCGCCGTAGCCGCGTACCCGGGTTTGCAAGCGCACATGCACCTGCTGGGCCGACGCGACGATGTGCCGCGCCTGATGGCGGCTTTTGATGTGTTGGCTTCGCCCTCGCATGGCGAGGCTTTTCCGAATGTGCTGGGTGAGGCCATGGCCTGCGGCTTGCCTTGCGTTGTAACGGATGCGGGCGATTCGGCCGAGATTGTTAGCATAACCGGCCGTGTGGTGGCCGTGGGTGATATGCCGGCGCTGGCACAGCAGTTGCAAGAAGTGCTGTGCTTGCCTGCGGAACAACGAGCTGCGCTGGGTCAGCAGGCGCGCGCGCGAGTGCAATCCGAGTATGAAATTGGCCACGTGGCCAGACTTTACCAAGCGTTTTACGAGCGTATGGCGGCAGAGAAATAAACAGAGGGAATTGCAGTATGTGCGGTTTTACGGGTTTTTTGGGTGGTATGCCCTATGGCGAAGGGCAAGCCGCCACGGCTTTGCTGCAGCGTATGGCCGACACCATGCTGGCCCGCGGGCCTGACGATAGCGGCGTTTGGCACGAGGCGGCAGGCGATGCATCGATAGGCTTGGCGCATCGCCGGCTGTCGGTTGTGGATCTCTCGGTGGCCGGACATCAGCCTATGGCTTGTCATACGGCGCGTTATGTCATTGCCTTTAATGGCGAGATATATAACCACTTGGATCTGCGGCGTGAGTTGCAGGCTGCTGGTCATGCGCCTACTTGGCGTGGGCATTCAGATACCGAAACCTTGCTGACTGGTTTTGTGGCCTGGGGCGTGCGTGCGACTCTAGAGCGTTGCATCGGCATGTTTGCCTTTGCCCTATGGGATAAAAAGTCCGAGTTGCTGACTCTTGGGCGCGACCGTTTGGGCGAAAAACCCTTGTATTACGGCTGGCAGGGCCAAGGAGAAGGCGCCTGTTTTTTGTTCGGCTCTGAGTTGAAGGCGCTAAAAAAACACCCGACTTTTGTGGCCGAAATTGACCGAAACGCGCTGGGTCTGCTCATGCGGCACAACTATATCAACGCACCGCACTCCATCTACCAAGGTGTTTACAAGCTGCCTCCAGGGCATGTGCTGACGGTGTCTATGCGCCGACGCGAGCCGGTGCTGGAGGCGTTTTGGTCCCTGCCCGAGGTGGCGCAGGCTGGGGTGGCCAACCCGCACACTGGCAGCGCCGAGCAGATAACCGACGAATTAGAGATACTGCTTAAATCTGCCGTGCGCCAGCAAATGCTGTCCGATGTGCCGCTGGGAGCGTTTCTTTCGGGCGGCATTGATTCATCCACCGTGGTGGCGCTGATGCAGGCGCAATCCAATAGACCGGTGAAGACCTTTTCGATTGGTTTTCATGAAGAGGGCTACAACGAGGCTGTGCATGCCAAGGCGGTGGCGCAGCATCTGGGCACCGACCATACCGAGTTGTATGTGACTGCCCAGCAGGCATTGGATGTAATTCCTAAGCTTGCGGGGCTATATTGCGAACCGTTCTCTGATTCGTCGCAGATTCCCACCTTTTTGGTCAGCCAACTGGCGCGGCAAAAGGTAACGGTAGCACTCTCGGGCGATGCGGGTGATGAACTGTTTTGCGGCTACAGCCGCTACACGTTGGCACGTGATTTGTGGGCCAAGGCTGAACGCATTCCGCGCAGCTTGCGTGGGCCTGTGGCAGCGAGCATTCGCACCCTGTCGCCTGGGGGATGGAACGCTTTGCTGGCGCCGGTACGGCCATTGTTGTCAGGTGGCTTGCGCCATGCCAATTTGGGCGACAAACTCCACAAGGGCGCAGCCTTGTTATCGGCGCAGCAGGTAGACGAGCTTTACCTGAAGCTGGTCACCCATTGGGAGCCTGACGGTCTGGTGCTTGGCGGACGAGAGCCCTTCACCGCTTTGCGCGGCGCCCCTTTGCCGTTGACTGGTTTGGACGCGGTGCAGCGCATGATGGCGCTCGATGCCATTACCTACTTGCCGGGCGATATTCTGGCGAAGGTGGATCGTGCGTCCATGGGCGTGAGCCTGGAAGGGCGGGTGCCATTTCTGGATCACCGCGTGGTCGAATTTGCTTGGCGCGTGCCCCAGGCCATGAAGTTGCGCGCTGGTGTGGGCAAATGGATCTTGCGCCAAGTGCTATACCGTCATGTGCCGAAAAAATTGATTGAGCGGCCCAAGATGGGCTTTGGTGTGCCAATAGGTAGCTGGCTGCGAGGCCCGTTGCGAGACTGGGCTGAAGACTTGCTGAGCGAGTCGCGCTTGAAGAACGAGGGCTATTTCAACCCCGCGCCAATTCGGCAGAAGTGGGCCGAGCATCTGAGCGGGCAGCGCAATTGGCAGCACCATTTGTGGGATGTGTTGATGTTTCAGGCTTGGCTGGCAGAGCAGGCGCAGAGAACTGGGCGATGAAGTTTTTGTTGATTGCCAGCTTGGCGGAGTCGCTCATCAACTTTCGCGGCTCCTTGATTGCAGCCCTGCAGGCGCGCGGCCTGCAGGTGCATGTGGCTGCGCCCGACCTGCCCCAGGGCGATCCCATCCGCCAGCAGCTGCAGGCGCGCGGCGTGGTGGTGCATAACGTGGTATTGCGGCGCACCGGCACCAACCCGGTGGCCGATGTGCAAACTCTGTGGAGCCTGTGGCGACTGATGCGTCGTGTGCAGCCTAGCCATGTGCTGGGCTACACGGTCAAGCCGGTCATTTATGGCTCGCTGGCAGCATGGTTGGCGGGCGTTCCCCGGCGCTTTGCCTTGGTTACGGGGCTGGGTTATGCGTTTCAGCAGCAGGGTCAGGGCGGCGCGTTACAGGTCTTGGTGCAGCGGCTTTATGCGCTGGCGCTGGGGCGGGTGCAGACGGTGATTTTTCAGAATCCAGACGACGAGGCCCTGTTTCGCCAGCGCGCTTTGGTAACGCCTGGCGCGCGCACCTGTGTAGTCAATGGCTCGGGGGTGAATGTAGCGACGTTCAGCGTGGCACCGCTGCTGCCCGGGCCTCCGTGCTTTTTGCTGATTGCGCGTTTGCTGGGCGACAAGGGCGTGCGCGAATACGCGCAGGCTGCCTGCCGCGTGCGAGCGCTGCACCCCAGTGTGCGCTGCTTGCTGGTGGGCTGGATTGATACCAATCCTGACGCCATTGCCCAGCACGAACTCGACGCTTGGGTGGCCGACGGCATGCTGGAGTTTCTAGGCCGGCTGTCAGACGTTCGCCCCGCCATTGCTGATTGCAGCGTTTATGTGCTGCCTTCGTATCGGGAGGGCACGCCGCGCACTGTGCTGGAGGCCATGGCTATGGGCCGCGCCATCATCACTACTGATGCACCGGGATGCCGCGAAACAGTAGTGGATGGCGATAACGGTTTTATGGTGCCCGTCAAGTCTGTCGATGCACTGGAGCAGGCCATGCTGAAGTTCATCAACGATCCGATGTTGGCGGCACGCATGGGCCAGCGTGCCCGCCAAGTGGCAGAAGAGAAATATGATGTCCACAAGGTCAATGCCGCGATGCTTCATGAAATGGGGATTGAATAAAAGCAATTCAACTATGAATACAAACCTACAAAACACATTCCAGTCCTTCGTCGATTTTTCACGTTCTATCTACGGCGACGACTTCATCCCCCTTCATCGCCCCGTCTTTGAGGGCAACGAAAAGCAATACCTGATCGACTGCATTGACTCCAACTTCGTCTCGTCCGTGGGCGCGCAGGTGGTGGAGTTTGAACAGCAGGTGGTAGCTTTCACCGGCGCCAAGTACGCTGTAGCCACGGTCAATGGCACGGCGGCGCTGCATGTGGCGCTGCAACTGGTGGGGGTGCAGCGCGATGACGAGGTCATCACGCAGGCGCTCAGTTTCATCGCTACCTGCAATGCGCTCAGTTATGCCGGCGCGCACCCGGTGTTTGTGGACGTGGACCGCGACACGATGGGCTTGAGCCCGGCGGCATTGCGGCAGTTTTTGGTGCAGCATGCCGAGATGCGCGATGGCCGCGCTTACAACAAAACCACCGGCCGGCGCCTGGCGGCCTGTGTGCCGATGCACACCTTTGGCCTGCCTTGCCGCATTGAGGAAATCGTCAGTCTGTGCAGCGACTACGGCATTGCCGTGGTTGAAGATGCCGCTGAATCACTGGGCAGTTACGTGGGCACGCGCCACACCGGCACCTTCGGCAAGATGGCCACGCTCAGCTTTAACGGCAACAAGGTCATTACCACCGGCGGCGGCGGCATGATCGTGACTGACGACGCAGACCTCGCGGCCCGCGCCAAGTACATCACCACCACGGCCAAGGTGCCGCACCCGTATGAGTTTGTGCATGACGAGATCGGCTACAACTACCGTCTGCCCAATCTGAACGCCGCCCTGGGCTGCGCCCAGATGGAGCGCTTGCCCGAGTTTTTGGCCGTCAAGGCTGATGTGGCCCGGCGTTATGCCGAGTTCTTTGACGCGCTGGGCCTTCCCTTTGTACGTGCGCCTCAGGGCACCACCGCCAACTACTGGCTGAACGCCGTCATTCTGGACTCGTTGCAAGAGCGCGATGCTTTCCTTGAATTCACCAACAGCCGTGGTGTCATGACACGGCCCATCTGGCGCCTGATGACGCGCCTCACCATGTTCCAGCACTGCCAGAACGATGGTCTGGCCAACTCCCTGTGGCTGGAAGACCGCGTGGTCAATATTCCGTCCAGCGTTCCAAACGGTGCGCTTCCTGCATTCAACCCATAAAGCTTTATGAACACCCTTGAATTGATTGGCCGCGACCGTCCGCTGTTTGATACCGACGTGTCACGGCACGAGCAACACCTTTCCTCGCTGGTCGCCGGTGGGCGGTTTCTGGTCATTGGCGGCGCCGGCTCCATCGGTCAGGCTGTCACGCGCGAGATTTTCAAGCGCAGTCCGAAGGTGCTGCATGTGGTGGACATCAGCGAAAACAACATGGTCGAGCTGGTGCGCGACATTCGCAGCACGCTGGGCTATATCGAAGGCGATTTCCGTACCTTTGCCATTGACTGCGGTGGCCGCGAGTTTGAAGCGCTGATGCACGCCAGCGGCGGCTATGACTATGTGCTGAACCTGTCGGCGCTCAAGCATGTGCGCAGCGAAAAAGATCCGTTCACGCTGATGCGCCTGATTGAGGTCAACGTGCTCAACACCGTCAAGACCATGGAGCTGGCCCGCGTACATGGGGCGCGCAAGTACTTTTGCGTCTCGACCGACAAGGCGGCCAATCCGGTCAACATGATGGGCGCCAGCAAGCGCATCATGGAAATGTTCCTGATGCGCGCCAGCGAAGGCCTGCCTTTGTCCACCGCGCGTTTTGCCAATGTGGCGTTTTCTGACGGCTCGCTGCTGCACGGTTTTAACCAGCGCTTTACCAAGCGCCAGCCGATCTCGGCGCCCAACGACGTGCGACGCTACTTTGTCACGCCGCAGGAGTCAGGCGAGTTGTGCCTGACCTCGTGCCTGCTGGGCGAAAACCGCGACATCTTCTTTCCAAAGCTCAGCGAACACCTGCACCTGACCACGTTCTCGGACATTGCCGTTCGCTACCTGAACGCTCTGGGCTATGAGCCGCACGAGTGCGCAAGTGAAGACGAAGCGCGCGACCGCGCCAGTGAGCTGATCGCACAGAAAAAATGGCCGTGCTACTTTTTCAGCAGCGACACCACGGGTGAAAAAGACTTTGAAGAGTTCTTTACCGACCGCGAAACGCTGGACATGGCGCGCTTTGACACCATCGGCGTAATCCAGAATGCGCCCGGCTTTGACCTGGCACGGCTGCAGCACTTTGAGGCTACACTGACCGCCATCAAGGCCCAGCCGACCTGGGAAAAGGCTGAAATTGTTGATCTTTTTAACTATATGATCCCAGACTTTGCCCACAAGGAAACCGGCAAATACCTCGACGCAAGGATGTAAAGTATGCAGAGATTTTTTGACATTGTTTTTTCAGGCTTGGCGCTGCTGGTGTTGTCACCCTTGCTGGTGCCCATTGCTGTCGTGTTGCGCCTGACGGGCGAGGGTGAGATATTCTTTTTGCAGGATCGCGTCGGCAAGGGCGGGAAAATATTCAAGCTGTATAAATTTGCCACCATGCTCAAGAACAGTCCGGCCATGGGTACGGGTACAGTTACAGTAAAAAATGACCCGCGCATCTTGCCAATGGGCGGTTTTCTGCGAAAAACCAAGATCAATGAGTTGCCGCAGTTGCTCAACATCCTCAAGGGAGACATGAGCATCATCGGTCCGCGTCCGCAAACCCAGCGCTGTTTTGATGCATTTACGCCTGATGCGCAAAAAGCGGTGATTCAGGTGCTGCCGGGCTTGTCGGGTATCGGGTCCATCATGTTCCGGGATGAAGAAAATTTGCTGCATGGTCACCAAAACCCGGCTCATTTTTTTGACCATGTGATTGCGCCCTATAAAGGTGCGCTTGAACAGTGGTACGTCAAAAATCAGGGGTTGTGGACCTATTTCATGCTGATAGCGCTGACTGTTTGGGTGGTGTTGTTTCCAAAGTCCTCTGCCGTGTGGCGGGTCTTTGACTCGTTGCCGAAGCCTGGGCCAGAGTTGACGCAGGCGCTGGGTTGAAGGCTGTCTTCACTCTCACGACACGTATGAATAAGGCGGATCTCTACTGCACTGTGGCTAAGCTCCATATTGCCAACATCAATCAGGGCTTTCTGTCAACACTGGGCGTAGGGTTCGTTTCACTGATGTACCGCGCTATCGACGAGGGGGATGACAGTGTGTTGTTGGTCGCACGGGTCAACGGCGAGGCGATTGGCTTTGTCGCAGGTGCCACGGGCATGAAGCCGATCTATCGGCGCATGTTGCGCTACTGGCCGCAGTTAGTCTGGGCACTGTTGCCCTCGATATTTTCCCCTCGCCGAGTCTGGCGAATTATCGAAATATTGCGCTATAGCCGTAATGGTGGTGGTGGCAGTAGCGGTTTAGTGCTTCCTGCCGCTGAACTGCTGAGCATTGCCGTGGCTCCCGAATTCCGTGGTCAGCGCCATGCTGAAAATCTTTATCAAGCGCTTTGCGAACACTTTTTGCAATGTGGAATGCCTGCGTTCAAGATTGTGGTGGGTTCTGCTTTAGCGCCAGCGCACAGGTTTTATCGGCGCATGGGTGCGCAGCCGGCTGCTGAAGTAGAAGTGCATCAGGGATCGGCGTCAACAGTGTATGTTCAGACTAATTGAATACTTTATTCTTCACGTCCAAGCTTCTTTCCATGTTGACGCAGCCGCTCACTTGGGCGGCTGTGCTGCTTATGCTCGCGCTGTGGTGGATGCGACGTTGGCCGAAGGCTGGACGGTGGACTTTGTTGGGCGCAATAAGTCTGACTGCTTTGGTGGGTTGGATGCCATTGCCAAATGCCTTGCTGCGCTCGCTCGAAAGCCAATATTCCGTACCGGATGGCAGTCTGCACCCGTATGTGGGACTGGTAGTACTGGGTGGAGAAATAGATGTGCCCCGTCGAGCAGGTGATCGCAGACACTTTGTACTGAGCAATGATGCGCAGCGCATGAAGATACCTGTCGCCTTGTCGCGTCAATATCCGCACCTGAGGCTGTTGTTCTCGGGCGGTCAAAGTGACATTATCGACAGGGGAATATCAGTGGCGGATGCCGCGCGGGAGTTCTACGCGAGCATGGGCGTTCCACCCGAGCGCGTGCTGTACGAGCGTGCCGCCCGCACTACCTACGAAAACGCCATCTTTAGCGCCCTGGTGCCCGGCGTGGACAAGACTCAGCCTTGGCTGCTGGTCACTTCTGCCTGGCACATGCCGCGCTCCATGGCCCTTTTTCGCGCAGCAGGCTGGAATGTCACGCCATACCCGGTGGATTTTTGTGCCAGAAGCGATACACCGTGGACAAGCTATTCGCTCAGGCGTGGTGCGCTGCGTTGGCAGTTGGTACTGCATGAGGTGGGCGGGATGGTCGCCTTTGCGGTGTTGGGGCTGGCAACTTTTTAAAGTTTTGATTCAATGCCGACGTTAATAAGCGTATTTCTGATCACAAACCGCAAGGTTTTTGGCCTCGCGCTGACACACTGGTTTAGCATGCCTTGAGTATGAACAAGAGTTGCATAACCGGCCGCGCTGCAGGCCGCAGTAGTAAGTATTTGATATCTCGTCGTCTGGCCTGGAGCCTTCTCGCCCTGCATGTGCTCGCGCTGCTGGTGGGAACGCAAATGCCCGGCGCCTGGCGCAGCGGGGTTGAACACAGCATTCACGCGCCTGTTTCCTTGGCATCCTGGGCGCATTTTGGGGTGTTCACCAGCATGGCGCTGCTGATGTCAGTGCGCCCGCTGGCCTGGCCTGTCGGACAGGTCGTGTTGCTGACGCTGGCCCTGGCGCTGCTGACCGAAGGCTTGCAGTTTTTCGCCATTGACCGGCATCCACGCTGGATCGATGTGGGGATTGACATGGCGGGCACCTTGCTGGCTTTGGGGAGTGTGGCCGTAGGCGATCAGTTCAGGCGCAGCCGCTAAAGCGCAGCCGGCTTTTTCTTGTCACCCGATCCGCCTCTGTTGTCAATGAGCCTTTTGCACTCTCGGGGCTGCACGAACACAGGTCCATCACCTGATAATTCATCCCCATGAACATACTTTTAACTGGTGGCGCCGGCTATATCGGCAGCCACACCTGCGTCGCGCTCATCGAGGCTGGCTTCACGCCGGTGATTCTGGACAATTTTTCCAACAGCCACCCGGCGGTGTTGGAGCGCCTGCAGCAAATCACCGGCCAGGCCGTGGCCTGCGAGCGCGGCGATGTGCTCGACACGCCGTGGGTCGAGGACGTGCTGCGCCGCCACACCATAGCCGGCGTGATGCACTTTGCTGGCGATAAGGCGGTCGGCGAGAGCGTCGCCCAGCCTTTGAAATACTACCGCAACAACATCGGCGGCGCCGTCAGCCTGCTCGAAGCGATGCAGGCGGCGGCATGCCGGACGCTGGTGTTTTCGAGCAGCGCCACGGTCTATGGCGATCCGGCCTCGGTGCCTATCACCGAAAGTTTTCCGCGCAGCCACACCAACCCGTATGGTCACACCAAGCTGGTGATCGAGGACATCCTGGCCGCCGTGCAGGTGGCGGACCCGGCCTGGCGCCTGGCCGTGCTGCGCTACTTCAACCCGGTGGGCGCACACCCCAGCGGCCTGATCGGCGAAGACCCGAGCGGCATCCCGAACAACCTGATGCCTTTCGTGGCGCAGGTGGCCATCGGCAAGCGGCCTTATTTAAATGTCTATGGCGCCGACTATCCCACGCCCGACGGCACCGGCGTGCGCGACTACATTCACGTGCAGGATCTGGCCGAGGGCCATGTGGCCGCGCTGCGCTCGCTGGTGGATCAGGGAAAAAGCTTCACCGTCAACCTGGGCACCGGGCGGGGCAATAGCGTGCTCGAAGTGGTGCATGCCTTCGAGCAGGCCAGCGGCCGGCCGATTCCCTACCAGATGGCGCCGCGCCGCCCCGGCGATGTGGCCCAGTGCTATGCCGACCCCAAGCTGGCGCAAAGCCTGCTGGGCTGGAGCGCCCGGCACACGCTGGCTGACATGTGCCTGGACGCCTGGCGCTGGCAAAGCGGCAACCCGGACGGCTACCAATAAGGCGCTGTTACTGGCCTGTCTGCGCCGGGCTCGCCTGCACGGGCCGGGGCGGCGCGGCGGCGGCACCTGCTGCGAACACCCCCAGCAGCAATGCGATGCACGCCAGCTTGACAGCCGTTGCCAGTGTCAGCAGCCAGGGCACCGTGGCGAGCCAGTAAGTGCTGAGGTTTTCGGCTGCGTCAGCCAGCACCAGGGCCAGCATGAGCCACTGCGCGTTGCGCGGCAACTAGGCCAGGCTGGTGCCCTGCGGTATGGCTCTGGCCGCCAGGCGCTGCAGGGCCCAGGCCATCGGATACGCCAGCCACAAGGTATAGCTCGCCAGCAAGGCCCAGTCCCATGCCAGCGCCTGATGCACCTTTTGCGTGTCGCAAACAATGCGCCCGGCGCCATGCCAGGGAGCTAGCAGTTGGTAGGCCGAGGGGATGTGCTGCGCCCAGGCCAGCGCCGGAGAAAATTCGCAGGCCTGCTGGCCGGTTTGCCATGTCCGCCACAAGAGCAGGGCCGTGAGCGCCAGCAGCGCCCGCCCCAGCCATTTCCAGGGCACCGAGCGCGGCACTTGAGTGGCCGGCACCGCGTTTTCCACCGGCAGCGCAGACGGGTCGATCACGTCCTCCTTCAGGCGTGGCCGTGTGTTCAGGCCCGTCCACACCCAGTACGCGCTCTCGTAGGTCTGGTCGTGCATGGGCTCGGACCCATCGCCCAGCGCGGCAGGCTCGCGCTCAAGACGCAAGCCCTGCGCCGTGGCCTCGTCGATCATCCACTTGAGCGTGATGTTGGACAGGCCATCGCGCCCGTAAGAGCCGCCGACATCGCTGTGCACGCCACGGAACCAGCGCTCGTCAAAGCTGCGATGCTGCAGTTCCTCGGCAGAAAAGTCGGGGGCGCTGTAGCGCCTTGGCAGGTACTTGCAGCGCGTTTCGTGCAGCGACAAGGCATGGCGCACATGCACGAAGCGCTTGCTCTCGAAGTCCTTGGTGTTGGTGATGCTGATCCCGCCCAGAAAACCGCTGCCGATGGTCTCCACCGAGTCCCACACGCCGGTGAAATGAATCAGCGGGGTGCGCCCCAGGGAAAAATTCTCGATCACGTCACTGGCGAAATCCGTGCGGTTCTTGCCGGCGTCGTTCTTGCCGCGTGCCGGGGCGAAATAATTCTTCACCAGGGTCTGGATCAGGGGAAGGCCGGCCGCCTGGATCAGCCCATACATGTTGAGCATTCCGCCGACGGCGCGCGCCGTGAACGCGCCACGGGAAAAGCCGAACAGGAAAATGCGGTCACCGGGGCGGTAATGGCGCACCAGGAATTCGTAGGCTTCGGTGAGGTTGGTAAAGGCGCCGCGCCCGAAAGCCAGGCCGCCCAGCCGGCGGGCGATGTTGCCTACTTTCGCCGCAATGCCGTCTGCCGGAAACTCATTCGTCGTGCCCACGCCGGGGTCGTAATAGACGATCTGCCCGGGTCGAACGTTGTCATCCGCCGCATTTTTTTGCAGCAGCCGGAGCAGCTTGACGACATTGGTGTCCTGGTGGTTGCCCAGGATGTTGCCGGTGCCGTCAAACAGCATCACCAAGTTGCGGCCGGGCTCTGCGGCCCACTGGCGGGCGCTCGCAATGCATTCGTCCAGCACCGCGTGGCGATCGGGTGGCTGGTAAGCGCCCTGGGTGCGCTGGGCTGTGGCCGGCGCGGGCAGGGACTGGGAGGGGAGGGTTGTGGGGTGGGTATGCATGTCGGTCCTGCCTGTGGGCTGAAGCGGCAAGTTTGTTACAAATGCCGGAGGTAAGTCAATGGGAACATCTGTTGCATATTGAATCAAAAAAGGCTGCTCAGCCGTGGCCATGTTGAGTGGCGCCTGCGCCATAGAGGCGCAGCGGCAACCGCAGCCCGCAGCCCGTAGCCCGCAGCCCTCAGCGCTCAGCGCTCAGCGCGAAGGCGCCCCCAATCGTTGCGACAGGCTCTCGCCGGCCTGCCTGAGCAGCTGCGCCTGTCCGCCTTCGAGCGCCACATCGAGCAGCACGCTCGGCCCGATGGCCGCGATGCTCAGCACCATCCGGCCAAAGCCGTCAAACACCGGCACCGCCAGCGCGCTCACGCCGGGCAGCAGCTGATCACGCACTTGGCTGATGCGGGTGCTGCGTATCTGGGCCAGCTCGGCCAGAAAATCTGCATCCTCCAGTTCCCCCGCCTGCCCGTCTTTTAACAGCACGGCCTCGATCTCGGTTTTTGGTCTGAAAGCCGCAAACACCTTGCCCGTGGCCGTGTGCCGCACCGAGGCCGTCGTGCCGTGGCGCATGGCCACATACACCGGCGCCGGGCCTTCCTCCACGCGGATGATGGTCGGCCCGTGCGCGCCCCACACGGCCGCCGACACCGTGCAGCCCATGCGCAGCGCCAGGTGCGGCAGCTCGGCAATCACCAGGCGCACGGGGTCCACCTGCTGCAGGCTGATCAAGCCCAATTGCATCGCCAGCGGCCCCAGGCCGTAGTGGCCGCTGGCGGCATCCTGCTCGATCAGGCCGATCTTGCCGAAACTCACCAGGTACGGATGCGCCTTGGCCGGCGTCATGTCTGCCGCCTGCGCCAAGTCCTTCAATGCCATGCGCCGCCCGGTATGCACGAGGGCCTTGAGCAGCTGCCCGCCCACTTCCACGCTCTGGATGCCGCGCGGCATTCTCGCCTCGCTCAGCAGGGAAACGGGCTCGGAACTGTCGGGGGTAAGTGGCTTGTCCATGGCCCTGATTGTCTCTTCACGCTGCGGCATTTTGGTCTCCCCTGGGTTTTTACTTAGACAAATTTGTTTGTCAATAACGAATTTTAGGGCTAGCATCCACATTCATCAATGTGAAATGAATTCGTTTTAAACAAATATTGTGAAAGCACCCCGCATGGCCACCAAAACTTTTGCCTCCGCCGCCGACATGGACGTCAAGAAGGTCAGCTTCGACAAGCTCTCCGAGCACGCCTACGCCTACACCGCCGAGGGCGACCCCAACACCGGCATCATCATCGGCGACGACGCGGTGATGGTGATCGACACCCAGGCCACGCCCATCATGGCCCAGGACGTGATCCGCCGCATCCGCGAAGTCACCGACAAGCCCATCAAATATGTGCTGCTCAGCCACTACCACGCCGTGCGCGTGCTGGGCGCCACGGCGTATGAGCCCGAGCACATCATCGCCAGCCAGGACACCTATGACCTGATCGTCGAGCGCGGCGAGCAGGACAAGGCCAGCGAAATCGCCCGCTTCCCGCGCCTGTTCCAGAACGTCGAGAGCGTGCCGCCCGGCATGACCTGGCCCACCATGACCTTCAGCGGCAAGATGACGCTGTGGCTGGGCAAGCTCGAAGTGCAAATTCTTCAATTGGGCCGGGGCCACACCAAGGGAGACACTGTCGTCTGGCTGCCGCAGGAAAAAATCCTCTTCAGCGGCGACCTGGTGGAGTTCGATGCCACGCCGTATGCCGGCGACGCGTACTTCCAGGACTGGCCGCAGACGCTCGACGCCATCGCCGCGTTAAAACCCGAAAAGCTGGTGCCCGGACGCGGCGCCGCGCTGCAGACACCCGAGCAGGTGCAGGCCGGTCTGTCGGGCACGCGCGCCTTTGTCAGCGACCTGTACGCCAGCGTCAAAGCCGGCGCCGCCGAGGGCAAGGCGCTGCGCCAGGTCTATGAAGAAACCTTTGCCCGCCTGCAGCCCAGCTATGGCGACTGGGTCATCTTCAACCACTGCATGCCGTTTGACGTGACCCGCGCCTATGACGAGGCCAGCGGCCACACCGACCCGCGCATCTGGACCGCCGAGCGTGACAGCCAGATGTGGCTGGCGCTCGAAGGCTGAGCCAGCAGGTGGCGTGTCAAGGACCTAGCCTGTTCTCTTGAGAGCAAGGCTTACCGGTTCATGACGCAACTCCCGTGTCGCGCCAAGCACCAAGTTTCGGTATGGCTCCTCTGAAGAAAGCCGGCTTGCAATGCATGACGCGACACTAGGTTCAGACTGATTCTGGCCACGCCCTGACCCCGTTCAAAAAGCACCGGCGGCGCCTTTAATGCCACCGGCGGGCGGAGCCTTGACCAAAAAACTGGCGGCAGTGCCCGCGCCAGAACCTCTTTGCGACAACACAAAGGAGACAACATGAAACCGAACGACATCGCCCCGAACGGCACTCCCCCGAACGAGGTATCCCCTTACGCCTTCAATGGCACCGGCGCCGAGGTGCAGGCCATCTCGTTTCCCTACGTCCGCTCGCCCGACCAGGATGCCACCGGGCCGGTACCTCACCCCATCGTGGTGGTGGGCGCCGGCCCGGCGGGCCTGAGCCTGGCCATCGACCTGGCCCAGCGCGGCCAGCGCGTGCTGGTGCTCGACAACGATCACCGCCTGTCCATCGGCTCGCGCGCCATCTGCTTTTCCAAGCGCGCGCTGGAAATCTGGGACCGCCTGGGCGTGGGCCAGCGCATGGTGGACAAGGGCGTGTCGTGGAACCTGGGCAAGGTGTTTTTTCACGATGAACAGGTGTACCAGTTCGACCTGCTGCCCGAAGCCGGCCACGAGCGCCCGGCCTTCATCAATTTGCAGCAGTACTACGCCGAAGCCTATCTGGTGGAACGCGCCCTGCAACTGCCCAATATCGAGCTGCGCTGGGACAACAACGTCACCAAGGTGGAGCCTCGCGACGATGGCGCGCTGCTGACCGTGGGCACGCCCGAGGGTAGCTACCAGATCAATGCCGATTGGGTGGTGGCCTGCGACGGCGCGCGCTCCAGCATGCGCCAGATGATGGGCCTGGAGAGCAAGGGCCGCATCTTCCAAGACCGCTTTTTGATTGCCGACGTGAAGATGAAAGCGGACTTTCCGGCCGAGCGCTGGTTCTGGTTCGATCCGCCGTTCCACCCCGGCCAGAGCGTGCTGCTGCACCAGCAGCCCGACAACGTCTGGCGCATCGATTTTCAATTGGGCTGGGATGCCGACCCGGAGGAAGAGAAAAAGCCCGAGAACATCCTGCCGCGCGTGCGCGCCCTGCTGGGTCACGATGCCGATTTCGAGCTGGACTGGGCCAGCGTCTACACCTTTGCCTGCCTGCGCATGGACAAATTCGCCCATGGCCGGGTGATTTTTGCCGGCGACAGCGCGCATGGCGTGTCCCCTTTTGGCGCACGCGGCGCCAACAGCGGCGTGCAGGACACCGAAAACCTGGCCTGGAAACTGGACTGGCTGCTCAAGGGCTATGCCGGAGCCGAACTGCTGGCCACCTACGGCCCGGAGCGCGAATACGCCGCCGACGAGAATTTGCTGAACTCCACCCGCGCCACCGACTTCATCACGCCCAAGAGCGAGATCAGCCGGCTGTTTCGCGATGCCGCGCTGGACCTGGCGCGCGAACACCCGTTCGCCCGGCGCATCGTCAACAGCGGGCGCCTGTCAGTGCCGGCCACGCTGCACCACTCCCCGCTGAACACGCCCGACAGTGACAGCTTTGCCGCCGACACCCAGGTGCCCGGCGCGGTGCTGCTCGACGCGCCCGTCGCGCGGGCGGGCAGGGCGTCGTGGTTGTTGCGCGAGTTGGGGGAGGACTTCACGCTGCTGGTGTTCGGTCCGGTGCCCGACTGGGCGGAAAATCTGCCGCACACGCAGGCGCTGTCGATCGGCGACGATCTGGCCGATGTGCAGGGGCTGGTAGCCCAGCGCCTTGACGCCCAGCCCGGCACCGCCTACCTGATTCGCCCCGACCAGCATGTGTGCGCCCGCTGGCGCGCCCCTGCTGAAAAAGCCGTGCGCGCTGCACTGGCGACCGCCACCGCCACCGCCAGTGCCAGTGCCAGTGCCAGTGCCAGTGCCACCGCCGTCCCGGCATGAAACAAAGGAGTTTTGACATGCTCAACACACAACCCAACCTGCAAGCCTGCGACGATTTCTACGAAGCGCTGATCACCTCCCACCAGGGCCTGACCACCGAGCAGAGCCACGCCATGAACGCCCGGCTGGTCCTGCTGCTGGCCAACCACATTGGCGAAACCTCTGTGCTGCAACACGCCCTGCTGCTGGCGCGCGGCAATGCCGTGGCCAAGACCGAGCGCCAAGCCGTCGTGCCGGTGGCGCCGGTCCACGCCAGCGCATAAGCCAGGCCCTGCGGGAATCAGCCGCGTCAGGATGGATGGAGGGCTGATTCCCGCAGTCTGGCGCAAGCTGGGCACACGCCGGTGCCAGTTCACCGCAAAGTGGCGAGAAGTCAGCTGGCCGAAGGCAATCGGCTTGGGACGCATGACACGGCGCCCAGAGCACCCCGCGTCCACGCTGGGCGAACGTCCAGAGTTGGCATCAGGGTAAGTACTGACGTGATACAAAAATCTTAGCATTTCTATATTTTTGTATCTATTACAATGGACGTAATGGATTCTGCAATCCAGAATTTCCGGATCACAACAGGCTGTGGATGAGCGGCAACCCACAGCCATCAGGAGACAAACATGATCACTCAACATCCCCCGCAGGGGACTGCCGCTGACCGAGGGACTGCCTGATGCTGGCCCAGTTCCTGCAGTTTCTTTTCTCCGGCGTCACCGTCGGCGCGACCTATGCGCTGGCGGCGCTGGGCTTCACGCTGATCTACAACGCCAGCAACGTGATCAACTTTGCACAGGGCGAATTCATCATGCTCGGCGGCATGCTGGCCGTGCTCTTCACCCAGGCCGGCCTGCCCTTGCCGGTGGCGCTGATCCTGGCCATCATCGTGCCGGCCATCGTCGGCGTGGTGCTGGAAAAAGTCGCCATCGAGCCGGTCAAGGGTGCCGAAACCGTCACCTTGATCATCATCACCATCGGCGCGTCATTAGTCATTCGCGGCCTGGTGCAGGTGTTTCTGGGCAAGGCTACCCACAGCCTGCCGGCGTTTTCCGGCGACACGCCGATTGAAATCCTCGGCGCCACCTTGATGCCGCAAAGCCTGTGGGTGCTGGGCGTGACGGCCCTCGTCGTCGTGGCGCTGTGGTACTTTTTCAACCGCACGCTGCAGGGCAAGGCGATGCTGGCCACATCCTTCAACCGGCTCGCCGCCGAACTGGTGGGCATTAACACCAGCTGGGTGCTGTTCATGAGCTTTGCGATGTCGGCGGCGCTGGGCGCGCTCGGCGGCATCCTGGTCACCCCCATCACGCTGACCTCGTATGACGCCGGCATCATGCTGGGCCTCAAGGGCTTTGTCGCCGCCGTCGTCGGCGGCCTGGGCAGCGGCCTGGGCGCTGTGCTGGGCGGGCTGCTGGTGGGCGTGCTCGAAGCCATGGGCGCGGGCTATATTTCGTCGAGCTACAAGGACGCCATGCCTTTCGTGCTGATCCTCCTGATCCTTTTCTTCAAACCACGCGGCCTGTTCGGCGGCAAATCGACGGATCGGGTCTGATCGCCATGACCAAGAACCCCTACTTCGGCCTCTTCATCGTCATCGCCATCCTGCTGGTGCTGCCCTTTGTCGTGCCCAACAGTTTCTATATGGATCTGGTGATCCGCATGGCGATCAATGCGGTCATCGTGCTGGGCCTGAACTTGCTGATCGGCTTCGCCGGGCAGATCAGCCTGGGTCACGCCGGTTTCCTGGGCATAGGCGCTTATGCCTCGGCCGTGCTGCCGACGCATTTTGGCTGGCACCCGGTGCTGGCGGTGATGGCCGGGGCGCTGGCCGCCGGAGCGCTGGCCGCCATCGTGGCCCGGCCGATCTTCAAGCTGAAGGGCCACTACCTGGCCATGGCCACGCTGGGGCTGGGCATCATCATCAACATCTCGCTGCGCAATGAAGCAGCCTGGACCGGCGGGCCGGACGGCATGCCGGTGCTGCCCATGGGCCTGATGGGCTTTGAGCTCAGCAGCGACAAGCACTGGTACTGGGTGGTGGCATTGCTGCTGTCGGTCAGCGTCTGGGCGTCGCTCAACCTGATCAATTCGCCTTTTGGCCGGGCATTGCGGGCGCTGCACGGCTCGGAAGTGGCGTCTCAAGTGGTGGGCGTCGATGTCGTGCGCTACAAGGTGGCGATCTTTGTGCTCTCGGCCGTCTTTGCCAGCCTGATGGGCAGCGTCACCGCGCATTACGTTGGCTTTGTCACGCCGAACCTGGCGGACTTTTTTCATTCGATCGAGCTGGTCACCATGGTGGTGATCGGTGGCATGGCCTCGGTCTATGGCTCGCTGGTCGGCGCCGTGCTGCTCACGGCGCTGCCGCAGGCCCTCGCCACCTTCGAGGGCTGGGAAACCGTCGCTTTCGGCGCGATTTTGATGCTCAGCATGATCTTCCTGCCCAAGGGCCTGGTGCCCACGCTGGCCGCACGCTTTGGAAAGGCAAACTGAACATGGCGCTCCTCGATGTACAGGATCTGTCGATCCATTTTGGCGGCGTCAAGGCGGTGCAGAACGTCAGCTTCAGCATTGAAGCGGGCATTGTGTACGCGGTCATCGGCCCCAACGGCGCGGGCAAGACCACGCTGTTCAACCTGATCACCGGTGTCTACAAGCCCACCAGCGGCCAGATCCGGCTCGATGGCGAATCCATCGGCGGCAAGTCGCCCAACGAGCTGGCCACCCGCGGCGTGGCGCGCACGTTCCAGAACTTGCAAATCTGCATGAACATGAGCGCCATTGAAAACGTGATGGTGGGCGCGCACCTGCGGCTGGACCGCAACCTGTTCAAGGCCGCGCTGCGCTGGCCCGCCATCAAACGCCGCGATGCCGAGCTGCGCCTGGAAGCGGCCGAGCTGATGCGCTTTGTCGGGCTGGAGAGTTATCTGGAGTCCCGCGCTGACAGCATGCCTTACGGTGCGCTCAAACGGCTGGAAATCGCCCGGGCTCTGGCCATGAAGCCGCGCCTGATCTTCCTGGACGAGCCAGCCGCCGGCCTCAATCCTCGCGAAACCATCGAAGTCGATGAACTGGTGCGCAAGGTGGCCGATTCGGGCGTCACCGTGGTGCTGGTGGAGCACGACATGAAGATGGTCATGAACCTGTCGGACCGCATATTGGTGCTCGACTACGGCAAGAAGCTGGCCGAAGGCACGGGCGCCGAAGTGCGCCAGAACCCCGACGTGATCGCCGCCTACCTTGGCGTCCAGGCATAACAAAGGCAAGGCATGCAAGCTATAGAAATCATCCAGGAAGAACACCGCAAGCTCTGGCGCGTGGCCACCACCGTGGACATCGTGGCCGACGAGATCGACGCCGGCAGTGGGCTGACACCGGCGTTTTTCCATGCCGTGTTTGACTACATCGAGACTTTTGTCGATCAGGCCCATCACCCCAAGGAGGACGACTACCTGTTTCGCCGGGTGCGCCAGCGCTCCCGCCAGGCGGACGACCTGCTGGCCCGGCTGGAAGCCGATCATGAGGATGGGCCGGCGCGACTGCAGGCATTGCGCACCAGCCTGGGCCGTGCCGAACAGGGACATGCCGAACAAGGCAGCGCCATACAGGGCAGCCGGGTCGAATTTACCCAGGCGCTGCGCGCCTACACCGAAGGGCTCAAGCACCATATCCGCCTCGAAGAGCGCGAGCTGATCCCGCTGGCCAGGGAAGTGCTGACCGAGGGCGACTGGCGCGAGATCGGCCAGGCCTTCATGGACAACAAGGATCCGCTGTTCGGCGACCAGGCGCGCGAGGAATACCGCGAGCTGTACCACCGCATCGTGGCGCTGGCCCCGGAGTCCGTCGGCCTGGGCGGCCAGAGCGCGGGAGAGCTAAAAAAGGGCGCTGCGCCGAGGCAGGAAGTGCTCTTGAAAGTCAGCGCGATGGAAAGCTGCTACGGCCGGATCAAGGCCCTGAAAGGCATCGATTTGGAAGTGCGCCGGGGCGAGACTGTCGCGCTGGTGGGCGCCAATGGGGCGGGCAAGACGACGTTCCTGCGCGCGGTTTCCGGCGTGCAGCCCATGAGCGCCGGCAGCGTGCAGTTCGATGGCGAGGACATCAGCCGCCTGCGCTCGGACATGCGCATGCGCCGGGGCATCTGCCAGAGCCCGGAAGGGCGCCAGGTGTTCGGGCCGCTGACCATCGAGGACAACCTGCGCCTGGGTGCCTACACCCAGCCCAAGAATCAGGTGGAAGGCGATCTGGAAAAAATCTTCTCGATGTTCCCGATCCTCAAGGAAAAGCGCAAGCTGCCCGCCGGCACGCTCTCGGGCGGCCAGCAGCAGATGCTGGCCATCGGCCGCGCGCTGATGGGCCGGCCCAAGCTGCTGCTGCTCGACGAGCCGTCAATGGGCCTGGCGCCGCTGCTGGTGGAGGAGGTCTTCAACGTCATCAAGACGCTCAAGGCCCAGGGCATGAGCATCATCCTGGCCGAGCAGAACGCCTTTGCCGCGCTGGCCATTGCCGATCGCGGCTATGTGATGGAAACCGGCACCATCACCCTGAGCGGCACCGGCCAGGAACTCATTCACAACGAGCAGGTGCGGGCGGCTTACCTGGGGATGTGAAGCGAGGGGCGGCTACCTGTCCGCCCTCCATGGCCAGAGGCAGACCTGCGGCCTCTTTGTAGTGGCGCGGCCATCTGGCCAGCCAATTTTCCTCTCCCAACAAGAATGACGGAACCCATTGATGCGTACCCATTTCATAAATATTTTCCGCTTCCTGGTGGGGCCGTTCTTGTGCATCGCCATGCAATTGACGGCAGCACAAACAGGCCCCGACGCCTCCGACACAGAAATCCTGATAGGCCAATCGTGTCAGTTGAGCGGGCCATTGGCGGCCTTGTCCAGCGAGGTGCGCCAGGGTGCCAGCCTGTACTTCGACCATGTCAACGCCAGCGGTGGCGTGCGCGGGCGCAAGATCAGGGTCATTGCCCTGGATGACGCGTATGACCCCGGCAAAGCGGTGGAAAACACCCGCAAGCTGATCATGGAAGAAAAAGTGCTGGCCCTGTTCCAGTATGCCGGCACGCCGCCTGCGCTAGCGGCGCTGCCACTGGTGGAGGAGCATCGCGTTCCCTTCATTGCACCGTTCACCGGCTCGGACGCCTTGCGCCAGAAGTTCAGCCCTTATGTGTTCAACATCAAGGCTGGCTACAGCACCGAACTCGAAGCGATGGTCAAGCAACTGGCCACCGTCGGGATCAGCAAGGTTGCCGCCGTTTATCTCAACAACCCGTTCGGCACCGGCGGGCGAGCAGCGCTGGAGAAATTGGCCAGCGCCCACAAGGTGGCTCTGGTTGCGCAAGCACCGCTGGAAGTCGATGGGTCGAAGATGGATGTTGTCGTGGACAAGGTTGCGAAGGCGGCGCCACAGGCCATCATCATCGTCAGTGCCGGCAAGCCCAGCATCGACTTTGTGGACGCCTATCTCAAGGCCGGCTACCGTTCGACCTTTTACATGCTGTCGGTCATCAGCAACTCGCAACTGATACAGGCCCTGGGTGAGCGGGCCCGCGGCATCGTCGTGTCCCAGGTGGTTCCCTCGCCCTGGAACCAGAGCGTCGGCGTGAGCCGGGAATTTCAGGCGCTGGCCAATGCCAAGGGCATCAAGGAATACACCTTCAGCCAGATGGAGGGCTTTCTTTCTGCCAAGTTTCTGGTCGAAGCCTTGAACCGCGCGGGAAGCAAGCCGACCCGAGAGAGCCTGATCCAGAGCCTTGAAGGCATGAAGAACATGAATCTGGGCGGCTACCCCGTCGAGTTGTCTGCTACCCAGCACAGCTCCGGGAAATTCATTGACCTGTTGATTCTGGGGCGGGATGGAAAATTCACGAAGTAAGGCCGCGAAGCAGGGCGCCATCGTCTAGCCGGTGGCCCTCGTCGGTCTGAACAAAACGGCTCCCGCGAAAAGCCGGGAGACTGCGCTCAAGCTTCCCGCCGCCTGCCGTCGGCCTCATCTCTGGCCGCCACCGCCTCTTCAGGCTTGCGCGTGGCGCCGAGGCGCCAGGACAGGGCCTCTGCGGCTTTCTTCAGCGCCTGCAGCACCGCGCTGCCGGGTGCCATGTCCACCATGCCCTCCACGCCGACGATGACCAGGGTCATGGTGATCTGGTTCTTGAAATTGAACACCGGCGCGGCGGCGGCCTGCACGCCCCGGGTCATGTAATGCTGGGTCAGCGGGGCGATGCCGTCGCTGCGCACTTGGGCCAGCATGGCGTCCACTTCGGCGCGGCTGCTCAGGCCGCAGGGCCGGGCCTTGAGTTCGCGGGCAATCTGCGCTTCGGTCTGGCTTCTGGGCAGCCAGGCTGCAAACACCCGGCCGCTGGCGCTGTTGAGTAGGGGCAGGGAGGTGCCGGTCACCACGTTGACGGTGATGGGGCGCTGCGGGCGCTCCCAGCGCACGATGACCGGCCCGTGGTCGCCCCACACCGCCAGCGCGGTGGTTTCATTGACCTCGTCGCGCAGTTCGGAGATCACCGACAGGCCCAGCCGCACCCGGTCCAGCCGGTCGATCGCCACCAGGCCGATGTCCAGCGCAAAGGCGCCCAGCCGGTAGCGCGAGGTCATCGGGTCCTGCTCGATCAGGCCGGCGCGGATCAGGCTGACCAGGTAGCGATGGGCCTTGGACGCGGGCATGTCGGCGGCGGCAGCGATGTCCTTGAGCATCATCGAGGGCTTGCCCCGCACCACCGCGCGCAGCACCGCCGCGCCCACTTCCAGGGACTGCACGCCGTGCTGGCTTTCTTTTTCCTCGCTCATGGACATCTTTTTAAGTTACGTTTTAAGGAAATATTTCCGGAATAAGAAATCTCTTCAATTGTAAGGAGAATGTGCGGCTAGTACCGATGCGGCGGGGCTGGCAGGCCGGAAAATGCCAGTCTTGCCAGTCTTGCCAGTCTTGCCAGTCTTGCCAGTCTTGCCAGTCTTGCCAGTCTTGCCAGTCTTGCCAGTCTTGCCAGTCTCAAACGCCAAACGCCAACTGCCAACTGCCAGAGCCCGGCGCTCAGGCCGCCGCGTCGGCCAGCGGATCGTCGTTCTGGAACCGCTCGCCGAGCAGGGGCAGCGCTTTGGGCGTCGTCCCGTCGGCCAGTTGCAAATGCTGCTCCAGGTGGCGCTCGGAGGGCGCGAGCAGGCGCCGGTACAGCTCCCTGCACAGCAGCCGCGCTTTCTGCCCGGACCAGTCGGGTGGCAGCAGTACGTCGGGCAGTTCCGGGTCACGCAGCAGCAGCCGGCGGTAGTCGTGGATCAGCAGGATGCGCAGCAGAAAAGCGCTCTGGTCATCGATGGACTGCTGCGCGTGCAGCCGCAGCTCTTCGAGGATCGGCTGGTAGGCATCGATGAAGCCCTCGTAGGCGCTGGCCAGTTGCGCCAGGTTCCAGGCTTTTTTCACCATGTCATCATGCGTGGCGGTGAGGTCAAAACCGGCTTGCGCGGCCAGCATCGGCATGAGCCGGCCCAGCAGGTCGCTCATGCCGTCGGCCATCAGCGCGTCCAGCGCGCCGCCCAGATCGGCATTCGGATGCACAAAGCAATCGGCGCCCAGCACGCCAAAACCCTGCCAGAACAGCGCGCGGCGTACGCGCTCGCGCTCTTTGGGCGCGAGTTCGCCGACCACCAGGATCAGCCGCCAGCGCCGGTCCCAGGCCTGGCGGTGGGCGGCGTAGATGTGGCGCGAAGCTTCCTCGAAACGCCGCTGGCCGGTGCGGGTGAGCAGGTAGTCGCTGCGCCGCCCGTGCGGCTCGGTCTGCAGCCATTCTTCCTTGGCCAGGCGAAAGACCGAGGTGCGGATCAGCCGCTCGTTGATCTGCAGGGGTTCGAGCAACTGGATCAGGCTGCCCAGCCAGATGCGCCCGCCGCGCGGCACCACCGCATCGCCGAACACCGAAATGATGAGTGAGCCCGCTTTGATGTGGCTTTGCTGGCGAAAGCTGTCAAGACGTTGTTGGCTTGGAGAGGTCAAGGGAAGAGTCCGGATAAGGCAGGCAAAAAAGCGTTGATCTTAGCGAGGTGCAGGCGGGCGTTTTTCAGTTGCCTGCCTGCCTGGGCGCGCCGCTGGAGGCCGGCGGTTCTGGAAGCCGGGCATTGAGTGTCCGCCAGACGCAGATACGTTACAGCAATCCGTGCTTTGTCCGCAGGATATCCATGGATTTAGGCCTGTTTATGGATGCTGGTAAACCCTGATTTTTTGAGAAATTTCTCTGAATTTCTAGAAAAATATTTTGTAACTCATTGATATTTATGAAGAAAAAATATTTACAGGAATTCATTACGCTTGGTGTAATATTCATTGACGCGCTTTAATGCGACACATATAAATTGAGCTGTAGAGTTTTTTTGTATCACCATTGGGCATCTGGCATGCCGTTCCGCCTGTCACGCTCCCATGAACGCCTACCCTGAGGATTTACTGATGACGCACCCCCAATTCGAGAAACACCGCCCGCTGCTGGACGCTGCGGTGCAGGCCATCCAGACCCGTGGCTACTGGGCCGCTTTCAGCGAAATGCCCAGCCCGAAGGTTTACGGTGAAACCGCGCCGCAGGACGGCAAAAGCGCTTTTGAAGCGCACCTGGGCAAGCCCTTCGAGCTGAACCAGCCGGGCCAGAGCGGCTGGCACGGCGGCGAGCACTCGCCTTACGGCACCGAGCTGGGCGTGCAGTACCCGGTGTGCGACGCGGAAGCCTTGATTGCCGCCGGTGAAAAAGCCATGGCCGGCTGGCAGCAGGTGGGCGCCGAGGGCCGCACCGGCATCTGCATCGAGATGCTGCAGCGCCTGAACCAGCAGAGTTTCGAGATCGCCCATGCAGTCATGATGACCACCGGCCAGGGCTGGATGATGGCTTTTCAAGCTGGCTCGCCCCATGCGCAGGACCGGGGCCTGGAGGCCGTCGCCTACGCCTGGCGCGAGCAGAGCTTCGTGCCGGCGCAAGCCACCTGGGAAAAGCCCCAGGGCAAGAACCCGCCGCTGGTGATGCAGAAGAATTTTGAAGTCGTCGGGCGCGGCGTCGGCGTCGTCGTCGGCTGCGGCACCTTCCCCACCTGGAACACCTATCCGGGCCTGTTTGCCGCGCTGGCCACCGGCAACGCGGTGATTGTCAAGCCGCACAGCAACGCCATCCTGCCCGCCGCCATCACGGTGCGCACACTGCGCGCGGTGCTCAGTGAAAACGGCATCGATCCCAACCTGGTCACGCTGTGCGTGGCCGCCAAGCGCGAAACCACCCAGCAGCTGGTCACGCACCCGGCCGTCAAATCCATTGACTTCACCGGCAGCAATGTGTTCGGCCAGTGGCTGATCGACAACTGCCGCCAGGCGCAGGTCTATGCCGAACTGGCGGGTGTCAACAACATCGTCATCGACTCCACCGACGCGTACAAGGCCATGCTGGGCAACCTGGCGTTCACGCTGTCGCTGTACTCGGGCCAGATGTGCACCACGTCGCAGGCGATTCTGGTGCCGGCCGGCGGCATTGACACCGATGTCGGCCACAAGAGCTATGACGAGTTCTGCGCCGATCTGGCGCAGGCCGTCGAGCGTTTCCTGAGCAAGCCTGAAGTGGCGCACGCCGTGCTGGGCGCGATCCAGTCGGCCGACACGCTGGGGCGGATTGAAGAAGCCAACGGCGGTGCGCTGGGCCGGGTGGTGCTGGCTTCCCAAAAGCTCACCAATCCCGAGTTCCCGAATGCCGAGGTCCGCACGCCCGTCCTGCTGGCCTGCGACGCGGCCGACGAAAAGGCCTACATGGAAGAGCGCTTCGGCCCGATCAGTTTCATTGTCAAGGTGGCTGACACGGCGGCGGGCGTGGCCCTGTCCGAGCGCATCGTCGGCACCCACGGCGCGCTGACCGTTGGCGTGTATTCGACACGGGACGAAGTGATCGACGCGATGACCTCTGCCACCTGGCGCACCAAGGTGGCCCTGTCGATCAACCTGACCAGCAATGTGTATGTGAACCAGTCCTCGGCGTTTTCCGACTACCACGGCACCGGCGGCAACCCGTCGGCCAACGCCTCGTATGCCGATTCGGCTTTTGTCGCGAACCGTTTTCGCGTGGTGCAGCGCCGCCGCCACGTCTGAAGCCCTGCACCCTCTGAATCCTCTGAATCCAAGGACAAGCATGAATTTTGAAAACATCCGCTTTGATGTCGAAGGTGGCATTGCCCGCCTGACGCTCAATCGCCCCGACAAGCTCAACAGCTTCACCGGCGCCATGCATGCCGAGCTGCGCACCGCGCTGGACCATGTGCAAGGCGACAAAAGCATCCGCGTGCTGGTGCTCACCGGCGCGGGCCGGGCGTTTTGCGCCGGCCAGGACCTGGGCGATCCGGCCATGGCCATGGTGCCCGGCCAGCCGGCGCCGGACATCGGCAATGTCGTTGAAACGAATTACAAACCGCTGGTGCTGCGCCTGCAGAACCTGCGCGTGCCCACGATTGCAGCGGTCAACGGCATTGCCGCCGGCGCGGGCGCCAGCGTGGCGCTGGCGTGCGATCTGGTGATTGCCGGCAAATCGGCGTCTTTCCTGCAGGCCTTCAGCAAGATCGGCCTGGTGCCTGACACCGGCAGCACCTGGTTCCTGCCCCAGCGTATCGGCATGGCCCGCGCCATGGGCCTGGCGATGCTGGCCGATAAATTGCCCGCCGAAAAGGCCGCCGAATGGGGCCTGATCTGGCAAGTCGTCGAGGACGCCGAACTGGCCGCCAGCGTGGACAAGCTCGCTGCCCAGCTCGCCACCATGCCCACCAAGGCTCTGGTGCGCACGCGACAGGCCATGCACGCCGCGCCGACGCACACGCTGGAGCAGCAACTGTCCATGGAGGGCGGCTTCATGCGCGAACTCGGCTGGAGCCCGGACTATGCCGAAGGCGTGGCCGCTTTCATGGAAAAGCGCGCACCGCGTTTCACGGGCGAATGACGATGAGCAGCCAACAGGCCACGGCCAACACCGCACAGCCAGCTAACAGCAAACAAGCCATGCATAAACAGGCGATGACTGACGAACAGGCGCAAGCCCTGGCCCAGGCCACCGCCGCTGCAATGTGGGCGCGTGACCGCGCGGCCCAGGCACTGGACATGCGCATCCTCGATGTCAAACCCGGCTACGCCAAACTGGCAATGCCGGTGCGCGCCGACATGGTCAACGGCCACCATATCTGCCACGGCGGGATGATCTTCACCCTGGCCGACACCGCTTTTGCCTATGCGTGCAACAGCTACAACCACAACACGGTGGCCTCGGCCTGCCAGATCGATTTTCTCGCCCCGGCCAAGGAAAACGACACGCTCGAAGCCGAGGCCGTCGAGCAGGCGCTGGCCGGGCGCAGCGGCGTCTATGACATCACCGTGCGCACGGCGGCCGGCCAAGCCATTGCCCTGTTCCGGGGCAAATCCCGGCGCATTGCCGGCGAGGTGATCGCCGGGCTGCAGCAGGCTGATCATGACCAACCGAAAAAATAACCAGCGTTTCAAACGCACAGGAGACAAGCATGCCCGTCAAGCAACCCCGGCCCGGCGACCTGGAGCCGATCGAAACCGCCAGCCGCGATGAAATCGCCGCGCTCCAGCTGGAGCGCCTGAAGTGGTCCCTCCAGCACGCCTACGACAACGTGCCGCACCACCGCCACGCCTTCGACGCCAAGGGCGTGCATCCCGACGACCTCAAGACCCTGGCCGATCTGGCCAAATTCCCGTTCATGGTCAAGACCGACCTGCGCGACAACTACCCCTTCGGCCTGTTCGCCGTGCCGCGCGAGAAAGTGGCCCGCCTGCACGCCTCGTCGGGCACCACCGGAAAATCCATCGTTGTCGGCTACACGCTGGACGACATCAATAATTGGGCGAATCTGATGGCCCGTTCGATCCGCGCCGCCGGCGGGCGGCCCGGTGACATGGTGCATGTGGCCTATGGCTACGGCATGTTCACCGGCGGCCTGGGCGCGCACTACGGGGCCGAGCGCGCCGGCTGCACCGTGGTGCCGATGTCGGGCGGCCAGACCGAAAAGCAGGTCCAGCAGATCATGGATTTCAAACCTGAAATCATCATGGTCACACCGTCTTATTCACTCGTGATTGCCGAGGAATTCGAGCGCCTGGGCATCACGCCGGATCAGATTCCTCTGAAAGTCGGCATCTTTGGCGCTGAACCCTGGGGCGAGGGCATGCGCGCCGAGATTGAGCGAAAACTCGGCATCGACGCCATCGACATCTATGGCCTGACCGAGGTCATGGGGCCGGGCGTGGCCTGCGAGTGCATCGAGAGCAAAGACGGCCCGGTCATCTGGGAAGACCATTTCTACCCCGAGATCATCGACCCCGACACCGGCGAGGTGCTGCCCGACGGCTCGCCCGGCGAGCTGGTGTTCACCTCGCTGACCAAGCAGGCGTTTCCGGTCATCCGCTACCGCACGCGCGATTTGACGCAGCTGCTCGCGCCCACCTCGCGGTCTTTTAGGCGCATGGGCAAGATCACCGGGCGCTCGGACGACATGCTGATCGTGCGCGGCGTCAATGTTTTTCCCAGCCAGATCGAGGAGCAGATCCTGCGCGACAAGCGCCTGAGCGGCAACTACCAGGTTTTTCTCGCCCGCGACGGCCATCTGGACACGGTGGAGGTGCGCTGCGAAGTCCAGCGCGAACTCTCCAGCGACCTGAGCGCGGACGCGGTGGCCGCCATCGGCAAGGAGCTGCAGCACCGCATCAAGACCAATGTGGGCGTTTCCACCCGCATCAGCGTGATGGGTTTTGACACCATTCCGCGCACGCTGACCGGCAAGGCCCGCCGCGTCATCGACGAACGTCCGAAACAAAAGTGAGCATATCAATGACTGAAGCCTTTATCTGCGACGCCATCCGCACCCCCATCGGGCGCTACGGCGGCACGCTCGCCAGCGTGCGTCCCGACGACCTGGGCGCCATGCCGCTCAAGGCCCTTATGCAGCGCAATACGGAAGTGGACTGGACGCAAGTGGACGACATCCTCTACGGCTGCGCGAACCAGGCCGGCGAGGACAACCGCAACGTCGCCCGCATGTCGGGGCTGCTCGCAGGATTGCCGATCGAAGTGCCAGGCACGACGATCAACCGGCTGTGCGGCTCCGGCATGGACGCTGTCGGTCTGGCCGCCCGTTCCATCAAGTCCGGCGAGACTGAATTGATGATTGCTGGCGGCGTGGAAAGCATGTCGCGCGCGCCTTTCGTGATGGGCAAGGCCGACAGCGCCTACTCGCGCAACGCGGCGATCTACGACACGACGATCGGCTGGCGCTTCACCAACCCCTTGATGAAGAAACTCTACGACACGCATTCGATGCCGCAGACGGCCGATAACGTGGCGCAGGAATTCAACATTTCGCGCGCTGACCAGGATGCCTTTGCGCTGCGCTCGCAGCAGCGCTGGGCCGCAGCGCAGGAGGCAGGGCGCTTTGCCGACGAGATCGTGGCGGTGGTGATTGCGCGCAAGAAGGGCGAACCCATCGTCTTCAACACCGACGAGCACCCGCGCCCGGAAACCACGCTGGAGATGCTGGCCAAGCTCAAAGGTGTGAACGGCCCGGAACTGACAGTGACCGCCGGCAATGCCTCGGGCGTCAATGACGGCGCCTGCGCGTTGTTAATTGCTTCCGAAACCGCCGCCAAAGCCCACGGCTTGACGCCCAAAGCGCGCATCGTTGCCATGGCCACGGCTGGCGTGGCCCCGCGCATCATGGGTTTTGGTCCGGCGCCTGCGGTGCGCAAGGTGCTGGCCCAGGCCGGCCTCACGCTGGCGCAGATGGACGTGATCGAGTTGAACGAGGCGTTTGCCGCCCAGGGCCTGGCGGTGCTGCGCGACCTCGGGCTGGCCGACGATGAAGAGCGGGTGAATCCCAACGGCGGCGCGATTGCCATGGGCCATCCGCTGGGCATGAGCGGCGCCCGGCTGGTGACCACCGCCAGCTATGAACTGGCACGGCGTGGCGGGCGCTATGCGCTTTGCACGATGTGCATCGGTGTCGGCCAGGGCATCGCCCTGATCATTGAACGCGTTTGATTGAACAACCCGGAGACAAATCCCATGAAATCCACCACGAAAAAAATCATTCTCGGCGCCGCGCTGGCGTTTGGCGCCTTGAGCGCCATGGCCGCCGAGCCGATCAAGATCGGCTCTGTGCTTTCAGTGACCGGCCCGGCCGCCTTCCTGGGCGACCCGGAACTCAAAACCCTGCAGATGTATGTCGAGGACATCAACAAGAAAGGCGGCGTTCTCGGCCGCCAACTGCAGCTGGTTCACTACGACGACGGCAGCGACGCCAACAAGGCCAATGGCTTTGCCAAGCGATTGATCGACGACGACAAGGTAGACATCTTTGTCGGCGGCACCACGACGGGCTCGACCATGTCGATGGCCCCGCTGGTCGAGCGCGCCGGCGTGCCCTTCATTTCGCTGGCGGGCGCGGTGGTAATCGTGGAGCCGGTGAAGAAATTCGTCTTCAAGACCCCGCACACCGACCGCATGGCCGCTGAAAAGGTTTTTGAAGACATGAAAAAGCGCGGCCTGACCAAGGTGGCGCTGCTGTCGGAAACCAGCGGCTTCGGCCAGTCGGGCAAGAAGGAAACCGAGGGAGTCGCGGCCAAATACGGCATCACGCTGGTGGCCAATGAAAGCTACGGCCCCAAGGACACCGACATGAGCCCTCAGCTGACCAAGATCAAGAACACCGCCGGCGTGCAGGCGGTGTTCATCTTCGGCCTGGGGCAAGGCCCGGCGATTGTCACCAAGAACTACAAGCAGCTGGGCATCAATTTGCCGCTGTACCACGCCCACGGCGTGGCTTCGGAAGAGTTCATCAAGCTCGCCGGTCCGGCCGCCGAAGGCGTTCGCCTGCCGGCCGCCGCGCTGCTGGTGGCGGGCAAGCTGGCGGCCACCGATCCGCAAAAACCCATCGTCGTGGCGTACTCCAAGGCTTTCACTGAACGCTGGAAAACCGATGTGTCCTCGTTCGGCGGCCATGCCTATGACGGCCTGATGCTGGCGGTGGACGCATTTAAACGCGCCGGCGGCACCGACAAGGCCAAGGTGCGCGATGCGATTGAAGCGACCAAGGGCTATATCGGCACCGGCGGCATGGTCAACATGTCGCCTACTGACCACATGGGCATGGACCTGTCGGCTTTCCGCATGCTGGAGATCAAGAACGGCGACTGGACCATCGCCCAGTAAGCGGACGTGCCTGCGGGCCTGGCCGGTGCATCTGGCCGGCGCGCATGCCTTCCGAACAAAACCGGATGCTTTCCGAACAAAACTCTCTGAACTCGCACACAGCAGGCCTTTGACCATGACAGCCCATTACGCCACCTTGCAGATCGAGCGCGCCGCCCAGGTGGCCACGATCTGGATGAACCGCCCGGAGGTGTTCAACGCCTTCGATGAAACGCTGATCGATGAACTGAGCCGGGCCTGCGAAGCGCTGGACGCCGACCCGCAGGTGCGCGTGGTGGTACTGGCCGGGCGGGGCCGCCACTTTTCCGCCGGGGCGGACCTGAACTGGATGAAGCGTGCTTCAACCGGCAGCCAGGAAAACAACCTCCAGGATGCACGCCGCTTTGCCGCGATGCTGCGCCGGCTCTCCACCCTATCCAAGCCGACCATCGCCCGCGTGCAGGGCCTGGCGCTGGGTGGCGGCACCGGACTGGCGGCCGCCTGCGACATCGCGCTGGCGACGGACGATGCCAATTTTTCGACGTCCGAGGTGAAATTCGGCATCATCCCTTCTGTCATCAGCCCGTATGTGCTGCGCGCCATCGGGCCGCGCCACGCGCTGCGCTATTTCCAGAGCGCCGAGCGCATCTCTGCCAAGCGCGCCCAGGCCATCGGCCTGGTCAGCGAGGTGCTGCCGGCGCAGGACCTCGACGCCGCAATTGCCGAACTGGCCCAGGCGCTGACAGCCGGCGGCCCGCAGGCGCAGATTGCCGCCAAGGAACTGATCGCCTCCATCACCGGCCGGCCGGTGGACGAGGACCTGATCGAGGAAACCGCCCAGCGCATCGCCCGTCAGCGCGCCACGGATGAGGCGAAAAACGGTATCAGCGCTTTCCTGGAAAAGCGCCTGCCGGCCTGGTTGTCCTGAGCCCGAACCCACATGCCAAGCGATCCCGAAAAATGCCAAGCCAAGTTTGCGATATGGACGCCGGCCTGACCTTCCAGCCTGACCTGTCGGCTTGACCTTCAGCTCTCACCACCCCAGGAGACCCATCACCATGTACACCCAATCCTTCAATGTCCAGGATGGCGCCGGACTCAAGTCCGTCGCCCCGGCCGGGGCGCCAGAAAACCCCGAAGCCATGGCGCGCTTCAACGAGCGCATCGACGCCGACGGCCGCATCGAGCCGCAGGACTGGATGCCCGATGCGTATAGAAAAACGCTGATTCGCCAGATCAGCCAGCACGCGCACAGCGAGATCGTCGGCATGCTGCCCGAGGGCAACTGGATCAGCCGCGCGCCCAGCCTCAAGCGCAAAGCTATTTTGATTGCCAAGGTGCAGGACGAGGGCGGCCACGGCCTGTATCTCTACAGCGCCGCCGAAACCCTGGGCACCAGCCGCGACCAGCTGTTAGAGGGCCTGCACAGCGGCAAAGCCAAATACAGTTCCATCTTCAATTACCCGACGCTGAACTGGGCTGATGTCGGCGTGATCGGCTGGCTCGTCGATGGCGCGGCCATCAGCAACCAGATCCCGCTGTGCCGCTGCAGCTACGGCCCTTATGCCAGAGCCATGGTGCGCGTGTGCAAGGAGGAATCTTTTCATCAGCGCCAGGGCTACGAGGCGCTGCTGGTGATGATGACCGGCACCGACGCGCAAAAAGCCATGGTGCAGGACGCCGTGAACCGCTGGTGGTGGAAATGCCTGGCGATGTTCGGACCGCCCGACGCCGACAGCCCGCACAGCGCGCAGGGCATGCGCTGGGGCATCAAGCGCATCTCCAACGACGACCTGCGCCAGAAATTCATTGACGCCACCGTGCCGCAAGCTAGGGTGCTGGGCGTGACGCTGCCCGACCCGGATCTCAAATGGAACGAGGAGCGCCAGCACCACGACTACGGCCAGATCGACTGGGACGAGTTCTGGGCCACCGTCAACGGCAACGGCCCGTGCAACAAGGAGCGCCTGGCCACCCGCGTCAAGGCGCACAACGACGGCCAGTGGGTGCGCGACGCCGCCCAGGCCTACGCCCGCAAACAGCAAACCAAAACCCTCAAGGATGCCGCATGACCGCCACGCCCAACACCACCCCCGCCGCGCTGAAGGAATGGCCGCTGTGGGAAGTTTTCATTCGCAGCAAGCAGGGCCTGGAGCACAAGCACTGCGGCAGCCTGCACGCCTCCGACGCCCAGCAGGCGCTGCAGATGGCGCGCGACGTGTACACCCGGCGCCAGGAAGGCGTGAGCATCTGGGTGCTGCCCTCGGCCAGCATCACCGCCAGCGCCCCGGACGACAAGGACGCGCTGTTCGAGCCGGCCGCCGACAAGATCTACCGCCACCCGACCTTTTACCAAATCCCTGAAGAAGTGGGGCACATGTGATGGCGCCGCACCTCGACTACCTGCTGCACCTGGCCGACAACGCCTTGATCCTGGGCCAGCGCAATGCCGAGTGGTGCGGCCACGGCCCCATCCTGGAAGAAGACCTGGCCCTGGGCAACATGAGCCTGGACCTGATCGGCCAGGCCCGGCTGCTCTACCAGCACGTCGCCGCGCTGAAAAACGACGGCAGCACTGAGAACGGCCTGGCGTATTTCCGCGACGTGCCTGACTTCTTGAACTACACGCTGCTGGAGCTGCCGCACAGCACGGCCATGGCGCCGACCGCCGCCAATGACCGCGACTACGCCGCCACCATCGTGCGCAATTTTCTCTACAGCACGCTGATGGTGCTGCTGTGGGAGCAGTTGCAGGCGTCCAGGGACGCGCAACTGGCGGCGATTGCGGCCAAGTCGCTCAAGGAAGCGCGTTATCACTTGCGCCATTCGCGCGACTGGCTGATGCGCCTGGGCGACGGCACGGAAGAATCGCACGCCCGCACGCAAAAGGCGCTGGACCATTTTCTGCCCTATGTGCAGGAGTTCTGGAGCGCGAGCGACATGGAAAGCGCGGCTGCGGCAGCCGGCGTGGGCATCGACATCAGCAGCCTGCAGAAGGTCTTCAACACCTACCTGGACGAGGCGCTGGCCGAGGCCACGCTCAAGCGTCCGGCCGCCGGCGGCTACATCAGCACCGGCAAGCTGGGCCTGCATTCCGAGCATCTGGGCTTTGTGCTGGCCGAGATGCAGAGCCTGGCCCGAGCCCACCCGCAAGGTGTGTGGTGAGCACCATGCCCGTGCCGCATCAAGCGTCCATTGTCGCCGGGCCTGCCTCTGCAGGGCAGCGGCTGCAGGCGCCTGACACGACACCAGCGCCGAGCCGGCCTCGCCTGCCCAGCGGCCCGATTGCCGAAAAACTGCCGGGCGAGCCGCACCAGGCGGTGTGGGCGCTGCTCGAAGCCGTGACCGACCCAGAAATCCCGGTGGTCTCGCTGCGCGAGATGGGCATCCTGCGGGCGGTGCGCGACGGCGCGCAAGGGCTGGAGGTTGTCATCACCCCCACCTACAGCGGCTGCCCGGCCATGGGCCAGATGGAGGACGACGTGAAAGCTGCGCTGGCCCAGGCCGGCGTCGCGGCCCGCGTGCTCACGCTGCTCGCTCCGGCCTGGTCCACCGACTGGATGACGCCCGAGGCGCGCGAGAAACTGCGCGCCTACGGCATCGCCCCGCCGGTCCACGCCGCGCCCGGCGCCTGCGGCCACGGCGCGCCGGCTAGCAGCATCGTGCAGTTCGCCTCCGAAAAGATGAGCGGCCCGCGCCTGACGGTGCCCTGCCCGCAGTGCGGCTCCGGCAACACCACGCAAATCTCGCATTTCGGCTCCACCGCCTGCAAAGCGCTCTACAAATGCCTGGACTGCCTCGAACCTTTTGATTACTTCAAGCCTTACTAGTGTCATGTCAAGCGTCTCAAGCCGGCTCTCTGCACAGACAGGCATCGCCACACTTTGCGCTTGACGCAGCACTGGTTCTCACCCGGAAATTCACCCCATGTCCACACCCCGCTTTCAAGAACTCACCGTCAAGCGCGTCAACCCCGAAGCGGCCGGCTCCGTGGCAGTCACGTTTGACATTCCGCTCGCCGCCCGCGACGCTTTCAATTTCGAGCCCGGCCAGTACCTGACGCTGCGCGCCAGCGTCAACGGCGAGGAAGTGCGCCGCAGCTATTCCATCAGCAGCCCGCGCAGCCGCCTGGCCGCTGCGGGCGAGCTGGAAATCGGCATCCGTCCGGTGCAGGGCGGGCTGTTCTCCAACTGGGCAGCCGCCTCGCTCAAGGCCGGCGACAAGCTCAGCGTGATGTCGCCCGACGGGCGTTTCACCGTGCGCAAGGCGCGCGCCATTCACCGCGTGGGCTTTGCCGCCGGCTCGGGCATCACGCCCATTTTGTCGATTGCCGCCAGCACGCTCGAAGAGCAGCCGGAATCCAAATTCACCCTGATCCTGGGCAACCGCCGCATGTCCAGCGTGATGTTCAACGAAGCGCTGCAGGATCTGAAAGACCGCTATCTCGATCGCCTGACCTTGATCCACATCCTGTCCAGCCAGGCGCAGGAAGTGGATCTGCTGCAAGGGCGCATCGACGCAGCCAAGGTGCAGGGGATCATTGCAGCTTTCCTGCCGGTGGCCAGCATGGACGAGGTGTTCATCTGCGGCCCCGAGGGCATGATCGAGTCCACCGAAAAAGCCCTGCTCGAAGCGGGCGTCCCGGCCAGCCGCGTCTATACCGAGCGCTTCACCGCCGCCGCGCCGCTGGTCAACCCGTCCTCGGCCGGCGAAAAGCCCGTTATTCATACGGCCCGCCAGACTTCCATCACCATCGTGGTGGACGGCAAGCGCCACGACATCCAGATGGCCGCCGACGAGCGCATTCTGGACGTGGCGCTCAACGCCGGTCTGGATTTGCCCTTTTCCTGCAAGGGCGGCGTGTGCTGCACCTGCCGCGCCAAGGTGATGGAAGGGACCGTGGCCATGGACAAGAATTTCTCCCTGGAGCCGTGGGAAATGAAACAGGGCTTTGTGCTGAGCTGCCAGGCCCGGCCCACCAGCGAGCGGGTGGTGGTCAGCTTCGACGAGCGCTGATCACTCAATCGCGGCGGTAGCTGCTCGGTCCCTCAGGCGTGCAGACCACCAGACGGTGGGGTCGAGAAAGTCTTTTTTGAGCGGCCCCCGGCCCCCACGCCGGGGCCGCCCTGGCTGGCGGCGCTGCAGTGTTGCTGGTCTGCCTATGCATGTCTGCATCAGGGGCGGCGATGCCACCTGAGGGCTTGATGCCTGCAGTTATCCGGCGGATTGAATCCATCCATGGCATGGCTGGAGAAAAGGCACAATCAGCATCTCAACCGGGATCAACCCTGCAGCACAAGGAAGGTAGTCATGCCGCGCGTCGTTTTCAACCAAAAAGGGGGAGTGGGCAAGTCCACCATCACCTGCAACCTCGCCGCCATCAGCGCCAGCCAGGGCCTGCGCACGCTGGTCATCGACCTGGACCCGCAGGGCAACTCCAGCGCTTACCTGATGGGCGTGGCGCCCGCGCCGGGCCAGCCCAGCGTGGCCGGTTTTTTTGAGAACACCCTGAGTTTCAGCCTGCGCACGGTGCCGCCCGGCGACTTTATCGTCGCCACGCCGCACGAGAATCTGGACCTGATGCCGTCCCATCCGGAGCTCAATGAACTGCAGGCCAAGCTCGAATCGCGCCACAAGATCTACAAGCTGCGCGAAGCCCTGCAGCAACTGGCCACCGACTATGACCGCATCTACATCGACACGCCGCCAGCGCTCAATTTCTACACTCGCTCGGCGCTGATCGCGGCGCGCAGCTGCCTGATTCCGTTTGACTGCGATGATTTTTCGCGCAAGGCGCTGTACAGCCTGCTGGAAAACGTCCAGGAAATCCGCGCCGACCACAACCCCGAGCTGCAGGTGGAGGGCATCGTCGTCAACCAGTTCCAGCCGCGTGCCAACCTGCCCCAGCGCATGGTCAACGAACTGATCGCCGAAGGGCTGCCGGTGCTGGCGCCCTATCTGCCGTCTTCGGTGAAGATTCGCGAATCCCATGAGCAGTCATTGCCGATGATCTATTTGGACCCGGGCCACAAGCTGACGCAGGCGCTGGTGGCATTGCATGACGGGTTAAAGCGCTGAAGCCAGCGGCTGACGCTGGTCTGCGCCGCTGCCTGCGGGTGTTGGGGAAGGGGGATGGCTCCTCAACCTGGGCTCGAACCAGGGACCTACGGATTAACAGTCCGGCGCTCTACCAACTGAGCTATTGAGGAATAAGCACGCCGTGTGCGGGCTATTTTTTGGTGTGAACACTGTAGTCGAGCAAGTCGCCTACAGATGATCTGCAAGTTCCAAAAGAAAAAAGCTCATTGCTATTTTCATAGCAATGAACCTTTGTCTATTCTGGTGCCGGAGAGATGAATCGAACACCCGACCTTCTCATTACGAATGAGCTGCTCTACCGACTGAGCTACACCGGCTTAAGCTCGCAATTATAGCGTGGAGTGGTAGCCAGTTACCCGCTCGACTTCATTTTTCGAGCCCAGAATCACGCTGACGCGCTCGTGCAGCTTGGTGGGTGCTATGTCCAGGATGCGCTGGCGCCCGTTGGTGGCGGCGCCGCCGGCCTGCTCAATCAGCCAGCTCATCGGGTTGGCTTCGTACATCAGGCGCAGCTTGCCGGCTTTTTCCGGCTCGCGCTTGTCCCACGGGTACATGAAAACGCCGCCCCGGCACAAGATGCGATGCACGTCGGCCACCATGGAGGCAATCCAGCGCATGTTGAAATTCTTGCCGCGCGGGCCTTCCTTGCCTTGCAGGCATTCGTCGATGTAGCGCCTGACCGGCTCATCCCAGTGGCGCATGTTGCTCATGTTGATGGCGAATTCCTGGGTATCAGCCGGAATTTGCACGTTTTCCTCGGTCAGCACGAACGAACCCTGCTCGCGGTCCAGGGTGAACATCGCCACGCCGTCGCCCACTGTCAGCACCAGCGTGGTCTGCGGGCCATAGACGCAATAACCGGCGGCAACCTGCTGGTTGCCGGCCTGCAGGAAGTCGCTTTCCTCAACGCCGGGGCTGGCTTCGGACTTTTTGAGCACGCTGAAAATGGTGCCGATGCTCACATTGACGTCGATGTTGCTGGAGCCGTCGAGCGGGTCGAACATCAGGAGGTATTCGCCTTGCGGGTAGCGATTCGGGACGACATAAATGCCTTCCATCTCTTCCGAGGCCATGGCCGCCAGGTGGCCGCCCCACTCGTTGGCCTCGATCAGCACTTCGTTGGCGATGATGTCGAGCTTCTTTTGAATCTCGCCCTGCACGTTCTCGCTCTCGGCGCTGCCCATCACGTCGCCAAGCGCGCCTTTGTTCACGGCCTGGCTGATGCGCTTGCAGGCACGCGCCACGACTTCGATCAGGAGGCGCAGCTCGGGCGGAATATGGCCTTCAAGGCGTTGCTGTTCAACCAGGTAGCGGGTCAGGGAAATTCTTTTGGTCACAGGAAAACTCCAGTCAGTTGATAAGTCAAGGATGCGGCCGGTGTTCTTTGTCTGCTCGCCATGCCTGCTTGTGCGGGCATGAAACCTACGTGATTCACGCATTCGTGCGGACAAGGAAAACTGTTTTGAACCACATCCTATTGAAGTTTTCGGCCAAGACGACGGGAGTTCCCGCAGGAAAACCATGTCGTCGATTGCGAAAACTCAATAAAGGGTGCCGGCGGGCTTGAGTCGGTTCAATGGCCCAGGGCGCGGGTGATCACTTCGAGCGTGTCCTTGCTCAGGTCAGTTCTGGCGGCGACCAGGGCGATCTGCTCGCGGGCGGCGCTGCGGTAGGGCTCGGCCAGCTTGCTCCAGCGGTCCAGCGCGCGCGCCAGGCGGGCGGCGACCTGCGGGTTGATGGCGTCCAGCGCAATGACCTGCTCGCGCCAGAACACATAGCCGGCGGCGTCCGGGCGGTGGAAGGCGGCCGGGTTGGCGCAGAAGGTGCTGATCACGCTGCGGGCGCGGTTCGGATTCTTCAGGCTGAAGTCGGCATGCTTCATCAGCTGCCTGACGGCCGGCAGGGTGTTGCCGTGGCGGTCGGGCGCGCTGGTCTGCAGGCTGAACCATTTGTCGATGACCAGCGCCTCGTCCTTGAACAGGGCGTGGAACAGGCCCAGGGCGTGGCCGGCCAGCGGGTGGCCGCTGGAGACCAGGGCGGCTAGAGCGTTGAAGCGGTCGGTCATGTTGCCCGCATCCTTGAAGCGCTGCAGCGTCTTGCCCGGCCAGACCGTGTCGCCGCTGGCCTGGGCGGCCAGGCACAGGAAAGTGAGCGCCATGCCGGCCAGGGCGCGCCGGCCGCTGGAAACCGGGTCGGGCTGGTAGGCGCCGGTGTCGTGGTTGGCGGCATACGCGGCTTCCCAGTCGGCTTTCAGCTCGGTGGCGAGCTGCTGGCGCATGGCTTCGCGCACCGCGTGGATGCGCTGGGGGTCCACCACGTCGAGCTGCTCGGCCAGATAGGTTTCCGAGGGCAGGGTGAGGACGAGCTCCTTGAAAGCGGCGTCCAGCGTGGGGTGGTGCAGCACCTCGCGCATGGCGTTCAGATAGGCGGCGTCCAGCACGGCGGCGATGGGCGCGTCGGACTGGATGGCGGCGACAGCGCGGTTGACGGCCAGGCGTTGGCCGGCTTCCCAGCGGTTGAAGGGGTCGCTGTCGTGCGCCAAGAGGTGCAGCAACTGGGCATCGGTGTAGTCGAACTCCAGCACGACGGGCGCGCTGAAGCCGCGCAGGATGGAGGGCACCGGCTCACTGTCGATATTGACGAAAGTGAAGGTCTGGCTTTCCTGCGTCAGCACCAGCGTTCGGTTGGCGGACTGGGCGGCAGCTGTGGCAGTGGTTGTCGCGGGAGTTGTCAAAGTAGTTTCGGCGGCGGTTGTCGCGGCAGTTGCAGCGGCAGTTGCAGCGGCGGTTTCGCCTTCGAGCTGCAGCGCCATGTCATTGCCTGCCGCGTCCAGGAGGCCCAGGCCCACCGGAATGACAAAGGGCTGCTTGTCATACTGGCCGGGCGTGGGCCAGCAGGTTTGCGACAGCGTCAGGGTGTAGCTGCGGGCGGCTGCGTCGTAGGCGCCCTGGGCTTCCACCCGTGGCGTGCCGGCCTGGGCATACCAGCGCTTGAACTGGGGCAGCAGGCGCGCCAGATCGGACAGCGGGTTGGCGTCGGCAATGGCCTGCGCAAAATCGTCGCAGGTCACGGCTTGGGCGTCGTGGCGCGCGAAGTACAGCGTCATGCCCTTGGCAAAGCCGTCGCGCCCGACCAGCGTCTGCATCATGCGAACGACTTCGGCGCCTTTTTCGTAGATGGTGACGGTGTAGAAGTTGCTGATCTCGATATAGCTGTCGGGCCGCACCGGGTGCGCCATCGGGCCGGCGTCTTCCGGGAACTGGGCGGTGCGCAGCACGCGCACGTCTTCAATCCGCTTGACGGCCCTGGCCGAAGCTTCAAAGCACAGGTCCTGCGAGAACTCCTGATCGCGGAACACCGTCAGGCCTTCCTTGAGGCTGAGCTGGAACCAGTCGCGGCAGGTGATGCGGTTGCCGGTCCAGTTATGAAAATACTCGTGGCCGACGACGCTTTCGATGTTGGAGAAATCAGTGTCCGTGGCCGTTGCCTGGTTGGCCAGCACATATTTTGTGTTGAAGATGTTCAGGCCCTTGTTTTCCATCGCGCCCATGTTGAAGTCGCTGGTGGCGACGATCATGAAGCGCTCCAGGTCCAGCGGCAGGCCAAAACGCGCCTCGTCCCAGGCGACGGAATGCATCAGCGAGACCATGGCGTGCTCTGTCTTGTCCAGGTCGCCGGGGCGTACATAGACCTGCAGCACATGGTCCTGGCCCGAGCGCGTGGTGATACGCTGCTCACGCGCCACCAGCTGGCCGGCCACCAGCGCGAACAGATAGCTGGGCTTCCTGTGCGGATCGACCCATTTGGCAAAATGCCGAGCGCCGTTGGGGCCGTCTTCGAGCGCGCCGTGCGCCACCAGGTTGCCGTTGGACAGCAGCACCGGGTATTTGGCCTTGTCGGCGCGCAGGGTGACGGTGTAGCTGGCCATCACGTCCGGGCGGTCCAGGAAATAGGTGATGCGCCTGAAGCCCTCGGCTTCGCACTGGGTAAAGAAGGAGTCGTTGCTGACGTACAGGCCCATCAGCTTGGTGTTCTTGGCCGGGCAGGTGGTGGTGAAGATTTCCAGCTCGAACGCGTCGGGCAGGTTGTCCAGGATGAGCTGGTTGCCGTCCATCTTGAACGAGGTGCCCTGGCCGTTGACCAGCACGCGTGCCAGGTTCAGCTCCTCGCCGTCCAGCCGCAGCGGCTGGGGTGCAACGTCCGGGTTGCGGCGCAGCTGCATCTTGTTGAGCACGCGGGTCTTGGCCGGGTCCAGGTCAAAGCACAGGTCCACCGTGTCGATCCAGTAGGCCGGGGCGATGTAGTCGGCGCGGTTGATGACCACGGCAGCGCCCGGTCCAGTTCCTCGGTCATCAATCATTTGCAGCATGGCTGGCTTCCTCACTTATTTTTGAAAAACTGACAGCAACGGCCGCAGCCGCTGCTTTTTTTAGACGCCCTGCTTCAGGGAAGCCTCGATGAAGACATCCAGGTCGCCGTCGAGCACCTTCTGGGTGGCCGAGACTTCGACGTTGGTGCGCAAGTCCTTGATGCGGCTGTTGTCCAGCACATAGCTGCGGATCTGGTGGCCCCAGCCCACATCGGTCTTGGTGTCTTCGAGCTTTTGCTGCGCTTCCTGCTGCTTGCGCAACTCGAAATCGTACAGGCGCGAGCGCAGGCGCTTCCAGGCTACGTCGCGGTTGCTGTGCTGGCTGCGTCCGTCCTGGCACTGCACGACGATGCCGGTGGGCAAGTGCGTCAGGCGCACGGCCGAGTCGGTCTTGTTGATGTGCTGGCCGCCCGCGCCGGACGCGCGGAAGGTGTCGGTACGCACATCGGACGGGTTGATGTCGATCTCGATCGAGTCGTCGATCTCGGGATAGACGAACACCGAGGCAAACGAGGTGTGGCGCCCGCCGGACGAGTCGAACGGCGACTTGCGCACCAGCCGGTGCACGCCGGTTTCGGTGCGCAGCAGGCCAAAGGCGTATTCGCCCTCGATCTTGATGGTGGCGCCCTTGATGCCGGCCGTGTCGCCGGGCGACTCGTCCTCGACGGTGGTTTTAAAACCCTTGCGCTCGGCATATTTCAGGTACTGGCGCAGCAGCATGCTGGCCCAGTCGCACGCTTCCGTACCGCCGGCGCCGGCCTGGATGTCCAGAAAGCACGGCAGCGGATCGGCTGGGTTGTTGAACATCCGGCGAAATTCCATCTTTTCGACTTCGGTGGCGACGACGGCGGCTTCGGCTTCAATCGCCTGCATGCCGGCTTCGTCGTTGTCGCTTTTGGACATCTCGAACAGCTCGGTGTTGTCGGCCAGTTCCTGCTCCAGCCGGTCCAGAATAAGGACCACGTCTTCGAGCGATTTCTTTTCGCGGCCGAGTTCCTGGGCGCGCTTGGGGTTGTCCCAGACCTTGGGGTCTTCGAGTGCGGCGTTGACTTCGTTCAGTTTGCGGGCTTTGGCAGGGTAGTCAAAGATACCCCCTGAGTTCGTTCACCCGGTTGCTCAGATCCTGGATCTGGTTGGCGATGAGGTTGATGTGTTCTGCTTCCATGAGAAAAATCCTGTCGTTGGTCTGTGAGTTCAATCGGCTATTTTCTCATGCCCCATGAGGCCGTGCCGGGCGCTGGGCGCAACACCTGTGCGGCGCTGCAAGTCGGCGCCGTGGCGGGACGCGCTGCGGGCTGGTCGGCCTGCCGCGCTTGAGCGACGCAGCGCTTCCGCAGGGCGCCCCGGCAGAGCGTTTTGGGGGGGTGCGCTTTTGGCGGTGCGCTTCAGCAGGGGCGAGGGGCGCTTGAGCGACGTAGTGCTTCAGCAGGACGCTTCAGTGGGAACGGCCAGGGGCAGCGTGACGATGAAGACCGCGCCCTGTCCGGCCTCGCTTTGCACGTCGAGAGTGCCGCCATGAGCCTCGACAAGCCGGCGGCTGATGTACAGGCCCAGGCCGAAGCCGGCCGGTTGGCCATTGCTGTCGGCGCCGCGCTCGAACTGCTCGAAGATGCGCTGTTGGTCAGCGGCAGCAATGCCCGGTCCCTGGTCGCACACCTCGATGCGGGCAGCGCCCGGCAGGCTGACCAGGCTGACCGTCACCGGCTTGCCGGCGCCGTGGCGCAGGGCATTGGTCAGCAGATTGACGATGACCTGCTGGATGCGAAACTCATCCCAGCAGCCTTCGATGGCTGGCGCGGCCTGCACGCTGATGGGGCTGGCTGCCGCTGCCGCCTGGCCGGACAACTGGCCGACGGCGCGCTCGACCAGGCGTGAGAGTTCCGCGGGGCGTGGGCGAATGCAAAGCCGGTTGTGGCGGATGCGCGAGACATCGAGCATGTCGTCGATCAGCGCCACCATGCTCTGGATCTGCGCCTGGTCGCGGCCAAACATGTCGGCCAGGCCTGCTGGCGCAAACATCTCCGGGTTGCCCCGGTCCAGCTCCAGCGTGCGCCGCTGGGTTTCCAGAAACAAGGTGTTGAGCGGCGTCAGCAGCTCATGGGCCACCACCGACATGAACTCGTCACGCATGCGCACGGCTTTTTGCAGCTCCTGCTGGGAAACCTGCAACTGCCCCAGCAGCGTGTCCTGCTCCTGCCGGGCCTTTTCCAGCGCCTTGACCTGGCGGCTGATTTCATGGCGCTGGCGGTACATGTCGACAAACACGTTGACCTTGCCCTTGACGGCGTCGATGTCCAGCGGTTTGTACAAAAAGCCCACCGCGCCCGATTCGTAACCCTTGAAGGAATAGTTCGACTCCTTGCCGGCGGCGGTGACAAAGACGATGGGGATGTGGCGCGTCTTTTCGGTGCCGCGCATCAGCTCGGCGAGCTCAAACCCGTTCATGCCGGGCATCTGCACGTCCAGGATGGCCAGCGCAAATTCATGCGCCAGTAGCAGGTCCAGCGCTTCTTCGCCGCAGGACGCCTGGAACACGGTGCGGCCGTCCTGGCGGATCAGCGCGTTGAGCGCCAGCAGGTTTTCAGGCAGATCGTCAACGATCAGGATGTTGGCGTTGGGAAGGTTCAGCATGAGGGATGGTCCAGTTGAAGGAGCAGGCTGCGGATATCGGCCAAGGTGAGAATCAAAGTGGGGGGCCGCTGGCGGATGGCCGCCTGCGGCATGGTGGGCGCTGCGGCTTCGGCCGGATCCTGCACCACCGTGAGACCGCCGCGCTGGCCTATTTTAGCCAGCCCATCGGCACCGTCGCTGTTGGCGCCGGTGAGCACGATGCCGGCCAGGCCGGCGCCGTAAGCGTCTGCGGCCGAGGCCATCAGCAGGTCAATCGAGGGGCGCGCGTAATGCACCGGCGCTTCGCAGCTGAGGGAAAAAGTCCGCTCCATTTCCACCAGCAGGTGGTAGCCGGGCGGGGCGAAATACAGCGTGGCCGGGGCGATGCTTTCCTTGTCGGCCGCTTCGCGCACGGCGATGGGCAGTCGTTGCCGGAAAATCTCGGCCAGCTGGCTCTCCCGGTCTTCGGGCAGGTGCAGCACCACCACGATGGGCAGGCGAAAGTGCGCCGGCAGCCCCGACAGCAGGACAAGTAAAGCCTGCACGCCGCCGGCCGAAGCGCCGATGACCACCGCTTCGATGGCATGGCGGGCGCCAAGTGGCAAGGCAACTGGCGGGGCGCTGGGCAAACTATCCATCGGGGGCCGGGGCGCCTAGCGCTTGCGGAAAATCCGCTCGGGCCTGAGTAGCGGCTCAAAGCGGGTGGCGTAGGAGGAAAAATCGATGCTCTCCTTGCTGCCCAGGCCGAGAAAGCCGCGGTGGCTCAGCGACTCATAAAACAGGCCCAGGGCGCGGTCCTGCAGTTTTTTGTTGAAGTAGATCAGCACATTGCGGCACAGCACCAGCTGGGTTTCGGAAAACACGCTGTCGGTGGCTAGGCTGTGGTCGGCAAAGGTGATGTTCTCGCGCAGCGATTTGTCGAAAATCGCCGCGTCGTAGGCAGCCGTGTAGTAATCGGAAAACGCCTGGCGCCCGCCCGCTTTCTGGTAGTTGACGGTGTGCTTCTGGATGCTGGCGAGCGAGAAAATGCCCAGCCGCGCCTTGTCGAGCGATTTGGCGTTGATGTCGGTGGCGTAGATCAGCGAGCGCTCCAGCAGGCCTTCTTCTTTCAGCAGGATGGCCAGCGAATAGGCTTCCTCGCCGGTGCTGCAGCCGGCAATCCAGATCTTCAGGGACGGGTAGGTGCGCAAGAGCGGGGCCACCTGCTGGCGCAGGGCCAGGAAAAAAGCCGGGTCGCGAAACATCTCGCTGACTGGGATCGTCAGGTACTGCAGCAGCCGCAGAAACAGCGCCGGGTCGCTCGTGATGGCTGCCTGCAGGGTGGGAATCGTCGGGAATTCAAAGTGCATCAGCGCCTGCTGCACCCGGCGCTTTTGCGAAGCGCCGGCATAGTCGCGGAAATCGTAGCTGTACTGGCTGTAGATCGCTTCCATCAACTCGCGCATTTCCAGCTCGGTCTGCTGGGCCGGCTCTGGCATATCGGTCGCAATCGTCGGATCGGCTGCGTTGGGCGCATCTGCCGTCTTGGCCGAATCGGGCGCAGCGCCGGCGGCCGGCGGCGGCTCTGGAGGATGCGTTCTCATGCTCGGAGCCGCTCCATGCGCGGCAGCCACACGCGCAGCAGCGAGTACAGGCGCTCCAGGTCAATCGGCTTGGCCAGGTAGTCGTTGGTGCCCGCTTCGAGGCACTGCGCCTGGTCGTCCTTCATCGCCTTGGCGGTCACGGCAATGATGGGGAGCTTTTTAAAACGCGGGTTCTGGCGGATGCGGCGCGTCGCTTCGAGCCCGTCCATGCCCGGCATCATGACATCCATCAGCACCAGGTCGATGTCGCTGACTTCTTCAAGCTTGCTGATGGCCTCGAAGCCGTTGCGGCCGATTTCCACCTGCACGCCCTTGTGCTCCAGCGCGCTGGTCAGGGCAAAGATGTTGCGCACGTCGTCGTCCACCAGCAGGATTTTGCGCCCTTCGAACACCCGGTCGCGGTTGCGGGCGATCTTGAGCATGGTCTGGCGCTCGGCCGACAGGCCCGACTCCACCTTGTGCAAAAAGAGGGTCACCTCGTCGAGCAGGCGCTCGGGCGAGCGCGCACCCTTGATGATGATGGCGCGCGAGTATTTCAGCAGCTCGGCCTCTTCTTGGCGCGTCAGGTTGCGCCCGGTATAGACGATGACGGGGGGGAAGGCGCAGATGTCCTCGGTGGACATGCGCTGGAGCAGCTCATAGCCCTGGATGTCGGGCAGCTTGAGGTCGATGATCATGCAGTCGAACACGGTGGCCGCCAGCAGCGTCAGCGCTTCCTCGCCCGAGGCCACCGCCGTGATTTCCACATCGTCGTCGCCAATCAGCGCCATCACGCTGGTGCGCTGCAGGGCGTCGTTTTCCACCAGCAGCACGCGCTTGATTTTTTGCGTCAGCTTGTCTTCGAGTTTTTTGAAGACTTCTTTGAGTTGCTCGCGCGTGGTGGGTTTGAGCGCGTAGCCGATGGCGCCCATCTGCAGCGCCGCCTCACTGCGGTCCTCGCCCGAGACCACGTGTACAGGGATGTGGCGGGTTTGCGGGTTTTCTTTCAGGCGCTGCAGCACCGACAGCCCCGGCCGGTCGGGCAGGCCCATGTCGAGCAGGATGGCGCTGGGCACGAACTGGGTGGCCAGGGCAAAACCGTCTTCGGCGCTGTGCGCCACCAGGCAGCTGTAGTTCAGCTCATGGGCCAGGTCGTAGAGGATCTTGGCAAAGATCGCATCGTCCTCGATCACCAGCACCAGGCGGGTGCTGGCCGGCTGGTGGCGGTCGTCGGGAAAGGCGGGCGCTGGCGCGGCGGCGGGCGCGCCAGCGCTGGGCAGGGCCGGCCAGGGAGCAGCGGTTTGGGGCTGATCGGGCAAAGCCGGCCAAGCGGGGGCGGGCAGCTGCGCCGGCGCCGGCGTTTCAGGCGCGGGCAGGGCTCTTGAAACCGGCTGCCCGGAGGCGGGCAGCTGCGGCTGGCGCCACACGCCGGGCAGCAGCAGCGTAAAAATGCTGCCCTGGCCTTCGTCGCTGCGCACCGTGATGGCACCGCCCAGCAGCGCGGTCAGGTCGCGCGAGATCGACAGGCCCAGGCCGGTGCCGCCGTAGCGCCGGCTGGTCGTGCCGTCGGCCTGGCGGAAAGCCTCGAAAATGATCTCCTGCTGGTTGGCGCGGATGCCGATGCCCGAGTCCTGCACCGCAAAGGCCAGAAAACCGTCGGCCTGCTGCGACACGCTCAGGCTGACCTGGCCGGCCTCGGTGAATTTGATCGCGTTGGAGAGCAGGTTTTTGAGCACCTGCTCGACGCGCTGGCGGTCCGTCACCAGCGTGGCCGGCGTGCCCGGCGCAATCCGCACGTCGAACTTGAGCTGCTTCTGGCTGGCCTGCGGCTCGAAGGTGTTTTTCAGCGAAGCGGCCAGATCGCCCAGCGCGATGGTTTCGGGCGAGAGTTCGAGCTTGCCCGCTTCCACCTTGGAAATATCGAGGATGTCGTTGATCAGGCTGAGTAGATCATTGCCGGCCGAGTAGATCGACTGGGAAAATTTGACCTGTTCGGCGTCCAGGTTGCCCCGGGGGTTGTCCGAGAGCAGCTTGGACAGGATCAGCGAGCTGTTGAGCGGGGTGCGCAGCTCGTGCGACATGTTGGCCAGGAATTCGGACTTGTAGCGGCTGGCGCGGCTCAGCTCCTTGGCGCGCTCTTCGAGCTGGATCTGCGCCTGGCTCAGCGCCGCGTTCTTGTGGTCCAGCGACAGCGCCACCTCGGACAATTGTTCGTTGGTCTGCTCCAGCTCGGCCTGCTGGTTTTCCAGGCTGACCTGGTATTCCTTGAGCACGCGCGATTTTTCTTCCAGCTCCTCGTTGGCGGTAAGTAATTCCTCCTGCTGCGACTGCAGGTCTTCGTTCAGGCGCTGGGTCTCGGCCAGCACGTCCTGCAGCTGGCGGCGGTACAGCGCGGCGTGAATGGAGTTGCCGATGTTGTTGGCAATCATGTTGACGAACTCCAGATCGCGCGGACCCAGGGGGCGAAAAAAGCCCAGTTCCACCACGCCGTTGACCTGGCCGTCGTTGTGTACCGGAACCACCACGACATGGCGCGCCGCGCCCCGGCCCAGGCCGGAGGTGACGTTGAGGTAGTTGTTGGGCAGGTCGTTGAGCTGGATCACCCGGTTTTCCAGCGCGGCCTGGCCCACCAGGCCTTCGCCGCTGTGAAACAGCTGCCCGGTGGCGGCGTTGTGATCGCTGAAGCCATAAGCGGCCACGCGGCGCAGGCTGCCGTCGTTTTCCTGCGCGTACAGCGCGGCCACGGCGACATCGAGGTAGCGCGCCACGAATTCGAGCACGCTGCGCCCCAGCGATTCGAGCGCCTGCTGGCCGATGGTGTGCTCGGCCAGTTCGCGCTGGCCGGTGCGCAGCCACAGCTGCTGCTCCAGCAGCAGGGCGGTGGCGGCCTGCTGCTGCTCGGCCTCGCCGTAGGTGTCGGACAGGCGCATCAGCTCGCGGTGGCCCATCAGTGCCAGCAGGCCGCTCAGGCCCAGGCTGAACAGCAGGTAAGCGGCCATGCTCCAGAAGGTGGTGCTGCGCGCCTGCTCATTGCGCTGCTGCAGCAGGCGCTCCTTGATGCTGATGAATTCGGCAAATTCGCGCCGGATTTCATCCGTCAGGCTGCGCCCGCCGGCTGAGCGCACCGGCTCCTGGTAGTCGAGGTTCTTGCGCCGCAGGGTGATGATGGTTTGGGCAAACTCGTTCCACTGCGTCTGCAGCGCGCTGATGCGGCTGAGCCGGCTGAGCTGCGCCGGGTTGGCCCTGACCAGCCCGCGCAGCGTGGCGGTTTCGGCGGCGATGCGCGGCTTGCCGATTTCATAGGGCTGCAGCAGCGCCTCCTCGCCGGTGACGAGGTAGCCGTACATGCTGGTTTCCATGTCGGCGCCGAGCTTGCCGATCTGGTTGGCCTGGCTGATGGCGCGCTCGGTCTGCTCGACTTCGCCCAGCGCGGACAGCAGGTAAAAGATCAGGCCCACGAAAACCGCCGCGCTCAGGGCGCCCACGCCCAGCGGCAGGCTGACGTTGCGCGTCAGGATGCGGCGCAGGTGGTCCTGGTGGATGAAAGCTGCGGGCATCGTGAATCCTTCGCTTCTGGCGAAGCATCAAAAGGTCCGAGTGTGCCCTAAACGCGGCAGGGCCGGCCGGCGCAGCCGAATCACGTTAGGAAATCGGCGATCAAGCGGGCGAGTTGCCCGGGCTGGTCGTGGTGCAGCATGTGGCCGGCGTCCTGGATCACCGCCACCTGCACGTCGCGCACCTGGCGCAGCCGCTCGTGGTAGTCGGCCAGGGTGTATTGATCCTTCCAGTACAGCGCCATCGAGTCGTCCGAGGCCTCCACCGCCAGCGTCGGCGCGCGGATGCAGCGGTGGATTTCCAGTACCTCGTCGACGCGGTAGAGCTGGGCGCTGGTCACCTTGTGGGCGGCTTCGCCCAGAATCTGCCATTGCCCGGACGCATCGGGCCGCGCCCAGTGGCCGGCCAGCCAGTGGGCCTTGTCTTCGCTCAGCCGGGGATTGGTTTTCATGAGACGTCGGGCGACGGCTTCGCGGCTGTCATAGGTTTTGAGAGCAATGTCGCCGCGCTGCAGGCTTTTCAAATCGTCCATCCATTGGGCATAGCGGCCGCTCGCCTGCTCCGGCCGGCTGGGCGGCATGCCGAAGCCTTCGAGGTTGACCAGCTTGCGGATGCGCTCGGGGCGCACGCCGGCGTAGAGCATGGCGACATTGCCGCCCATGCTGTGGCCCACCAGATCGACGGCCTGGCCGGGCGCGTAGTGGTCCAGCAGGAAATCGAGGTCGGCCAGGTAGTCGGCAAACACGTAGTGATCGGGCGCGCTGACGGCGGGTTGATGCCGGCTCTGCCCGAAGCCGCGCCAGTCGGGCGCGAGGATGGTGCGGCCGGCGGCAAAAGCGTCGGAAAAAGCGTCCACCATGAACTGGTAAGAGGCGGCCACGTCCATCCAGCCGTGCAGCAGCACCAGCGGCGGCAGTGGCTGCGCCGGGGCGAAATCGGGCGTGCCGGGCCAGACCTGGACGTGGTAGTCGAGCCCGCGCAGCGGAACAAATTCACTGCGGAATAAGCGTTTTTCAGTGTACATGGGTTGCCATCATAGGCAGGCGCGCGCCTTGCGGACCAGCCCGGCGGGCGGGACGGGCCGCCCCTGTCCGTGCAAGGGATGGGCAATGGCGGGCGTTGGCGCCAGTCATAAAAAAAGCACCCGAAGGTGCTTGTAAAGGGGGAAATCGACTGCGTTGGAATTAACGCTGGGCGGGCTCGGCGACGTAGATCTCGACGCGGCGATTGTTGGCGCGGCCTTGATCGGTGCTGTTGTTGGCAATCGGCTCGCGCGAACCACGGCCGTCGGTGGCAATGCGCTGGAAGGCCACGCCACGGGCGACCAGGTAGTCGCGTGCTGCATTGGCGCGGTCCACGGACAGCGGGTTGTTGATGGCGTCGGAGCCGCTGCTGTCGGTGTGGCCGATGATGGTGACAGCAGTGATCGGGTTCTGGTTCAGGCTGCTGGCAAAATTCGTCAGCACCGGTGCAAAGTTCGATTTGATGGCCGAGCGGCCCACGTCAAACGACACATCGCTTGGGATGTCGAGCTTGAGGCGGTTGTCGGCGGTCTGGCTGACAGCCACGCCGGTGCCTGCGGTGGCTCGTTCCATGGCGACTTTTTGGTCCTGCATTTTCTTGGACCAGATGTAGCCGCCGCCAGCGCCCAGGGCGCCGCCCAGTGCTGCACCGGTGACTGCGCCCTTGGAGCCATTCGTGGCTGCGCCCAGAACCGCGCCCGCCAGCGCGCCGATGCCGGCACCCTTGGCCGTGCCCTGCTGGGTTTCGCTCATGTTGGCGCAACCGGTCATGGCCAGTGCGGCGCAGGTCAGGGCGGTGATGGCTAGTTTTTTCATAGAAGACTCCTCGGAATGTTGGATTTGAAATGAACACGGATTAAACCGCTTGTGAGACGATGCTAAACACTTCAGTGGTCACAAGTTGTAAGACAACTGCGCGATTTGGTGCGCAGCCGCACAGCCATGAGAACCCTTAAACTAGCAATTTTCACGTTTTTGCGCAACGGCCTTTCTGGGGGTGTCCACGGGCTGTTTCTCCTCCCGACTTTCAAACCCGGATTGCTCCATGAACAAACTTCAACTCGGCACCAGCGGACTGCAGGTCACACCCATCTGCCTCGGAACCATGACGTTTGGCGAACAGGTCGATGAGGCTACGGCCCATGCCATCCTGGATCGATCCCTGGCGCGCGGTGTCAATTTTGTGGACACGGCCGAGATGTATGCCGTGCCGGCACGGGCCGAGACCTATGGCGCCACCGAACGCATCATCGGCCACTGGCTGGCCAGCCGTCCCGGCGTGCGCCATCAGCTGGTGCTGGCCACCAAAGTGGCCGGTCCGTCGCGCGGCATGCCCTGGGTGCGCGAGGGCGGCGGCATGACGGCCCAGGACATCCAAGCCTCCTGCGAGGCCAGCCTCAAGCGCCTGCAGACCGAGGTGATCGACCTCTACCAGATCCACTGGCCCGAGCGCCACACGCCTGTGTTTGGCGCAATGTATTACGACCCAGCCAAGGAGCGTTCGGTTACATCGCTGCATGAGCAACTTGACGCCCTGGGCCGGCTGGTGCAGCAGGGCAAGGTGCGCGCCATCGGCTTGTCCAACGAGACGCCCTATGGCGTGCATGAGTTCGTGCGCCTGGCCGAGCAGCACAACCTGCCGCGCATCGCCACGGTGCAAAACCCGTACTGCTTGGTCAACCGCACGGTGGAGAACGGCCTGGACGAAACCCTGCACCGCCTGGGCGTGTCGCTGCTGGCCTATTCGCCGCTGGGTTTTGGCCTCTTGACGGGTAAATACGATGCGTCCGGCTTTGAAGGCCCGCAGGCCCCCAAAGAGGGGCGCATTGCGAAGTACGAATCCATGCGCCAGCAGCGCTGGGGCCGCCCCGAGGCGCTGGCCGCTGCCCGCCGCTACAACCAGCTCGCCCGCGATAACGGCTTGAGCCCGGTGCAGCTGGCGCTGGCCTTTTGCTACACCAAGTGGCAGGTCGCCAGCACCATCATCGGCGTGACGTCGCTGGCCCAGCTCGATGAGAACCTGGACGCCTACGGCACCACCCTGAACCCTGAAGTGCTGGCCGAGATCGACAAAATCCGCTGGGAAATCCGCGACCCGGCCCTGTAAAAACAACAGACCCCGCGTCGCGCTGCGATCTGCCTCAGCGCCGACTGCGGCGCCGACCGGTTCCTCCTGAAAGCCTGGCGATGGCCAAGAAAAACCATAAAAACGAGCATGTGAGCGAAACCCCGGCCACGCAACTGCTCAAAGCCCATCAGGTTGCCTTTACCGAGCATCCTTATGAGTACCTGGCGCACGGCGGCGCGCAGCACAGCGCCGAGGTGCTGGGGTTTGATCCGTTCAGCGTCGTCAAGACGCTGGTGATGCAGGACCAGGACGCCAAACCGCTGCTGGTGCTGATGCACGGCAATCGCAAGGTGTCCACCAAGAACCTGGCGCGCCAGATTGGCGCCAAGTCGGTCGAACCCTGCCAGCCCGAGGTGGCCAGCCGCCACAGCGGCTACCTGGTGGGCGGCACCTCGCCCTTCGGCACGCGCAAGGCCATGCCGGTGTACATCGAGGAAAGCATCCTGGCGCTGGCGCTCATCGCCATCAACGGCGGGCGGCGCGGCTACCTGGTCCGGCTCGATCCGCAGGTCTGCGTGGCGCTGCTCAGTGCAAAATCGGTGCAATGCGCGCTGAGCCTGGACAGTGGCGCACCTTGAACCGCACGGCGGCTGAATCAACACCATCACGAGGAGATTTTCTTGAACTATGCCTATTCCATTGGCGCGGCGCTGCTGGCCTACCTGATCGGCTCGCTGTCCTTTGCGGTCATCGTCAGCAAGGCGCTGGGCCTGCAGGATCCGCGCAGCTATGGCAGCAAGAACCCCGGTGCCACCAATGTGCTGCGCTCGGGCAGCAAGCCCGCTGCCGTGGCCACCTTGCTGCTCGATGGCTTCAAGGGCTGGCTGCCGGTGGTGCTGGTTAAATGGTTTGGCAGCGACTATGGCCTGGGCGAGGGCACTGTCGCGGCCGTGGCACTGGCCGCTTTTCTCGGGCATTTGTACCCGGTGTTTTTTAAATTCAAGGGTGGCAAGGGCGTTGCCACGGCAGCCGGCGTGCTGCTTGGGGTGAGTGGGTTGCTGGGCCTGGCGACGCTGGCCACCTGGCTGATCGTGGCCTTTTTTTCGCGCTATTCCTCGCTGGCGGCGATTGCTGCCGCCGTGTTGGCGCCGTTTTACTACCTGCTTGGCGACCGGACGGCCTGGTATGTTGACAAGCCTGTCCTGGTCGCTCTGGTGGTCATCAGCGCGCTGCTGCTGTACCGCCACCGCGAGAACATCAGCAAGCTGCTCAAGGGTACTGAATCCCGCCTCGGCGCTTCAAAACAGTCCGGCAAGCCCGATGCCGCTGCCAGACACTCCGGCAAATAAGGCGTTTCAGTAGCGCTTGTCCAGCGTCATCAGGCCGTTGTCGCGCTTCAGCTGAAAGCGCGACAGGAAACTGTTGCCGAGTAGCAGAAATGGCATCTCCTGGGGAATGATTACCGCCGCCACCTCGTACACCGCCACATTGCCGACGCGCACAGAACTGAGCTTGATGAGGTAGCCCGTGGACTCGCCATTGGCCGTGGCGATGCGCACCGGCTCTGCGGCCTTGTAGTTCAGGCCGATCCGCTTGGCATCGAGCATGCCCATGGCGATGAAGGTCGCGCCGGTATCGACCATGAACTGCACAGTCTGGCCATTGATTTGTCCAGACGTCATGAAGTGGCCACCATCGCTTTCGCTCAGCACAATCTGGTTGCTGCGCTTGCCGCTGCCCAGGCTCACCGGCGAGTCCCCGATCTGCAGCGTCTGGCGCTGGCCCGAGCGCTCGATCACCGCCTGCTCGCCGGAGATGGAAATGACCTTCACGCCCTTGTGGGTCTGGCCGGTGGCTACGGTTTTGGGTGCCGAGCCATCGACCACCAGCAGCGCCTTGCCGCCCAGCATGCCGGCCAGGGCGACGGATTGGGCCTGCACCGCGCCGCAAGGTGCCAGACTCAGGCCCAGCACGGCGCCAAGCGCGGCAAGCCAGCGCGCAGGCCATGCCGGTGCAGCTTTGGCGGGCGCGCGTGCGGCACACGCCTGGGTCAGCGCAGGAGCTATTTTTTCAGTCCCGGAAGTTGTCAAAGCTCAGCGGCAGATCGCTGATCTCGGCGCGAATCAAGGCCATCGCCGCCGGCAGGTCGTCGCGCTTGGCGCCGGTGATGCGCACCTTGCCGTCTTGAATCGCGGCCTGGACCTTGAGTTTGCTGCCCTTGATGAGCTGCTGGATTTTCTTGGCCTGCTCGGTGTCGATGCCGTCGCGCACCTTGGTGACCTGCTTGACCTTGTCGCCACCGATTTTTTCGACCTTGCCGACATCGAGAAAGCGGATGTCCACGCCCGCCTTGGTCAGTTTGTTGCGCAGAACGTCGCTGATTTGCTGGAGCTGGAAATCGCTGTCGCCGGTCAGGATGATTTCCTTGTCTTTTTCTTTCAGTTCGATGGCGGCGGGCGTGCCCTTGAAGTCAAAGCGGGTACCGATTTCCTTGGCGGTGTTTTCAACGGCGTTTTTGATCTTGACCAGATCGGATTCAAGGACGGTGTCAAAGGTGGGCATGTTTTGGGTTTCCTGGGAAAAGAGAGAAGCCCCGGCCTGGCCGGGAATGAGACAATCTTGAGATGTTAGTCGAGAAAAACGTTCCCCTCCAGTCTTCCAACAGCTTTGGCATCATGGCCAAGGCGCTTGCCTTGGTGCGCGTGCAGAGCCAGGCCGATATTGAGGCCGTGCTGCACGATGCGGCTCTGCGCGCCAGCCAGAAGTTCGTGCTGGGCGGGGGCAGCAACATCGTGCTGACGGGCGACGTCAAGCCGCTGGTGCTCAAGGTCGAGATCAAGGGCAAGCGCCTGGTCAGCGAAACTCCCAAGGCCTGGATTGTCGAGGCCGGCGCCGGTGAAAGCTGGCACGAACTGGTCAGCTGGACGCTGGAAAAGGGCTTCCCCGGCCTGGAAAACCTGGCCCTGATTCCGGGCACCGTCGGCGCCTCGCCGGTGCAGAACATCGGCGCCTATGGCGTGGAGCTGCAGGACCGTTTTGACTCGCTGGATGCGGTCGATTTGACCACTGGCCAGAGCTTCAGCCTGAACGCCGCGCAATGCGCTTTCGGCTACCGTGACTCGGTCTTCAAGCATGCCAGTCAGCCCGGTGAAGCGGCCGGGGCGCAGGCCCTGGGACTGGCGGGCCGGGCGCTGATCACCCGGGTGCGTTTTGCGCTGCCCAAGGCGTGGAAGCCGGTGCTGGGCTATGCGGACATCGAGAAAAAGATGCAGCAAAGCGGTGTCAATCAACCCGATGCGCTGCAGATCTACCACTGGATCTGCGAGATTCGCCGCGCCAAGCTGCCCGACCCGCAGGTCATCGGCAACGCCGGGAGTTTTTTCAAGAACCCGACGGTGTCGGCCGAGCAGTGCGCCGACATCATCCAGCGCGAACCCAAGATTGTTCACTACCAGCTGGCTGACGGGACGGTCAAGCTGGCCGCTGGCTGGCTGATCGACGCCTGCGGCTGGAAGGGCAAATCCATCGGTAACGCCGGCGTGTATGACAGGCAGGCGCTGGTGCTGGTGAACCGGGGCGGCGCGGCCAACCCGGTCACCGGCGGCGAGGTGATGACGCTGGCCAGGGCCATCCAGACCAGTGTCTATGAGCGCTTTGGGCTGCGGCTGGAGCCCGAGCCGGTGGTGGTGTAGAGCGCTTTCAAGGCAAGCCAGATCAGGTCCGCCAAGCCCGGCCCTCCTTCTGCGTCCAGCAAAAAGCCGCCCGCAGGCGGCTTGAAGAGAGCTGGAGGCGACGGCGTTGACGGCGTCCGGTCCATTCCGGTCCATGCACGTCAACGCATTTCATCCTTGGCTTGACGTCTTGAGGTGCAGGCCGCTGCGGCGCGGCCTGCGGTGCTTCAACGCGTGCCAGCCGCCTTACTCGGCGGTTTTCGCGCCGTCGGCCGCGTCTGCTTCATCCGTCTCGTTCAGGTGCAGCAGTTGCCCGCCGGTTCCCAGCGAGAGCACGCCGCTCTTGGCGTAAATCGCCAGCTTGTCGCGCGTGTCGATGATGTCCAGGTTGCGCATCGTGAGCTGGCCGATGCGGTCCAGCGGCGTGAAAGCGCCTTCGACCTTTTCCATGCTCAGCCGCTCGGGCTTGTAGGTCAGGTTGCGCGACTCGGTGTTGAGGATGGAGTAGTCGTTGCCCCGGCGCAATTCAATCGTCACTTCGCCGGTGATGGCGCTGGCGACCCAGCGCTGGGCGGTCTCGCGCAGCATGATCGCTTGCGAGTCGAACCAGCGGCCCTGGTACAAGAGGCGTCCCAGGCGGCGGCCGCTGTCGCGGTACTGCTCGATGGTGTCCTCGTTGTGGATGCCCGTCACCAGGCGCTCGTAGGCGATGAACAGCAGCGCCAGGCCGGGCGCCTCGTAGATGCCCCGGCTCTTGGCCTCGATGATGCGGTTTTCGATCTGGTCGCTCATGCCCAGGCCGTGGCGCCCGCCGATGCGGTTGGCCTCCAGGATCAGTTCCACCGGGTCGCTGTACTCGACGCCGTTGAGGGCGACCGGGCGGCCTTCTTCAAAGCGCACGCTGACTTCCTCGCGCTTGACCTCGACTTCGTCCTTCCAGAAGGCCACGCCCATGATGGGGTTGACGATCTTCATGCCGCTGTTCAAAAACTCCAGATCCTTGGCTTCGTGGGTGGCGCCCAGCATGTTCGAGTCGGTCGAATAGGCTTTTTCGGCGCTCATCTTGTAGCCGAAACCGGCCTGCGTCATGAAGGCCGACATCTCGGCGCGCCCGCCCAGCTCGTCGATGAAGAGCTGGTCCAGCCAGGGCTTGTAGATCTTGAGTGACGGATTGGTCAGCAGGCCGTAGCGGTAGAAACGCTCGATGTCGTTGCCCTTGTAGGTCGAGCCGTCGCCCCAGATGTTGACGTCGTCCTCCTTCATGGCGGCGACGAGCATGGTGCCGGTCACGGCGCGGCCCAAGGGGGTGGTGTTGAAGTAGGTGACGCCGGCGGTGGTGATGTGGAAGGCGCCGGCCTGCAGCGCGGCAATGCCTTCGGCCGCGAGCTGGCTGCGGCAGTCGATCAGGCGGGCTTGCGCGGCGCCGTATTCCATGGCCTTGCGTGGAATCTCGTCGTAATCGGGCTCATCGGGCTGGCCGAGGTTGGCGGTGTAGGCGTAAGGGACGGCGCCCTTGAGCTTCATCCAGTGCAGCGCGGCGCTGGTATCTAAACCGCCGGAAAAGGCGATGCCGACTTTCTGGCCGGCGGGAAGGTTTTGGAGAATCGTGGCCATGTGAGAGTGTTCCTTGGTTCTGCTTGGGCGGGTGCTGGCGCGAATGGCGCGGATTACGCGAAGTGGCAGATGTAGTGGTAGGCCTCGGCGACGCGGATGTCGAATTTGGAATTGCCGGGAACGCTGAAGGATTCTCCGGGCAAGGATTTGACCCATTCGTCGCTGCCGGCGAGCTTGTACTCGCAGGCGCCGGCCACGCATTCCATGATCTCGGGCGCGCCGGTGTTGAAGGTCAGGGTGGCCGGCAGGACCACGCCCACCGATTTCTTGGTGCCATCGGCCAGCGTGAAGCCGTGGCTCACGCATTTGCCGTCAAAGTACACATTGGCCTGGGTCGTGATGCTCACGTTGTCGATTTTTTCAGTGGTCATGGGGGAGTGGGGTCAACAGGTAAAACGCTGCATGCAGCAGGCGGGCGGATCAAACCGGGATTTTAGGGCAGGCCGCTGTCCGGCCCGCCACGTCGGCGCCTTCAGGGGCTGACGCGGGCCTCACGGGCAGCGCGACGCCCTGAAAAAGGCGTTGTCAACGCCCTGGGCGGGTACGCGCTGGAAAACTCAGCGCCCGTGGCGGTGGTGCCCGCCACCGCCGTAGCTGCGGCTGTAGCCGAAGTTCAGCGACAGTCCGATGGGCGGGTAGTAGGGCCGGTTGTAGTAGGCCGGGTACACCCCTTGCGGCGCGGGTTGCACATAGACCGGCTGCTGGACATAGACGGGCTGCTGCGCCGGTGCGGGTTGGTAATAGGTCTGTGGCTGGCTGGACGGGGCGGGCTGGTAATTTTGCGGCTGGTAGGCCTGGGGCGCATTGGAGGGCAGGGCGCCCACGGGGGTCACCTGCAGGCGCACATAGGGGCCGGGGTCGGTGGCCATCTGGGTGTTGTACTGCGTGCCTTGGTATTCATAGACCACGTTGTAATGGCTGGCGCGGTTTTCGTAAAACGTCTGGGTTGTGCATTGCTGGACGTTTTGCACCTGCTGGTCCGGCCCTTCAATGCGGTCACCCACCATGGCGCCGCCCATCAGCCCGATCATGGTGGCCACGGCCCGGCCGCTGCCGTTGCCAATCGCGTTGCCGGCCGCCCCGCCCGCCAGCGCGCCCATCAGCGCACCCGCGCCCGACCTGGGCGCCTGCATGAGGACCGCTTCGTTGCTGCACACCTGGCGCGGCACGGCCACCTGCTGCACGACGGGCGTGGTGGAAATCACCCGGGCCAAGATATCCATGGCCGATGCGGGCGCGCAGGCCAGCCCGGCGGCTGCCACGGCAAACCCGGTGAGTGTTGTGAACTGGCTGTGTTTCATGGCGTGAACCTTTCTGCGTCCTGGGGCGGGGCTGAATCGCGAGGCTGAACCGGGTAGCGCATGAGGCGCGCAACAGTTGAGAAGTCCCTGATTCTGTCCCGATTTTATGAACTCAGAGTCCTGGCGGGGCGCAAAGTTCGCTCAGGCCAGGGTAAAGCTAGCTGCCAGCGCTCCGGCGCGAAGTTGGGGCTCATGTGCCGGCGCCTGGCTGGCCCCGGCGTGCCCGTCAGGCGTGTGCCGCCCAGGCGGCCGCATCAAACCCGACGCTCACTTCGTGGCCCCAGTCCACCACCGGGCGCTTGATGACGCTGGGCTGGGCCAGCATCAGCGCCTGGGCGCTGGCAGCGTCCAGCACGCCCGCCTGCGTGGCGGCGTCGAGCTTGCGCCAGGTGCTGCCCTTGCGGTTGAGCAGCGTTTCCCAGCCGGGCGATTGCGCCCATTGCGCCAGCTTGTCTGCAGGAACGCCCTGTTTCTTGAAGTCATGAAACATGTAGGCCCGCTCGTGCTGCGTGAGCCAGGCGCGCGCTTTCTTGACCGTGTCGCAGTTGGGGATGCCGTAGAGGGTGATCATCGGCGGATTCTGGCATGGTTTGCATGGCGCTCGCCAAGGGCACAACCGGCCTGCCGAGACGCAGGGTTGCAAAGGGTTTTTGCCTTGCGCGACAATGCAGGCCGATATGGAACATCTCACAACATTGGACGACTGGCTGGCCCACTGCGAGCGCCTGCACCCGAAAACCATCGACATGGGCCTGGAGCGCGTGCGCGCCGTGGCCCAGCGCATGGGCCTGGCTTTTGACTGCCCGATCATCACGGTGGCCGGCACCAATGGCAAGGGCTCGACCTGCGCCATGCTGGAGGCCATCTTGCTGCAGGCGGGCTACCGCACCGGCGTCTACACCTCGCCGCATCTGGTGCATTTCGAGGAGCGCTGCCGGGTGCGCGGCGACATCGTCAGCGCGGACGATCTGGTGCCACGCTTTGCCAAGGTGGAAAGCGCCAGAACCCTCGATGGCGATGAAATCTCGCTGAGCTACTTTGAGTTCACCACGCTGGCCATCCTGCAACTGCTGGCGGATTCAAAACTGGACGTGGTGATCCTGGAAGTGGGCCTGGGCGGGCGCCTGGATGCGGTCAATATCCTGGACGCCGATTGCGCGGTCATCACCAGCATCGACCTGGACCACATGGAACTGCTCGGGTCTGACCGCGAGACCATCGGGCGTGAAAAGGCCGGCATCATGCGCGCCGGCAAGCCGGTGGTGGTGAGTGATCCGATGCCGCCGCAAAGCATCATCGACCATGCTGCTCAAGTCGGCGCTGACCTGTGGCGCTTTGGCCGGGACTTTAATTTTTCCGGCGACCCGCAGCAGTGGGGCTGGGCCGGGCGGGGCCGGCGCTATGCCGGGCTGGCCTACCCGGCGCTGCGCGGCGCCAACCAGCTGGTCAACGCCTCGGGCGTGCTGGCCGCGCTCACCGCGCTGCGGGGCACGCTGCCGATCACCGCGCAGGCGGTGCGCGTGGGCCTGTCGCTGGTCGAACTGCCGGGGCGATTCCAGATCATTCCCGGCCAGCCGACGCTGGTGCTCGATGTCGCGCACAACCCGCATTCGGTGGCCGCCCTGACTGAAAACCTCGACGCCATGGGCTTTTATCCCTGCACCCATGCGGTCTTCGGTGCCATGGCCGACAAGGACGTGGCGCCCATGCTGGCCCGCATCGCTCCGCTGGTGGACAAATGGTATTTCACCGATCTGCCCACCGCTCGGGCTGCCAGCGGCGAGGCGTTGCGCGCCCGGTGGCAGGCGCTCAACATGCGCCCGGACGTCACCGCCCAGGCTTGTGAAAGTCCCGAAGCGGCCCTGCAGGCGGCTGTCAAGAGTGCTGACCCCGCTGATAGAATCGTGGTCTTCGGCTCGTTTTACACGGTGGGTGGCGTTTTAAAGGCTGGGACCCCGCGTCTTTCGGCCCCGCATTTTTCCGCTTGAGATCAACTCAAGCGGGCCAGTTTGCATGCGCCCGCGCCTGAAGCCGGCCCCATAACCCCTGTTAGCCCTCCACGGATTCCAGACACACCATGCCGTTTTTCAAGTTCCGCCGGGGCGATGCCAGTTCAGGCCCTCCTTCCGGGTTCGCTGCGCAAGTGGAAAGCGTGGAGGTCATGCGCAAGCGGGCCAGGCATCGCCTGATTGGCGCATCGGTGCTGGTGCTGCTGGGCGTGGTGGGTTTTCCGCTGCTGTTCGACACGCAGCCGCGGCCCGTTCCGGTCGATATTCCAATTGAAATTCCCGGCAAGAATGCCGTCAAGCCGCTGGTAGTACCCACGCCGGCGCCGTCGGCTGCACCGGCTGAAAAAGTCAGCACCAAGCCCGGCGCCGAAGAAGAATTCGTGCCTTCCCGCCCAGGCGCCCTGACCGCTCCTGCGCCGTCAGCGGTCAAAAAAGAAGACCGGCCGGAGCCAGGGCGCCAAGCCAGGGCACCGTCCAGGCCCGAGATAAAACCCGATCCCCCCACAGAAGAAAGAGCGCCAGCCAGGCCAGCGGCCAAGCCGCCAGAGGCCAGGCTGGCGCTGCGCAAGCCTGCCGATGCTGATGCCGAGAGCCCGCGTGCCGCAGCCTTGCTCAGCAGCGAGGGCATACCGCCACTTACCAAGCCAGCCACCCCGGAAGCGAAAAGCCGCACCGTGCTCCAGGTCGGCGCCTTCGCCGATTCCGCCAAAGCCGATGAGACACGCTTCAAGCTCGAAAAAGCCGGACTCAAGACCTACACCCAGATCGTCGACACCAAAGATGGCAAGCGCATCCGGGTTCGCGTAGGGCCTTTTGCCACCAAGGCAGAGGCTGAAAAGGCAACCGGCAAAATCAGGTCGCTTGATTTACCGATTGCCATCCTGACTTTTTAAACCTAGGTGGCTGATTCATGATGATCATGACGACTTTTGACTGGCTGATGCTCATTGTCCTGGTGGCGTCCATTGCGCTGGCGGTGCGGCGCGGCCTGCTGTACGAGGCTTTGTCGGTCTTCACCTGGGTGCTGGTGTTTTTCCTGGCAATGCTGATTGCCCCGGATCTGGCCAATGCGCTGTCCCTGGGCTACGGGTCGCAGCAGGAGCATTACGCGGCGTCCTTCGTGCTCATCATCATCGCTTCCCTCTTGATCGGCACCCTGTATGCCTTCACGCTCATCAATGGCCCTACCAAAGCGCGCACCACGGGCCGGGCGCTGAGCTGCTTCCTGGGCCTGGTGCGCGGCCTCATCCTGCTGCTGGCGACCACCGTGGTCATCACCATGACGGGCCTGAAGTACAAGGACTGGTGGCTCAATTCCAGCGGGGCTTATGCCTTGGTACGCACGCTTCACGGCATCAAGCCCGTGCTGCCTGACCGGTTTGCCAGAAAAATGGACTAACGGATTGAATCTACCTTGAAAAAGCAACACATCATGATCGGAACGCCATGTGCGGCATAGTTGGTATCGTCAGTAAAGCCCCCGTCAACCAGTTGATCTATGACGGTCTGCTGCTGCTGCAGCACCGTGGCCAGGATGCCGCCGGCATCGTGACCCAGCAGGGGCGCAAGTTCTACATGCACAAAGCCAAGGGCATGGTGCGCGACGTGTTTCGCACCCGCAACATGCGCGCGCTGCCGGGCACGGTCGGCCTGGGCCAGGTGCGCTACCCGACGGCGGGCAACGCCTACAGCGAGGACGAAGCGCAGCCGTTTTACGTCAACGCGCCGTTCGGCCTGGTCCTGTCGCACAACGGCAACCTGACCAACGCGGCCGAGCTGAAAACCGAGCTGTTCAACACCGACCACCGCCACATCAACACCGACAGCGACTCCGAAGTGCTGCTCAACGTGCTGGCCCATGAGCTGGAAAAAACCACCCGCGGCATGGCGCTCACCCCGGCCGATGTGTTTGCCGCCGTGCGCGGCGTGCACAAGCGCGTCAAGGGCTCCTACGCCGTGGTGGCGCTGATTGCCGGCCACGGCCTGCTGGCATTTCGCGACCCGTTCGGCATTCGTCCGCTGTGCATTGGCCACGGCGAGAACGAAGGCGGCGCCACCGTGATGGTGGCCAGCGAGTCGGTGGCCCTCGAAGGCACCGGCTACCAGTTCGAGCGCGACATCGCGCCGGGCGAAGCGGTGTTTGTCGATCTGAACGGCAAGGTGCATGCCGAGCAGTGCGCCGACAATCCCCAGCTCAAGCCGTGCATTTTCGAGTTCGTCTACCTGGCCCGACCCGACTCGGTGCTCGACGGCATTTCGGTCTACCAGGCGCGTCTGAACCTGGGCGAAACGCTGGCCAAGCGCGTTGTCTCCACCGTGCCGCCCAACGAGATCGACGTGATCATCCCGATTCCCGAGTCCAGCCGCCCCAGCGCCACCCAGCTCGCGCACCTGCTGGGCATCCCGTACCGCGAAGGGTTCGTGAAGAACCGCTATGTGGGCCGCACCTTCATCATGCCGGGGCAGGGCGTGCGCAAGAAATCAGTGCGCCAGAAACTCAACGTGATCGCCAGCGAGTTCAAGGGCCGCAATGTGATGCTGGTGGACGACTCCATCGTGCGCGGCACCACCTCCAGAGAGATCGTGCAGATGGCGCGCGATGCCGGCGCGCGCAAGGTCTACCTGGCCAGCGCCGCGCCGCCGGTGCGCTTTCCCAACGTCTATGGCATCGACATGCCCACGCCCACCGAGCTGGTGGCGCACAACCGCACGGTGGAACAGATCCGCCAGGAAATCGGCTGTGATGCGCTGATTTACCAGGATGTCGAAGGCATGAAGCGCGCCATCAGCTCCCTCAACCCCGCGCTCGACGGCTTTGATGCCTCCTGCTTTGACGGCGTGTACATCACCGGCGACGTGACGGCCGAGACCATTGCCGCGATGAATTCAGCCCGCGCCGACACTGCCGAAAAGGTGGGCGAGGATGACGTGGACGTGTCGCGCCTGGCCCTGCCCAATCCGCAAGAGGCGTGAAGTGAGCCAGCGAGCACTCCCCGCTCACCTGCACCGCGACACGCTGGCCGTGCGGGTCGGTGTCGAGCGCAGCCAGTACGGCGAGAACTCCGAGGCGCTGTACCTGACCAGCGGTTTTGTGCAGCCCGATGCCGAGACCTCGGCGCGCCGCTTTGCCGGAACGGAAGAGGGTTTTACCTATGCCCGCACCTCCAACCCGACCGTCGCCAGTTTCGAGCAGCGCCTGGCCGCGCTCGAAGGCACCGAGGCCGCCATCGCGGCTTCGAGCGGCATGGGCGCCATCCTGATGATGGGCATGGGCCTGCTGCGGGCGGGCGACCATGTGGTGTGCTCGCAGTCGGTGTTCGGCTCGACGCTGAACCTGTTCGGCAAGGAATTTGCCAAGTTCGGCGTCGAAACCAGCTTTGTCTCGCAGACCGACATCGCGCAGTGGCGCGCGGCGATGCGGCCCAACACCAAACTGCTGTTTGCCGAAACCCCGACCAATCCGCTGACCGAAGTCTGCGACATCCGCGCGCTGGCCGATGTGGCCCATGCGGGCGGCGCGCTGCTGGCCGTGGACAACTGCTTTTGCTCGCCCGCGCTGCAGCGGCCCACCGAACTGGGCGCCGATCTGGTGATCCACTCGGGCACCAAGTACCTCGACGGCCAGGGACGCGTGATGGCCGGCGCGATCTGCGGGCCTTCCAAACTGATCGTGGATGTGTTCGGCCCCATCGTTCGCACTGCCGGCATGGTGCTGGCGCCCTTCAATGCCTGGGTCGTGCTCAAGGGCATGGAAACCCTGCGCATCCGCATGCAGGCGCAAAGCGCCAGCGCGCTGGCCATCGCGCAATGGCTGGAAACGCACCCCGCCGTCACCCGCGTGTACTACCCCGGCCTGCCTTCCCACCCGCAGCACGAACTGGCCATGCGCCAGCAGTCGGGGCTCGGGGGCGCCGTGGTGTCTTTCGACGTGCGTGGCAGCGACCCGGAAACGGCGCGCGCCAACGCTTTTCACGTGATCAACAGCACGCAGGTGGTGAGCATCGCCACCAACCTGGGCGACACCAAATCCATCATCACCCATCCGGGCACCACTTCCCATGGCCGGCTCACCGAGGCCCAGCGCCAGGCCGCCGGCATCAGCCAGGGCCTGATCCGCTTTGCAGCCGGGCTCGAACACATTGACGACTTGAAAGCAGACCTCGCACGAGGCCTGGACACGCTGGCATGACCACACCTAAAACAAGAACCCGTTTCGCGCCGTCCCCCACCGGTTTCATTCACCTGGGCAACATCCGCTCGGCGCTGTACCCGTGGGCTTTTGCCCGCGCCAGCGGCGGCGATTTCATTTTGCGCATCGAGGACACCGATGTCGAGCGCTCCAGCCAGATCGCTGTCGATGTGATCATCGAAGGCATGCGCTGGCTGGGCCTGAACTACGACGAAGGCCCTTTCTACCAGATGCAGCGCATGGATCGCTACAAGGCCGTGCTGGCCGAGATGGTGGCCGCCGGCCAGGTCTATCCCTGCTACATGAGCATGGCTGAACTCGACGCGCTGCGCGAAGCCCAAATGGCCGCGAAACAAAAACCGCGCTACGACGGCACCTGGCGCCCCGAGCCCGGCAAGACGCTGCCCGCCATTCCCGAGGGGGTGCAGCCGGTGCTGCGCTTCAAGAACCCGCAGGGCGGCGCGGTGGTCTGGGACGACAAGGTCAAGGGCCGCATCGAGATCAGCAACGACGAGCTCGACGACTTGGTGATTGCCCGACCCGACGGCACCCCCACGTATAACTTCTGCGTCGTGGTGGACGACATGGACATGAAGATCACCCATGTGATCCGGGGCGACGACCATGTGAACAACACGCCGCGCCAGATCAACATCCTGCGCGCCCTTGGCCAGGACGTGCCCGTTTATGCCCATCTGCCCACCGTGCTCAACGAGCAGGGCGAGAAGATGAGCAAGCGCAACGGCGCCAAGCCGGTGACGCAATACGCCGCCGAAGGGTATTTGCCCGACGCGATGGTGAACTATCTGGCGCGCCTGGGCTGGAGCCACGGCGATGACGAGATTTTCAGCCGCGAGCAATTCCTGCAGTGGTTTAACCTGGACCACCTCGGCAAGAGCGCGGCCCAGTTCGACGAGGCCAAGCTGCGCTGGGTCAACGCCCAGCATCTCAAGGCGACTGCCGATGACAAGCTGGCCCAACTGGTTCAGCCTTTCCTGGCCGAGCAGGGTGTGAGCGATCTGGATGCGGCCTGGCTGGCCCAGGGCTGCGCCCTGTTCAAGGACCGCTGCAGCACACTGGTCGAGCTGGCTGGCTGGCTCAAGCTGCTGGTCGCCGGCGCCGAGCCGGGCGCGCAGGATGTTGCCACCCATGTGACCGACGCCGTGCGGCCCGCGCTGGCCAAGCTGGCACAGGCGCTGGCAGAGTGCGAATGGACGAAGGCAGGCATTGCCAGCGCCATCAAGCAAGTGCTGGCTGAAGCGGGCCTCAAGATGCCGCAGCTGGCCATGCCGGTGCGCGTGCTGGTCATGGGCACGCCGCAGACGCCTTCGCTCGACGCCATCCTGGCGCTGATGGCACGCGAAAAAGTGACAGAGAAATTGAATTTAGTTTGAAAATTTCAAAAAGCCACATTTTTGTCGCTATAATTTGAGGCTCGACAGGTTGTTAAGTAATTAACGACAGGGGGGTATAGCTCAGCTGGGAGAGCGCTTGCATGGCATGCAAGAGGTCAGCGGTTCGATCCCGCTTACCTCCACCAACTGTCGGAAAGTTTTTGAAGTTTTGTAGCAGGAATTAAAAAGCCTGCGCCGGAAGTTCCCAGGTTAAGACCCCATCGTCTAGAGGCCTAGGACACTACCCTTTCACGGTAGGTACCGGGGTTCGAATCCCCGTGGGGTCGCCAAGATTTGGCACAGCAATGTGTCGGACCGAAGCGCAAGTTGTTGGCACTTGGCTCGCAAGAGCGAACGTCAGCTACCAGGAGTGGTAGTTCAGTTGGTTAGAATACCGGCCTGTCACGCCGGGGGTCGCGGGTTCGAGTCCCGTCCACTCCGCCAGATTGAAGCCCTTGCAGTTCATTGAGTTGCAAGGGCTTTCTCTTGAGCCGGTTCACTGGTGCAAGAGGATTGTCGAGATTTTTGCAGGAATTAAAAAGCCTGCGCCGGAAGTTCCCAGGTTAAGACCCCATCGTCTAGAGGCCTAGGACACTACCCTTTCACGGTAGGTACCGGGGTTCGAATCCCCGTGGGGTCGCCAAGATTTGGCACAGCAATGTGTCGGACCGAAGCGCAAGTTGTTGGCACTTGGCTCGCAAGAGCGAACGTCAGCTACCAGGAGTGGTAGTTCAGTTGGTTAGAATACCGGCCTGTCACGCCGGGGGTCGCGGGTTCGAGTCCCGTCCGCTCCGCCAGTTTTTAAAAAACCGTTGCAAACGAAAGTGTGCAACGGTTTTTTCATTTCTTTTTCCTGGCCACTGACTCCGAGATGGCCTGATCTGCCGCTATTCCTTGTTTTTCCACGCCGATATGAGTTGACGGCACTCGCAACAAGGCTGTCCCGGGCTTTTCGCTGGGCAGTTTGTGGCGCAGCATGTGCACTTTCTCGTGCAAGCGCCGGATTTCTGCGAAGGCCGTGAGTTTTTTAACTCAGTGCGGTCACCGGCAGCGCCGCGCCATGGATGGCGCGCGCCCGCATCCGAGGCCAGGAAGACGATCACGCTGGCCAGATCCTGCGGCGCCACCCAGCGCGTTGGATCGGCGCCGGGCATGGCGCTGCGGTTCTGCGGCGTGTCGATGATGCTCGGCAACACGCAGTTGACATTGATGCCCTGCTCGCGCAGCTCGGCCGCCATGGATTCGGTCAGGCGGATCACCGCGCTCTTGGCGGCAATGTAGGCGCCCATCTGCGCCAGACCGCGCTGGGCCGAAAAAGCGCCGACATTGACGATCTTGCCGCCCCCGTTTTCCAGCATGTGCGGCACCACGGCCTGCACCATGTGCAGCAGCGTCTGGACATTGACACCGAACATCCGCTCCCAGTCGGCCGGCGAAGTGTCATGCACCGCCTCGCCCATGTGAAAACCGCCGGCCAGGTTGCACAGCACATCGATGCGGCCAAAGCGGGCAATGGCTGACTTTGCCGCTCCGTCCGCCTGGGCGGCTTGCAACAGGTCGGCCGCCACGAACAGGCGCTGCGCATTTTCCTCGCCGAAGGCTGCGCGCAGCGTTTCAAGCTGTCTGCCCACCAGCACCAGCTGCGCGCCCCGGTCCGCAAAAGCCTGCGCCACGGCGCGTCCGAGGTTTCCCGCTGCGCCCGTGACCAGGACCGTTTGAGCCTCGAAGTTCATACCGCCGCCTTGGCGCGCCTGGCCTCGTGGTAACGGCCGGTGCCGCGCGTGATGACCTCATCGCCGGCCAGCACGCTTGCGGGCGGGCAGTCGGGCAGATTCTTGAGGCGCTGGTAGAGCGGGGCAAAGTCGATGCGGGCCAGCGCCAGCAGTTGCGCCAGGCTGTCGATCACGAAATAGGTTTCCTGAAAATCGTCGATGCGGTAGGGCGTGCGCATCACCCGCGCCAAGTCAAAGCCGATGCGGTGGGGCGAGGCGTCATCCAGCGCAAACAGGCTCTCGGTGTAGGACGAGGCAATGCCTGCGCCGTAAATTCGCAGGCCATCGCCCTGCCTGAGCAGCCCGAACTCCACCGTGTACCAGTACACCCGCGCCAGTTTGTCGAGCATGCCCAACTCCCGGGCGCGCAGGCCGCCCTGGCCGTAAGCCTGGATGAAATCGGCGATGTGCGGATTCATCAGCATCGGCACATGGCCAAACACGTCGTGGAACACGTCGGGCTCCTCCAGGTAGTCGAGCTGATGCGGCTGGCGGATGAACTGGCCGGCCGGAAAACGCCGATTCGCCAGGTGTTCGAAAAACACCTCGTCGGGCACCAGCCCCGGCACCGCCACCACCTGCCAGCCGGTGCGCTTCAGCAGCACATCGCTCAGGTGGCGAAAATCCGGTATGCGGTCGGGCCCGATGGGCAGATCGCGCATGCCCTGGACAAATTCGTCGCAGGCGCGGCCCGGCAGCAGCCGGCTCTGGCGCTCGAAGAGCGTCTTCCAGACGGCGTGTTCTGCGGGCGTGTAGTGTTCCCAGCCCTGGTCAATCGTCCAGTCCGGGCGCTGCGGCCTGGCCGTGTTGCCAGCGGCCAGGCCATGCTTGGGACTCAAGCCGGTTGATGCGTTCGAAGGCTTGTCAGGTGGTTTCAACATGCCAGTCTCCTGAGGTTTCAGTCTCCTGGGTTTTTTAGCGGGAGGCAAGCCCGGTCATGAAAGATACGCGCTATTGAACTGGCCGTTTCAAGTCATGACGCCAGCCGGTGATCCCGCAGCGGTAAGCCTGGCTTGGCGCTAAAAACTTCATGAGACCACGAATCAATAAGTCACGCAGGCATCTTCACGTCCAGCACGCCGCGCCGGACTTGGTCGCGCTCCAGCGACTCGAACAGCGCCTTGAAGTTGCCTTCGCCAAAGCCGTCGTCGCCCTGGCGCTGGATGAACTCGAAAAATACCGGCCCGAGCAGCGTCTGCGAAAAAATCTGCAGCAGCAGGCGCGGCTGGCCGCCTTCTGTGCTGCCGTCGAGCAGGATGCCACGGGTCTGCAACGCGCTCACCGGCTGGCCGTGGCCGGGCAGGCGGGTGGCGAGCATCTCGTAATAAATGTCATTGGGCGCGCTCATCAGCGGCACGCCCGCCAGCGCCAGGCTGTCCACGCTGGCCAGCAGGTCGTCGGTGAGCAGGGCGATGTGCTGGATGCCCTCGCCGTTGAAGGCCATCAGGTATTCCTCGATCTGGCCCGAGCCTCTGGACGATTCTTCGTTCAGCGGAATGCGGATCAGCCCGTCGGGCGCGGTCATGGCCTTGGAGGTCAGGCCGGTGTACTCGCCCTGGATATCGAAATAGCGGATCTCGCGGAAATTGAACAGCTTTTCGTAAAAATCAGCCCAGAAAGCCATGCGGCCCCGGTACACGTTGTGCGTGAGGTGGTCGATCAGTTTGAAGCCGTGGCCGCGCGGATGGCGCTCGACGCCCTCGATGAATTTGAAATCGATGTCGTAGATCGACTGGCCTTCCTCGAAGCGGTCGATCAGGTACAGCGGCGCGCCGCCGATGCCCTTGATGGCGGGCAGGCGCAGCTCCATCGGGCCAGTGGGAATGTCCACCGGCTGCGCGCCCAGCGCCAGCGCGCGCTCGTAAGCCTTGTGCGAGTCCCGGACGCGAAACGCCAGGCCGCAGGCCGAGGGGCCGTGCTCGGCAGCAAAATAGCCGGCCACGCTGCGCGGCTCGCGGTTCACGATGAAGTTGATCTGGCCCTGGCGGTAGAGCGACACGTCCTTGGAGCGGTGGCGCGCCACCTCCTTGAAACCGAGCAGCTCGAACACCGGCTCCAGCACGTTGGGCCCCGGGGAGGCGAACTCCACGAATTCAAAGCCCATCAGGCCCATCGGATTGTCAAAGATATCGGCCATGTCAGTTTCCGATCAAAGGAAGAGGTTGACGCCAATGCCAGGCAATCAGGCCGCAGGCAGCATGCCTGCAGCTTTGAAGCACCTTTTAGCATAGTCAACCCGCATCCTGCAAGCCATGCAAGGCTGGCGCATCCATGGCGGATGGGCCTGCATGCCTTGATCTTGCCCGTTGTGGCCTTGCGCAGTGCGGGTGCGCGACTCTTTGCGCATCAAGTCGGACACGGTGTCCAACTCCTTGCACGAGCCTGCGCCGCTCGGCGCATGGCCCGGTTCTTTAGTTGCGGTCTTGCTTGACGGGGCGCACGACCTCAGGCGCTGGTGCAGGTGCGGGTTCAACCCGTGCTGGCGCTGGCATCACTGCCACGGGCTCGGGCGCCGGGGCGACATAGGCAGGGGCGACATACGCAGGCGCTGCCACATAAGGCGCCGGGGTCTGTTTGGTGCCGCCAAAGTAGATGTTCAAGCCGGCAGAGATGAGCCAGTCTCCCAGGTTGCCGTTGCCTGCCTTGTTGGTATGCCACTGGTAGCGGGCATCGGTGCGAAAGTCAACATTCTGGCTGAGTTTCTTGGTGAAGCCCAGACCCACCCTGGCCATCAGGTTGTTGTTTTTGTCGGCATCCGAATAGCCTTCACGCGCATAGGCCAGGCCTGCGAGCGCGTAGGGTGCAAAGTCTGGGTTGCGGTTGAAGAAGTACAAGGCATCCACGCCGATGTTGGCTTGCTCGTCATTTTTGCCGTCCAGCCTGAGGTACTGGGCGCCCATCTCCACGTTCCATTTGTCGTTCAAGGCTTTACCAATGGCCAAAGCCACGGCGCCGCCGGTATTTTTATTGCGATCGCTGTCGTTCAGGACAACGCTTGCTGTGGGGGCGATATACCAGCGGGGATCGGGGGTTGTCTGTGCGAAGGCGGCGGTGGCGCTCAGGCCAAGAACCAGGGCTGCGGCAAGGGATGAAGTTTTCATATGAAGGCTTTCAGGCGGGGTAAATGGGCAACTGGTTACGACGCTTGCATCGTGAAAATCAATGTTACATAGCCAAGCTGATCTGGCCCGTCTCCATTTCTGCACCTTGCGTGAAGGAAGGACTCCCGGCGGCGTGTAGGATTTTTCCGATTTCTTGGCAATCCGCAATCCGGGACCACAATCGGTGCCATGCGCAAACATCTTTCTGAAACCAGCGCCGCGCAGCGCCTGGCCTATGGTTTGGGGGCCGGTCTGGCCACCGCCGCCTTGCCGCTGCCGATGGCCTGGCAGGTGCGCGGCCTGCTCGGCTGGAGCGTGGGGGTGGGGCTGTATCTGGCGCTGGCCTGGTGGCTGTGCGAGCGCTTTGACGCCCAGCGCACCCGCGAGCGGGCGCAGGCGCAGGACGAGCCCAGCGTGGTGCTGTTTTTCCTGATGCTGCTGGCCACGCTGGCCTGCGTGGCGGCCATCACCGTCATGATGCCGCAGTCCCGCAGCCTGTCGGGCGCCGAGCGCACGCTGCATGTGGCGCTGTCGGTGCTGGCGCTGATGGCCTCCTGGCTGTTCATTCAGACGATTTTTGCGTTTCACTATGCCCACCGCTATTACCATGAGGAAAAACGCAATGAGCCCGACGGGCCGGGCCTGCAGTTTCCCGGCGGGCTGGAGCCCGATTACTTTGATTTCCTGTACTACGCCCATGTGGTGGGCATGACCTCCCAGGTGTCCGATGTGCAGGTGACCTCGCGCGAGATGCGCCGGCTCACGCTGATCCACAGCGTGCTGTCGTTTGGCTTCAACATGCTGGTTCTGGCGCTGAGCATCAACGTGGTGGCCGGCGCGCTGCATTAGTGCCATGTCAACCGCAAGGTGTCGGTAGGCCTGCCGCTGAAGAGAACCGGCTTGAGACGCATGAGGCGACACTGGCGCCGTGTCCGCCGGGTGGGGGGCCAGGTCAGCCCGCCACGGGCGCGCGCCCCAGCTTGAGCAGGCCGGTGGACAGGGCCGTGCCGCCGACGATCACCGCCGCGCAGCCTGCCATCCACGGCGTGACCGATTCGCCCAGAAACAGCGCGCCATAAAGCACCGCAAACACCGGCACGACAAAGGTCACGGCCAGCGCGCGCGGCGGCCCGGCGTTCTCGATCAGCCGGAAAAAGACGATGTAGGCCAGCCCCGTGCAGACCACGCCCAGGGCCAGCACGGCCAGCCAGGCCGAAGCGCCCGGCAGGCGCGCCGGCCACAGCCACCAGGCCGGCAGCGCCAGGCCCAGCGTGGCGCCGATCTGGCTGCCGGCCGCCGTGACGAGCGGCGGCAGGCCTGAAAGGTAGCGCTTGGTGTAGCTGGCCGACAGGCCATAGCACACGCCCGCCAGCAGGCAGGCCAGCACGGCCCAGGCGGGCGCGATGCCCGAGGCATCGGGCTTGAAGCTGGCCTTGTCCCAGGCCAGCAGGGCCACGCCGGTAAACCCGATGAGCAGCCCCAGCAGCCGCGAGGCGGTGGGCTTGTCCCTGAGCCAGACCCAGGCAATCAGCGCGCCAAACATCGGCACCGTGGCGTTCAGGATGGCCGACAGGCCGGTGCTGATCGACAGCAGCGCAAAGGCAATGCAGGCAAACGGAATGCCGGCGTTGAGCAGGCCGACGAAGAAGGTGTGGCGCCAGTGCTTTTTCAGCGCCGGCAGCAGGCCGCGCAGCGCCACCAGCGGCAGCAACAACAGCGCCGCAATCGCCACCCGCACGGCGGCCGTCGGCAGGGCGCCGAACTCCAGCGCCGCCAGGCGCATGAACAGAAACGACGAACCCCAGATGGCCGCCAGCATGAAAAAGTCGGCAACCCAGCGCGCCGGGCGGGCCGCCACCACGCCAGCGGGGGCGCGCAAGCCTGTGCCGTCCGCACCGAGCGTCAAAGCAGCGCGTCCTGAAGCACGCCTTCGAGCCGGAGCAGGGCGGTTTTGCGCTCCAGCCCGCCCGCATAGCCGGTCAGCGCGCCGCCGGCGCCGATGACCCGGTGGCAGGGCACGATGATGCTGACCGGGTTGCGCCCGATGGCCGCGCCCACGGCGCGCACGGCGCCCGGTTTGCCCAGGCGCTGGGCGATGTCGGTGTAGCTGACGGTGCCGCCCTGTGCAATGTCCCGCAGCGCCTGCCACACCGCCTGCTGGAAAACCGTGCCGCTTGAGAGGTCCAGCGGCAGCTCGAAATGGCGGCGCCGGCCGGAAAAATAGTCATTGAGCTGCCCGCTGGCCTGCCTGAGCAATGGATGATCCGGCGCGCTCGGCCAGTGCGGCGCGAGCCGGGAAAAAGCGGCCCCGGCCGGTTTCACGCCTCGGGGCGCACTGGCCGAGCTGTCCGCAGCAAAACCAGTCGCTTCGGGCGTCAGCGCAGCAGGCGAGGCGAGCAGCGGCGAGGCCAGCTCCTGGGGCAGGTAGCGCTGGCCCTGCGCGAACCACAGGCCGGCCAGACCTGTGGCGCTGGCCGCGAGGAGGATGTCCCCGAGCGGGCTCGGGATGCAGGTCTGGACGAGGGTGCTGTCAAATTTCATGGGAATTCTCCTGGAGTGTCGCTGATGGCCTGAAAGCCTACCGGGCCAGGGTTTTCAGGGTTTTTGAAGGCTGTAGCGCAGGCCGGGTGGGTGTCAGATGCCGTCAATCCAGGCGTATCTGGCGGTCCTTGAGGCTGCGGCGGCGCGGCGGGCCGGGCGGGCGTGGCGTCCGGCAGGCCGCTCCAGGCCCGGATCACGGCATAGCTGCGCCACGGCTTCCAGGCCTGGGAGGCCTTTTCGGCTTCAAGGGAGGGATTTTTCAGCGTCCGCACGCCGAGGGCTTTTTGCAGCGCCACGTCGCCCGCCGGGAACGCATCGGGCCAGCGCAGGGCGCGCAGGGCGATGTACTGGGCCGTCCAGTCGCCGATGCCGGGCAGCGCTTTGAGCGCGGCCACGGTGGCCGGCACATCGGCGCCGCCATGGAGCTGAAGGCGGTTTTGCGCCACGGCCTGGGCAATGGCCAGGATGGCGCCCTGGCGCTGGCGCACGATGCCGAGTCGGCCCAGCGCCTCGCCGCTGGCGGCGGCCAGCACGGCCGGCGCCGGAAACAGCCGGCTCAGCTGCGGCCAGGGCGTTTCAACCGGCTCGCCGAACCGCTCGACCAGGCGCTGGGCCAGGGTGCGGGCGGCGGCCACGCTGACCTGCTGGCCCAGCACGGCGCGCACCGCCAGCTCGAAGCCGTCCAGGGTGCCGGGCACCCGCAGCCCCTGGCCGCCGGGAAAGCTCGCCTGCAGCACGCTGTCGATGGCGGCCGGGTCGGCGTCGAGGTCGAGCAGCGCCCGCACCCGGCGAATCACCAGCGGCAGCACGTCGTGCAGCGAGTCGCTGACGCGCAGCAGCAGCTGGCAGCGCGCCTCGTCAAAGCTGGCCAGCAGCCAGCCGGCATGGACTTTGCCGCCCGATTCAACGCGCCACGTCCTACCCAGGCACGGCTGCCGGGCATCCGGGTCGGTGAATTCAACCGCGTGCAGGCTGCGCTGGCCGAAAAAACCGAGCATCGCCGCCACGTCATAAGGCGGGCGGTAGCCGAGCCGCACGGTGATGCCGTCGCCGGCCTGAGCTGACTGAGCGGTCTGAGCGACCTGAGCGGGGCGAGCGTCCTGGCCTGCTTGGGATGCCTGGGGAAAGCCCCGGCGCCGCAACTGCGTCGGGTTGAGCCGGTAATGGGCGGCAAAGGCGGCATTGAAGCGGCGCACGCTGGCAAATCCGCTCATCAGGGCGATCTGCGTGACCGGCAAAGGCGTGTCGGCGAGCAACTGCTTGGCCGTGAGCAGCCGGCGCGTCTGCAGGTACTGCACCGGCGAGACGCCGAACTGGGCCTGGAAAATCCGCCGCACATGGCGCTCGCTCACGCCCAGCCGGGCGGCGAGCCGGGCCACCGGAGACGCTCGCAGCGCCGGGCCGCTCCCGGCAAGCGAAGCGCCTTCGCCTTCGGCCGGGCGTCCTGGGGCCGAAGCGACAGGCGCGCGGGCCGCAGGATCAGCCCAGGCTTCGGGCTCGTCGAGCAGCCGGGCGGCCTGGTGGGCCAGGATGCACGAGGCATCTTGCAGCGACCACACCAGCGTGTGCGGCGCCAGTTCGGGCCGGCAGCGCAGGCAGGGGCGAAAGCCGGCCTGCTCGGCCTGGGCCGCGTGGGCAAAGAAGCGGCAGTTGGCGCGCCGGGGCGTCTTGACGCGGCACACCGGCCGGCAGTAAATGCCGGTGGAGGTCACGCCGGTGAAAAAGCAGCCGTCAAAGCGGGCGTCGCGCGCCTTCAGGGCGAGGTAGCAGTCGTCGTCGGCCAGCCGGGCAGGTTCATGCGTCATGGGGCCATGATAGGGCGCGCAGGCGCCTTGGACTGGCCGTTTTCGGACCTGTCATGCGGTCCCTTCACCGGCCCCGTCAATCGCGCCGGTACAGCCTGCCGAACCGGGCCAGCCGCTGGGCGTGAACCGGCGCCACCTGATCCCACGTGAAGCGCCACGCCCAGTAGCCTTCGGCCTTGCCGGGCAGGTTCATGCGGTGTTTTCCCCCCAGGCCGAGAATGTCCTGCAGCGGGTGGATGGCGGTGTCGGCCACGCTGGCGCAGGCGGCGCGGATCAGCAGCCAGTGGATGTCGCGGCCCGCCTGCGCGTCGGTGCTGTCGGCGCCCAGGTAGTCGAGCACCTGCCGGCGCAGGGCGGGCGGGGCCTCGGCCCACCAGCCCTGCGTGGTGTTGTTGTCATGGGTGCCGGTGTAAACGACGGTGTTGCTGTCGTAGTTGTGCGGCAGGTAGGGGTTCAGGTTGTCCTCTTCGCCGCCCTCGCCAAAGGCAAACTGCAGGATGCGCATGCCGGGCAGGCCGAATTGCTCGCGCAGGGCGGTCACGTCGGGTGTGATGATGCCCAGATCTTCGGCCATGATGGGCAGCGTGCCCAGCGCGGCTTGCAGCGCCTGGAACAGCGCCGCGCCGGGGCCGGGCCGCCAGCGGCCCCGGATGGCCTCTAGCTCGCTCGCCGGAATTTCCCAGTACGCGGCAAAGCCCCGGAAATGGTCGATGCGCACGATGTCCACCAGCTCGGTGGTATGGCGCATGCGCGCTATCCACCAGGCGTAGCCCTCGGCGGCGTGGGCGCTCCAGCGGTACAGCGGATTGCCCCAGCGCTGGCCGGTGGCGCTGAAAAAATCCGGCGGCACCCCGGCCACCACCGTGGCGCGGCCGCCCGCGTCCAGCTCGAAAAGCTCTTGCCTGGCCCAGACTTCGGCGCTCTGCCAGGCGATGAAGATGGGCGCGTCGCCGACGATTTTCACGCCGCGTGCGTTGGCATAGGCGCGCAGTTTTTGCCATTGCCGGAAAAAACACCACTGGCCGAATTTCCAGAAAGAGATGCGTTCGGCATGCACCAGGCTGGCTTGCTGCAGGGCCAGCGGATCGCGACTGGCCAGAGCCGCTGGCCAGTCGCACCAGTCGCGCCAGCCGTGGAACTCCGCCAGCGTCATGAACAGGGCATAGTCGTCCAGCCAGCTGGCATGTCGGGCGCAGAAATCCGCATATTCCGTCTGGCCGGCAGGAGCCGCCTGCGCCAGGGGAGCGCCCTGCGCAAAGCGAGCGGCGGCCTGTTGCAGCCGTGCCATGCGCCAGGGCACGACGGCGCCAAAATCAACGCGGGCATCGCTGAAACCGGCCTCGGGCTGCAGCTCCGCGGGCGTGAGCCAGCCGCGCTGCTGCAACTCGGCCAGGTCAATCAGCAGCAGGTTGCCGGCAAAGGCCGAGCTGCTCATGTAGGGCGAATTGCCGGGGCCGATGCCGCCCAGGGGCAGGATCTGCCAGAGCTTTTGCCGGGCCGCCACCAGCCAGTCGACAAAATGAAAAGCGGCCGGGCCGAAGTCGCCGCAGCCGTGCGGGCCGGGCAGGCAGGTCGGGTGCAGCAGCACGCCGCTGGCGCGAGGAAAGGTCATGGTGAAGGCGCCAATGTCTAGGGGTCTAACGGGGTTGGGAAAAAGCCATGTCGGTCTCGGCCGCCACCAGCAGCACCAGGCTGTGGGCGGCCAGCCGCAGGGGCGCGGGTCCGTGGCCCTGCCAGCGGCTCACGCCATGCGGGTGAGTGGTGTCGAGCACCGCTTGCCAGGCGCCGGCGGGCAGCACGAAGTCGTGGTCCGTCGCATCGGGGTTGACCAGCAGCAGCAGCGGCGTCCTGGCCCGTCCCGGCTGGCCGATCAGGCAGCCCAGCGTGCGCTGCTGCCGGTCGTTCCAGGCGGCGCCCTGCAGGGTCTGGCCGTCGCTTTGCAGCCAGGCCAGGTCCTGCAGTCCCAGCGGGGCGATCAGCCCGCTGTACCAGTGGTTGGCCAGCGGAAGAAACCGCCGGCGCAGCGCCAGCGCCCAGGCGGTGAAGTCGATCAGGTCTTCGTCGGCTTCGTCCCAGTGCAGCCAGGTGGTGGCGTTGTCCTGGCAGTAGGGGTTGTTGTTGCCGCGCTGGCTGTGGCCCAGCTCGTCGCCGGCGCACAGCATCGGCGTGCCCTGCGCCAGCAGCGTGCTGGCCAAGAGGGCGCGCTGCAGGCGCGCGCGCAGGGCGTTGACCTGCGGGTCGTGCGTCGGGCCTTCGACGCCGCAGTTGTGGCTCAGGTTGTGGCCGTGGCCGTCGCGGTTGTCCTCGCCGTTGGCCTGGTTGTGGCGCTCGTGGTAGCTCACCAGGTCGCGCAGGGTGAAGCCGTCGTGCGAGACCACGTAATTGACCGACGCGGCCGGCGTGCGGCCGCGCGACTGGTAGATGTCGGACGAGGCGCACAGGCGCAGGGCAAAGTCGCCCCGGGTGCGGGCGCTGTGGTCGCTCTGGAGCCAGAAGCCGCGCATGGTGTCGCGGAAATGGTCGTTCCACTCCAGCCAGCCGCGTGGAAACTCGCCCACTTGGTAGCCGCCGGGGCCGATGTCCCAGGGCTCGGCAATCAGTTTCACCCGCGAGAGCACCGGGTCCTGCGCCAGCGCCGTGAAAAAAGCCCCGCCGCGCTCAAAACCGTGCTCGCCCCGGCCCAGCACCGGCGCCAGGTCGAAGCGAAAGCCATCCACATGCATGCTGCTCGCCCAGTAGCGCAGGCTGTCCATCACCAGCTGCAGCACTCGGGGCTGGCGAATGTCCAGGGTGTTGCCGCAGCCGCTGTGGTTCTCGTAGGCGGCGGGCGAGTCGGGTGGATGGCGGTAGTAGCTGGCGTTGTCCAGGCCGCGAAAGCTTAAGGAGGGGCCGGTACCGTCGGACTCGGCGCTGTGGTTGAACACCACGTCCAGCAGCACCTCGATGCCCTGGTCATGCAGCGCCTTGACCATGGCGCGGAATTCATCGCGGGGGTTCAGGCCCTGCTCGCCCGAGGCCAGCCGGGGATTGGGCGCAAAAAAGGCCAGCGTGTTGTAACCCCAGTAGTTGCGCAAGCCCATGGCGGCCAGGCGCTCTTCATCGAGCGCGTAGTGAACCGGCAGCAGGCTCACGCTGGTGACGCCCAGGCGCTGCAGGTGGGCGATGGAGGCGGGATGCGCCAGCCCGGCATAGGTGCCGCGCAGGGCTTCGGGCACCCTGGGGTTGAGCCGGGAAAAGCCCTTGACGTGCAGTTCGTACAGCACCGTCTCCTGCAGCGGCACGCACGGCGGCCGGTCGCCTTGCCAGTCAAAACTGTCATGCACCACCCGGGCCTTGAGTGCGGCGGCGGCGTTGTCGCGGGTGTCGAGCTGCTGCGGGTGCTGGCGCTCGGCGTCGAAGTGTTCGTCGCGCCACTGGAAATGGCCGACGACCTCTCGGGCGTAGGGGTCGAGCAGCAGCTTGTGCGGGTTAAAGCGCTGGCCGTGGTCCGGCCACCACAGGCCGTGGGCGCGCAGCCCGTAGACCAGGCCGGGCGCGGCTCCCGGCAGGTAGCCGTGCCAGACGTCGTGGGTGTGCGCGGGCAGCATCAGGCGGCTCATCTCGACGGTGCCGGTGTCGTCGAACAGGCACAGCACCATGGCCTGGGCATGCGCGGAAAACACCGCGAAGTTCACGCCCTGGCCATCCCAGCTGGCGCCCAGCGGCCAGGGCCGGCCGGGCAGCAGGACGGGTTTGGCGCCGCTCATGCCGCTTGCGCTGTCCATTCGAGCAGCACCGTGGCCAGCGGCGGCAGGGTCAGCAGCACGGAACAGGGCTGGCCGTGCCAGCTGACCGGCTCGGCGATGGCCACGCCCAGCGGCGTCCCGGCGTTGCTGCCGCCGTAATGGCTGGAGTCGGTGTTGAGCCGCTCGCGCCAGGCGCCGGGCTGGGGCACGCCGATGCGGTAGGCGTTGTGCACCGTGGGCGTGAAGTTGCACGCCACCAGGATGAGGCTGCCGTCATCGTGGCCGCGCCGGATGAAGCTGAGCACCGAATGCGCGGCATCGCTGTGGTCCATCCACTCGAAGCCGCCGGGCTCGAAGTCGCGCTGGTAGAGCGCCGGGGTGGCGCGGTAGAGCTGGTTCAGGTCGCGCACCAGCCGCTGCACGCCGGCATGGCGCGCATCGTCCAGCAGGTGCCAGTCCAGGCTCCGGTCGTGGTTCCACTCGCGCGCCTGCGCGAACTCGCAGCCCATGAACAGCAGCTTCTTGCCGGGGTGGCCCCACATGAAGCCCAGGTAGGCGCGCAGGTTGGCGAACTGCTGCCAGGGGTCGCCCGGCATCTTGCCCAGCAGCGAGCCCTTGCCGTGAACCACTTCGTCGTGCGAGATCGGCAGGACAAAATTTTCCGTGAAGGCGTAGGCCAGGCCGAAGGTCATCTCGTTCTGGTGATGCTGGCGATGCACCGGCTCGCGGGCCATGTAGGTCAGCGTGTCATGCATCCAGCCCATGTTCCATTTGTAATGAAAACCCAGGCCGCCGGCATGGACGGGGCGCGAGACGGCGGGAAAGGCGGTGGACTCTTCGGCCAGCGTGATGGCCTGCGCGCGCTCCCCGCCGATCACCTCGTTCATGCGTTTCAAGAACGCGATGGTCTCCAGGTTCTCGCGCCCGCCGTGGCAGTTGGGAATCCACTCGCCGTCCTTGCGGCTGTAGTCGCGGTAGAGCATGGAGGCGACCGCATCGACCCTCAAGCCGTCCACATCGAAGCGCTCCAGCCAGTACAGGGCGTTGCCGATGAGGAAGTTGCGCACTTCGGTGCGGCCCAGGTTGTAGATCAGCGTGTTCCAGTCGTTGTGGAAGCCCTCGCGCGGATCGGCGTATTCGTACAGATGCGTGCCGTCGAAGTTGCCCAGGCCGTGCGCGTCGGTCGGAAAATGCGCCGGCACCCAGTCGAGCAGAACGCCCAGGCCCGCGTCGTGGCAGCGCGCCACAAAGCGAACAAAACCGTCGGCATCGCCGAAACGCGAGGTCGGCGCATACAGGCCAATCGGCTGGTAGCCCCAGGAGCCGTCGAAGGGGTGTTCGCTGATGGGCAGCAGCTCCAAGTGCGTGAAACCCATGTCCTGCGCGTAGGGCACGAGCTGGTCGGCCAGCTCGTCCCAGCCGAGCCAGCGGGGCGCGCCGCTGTCGGGCTCCTGCACGCGCCGCCAGGAGCCCAGGTGGACTTCGTAAATGCTCATCGGCGCGTCCAGCGCATTGGCTTTCTGGCGCGCCGGCGAGGCGGGCTTGAGCGCGGGCATGGGGGCGACGATGCTGGCGGTGGCCGGGCGCAGCTCGGCCTGGCGCGCATAGGGGTCGGCGCGGATCGGCAGCGCCTGGCCGTCGGGCGTGCGGATTTCGAACTTGTAGGTGGCGCCCAGCGTCACGCCGGGCAGGAAAATCTCCCACACGCCGCACTCGCGCCGCAGGCGCATCGGATGGCGCCGGCCGTCCCAGAAGTTGAAATCGCCCACCACGCTGACGCAGGCCGCATTGGGTGCCCACACGGCAAAGCTGGTGCCGGCCACGCCCTCCATCACGCGCAGGTTGGCGCCCAGGATTTCATACGGCCGCAGATGCGTGCCTTCACTGAGCAGCCAGACATCGGTCTCGCCCAACACCGGGCCGAAGCGGTAGGGGTCTTCGATCAGCGCCGTCTGGCCACTGTCCCACTGCACCTGCAGGCGGTAGGGCGTGGGCGCTGCAACCGCCAGCAGCCCTTCGAAAAAACCGTCCACATCGCGCTGCGTCAGGCTGCCCAGCCGCTGGCCGCTGGCTGCGTCCAGCACCGCCACCTGCCGCGCGCCGGGCAGGAACGCGCGGATCGATACGCCGCCGGCCTGCGCATGCGGCCCCAGCACCGAAAACGGGTCGCCGTGGCAGGCGCTGCAGATCAGTTCAATGTCGTGCCGCTTGAGCATGCGATGCCTCCTGGGTCAGTCGGTGGCGGGCTCGATGGCCCAGATCTCTCTGGCGTAGGCGCCGATGGTGCGGTCCGACGAGAACGCGCCCATGCCGGCCACGTTGGCAATGGCTTTTTCGCACCACTGCGCCGGCTGGCGGTACAGCGCATCGACCTGGAGCTGGGTGGCGACATACGACTCGTAATCGGCCAGCAGCAGGTAATGGTCGCCGCCCCACAGCAGCGAATCGACCAGCGCCCGGTAGCGTCCCGGCTCGCCCGGCGAGAACTGGCCGCCGGCAATTGCGTCGAGCACGCTTTTGAGCGCCGGCAGGCGCTCGTAGTGGCGCATCGGCTGGTAGCCGCTTTGCCGCAGCGCGTGGACTTCGGGGGTTTTGAGGCCAAAGATGAAGATGTTGTCGTCGCCCACGTTCTGGCGGATCTCGATGTTGGCGCCGTCGTCAGTGCCGATGGTCAGCGCGCCGTTGAGCGCCAGCTTCATGTTGCCCGTGCCCGAGGCCTCGGTGCCGGCGGTCGAAATCTGCTCGGACAGGTCGGCGCCGGGCATCACAAGCTCGGCGACTGACACGCCGTAGTTGGGCACGAACACCAGTTTCAATTTGTCGCCCACGCGCGCGTCGTTGTTGATGACGCTGCCCACGTCGTGGATCAGGCGGATGATGGACTTGGCCGTGTGGTAGCTCGACGCCGCCTTGCCGGCAAAGATCACCGTGCGCGGCACCCAGTCGGCGTCGGGGTTGGCCAGGATGGCCTGGTAGCGCGTCACCACATGCAGCACGTTGAGCAACTGGCGCTTGTACTCGTGGATGCGCTTGACCTGCACGTCAAACAGGCTGTCGGGGCTGACGCTGGTGCCCGTGGTGCGCTCGATATAGGCCGCCAGCCGCGCCTTGTTGGCGTGCTTGATGGCCATGAATTCTGCCTGGAAACTGGCGTCGGCGCGGTATTCACCCAAGCGCTTTAACTGGTCCAGATCAAGCCGCCAGCGGCTGCCCAGCGTGCTGTCGAGCAGGCTGGAGAGCCGGGGGTTGGCCTGCGCCAGCCAGCGCCTAGGCGTCACGCCGTTGGTCATGTTGGTGAAGCGCCCCGGCCACAGGTCGGCAAAGTCGGCAAAGATGGTTTTCACCAGCAAGTCCGAATGCAGCGCCGACACGCCGTTGACCCTGTGGCTGCCGACAATCGACAGGTGCGCCATGCGCACCCGGCGCTCGCCGTGCTCGTCGATCAGCGACAGGCGTGCCAGAAAGCCGTTGTCGCCGGGCCGGTGCCGGGCGGCTTCTTCCAAAAATTCCTTGTTGATGCGGAAGATGATCTCCAGGTGGCGCGGCAGCACATGCTGGATCAGGCCCACCGGCCAGGTCTCCAGCGCCTCGGGCATCAAGGTGTGGTTGGTGTACGAGAAGGTTTTGCCGCACAGGTCCCAGGCCTGGCTCCAGGGCATCTGGTGTTCGTCGCACAGCAGGCGCATCAGTTCGGCCACGCCGATGGCCGGATGGGTGTCGTTCAGGTGAATCGCTACTTTGTCCGCCAGGTTGTCCAGCGTCGGGTGCTCGTCCAGGTGGCGCTTGACCAGGTCCTGAATCGAGGCGGCGACGAAGAAATACTCCTGTTTCAGCCGCAGCTCGCGCCCGGCCGGCGTGCTGTCGTTGGGGTAGAGCACCCAGGAGATGTTTTCGAACTCGTTCTTGGTGTTGGCGGCGCGCGCGTAGTCGCCCATGTTGAAGGCGCTTAGGTCGATGTGTGCGGGCGCCACCGCTTTCCACAGCCGCAGCGTGCTCACCAGCGGCGTGCCGTGGCCGGGAACGACCATGTCGTAGGCCTTGGCCGCGACCTCGCCGGCGTGGCGCCACAGCGCCTTGCCATCGACGTGCTCGACCCAGCCGCCAAAGCGCACCGGGTAGCTGATGCCGGCGCGGGGGAATTCCCAGGGCGTGCCGTCTTCCAGCCAGGAGTCGGGGTACTCGACCTGCACGCCTTTCTGGATGGTCTGCTTGAACATGCCGTATTCATAGCGGATGCCGTAGCCGAAGGAGGGCAGGCCCAGCGTGGCCATCGAGTCCAGAAAGCACGCGGCCAGCCGGCCCAGGCCGCCGTTGCCCAGCGCCGCATCGGGCTCCTGCGCGGCCACGTCTTCCAGGGTTTCGGCGTGCTGCATCAGGCCCTGCGCGGCGCCGCCGGTCAGGTTGAGCGCGGCCAGCGCGTTGGACAGCGTGCGGCCCATCAGGAATTCCATTGACAGGTAGACCACGCGGCGCGCCTTGTCGGCGCGCTGGCGCGCCTGGGTTTCCACCCAGCGCTGCGAGAGTTGCTGGCGCGCCACTTGGGCGACGGCCTGCATCAGGTCGGTCGGGCTGGCGTCCTCGGAGGCGACGCCCACGGTGCACAGCAGGTGCTCCTCGATCTGGGCCGCCAGGGCGTGTTTGGCAATCGGTGGGTTCAGGTTCACGGCAGAGTCCTTTGAGGTGCGAAAAAGGTAGCCGGCCCGTCGCAAGGAACGGGCCATCCGCCAAAGCTCGCTGATTCTCGCATGCGCAAAAACGCTGGCATTAAGATAGTGCAGCACTTCATCACCCCAACCGACGGACTCCCATGAAACCCCACGAACTTGCCAAAAGCCTTGATTTGCCCAAACGAGCCATTGCCCTGGTGCTGGCCGGCGGGCGCGGCAGCCGCCTGATGAACCTGACCGACATCCGGGCCAAGCCGGCGGTCTATTTCGGCGGCAAGTTCCGCATTGTGGACTTTGCGCTGTCGAACTGCCTGAACTCGGGCATCCGGCGCATCGGCGTCATCACGCAGTACAAATCGCACAGCCTGCTGCGTCACCTGCAGCGCGGCTGGGCCTTTTTAAAAACCGAGATGAACGAGTTTGTCGATCTGATGCCGGCCCAGCAGCGCAGCGGCGACGAGAGCTGGTACCGGGGCACGGCCGACGCGGTCTATCAGAACCGCGACATCCTGGAGGGCTACGGGGCCGACTACATCGTGGTGCTGGCCGGCGACCACATCTACAAGATGAACTACGCCCTGATGCTGGCCGACCACGTCGCCAAGGGGCGCGAGTGCACCGTCGCCTGCATCGAGGTGCCGCGCAGCGAGGCCAGCGCCTTTGGCGTGATGGCGGTGGACGACAACAGCCAGGTGACCGATTTCCTCGAAAAGCCGGCCGACCCGCCGGCCATGCCGGGGCGAGCCGACATGTCGCTGGCCAGCATGGGCATCTACATTTTCAACGCCGCTTACCTCTACCGGGAACTGGCGCGCGACATGGCCGACCCCGATTCGAGCCACGATTTCGGCAAGGACATCATTCCCCGCGCGGTGCGCAACGGCCAGGTCTCGGCGCACCCGTTCACGCTCAGCTGCGTGCCCATGGCCGAGCCCTACTGGCGCGACGTGGGCACCATCGACGCCTACTGGGACGCCAACATCGACCTCACCGCCACCGACCCGGAGCTCAACCTGTACGACCAGCAGTGGCCGGTCTGGACGCACCAGGCGCAGCTGCCGCCGGCCAAGTTCGTGCACAACCAGGACGACCGGCGCGGCATGGCCATCGAGTCCACCGTTTCGGGCGGGTGCATCGTCTCGGGCCGGGTGTTTCGCTCGGTGCTGTTTTCCAGCGTGCGCGTGCATTCGTACGCCACGGTCAACTGGTCGGTGCTGATGCCCGATGTGCAGGTCGGGCGCGGCGCCAGCCTGAACCGGGTGGTGGTGGACCGGGGCTGCAGCATTCCCGATGGCATGGTGATCGGCGAAGACCCGGTGCTCGATGCCCAGCGTTTTCACCGCAGCGAAAAAGGAATCACCCTGGTGACGGCGTCCATGCTCGCGAAACTTGCCCCATGAAAGTGCTGCATGCCGCCGCCGAAATTTTCCCCCTGGTCAAGACCGGCGGGCTGGCCGATGTGGTCGGCGCCCTGCCCGAGGCGCTGCGCGCGGCAGGGGCCAACGTGCGCCTGGTGCTGCCCGGCCTGCCCGCCATCCTCCAGGGCGTGGAGCGCCAGAAGGTGGTGTGCGAGCTGGGCGCGATGTTCGGCGCCGGGCGCGTCACCCTCAAGCTCGGGCGGCTGGCGCACAACAAGGTGGCGGCCTATGTGATCGACGCGCCGTACCTGTACCAGCGCGCCGGCAATCCCTACCACGGCCCGGACGGCCAGGAGTGGCCCGACAACCTGCAGCGCTTTGGCCTGCTGGGCTGGGTGGCCGCGCACCTGGCCGCCGGCGAGCTTGACCCCCGCTGGACGCCCGATGTGCTGCACCTGCACGACTGGCATGCGGCCCTGGCCTGCGCTTATGCGGTCAGTCACCCCGGCAGCCGCGCCGCCATGGTCTACACCATCCACAACCTGGCCTACCAGGGCCTGTTTGATGAGGACGACTATCACCTGCTGGGCCTGCCCGCGCGCCTGCTGGTGCCCGGCGGGCTGGAGTTTCATGCCCAGCTGTCCTTCATGAAAGCGGGCCTGAAGTACGCCCAGCGCATCACCACGGTGAGCCCGACCTACGCGCGTGAAATTGCCACCGAGCATTTTGGCTGCGGCCTGGACGGCGTGATCCGCGCCCGCGGCGCCGATGTCTCGGGCATCCTGAACGGCGTCGATGGCGCGGTCTGGAATCCGGCCACCGACGCCCTGATTGCCGCGCCGTATTCGGCCGGCGCGCTGGACGGCAAGGCGCGCTGCAAGGCCGCCTTGCAGCACGAACTGGGCTTGCGGGTGGACGCCGGCGCCCCGCTGTTTGCGGTGGTGAGCCGTCTCACGTCGCAAAAAGGGCTGGACCTGGTGCTCGACGCCTTGCCCGCCCTGCTCGAAGGGCCGGCGCAAGGCGGCGCCCAGCTCGCGCTCCAGGGCAATGGCGACCCGGTGCTCGAAGCGGCCTTTGCCGCTGCCGCCGCCGCCCATCCGGGCCGTGTCGCCGTGCGCCTGCTGTACGACGAAAAGCTGGCGCACCGCATGATGGCCGGCGCCGATGCGATCCTGGTGCCGTCCCGCTTCGAGCCCTGCGGCCTGACCCAGCTCTACGCCCTGCGCTATGGCACGGTGCCGGTGGTGCGCCACGTCGGCGGCCTGGCTGACACCGTGGTCGATGCCAGCGAGGCGGCGCTGCAGCATGACGTGGCCACCGGCTTCACCTTCGGCCCGGCCACACCCGCCGCGCTGGCCCATGCGCTGGTGCGCACGGTGAGCGCCTACCGCCACAGCGCGCTGTGGCGCCAGCTGATGCTGCGCGGCATGGCCCAGGACTTTTCCTGGGCTGGCGCCGCCAGCCAGTACATGGCGCTGTACCGGGACGCTGTTCAGGCCCGCGCCAGCCCCTGATCGGCGCATGGCATGGGGGCATCGCGCGCCTAACGGTGTCCCTGCCATGGATAGAATTCTTTTTCGGGCATTCACCACTTTCCGCACACTGGCATGCCTTGCCAGAGGCCATTTACCAAGAGCAACCGACCATGCAACTCGCACCCTCCATCTTCAAGGCTTACGACATCCGGGGCATTGTTCCCAGCACCGTCACCGAGGAGGTGGCCGAGGCAATCGGCAAGGCCTTTGGCACGCTGGCCTTGGCGCAGGGCGAGACGGCGGTGGCCGTCGGGCGCGACGGGCGCCTGAGCGGCCCGGCGCTCAGCGTGGCGCTGATGCGCGGCCTGATGGCCGTCGGCATCGAAGTGATCGACGTCGGCATGGTCACCACGCCGATGCTGTACTTTGCCGCCACGACGCTGTGCAACAGCGGCATCCAGGTCACCGGCAGCCACAACCCCAGGGACTACAACGGCTTCAAGATGGTGATGGCCGGGCGCGCCATCTACGGCGAAGACATCCAGGGCATCCGCCGCATGATGGAAGACGAGACCTGGGAGCCCAAGTTCGGCGGCACGGTGCGCAGCGTCGATGTGGCGCCCGCTTACCAGGCGCGCATCGTCTCGGACATCCGGCTGGCGCGGCCGATGAAGGTCGTCGTCGATTGCGGCAACGGTGTGGCCGGCGCGACGGCCCCGGACATCTTCCGCGCCATCGGCTGCGAAGTGACCGAACTGTTCAGCGACGTGGATGGCAATTTCCCCAACCACCACCCGGACCCGAGCAAGCCGGAAAACCTCAAGGACCTGATCCAGGCGCTGCAGTCCGGTGACGCCGAGCTCGGCCTGGCCTTTGACGGCGACGGCGACCGCCTGGGCATCGTCACCAAGGACGGCCAGAACATTTATCCGGACCGCCAGATGATGCTGTTTGCCCGCGACGTGCTGAGCCGCGTGCCCGGCGGCACCATCGTGTTCGACGTCAAATGCTCGCAGCGCCTGGCGCCCGACATCGAGGCAGCCGGCGGCGTAGCCATGATGCACAAGACCGGCCATTCGCTCATCAAGGCCAAGATGAAAGAGGTCGATTCCCCGCTGGGCGGCGAGATGAGCGGCCACATCTTCTTCAAGGAGCGCTGGTACGGCTTTGACGACGGCACCTACGCCGGCTGCCGCCTGCTGGAAATCGTCAGCCAGGTGGCCGACGCCGGCGAACTGCTCAACAGCCTGCCCACGAGCTTCAGCACGCCGGAATTGAACGTCGCCTGCGCCGAGGGCGAGCCGCACAGCGTCGTCGAGGCCTTGATCGCGGCGGCCCATTTCCCCGAGCCCGCCAAGATCTCGACGATCGACGGCGTGCGCGTGGACTGGCCCGACGGCTTCGGGCTGATTCGCGCCTCCAACACCACGCCCGTGCTGGTGCTGCGCTTTGAGGGCCACACGCCCGAGGCGCTGGCGCGCATCGAGGCCGACATGCTGGTCCTGCTGCGCAGCGTCAAGCCCGACGCCAGCTTTTCCGCTGCGGCGCATTGAAGGCGCTCGGCGAATGACAAGCTGCCTGCCACGTTCGTGAAGTCTTCATTGTGAAAATCCTGCTGGTCAAGCTCTCGTCGCTGGGCGACGTGGTCCACGCCCTGCCGGTGGTGCAGGACATCCGCGCGGCCTTGCCCGGCGCGCAGATCGACTGGGTGGTGGAAAAATCATTCGCCCCGGTGCTGGCGCTGTGCCCTGGGCTGCACCGCGTCATTGCCTGTGAAATCCGGCGCTGGCGCAAGTCGCCGCTGTCAGCGCCCACGCGCCAGCAGTGGAACGCCTTCAGGGCCGAATTGCGCCAGACGCCTTACGACATCGTCATCGACCTGCAGGGCCTGACCAAATCGGCCCTGGTGGCGCGGCTGGCGCGGCTGGCGCCCGCTGGCAAGCGCTACGCCATCGCCAACCAGACCGACGGCTCGGGCTACGAAGCGCCGACGCGCTGGGTGGCCGATGTGGCGATTCACATCGCGCCGCACACCCCGGCGGTGCAGCGCTCGCGCGAACTCGCGGCCAGGGCGCTGGGCTACACGCCGGCCTTGCATCCCGACTTCGGCCTGAAAGTGCCGCCAGCCTTGCAGGCCTTACAGACCCAGACCCAGATCCAGATCCAGACCCAGGCCCAGGCCCAGGCCCAGGCCCAAGCCCAAGCCCAAGCCCAAGCGCCGGAAGTGTCGCCAGCTTCGGCAGTGCCACGCACCGACTTGCCACCAGCGCCTGACAACAGGGCCAACCCCGGTTCCAGCCCAAGTTCCGACGCTCGCCCGTGCATTGCCTTTGTCCACGGCACCTCGCGCGCCGACAAGGAGTGGCCGCTGGCGCACTGGATTGAACTCGGCCAGCGCCTCAAAGCCGCCGGCCACCGGGTCGCGCTGCCGCACGGCAATGCGAAGGAGCTGGTCACGAGCGAGGCCATCGCCGCCGCCCTGAACCAGGGCGCGCCAGACAGCGCAGAGGTCTGGCCGCTGTTGCCGCTCGATGCCCTGACCTGCCGGCTGGCCCGCTGCGCCGGCGTGATCGGCGTGGACAGCGGCGTCAGCCACATCGCCGTGGCGCTGGACCTGCCGCATGTGCAGCTCTACAACTTTGACACTGCCTGGCGCACCGGGCCGGGCTCGGCCGGGCGCCAGGTCAGCGTGTTCGCCCAGCCCGCGCCCGGCGTGGACACCGTCTGGCAGGCCTGGCTGGCTTGCAACGCCGTCGGTGCAGCGAGCACGGCAGGTGCGGCTGAGGCTGGCGGCACTGGAACTGGCCGCATTGGTCGCGCTGGCGACGCTGGCGCTCCAGCCGCTGCGCCATGAGTGGCTGGGCGCTGCGGGCCTATTCGCTGCTGATGACGCTGGGCCAGCCGCTGCTGCGCCGCAAGCTGGCGCGCCGGGGAGGGCAGGAGCCGGGCTATCTGGAAGCCATCGAGGAGCGCTTCGGCCACTACAGCCAGCCGGCTGAAACGGCCAGCGAGCTGGTCTGGGTGCATGCCGTCTCGCTGGGCGAAATGCGCACCGCCGCCATGCTGCTCAAGGCCTTGCGTGCCCACCACCCGGCGCTGCGCCTGCTGCTCACGCACGGCACGGCCACCGGCCGCGCCGAGGGGCGGGCGGTGCTCCAGGCCATCGGGCAGAGTGGCGATGTCCAGGTCTGGCAGCCCTGGGACAGCCCGGCGGCGGTCAGGCGTTTTCTGGCGCACTTCAGGCCGCGCCTGGGGCTGCTGATGGAAACCGAAATCTGGCCCAATCTGGTGGACGAGGCCAGGGCGAACGGCATGCCGCTGGTGCTGGTCAACGGGCGCCTGTCCGACAAGTCCTTGAAGCAGGCGCTGCGCATGGCGCCGCTGGCGCTGCCCGCTTATGCCGCGCTCTCGGCCGTGTACGCCCAGACCGAGGCGGACGCCGGACGTTTTCGCCAGCTCGGCGCGCCGGTGCGGGGCGTGTTTGGCAATCTGAAATTCGACGCCGCGCCCAACCCCGCCCAACTCGCCCAAGGCCGGGCCTGGCGGCAGGCGCTGGCCCGGCCGGTGCTGATGTTTGCCAGTTCGCGCGAAGGCGAGGAAGACGCATTCTTCAGGGAAATCAAGGCGCGGCTCCAGAGCCAGCCGGCGCAGGCGGCGAAGGATTCGGACGTGAACAAACTCGCCAATGCCAATGCCACTGTTGCTCATCCCTTCACGGCGCTGATTGTTCCGCGCCACCCACAGCGTTTTGACGAGGTGGCGGCGCTGGCGACGCAGCATGGCCTGCGCGTGTCACGCCGCTCGCAATGGACGGCAAGCCCCGTCGATAGCGAATCGGCGATGAGCGCCGACATCTGGCTCGGCGATTCGCTGGGCGAGATGGCGCTGTATTACGGCCTGGGCGATATCGCCCTGCTGGGTGGCAGCTTTGCGCCGCTGGGCGGGCAGAACCTGATCGAAGCGGCCGCCTGTGGTTGCCCGGTGGTGATGGGGCCGCACACCTTCAATTTCACCGAAGCGGCCGCGCTGGCCGAGGCCGAAGGCGCAGCGCAGCGCGTGGCCGATATGGCGCACGCGGTGCAGGCCGCGCTGGCGCTGCTCAATGAGGCTCCCGCACGGGCGCAGGCCGTGGACGCCGGCCTGGCCTTTGCGGCACGCCACCGCGGCGCCACGCTCAGGACGCTGCAGGCGCTGGGCGCCTGGCTGCCGGCGCGTGAATGATGCCTTCACATTGAATCAGGGTTAACCCTACTGTTGAACGCCACAGTTGGCGAGTCGAGCACGGCTGCATACCATTCACAGCATTCCCGCCGAGCGGGTTGCAGGCTGGTGGTGGCCCCGCATGAAAGGGCATGACCAGCTTTCCTCTACTCCAACCAGTTAAGGCCATAGCCATGTCGCAGACACCCGCGCGCAAGCCGCTTTACAAGTCCCTTTATGTCCAGGTCCTGGTCGCCGTCACCATCGGCGTGCTGCTGGGCCACTTCGCGCCCGAGCTGGGCGCGAAGATGAAACCGCTGGGCGACGGCTTCATCAAGCTGATCAAGATGATCATCGCCCCGATCATTTTCTGTACCGTCGTGATCGGCATCGCCGGCATGGAAGACATGAAGAAGGTCGGCAAGACCGGCGGCCTGGCGCTGCTGTATTTCGAGGTGATGTCCACCCTGGCGCTGGTCATCGGCCTGGTCGTGGTCAACGTGCTGCAGCCCGGCGCGGGCATGCACATCGACCCGGCTTCGCTCGACACCAAGGCCCTTGCCGCCTACACGGCGCCGGGCAAGATGCAGGGCACGGTCGATTTCCTGCTCAACGTGATTCCCACCTCGGTGGTGGATGCGTTCGCCAAGGGCGAGATCCTGCAGGTGCTGCTGTTCTCGGTGCTGTTCGGTTTTGCGCTGCACAAGTTCGGCGGGCGCGGCACCATGGTGTTTGACTTCATCGAGAAGACCTCGCACGTGCTGTTCGACATCGTCGGCATCATCATGAAGGTCGCGCCGATTGGTGCGTTTGGCGCCATGGCTTTCACCATCGGCAAGTACGGCGTGGATTCGCTGTTCTCGCTGGGCAAGCTGATGGGCGCTTTTTACCTGACCTGCCTGCTTTTTGTGTTCGTGGTGCTGGGCATCGTCAGCCGCTTGCATGGCTTCAGCGTGGTCAAGTTCGTGCGCTACATCAAGGAAGAACTGCTGATCGTGCTGGGCACCTCGTCATCCGAGTCGGTGCTGCCGCGCATGATGGAAAAGCTCGAAAACCTGGGCGCGCGCAAGTCGGTGGTCGGCCTGGTGATTCCCACCGGTTATTCGTTCAACCTGGACGGCACCTCGATCTACCTGACCATGGCCGCCGTGTTCATCGCCCAGGCCACCGACACCCCGATGGACCTGACGCAGCAGCTGACCCTGCTGGCCGTGCTGCTGCTGACTTCCAAGGGCGCCGCCGGCATCACGGGCAGCGGCTTCATCGTGCTGGCTGCCACCCTCTCCGCCGTGGGCGGCGTGCCGGTGGCCGGTCTCGCGCTGATTCTGGGCATTGACCGCTTCATGTCCGAGGCCCGCGCGCTGACGAATCTGGTCGGCAATGGCGTGGCCACGCTGGTGGTGGCCAAGTGGACGGGCGACCTGGACATGCAGCGCCTGCACCAGGGGCTGGACAATCCGACGATCCAGGAGTCGCAGGACCCCGAAGCGATTCTGGACCTGAAGGTCGATCACATGGCCGTGACGCCAGCCAGGGGCTGAATCCGCTCCTGTCTTTGAAGAAGCGGTAGCCCCCGCTGGCGCAAGCCGCAGATGCGTGAGCCGCTATTTTTTCAGACGCAAAAAGCCTCTTTCCCGGCCTTTCCGCCACAGCGGGAAGACACGGGAAAGAGGCTTTTTTATTGCAGCGTCAGGCACGCCGGGCGCTTGCCTGCATTTCCGCGTTGATTACTTCGCCAGCAAGCCATTGATCGGCTGCAAATCGGCTGGCGTGAGCGTCCCGCTGGCCTGGCGCAGGCGCAGGCCGCCGAGCAGCACGTTGTAGCGCGCCTGCGCCAGGTCGCGCCGGGTCTGGAACAGCTGGCTCTGGGCGTTGAGCACGTCGATGTTGATGCGCACGCCGACCTGGTAGCCCAGCTGGTTGGCTTCGAGCGCGCTCTGGCTGGACAGCTCGGCCGCTTCCAGCGCCCTGACCTGGCTCTGGCCTGACTGCACGCCGAAAAAGGCGGTGCGGGTGGCCTGCGCCACGCTGCGGCGGGTGCCTTCGAGGTCGCTCCTGGCCCTGTCGCGCAGGGACAGCGTTTCCTTGATGCGGTTTTGCGTGGCGAAGCCGGCAAACAGCGGCACGTTGAGCAGCAGCCCGACATTGCTGGTGTTGGCGCGCGAGGAAATGCCGCTTTGCGCCGTGCTGTTCGGGTTCTTGGTGACGTTGTAGCTGGCGGTCAGGTCCAGCGTGGGCTTGTGGCCGGCTTCGGCCTTGGTGACTTCCAGCTCGGCAATGTCCACGCCGCTGAGGGCCTGGCGAATCGCGGGGTGAAGGGTCTCGGACTGCTGCACCCACGCGCCGGCATCGGCGGGCAGCACCGGCGGCAGAATGACTGGCGCCAGCAGCGGCCTGGGCTGCGACTCGGTGATGCCCACCAGTTGATCCAGGGCAATCTTGCGCACCCGCAAGTCGTTGTCGGCGGCGATTTCCTGGGCGGTGACCAGATCGAAGCGGGCCTGCGCTTCGCGGGTGTCGGTGATGGTGGAGGTGCCGACCTCGAAATTGCGCTTGGCCGAAGCCAGTTGCTCGGCCACGGCGGCTTTCTGGGCCTGCACCGAGGCGAGTGTGTCCTGCGCGGCCAGCACATCGAAATAGGCCTGGCTGGTGCGCACGATCAGATCCTGTTCGGCCGCTTCTAGCTGGGCTCTGGCCAGGTCCACCTGTTTCTTGCCCTGCTCATACGTGGCCCGGTTGGCCGGCCGGTACAGCGGCTGGCTGGCGCTCAGCGTGGCATTCTGGGTGTTGAAGCTGGTGCTGCCGCCCGTCGAGGGCGAGGTGCTGTCGACGCCGACGCGCGAAGCGCCCGCCGACAGTCCGGCGCTGGGCAGGATGCCGGCCCTGGCCTGCTCGGCGCGCGCCAGGTCGGCGTCGTACTGCAGCCGGGCCGACTGGTAGGTGGCGTCGAAGGCGCGGGCCGACTCGTACAGCGCCACCAGGCTTTGCGCCTGCGCCAGCGGGGCCAGGCCTGTTGCCGCCAGAGCGATGACCAGCGACAGGGGCCACAGGGACGAGCGTGGCGCGGACGGTTTGGGGGGCGTTGTCATAAGGGGCCTGCAGAAGTTGAAAAAATCAAAGAATCAAAAAAATCAGCCCGCGCACCTCATGCGGCCCGCTCGGGCCGCATCCAGACCGATTCTCCGGCCTCAGTAGCGTGGAACGGATGCGTCCACCTGCTGCGACCAGGCATCGATGCCGCCCTGCAGGTTGACCACGTCGCTGAAACCGCTTTGCGTCAGGTAGGTGGCCACCTGCAGGCTGCGCATGCCGTGGTGGCACAGGCAGGCGATGGGGTGGTCGATGCCGTAATTGGCCTGCAACTCGGCCAGCCGCGCCGGAATCTCGCGCATGGGAATGGTCACCAGCGTGAAGCCGTCCTCCCTGATCGAGGCGGCCTGAAGTTCCGAAGGCTCGCGCACATCCAGCACCACCGGCAAGGTGGCCGGGGCGGCGGCTGCCGCAGCGTTGTCACGCCAGTCGGTGAAACGGGAGAGGGGTAACTGGGGAATCATGGACAGGCCTCTCGGGGTGAGATGTCAGAAGTTGAATTTCGACGGCTCGGGGAAGTTGAGCAGCCGGGGCGCCACGGTGTCCCAGGCCTGGGTGGTGGTCCAGGCGTCCGGGCCGACGCGGGTGATGAGGGTGGCGCGCATGACCGGCTCGCTGCCGACGATGGCGCTCAGGCGCCCGCCGATCTTGAGCAGGGCCAGCAGCGAGGCGGGCACTTCGGCCACCGAGCCGCTGAGCACGATCACGTCAAACGGGCCGCGCAGCGCGCCGTTGTCGGCCGAGACAGCCTCGGCCAGATTGGCCGCGCCGTCGCCCTGACGCACTTCGGCGTTGTAGATGCCCGCTTTCTTCAGGTTGCGGCGGGCGGTTTCGACCAGCGCGGGCTCGATTTCCAGGCTGATGACCTGCTGGGCGCGGTGCGCGAGCAGGGCGGCCATGTAGCCCGAGCCGGCGCCGATTTCGAGCACCTTTTCATGCTTTTGCACGGCCAGGTCCTGCAGGATGCGCGCCTCGATCTTGGGCGCGAGCATGCACTGGCCGGGGTTGGCCTGTGGCGGCAGCGGGATTTCCATGTCCATGAAAGCCAGCGCCTTGCAGGCCGGCGGCACGAAGTCCTCGCGCTGGACCCGCGCCAGCAGGGAAAGAATCTGGCTGTCGAGCACGTCCCAGGGGCGGATTTGCTGCTCGATCATGTTGAAGCGGGCTTGTTCGTAGTTCATGGCGGACTTTGGTGGTTGGGCGGTGAAAAGGAAAGGAGGTAAAAGGCCTGTGTCTGGCGCAACTTTCGATTTTAGACGGCGTGTGTGGCGCCAGCCTGACGCGCTTTGGCGCCCAGCTTGCGCTTGAACCACTGGGCCAGATCGTCCATGTAGCAGTAGGTGACCGGTACCACCACCAGCGTGAGCAGCGAGGAGGTGATGATGCCGCCGATGACCGCCTGGCCCATGGGCGCGCGCTGCTCGGAGCCTTCGCTCAGGGCCAGCGCCAGCGGCAGCATGCCGAAGATCATCGCCAGCGTGGTCATCAAAATGGGGCGCAGCCGCACCTGGGCGGCCATCAGCAGCGCTTCGGCGCGCGCCATGCCGGGGATGCGCTGGCCGTCCACATCGAGGCGGTCCTCGCGCATGCGGATGGCGAAGTCCACCAGCAAAATGGCGTTCTTGGTCACCAGCCCCATCAGCATGACGATGCCGATGACGGAAAACATCGACAGCGCCGAGCCGAACAGCAGCAGCGCCAGCACCACGCCGATGAGCGTCAGCGGCAGCGAGGTCATCAGCGCCATGGGCTGCAGAAAGCTCTTGAACTGGCTGGCCAGGATCATGTAGATGAACAAGATTGCCATCACCAGCGCCGAGACGGCGTAGCCAAAGGACTCGGCCATGTTCTTGGTCGAGCCGCTGAAGGCGTAGCGGTAGCCGGGCGGAAACTTCACCGTGACCAGCGCGGCCTTGATGTCGGCAGAGACTTCGCCGCCCGAGCGGCCATAGACGTTGGCATTGATGGCGACTTCGCGCGTCAGGTCGCGCCGGTTGATCTGGTTCGGGCCGGTGGTTTCCTTCACGCGGGCCACCTGGCTCAGGTACACGATGCGCGCCGAGCCGTCGTCGTTGCTGCCTGCGCTGGCGCTCATGAAGGGCAGGCGCTCCAGGTCCTGCGGGGCGTTGCGCGCATCGGGCGCCAGGCGCACGTTGACGTCGTAGGTCTGGTCATCGGGGGCGCGCCAGTTGCCCACGGTCTGGCCGGCCACCAGGGTGCGCAGCGAGGCGCCGATCTGCGCCACCGACAGGCCCAGATCCGATGCCGCTTCGCGCCGCACCTCGATCTCCACCATCGGCTGGGCGGCCTTGGTGCTGGCGTCCAGATCGACCAGGCCGGGAATGCCCTGGATCTTGGCCATCACCTGCTGCGTCAGGCGCTCCAGCTCTTTCAGATCCGGCCCCTGCAGGGCAAACTCCACCTGCTTGTTGCCGCCCACCGGGTCGAGCAGGCCGGCGTGCGTCACGGTGATGCCGGGCACCTGTTTCAAACGCTCGCGCAGCACGGCCGACATGTCATCGGCGCTGCGGCTTCTGGCGTGGCGGTCCACCAGCCGCACATAGACGCTGGCGTACATCTTTCCCTGCGCGTTGCCGGTGTTGAGCGTGGCGACGGTGTAATTGACCTCGGGAAACTCGCGCAGGATGGCGTCCACCTGGCGCGCCTTGGCTTCAGTCGCTTCGAGCGAGGAGCCGACGGGCGTATTGAAATTGAGCGAGGTTTCGGAAAAATCGGCCTTGGGAACGAACTCGGTGCCCAGCAGCGGCACCATCACCACGCTGACGACGAAAATCACCAGCGCCAGCGCCAGTGTTTTGAGTTTATGCACCAGCGCCCAGCGCAGGATGGCCTGGTAACGCTGGCTCATCGCTTCGGTGGCGCTGTCAAACCAGCCGGTGACGCGGCCGATGGTCTTGTCGTAAAAAGTCACCGGCGCATGGCGCTTGCCATGCGCGTCAATTGCCGGGTCGTGCCAGATGCTCGACAGCATCGGGTCCAGCGTGAAGCTGACGAACATCGAGATCAGCACCGCCGCGACGATGGTGACGCCGAACTCGTGGAAAAACTTGCCGATGATGCCGCCCATGAAGCCAATCGGCAAAAACACCGCGACGATGGAAAAGGTGGTGGCCAGCACGGCCAGGCCGATTTCCTGCGTGCCGTCGAGCGAAGCCTGATAAGGCGATTTGCCCATCTGCACATGGCGCACGATGTTCTCGCGCACCACGATGGCGTCGTCGATCAGCAGGCCCACGCACAGCGAGAGCGCCATCAGCGTGATCATGTTGATGGTGAAACCGAACAGGTTCATGAACAAAAACGTGCCGATGATGGAAATGGGCAGCGTGAGCCCCGTGATCACGGTGGAGCGCCAGGAGTTGAGGAATAAAAAGACGATCAGGATGGTGAGCAGCGCGCCCTCGATCAGGGTGCGGCGCACGTTTTCAACGGCCACGCGGATGGGGCGCGAGCCGTCGGTGATGAGTTCCAGCCGCGCGCCGGCCGGCAGCAGCGGCTTCAGATCGGCGATGGCCTGATTCAGCCCGTCAACCACCGAAATGGTGTTTTCGTCCTGGGCTTTTTGCACCGTGAGCAGCAGGGTGCGCTGGCCGTTGTAGAGCGCCAGGGAGTCGATCTCCTGGGCGCCGTCGGCAATGCGCGCCACCTGGCTGACGGTGATGGCCGCGCCGCCCTTGCGCGCCACGATGATCTGGCCGAAGTCTTCCGGGCGCTGCATGCGGGCGTCGATTTTGACCATGCGCTCCTGCGCCAGCGAGCGGATCGCGCCCAGCGGCAAGTCCTGGTTCTCGTTGCGCACGGCGCTGACCACCTGATCGGCGCTGATGCCCAGCGACTCCATCGCCTGCGGGTTTAAATAAATATTGATCTCGCGCTTGGTGCCGCCCACCAGCGTGACCGATCCGGCGCCGCGCACGTTTTCCAGGCGTTTTTTCAGCACCTGGTCGGCCCAGTTGGTCAGTTCAATGGCCGACATGGGGCGGTCCTGCGCGCTCTGCGCAGCGGATGCGGCCGAACTGGCAGCAAGCGCCGGCAGCACTGCCACCGACCAGATGGCGCGGCTGGACGGGTCAAAGCGCATCACGCGCGGCTCCTTGACTTCCTCGCGCAGGCTGGGGCGAATGAAGGCGATTTTCTCGCGCACGTCCTCGGCCGCCTTGCGCCCGTCGATCGACAACTGAAACTCGATGATGACCACCGACTGGCCCTGGTAGCTGCGCGAGGTCAGGGTGTTGACGCCGGCAACTGAATTGACGCCTTCCTCGATTTTCTTGGTCACCTCGCTCTCGACGATTTCGGGCGAGGCGCCGGGATAGTCGGCGGTGACGACGACGACGGGAAAGTCGATGTTGGGGAACTGGTCCACCTGCATGCGCTGGTAGGAAAAGAGCCCCAGCACCACGATGGCCAGCATGACCATGGTAGCAAACACCGGATTTTTAAGACTGACCTGGGTGAACCACATGCGGGGGGGATGCCTTGAGGGTATGAAGGCGCAGTTAAGGCGCGGATGTGGCGGAGGCAGCGGATGTCGCGGTGGCGCTGGCCGCCGGGCTTGACGGCGCGGGCGCGCCAGCCATCGGCGTGAAGCGGACTTGCGTGCCTTCGCTCAGGGCGCCGATGTGGCCGGCAATCACCAGTGTGCCCTCGCTCAGCCCGGTCACGGCCACCAGTGTTTCGCCGCCGGCCGTGCCGCGCGCGCCCAGCGCCACGCTCTTGTGAACCACCTGGCCGTTTTCAATTGCCTGCACATAGGGCGCGGGCTTGTCGGTGCGCACGCTGCCCAGTGGCAGCGCCAGCAGCGAAGCCTGGGCCGTGCCCAGCGTTCCCTGCGCAAACAGGCCCTGGCGCAGGCTGGCGCCGGCCGGGTTTTCAAGGCTCAGGTAAGCCAGCACGCTGCGGCTGCCGGCCTGGGCGCTGGGATTGATGCGCGCCACCGTGGCCCGGAGGGTTTGCGCGCTGCCTTCAATTTGCAGCTGCGCCGTCTGGCCGACGCGCACGCTCAGGGACTCTTGTGCGCCCAGGCTCGCTTCGAGTTCTAACCGGCTCACGTCCACCACCTCGACAATCTTGCTGTCAATGGCCACGCGCTCGCCCGGCTGCGCCAGACGCTGCGAAATCTGGCCGGAAATGGGCGATGTCAGCACCGTGTCTGCCACCGATCTGGCGGCCACGTCGGCGCCGGCCAGCGCGGCGCGGTAGGTGGCGTTGGCCGCGTTCAGGTTGGACTGGGAGGTGTCGAGCGCGGTGGTGGAAATGAAACCCTGCTTGACCAGCGCCCGGTTGTTGTCGTACTGGCGCTGGGCCACATCGGCCTGCGCCTTGGCCGAGGCGGCCTGCTCACGCGCCTGGCGCACGCGGGCGTCGTAGTCATTGGACGCGATCCGGGCAATGACCTGGCCGGCCCTGACCGTGTCGCCTTCGCGCACGCTCAGGCCCTGCAACTCGCCAGCGACCCGCGCCTTGACGACAGCGGAGTTGACGGCTCTCAGGGAACCCGAAATCGCCAGGCCCTGGGCCAGTTCGCGCACCTGCGCCTTGACCACGTCGGTGCCGGCCAGTTCTACCTGCGCGGCGGCCGGGGCGCTGCTGGCCGCGAGCAGCGCCTGCGCCTTGGCTTTGCGCGCCGACAGCACGTTGAACGCGGCGGCAGCGAGCGCCAGCACCACAAGAAGGGCCGCAGCCCATGGAATCCAGCGCTTCATTCTTTGGAGTCTTTCGGTGTGGCGGCAGTGGCCGGGTCTGGCGCCGCGCTCAGTCCGTGCAGGAGGATGTTCAGTTGGGAGGCGATGTATTTTTCCGGCGCCAGCCCCAGTGGGCTGGGAACGCAAACGCCTGCCGAATGCCGGGACAGGAAGAGGAAAATCATCGGCGCGACGATGCTGTAGGCCGCATAGTCCATGTCCAGCGGGCGAAATTCGCCCCGGTCCACGCCGCGCTGGAGAACCCGGCGGATCAGCGTCAAGCCGGGCTGGGCGACTTCCTGCTGGTAAAAAGCGGCAATTTCCGGAAAATTTCCCGCTTCGCACACCATCAGCTTGGTGATGCCGGAGGCCCGGGTGGCGCCCACGCGCTCCCACCAACTGTGCATGCAGATGCCCACCATCTGCGCGCTGCTGCCTTCAAAAGCGTCAAACAGTTCATTCCACTCCTGGAAATGACCGGAAATGTTCTGGCGCACCACGGCCTTGAACAGCTCTTCCTTGTTCTGGAAATACAGAAAAAGCGTGCCTTTTGAAACGCCGGCGCGGGCTGCGACTTCCTCGACCCGGGTGGCGGCAAAGCCTTTTTCCACGAACAGGTCCAGCGCCGCGTCGAGCAGTTCGCCCGGACGCGCTTCCTTGCGGCGCTCGCGCTTGGCGACGGCGGTTTTGACGGGACAGTGAAAGAGTTTGGAAAGGGACATAGTTACTGACTGACTGGTTAGTAATGTAGCGTCTTGCCCGGCAGGCGTCAACCGGATGGGCGCAAGGGCGCGGCCCGTCAGCGCTGGCGCTGGGGGGCGGCTGGACTCAAAGCTGGAAAAGCCGCTTCACGGCCAGGCCCAGGCATTCGCGCAGCACCTGCTGGGAGTCGAGCAGGCCGCGGGCCGACGGCAGCCATTCGAGCAGCGAGTATTCCCTGGCCAGCACATAGCCGGTGGCCGCCGGCGTCACGCGCAAGCCGGCGCGCTCGAAAGCGGCCAGGGCGCGGGGCATGTGCCAGGCGTCGGTGACCAGGGCGATGCGCTGCACGCCGTCGCGCTGGAGCATGGGCGCGAGCATGCGCGCATTGCCGGCGGTGTCGCGCGAGACGGCTTCAAGCCAGCGCAGCTTGACGCCGTACTCTTCCTGCGCCACCCGCGACGCCACCTCGGCTTCTGACACCGGCTGCGCGTCGTGAGCCGCCCAGCCCACGCCGCCGCTAAAGGCCAGCGGCAGGCCCGAGCGGCGCGCCAGCCACACGCCATAGCGCAGTCGGGCCGCCGTGGACGGGGAGGGTTGGGCCTGGCCGTATTCAGGCGCCTCCCGGAGCAGGCCACCGCCCAGGATGACGATGGCCTGCACCTGATCGGCTTTCAGCTGGGCCACGGACGCGGGGGCAAACTGCGGCAGCGTGTTGGCGGCCAGCCAGACCGCCGTGCCGTGGCAGCTGAGCAGCCACAGCGCCAGCAGCGAGACCGTCGTGAGCGTCAGGCCGCCGCGTTTCTTGCGCCAGGCCCGCAGCACGCCCAGCAGAGCCAGCAGCAGCAGCGCCAGGGGCGGCATCAGGAAACTCGTGAGCAGGGGTTTGAAGGTGCCAAAGTCCATGGATGAGCTTTAGAAAAAAGCCGATTGTGCCCGCAGGCTGCGGGCGCGGCATCAAGTCATCCGTCCGACGGCCGCCAGCTCTCCCTGCGCTCGGGCTGAAAACCAGTCCCATTCGTCGGTGGCCTGGATGGCACAGGGCCATGGGGTGATTGGCAAGGCTTGTCGGCACAGGCAGGCGCAAGCGTCTAAAGTCGCTGCACAACGAACCCGTGCGCCGTGGACGGGTTAATTTGTCTCATGCACAAAGGAAACACGCGATGAATGAATTGCCAACCATCACCCTGGGCGGGGGCTGCTTCTGGTGTCTCGAAGCCGTCTATGTCCGAGTGCGCGGCGTGCTGGACGTCGAGTCGGGCTACAGCAACGGCCAGGCGAAGCGGCCCAGCTATGAGGAGGTTTGCACCGGCCGCACCGGCTGCAATGAAGTCGTCCGGCTGACCTACGACCCGGCCGAGATCACGCTGCGCGAGATTCTGGAAATCTTCTTCGTGATTCACGACCCGACCACGCTGAACCGCCAGGGCAACGATGCGGGCACCCAGTACCGCAGCGGCATTTATTACGCGACGCCCGAGCATAAGCAGGTGGCCGACGAGCTGATCCGCCAGATGAGCCAGGACAAGTTGTTCGGCCAGCCCATCGTGACCGAAGTGCTGGCGCTGGCCAGCTACTGGCCGGCCGAGGACTATCACCAGGATTATTTTGAGCGCAACCCGAACCAGGGCTATTGCGCTTTCGTCGTCGGGCCGAAGGTGGAGAAATTTCGCAAGACCTTTGCGGCGCGGGTCAAGGACGCCAGCTGAATTGGCCAGCCCGCTGAAGAGGCGCCAATGGCTCAATTGATGGGCTGTTGGCGCCCAGTTTGGTGCTTGGCTTGGCGCTCAGTTCGCCCGGCGCTGGGCAAAGTAGAACCATTCATTGCCCACCTCGGCCCTCGGGTTGGGAAACACCACAAACCCGTCGGCCGGCGCCCTCACCTCGGCGCCGCCGTGGCGCACGCCGATCAGTTCGCCGGCCTGGACCGGGTCAAAGCTGTTCCAGTCGCGGCTGAAGCGGTCTTCCTCATGGTCGCGGTCCGTCACATCCACCAGCCGCAGGATTTCCCGCGTGGCTGGTGCCGGCGCCAGCGGCAGGCAAGGCGCGATGCCGAGCAGGGCCAGGGTCTGTTCAATCGCATGGCGCGCCACCTGCACGGCCTGCGGGTCGCCGTGCTGGCCGCATTCGAGTGTCACGCCATAGCCGCCGCGCGAGCGCATGTATTCGGTGGTGCCCACGCCGTAGTTGGTATCGCTGGCCAGGCTTTGCGCGCGGCTGGCGCCAGGGAGCAGCGGGGCGCTGGCGCGCCGCTGCACGCCACGCGCGTAGGTGTCGAGCCAGCCTTCGAGCACGCGCGGTGCGCCGGTGTGCAGGGCCAGCCGCATTTCCTCGGCCGAGCGGGCAAAGGGCTCCAACTCGCCGCTGTTGTCCTGCGGGCCGATCATGACGAAAGGCGCGCCGCCGGTGTGAAAGGAGTGCAGGTCCAGCAGCGCGTCATGGGCGTCGAGCAGCGGGCACAGGGCGTTGGCAACGCGGTCCTCGAAATCCTGGGCAATGGCGCTGGGGCGCATGTTGCGGTTGAGGTTGCGCTCGCCGCCGCGCTGCTGGCACTGGTAGGCCAGCGGATTGGTCACCGGCACGAACGTCACCAGCCCGCGCGCTATGGCCAGCGCGCCGCTGTCGATTTGCGCCAGGATCTGGCCGATGGCCTGGGTGCCGCAGGTCTCGTTGCCGTGGACGGCGCCGAGCACCAGCAGGCGGGCGCCGGGCGCCAGGCCGTGGAAGGTGTGGCTGCGCAGATGGGTGGGGCGTGGCGGGGAGGCTGGGGCTGTGCCGGCGGTCTTTGGGTTCATGGTGAATGGGTTTATACAGCGATTCGTCGATTGTCATGCTGTTCACCAAGGCGCAGCCGGGTTTGCGCGACGCTGCGCGAGGCAGCCTCCCGGCCTCAGCTGCGCTGCTCAAACTCCCGGTCGCGCGCGCCGATCACGCCGGCGGCCAGCTCTGCCAACTCGCGTGTCAGCAGCTCCAGGATGTCCTCCATGGTGACGATGCCCACCAGCCGGCCGGCTTCATCGACGATCACGAGGCGGCGCAGTCGGTTGCTGCGCATCAGCTGCACCGCGTCCATGGCATCCATCTCGGGGCTGGCCAGGACCAGTTCCATCGACATGATGTCGCCGGCGGTGAACACTTCCGGGTCCAGCCCCTCGGCCATGAGCGCGAGCACCAGATCCCGGTCGGTCACGATGCCGACCGGGCGGGATTTTTCCAGCGCATCGACGACGACAAGGGCGCCCACATGGTGTTTGCGCATCAACTGGGCGGCGGCCAGCGCGGTGGTGTCGGGCTCTGCGACGGCGACCGTGACAGTGGCAAAGTCTTTCAGGCGGGTGGGCATGTGAACACTCCTTGATGCGCCAGTCGTCTGGCTTGAACCGGGGGCTGGCGGAACTTTAACGCAGGCTGAAATTCCACGCAGCCATGCTTGTTCACTGTAGTCCAGGGCTGCCCGATCCGGCTTGACGTGGCGCAATCAGCCATGGCTTGAGCAGGGGATGGCTTCAGGCTGAAAGACACCTGCGGGCAAGAGGCCGCCCTGTCCGAGTTGACTGCAGCCTGGAGACAGGCGGTTAAATTAGCGACGAGCCTATCCTCAGGAGACTGTTATGCCACCCTTGACGCGCCATGTCCCCCCGGCGGCTACTCGCCGCACAGTGCTGGCTGCCGACGCCACAACGCCGACCTCCCGGCGCGCACTGCTGGCTGCCGGCGCCACCCTGGCGGCGGCAACGGCCGCGCCCGCCTGGCTCAGTCCAGCCTGCGCGCAGGGACGCCGCTTGCTGGCGACCCCCAGCCAGACCGAAGGGCCTTTTTACCCCGTGGCCCTGCCGGCCGACAGCGATTTTGACCTGCTGCGCAACGGCCGCTTGCGCTACCCCCACGGCCAGCCCGCCTGGGTGGAGGGCACAGTGGTGGATGTGGCAGGCAGGCCGGTGTCCGGCGCCGTGGTGGAAATCTGGCAGTGCGACCAGGCCGGCCATTACCACCACCCCGGCGACGGTGGCCGGGCCGATCCGGCCTTCCAGGGCTTTGGCCGCGTCACCGTGGGGCGCGATGGCGGCTACCGTTTTCACACCCTGCGCCCGGCGCCCTACAGCGGGCGCACGCCGCACATCCACGTCAAGGTGCGGCTCGGTAGCCAGGAGCTGCTGACCACCCAGCTCTACGTGGCGGGCGATCCGGGCAACGAGCGCGATTTTCTGTGGCGGCGCCTGAGCCGCGAAGGCCGGGCCGCGCTCACCGTGCCGTTCACGCCCGCCGAGGACGGCTTGCGGGCACGCTTTCCCATCATCGTGCAGGCCTGAGCGCGTTTGCTGGCCTTTTTCACAGGCTTTGCCTGGGGTGGGCGTTCCCGCTGACCGTGCCCGCGTTTGCGCGCGGCCGGCTTTGGCTTTGTACCAAGGCGCTGCCATCGGCACAACGGCAGGCGCCCGCGTGTGCGAAGCTGGCCCATTGACCCGGCCTCGGGCCTGGTTCGCAGCCCTGCGTTAAGCTGGGCGCCATGGATTCACTGACACAGATCGCACTCGGTTCGGCCGTGAGCGTGGCCGTGATGGGCCGCACAACCGCCGTATGGAAAACCGCGCTCTGGGGTGCGGTGGCCGGCACGCTGCCCGACCTGGACGCCTTCATCGACCACGGCAACGCCATTCTCAACATGACGCGCCACCGCGCCGAGAGCCATTCGCTGTTTTATTTGACGCTGGCCGCGCCCCTGCTGGCCTGGCTGGTCTCGCGCCTGCACGCCGAAGCGGCACTGTTCAAACGCTGGTGGCTGGCGCTGTGGCTGGCCCTGGTCACCCACCCGCTGCTCGACCTGATGACGGTGTACGGCACGCAGCTGCTGCAGCCCTTCACTGATTACCCGTTCGCGGTGGGCAGCATCTTCATCATCGACCCGCTCTACACCGTGCCCCTGATCGTCGGCGTGCTGGCGGCGCTGGGGCTCAAGAACGCCCGTGGCCTGCGCTGGAATGCGGCGGGCCTGGTGCTGAGCACGCTCTACCTGGGCTGGAGCGTGGCGGCGCAGCAGCAGGCCACGCAGGTGGCGCGCGCCTCGCTGGCGCAAAAGGGCATTGATGCCAGTGCGCTGCTGGTCACGCCCGCGCCGTTCAATACGCTGCTGTGGCGCCTGGTGGCCACCACGCCCACCCAGTATTTCGAAGGCCACTATTCGCTGCTCGACGCATCCCCGCGCATCCGCTGGCGCACTTATGACCGGGGCGCCGCCCTGATCGCGCAGTACGGCCATGAGCCGCATGTGGCGCGCATCGCTGCCTTCAGCCACGGTTTCTTCCGTGTGTCCGAGTCAAGCGGGCAGATCTTCGTCACCGACCTGCGCATGGGTCAGGAGCCCAATTACACCTTCAACTTCAATCTGGGCACCCCCGCCGAGCTGGCTGCGCAAAGCCACGTGCCGCGCCTGAAAAGCCAGCGCCCCGATTTGGCCAGCGCGTTGCCCTGGCTGTGGCGGCGCATGTGGGGCGAGGTGCTGGCGCCGCCCGGCTGAGGATCAGGTGCTGCGCTGGCAGGCATTACCTGATTAGTCTTCAGGCGTGTTGTAAATACCCTGCAGCAAACTTGAAAAGTTGTGCTTGAATGAAGTCACGTTGCTCAACCACAAGGAGTGCTCCATGGAATCTTCTCAGATTGTTTCCCCGGCGCCCACCTTCACGCTGCCCGTCGCCAAGGTGCGAACCGTGTACCAGACCGCCGATGTCGAGCGCAAGCTGGACAAGCTGCACAACAGCGATTCGCGCGAGAACGAGAGCCTGCGCAGCACCTACGAGCGCATGCTCGAGCGCGGCCCGGAGCGCTTCCAGATGAAGCCCAGCGGCATTCCCGACATGGCGCCCCTCTACGACGCGCTGCCCAATTTCACCGACGTGCTCGACGACGTGCGCCGCCATGTGGCCCTGAGCCACGACAGCGCCGACGGCCTGGAGGTCACGCCCATGCTGCTGCTGGGCAGCCCCGGCATCGGCAAGACGCATTTCGCCCGGCAGATGGCCGAGCTGATCGGCACCGGCATGAACCTGGTGTCCATGGGTTCGTTGACCGCCGGCTGGCTGCTCTCGGGCTCGGCCTCGCAGTGGAAGGGCGCCAAGCCGGGCAAGGTGTTTGAATCCCTGGTGGACGGCAAATACGCCAACCCGGTGATCGTGATCGACGAGATCGACAAGGCCGCGAGCGACGCCCAGTATGACCCGCTGGGCTCGCTCTACAGCCTGCTTGAGCACGACACGGCTTCTTCCTTTGTGGACGAGTTTGCCGAAGTGCCCATCGACGCGAGTCAGGTGCTGTGGATCACGACGGCCAATGATGCGCGCGGCATCCCCAGGCCGATCCTCAACCGCATGAACGTGTTCGAGATCGAGCCGCTCACCCCCGCCCAGGCGCGCCACATCGCGCGGCGCCTGTACCAGTCCATCCGCGCCAGCCACGACTGGGGCTCGCGCTTTGACGAGGCGCCCGGCGACGACCTGCTCGACAGGCTGGCCACGCTGGTGCCCCGGGAAATGCGCCGCGCCCTGATGGCCGCGTTTGGCAATGCGCGCCTGGCCAGCCGGGGCAGGGTGCAGGTCGATGACCTGCCGCGCAGCGCGGCCAGCAAGGGCCGGATCGGTTTCATGCAGTAGGGCTGCCGTCTGCAGGCTGACTTCTCGCCGGGCAGCCTGGCGTGGGCATCAGGCATTGCGGGCGCATGCCAGGTCAGGCCAGCCTGAACCCAGGCGCGCTGGCCGAATAACCCTGATGCCGGCTTGATCCTGCCATGGGTTCAGCATACGGTTGCATCGCACCCGAGCTTTCCCGGCCGTTTTTTCGCGGCTTGCCAGACTCAAAGGAGACGGCATGGTGAAACGTCTTGCCCTTGTGGCCCTGTTCACGGCAACGCAAGCCCTGGCGCATCACGGCTGGAGCGGCTATGACGCCAGCCAGCCGCTGCAACTGCAGGGCACCATCGAGAATGCCGGCTATGAGCATCCGCACGGCTTCGTGCGGCTCAGGACCGCTGACAAAAACTGGCTGGTGGTCCTGGCGCCACCGACGCGCATGGAAAACCGGGGTCTGAGCCGGCAGATGCTCGCGCCCGGCAACCGCGCCTCGGTGGAGGGCTTTCCCCATCGCGAGAACCCTCAAGAGCTGCGTGCCGAGCGCATCACGATAGACGGGAAAACGACGGAGTTGCGCTGATGGACGGGGCGGGCGGTTTTCTCGGCGGGCTCGCAACGACACCGCTGTCCCACGCCATGCGCACCAGCCTGTGGCTCTACCCGATCGTCGAAATCTTCCACATCCTTGGCTTTGTGATCCTGGTGGGCAGCGTTGCGATGTTTGACCTGCGCCTGCTCGGCTGGTCGCGCCTGCTGGCGGTGCAGGGGCTGGGCCGGCATTTGCTGCCCTGGTCGGTGGCCGGCCTGGCGCTGATCGTTCCGGCCGGGCTGATGATGTTTTCAGCGCATCCGCATGAGTTCGCGCAGAGCCGAATCTTTGCCCTCAAGCTGACCTTGATTGCCGCCGCCGGCCTCAATGCCGTGCTGTTTCATGTCGGCGTCTACCGCTCGGTGGCCCGATGGGACACGGGCGTGGCCGCCCCGCTGCCGGCCCGGCTGCATGCACTGGCCTCGCTGGCGATCTGGATCGCGGTGATTGCCTGCGGGCGCCTGCTGGCCTATACCTGAGGTGCGCGCCAGGGGACTGCCAGCACAAGGACAACAAGGACAACAAGGACAACAAGGACAACAAGGACAACAAGGACAACAAGCTTATGCCATGGGCCAGACGCCGTTTTACCTGGATGCTGGCCGGTCTCGCCGGTCTGGCCAGCCTGACCCCCAACCCGCTGGGCGCGGCCGAGTGGGCGGAGGATGCCGAGGCGGCTGGCGAGGCGGCACTGTGGTCCGCGCTGAAATCCGGCGGGCATCTCATCTTCATCCGCCATGCGCTCACCAGGCCGGGCATTGGCGATCCGCCCGGCTTCAGGCTGGGCGAGTGCCGCACCCAGCGCAACCTGTCGGACAAAGGCCGCGCCGATGCCCGGCGTATCGGTCAGGCCTTTCGCGCGCGGGACATTCCGGTTGAGGACGTGCTGTCGAGCCGGTGGTGCCGCTGCCTGGACACCGCCCAGCTGGCGTTCGGGCGCTTCAAGCCGGCGCCCATGCTGGACTCGACATTCAATGACGAGGAGCGCATGCGCCAGGACAAGGCGCGGGCGGTGCTGGCTGCCGTGGCGAAATTTTCCGGCCCCGGCAACCTGGTGCTGGTGACGCATGCGCAGAACATTCAGGCCCTCACCGGCATTTCGCCCCTGTCAGGCGAACTGGTTGTGGTCAAGCTGGAGGGCCAGGACCGGTTCAGGGTGATCGGCCGTCTGCCGGTGCCGGGTGATTGAACGGGTGCCTTCACACCTGACGCAGTAAGCAGGCAGATGCTGCATCCTGAACGCTGGCGCGGCCAGCATGAATGCACTCCGGATATGCCCCTGGACTTCTCCGTAAGGCTGTCCGGCTTCATCAGCTGGAGAGTCTTTTCACGCGGAACACTCCCGGTCGCGCTCATCCAGCTCTGGCTGCGGTGTCCGTCATCCACGGCCACATGGCAAGTCAAGCCCGTCTGAGCCGGCCTGCGCTAATTGAGCTTCATGCCTGCCACCAGTTGCGTGATGTTGTGACGCATCATTTGCAAATAGGTGGCGCCGGGCTTGCCGGGGCTGGACAGCGCATCGGCATACAGGGCCGCGCCCACGCGCACGCCGGCATCCTTGCTCAGCTGGGCCAGCAGCTTGGGGTCGCTCATGTTCTCCACGAACACCGCGCGGATCTTTTCGCGCTGGATCTGGCGGATCAGCTGGGCCACCTGCCGGGCACTGGGCTGGGAATCGCTGGCCATGCCCTGGGGCGCCAGAAAGGTGATCTGGTAGTGCGCGGCCAGGTAGCCAAACGCATCGTGCGAGGTGATGACCTTGCGTTTGGGAAAGGGGATGGCGGCCAATTGCGCTGTGGCCCAGGCGTCCAGCGCCTGCAACTCCTTGATGTAGGCGGCTGCGTTGGCCTGGTAAGCCGCGGCGCCTGCGGGGTCCGCCTTGGCCAGGCCGGCGGCGATGTTGCGCACGTACAGCGCGACGTTGTTCGGGTTCTGCCAGGCGTGGGGGTCGATTTCATCATGGTGATGGCCTTTGTCGCCATGGCCTTTTTCTTCCGCAAGGGCGTAGGTTTTCACGCCTTGCGAGGCGACGACGGTGAGACCTTGGTAGCCGGCCGACTGCGCCAGCTTTTGCGCCCAGGGCTCAAAGCCCAGGCCGTTGATGACCAGCAGTTTGCTTTGCGCAATGGCCCTGGCGTCAGCCGGCCGGGGCTCGAAGGCATGGGCGTCCTCGTCGGGGCCGACCAGCGTGGTGATGCGCACGCGCTCGCCGCCCACCACGTTGACCAGATCGCCCAGGATGCTGAAGCTGGCCACGACCAGAACCGGCGCTGGCTGGCCAGCGGCAAAGCTGGCGCTGGCCGGCAGGCACAAGCTGACAATGCCGGCCAGCAGCCCTTGGTGAAAAATGCGGCGGTTCATGGATTGGCCTTTCAAGTGACAGTAAAAAATCTGGCAACACAAGCTGGTAGATGCCGGGGAGTCGGCGCGTCATGGGGCGCGCTGCAACCTTTTTGGCGCCAGTCTCTGGCGCTGGTGCCGCAAGATCGCGCTGCGCCTGGGCGCTGCACACGGCCAGCCCATGCTTCAGGAGCATGACAGGCTGAGCGTGCGCAAATATCAGTGCGATGCTTGCCAGACTCTCAAGCGGAAGTCCCAGTGGTCTGGCCGGTTGAGGGTTTGCCAACACCGTGCGTTTTCACGCCACCCGGTGCGTCCTGCCCCACACCCGTGGCAGCCAGCCGCCGGGCGCCAGCAGCAGCGAGGCGGCATACAGAAAACCGGCGCAGCCGATGATGGTCGGCCCCGAAGGCGTGTCCAGGTGGTAGGACAGCAGCAGCCCGACGCTGCCCGCCAGCATCGCCTGCGCGCTGGCATTGACCAGTTGCGCCGCCAGCGTGTCGTGCCAGAGCTTGGCGGAGACGGCCGGCAGCATCATCAGCCCCACGGCCATCAAGGTGCCCAGCGTCTGGAAACCGGCGACTAAATTGATGACGACCAGCATCAGAAAACCCTGCTGCCACAGCCAGCCGCGCCGCCCGGCCGCAGCCAGAAACACCGGGTCAAAGCTCTCCAGGACCAAGCCCCGGTACATCGCGGCCAGCAGCACGAGGCTCACGCTGGCCACGCCCGCCACCATCAGCAGGCCCGCCTGGTCCACGCCCAGCGCGCTGCCGAACAAGATGTGCAGCAAATCGAGCTGTGTGCCGTGGCCCGAGATCAGCGTCACGCCCAGGGCCAGGGCCACCAGGTAAATGGCGGCCAGGCTGGCGTCTTCCTTGAGCGTGGTGAAACGCGTGACCAGGCCGGCCAGCGCCGCCACCAGCATGCCGGCCACCACGCCGCCGATGGCCATTGCCGTGAGCGACAGGCCGCTGACCATGAAGCCGATCGCCACGCCCGGCAGCACCGCGTGGCTGAGCGCATCGCCCAGCAGGCTCATGCGCCGCAGCGTCAAAAAAACGCCCAGCGGCGCGGCGCTGAGCGAGAGCGCCAGCGTGGCCACCAGCGCGCGGCGCATGAAGGCAAATTCGGCAAAGGGGGCAAACGCCGTGTCCCACAGCCAGCTCATGGCGGCCATCATGGGGTGGCTTTCGGCACGCCGCGCCTGTCACTGCGCTGGCTTTCCGCCACACCCAACACGCCGCCCCAGGCGCTGCTGTGCCAACTCATGACAGCTATCATGCGACGGCTTTCTGCACGGCAGGCGGGTCCACATGGCAGACGCCGGCCGCCTCATCCCAGGCCTCGGCCATGGTGCGGGCGCGCTGCAGGTTGGGCTCGGTCAGCACGTCGCCCGTGGCGCCCCAGCCCACCAGCCGGCGCGCCAGCAGCAGGGTGTCGGGAAAGTGCTGGCGCACCATCTCGTCGTCGTGCAGCACGGCCACCACCGTGCGCTTTTGCTGGTGCCACTGCTGCACCAGGGCCAGCAGGGCTGCGGTGGTCTTGGCATCCACGGCGTTGAAGGGCTCGTCGAGCAGGATCAGCTCGGCGTCCTGCGCCAGCATGCGGGCGAACATCACGCGCTGCAGCTGGCCGCTGGAAAGGCTGCCGACATTGCGGTGCTCAAAGCCCTCCAGTCCGACGGTGTGCAGGGCGGCCTCCACCTTGTCCAGCATGGCATCGGTGACCGCGCCCCAGGCGCCGGTGGCGCCCCAGCAGCCCAGCAGCACGCAGTCACGCACGTCAATGGGAAAGCTGCGGTCGATCTCGGCCATTTGCGGCAGGTAGGCGATGCGCTCGCGCGGCGGGATGACGCTCAACGCGCCGCCCGAGGCACCGCCCTCGATCGGCAGCAGGCCCATGATGCTTTTCAAAAGCGTGCTCTTGCCCGAGCCGTTGGGCCCCACGATGGCAGTCAATGAACCCGGCGCAAAACTGCCGCTGATGTGGTGCAGGGCCGGGTGCTGGCGGTAGCTGACCGTCAGGTTGCGCAGCGTCACGACCGGGCTGGCTGTTGCTGCGGGGCTGGCAGTTGCTGCGGGATGGGCACTGGCTCTGGCTACCGGGCTGGTGTCCGATACCGCGCTGGCAGCGCTTGCAGCGCTGACGTTCGCCGGGCTGGCGCTGATGGCCGGGCTGGCGGCGCTCACCACGGCGCCACTTCCAGGCTGGCCCAGGCCACCGCCAGCCACAGCAGCGCCACAGCAGGCACAACGGCCAGAACGCGCAGCCAAGCGGGCCAGGCCAGAGCGCTGCGGCGGGCGCGAACGGGCCGTGCCGGGACGGCGGGCGAGGCAGGTGTCAGGGGGTGGACGTGCATGCAGGCGTAAAGTGATGAGAATCTGGGATGATCCAGGCAGTTGCCGTAATATTGCAACTCGATTGCGGTAAATTTTAACGCAACATGTTTGCGTTAAAGTCGCTTCACTGATTCTTCACTTCTGTTTTCAAGCCTCGCCAGTTCCCACCATGCCGCCTTTGAAGCCTTCCGCACTTGCCACGGCCGATCCCCTTGATGCCCTTTTGTCGGTGCATGGGCTGCGCCGCACGGCGGCGGCCCGCTTGGTGCTGGGCTGGCTGCTGGCCCACCCAGACACCAGCTACACCCATGCCCAGTTGCAGGCGGCGCTGCAGGGCGACTGCGCCGCCGCGCTGGACCGCGTCACGCTCTACCGCCTGATCGACCGCCTGACGCAAGTCGGCCTGCTGCTGTGCCGCGTCGACATCAACCGCGTGCGCCGCTACCAGGCCATGCCCGCCAGCGTCCACGCCACGCCGCATTTCGAATGCCAGAGCTGCCACCGCGACAGCCCGCTCGAAGGCGCGCTGCAGGCCAGCGCCCACGATCTGGAGCGCGCCGCCCAGTCGGCCCTGCAGGCGCTCAAGACGCTGGGCTATCAGGGCATCAGCATGGATTTTGCGGTGCGCGGCGTCTGCGCCGACTGCGCCACCACGCCGCCCGGTGCGCTGCCCCCGGCAAATGACGTGCAAGCACCTTGATGCAGTTTTTGCAATCGCTGCCGGTGTCGGCGCAGACGGTGGGCCTGTTGCTGCTGTCCAATGTCTTCATGACCTTTGCGTGGTACGGCCACCTCAAGAATCTCGCCACCTCGCCTTGGTACATCGCCGCGCTCGCCAGCTGGGGAATCGCCCTGTTCGAGTATTTGCTGCAGGTGCCGGGCAACCGCATCGGGTTCAGCCAGTTCAGCGTCGGCCAGCTCAAGATCATGCAGGAGGTCATCACCCTCACGGTGTTCGTGCCTTTTGCTGTTTTTTACCTGGGCGAGCCGCTCAAGCTCGATTACCTCTGGGCCGCGCTGTGCATGCTGGGCGCGGTGTATTTCATTTTCCGCAGCGCCTGAAGAAGGCGCCAAAGCGGCAGTTTTTCACGGCCACCCGGCCAAAAAAGAGGATGCACCGCCATGGTGCAGGCAAAAAAGTCATCGCGGTTAAACTCCCCGCAGTTACAAAACCGTCATATTTCTGACTTATTTTTTGAGGATTCAACATGCTGTTCAGCAAGTTGCTGCCGCGCGAAGGCAATTTTTTCGAGATGTTCAACCAGCATGCGGACCGCATTGTGGAAGCGGCTCATGCCTTTTCCAAGCTGGTGGCCAACTACAGCGATCTGGAAAAACGCGAGTTCTACAACAAGGAAGTGGACAACGCCGAGCGTGCGGCAGACCGCGTCACCCAGGAAGTCAACCGCGTCCTGCACCAGACCTTCATCACCCCGATTGACCGCGACCAGATTCACAAGCTGATCAACACCATGGACGACGTGGCCGACCTGATCCAGGATTCGGCCGAAACCATGGCGCTGTACGACGTGCGCCACATGACCGAGGACATCGTTCGCCTGACCGACCTGAGCGTCAAGTGCTGCGAGCGACTCAAGGACGCCGTAGGCCTGATCGGCAAGGTGCGCGACGCCGCCACCGCTGCCGCCGCGCTCAAGACCTGCGAGGAAATCGACCGGCTCGAATCCGACGCTGATCACGTGATGCGTTCGGCCATGAGCCGGCTGTTCCGCGAAGAGCCCGATGTGCGCGAGATCATCAAGCTCAAGGCCGTGTACGAACTGCTGGAAACCATCACCGACAAGTGCGAAGACGTGGCCAACGTCATCGAGGGCATCGTCCTCGAAAACTCCTGACCCCTGGCTACTGAGAAGTACTTTTCATGCAAACCGTACAGACCGCCTTCTGGGTCGTGGCCATGCTGGTCATCCTGGCCATCGCCTTCGACTTCATGAATGGCTTTCATGATGCTGCCAACTCCATCGCCACGGTGGTGTCCACCGGCGTTCTCAAGCCCGGCCATGCCGTGATGTTTGCCGCCGGTTTTAATTTACTGGCCCTGTTCGTCTTTCACCTGAGCGTGGCCGCGACCGTGGGCAAGGGCATTGTCCAGCCGGGCATTGTCGATACCCACGTCGTCTTCGGGGCGCTCATGGGCGCCATCGCCTGGAACGTCGTGACCTGGATTTACGGCATTCCCAGCAGTTCCTCGCATGCGCTGATTGGCGGCATCGTGGGCGCCGTGATCGCCAAGTCCGGCGTCAACGCGCTGGTGATGGGCGGGGTGTTGAAGACGGTGGCCTTCATTTTCATCTCGCCGCTGCTCGGATTTTTGCTCGGCTCGCTGATGATGGTGGCGGTGTCGTGGATCTGCCTGCGTGCCTCGCCCTCCAAGGTGGACCGCTGGTTTCGCCGCCTGCAGCTGGTTTCGGCCGGCGCCTACAGCCTGGGCCACGGCGGCAACGATGCGCAAAAAACCATCGGCATCATCTGGATGCTGTTGATTGCCACGGGCTACACCGCCGCCAGCGACGCCGCGCCGCCCACCTGGACTATCGTGACTTGCTACACGGCGATTGCTGCGGGCACCATGTTCGGCGGCTGGCGCATCGTCAAAACCATGGGCCAGAAAATCACCAAGCTCAAACCCGTGGGCGGCTTTTGCGCTGAAACCGGCGGCGCGCTGACGCTCTTCCTGGCCACCATGCTGGGCATTCCGGTCTCGACCACCCACACCATCACCGGCGCCATCGTCGGCGTGGGCTCGACCCGGCATGCTTCGGCTGTGCGCTGGGGCGTGGCCGGCACCATCGTCTGGGCCTGGATTCTGACGATTCCCGCAGCGGCCTTTGTCGCGGCGGTGGCTTACTGGATCAGCCTGCAGCTGTTTTAAAAAGAGGACGGCGGCTGGCAGGAGGCCCGTTCCGGGCCAGCCGCATGGAACTTGCGCAGCCAGCCCTTGTCGGGGCCGGGCCAGTCGTTGAGGTAGTCCAGCGCGGACTTGGGGAGGGCTTGCGCGCCCAGCCGCTCGCGCAGCGCAGGCCGAACAGCTCATTTTTCAGCGCCTCGGCCAGGTCCGCCTGCGCCATTACGTGGATAGTGGGCAGGACGAACACGCGCTACACAAAGCTCGTCACCAGCGCCGCCTGGTCCGACCGCAACCGCCGTCAGGCCGGGTGGCTCTGGTGCATCAGGTCTAGCGTGAGGTAGTTGGTAGTTGAGGCTCAAGCGATATGTCTCCCAGGGAGAAGGTCACTCCTAAAGGTCATAAATACTTTGCCGGATGACCGGCAAGATTAAATCACGACCAGCCCCCTCACCAATCCTCCTTCACCGCCAGCACCGCATCTTTACCCGCTGCCGCTCGACCGGCCAGCCAGGCGGTCAGCGTCCCGGCGGCAATCACGGCGGCGCACAGCCATAAAAGCCGCGCCCACGGAATGCGCAAATCCATCGTCCAGTGAAAGCTTTGCGGGTTCACCACATGCACCAGCACGGTCGAGACGCCCAGGCCCAGCGCCAGCCCGGCCAGCGCCCCGATCACCGTCCAGGCCGCGCCTTCGCCGGCCACCACGGTGAGGATCTGGCGGCGCGTCAGGCCCAGGTGGGCGAGCAGGCCGAACTCCTTGCGCCGCGCCAGTACCTGCGCGCTGAAGCTGGCGGCCACGCCGAACAGGCCAATGGCAATGGCCACGCCCTGCAGCCAGTAGGTCACGGCAAAGCTGCGGTCAAAAATCTGCAGCGACTTGGTGCGGATCTGGCTGACCGAGGCCATTTCCAGCAGCGCGCCGCCGCCGCTGGCTTGTTCATCGGCCAGGCCGCGAATGGCCTGCTGCACTTCGGCATCGTTCACGGCACTGTTCAGCCACAGCGCCAGGTCGTTGACGCGGGTATCGCCCGTCAGGCGCTCGAAGTCGCGCTGGGCCACAGTGATGGCGCCGAACTGGCGGGCGTAGTCGCGCCAGACACCGGCAACATAAAACCGGGGAGCGCCGGCGTCTGGGGCGAACCCAGGCGCAGTTGGGGCAGTTGGGGCAGTTGGGACAGTTTGGACTGTTCGCGCCGTGGATGCGTCTGACCTGAGGGGTACGGCTGGCGTTGCTTGCACGGCCGGTGTCGTGAAGGCGCCTGGCGCAGCCGGCAGGGCTGGTGCGACGGGTGCGGCTGGCAGGGCGGGCGCGCTTTCCGTTTGCGTCCGCGCCAGCGCCGTGAACGCCTGCGCCAGCGGCGCAAACACGCTGCCCGGCCGGGCGCCGTACAGGTCCACCATGGCTTCGCTGACATAGATGCCGACATGGCCGGCCGGGACCGGCAGCGCCGGCCCCACCAGCGGCAGGTCGCTGGCCGGCTCGTCCAGCGGCCGGGAAATCAGGGTGACGGCGGGCTTGTTGGCGTCGAGTTGCAGCGCCGTGGTGCGCAGGGTGCTGACGCTGGCCACGCCGCTCAGGCGGGCGACTTGCTGCACAAATCGGGGCGAGAAATAGGCCGTGTCGCTGGCCGAGGCGCTCAGGGTCGAGCGCACATACAGATCGGCGGGCAGCAGCACATCGAGCCACTGCGTGACCGAACCCCGAAAACTCGCCACCATCACCGTCAGCGCCACGGCCAGGCTTAGCGACGCCACCACGCCGCTGATGGCCACGGCCGCGCTTTCGCGCACTCGGCGGGCGCGCTCGACGGCCAAGAGTGGCAGCAGGCGATGCGCCACCCAGGGGCTGAGCCGGTCGTAGAGCAGGGTGATCAGCCAGGGCAGGGCGGTGATGCCGCCCACCAGCAGCAGCCCGACGGAAAAGTAAGCGGCCAGCGGAATGCCGAACACCGGCGGCAGCAGCGCCAGCAGCGCGCCGGCGCCGATCAGCGCCAGGCTGAGCCAGTGGCCGGCGCCGCCGCCACCTGCCAGGCCCAGGCCCTTGAGCGTTTGCGCGGGCGGCAGTTTTTGCGCCGAGCGCGCCGGCCACCAGCCGCCCACGCCGGCGGCGGCCACGCCGAGCGCGCCGTAGGTCAGCGCCGCCGCACCGCTCCACTGCAGCGTGGGCGCGACGCCGGCAAAGTAGCCCCCGCCCAGGTCGCCGCCGAGCAGCCGCAGCGCCAGCGCCGCCAAACCCGTGCCTAGCGCAATGCCGGCCAGGCTGCCAATCAAACCCAGCACCAGCGATTCGATCAGCACCAGCTGCAGCCGCTCGCGTCCGCTGAGGCCCAGCACGCCCAGCAGCGCGAACTGCTGCGCCCGCTTGGCCACGCTGAGCGAGAGCACCGAGAACACCAGAAAAGCGCCGGTGAAAAGGGCCACCAGCGCCAGCACGGTCAGGTTGACCCGGTAGGCGCGCGAGAGGTTGCTGATGCGCTCGGCCGCGTCGCTCGGCGCGCTGGCGCTGATGTGGGGCGGCAGTTGCAGCGAGGCGATGAAGCCGCGCATATCGCTGCCGGCTTTCAGTCGCACGTCGATGCGCGAGAGCTGACCGCCGCGATTGAACAGGTCCTGCGCGGCGCCGATGTCCATCACCGCCAGCGGCCCGCCGCCAGCGTTCACGCTTCCGGCCACGCTGACGCTGCGCAGTTGCAGGCCGTCCTGCAGTTGAAGCTGGCGGGCGTTAAAGATCTGGCGGGCGGCGGGGTTCAGAAACACCGTGCCGGGCGCAAAGAGGGCGAAACGACTGGCTTGTGGCTGGCTGTCTGATGGGCCGGACTTGCCGGGTTCGCCGGATGCGCCCGCTTGCCCCGATGGGTTCGGTGGGTTCGGAGGGTTTCCCTGACCCGATGCGCCGGCTGGCGCTGCAAACGGCACCGGCATCAGCGCGGGCGCCACGGACGCCACGGCCAGCGCGTCGATGCCGACGATGCGCAGCGGCTGGCGTTTTGTCGTGTCGCCCTGGTCATCGAGCGCATAGGTGCTGATTTCCAGCACCGGACTGGCCATGTCCACCTGCGGGTCATTGGCCACGCGCTCGTAGAGGGCTTCGTCAAAGCTGCCCTGCACGGCGCGCAGCTCCAGGTCCGGCTGGCCGTTGACGGCGCGCACCGCCTGCGAGAACTCGGACAGGGCCGAGGCGTTGATCAGGTGAACCGAAAAGGCCAGCGCCACGCCGAGCATGACGGCCACCACGGCGGCCAGGTTGCGCCAGGGGTGATGGCGCAGTTCCTGCCACGAAAAAGTTTGGAGAAGGGCGCGCATGGGGCTTGATTGTGCCTTTGGATGCGCATTTCCAGCGGGCAATGCGTCCATTGGCAGGCGGGAGTGGAGGCCAGCCGTGCGCGCAAGGCGGTATGAAAAACCGTCACAGGATTGGCTTACCATGGGGCGGTAACAGTTCAAAACGCCATCGGCGAGATCAGGTGCTGCTACACCGAGTAATCGAAGACGAATGTTCCAAGGGAATAGATATGACTGCGATGATGAAAGCCGCTATTTTTATCGAACCGGGCCGCATCGAGCTGGCTGACAAGCCCATTGCGGATGTGGGGCCGAACGACGCCCTGATCCGCATCACCACGACGACCATCTGCGGCACCGATGTCCACATCCTCAAGGGCGAGTACCCGGTGGCCAGGGGCCTGACCATCGGCCACGAGCCCGTGGGCGTGATCGAAAAACTCGGCAGCGCCGTGCAGGGCTACCGCGAAGGCCAGCGCGTCATCGCCGGGGCGATCTGTCCGAATTTCAACTCCTATGCCGCCCAGGACGGCGCCGCCTCGCAGGACGGTAGCTACCTGGTGGCGCAAGGCCTGTGCGGCTGCCACGGCTACAAGGCCACGGCCGGCTGGCGCTTTGGCAACCTGATCGACGGCACCCAGGCCGAGTACGTGCTGGTGCCCGACGCCCAGGCCAATCTCGCGCCGATTCCCGATGGCCTGACCGACGAGCAGGTGCTGATGTGTCCGGACATCATGTCCACCGGTTTCAAGGGCGCGGAAAACGCCAATATCCGCATCGGCGACACGGTGGTGGTGTTCGCGCAGGGGCCGATCGGCCTGTGCGCCACGGCTGGCGCGCGCCTGCTGGGGGCCACCACCATCATCGCCGTTGATGGCAATGACCACCGGCTGGGCATCGCGCAGAAGATGGGGGCGGACATCACGCTGAACTTCAAGAACTGCGATGTGGTCAGCGAGATCATGAAGCTGACCGGCGGCAAGGGCGCGGATTCGGCCATCGAGGCGCTGGGCACGCAGGCCACGTTCGAGTCGGCGCTGCGGGTGCTCAAGCCCGGCGGCACGCTGTCCAGCCTGGGGGTGTACTCCGATGACCTGACGATTCCGATGTCGGCCTTTGCCGCCGGCCTGGGGGACCACACCATCCGCACCGCCCTGTGCCCCGGGGGCAAGGAGCGCATGCGCCGCTTGATGAACGTGCTGGCGTCCTCGCGCCTGGACCTGGGCGTGATGGTCACGCACCAGTTCAAGCTGGACAACATTGTCGAGGCCTACGAGCTGTTCGCGAATCAGCGCGACGGCGTGCTGAAGGTGGCGATCAAGCCCTGGTGAGTTCGGTGGACGCTTGCGACGTCTGCTGACCAAAAGTTCAGGGCGGCAATAAAAGCCGCTGGCCGCACCCGCAAAGCATGCGCTGATGCACTCTCTGGTTCAGGGCACGGCCTTCAGGGCGGTGCGATCAGGCGGCAGGGGCAGCCCAGGCAGGTAGCGCCTTTGCAGGCTCAGCCCGAGATGCCAGTGCTGCCCAGATGCAGCACCCGGTCGGCGCGCTGGGCGGCGGCTGTGGAGTGCGTCACCAGCACCATCGCCGCGCCGTGCTGGCGGGTCTGCGCCACCAGCGCGTCCATCACCCTGGCGGCCGTCGTCGGGTCCAGGTTGCCGGTGGGCTCGTCGGCCAGCAGCAGGCCGGGCCTGTGAACCAGGGCTCTGGCAATCGCCACGCGCTGGAGTTGCCCGCCGCTGAGTTGCTGCGGCAGGCGCTGGCCCAGCCCGCCCAGGCCGACGGCCTCCAGCAAGGCCTGCACCCGCGCGTCGTCCGGCTGATTCAAGAGCAGCAGCGGCAGGGCCACGTTCTGCGCCACGTCCAGGTGCGGCAGCACATGAAAGGCCTGGAACACAAAACCGACATGGCGCCGGCGCAGCAGGGCGCGCTCGTCGTCGCTCATGGCGCCCAGGTCGGCGCCGTTGAGCGTGACGCTGCCTTCGTCCCAACTGTCGAGACCGGCCATGCAGTTGAGCAGCGTCGATTTGCCCACGCCCGACTCGCCCACGATGGCGACGAACTCGCCCGGCGCCACGTCCAGCGAAACCTGGCTGAACACCACGCTGTCGCCGTAGCGCTTGCCCAGATTCCTGATCTGCAGGCCGGTTGGCGTGGGGCTGGCGGCGCTCGCCGGGCTGGCGGCATTCCTCGCGCCGGCCATATTTATGGGGCTGGCCACGTTCATGGAGCCGGGGACATTCACCGGGTCGGACTTGTTCATGGGCTGGCCTTGGCGCTGCTTTCAATGTGCGCTTTGACCCGCGCCAGCACCTGTTCGAGCGCATCGGGCGCATCGCAGGCCACGATCTGGCGCTGGGGCATGGAGCGCAGCCAGGTGATCTGCCGCTTGGCGAGCTGGCGGGTGGCAAAAATGCCCTTGTCGCGCAGCTCGCTTAGCGCCTTCGGGGTGAGCTGGCCGTCCGGCCTGCGCGCTTCGGTCGTTTTGCCTGTTGCGCTGCTCGGGATGTTTTTATCCGGGCGGACTTGGACTGCCGTGTTCGCTGCAGGACTTTGGGCTTTGGCCGTTGAAAGTGAGGGGGCGCCATCGGCATGGAAGCGCTCGAAGTTGCGCGCCAGATCGGCTGCGGTGGTCGGGCTGGTTCCACTGGGCTCCTGCGCGTCCAGCGCCTCCCACGCCTGACGGTAGCCGACGCAGCGCATGGCCGGCAAATCGGGCATCAGGTCGCCGCGCTGGCGCAGGGCTCTGACCTCGTCGATGAAACCGACCGCCAGCATGGCGTCAAAGCGCTGGGCAATGCGAGCGTGTAGCCAGGCGCGGTCGAGCGGCTCCAATGAAATCAGCGGGATGGCGGTTGGCACATTGGTCTCACCCGCGACGGCATCACTCGCACCGGCCTCACCGGCGATGCCTTTAATCGCCTTGCGCTGGTGAAAAAACGACAGCGGCTGGCCCGACACCCGGAACACTTCGAGCGCGCGCGAGATGCGCTGCGAGTCGTTGGGCGCGAGCCGGGCGGCCGTCACCGGGTCCACCTGAGCGAGTTCGGCGTGCAGCGCGGGCCAGCCTTTTTCGGCCGCTTGATCGGCGATCACGGCGCGGATGGCCGGGTCGGCCGGGGGCATGTCGTCCAGGCCGTCGAACAGTGCCTTGAAGTACAGCATGGTGCCGCCCACCAGCAGCGGCAGGCGGCCACGCGCCTGAATCTCCCGGATCAGCCGCTGCGCGTCCTGCACGAACTCGGCGGCGCTGTAGGCGTTGAGCGGGTCGCGGATGTCGATCAGGTGGTGCGGGGCGGCGGCGAGTTCGTCTGCGCTGGGCTTGGCCGTGCCGATGTCCATGCCGCGATAAACCAGCGCGGAATCGACGCTGATGATTTCAGTCGGCCAGTGCCGGGCGATGGCCAGCGCGGCGGCCGTCTTGCCCGAAGCCGTGGGGCCGGCCAGGGCGACAGGGGCCAAGTGCGGTGCGCCGGGCGCCGGGGCAGGAAACGACGGCGTCAAGGGTGCCGCCAAGAGAGCGGGACGCGAAGCGGGAAGAGCAGCAGAAAGAGCAGACATGGCATTGAGGCTACCAGAAAGCGCCCGCCCCGCCGCGCTGCCGCAACCCGCTGAGCACTCAGGGCGTGCCTTTCATGGCGCTGGGGGCAAGCCCTCGCACGTCTGGCGGCCGCCCGCAACGCAGCCCGTGCTTGGGCCTGTGTCGGGGCAAGCCCTCGCGGGTGCGCTGGCCGCTGTCCTGGCAGGCTCAGGGCGAGCGGGGCGGGTTCAGTGCCAGCGCCATGGCGCTGCTGCCCTTGCCGAACAATTCCAGCAGGGCCGTGCGGTACTGCGCCTGTCCCAGCGCGTTGGTGTTGTGGTGCGTGCCGCCTTCGACCTGCACGAAGGCCTTGGGCTGCGGGGCGGCCTCATAGAGCTTGCGGCCCAGCGCAAGCGGGATCATCTTGTCCTGGGTGCCATGCACCACCAGCAGCGGCGCGCCCAGGCGGGCCACCTTGTCCACCGACTCGAACGGCTGGGTGAGGAAAGGGCGAATCGGCAGCCAGCCCCATTTCATGGTGGCAAACACATCGGCAATCGAGGTGAAGGTGCCTTCGACGATGGTGCCGGTTTCGTCCTCTACCCTGGAGGCCAGCTCGATCGCCATCGCGCCGCCCAGCGAGTGGCCGAAGATGTAGCGTGGCTGGCCGGGGTGCCTGGCGGCGAGCCAGTCCCAGGCCGCCCGCGTGTCTTCATACGCCATGGTTTCCGAGGGCAGGAGCTCGGGCGTGCTTTTGCCAAAACCCCGGTAGTCGATGATTAACACCGAAAAGCCCAGCTGCTGCATGCGTCGCACGCGCGGCACCGAGCCAGTCACGTTCCAGCGCGCGCCGTGCAGGTAGAGCAGCAGCGGGGTCTGGCTGCCAGGGCGGCCGTTCCAGCCGGGCCGGCTGGCGTCGGCCGGCAGCCACAGGCCGTGTAGCTTGGTGGGCTGGCCGGTGGCGGCGGAATTGAAAGAGATCCAGACATCCTGCATCTCGGGCGCCAGCTCGGCGCTGTCGCCCCAGTTGCGCTCGCTGGGCTGGAAGATCCAGCCGCGCTGTTTTTCATCAAGGACGGCGCAGCCCGCCAGAACGGCCAAGGTCAAGACGAGGGAGAAGAAAATATGCCAGCGTTTCATGGCTTGTATGGATCAGCTCTGAACAAAATAGTTCGCAGTGTAGAGCTGTCCAGCCTTGAAGCGCCGGCCTGCGTTGCCAGGCGCGGCTTCCTGCGGACCTCAGGCAGTCTTGAAAAAAGCCTGCGCTGGTTCTCGATCGACGTGGTCCGGGCTTTCTCGAAACGGCTGGGTTCAGCCTCAGATCAGATCAGATCAGATCACGCCCTGGGCCAGCATGGCGTCGGCCACCTTGACGAAGCCGGCCAGGTTGGCGCCATCGACATAGCTCAGCGTGCCGTCGCTGCGGCGGCCGTACTGCAGGCAGGCGCCGTGGATGCCCTGCATGATCTGCAGCAGGCGCGCATCGACCTCCTCGCGCGTCCAGGACAGGCGCATGGCGTTCTGGCTCATCTCCAGGCCCGAGGTGGCCACGCCGCCGGCGTTGCTGGCCTTGCCCGGCGCGTACAGCACGCCGTTGCCTTCAAACACGCGCACGGCGTCCAGCGTGGAGGGCATGTTGGCGCCTTCGGCCACGCAGATCACGCCGTTCTTGACCAGCGTGGCGGCGTCGTCGCCGTTGAGCTCGTTTTGCGTCGCGCAGGGCAGGGCCACATCGACCGGCACATGCCAGGGCCGCACGCCGGCTTCAAACGCCGCGCCGGTGCGCTTGGCGTAATCGCTGACGCGGCCGTAGAGGTGGTTTTTCACTTCCATCAGCTCGGCGAGCTTTTCCGGCGTGAAGCCTTCCTCGTCCACGATGGTGCCGCTGGAGTCCGAGACGGTGATGACCTTGGCGCCCAGCGCCATGGCTTTTTCCACCGCGTACTGGGCCACGTTGCCCGAGCCCGAGACGCTGACGCGCAGGCCGTCCAGGCTGCGCCCTTGCTGCTTGAGCATTTCCTGGGCGAAGTACACCGTGCCGTAGCCCGTCGCCTCGGGGCGGATCAGCGAGCCGCCAAAGGCCAGGCCCTTGCCGGTGAAGACGCAGTCGGCGCGGTTGCTGAGTTTTTTGTACATGCCGGCCATGAAGCCGACTTCGCGCCCGCCCACGCCGATGTCGCCAGCCGGCACGTCGGTGTCGCTGCCGATGTGGCGGAACAACTCGCTGATGAAGGCTTGGCAAAAGCGCATGACTTCACCAGGGCTCTTGCCCTTGGGGTCAAAGTCCGAGCCGCCCTTGCCGCCGCCCATGGGCAGGGTGGTCAGGGCGTTTTTAAACGTCTGCTCGAAGGCCAGGAATTTCAGGATCGACAGGTTCACCGAGGGGTGAAAGCGCAGCCCGCCCTTGTAAGGGCCGATGGCCGAGCTGTGCTGGATGCGGTAGCCGCGGTTGACATGGACTTCGCCTTTGTCATCCACCCAGGAGACGCGGAACATCAGGATGCGCTCGGGCTCGATCAGGCGGTCGAGCAGGCCGTGTTCGGCGTACTTGGGGTGTTTCTGGATGTAGGGCCACAGGCTTTCCATCACTTCCGTCGTGGCCTGCAGGAACTCGGGCTGGCCGGGGTTGCAGGCGGCGACATGGCTCAGAAAGCTTTCGAGGGTTTTGTATTTCATGAAGTGATCTGGGAGGAGTGATGAGGACAGGACGAGGCTTGTACGCTGGGTCAGATGCGCAAGCCTCTGTGAAAAGAAGATGGATTTTGCCGGGAAAAGTTCGATTTTTCCAATAGGTATCACCAAGTTGGTGCGTCAGGCACCAAATTGGTGTTTTATTTGGCGTAGTTGAAGGGCTCAGCAAGTCGCTCAAAGGCGTCTGGCCGATCGGCTCAGCGCCCGCGCAGGAACAGGCTGTCGAGTTCTTTCAGGCTGAGCTGGCGCCAGGTCGGGCGGCCGTGGTTGCACTGGTCGGAGCGCTCGGTCGCTTCCATCTGGCGCAGCAGGGCGTTCATTTCGTCCACCGTCAGCCGCCGGTTGGCGCGCACGGCGCCGTGGCAAGCCATGGTGCCCAGCAATTCGTTTTGCGCCCGCTCGATCACGGTGCTGGCATCCATCTGGGCCAGTTCTGCCAGCACGCTTCTGGCCAGTTCCACCGCGTCGCCCTGGGCCAGGCTGGTGGGCACGGCGCGCACCGCCAGCGTCTTGGGCGAAAACGCGGTAATTTCCAGGCCCAGCGTGGCCAGGGTGTCCGTGCTGGCTTCGGCCGTGGCCACTTCGTGCGGGGTGGCAGCAAAGGTGGCCGGAATCAACAGCGGCTGGCTGGCAATGCGCGAGGTGGCCAGCTGGCTTTTGAGCCGTTCGTAGACGATGCGCTCATGGGCGGCATGCATGTCCACCACGATCAGGCCCTGGGTGTTTTCAGCCAGGATATAGATGCCCTGCAACTGGGCCAGGGCGCGGCCCAGCGGCCAGTCGCCACCGGGCAGATGGCTGGCGGGCAGGGAGTCGGCGCGCGCGGGGGAGGCCGCCCTGCTTGACGGGGCGGGGTTGGCGCGGTTGCCTGGGTCAGCGGCCACGCCGAGGCCGGCATCATCGGTTGCCGTAGCTGCAGCCGCACTCGCAGTGCCCGTACCTGTGCCCGTAGCCGTATCCGTATCTCTCGTACCTGTACCTGTACCTGTACCTGTACCTGTACCTGCAACCGCTGTGGCCGTGCCTGGAAAGGCCGCGCCCTGGGCCGCTACCGGCCACATCGCTTCAAAGTCGGAGGCGCGCTGGCTGCGGCTGGCGCCGAAATTCATCGCGGGCTGCGCCCATCCCTGCGAAGCCGGCGGCGATTTTGAACTGGAACCGGGGCTGGCCGACTGCGATCGGACACCTTCCTGCACCAAATCGCTCGAATCGCTTGAACCGGCCGGGCTGGCGGCTGCTGAAGCCGCGCCAGCGCGGGGCGTGGCCAGCGCATCCTGGGTGGCATGGCGCACCGCCTGATGTACCTCGCGGCTGTCGCGAAAGCGCACCTCGATTTTCGTCGGATGCACGTTCACATCGACACGCGCCGGGTCGATCTCGACATACAGCGTATAGACCGGCTGGCGCGTGCCGTGCAGCACGTCCTCATACGCACTGCGGGCGGCGTGGGTCAGCACCTTGTCGCGCACGTAGCGGCCGTTGACATAGGTGAACTGCTGGTCGGCGCGGGAGCGGGCGGCGTCGGGAACGCCGGCACGGCCCCAGACGCGAACGGCCGGCTGGCCATCGGCGCGGCGGGCGCTGCTTTCGTAATGCACCGCGACGGACTGCGCGACAAACTCGCTGCCCAGCACGTCGGCCAGGCGCTGGTCCTGGGCATTGACGGCGCTGAGCCTGGTAATGCCGTTGGTGCCGTTGATGCCATTGCCGCCGATGCCATTAATGCCGTTGACGCTGCCCGCGCCACCGCAGGCGCGCCATTGCTCCACCAGCTTGCCCTCGTGCCAGACGGCAAAGCCCACATCGGGCCGCACCAGCGCGTGGCGACGCACGGCTTCGAGGCAGTGGGCCAGTTCGGTGGCGTCGGTTTTCAAAAACTTGCGCCGCGCCGGCGTCGCGTAAAACAGCTCGCGCACCTCGACGCTGGTGCCGCGTGCGCGAGCGGCCGGCTTGATTTCACCGGTGCGCCCGTCAAGCTGCCAGGCGTGCTCACTGTCCAGCGTTCTGGACAGCAGGCTCATGTCGGCAATGGAATTGATCGCGGCCAGCGCCTCGCCCCGGAATCCCATGGTGCCCACGGTTTCAAGATCGTGCAGCGAGGCGATCTTGCTGGTGGCGTGGCGCCGCAGGGCCACGGACAACTCCTCGCGGGGAATGCCCAGGCCGTCGTCCTCCACGACGATCAGGCGCACGCCGCCGGCCTGCAGCCGCAGCGTGATCTGGCGCGCACCCGCGTCCAGTGCGTTGTCGATCAGCTCGCGCACCACCGAGGCGGGGCGCTCAACGACTTCGCCAGCGGCGATCTGGCTGATCAGTTCATCGGGCAGGTCAAGGATGGGGCGGCGCGTGGGAGAGGTCTGGAGCGTCATGAGAGGCCAATTTTAGGCGCGAGCCCCAGCCCGCAGGAAGCGCACAGCAAACAGCCCGGCGCACGGGCCGGGCTGTGGAGGGCGTGCGGCTTCCTTCAGGTGGTGCGTCGGGGAAACCGTGCCAGCAGGCTCAGGCTGTACAGCGCTGCCAGGCCGACCAGAATGTAAATCGCGCGGCTCACCCAGCTCATCTCGCCAAACAGCCGGGCCACCAGGTCGAACTCGAAGGCGCCGACCAGGCCCCAGTTGAGGCCGCCGATGATGAGCAGCAACAGCGCGATCCAGTCCAGCACCGTGGGCGTGAAGCTGGTGTTGGGGTTGCGATCTGCGGGGGTGGTGTACGGAGGGGTTGTGGTGCTCATGGCAATTCTCCAAAAAAGGTTGCTCAGGTTGAAGGGGTGAACGCAATGCCTGCGAACCACGCCATTACAGGGGCCCTCCAGGGCCAGAATTTTCAGCGCTATGCCTTAATGGAAGTAGGCGCTGTCTGACGTAGTGGCGCTGGCGAATGGGGATGGAAAAGCCCCCGGCAGACCTGTCAAAATCCAGGGCATGGAACTAGCCACCTTTCTCATCGACTTCATCCTTCATGTGGACAAGCACCTGGAGACCTTTGTGACCAGCTACGGCGCCTGGGTCTATGCCCTGCTGTTTCTGATTATTTTTGTGGAAACCGGCGTGGTCGTCATGCCTTTTCTGCCCGGCGACTCGCTGCTGTTCGTGGTGGGCGCCATGTGCGGCGTGGGCCTGATGAGCTATCCGCTGGCCGTGGGGCTGCTGTTTGCGGCAGCGGTGCTGGGCGACCAGTGCAACTACTCGATTGGCCGTTATCTGGGGCCCAAGGTGTTCCAATGGGAGGACTCGCGCTGGTTCAACAAGAAGGCGTTCAACCAGGCCCATGCGTTTTACGAGCGTTACGGCGGCGTGACCATCATCCTGGCGCGCTTCATGCCGTTCTTGCGCACCTTTGCGCCGTTTGTGGCCGGGATTTCGCAGATGACGCGCAGCAAGTTCTCGCTGTTCAATCTGGTGGGCGGCGCTTTGTGGGTGGGCGGCATTGTCACGGCCGGCTATGTGTTTGGCAACGTGCCCTTCGTCAAAACCCACCTGGACAAGATCATCTGGGCGATGATCCTGGTTCCCGGCTTGGTGGTGCTGTGGGGCGCCTGGCGGGCCAGACAGGAGGCCGGGCGCAGCGCGGCTGCTCCTGGCGCGGCAAAGGTTTCCGGGCGCTGAGCCTCAAGCCGGGCAGGCGCTGGCGGCGCGTCCCGCCTGTCGTCGTTGGGACGCTTGGTTCCGCCTGTCGCTGGGGTGCTGTGATGTGCCGCTGGCAGGCGTGAAAAAACGGCTCACTGTGTCCAGAGGCCGTTTTTTTGGGAGAAGTCTCGCCCTTGGCTGGGCGGGTTCTCGGGTGGTTCTACCCGCCTGAGCCGGCGGGCAGGGAGCGCCGGTGTCAGTATTTCTTGCCGACTTCGTTGCCGATGACGGCACCGGCAGCAGCGCCGCCGACCGTTCCGAGCGTGCTGCCAAAGACGGCTTGGCCGGCAACGCCGCCCAGGACGGCGCCAGCGGCGGTGCCAATCTGGGAATTGGTGGGATTGCTGGCGCAGCCCGTCAGGGCAATGAGGGACGCCGCAGCGATGGAGAGCAGGATTTTTGTGTTCATGGCATTGACCTTTTAAAACATTCAGACTGCTTCAGCAGAAATGTTCACGGGTGTGAGTTTCCGGCACAGCCTGTGACTTTTAGTATAGATCGTTGCATGGCCCGCGCCTGTAGGAAAAGATCCCTTGACGGGCCGCGTGCTCCCCTGGCCATGGCGGACAGCCCGGCCGTCTGCGGCGACGGCGCAAGGCCGGCACGCCAAGGCTAGACCGTGCGGTTGCGGGCCAGCGGCGGGTTGTTGGCGAAGTACTGGCTGATGCCGCGCATCAGGGCACTGGCCAGCTGGATCTGGTAGCTCGCGCTGCGCAGCCGGGTTTCCTCGGTGGGGTTGCTGATGAAGGCCGTCTCCACCAGCACGCTGGGAATGTCGGGCGCCTTGAGGACGGCGAAACTGGCCTGCTCGACACGCGCCTTGTGCAGCTTGCCGACATTGCCGATCTCGCCGAGCATGGCGCTGCCCAGCTTCATGCTGTCGTTGATCTGCGCGGTGGTGCTCATGTCGAACAGGGCTCTGCGCACCTGCGCATCCTTGGCATTGGCGTTCACGCCGCCCACCAGGTCGGCCGAGTTTTCCTTGTCCGCCAGCCAGCGGGCGGCGCTGCTGGAGGCGCCTTTTTCACTCAGTGCAAAGACGCTGGCGCCTGCCGGCGTGGCGGTGAAGAACGCATCGGCGTGCAGGCTGATGAACAGGTCTGCCTTGACGCTGCGCGCTTTTTGCACCCGCACATTGAGCGGCACGAAGAAGTCGGAGTCGCGCGTGAGGAAGGCGCGCATGTTGGGCTGCTGGTTGATCAGCTCGCGCAGGCGGTGCGCAATCTGCAGCACCACGTCTTTTTCACGCGTGCCGCCCGGCCCGATGGCGCCGGGGTCTTCGCCGCCGTGGCCCGGGTCCAGCGCGACGATGACCAGACGGTCCGTCTTGGCCTGGCGCACGCTGCTGGGGCGGCCGGGGGACTGGCCGGTGTTTTGCTGCGGGCGGCCGGCGCTTGAGGTGGCCGCCTTGTTGAATTGCTGTGCAATCAGGTTGCCCAGCGGATCATCGGCCGGCCCGGCCTTGTCGGCCAGTGGCGCGCTTGGCGGCGGGGCCAGGGGCGGCGCCAGCGCCGGCGCGCTGCGCAGGTGTTCGCCGATCAGCGTGGCCAGCGGGTCCGCCGGCTGGGCCGGGTACAGGTCAAACACCAGCCGGTGCTGGTAGGTGGCCACCGGCAACAGGCTGAACACCTGCGGCAGCATGGGCTGCTTGAGGTCCATCACCAGCCGGACCACGCCCGGCACGGTCTGCCCGACGCGAATGCCCGAGATGTTCGGATCGTCCGACTTGACCTTGGCCACCAGCTCGCGCAGGGCCGGAATCAGGTCAATGCCTTCGATGTCGACCGCCAGGCGCGGCGGCTCGGGGATGAACAGCTGCTTGGCCTTGATGGCATAGTCCGACTCGATGGTCAGGCGGGTGTAGTCCTTGGACGGCCAGACGCGCACGGCCACGATCGTGGCGCCCTGGGCGGCGTGCTGCACGCCCAGCAGGAGCACCACGCTGCCCAGTTGCAGGGTGCTGCGACGGCTCAGGCTGACGGGGGAAATGGTTTTATTCTTCATGCAATCAACTCCGTCCCGGTGGGGGTGTAGGCCGTCAAGGTAATCAGGCGCGATTCGTCGTCCTGCAAGCCGATCTGAATCACCAGGTCGGGCACGGGCAGGTGGGCGCCGGCTTTTTGCGGCCACTCCACCAGCTTGAGGCCGGGGCTGGCGAAAATGTCGCGAAAGCCCGCTTCTTCCCATTCGCTCGGGTCATTGAAGCGGTAAAAATCGAAATGCCAGATCGCTATAGCGCAATTGTGGCCCGGCGGCTGCTCCGGCCCCTCCAATGTGTAAGCTTCCACTACCGCGTAGGTCGGGCTTTTGATGCGTCCCTGAACGCCCAGGCTTTTGAGCAGGTGGCGCGCAAACGTGGTCTTGCCCGCGCCCAGGTCGCCTTGCAACTCGATCAGGGCGCGGCCAATCGCCGGGCGGCGGGCCAGCGCCTGGGCAAAGGATTCGGTGCTGGCCTCGTCCTGCCAGGTGATGTTTTTTACAATCAGCGGATGCCGATCTGCAATCGTTGGAACAGTCATCAATTCGTTTCTCAAATTCAAATTTGGGCGCGCGAGCTTGGATTTTCACAAATTGGCATTGCCGGCGTTGATTTGTCATCGGCCGAGCCTGGATTATCGGCTTGGCTGGCCGCCGGTTTTCATGGCGACATGCACTACATGGCGGCACACGGCCTGAAGCGGGCGCGTCCGGCCGAGCTGATCGCGGGCACCGTGAGCGTCATCACGGCGCGCATGGATTACCTGCCGGGCGCCACGCCGGCCGAGCCCGGCCAATGGCAGGCGCTGGAGTGGAGCCGCCTGGCGCGGCCCGCCGAGGGCATCGTCTCGGTCTACGCCCGGGGGCGCGACTACCACAAGGTGATGCGCGCGCGCCTGCAAAAGCTCGGCGAGCGCGTGGCGCAGGAGGTGAGCACCCTGGGCCACCGCGCCTTCACCGACTCGGCCCCGGTGCTCGAAGCCGAACTGGCCGCGCGCAGCGGGCAGGGCTGGCGCGGCAAGCACACGCTGGTGCTCAACCGGGAGGCGGGATCGATGTTTTTCCTGGGGGAAATCTACGTCGATATGGCCCTGCCGGCCAGCGAGCCGGTGACGCCGCACTGCGGCAGCTGCCGGGCCTGCATCGACGTCTGCCCGACGCAGGCCATCGTCGCGCCGTACAGAGTGGATGCGAGGCGTTGCATTTCTTACCTGACGATTGAGCATTTTGGGCCGATTCCGCTGGAGTTTCGCCCCTTGATGGGCAACCGGATCTACGGCTGCGACGACTGCCAACTGATTTGCCCCTGGAACAAGTTTGCCCGGCGCAGCGCCTTGCCCGATTTTGACGAGCGCGAAGGCTTGAGCGGGCAGCAGTTGGTCACTTTGTTCGGCTGGAGCGAGGAGGCGTTTTTGAAGTTCACCGAAGGCAGCCCGATCCGGCGCATCGGCCATGCGCGCTGGCTGCGCAACATTGCCGTGGCCATGGGCAACGCCCTGCGCGCCGGCGTGCCGCAGGCGCAGGCGCAGGCGATCCGGGCCAGCCTGCAGGCGCGGGCCGATCATCCGGACGAGGTGGTTCGCGAGCATGTGGCCTGGGCGCTTTTGCAGGAATTGCGGTGAGCGCCGCCTTGCCGCGCTAGCGCAGCAGCCCCAGCGCAAACGGCAGGCTGAAGACGCCCAGCAGGGTGGACAGCGTGACCAGTCCGGCCACAAAGCCGCCGTTGTAGCCCATGCGAACGGCCAGCACATAAGCGCTCGAAGCCGTCGGCAGCGCGGAAAACGCCAGCAGGATGGTGGCCTGCACGGCGGGCAGGCCAAACGCGGCGGCCAGCCCCAGCGCCACCAGGGGCAGCAGGATGTGGCGGATCGACAGCACCGCCACCACCAGCGCCTTGGCCTGCGACAGGTGGCCCAGCTGCATGCCGGCCCCGGCGGCCAGCAGGCCCAGCACGATGGCCGAGGTGCCAATGCGGCTCAGCGTAGGCTCCATCCAGCCGGGCAGCGTCAAGCCCAGCAGATTGGCCACCAGGCCCGAGGCGGTGGCCAGAATCAGCGGGTTGCGCACCAGCTCGCGAACAAAGCCGCGCTGGCCGTGCCGGGCCATGGGCCAGACCGCCCCCATGTTCATCAGCGGCACGCACACGCCGATCAGCACCGCGATCAGCTGCAATCCCTGGGCGCCAGCGAGCCGCTCGGCCACGGCCAGGCCGATGAAGGAATTGAAGCGAAACCCCACCTGCGCGCTGGCCGCATGGCTGCGCGCGTCGATATGCCGGCCCAGCCAGGGCAGGTGCGGCAGGCTGTAGGCCATGGCCACGCCGGCCAGGCTGAGCAGGACACCGGCGCTGATCAGGTTGGAGGCCACTTGCAGGTCCAGCGGGCTTTTGACAATCGACTGGAACAGCAGCACCGGGAAAAGAAAGAAATACACCAGGCGCTCGATCTGCTCCCACACGGTGCGGTTCAGGGCGGTATGGCGGCACAGCAGGTAGCCGCAGGCGATCAGGGCAAAGTCGGGGAAAAGAAGCTGGGCGTAATTCACTCGGTCGAGAATAACCGCAAACATCTCGGGTTTACCCTTGTGGGTCTTTGGCGGCGGGCAAGCTACCGTCGAGCTTGCAAGATTCCAGTGGCTTTACTCAAGAAGGATTCAGGGATGCAACGACGTCGTTATCTAAGGCTTACCTCGGCGCTGTCTGCGCTGGTACTCGGTAGCGCTGCGGGCGCTGCGCTGGCACAGCAGGCTTACCCGGGCAAGGTGGTCAGGCTGCAGGTGCCGTTTGCGCCGGGCGGCACCACCGACATCATCGGGCGCATCATTGCCGAGCCGCTGGGCCGGGCACTGGGCCAGAGCGTGATCGTCGAAAACAGGGCGGGCGGCGGCGGCGTGGTGGGCGCCACCGAGACGGCCCGCGCCATGCCCGACGGCTATTCGCTGGGCATCGCCACGGTCTCCACCACTGCCGCCAACCCGGCCATCAATCCGAAGATTCCGTACAACTCGCTGATCGATTTCACGCCCATCATCAACATTGCCGCCACGCCCAACATCATCGCGGTGCATCCGAGCTTTCCGGCGCGCAATTACCGGGAATTCGTCGCCGAACTCAAGAAGAACCCCGGCAAATACGCCTTTGCCTCGTCCGGCACAGGCGGCATTGCCCATCTGCAGATGGAGCTCTACAAAGGCCTGAGCGGCACCTTCATCACCCACATTCCCTACCGGGGCTCCGGCCCGGCGCTCAACGACACGGTGGCCGGGCAGGTGCCGGTGATTTTTGACCAGCTGCCCTCGGTCCTGCCGTTCATCCAGCAAAAGCGCCTGATCCCGATCGTGGTGGCCGCGCCGCAGCGCTTGACGGCGCTGCCGGAGGTGCCCACCTTCAAGGAGCTGGGCCTGGAGTCGGTCAACCGCATGGCTTACTACGGCATCGTCGGGCCCAAGGGGCTGTCCAGGGAGGTGGTGGACAAGGTCCATGCCGGCGTGAAAAAGTCGCTGGAAGAGCCCTTGATCCGCAAGCGCATCGAGGACACCGGCGCCCTGATCGTGGCCAACACGCCCGAGCAGTTTGCCGCCCAGATCAAGGCCGAATTCGAGGTGTACCGGCAAGTCGTCGCCACGGCCAAGCTGCGGCTCGATTAGCGGGCGCATCCAGCGGTTTTTGGCCGATACTTCCTGAGGCCGCCTTTGCAGGCACCCTGGGTGCCGGGGCGGCTTTTTCTTCTTCTGCTATTTTTCCACGATGCACCAGCACAGCCAGTCCAGCATAGATGCCTTCATAGACGCCCTGTGGCTCGAAGACGGGCTGTCCAGAAACACCCTGGCCGCTTACCGGCGCGACCTCTCGCTGTACGCCGCCTGGCTGGGTGATGAGAAGCAGCAGCAGCGCCGGCTCGACGACACGGATGAAGACGCGCTCAAGGCTTATTTTTCGGTTCGCCATGGCCAGCAGACCAAGGCCACCTCGGCCAACCGCTGCCTGACGGTGCTCAAGCGCTACTTTCGCTGGGCGCTGCGCGAAAACCTGATTGCCGCCGACCCCACTTTGAAACTCCAGCCCGCCCGGCAGGCGCCGCGCATGCCCACGGTGATGTCCGAGGCGCAGGTCGAGGCCTTGCTGGCCGCGCCCGATGACCAGACGCCGCTGGGCCTGCGCGACCGCGCCATGCTCGAACTGATCTATGCCAGCGGCCTGCGCGTGAGCGAACTGATCGGTCTGAAGACCTTCCATGTCGGCCTGAACGAGGGCGTGCTGCGCGTCATGGGCAAGGGCAGCGCCGAGCGGCTGGTGCCTTTCGGGCAGGTGGCGCGCGAGTGGCTGGTGCGCTACATCGCCGAAGCCCGGCCGGCGATTCTGGGCGGCCAGCAGACCAGCGACCTGTTTGTCACCAGCCACGGCCACGGCATGAGCCGGGTGATGTTCTGGCTGCTGGTGAAAAAATACGCGCAGCTCGCCGCCATTTACTCGCCGCTTTCGCCCCACACCCTGCGTCATGCGTTTGCCACCCATCTACTCAACCACGGCGCCGACCTGCGGGCGGTGCAGTTGCTGCTCGGCCACGCCGATATCTCCACCACCACGATCTACACCCATGTGGCCCGCGAGCGGCTGAAATCGCTGCATGCCGAGCACCATCCGCGCGGCTGAGCGGCGCTGCATGGGCTGTGGTCTCAGCGGTACATGTAATCGCGGCTGAACGGATAGACCGATTGCGCGCCTTTGATGGCCTCGGCGCGCAGCTGGCCGGTGGGCCGGGTGGCCAGCACCTGGTGCAGTGAAATCCAGCCCTGCTCGAAACTCATGGCGCTGCCGGCCAGGTACAGGCGGTAGGCGCGCAGGATTTTTTCAGCGCGCTTGAGCCCGCCATCGGCGATCAGCACCTCGCGGGCCTGCTCCAGCCGCGACTCCAGCGCATCGGACCAGTCCCACAGCGTGCGGGCATAGTGCGGGCGCAGGTTTTCGGTATCGACCATTTCCAGCCCGGCGCCTGACAGGTGAGCCAGCACGTCGCTGACATGGAGCAGCTCGCCGCCGGGAAAGATGTATTTCTCGATGAACTGCCCCATGCCCGCGCCCAGCTGGCGGTGCCTGACGCCCCCGGCGGTGATGCCGTGGTTCAGCACCAGGCCGCCGGGCGCCAGCAGGCGGGTAATCTTGCTGAAATAGCTCCCCATGTTGGCCTGCCCGACATGCTCGAACATGCCCACGGACGAGATTTTGTCGAACGGCTGGTCTTCGGGCAGGTCGCGGTAGTCCTGCAGTTGCATCCGCACGCGCTGGCCCAGGCCTTTCTGGGCGATCTGGCGCTGGACGTGGAGGTGCTGGTTTCTCGACAGCGTGATGCCCGTGGCCTTGACGCCGTAATGCTCGGCCGCCCACAGCAGCAGCGCGCCCCAGCCGGCCCCGATGTCCAGAAAGCGCTCGCCCGGCTTGAGCATGAGCTTGCGGCAGATATGGTCCAGTTTGGCTTCCTGGGCCTGGGCCAGCGTCATGCCCGGCTGGCGGTAATAGGCGCAGGAGTACACCCGGCGCGGGTCCAGCCACAGCGCATAAAACGCGTCGGACACGTCGTAGTGAAACTGGACCTGCGCCGCGTCCTTGGCCAGCGTGTGGGCGTTGAGGGACCTGGCCTGCTGCAGCAGACCCGTCCACCAGCCGGTATGGCTTTGCACCGGGTTGCCCGGCAGCAGCTTGGTGACGGCCCGCATCACGTCGCGCATCGCCCCTTCGAGCTGGAGCTTGCCTTCGACATAGTCTTCGGCCAGGGCGCCGATCTGGCCGGCCTTGAGCCGGGCCATGCTGGACCAGCTGGAAAAGGACAATTTGACCGGCGCGTCCGGCGCCCCCAACTGCTGGCCCTGCGGCAACTGCAGGGCGATCTCTGGCGGCAGGGACGGCATTTGCAAGGAACTGGCGGTGACCAGGGGCTGGACCATGGGCAACTCCTTTGGGTAGTCAAAGCAGTCTAGCCGGCTGAAAATCTTTCTGCCATCACCTCAAATGGCGTTACCAAGTGTCTTTTTTCAAGCCTCGGCGCTCAGCAAGGCCAGTTCGCAGGCGTCAAAACCGGCCGCCCGGCGCGCCTCCAGGTTCAGCGGGCCTTTCAAGCGCGGTGCGCCGTACTGCCGGGCGAGCAGTGCATAGGTGGCCAGCGGCTCCAGAGCGCGCAGGCCGCACACATGGCGATACCAATGGTTGCCAATGGCCACATGGCCGATCTCGTCGCGCAGCAGGGTGTCCAGAATGGCCACGGCCCGCAAGGCGTCGGGGCTGCCCACCTTGCGCAGCTTGGCCTGCATGGGCGGCGTCGCGTCCAGCCCCCGGGCTTCGAGCGTGCGCGGCACCAGGGCCATGCGCGCCAGCACATCGTTTTCAGTCTTGCGCGTCATGTCCCACAGGCCGGTGTGCGCGGGAAAGTCGCCATAGTCGTAGCCCATGTCCTGCAGCAGCGCGCGCAGCAGACTGAAGTGCAGCGCTTCCTCGTCGGCCACCTTGAGCCAGTCCAGGTAATAGGCGGGCGGCATGCCGGCAAAGCGCCAGATGGCGTCGAGCGCCAGATTGATCGCGTTGAACTCGATATGGGCGACTGCGTGCAGCAGCGCGGCCAAGCCTTCGGGGGTGAAGGGCGAGCGCTTGGGCACGTCCAGGTGCGAGCGCAGTTCGGGCCGCGCCGGGCAGCCGGGAAGGCCGGCCGGGGCGGACAAGGCGGCATCAGGCGCGATGGACAATGTCGCCTCTTGCGCCCGGGCCGCTTGCACGAGAAGGACTTTCTGGCTGGGATCAGGCGTCAGCAGCGCCTGCAGGGCAAGCTGGCGCAACTCAAGGCGCTGCGCGATGGACGGCGGCAGGGCGGCGGGCGGGGAGGGGGACAGGGCAGGTGTGGCGGTCATGGCGCCATTGTCGGCGAGGCGCCATGCCGCACGCCAGCCGCCTGCCGCCTGCCGCTGAGCGGACGGGCCTCCCTACAATCAGGGTTTCAATTTCAAGCGCACTTCAACCAAGGAAACGCCATGGCCATTTACCAGCTGGACGATTTGAAACCCGCCATCGACGACACCGCCTGGGTGGCCGACAGCGCCCATGTCATCGGCGACGTGACGCTGGGGGCGGGCTGCAGCGTCTGGTTCGGCGTGGTGATCCGCGGCGACACCGACGCCATCACCGTCGGCCAGGGCACGAACATCCAGGATGGCAGCGTGCTGCATGCCGACGACGGCGTACCGCTCGTCATCGGCGAGAACGTCACCGTCGGTCACCAGGTCATGCTGCACGGCTGCACGATTGGCGACGGCTCGCTGATCGGCATCCAGGCGGTGGTGCTCAATGGCGCGAAGATCGGCAAGAATTGCCTGGTCGGCGCCGGCGCGCTGGTCACCGAGGGCAAGGAGTTTCCCGACGGCTGCATGATCCTGGGCAGTCCGGCCAAGGCGGTGCGCCAGTTGTCCGAGGCCCAGCTGGAGGGTTTAAAAATGAGCGCGCAGCACTATATGGACAATGCCCGGCGCTACAAGGCCGGCCTGACCAAGCTGGGCTGAATGCCCGGTTTTTCTTTTTTCTGGCCGAGGCGCCCGACAGGCTTTTGGCCCGCTATTTCTTTTAAGCTTGCGCCATGTCTGAACTTCACAAATTTCTTTTCGACGGCCTGCCGGTGCGCGGCATGCTGGTGCGCCTGACCGACTCCTGGCAGGAAATCCTCAAGCGCCGCCAGGCGGCGGGCGGCTACCCGGTCGAGGTGATGCACCTGCTGGGCGAGATGACGGCGGCCGGCGCGCTGATGCAGAGCAACATCAAGTTCAATGGCGCCTTGATCCTGCAGATTTTCGGCGACGGCCCGGTCAAGCTGGCCGTGGCCGAGGTGCAGCCCGACCTGAGCCTGCGCGCCACCGCGACCGTGACCGGCGAGATCGACCCCGGAAGCACCCTGAGCGAGATGGTCAACGTCCACAACCAGGGGCGCTGCGCCATCACGCTGGACCCGAAAGACAAGTTTCCCGGCCAGCAGCCTTACCAGGGCGTGGTGCCGCTGTTTGGCGACAGCCGCGAAAAAATCGAGAACCTGGCCGAGGTGCTGGAGCACTACATGCTGCAAAGCGAGCAGCTCGATACCAAGCTGATTTTGGCCGCCGACGGCCACATGGCCGCCGGCCTGCTGATCCAGCGCCTGCCGGTCACGGGCCAGGGCAACCTGGAAGGCCAGCTGGACCGCCAGGCCAATGAAGACCAGATCGGCCTGAACGAAGACTACCAGCGCATCGCCCTGCTGGCCGGCACGCTCAAGCGCGAGGAACTCTTGAGCCTGGATGTCGATACCATTCTGCACCGATTGTTCTGGCAGGAGCCGCTGGTGCGCTTTGAACCCTTGAAGCCGCGCTTTGCCTGCAGCTGCTCGCGCGAGCGGGTGAGCAACATGCTGCGCGGCCTGGGCACGGCGGAAATCGAGAGCATCATCGCCGAGCGCGGCAAGGTCGATGTGGCCTGCGAGTTCTGTGGCGCGCAGTATGACTTTGACCCGGTGGACGCGGCGCAGATCTTCACCCAGCCGATTCACCAGTTGCCCCCTGCGCCCACGGTGCAGTAAGCGCCTGGGTCAGCTCAGGCGCCGGCCTTGCGGCTCAACCCGGCTGGCACGCTGGGCCAGCAGGGCGGTCAGCAGCCGGTGCTCGCATTGCGGGTCGCTGCATTTGTCGCACAGCCAGACCCAGGGTGCAGGCTTTTTGGGGGCGCGTATCAGGCCTGGTTGCGCGGGCGCTTGAGGCGGCGGCAACACGCTTTGAATCGCCTCGCAGGCCTGGGCCAGGCGCTCTTCGCTTCGGCCGTAGAGCACCCGGTACGCCATCCTGGCGCTCCCCAAGGCGCTGCGAATCGCGGCGTCGGCCGTTTCCTGCGCCTGCTGGCAGGCTTGGGCCTGACGGTCATCCGGGCGTGGAGGGCCGGCCGTGCCTGGCAGACCCGTCAGCAGCACCAGATCGTAGCCGGGCAAGGCAGCCGCTAGAGCCGGCAGATGGGCCTCCACCGTGACCGTGGCCGGCCAGGCGGAAGCTTTTGCCGCGCTGTTCAAGTCGCTGGCGAGGCGTGATTTTCCGGTGCTGGGCGCGCCGAGCAGTGCAATCTTCAGCATGTTCATGCCCGTCAGGGGGTATCCGCTCAGGCGGGAAAATGCGGTGGGCGAACCGGCGCGGCCAGCGGCCTATTCGCTGATCTGCACAAACATTTCATTGGGCTTGACCATGCCGAGTTCGCTGCGGGCTTTTTCCTCGACCATCTGCAGGCCTTCCTGCAGGTCCTTGACCTCGGCGGCCAGCTCGTCATTGCTGGCCTGGGCCAGGGCATTTTTCGCCAGCTGCTCATCGAGCCGCTGCTGCATCTCGCGCACGGTGGGAATGCTGCCCCGGCCCACCCAGAGCTGCGCGTGGAACAGCACCAAAAGCAGCACCAGAATGGCCGGAACAAAGCGGTTTCCCACGGCGTGTCAGTCCTGCAAAAAGCTTAACGCAGGTTGTAGAAAGCGGCGCGGCCGGGGTAGATGGCCACTTCGCCCAGGTCTTCCTCGATGCGCAGCAGCTGGTTGTACTTGGCCATGCGGTCCGAGCGCGAGAGCGAGCCGGTCTTGATCTGGCCGGCATTGGTACCCACGGCGATGTCGGCAATGGTGGAGTCTTCCGTCTCGCCCGAGCGGTGCGAGATCACGGCGGTGTAGCCGGCGCGCTTGGCCATCTCGATCGCGGCGAAGGTCTCGCTCAGCGTGCCGATCTGGTTGATCTTGACCAGGATGGAGTTGGCGATGCCCTTGTCGATGCCTTCTTTCAAAATCTTCGTGTTGGTCACGAACAAATCGTCGCCGACGATCTGCACGTTCTTGCCCAGGCGGTCGGTGAGGATTTTCCAGCCGTCCCAGTCGCCTTCGGCCATGCCGTCCTCGATGGAGATGATGGGGTACTTGTCGCACCAGGTGGCCAGGATGTTGGTCCACTCCTGCGCGGTCAGGCTCAGGCCGCCTTCGCCGGGGAGCACGTACTTGCCGTCCTTGTAGAACTCGGAAGCGGCGCAGTCCAGGCCCAGGGCGATCTGCTCGCCGGCCACATAGCCGGCCTTGTCGATGGCTTCGAGGATCATCTGGATCGCTGCTTCGTGGTTCTCGACGCTGGGGGCAAAGCCGCCTTCATCGCCGACGGCGGTGCTGATGCCCTTGTCGTGCAGGATTTTCTTCAGGGCGTGGAACACCTCGGCGCCCCAGCGAATGGCTTCGCGGAAAGTGGGCGCGCCCACCGGAATGATCATGAATTCCTGGATGTCCAGGTTGTTGTTGGCGTGCTCGCCGCCGTTGATGACGTTCATCATCGGCACGGGCATCTGCACCGCGCCCATGCCGCCGAAATAGCGGTACAGCGGCAGGCCGGCCTCTTCGGCGGCGGCGCGCGCCACGGCCATGGAGACAGCCAGCATCGCATTGGCGCCCAGGCGGGACTTGTTTTCAGTGCCGTCGAGATCGATCAGGACCTTGTCCAGAAAGGCCTGTTCTGCGGCGTCCAGGCCGAGCACGGCTTCGGAGATTTCGGTGTTGATGTGCTCGACGGCCTTCAGGACGCCCTTGCCGAGGTAGCGCGACTTGTCGCCGTCGCGCAGCTCGATGGCTTCGCGCGAACCGGTGGAGGCGCCCGAGGGCACGGCGGCGCGGCCCATCACGCCGGACTCCAGCAGCACGTCGCACTCGACCGTGGGGTTGCCACGGCTGTCCAGGATTTCGCGACCCACGATATCAACAATAGCGCTCATTTTTTTCGTCTTTCAATCAAAAATTACAAACTTAAAACTGACCCGCTTCCAGCAGAAGCATGGCATTGGCAGGAGGCTAAGCCCTGCGGCTTACCGGAGGCTTGGAACGGGCGCTCTCAGGCACCGAAATTATTTTCCAGGTAGCCATTCTTCTTGGTCACCCGGTCGAGTTCAAGCAGGGTTTCCAGCAGGGCCTTCATGTGCTTGAGCGGCACCGCGTTCGGGCCGTCGCTCATGGCGTTGGCCGGGTCGGGATGGGTTTCCATGAACAGGCCCGCAATGCCGACGGCCACCGCCGCGCGCGCCAGCACTGGCACCATCTCGCGCTGGCCGCCGCTGCTGGTGCCGTTGCCGCCGGGCAGTTGCACCGAGTGCGTGGCGTCAAACACCACCGGCGCGCGGGTCTCGCGCATGATGGCCAGGCTGCGCATGTCGGAGACCAAATTGTTGTAGCCAAAGCTGGCGCCGCGCTCGCAGGCCATGAAGCGGTCTTCGTCCAGGCCTTTGTCGCGCGCAGCGGCTCGCGCCTTGTCGATGACGTTTTTCATGTCGCCGGGCGCTAAGAACTGGCCTTTCTTGATGTTCACCGGCTTGCCCGACTGGGCGACAGCATGGATGAAATCGGTCTGGCGGCACAGGAAAGCCGGCGTCTGCAGCACATCGACGACGGCGGCGACGGCGGCAATCTCGGCTTCGGAATGCACATCGGTCAGGATGGGGACATTCAATTCGCGTTTCACCCGGGCCAGGATTTCCAGCCCCTTTTCCATGCCGGGGCCGCGAAAGCTGGTGCCGCTGGAGCGGTTGGCCTTGTCGTAGCTGGACTTGAAAATGAAGGGAATGCCCAGCGAGGCGGTGATTTCCTTGAGCGTGCCGGCCGTGTCCATCTGCAACTGCTCTGACTCGACCACGCAGGGGCCGGCGATCAGGAAGAAGGGCTGGTCCAGGCCGATGTCGAATCCGCAGAGTTTCATGGGGACACTGCTTTCTGGGTTTTGGCGGTTTTGGTTTTCAGCGCTGCCCGGGTGCTGGCCGGGTGGCCCAGCGCGGCGGCAATGTAGGCATTGAACAGCGGGTGGCCGTTCCACGGCGTGGACTTGAACTCGGGGTGGAATTGCACGCCGATGAACCAGGGATGCACGTTTTGCGGCAGCTCGACGATTTCAGTCAGGTGCTCGCGCTGGGTCAGCGCCGAGATCACGAGGCCCGCCTGGCGCAGGGTGTCGAGGTAGTTGACATTGGCTTCGTAGCGGTGGCGATGGCGCTCGGAAACCACGTCGCCGTAAATCTGGTGCGCCAGCGTGCCGGGGGCCACGTCCGAGCTTTGCGCGCCCAGGCGCATGGTGCCGCCCAGGTCGGAGTTGGCGTCGCGCGTCTTGATGGTGCCGTCGGCGTCCTTCCATTCGGCAATCAGGGCGATCACCGGGTTCGGCGTGGCCGGGTCGAACTCGGTGCTGTTGGCGCCTTTGAGGCCGGCAACATGGCGGGCGAACTCGATGGTGGCGACCTGCATCCCGAGGCAGATGCCCAGGTAGGGAATCTGGTTCTCGCGGGCAAACTTGGCCGCGCAGATCTTGCCTTCGACGCCGCGCACGCCAAAGCCGCCGGGCACCAGGATGGCGTCGAACTGAGCCAGGCTGGCCACGGTTTCGGGCGTGATGTTTTCCGAGTCGATGTAGTCGATGCGCACCTTGGCATGGTTCTTCATGCCGGCGTGGCGCAACGCCTCGTTGAGCGATTTATAACTGTCGCTCAGATCGACATACTTGCCGACCATGGCAATGCGCACTTCAGCTTTCGGGTGCTCGGTTTCATATACCAGATCGTCCCAGCGCTTGAGGTTGGCCGGCGGCGTGTTCAGGCGCAGCTTGTCGCAGATCAGGCCGTCCAGGCCCTGCTCGTGCAGCATGCGCGGCACCTTGTAAATCGTGTCCACGTCCCACATCGAGATCACGCCCCACTCGGGCACATTGGAAAACAGTGAGATCTTGCTGCGCTCTTCCTGGGGAATGCGCCGGTCCGCGCGGCACAGCAGCACGTCGGCCTGGATGCCGATTTCGCGCAGCTGCTTGGCGGTGTGCTGGGTGGGCTTGGTTTTGAGTTCGCCCGCGGCGGCAATCCATGGCACGTAGCTCAGGTGCACGAAAGCCGAGTTGTTCGGCCCCATGCGCAGGCTCATCTGGCGCACGGCTTCCAGGAAGGGCAGGGACTCGATATCGCCCACGGTGCCGCCGATTTCGACAATCGCCACATCCACCGCCTCGGGCGTGCCGACGCCGGCGCCGCGCTTGATGAAATCCTGGATTTCGTTGGTGATGTGCGGAATCACCTGCACCGTCTTGCCCAGGTAGTCGCCGCGGCGCTCCTTGTCGAGCACGCTCTGGTAGATCTGGCCGGTGGTGAAGTTGTTGGGCTTTTTCATGCGCGTTTCGATGAAACGCTCATAGTGGCCCAGATCGAGATCGGTTTCCGCGCCGTCTTCGGTGACGAAGACCTCGCCGTGCTGCAGCGGCGACATCGTGCCCGGATCCACATTGATGTAGGGATCGAGCTTGATGAGGGTGACTTTGAGGCCTCGCGATTCAAGGATCGCAGCTAAGGAGGCTGAGGCGATTCCCTTGCCCAGGGAAGACACCACACCGCCGGTGACGAAGACAAATTTGGTCATGCCGTTGTACGAACCACAAGTTCGCTGAGGTGGTAAACGCAGATTATAGGGGGCTTGAGCTTCCCGTCCGCGCCGGCCACCCGGTTAAAGCGGACCATTGACGGCCGGGCCGGTGCGTCGCCCCAGGGCGGTGTTTTGTCAGCGGCGAGCACAAAAGCAGCGCGGTTTAGCTGCTACATTGCCAGGCATGCTGTTTCAATCCACGCCCCTTTCGGGGTGAATCTGGAAGAAGTTAGCCCTCTGCCCAAAAAATTTCATCCCCCTGAAAGGGGAGGTTTCAAACCGGAGTCAGTTCTTGATAAATCAATCCAATCGATTCGGCCATGTTGAGGCGCCGGACCTGGCCGGCAAGCACCTCGTGCTGGGCCTCTCGGGCGGGATTGCCTGTTATAAGTCGGCCGAGCTGTGCCGTGCCCTGATCAAGGCCGGCGCGACGGTGCAGGTGGTGATGACCGAGGCGGCTGCCCAGTTCATCACGCCGGTCACCATGCAGGCGCTCAGCGGGCGGGCGGTCTACACCAGCCAGTGGGACAGCCGTGAGCCCAACGGCATGGCGCACATCAATCTCTCGCGCGAAGCCGACGCCATTGTGATTGCACCGTGCAGCGCCGATTTCCTGGCCCGGCTGGCGCAGGGCCGCGCCGACGAGTTGCTCAGCCTGCTGTGCCTGGCCCGGCCCATCGAGCGCGTGCCGCTGCTGCTGGCGCCGGCCATGAACCGCGAGATGCTGGCCCACCCGGCGACGCAGCGCAACCTGGCCCAACTGGCCGCCGATGGCGCGACGCTGCTGGGCGTGGGCACGGGCGATCAGGCCTGCGGCGAAACGGGCGACGGCCGCATGTTAGAGCCCGAGGAACTGCTCGAAGACATCATCGCTTTCTTTACGCCCAAGCATTTGAAAGGCCAGCGCGTGCTGGTGACCGCCGGGCCGACCTACGAGGCGATTGACCCGGTGCGCGGCATCACCAATTTGTCGAGCGGAAAGATGGGTTTTGCCATTGCCAGAGCCGCCCACGAAGCCGGCGCCGAGGTCACGCTGGTGGCCGGCCCGGTGAGCCTGCCCACGCCGCGCGGCGTGCACCGCATCAATGTGAAATCGGCTCGGGACATGCTCGACGCCGTGACGGCGCGGGCGCAGGACGCGAGCGTGTTCATCGCCACGGCGGCAGTGGCCGACTGGCGCCCGGCCGCGCCCTCGGCGCAGAAGATCAAGAAGGACGGCTCGGGCCAGACGCCGCAACTGAGCTTCACCGAAAACACCGACATCCTGGCCAGCGTGGCGCGCTCGCCGGCGGCCCAGTCGGGGCTGCTCTTTTGCGTCGGTTTCGCGGCCGAAAGCCATGACCTGCTGGAAAACGCCCAGGCCAAGCGCCTGCGCAAGCAGGTGCCGCTGCTGGTGGGCAACATCGGCCCCGACACCTTTGGTCAGGACCACAATGCGCTGCTGCTGGTGGATGCGCAGGGCGCCACCGAGTTGCCCAGGGCTTCCAAGCTGTCGCTGGCGCGGCGGCTGGTGCAGGAAATTGCCCGGCGCAGGGCCTCATGAGCCCGTCTTCAGACACCCCGCCCGATGGGGATTTTGCCGCCTATGTCGAACGCCTGACGGGCGGCCCCGAGGGAACGGCGCAGCCTGAAACCCTGTTCGCGCCCCAGGCGGGGACCACCCCGCCCAGCACGACGTTCGCGCCCAGCGCGGGCCTGCCTTCGGTCAAGACGCTGCCCCAGGCGGTGGCCAGCATCTCCTATCTGGGGCACATCAAGTGGCTGGTCGTGGCCTGGCTGGCCACCCAGGCGCTGGCCCGGCTGGTGCCCGGTGCCGGTTTCCTGTTCATCCCTGTCCTGCTGGGCTATGCCGGCTGGGTGATGTTCAGGATCAACCGCCACTCCTCCGGCGCCCTGGCCAGCCGGGTGCAGGCGCTGACCCAGAAAACCATTCAAAAAGCCATTGAGCAGGCCCAGAAACCTCCTCATTTTCCAAAAAAGAAACCATGAAAATTGACGTCAAGATCCTCGACCCACGCCTGCAGGACAAGCTTCCCGATTACGCCACGCCCGGCAGCGCCGGCCTGGACCTGCGCGCCTGCCTGGACGCGCCGCTCACGCTGGGCGCCAACGCCTGGCAGCTGGTGCCCACCGGCATGGCCATTTACCTGCACAACCCCGGTTATGCCGCCCTGATCCTGCCGCGTTCGGGGCTGGGCCACAAGCACGGCATCGTGCTGGGCAACCTGGTCGGGCTGATCGACAGCGACTACCAGGGCCAGCTGATGGTCAGCGCCTGGAACCGCAGCGATGTGCCTTTCACCATCGAGCCGATGGAGCGCATCGCCCAACTGGTGATCGTGCCGGTGATGCAGGCGCAGTTCAACATCGTCGCTGAATTTCCTGCCAGCCAGCGCGGCGAGGGCGGTTACGGCTCGACGGGCAAAGCCTGACAATGGCCAGCCGGCCGGTCTTGTTTTTGTAAGAAACGTCTCACATGAAGTGCTGCAAACTTCTTACTCGGCGAAAGCTCTGGACCTGACCTAGTGCCGGGCGCAACCGCTGTGTAATCAAGGCCTGTACGTTCCCGGGCCTGTGCGACTCGATTGCCTCGAAGGGCGTTGAAATGCCCCCGAAGGTGACGAACTTTATTTCTCAAGGAGACTTCCATGCGTCAAACAACTTCCCGCTTCATGTCGGCCACTGCTTCGGTGCTGGCGCTCGCTGGCCTGGCTGCCTGCGGCACCGTGCCGATGGATTCGTCCTACCCCACAGCTTATCCGTCCCAGACCCAGGGTATCTACCCGGCCCAGTACCCGGCGCAGACGACTTACCCGGCCCAGTATCCCGGTCAGGCCCAGTACCCAGCCCAGACCCAGCAGAGCAACTATGTGGAGTACGGGCGCGTGACCAACCTGGAAGTCTTCCAGAATCAGCAGCAAGCCCAAGGCTCTGGCCTGGGGGCCATCATCGGCGGCGTGGCCGGCGCTGTCGTCGGCCGTCAGATTGGCGGCGGTACGGGCCGTGATATTGCCACTGTCGCCGGCGCCGTCGGCGGCGCGGTGGCTGGCAATGCCATCGAGAAAAACCGCAATCCTTCCGTGAGCCAGAGCTACCGGGTCACGGTCCAGCTCGACAACGGCAGCGCCCGTGCCTATGACCTGCCCGCCACCGGCGAGTTGCGCATTGGCGACCGCGTGAGGATTCAGAACGGCCAGCTGTTCCGTTATTGATCCGGCTTGATGCCAGCCGCAAAAAAAGCGGCGCTGCAGTTTTCTGCAGCGCCGCTTTTTTGCGAAGAAGGGGCAAGGGCGCGGCTCAGTGCAGCGTGTCGTTGTCCGGCGCCAGCCGGAAAAATCCGGTGCCCAGGGAGCCTTGGCCGATTTCCGCTTCGGCCGCCTCGCGCACGCTCTCTACCTTGAGCTTGAGCCGGATCGCAATGCCGGCCAGCGGATGGTTGCCGTCCAGCACGACATGCTCGGGATAGATGTCGGTGACGGTGTAGAGGTGCTCCTGCGGCAACTGTGCGCTGCTGCCGGCCGGCATGGCCGCGCCGTCAAAGGTCATGCCTTCTTCCAACTCGGCCGGGAAAATGCTGCGCGCTTCGAGGAAGACGAGGTTTTCGTCATAGTCGCCAAAGGCGTTTTCGGGCTCCAGATGCAGCTCCAGCGTGTCGCCGGCTTCATGGCCCTGCAGGGCTTGCTCGATGCTGGCCAGCAGGTCGTTGCCGCCCAGCAGGAACTCCACCGGCTCGTCGAGTTCGTCCAGCACATCGCCCAGGGTATCTTTCAGCGTCCATGTCAGGGCTACGACGCATTGCGGGGTGATTTTCATTGGACAATTGTCCCATGGATGTCAATCAACCCCTCGCCCTTCTCGCCGGCCTCACGCCCGCCCAGTTCATGCGCCGCCACTGGCAGAAAAAGCCGCTGCTGGTGCGCCAGGCCATTCCCGGCTTCGTGCCTTTTCTCAGCCGCCCCGCGCTGTTCAAGCTGGCCGCGCGCGAAGGCGTCGAGTCGCGCGTGATTGTCCAGCACGAGCAGGGCTGGAGCATGAAGCACGGCCCGGTGCCGCCCAAAAGCCTGCCGCCGCTGAGCAAGGAGGGCTGGACGCTCCTGGTGCAGGGCGTCAACCTGCATGAGACGCCCGGCCATGAATTGCTGGAGCAGTTCCGCTTCGTGCCCGACGCCCGGCTCGATGACCTGATGATCTCCTTTGCCACGCCGGGCGGCGGCGTCGGGCCGCACTTTGACAGCTACGACGTGTTCCTGCTGCAGGCCAGCGGGCGCCGGCGCTGGAAAATCGGCCGGCAGAAAGACTTCACGCTGCAGGACGGCGTGCCGCTGAAAATCCTGCAGAACTTCGAGCCGGAAGAAGAATTCGTGCTCGAAGCGGGCGACATGCTGTACTTGCCGCCGCGCTACGCCCACGACGGCATTGCCGAGGCCGGCGCCGGGCCGGACGGCAAAACGTCTGACTGCATGACTTACTCCATCGGTTTTCGCACGCCCGGCCAAGCTGAGCTGGCCGCTGAGATGCTGCACCGCCTGGCCGAGTTCAGCGAAGAGGCGCCGCCCGCAGACGAAGCCGAGCTGCGCGCCGTGCGTTCGCCGCGCCTGTACCGCGACCCGACCCAGCCGGCCACCGCCACGCCGGCGGCCCTGCCCGAATGCCTGGTGAGCTTTGCCCGGCAGGCCGTGCAAGAAGCGCTCAAAGACCCGATGGCCCTGGCCTGCGCCCTGGGCGAGTACATGACCGAGCCCAAGCCATCGGTCTGGTTCGACGAGGCGCAGCAGGACTGGGACGGCGATGCCGCCAAGGCCGGCGAAAGCGTCGTTGCCCTCGATGCGCGCAGCCGCATGATGTACGACAGCGACCACGTCTTCATCAACGGCGAGAGCTACCGGGCCAAGGGCGCCGATGCCGCCCTGATGCAGCGCCTGGCCGACCAGCGCCATCTGGCTGCCAGCGACCTGCGCAAGGCGAGCAAATCGGCGCTGGCCCTGCTGGGCGACTGGCATGAGGCGGGCTGGCTGCAGCAGGCGTGGCCCGAGCCGTCCACCAGCGCACGCTGAGGCTTTGGGGTAATCTGGACAGTCTGATGTGCAGGAGAAAAACCGATGACCGTTTTGCCCCCCGAGGCCGCGCTGCCGAGCCTGCTCGAAGGCCGTTTCACCGGCCGCGCCGAGTTTGCCGACCTGATCCGCCTGGCCCTGGCCACCGCGGCGGCGCAGGGCTGGCGTGAAATCATCGTGTGCGATCCCGACTTTGAGGACTGGCCACTGGGTGAGCGGGTCGTGGCCCAGGCCCTGAACGACTGGTCCAAAAGCGGGCGCACGTTCACCATGCTGGCTGCAAACTATGAGGCGCTGGTGCGAAGGCACGCGCGTTTCGTGACCTGGCGGCGGACCTGGGCGCATCTTGTGGAGTGCCGCAAAAGCGCCGCCACACCGGCCGAAAGCCTGCCCAGCGCCTTGTGGAGTCCCGGCTGGGTGCTGGAGCGGCAGGACCTGCCGCGCTGCATCGGCATGGCCGGCTCGGAGCCGGCCCGGCGCGTGGCCCTCAGGGAGCGCGTGAATGAAGTGCTGCTCAAGAGCTCGCCCGCTTTTGCCGCCACCACCCTGGGCTTGTAGTGTGGTTTTCTGGTTGCAAAAAGAACTTAAGCGATGCGCTTTGAAGTTTTAAGGGTTTTCATGCTTGCTTTAACCAGCATATAATTTAACGCTGGGTAGAAAGAGCTTCGCTGCTACTTTCCATCAGTCAAACATCACCTGAACTTTTGTTCGGGTTTTCTTTTGACAATGCAGATAATTCGCAGAAAAAAATTGTTTTCTTAATTCATCAAGGATAGTAAAAATGAACAAGTCTCTCGTTTTGGCCGCCATTGTTGCCGCTGTTGCTCTGGCTGCCTGCAGCAAGACCGAAGAAGCTGCACCTGCTCCTGCACCAACGGTTGTCGTGACGCCTGCGCCTGCTGCCGACGCTGCTGCCGCCGCTTCCGCTGCAACTGATGCTGCCGCTGCTGCCACGGGCGCTGCTTCCGCTGCAACTGACGCCGCTTCTGCTGCTGCGACCGCTGTCGATGCTGCCAAGGATGCTGCTTCTGCTGCCGGCGCTGCTGCTTCTGCTGCTGCCAAGTAATTTTTACTGTCTCATGAAAAAAGCCGCCTTCGGGCGGCTTTTTTCATGGGGCGCTTGAAAAAGCGCCCTCTTTGGCCTTATTTCAGGTCGTCGGCAATCACCTGCACAATGCGCTGGGCATTGGCGGACGACTCTGGCGTGCCCTGGGCATTGAGAACCGACACGGTGGTGCTTGCGCCCTCGCTCTTGACGGCGATGCGGTATTTCAGCGGCGCCGCTGCAGCCGCCGAACCGCTGAAGAGCTTGCTGAAAAAGCCGGGTTCGGCCTTGTTGCTGGCCGGCTCGACGTAGCGCACGAAATAGGTGCCCTGGCTGCGGTCGCGGTCTTCCACGGTAAAGCCGGTACGGTCCAGCGCCAGGCCGACCCGGCGCCAGGCGCGCTCAAAGTCCTCGTCGAGCTGGACCACCGGCAGGTTGTTCACCATGGCAACGCGGGCGCTCTGCTGGGGCGTGCCGGTCGCCATCAGGGCTTTGGCCTGTTCTTGCGTCACGCCGAGCTTGACCATCAGGCGGCGCAGGAGTTCGGCTTCGAGCTCCGGATCGGTGGCGCGCGGCTGCCAGACGGTGCTGTCGCCCGTGCTGCTGCCGGCCTTGACGCCGGTGACGATTTCTTCCATGCCCCGGTGGCTGATGAAGATGTCGGTGCCGCCGTCGGGGCGGCGCTCCAGCCGGGTGCGGAACTTGTCGCGCTCGCCGGTGGAGTACAGGCTATCCAGCACCTTGCCCAGCGCGTTGCGGATGAAGTCCTGCGGCAGCTTGGCGCGGTTTTCGGCGTAGTCGGTTTCCATGATGCCCAGGTTTTCTTGGTCCTGCGCCAGCAGGAAGCCGTTTTCCAGCCAGAAGTCGCGCACCGGCGTCCACAGCTTGTCGGCCGGGCGGCTCACGACCAGCCAGCGCTGGTTGCCGGCGCGCTCGATGCGCACATCGCCCACGGCATTGGCCGCTGTCGGGACGCTCTGGGTGGGCTGGCCGATCTGATAGCTGCTGGCCGAGACAGCTGCGCCGGGGACGACATAGCGGCTTTCGCGGCTGAGCTGGGTCAGGTCCGGCGGCACATCGAGCGACGGGCCCTTGTTGCTGCTGCTCGACTTGTAGTCGACTTTTTCGCCTTCGAGCGTGTCCTTGAGGGTGGAGCAGCCGCCCAGCAGGCTCAGGGCCATCACGGCGCAAAGGGCGGCAGGGCGGGGAGCTTTCAAAAAGTCAGGGCGTTGAAGTAGTGTCGGCAATGTCTTCACTTGAAAAATCCTTAAAGAGTCAGATCAGGCTGCAGCTGCGCAGAGCAGTGTCAACGGCTGCCACGTTGCCGGCTTCGAGTTGTGTCATCGGCAGGCGCAGCGCCGGGCCGCACAGTCCCATGCGCGCCATGGCCCATTTCACCGGAATCGGGTTGGCCTCGACGAACAGGGCGCGGTGCAGCGGCATCAGCTGAAACTGCAGCTCCATCGCCCGCTGGACATTGCCGGCCAGCGCGGCCAGGCACAGCTCGTTCATGAGCCGGGGCGCGACGTTGGCCGTCACGCTGATGTTGCCCTGGCCGCCGCACAGGATCAGGGCCACGGCCGTCGGGTCGTCGCCCGAATACACGGCAAAGTTATCGGGCACTTCCTTGATCAGCCACTGGGCGCGCTCGATGTTGCCGGTGGCTTCCTTGATGCCGACGATGCCGGGAATCTCGGCCAGGCGCAGCACGGTGGCGTGCTGCATGTCGGCCACGCTGCGGCCGGGCACGTTGTACAGCACGATGGGCAGATCGCCCACGGCCTCGGCAATCGCCTTGAAGTGCAGGTACTGGCCCTGCTGGGTGGGCTTGTTGTAGTAGGGAACGACTTGCAGCTGGCAGTCGGCGCCGACCTCTTTGGCGAACCTGGCCAGCTCGATCGCTTCAGCGGTGGAGTTGGCGCCGCAGCCGGCCATGATGGGCACGCGCTTGTTCGCCTGCTCGACGGCCACGCGGATGATCTCGCAGTGCTCCTGGACGTTGACCGTGGGCGACTCGCCGGTGGTGCCGACCACGCCGATGCAGTCGGTGCCCTCCGCGATATGCCAGTCAACGAGTTTGCGCAGGGTGGGGTAGTCCACGCTGCCGTCTTCATGCATGGGCGTTGCCAGTGCAACGATGCTGCCGGTAATGGGTGTCATGTCTTGGGTTTTCGCGGTTGGGGTGGCGGTCTGGATCGAAAAAATCCTTAGACTGCCCTGAAGGGTCAGTTCCGCATTCTACTCAGAGCCTAAGGCAGGCGGTAGCGGGGCGCAGCCAGGGCCGCCGGGCTGAAGCCGTCGGCCGCTCGGGCCGGGCCGGGCGGGCTTGCCGCTTCACGCACGGCGGCAATCCGCTGCACAAAGCGCGGCGCCTGCCCCTGCGGCCCGTCCTGGAACCCGTCTTCAAAAGCCACCACCCGCAAGCCCTGGCAGACCTGCAGCAACTCGCCAGTGCGCAAGAGAAAATCGGGACGCGCGGGCTTGCCCACGGTTTCGTTGCCCTGGGTAAAGGTTTCGTAAATCAGCACGCCGCCGGGCGCCAGGCTGTCTAAAAGCGTGGGCACAAGAGGGCGCCACAGGTAATTGGTGACGATGAGCGCATCGAATTGCCGGCCGGCAAACGGCCAGGGACCGTTTTCAATGTCGGCCACCACGGCTTCGCAGCCAGGCGCGGCGCTGGTCACAGACGCTATGGCTGCCGGCGAGCGGTCCACCGCCACGACCGGGTGTCGGCGTTCATGAAACCAGCGCGCATGGCGGCCATGGCCGCAGGCCACGTCCAGCACCACACCGCCGGGAGCCATCAGGTGCGACCAGCGCTGCACCCAGGCGGAGGGCGCTTCGGTTCCATGGAAAAGTTCTTCTTTCAAGTCGCTTGCTTTCAGTGCGGTTCAAGGGTTGGGCTGGTGCGTGTGCTGGCGCATTTTTGCATTCGGCTTGGAGTCGTACAGCAAAAGGCCAGCCTAAAAGCAGCTCCAGACCTGGTTCGCCAGCGTGAACAGGAACTCGGGCCGGGTGTAAAGCGAAAAAACGCCCAGCAAGGCGGCCAGGGCCAGCGTCCACAGCGCGATCTTGGCGGTCATCTCAAGCCCCTTGCGGCAGTTTGCCGGGCGCCGTGCGGGCGATGGGCGCCTCGCGCACCGGCAGATTGGCCAGCGCCGCCAGAACGCCCAGCGCAATCGCCAGGTACCAGACGATGTCGTAGCTGCCGGTGCGGTCATACAGGTAGCCGCCCAGCCACACGCCCAGGAAGGAGCCGATCTGGTGGGCAAAGAAGATGAAGCCGCTGAGCATCGACAGGTGCTGGATGCCGAAGATCTGCGCCACCGCCGCGTTGGTGGGCGGCACCGTCGAGAGCCACAGCAGGCCCATCAGGCTGGAAAAAACATAGACGCTGGCCGGGCTCAGCGGCGCGGCCAGGAACACGGCGATGACGACCGAGCGCGACAGGTAAATTGCCGCCAGGATGTTCTTCTTGGCCATGCGCTGGCCCAGCACGCCGGTGGCATAGGTGCCAAAGACATTGAAGAGGCCAATCAGCGCCAGCGCATAGCCGGCCACCTGCGGCGACAGGCCCTTGTCCTTGAGGTAGCTGGGCATGTGAACGCCGATGAACACCACCTGGAAGCCGCAGACGAAATAGCCCACCATCAGCAATTGAAAGCTCGGGTATTTCAGGGCTTCGCGCAGCGCCTGGCCGATGCTCTGCTCGCGCCGGGCGGCGTGGCTCCCGGCCAGCGCGGGCTCGCGCAGGCCCAGCGCCAGCGGAATCATCAGCAGCGCGGCCCCGCTCAGGGCCAGCAGGGCGGTTTGCCAGCCCAGGCTGCTGATCAGAAAGCCCTCAATCGGCACCATCAGAAACTGGCCGAACGAGCCCGCCGCCGCCGCCACGCCCATCGCCCAGGAGCGCTTGTCGGCCGAGATGTTGCGCCCGATCACGCCGTAGATCACCGCATAGGTGGTGCCGGCCTGCGCCGCGCCGATCAGCACGCCGGTGGTCAGGGTAAATATCAGGCCCGTGGGCGACAGCGCCATGCCCGCCAGCCCCAGCGCATACAGCACGGCGCCGCCCGCGACCACGCGGAAAGCGCCAAAGCGGTCCGCCGCCATGCCCGCAAAGATTCCGAAAATGCCCCAGGACAGGTTTTGCACCGCCAGCGCAAAGGCAAAGGTCTCGCGCGTCCAGCCCTGCGCCTGCGTGATGGGTTGGAGCCACAGGCCAAAGCCGTGGCGTATGCCCATCGAAAGCGTGACAATGGCCGCGCCGCAGGCCAGCACCTGCAGCATGGAGAGGGTTTTGGGGGGTGAAGCAGTGCTTGAAGCCATCGGGCAACTGTAACGAAATTGGGCCGCTGCTGCTTGCCGGGCACCCGATTGGGCCTGAGCCCGCCGGGGCCGACGCTCGCTTGCCGGCGGGTATTGAGGGGCTGGAGCGCTGATTTCGGGGGCCGGTCTACAATTTCCCGACTCACCTCAACTGCCATGGCCGACAAAATTTCTACTGCTCCCCCCGTTTATTCCGAAGCTTCCATCCGCGTGCTCAAGGGCCTGGAGCCCGTCAAGCAGCGCCCGGGCATGTACACCCGCACCGACAATCCGTTGCACATCATCCAGGAAGTGCTCGACAACTCGGCCGACGAGGCGCTCGCCGGGCACGGCAAGAAGATCAAGGTCACGCTGCACCTCGACGGCTCGGTGACGATTGAAGACGACGGCCGGGGCATCCCCTTCGGCCTGCATCCGGAGGAAAAAGCGCCCGTCGTCGAACTGGTGTTCACCCGGCTGCACGCCGGCGGCAAGTTCGACAAGGGCTCGGGCGGCGCCTACAGCTTTTCCGGCGGCCTGCACGGCGTGGGCGTGAGCGTGACCAACGCGCTGTCCACCCGGCTCGAAGTCACCTCGCACCGCGAGGGCAAGGTCGCCAGCCTGGTTTTTTCCGGCGGCGACGTCATCGAGCCTTTGACAGTGCGCCCCAACGGGACGGGCGACCGCAAGACCGGCACCACGGTGCGCGCCTGGCCGGACGCCAAATATTTTGAATCCTCGGCGCTGCCGATGGCCGAGCTGATCCATCTGCTGCGCAGCAAGGCGGTGCTGATGCCCGGCGTGAGCGTGACGCTGACGAACGAAAAAACCAAGGACGTCCAGACCTGGCTGTACAAGGGCGGCCTGCGCGACTACCTGATGCAGACGCTCAGCGCCGATCCGGTGATTCCGGTGTTCGAGAACGAAGGCTTTGCCAATGCCGCGCACGAAACCTTTGCCGAAGGCGAGGGCGCCAGCTGGTGCGTCGCCTTCACCGAAGACGGCCAGCCGGTGCGCGAGAGCTATGTCAACCTGATTCCGACGAGCGCCGGCGGCACCCACGAAAGCGGCCTGCGCGACGGCCTGTTCACGGCGGTCAAGAGTTTTATCGAGCTGCACTCGCTGCTGCCCAAGGGCGTGAAACTCCTGCCCGAGGACGTTTTTGCCAGGGCCAGTTATGTTTTAAGCGCCAAGGTGCTGGACCCGCAGTTCCAGGGCCAGATCAAGGAGCGCCTGAATTCGCGCGATGCGGTGCGGCTGGTGTCGAGCTTCGTGCGCCCGTCGCTCGAACTCTGGCTGAACCAGCACGTCGATTACGGCAAAAAGCTGGCAGAACTGGCCATCAAGGCCGCGCAAAGCCGCCAGAGGGCCGGCCAGAAGGTCGAAAAGCGCAAGGGCTCGGGCGTGGCCGTGCTGCCGGGCAAGCTGACCGACTGCGAAAGCCGCGACATTGCGAACAACGAGGTGTTCCTGGTCGAGGGCGACTCGGCCGGCGGCAGCGCCAAGATGGGGCGCGACAAGGAAAGCCAGGCCGTGCTGCCGCTGCGCGGCAAGGTGCTCAACACCTGGGAGGTGGACCGCGACCGGCTGTTCGCCAACACCGAGATTCACGACATTGCCGTCGCCATCGGCGTCGATCCGCACGGCCCGAACGACTCGCCGGACATGAGCGGCCTGCGCTACGGCAAGGTCTGCATCCTGTCCGACGCCGACGTGGACGGCTCGCACATCCAGGTGCTGCTGCTGACGCTGTTTTTCCGCCATTTTCCCAAGCTGATCGAGGCCGGCCATGTGTATGTGGCGCGTCCGCCGCTGTTTCGTGTGGATGCACCTGCGCGTGGCAAAAAGCCCGCTTCCAAGGTCTATGCCCTTGACGAAGGCGAATTGACCGCCATACTGGACAAACTGCGCAAGGACGGGGTTCGCGAAAGCGCCTGGAGCATCAGCCGTTTCAAGGGGCTGGGCGAAATGAGTGCGGAACAATTGTGGGACACCACCCTGAACCCGGACACCCGCCGCCTGCTGCCGGTGCAGCTGGGCAACCAGGATTTCGGCCAGACCGAGAGCCTCATCACCAAACTGATGGGCAAGGGCGAAGCGGCGGCGCGGCGCGAATTGATGGAACTGCACGGCGATGCCGTGGAGGTTGATATTTGATCCACAACAGGGGATAAGCATGGTTGATCGGCATCTGACCTTGGGCTTTTCGGTGCGCCTGCAGACAGGTGCCGGCCCTCAGCCTTCACGCGGCCGGCGGCGCTGGCGCGCTCTGATGCCGCCCTTGCTGATGCTGCTGACCGCCCTGCCAGCGATGCCCGCACGGGCCGACATCTGGGGCTATGTCGATGACGAAGGCGTCGGGCATTTTTCGGCCTTGCAACTCGATGGGCGCTACGAGCTGTTTTACCGGGGCAGCGAGCGTCTCGATGCGGCCAGGGAGATTAGCCCCGCCCAGCCCGATCGCAGCACGGGCGTGGCCGGTGCGCCGCCGAAACTGCTGGTTTCTTTTGAAATATTGCCCAGCTACAAGGCGGTCAAGCACCTGATCCGCGAAGCCTCCGTCACCCACGGCATCGACTACGAGCTGCTGCAGGCCGTGATTGCCACCGAATCCCGCTTCAATCCCAAGGCCGTTTCCCCGAAAGGCGCCATCGGGCTGATGCAGCTGATTCCCCCCACGGCGGCGCGCTATGGCGTCAGGGACGACAAAAATTCCCTGGCCGAGGAAAAACTCACCGATCCGAAAACCAATATCCGCGCCGGCTCCAGCTACCTGAACTACCTCATCAAGCTGTTTCCTGGCGAGATTGAACTGGCCATCGCCGCCTACAACGCCGGCGAAGGCGCCGTCAAGCGGGCCGGGAACAAGATACCCAACTACCCCGAAACCCAGAACTACGTTAAAACCGTCATGCAGCTCTACCAGAACCTCAAGCCACCGGCCAGCCTGGGCGTGAGCGCCACTTCGGGCCGACGGGTGCGCGTGCAAATGCCCGGCGCCTCCCGCAGCGAGGCGCCCGACATCCGGCTGCCGTCCGTGACGGCCTATGAGCCTTGAGGCAAAATCCGCCCAAATTGATGTGACGATTGCGCCGGCCTGTCCGGGTGGCCCGGAAGGGCACAATCCGTAAAACCCGTAACCCCCTGTGCTGGCAACCAGCCTGGCGTGCCACTTTTTTGCCGTCCGCTGCAGGGCCCTGCAGCGGCAGCGGCCCACCTGTTTAACTTTTAAAAAATCACCATGGATCTTTTCACGCCGGACCCCGAGGTCCAGACGCCCGAACCCGCCGACCAGGACTCGCTGGCTGCTTACGCCCAGCGCGCCTACCTTGAATACGCGCTCAGCGTCGTCAAGGGCCGGGCGCTGCCCGATGTCTGCGACGGCCAGAAACCCGTGCAGCGGCGCATCCTCTACAGCATGAGCCGCATGGGCCTGGGTTTTGGCGGCCCGAACGGCGCCACCGGCGCGCGGCCCGTGAAATGCGCCCGCGTGGTGGGCGATGTGCTGGGCCGCTTTCACCCGCACGGCGACCAGGCCGCCTACGACGCGCTGGTGCGCATGGCGCAGGATTTTTCCCAGCGCTATCCATTGATCGACGGCCAAGGCAATTTCGGCTCGCGCGACGGCGACGGCGCCGCCGCCATGCGCTACACCGAGGCCCGGCTGGCGCGCATCACCAGCCTCCTGATGGACGAGATCGACGAGGGAACGGTCGATTTCATTCCCAACTACGACGGCTCGACCGAGGAGCCGCGCCAGCTGCCGGCGCGCCTGCCGTTCACGCTGCTCAACGGCGCCAGCGGCATTGCCGTCGGCCTGGCCACGGAAATCCCCAGCCACAACCTGCGCGAGATTGCCGATGCCTGCGTCGCCCTCATCAAGACGCCCAAGCTCGGCGACGAGGAGTTGTTTGCGCTGATTGCTGGCCCCGACTATCCCGGCGGCGCGCAGATCATCTCCAGCGCCGCCGAGATTGCCGCCGCCTACACCACGGGACGTGGCTCGCTCAAGGTGCGCGCCCGCTGGAAGATCGAAGACCTGGCGCGCGGCCAGTGGCAACTGGTGGTGCAGGAGCTGCCGCCCGGCGTGAGCAGCCAGCGCGTGTTAGAGGAAATCGAGGAAATCACCAACCCCAAGATCAAGGCCGGCAAGAAAGCGCTCAGCCAGGACCAGATGCAATTGAAACAGTCGGTGCTGGCGGTGCTCGACGTGGTGCGCGACGAGTCGAGCAAGGACGCCGCCGTGCGCCTGGTGTTCGAGCCCAAGACCAGCAGGATTTCCCAGGCTGAGCTGATCAACACCCTGCTGGCCCACACCAGCCTGGAGAGCTCGTCGCCCATCAACATGACGATGATCGGCCTGGACGGCCGCCCGACGCAGAAATCCCTGCGCCAGATGCTCACCGAGTGGATCGCCTTTCGCCAGAGCACGATTGAAAAACGCTCGCAGCACCGGCTCGATAAAGTGCTGGCGCGCAGCCACATCCTCGAAGGGCGGCAATTGGTGCTGCTCAACATCGACGCGGTCATTTCAATCATCCGCGAGTCCGAAGAACCGAAAACGGCGCTGATGGAACGCTTCAGCCTGAGCGAGCGACAGGCCGACGACATCCTGGAAATCCGCCTGCGCCAGCTCGCCCGGCTCGAAGCCATCAAGATCGAGCAGGAGCTGAAAAGCCTGCGCGAGGAGCAGGCCAAACTCGAAGACATCCTGGGCAACCCGTCGGCGCTGCGCCGGCTGATGGTGCGCGAAATCGAAGCCGACGCCAAACAGTTCGCCGACCCGCGCCGCACCCTGATCCAGGCTGATAAAAAATCCGTGCTGGAAATCAAGGTGCTGGATGAGCCGGTGACTGTCGTGGTCAGCAGCAAGGGCTGGGTGCGCGCCCGCGGCGGCCACGGCCATGCGCCGGCCAGCTTTGCGTTTAAAGCCGGGGACGATCTGTATGCCACCTTCGAATGCCGCACGGTGGACACGCTGGTGGCCTTTGGCAGCAACGGCCGTATCTACTCGGTGCCGGTAGCCATGCTGCCCGGCGGGCGCGGCGACGGTCAGCCGGTCACGACGCTGATCGAGCTCGAATCTGGCACGCAGCTGCTGCACTACTTTGCCGGGCCGGCTTCGGCCGTGCTGCTGCTCTCGGGCTCGGGCGGCTACGGCTTTCTGGCGACGGTGGAATGCATGGTCTCGCGCAACAAGAGCGGCAAGGCCTTCATCGGCCTGGCCGAGGGCGAGACGATCTGCCGCCCCTCGCATGCCAGGGGCAGTTCGGGCGCGGTGCCGCTGCTGCCGGCCACCCATGTGGCCTGCACCTCGACGGGCGGGCGCATCCTGACGTTTGACATCACCGAGCTCAAGCACATGGAAAAGGGCGGGCGCGGCCTGCAGCTGATCGACCTGGAGCCCAAGGACACGCTGGCCGGCGCGGCCGCCTACACCCGCAGCGTGCGCATCGAAGGCATCGGGCGCGGCGGCAAGGCGCGCGAAGAAACGCTGGAAATCCGCAGCCTGAACAACGCCAAGGCACCGCGCGGGCGCAAGGGCAAGCTGGCGGACCTGGGCTTCAAGCCGACGGGGATTGCGCGGGTGGAGTAAAGGCGGCTTACAAGAGCCTCACTCCACCTCGGCAATCAGCTCAATCTCCACGCAGGCCCCGAGCGGAATCTGCGCCACGCCAAAGGCGCTGCGGGCATGAGTGCCGGCGGCGCCGAAGACCTGGCCCAGCAGTTCGCTGCAGCCGTTGGTCACCAGGTGCTGCTCGGTGAAGTCGGGGGTGGAGTTGACCAGGCTCATCACTTTCACAATGCGCTTGACCTTGTTCAGGTCGCCCACGGCGGCCTGCAGCGTGCCCATCAGGTCGATGGCGATCAGGCGGGCGGCAGCCTTGCCTTCTTCGGTGCTTAAATTCTTGCCGAGCTGGCCGACGATGACCTGGCCGTCTTTCTTGGCGATGTGGCCGCTCAGGAACACGAGGTTGCCACTCTGCACAAAAGGCAGATAAGCGGCGGCCGGCACGGCGACGGCGGGCAGGGTGATGTTCAGGGTGGCGAGCTGGTCGTAGACGTTCGAGGCGGGCGTGGTCATGGGCGTTCCTTCAGAGTGAAAAGAGGTGAAAAGACGGCTGATTCTAGTGAGCCAGGGCGCTGGCGCCATGCTGGCGGGCGTCATCAGCGATCAGAAAAACAGCGAACTCCGGCGCTTTCGGCACTGGCCCGAGTCGCTTGATGCCGCTGGCTGCTCGTCAGCCGGGGCAGGCCGCGCACGGGCAGAACCGCCGGTCAGCCATGCGACGGGTGGCTAACCGACGGGTGCTTCGGTCAGCGCCTGCAGCGCGGATTCCTCCAGCGGCGCCACCGTCACCGCCACTTGCAGGATGTGCTGGGCGCCGCCGCGAATCACGCCGCGCATCGGTGAGACATCGAGAAAATCGCGCCCCGTGGCCAGCGTCACATAGTCTTCGCCGGGTGTGCGGTTGTTGGTCGGGTCAAAGTCCATCCACTGGCGCAGGCTGGGCAGATAGACCGAGGCCCAGGCGTGCGAGGCGTCGCAGCCGATCAGCCGGGGCTGGCCGGGCGGCGGGTTGGTCAGCATGTAGCCGCTGACATAGCGCGCCGGCAGTCCCAGGGCGCGGCAGCAGGCGACCATGATGTGGGCGAAATCCTGGCACACGCCCTTGCCCTGCTTGAGCGCGTCGAGCGCGGGCGTGTTCACCTGGGTGCTGGCGGTCTCGTAGGTCAGGGTGGTATGGATGCGGTTCATCAGGTCGTGCGCCGCCTCCAGCAGGGGCCGGCCCGGCGGGAAGCTGGGCCGGGCGAAGTCTGCAAAGGCCTCGTCGCGCGGAATGTAGGGCGAGGCAAACAGGAATTCCGAGGCGCTGTCGTAGGCGGCGCCGGCGCGGTAGCGGAACTGCTCGCGCACCCGTTCCCACGACATAGAGGTGCCCGCCACCAGCAAAGGCGGGGCGCTGGAGGTGGAGACCACGCTGTCGGCCACCACCTTGAGCCGGTGGTGGGCGGCCTGCAGCGAGAAATAGGTGCGCGTGTTGCCGTACATGTCCACCGTGTCGCGCGGTTGCACCGGCGCCGGATGGATCTGCAGGTCGTAGCGCAGCAGGGTCTGCCCGTGGCTGCTGGCTGGCTTGAGGTACACCATGTGGTGGGCATTTTCCACCGCCGGCAGGTAGCGGTAGCTGGTTTCGTGAACGATGTGCAGCAGCATGGGGTCAAGCTCCCAGGCTCTGGCTGGCCGAGTCGGCGTGGCTGAAGTAGCGCCGGCTCAGCATGTCGGACAGGTCGAGCGCCGCCTGGCAGCAGGTTTTAAGCAGTTCATGGAGTGCCTTGTAGCCCCGGCCGGGGTCGTTGTGGCTGTCGGCGGCGTCTAGGCTTTCGCACAGCTCGGCCAGCACCCAGCGGGCGGGGTCGGGCAGGCTCAGGGACATCTCGGGCAACTCGCCGGGGGCGCTGCCGGCCAGCCTGGCCAGGCGCCCGCGCAGGGTCTGCACCACCCAGCCGAGCGAGCGCGGGTTCTCGCAGTCCATCACCAGGAGATCGAGCAGTGCGGCGGTGTCACGGCGCTGCTGGTACTGCGCGTTGAAGGTGATGGTGCTGTCAAAGAGGGCGAGCATGGCGCCAAAGCCGCCTTCATCAAAAATGGCGCCGGTGTCAAAGCCGCGCTTGAGCGCGGTGGCCAGCGTGCTCAGTCGCTCGATCAGCCGGCCAATGCTGAGCAGCCGCCAGCCGTCGTCACGCGTCATGCGATCGGTCTGGGCGCCGGTCATGGCGGCCAGAAAGCTGCTCGCTGCCTCCAGCGCCTTGAGGGCTTCGACGCAGGAGTAGCCGCCGGGCACCTGCTGGCCCTGGCCCTGGTCCTGGCCTTGACCCTGACTTTGCGATGCCCGCGTGATGGGGATGTAGCTGCGCAGGACGTGGCGGCGGTTGAAAAAATCGGCTTCGGCGCGCACGATCACATGCCACTGCTCCTGCGACAGCCGCTCGCGCACGGCCGAGGCGGCATGCTTGATGGCACGCAGGTTGTAGCCCACGCTGGCGGCCTGATCGGTGCTGGTGAGGTTGGCGATCAGCGCGCGCTCGAACACGCGCCGCGCCTGGGTGGCCGGCGGCACGCTGCCGAGCACGAGGGTGTTGCCCACGGCCATGCTGCTCATCCAGGCCAGCAGCGCCTGGGAGGGCTGGTCTTCCACGTTCAGGCTTTGCAGGATGAGCTGGGCCAGGCGGGTGGAGTTTTCGGCGCGCTCGGTGTAGCGGCCCAGCCAGAACAGGTTTTCTGCGGCCCGGCTGGTCACGGGCGGGCGGTGGCGCAGCGGCACCGTGGCCCAGGCGGCGGGCGGAAGCAGGGGCGGGAGAGCAGCACCGGTGTTCGCGCTGGCGGCGCTGGCGTTCGCACTTGCACTTGCACTGGCTGGACTTGCACCGCCGGCCAGGTCCGAGGGCTCGCCGAGCACCCAGACATCGGCGCTGCTGCCGCCGTGCTGCATGGAGGCGATGTGTTCATTCTTGCTGGCCAGGCGGGCCAGGCCGCCGGGCAGCACCTGCCAAGAGCCGCTGCCGTCGGCCACGGCAAAGACGCGCAGCATGGCCGAGCGCGGCGCGATTTTCTCGCCCTGCCAGGTGGGGGTCTGGGACAGCGGCTGATAGGCCTGGACGGTGTAGTCCTCGCCCCGGCGCAGGATGCGTCCGGCCCATTCGTCGAGTTCGCGCCGGCTCAAGGTGTTGCCGATGACCGAGCCGATGCCCGAGTCGGGGTAGGTGGACTTGATGACGCAGTTCTTGAGCTGGCTCAGCACGTCGCGCATCACCGCCTGCTCGCCGCACCACCAGGTGGCCAGCGAGGGCAGGGCCAGGGTTTCGCCCAGCAAATGCCTGGAAAGGGCCGGTAAGAAGCCGAGCAGCGCGCTGGACTCCAGAAAACCCGAGCCCGGCGCATTGGCCACCAGCACGTTGCCGGCGCGTATCACCTGCAGCAATCCGGGCACGCCCAGCGTGGAGTCCGAGCGCAGCTCCAGCGGGTCGAGGAACTCGTCGTCCAGGCGTTTGAGCAAGCCATGCACCGGCTCCAGACCCTGCAGGGTTTTCAGGTAGAGCCGGTCGCCGCGCACCATCAGGTCGCTGCCTTCGACCAGCGTCAGGCCCAGGAAGCGCGCCAGGTAGGCGTGTTCAAAGTAGGTCTCGTTGTAGGGGCCGGGGGTGAGCAGCACGACGCGGCTGTCGCCCTCGCCGGGCCGGGTCGGGCTCATGGCTTTCAGGCCGTCGGCCAGCGCCTTGTAGGCGCCTATCAGGCGCTGCACCTTCATTTCCCGGAAAGCGTCGGGAAACAGGCGCGAGATGGTCAGGCGGTTTTCCAGCAGGTAGCCCAGGCCGGAAGGCGCCTGGGTGCGCTGCGAGACCACGGACCAGCGCCCGTCCGGGCCGTGGGCGATGTCGAAAGCGGCAATGTGCAAATAGATGTCGCCGGGCATCTGCACGCCGTGCATGCCGCGCAGGTAACCAGGGTGCGCGTGGACCAGCGCGCTGGGCAGCAGCCCCTTGGCCAGCAGTTCCTGCGGGCCGTAGATGTCGGCCATGATGCGGTCCAGCAGGCGCGCGCGCTGGCGGATGCCCGCCTCGATCTGGCGCCAGTCCTGCGCTGACACGAGCATCGGGAACAGGTCGAGCGACCACGGGCGCTGCGGGCCGTTGGCGTCGGCATAGACGTTGTAGGTCACGCCGTTGTCGCGGATCTGGCGCTGCAGGTTGGCAGTGCGGTGGTTCAGGTCGTAAAAACCGTCCTGGCCGAGAAAGTTGAAAAAGCAGCGCCAGGGGGCCGACAGTGCCTGGTCAGGCTTCGTCTGGGCCGCTGCCGCCTGGCTGTCCTCAAAGTCCGGCTCAGCGTCGGCAGGCTCGGGGGCGCCGGCCGGGCGCAACAGGGGCAAGGCGGGCGGTAGCGGGGCCGCCGCCGTGGGGCCGCAAGAGCGCTGGCCGCGCACTTCGTCAAAGTGCCCGGCCGTTGCGGCAGGTGCCAGGGCCGCTGCCAGCGCGCACGGAGAATCGAGCGCCTGGGCGGCAAAGAGTGACGGAGTGTAATTTTCCACGGCGCTAGTATGCCTGCGGCCCGCACACCTTCTGCTCGGGGCGGTGCCGGGCAGGCATTTAAAAAATCATTTTTGCAGCGACTCGGGATGGTGGCACTCGCGCAGGCCGCAGTTAGCCCGCAGGGCGGGACCTGACATCTTCGCGCATGAGCGTCGCTGTCGGGTTACGCCTGCGGCTAACCGCGACCTACCTGCATGCGTGACCGACCTGCGCCGGCGTGCATGGTTTCAAAAAAGTGCAGCCCTTTATCGCCTGCCCGTCACAAGCGCAAGCCGTCCCTAGCTGCGCAGACCGCCCCGTATCTGCGCAGGCAGAGGCAAGGCGAGGGCGACGCGGGCGAGGGCTGCGGCGCCCGCTCAGCGCAAATCGAGCGTGAACGGAAACTCCCGGCTCGGCTGGGCGGCCTGGACCTGCATCTTGCCGGGCGTGTGGCCCATGCGAAAGAACCGGTTCAGGCGCCGGCTTTCGGCTTCGTAGGAGTTGACCGGCAGCGTGTCGTAGCTCAGGCCGCCCGGATGGGCGACGTGGTACTGGCAGCCGCCGAGCGAGCGCTCCATCCAGGTGTCCACGATGTCAAACGTCAGCGGCGCATGCACGCCGATGGACGGGTGCAGCGCCGAGGGCGGATTCCAGGCCTTGTAGCGCACGCCGGCGACGAACTCGCCCACGCGCCCGGTGGACTGCAGCGGCAGGGCGCGGCCGTTGACGGTGACGACGTAGCGGTTGTCGTTCAGGCCGGTGACGTGGACTTCGATGCGCTCCAGCGAGGAATCGACATAGCGCACGGTGCCGGCGGCCGAGCCTTCCTCGCCCATCACATGCCAAGGCTCTAAGGCGCCGCGCAGCGTCAGCTCGATGGTCTTGGTCTGCACCTGGCCGATCATCGGGAAGCGGAATTCAAAGTGCGGCTCGAACCAGGCCATGTCGAAGGGATAACCGGCTTCCTGCAGCTCGCTCAGCACGTCGGCAAAATCCTCGCGGATCAGGCTGGGCAGTAAAAAGCGGTCGTGCAGCTCCGTGCCCCAGCGCGTCAGGCGGCAGCTGTAGGGCTGCTTCCAGAAGCGGGCCACCAAGGCGCGCAGCAGCAACTGCTGGGCGATGCTCATGCGGGCGTGCGGCGGCATTTCAAAGGCGCGCAGTTCCAGCAGGCCCAGGCGGCCGGTGGAGGAGTCGGGCGAGTACATCTTGTCGATGGAGAACTCGCTGCGGTGCGTGTTGCCGGTCACGTCCACCAGGATGTTGCGCAGCGTGCGGTCCACCAGCCAGGGCGGCATGTCGGCGCCGTATTTTTCGCGGTTGGCCGCTATTTCGCGCAGGGCGATCTCCAGCTCGTACAACTGGTCGTTGCGCGCCTCATCGACGCGCGGCGCCTGGCTCGTGGGGCCGATGAACATGCCCGAGAACAGGTAGCTCAGCGAGGGGTGGTTGTGCCAGTAGGCCAGCAGGCTGGCCAGCACCTCGGGCTTGCGCAAAAACGGGCTGTCGGAGGGCGTGGCGCCGCCGAGCACGAAGTGGTTGCCCCCGCCGGTGCCGGTGTGGCGGCCGTCGGTCATGAACTTTTCGGCCGAGAGCCGGGTTTCATGGGCGATGTCGTAGAGGAACTCGGTGTGCGCCACCAATTCGCCCCAGTTGCTGGCCGGGTGGATGTTGACCTCGATCACGCCGGGGTCGGGCGTGACCTGCAGCATTTTCAGGCGCGGATCGCGCGGCGGCGGGTAGCCTTCGAGGACGATGCTCAAGCCCAGTGTTTCGGCTGTGCTTTCCACGGCGGCTAGCAAATCGAGATAGTCTTCCAGGCGCTCCTGCGGCGGCATGAAGACGTAGAGGGCGCCTGTTTCGCCTTTGCCGCTGCGGTTGGCGGGCGTGTCGGGGTCGGCCTTGGGTTTGGCCGGTTTGGCATCCGGGCCGTTGGCGCGGGAAGGGTTGCGCACCTCGACGCACAGGGCTGTGCGGGTGAGCCAGGCGGCGGATTCAAACGCTTTCGGGGCGCGGTTGTCCTGCGGCGCGGGCGCCTCGCCTGGCAAGGCGGCTGTGGTGGGAAGAGCGGGCGCAGCGGCTGAGGCGGCGGCGCTGTGGTCGTTCTGGCTGGCGCTTTCACTGACGGGAGCGGCGGAAGCGATTTCCAGGGGGTCGGCCGCTTCAACGCCTTCAACGGCCTCACTGGTGGTGAAGGCGCCGGCTGTTTCAAGCGCCTTGGCAGGCGCGCTGCTGGCCTTGGCCGTCGCCGGGGTGGCGCCGAGCGGGCGAAATTGCAGGATGCGGCTGGCTTCGGTGCGGCCTGCGGCGCCGGTCAGGTGGCGCGCCATGTACTGGGCAAAGGCCTTGGCGCTGTTGCTGGTTCCGGTCGTGGCGGGCGCTGGCGTGGCCATCGGCGTCAAGGCCGTCTGGGGCGGCGTGGTGGCCGCCGCTGTCGCCATGGCGGCTGCGGCTTCCTGGGCGGCTCGGGCGGCATCGTTGTAGCGCGCCGCCAGCGCCGAAGTGGACGGCAGCGCGTCGCGCGGCGCATACGGATCGGCCTCGATCATGTAGGGGTAATCGGTTTTCGACACCCATGGCACCGAGTCCAGCGGCAGGCGGTAGCCCATGGGCGAGTCGCCCGGCATCAGGTACATGCGCTCGTCGCGGAAGAACCACGGGCCGGTGGTCCAGCGCGGACCGCTGGCGGACAGCGCAGCGCCCGGATGCTTTTTGACCAGATCGCCCTGGGTCTGCAGCGGCAGCACATAGCCGACGACGGCGTCCAGCCCCTGCATGAAGACGCGGCGCAGGCGCTCGCGCTCCATCGGTTCTTCCAGGCGCGAGTCGAAGGGATCGACATTGACCGGCAGGCGGCGCTCGCGCCAGAGGTAATACCAGGTGTCTTCATAGCCGGGCGTGATGTAGTCCGGCACGATGCCCAGTTTGTTGGCCAGCGTCTGCATGAAGCGCTCGGCGTCGCTGCTGGTGTAGGTGCAGGGCTGGCGCTCGTCGGTGAACAGGGCCGGATTCTTCCAGACCGGCTGGCCATCCTTGCGCCAGAAAATGCTCAGCGCCCAGCGCGGCAGCTGCTCGCCCGGATACCACTTGCCCTGGCCGAAGTGCAGAAAGCCGCCTTCGCCGTATTCGGCGCGCAGCTTTTGCACCAGTTCAGTCGCATAGCCGCGCTTCGTGGGGCCCAGGGCGTCGATGTTCCACTCGGGCGCGTCGCGGTCGGTGGTGGCGACAAAGGTGGGTTCGCCGCCCATGGTCAGGCGCACGTCGCTGGCCACCAGGTCTTTGTCCACCGCTTCGCCCAGGGCCAGCACGGCCTGCCACTGCGCTTCGGTGTAGGGTTGTGTCACGCGGGGCGACTCGAAAATGCGCTGCACGCCCATGTGGTGTTCAAACTCGACTTCGCACTTGTCCATGCCGCCTTCAATCGGCGCGGCGCTGGTGGGCTCGGGCGTGCAGGCCAGCGGGATGTGGCCTTCGCCGGCCATCAGGCCCGAAGTCGGATCCAGCCCCACCCAGCCCGCGCCGGGCAGAAACACTTCGCACCAGGCGTGCAGGTCGGTGAAATCGACTTCCGCGCCGCTGGGGCCGTCGAGCGACTTCACGTCGGCTTTCAACTGGATCAGGTAGCCCGAAACAAAGCGCGCGGCCAGGCCCATGTGGCGCAGCAGTTGCACCAGCAACCAGCCGGTGTCGCGGCAGGAGCCGCAGGCCAGTTCTAAAGTCTCTTCGGGCGTCTGCACGCCGGGCTCCATGCGGATGGCGTACTTGATGTCGGACTGCAGCTGCTGGTTGATGCCGACCAAGAAGTCGATGGTGCGCTTGGGCGTGCGGTCGATCTTGGCGAGGTAGCTGGTCAGCAGCGGCGTGGCCGGCTCGGTGACCAGGTAGGGCGCCAGTTCGCGCGCCTGCGGGGCGCTGTAGGCAAACGGAAACTTCTCGGCCGCGGGTTCGAGGAAGAAATCGAACGGGTTGAACACCGCCATCTCCACGACCAGATCGACGGTGACCTTGAACTCGCGCGTCGGCTCGGGAAACACCAGGCGCGCCTGGTAGTTGGCGAACGGGTCCTGCTGCCAGTTGATGAAGTGCTGGGCCGGCTCGACCTTGAGCGAGTACGACAGCACCCGCGTGCGGCTGTGCGGCGCCGGGCGCAGGCGGATGACCTGGGGGCCGAGCTTGACCAGGCGGTCGTATTTATAGTGGGTGATGTGGCTCAGGGCAACATGGATGGACAAGAGGAACCTCGCAAAGAAATGGCACCGGTGCGCATCACCGTGAAGCAAAATATAACAACAGCAGGCTTGCGCCTGATGACGTTTCCCGCCGATGTTTGCCGGGGGCTGTCGGTGGAAGACAAAGCAAGAGCTGCGCCAAACGCGAAAACGGGCTTTCTCGGGCTGTTTTTGGCGGTGCCTGGCTTTGAGCGCAAGGCCCTTGCGATGCACAAATAATAACTGGGGAGGATTGCGGTGGCCGGACCTATCGCTGCCAGGGTGCTGGCAGGCCTGCCCGGCCCGGGGCCGGCCTTGACCGGCTTCATCGCCGGCGTGGCCCTGCAGTTGGGGCAGAGCGGCCTGTGGCGCGGCAGTGCGTATGCCGTGCTGGCGGCGCTGGGGCTGGCGCTGATGGGGCTGCTTGTCCGGGCTGCCCGCAACGCAAAGGGTTTCACCCGTCGCGCCTCTCGCGCTGCCGGCCTGGCGTTGTGCCTGGCGGCGGCCCTGCTCGGCTTTGGCCTGACGGGCTGGCGCGCCAGCGTGTTTGATGGCCACCGCCTGAACCCGGCGCTCGAAGGGCGCGATATCGAGGTCACCGGCCAGGTGCTGGCCATGCCGCAATCGGGCGAGGAGGGCGTGCGCTTTCGCCTGGGCGTGGCGTCAGCCCGCCTCGATGGTCAGCCGGTCACCCTGCCGCCGCAGTTGCTGCTGGGCTGGTATGCGGGTTTCGGGGCGAGGGAGGCCAAAGCCGACGCGGCCGAAAGCGGAGAGGCGCTGGTACTCGAACTTCAGCGCCAGCCGCAGCCCCTGCAGGCGGGCGAGCGCTGGCAGATGACGGTGCGTCTGAAGGCGCCGCATGGCAACAGCAACCCGCACGGCTTTGACTACGAACTGTGGCTCTGGGAGCAGGGCATCCAGGCCACGGGCTATGTGCGCGCCGGAGCGCACGATGCGCCGCCGCGCCGGCTCTCCGAAAGTCGCTGGGCACACCCGGTGGAGCGCGCCCGCCAGCAGGTGCGCAGCGCAATTTACCAGCGTGTCGAGGACCGCCAGATCGCCGGCGTGCTGGTCGCGCTGGTCGTGGGTGACCAGAACGCCATCGAGCGCGCTGACTGGGACGTGTTCCGCGCGACGGGGGTGGCGCACCTGATGAGCATTTCCGGGTTGCACATCACCATGTTTGCCTGGGCGGCTTCCTGGTTGATCGGTGCTGCGTGGCGGCGCTCAGCCCGCTTCACGCCCCGGCCGTGCCTGGCGCTGCCGGCCAGCAGCGCCGCTGCCTGGGGCGGATTGGTGCTGGCAACTGCCTATGCACTTTTTTCGGGCTGGGGCGTGCCGGCGCAGCGCACCATTTGGATGCTTGCTACAGTCGTCCTGCTGCGCCAGAGCGGCCGGCAGTGGCCATGGCTGTCCACCTGGCTGCTGGCCATGCTGGTGGTCGTGACGCTGGACCCGTGGGCCTTGACGCAGGCCGGCTTCTGGTTGTCGTTTGTCGCGGTGGGGGTTTTGTTTGCTACCGATTCAGGAGCGCTGCATACCGGCCTGATGAACCCTGCTGTTGATTCTGTGTCCAGATTTTCGGGGCTGGGCAGGGTGGCGGCGGGCCTGGGACGCCTGGCCCGGGAGCAGTGGGTCATCACCCTGGCGCTCACGCCTTTGTCCTTGTTGCTGTTCAACGAGGTCTCGCTGGTCGGGCTGCTGGCCAATGCGCTGGCCATTCCCTGGGTCACCTTGCTGGTGACGCCGCTGGCCATGCTGGGGGTCATTTATGCACCAGTCTGGGATGTGGCGGCCGGGGCGGTGGGGTGGCTGGCCGGCTTGCTCACGGGGCTGGCTGCCTGGCCGCTGGCCTCTGTCAGTGTGGCTTCGGCACCGTTGTGGTGCGCCGTGGCCGGGGTGCTGGGTGGCGGCTTGATGGCCATGCGCCTGCCGTGGCACTGGCGTGTGCTGGGCGTTCCGCTGCTGCTGCCGGTGCTGCTGTGGCAGCCGCTGCGGGTGCCAGCGGGGCAGTTCGAATTGCTCGCCGCCGACGTCGGGCAGGGCAATGCCGTGCTGGTTCGCACCGCGCATCACGGCTTGCTGTACGACACCGGCCCGCGCTTTTCAAGCGACAGCGATGCCGGCAGCCGCGTGCTGGTGCCGCTGCTGAAGGCGCTGGGCCAGCGGCTGGACATGGTGATGCTCAGCCACCGCGATCTGGACCATATCGGCGGGGCCAGCGCCGTGCTGGCGATGCAGCCGCAGGCGCGCCTGCTCGGTTCGTTGGAAGACGGCCATGCGCTGCAGGCGCTTCACCCTTCCGTGCGCTGCGCGGCGGGCCAGCGCTGGGTCTGGGATGGCGTGAGTTTCGAGGTGCTGCATCCGCTGGCCGCTGATTACGAAGGGGTGAACAGGTCGAACGCCATGAGTTGCGTGCTGCGCATCTCCAACGCCAGCCGGACCGCCTTGCTGGCCGGCGATATCGAGGCGGCGCAGGAGTGGCGCCTGGCCACCAGCGAGCCCGAGCGCCTCAAGGCCGACATCCTGCTGGTGCCGCACCACGGCAGCAAGACCTCGTCGAGCGCGGTCTTTTTGGACGCGGTGCAGCCGCAACTGGCGCTGGTGCAGGCCGGCTACCGCAGCCGTTTCGGCCATCCGGCCGCCCCGGTGGTGGCCCGCTATGAGGCGCGCGGCATCCGGCTGGTGCGCTCGGACCGGTGCGGCGCGGCCACCTGGCAGAGCCAGCAGCCCGAGGCCATCCGTTGCCAGCGCCAGGCCCAGGCGCATTACTGGCAGCGCCCGCCCGAACCTTGAAAATTCGTTGAATTCTGCACGCCTCCGGGCGTGGCGCAGTATTTGCTAGAGTATATTGAAGTAACTTTCCAGTCGGAAACCTTGCCGGAGAACAAGACCATGAGCCGCCCGATGTTTGATGAGATGAATGCCTCCGCCTCCAGTGTGCGCGGTCACTACCAAGGCTACCAGCGCTGGCTGGCCAAGCAGTCGGCCGATGCAATGCAGGCCCGCCGCGCCGAAGCGGAAATGATTTTCCGCCGCGTCGGCATCACCTTTGCCGTGTACGGCGCCAAGGACGAGGACGGCTCCGGCACCGAGCGGCTGATTCCGTTCGACCTGATTCCGCGCATCATTCCGGCCCACGAGTGGAACAGCATGCAAAAAGGCCTGGTGCAGCGCGTCACCGCCCTGAACCGCTTCATCCACGACGTCTACCACGACCAGGAAATCATCAAGGCCGGCCACATTCCGGCCGAGCAGATTTTTCAGAATGCCCAGTTCCGCCCCGAGATGATGGGCGTCGATGTGCCCGGCAACATCTATTCGCACATCAGCGGCGTGGACATCGTGCGCGCCCCCAACGCCAAGGGCGAAGGCGAGTACTACGTGCTCGAAGACAATCTGCGCGTGCCCAGCGGCGTGAGCTACATGCTCGAAGACCGCAAGATGATGATGCGCCTCTTCCCCGAGCTGTTCAGCGAGAACCGCGTCGCCCCGGTGGAGCATTACCCCGACTTGCTGCTGGAAACCCTGCGCGCCATGGCGCCGCCGGCCACCAACGACCCCACCGTCGTCGTGCTCACGCCCGGCATGTACAACTCTGCCTACTTTGAACACGCTTTTCTCGCCCAGCAGATGGGCGTCGAGCTGGTCGAAGGCCAGGACCTGTTCGTCAAGGACAACTTTGTCTACATGCGCACGACGCGCGGCCCCAGGCGCGTCGATGTGATCTACCGCCGCGTCGATGACGACTTCCTCGACCCGCTAGCCTTCCGGCCGACTTCCACCCTGGGCTGCGCGGGCATCCTGAACGTGTACCGCAGCGGCAACGTGGCGATCTGCAATGCGATTGGCACCGGCGTGGCCGACGACAAGTCGATCTATCCGTATGTGCCCAAGATGATCGAGTTCTACCTGGGTGAAAAGCCCATTCTCAAGAACGTGCCGACCTACATGTGCCGCAACAAGGACGACCTGGCCTACACGCTGGCCAACCTGAAAGACCTCGTCGTCAAGGAAGTCCACGGCGCCGGCGGCTACGGCATGCTTGTCGGCCCGGCCGCGACCAAGGCCGAAATTGAAGATTTCCGCGCCGCGCTGCTGGCCAACCCGTCCGGTTACATCGCCCAGCCCACGCTGAGCCTGTCCACCTGCCCGACCTATGTTGAAAGCGGCATCGCCCCGCGCCACATCGACCTGCGCCCCTTTGTGCTCAGCGGCAAGGAAGTGCAGATGGTGCCGGGCGGCCTGACCCGTGTGGCGCTCAAGGACGGCTCGCTGGTGGTCAATTCGTCCCAGGGCGGCGGCACCAAGGACACCTGGATTCTGGAAGCCGACACGCCCGCACCCGCCCAGACGCAATCGCAATCGCAGTCGCAATCCCAGTCGCAATCGTCCTCCTCGCAGTCCCAATCCCAGTCGCAGTCCTCCTCGGCGCCTGCCCTTGTTTCAAACCTGTCCGCTGTAGGAGTCTGAAAAATATGCTGTCCCGCACCGCCGATCACCTGTTCTGGATGTCGCGCTACACCGAACGCGCCGAAAACACCGCCAGATTGCTCGATGTCAACTACCAGACTTCGCTGCTGCCCCAGTCCGCCGCCCGCGCGCAGGACGGCTGGCGCGGCATGCTGAGCATCAGCGAGTTGCGCCCCGCCTATGCCGCCCATTACGGCGATGTCGTCACGCCGCGCGATGTGATGGACTTCATGGTCAAGGATGAAAAAAATCCCTCCAGCATCGTCTCGTGCCTGCGTAACGCCCGCGAAAACGGCCGGGCCGTGCGCGGCGCGCTGACCACCGAAGTGTGGGAAACCCAGAACCAGACCTACCTGGAAGTCGTGCGCATGCTGCGCAGCGGCGACTTCGAGCGCGATCCCGGCCAGTTTTTTGAGTGGGTCAAGTTTCGCTCCCACCTCTCGCGCGGCGTCACGCTGGGCACCATGCTGCAGGACGAGGCCTTGTACTTCCTGCGCCTGGGCACTTTCCTGGAGCGCGCCGACAACACCGCCCGGCTGGTCGATGTGAAGTTTCATGCCGCCAACAGCGATTTTGACGGCCAGCCCATCCCCAAAACCCAGGAGGTCGATTTCTACCACTGGAGTTCCATCCTGCGCAGCGTCTCCGGTTTCGAGGTGTACCGCAAGGTGTACCGCGACGTGATCAAGCCCGAGCGCGTGGCCGAGCTTTTAATTCTGCGCCCAGACATGCCGCGTTCCCTGCTGGGCTGCCTGAACGAGGTGATGAACAACCTGGCGATGGTCACGAGCGATCCGGCGAGCGAAACCCAGCGCCGCGCCGGCAAGCTGCGCGCCGACCTGGAATACGCCCGCATCGACGAAATCCTCGCGACCGGCCTGCACGCCTTTTTGACGCAATTCCTGGACCGGGTCAACGAACTGGGCGCGCACATCAGCCGCGAGTTCCTGATGCCCGCCGCCCACTGACCACCGGCCGCGCCCGGCCAGCACCGGGGAGGTGCTTGCAATGAAACTTCACGTCAAGCACATCACCGACTACCGCTACACCGAGCCGCTGCGCTACGCGCTGCAGACGCTGTGGCTCACGCCGCAGTCCGGCCCGGCGCAGACGGTGAACTTCTGGAGCCTGGGCGCGCCGGAAAAGCTTTTTGAGCAGCAGGACGCTTTCGGCAACACGCTCAGCTCCTACACCTTCACCGGCCGGGAGGCGGACAACGTGCGCTGGAGCCTGGTCAACGCCGCCGGCGACGTGGAAACCTTCGGCGTGGCCGAGTTCACGGACGCGCACGCGTTGCCCAATCCTTATTTATTCCTGCGTGCCACCGACCTGGCCGCGCCGCACCCAACTTTGGCCGCGTTCGGCCGGCGTTTCATCACGCCATCGGCCACCCCCGGCCGGGTGGATTTGAATCAACTTCTGGCCCTGAGCCAGGGCGTGGCCGCCGCAGTCGGCTACCGCAAGGACAGCACCAACGTCACCACCACGGCGCTGCAGGCCTTTCAAGCCGGCGCGGGGGTGTGCCAGGACCAGGCGCATGTGATGATTGCCGTGTGCCGCAGCCTGGGGATTCCGGCGCGCTATGTGAGCGGCTATTTCTACGCCGCCAACGAGCCCGACCTGGCCAGCCACGCCTGGGCCGATGTCTGCCTGGATGCCGCTGCCCGGCGCTGGGTCAGCATCGACGTGACCCACAGCTGCCTGATCGATGAGCGCCACGTTCGCCTGGCCATGGGCACCGACTACAACGCCTGCCCGCCGATCAAGGGCGTGCGCCAGGGCGGGGGCAAGGAGTCGATGACGGTGACGATCACGATTGAGCCGGTGGGGGCATAGGTTTTTCGGGCGGGGTTGCTGGTTTTTTGCCGCGCCAGAAATGCGTTTTCATCCGCTGGATTTTAGGTTTGCCTAAATGGCTTGATGGCTGAAAAAACCGTTGTCGTGAAGAGAAAACTGCCAAGTTATTGCCGTATTAGATTGTGGGTTCATGTAGCATCGAGTCGTCCAATTGACGTTAGGTTCATACAGTCACCCATGCCAAATTTCACGCCCAAGATGCCGCTAGCGCACGCCCTGCCTGCGCAGCCAGCTATCTTTTTTGCAGCGGTGCCTGTTCTTTCAGCTGTGCTTTCACTTGCGCGGGCGCTTGCGCGCTGCGGGCCTCGGTGGTTCGCCAGGCATGCTGGTTTTAGCCTCGGTGTCCTAACCGGGCGTTGCAGTGGATTGCTTCGCAACCACTGAACTTCAACGTTAGCCCTGCCCAATAATCCCTCTTTCAGGCCCATGGTTTATTCACCAGCATTCACCTTCTCAAGCGGCTATCCGCTGGGTGTTTTGCTGCGTGCCGGGCTTCGCCTTTCAGGGCTGCACCAGTTTCAAGCCCTTTTGGCCTGTAGCGCTTGTGCGGCAAGCGCTAGTAGCTATCATTTCGCAAGCACTGCGCCGCTTCGGTGGCGCAGTGCTTTTTCTTGGGTTGCGCACTTCGTCACGCTGGGGTTTCCCGTTTTGGTGTCTGTGTCTAACCCGTCGCTCAAGCGGACGGCTACGCCGCCGCTTAGCTTGGTTCGTTAGGCATCAGATGAACTTGTCCACACTCATCGAGCTCGCCCTTAAAAGCGACGAAGTCATCGAGGTGCTCGAGCATTACGAACTCACCGTTGTCTACGACTTTGATCGCCTCAATGAAAACAGTCCCGACGCCTATTGGGCTTCGTCGCAACAAGCCGGCTTCGAGCTTCGGTTCAACGAGAGACAAGTGCTGAAAACGGTATTCGTGTATGCCTTGTCCAGCGGAGAATTCGCCCAAGCCGATCAAGGTATCGCAGGCGTACCTTTCTATCGCACATTCACAGAGGCCAGCGCCGCCTTTCGGGCTAAAGCAATTTCCTTTCGCACCTCTGCAAATGGTCAAGCATGGATTAAGGGCAACTTTGAAGAGTACACGGTTCACTATGAGTTCAATCCACACGGAGACCTTGCTCTCGTCACTATGAGCGCAACTGATGCTTAACCCTTCCTTCAGGCGGACTGGCCCACGGCCACCCACTTAAGTCAAACGTTAGGTTTGCAATCTTCACGCCCAAGGTGCCGCTGCGCACGCTCTGCCTGTGCTTTCAGCTATGCTTTCCATAGTGGCGGCGCTGCCGCGCTTGTCGCTGGGTCGTGTTTCCAAGCGTGCTGATTTTGGCACCAAGGTTCTAACCCGGCATTGCAGTGGATTGCTACGCAACCACTGAATTTCAACGTTAGAAACCCGAGGCACTAAGAAGATGAGATTATTAGGTTGGCCATCATATTCAGACGAAGGTGGAGCAATACTGCCGGTAGAAACTCAGGAAATAGATTTCCATGGTAGTGCGTTGGAGTTGAAGAAGTTAGCGGAGTTTTTCTCAATAGCCGCAGCGCGAGCAGCCGAGAAGAACCAACAGGCTTTCGAGCAGGAAGTTGATTTTGAAGATTCTAAAAACTCGAATACCACTCCAATTTGCGTCACTGTTCATTATGGTGACACAAAGTTCTAACAATTCATTCAAACGGACTGCCTTCGGCAGCCGCTTAATTTCGTTAGGCAACACTGTGTTCATCAGCTTCGCCAATTCGATGCAAGGCAACAAGGCTGTTGCCTCCGTCCTTCTCCTCTATTACCACTTGTTGCAAGAAGGTGGCGTCACTCATGAGCAAACAGTCTATTTGGACCCCGATGACTTCGATGCATTTGAGTATCTGAAGGTTGAGGTTGCATCCGAGAATCTAAGCATTGATCAAGGGCTACTTCGTCGCGGGGCCGTCATAGCGTTACTTTGTGAATTGAATGACATGGTGACAGACTATGAAGACGACTACCTGTCACAGCCATTCACACAGAAAATTCTCGCGGCTCTTGGCCCAGAGGCTATCGCCGTTGTGCCAGAAGTCGAATCGATCATTGAAGCGGTGTCGAAAAATGAAGATAGTGAGCACTACAGTTTGTTTAATCAGCTTCTTCGACAGATCTTCGAAAAGTATGTCTTTCGGGAGATCAAGGCTTTGGTCAGCGGCAATGCCTAACCCGGCAGTCAAGCGGACCGCCACAAGCTGCGCTTGTGGTTCCCTCCGCGCTTCGCGCTCCGGCGTCCGCTTATTTCATTCGTTAGGCGGTACAAAATGACTGGTTTTAAGCATCACTCTCGCTTTCCAAAGCTAAAAGCGCAACAGCAGTTCCGCTTTCCGTTTGTTTGCTTTTTTTGTCGCAAATCCTTCAAATATCCAGCATTCGAAGCGGTCCGAGTTTGTCCTCAGTGTCAAAAGCCCTTAGAAATGCTCAGTCGAAAATTCTCCGCTCCAAAGTCGAAAGACCGTGAGCAGTGGCTTAAGGTTCAATATTTGGTAGAGCACGGATTTCGGTTTTATCCGGTGCGTCTACCCCAGAGTGGTGGCGTCTCAGTTAAATATCCCACTACCTTAAATGAGGCTAGAGTCTTTGTCGCAGCCTACAGTCCACAGGTGGTCAAAAATGGCGCCTAACCCGGCATTGCAGCGGATCGCCTGCAGCGCCCGCTGAACTTGCACGTTAGCAGTCGTGATGTCGAATCTGTCGGTACTGGAACGGTTGGAAGAATCTCTCGCCGCTTACGAGCGAGAAGAGATCACTCGCGCTGGATTCGTGAAGTTCTTGGTCAGCAGCATTGAAGTTTTGGAAGGCGTCCCGTATGGCGTTCGCCTGAACCTCCGTAAACACGAGCGCGATATCGAAACCGAGGGCTATTTCGAGGAAGAAGGCTTCGCCTCAAAGTCCAACTTGGCGAAGGGTGCGCTGAAGTTGTGGCTCCAAGCATTAAAGGAACAGTATGGCCACGGCAACTGCTAACCCCTTGCTGCAGCGGACGGCTACGCCGCCCGCTGAGCGCGAACGTTGGGCTGCTCATGAAACGCATCGATGATCTAGCACTTCGTTGTCCCTGCTGTGGATTCAAGACACTTGGTGAACGCGGGTGCTACGAGATTTGCGCTGTTTGCTTTTGGGAGGATGATGGTCAAGACGACGATGACGCTGACGAAGTCAAGGGCGGACCGAATGGCTCCATTAGCCTTTCCATGGGACGGTCTAACTATCTCGAATTTGGTGCTTCTCAGCGCAAAGACTTGCCACATGTCCGGCCGCCTCGTCCCAATGAGCGCTAACCGGCCCAACAATTCCGTCAACCGGACACTACATCGCTTCGCGCTGTAGCGTCCGGTTACGTCTAACGTTAGCCCTGCCCAATAATCCATCTATTCAGGCCCATGCTTTATTCACCAGCATTCACCACAAAAGCTTTGACATGCCATCCATCGCAACACCCCGAAGCCGGCCCTGGCTGCTGGCCGGCTTCATCGCCGTCATCGCTCTTGGCCTGGCCTCACGAAAATACCCGTTCCTGTTCCCCGCGCTGTTGGGCAAATACCCCGGCGATGCGCTGTGGGCGTTGATGGTGTTCGTGGGGTGGGCTTTCTTCAGGCCGAGCGCTTCAACTCGGCAGCTTGCCGCTGTGGCGCTGGCGGTCTCGTTTTTGGTCGAGTTCTCCCAGCTTTATCAGGCCCCCTGGCTCAATGACATACGCCGCACCACCATGGGTCACCTCGTTTTGGGCTCTCGGTTCTCGTGGCCCGATCTGGTGGCCTATACCGTCGGCGTGGCGCTGGGCGCGTTTCTCGACAGCTGGGCCGTTTCCACCATGAAGCGCAACAGCTTGACGCCTCAGCCGTAAGTGACCCCGCCCGAAGCCGCCACCGTGATGGTCCGGCCCACGCTGGCCGTGTACGTCCGGGACTTGACCGTATCAACAAACACATACTCGCCCTTGACGCTGGCCGCCGTCACCGTCATCAAGAGGTAGCCCCGGCGAACCGTGTCGGCGTAGCCGATGTCGTCCACCACGCCCAGGCCGGCGCCAATGGCCGAGGAGCCAATTTGCGGCACCAGCGCGCTGCCGTCCAGCGAGGCGGCCAGCGTGCCCAGGCCGAAAGCCTCCAGGCCGTCGGACGTGACCGCGCTGCCGGCAAACTCCACGCCCACCTTGTCGCCCCCCAGCGTGGTGAGCTGGGTAAACCAGGCGTTGTGCGAGTCGCCCGAGAGCGCCACCAGCTTCTTGTTCAGGGTCTTGGCCGTGGTCAGGATGGCGTCGCGCTGGGCCGGGTAGCCGTCCCAGGCGTCCAGGTTGTAGGGCAGGCGCGGGTTGAGGATGGGACTGAGCAGGGCTTGCTGCGACAGGCTCAGGGCGCCCGAGCCGGCGCTGGCGCGGGTGGCCTTGGCCTGCAGGTAGTCCTGGATGGCGCCGTTGACATCGGCCACAGTCGCCGTGGGGGGCGTGGCCACGGCTTCGCGCAACTGGCGCAGCACCGACGTCGGCAGCCACAGGCGCGCCATGACGGTCTGGTTGCCCAGGAACTGCCAGGCGGCGCTGGAGGCGCTCAGACCGCTGCTCAGCCAGTCCTGCTGCGCCTGGCTGATCATCCGGCGCGAGGCGTCGCGCAGCACGCCGTTGACCGGGATCAGTCCGGCCAGGTAGCGGGCCGCGCCGTCATCGTTGTCGCCAAAGCTGTTGTACTGACGGTCGCGCCCGTCGATGCGGGTGTCCAGCATGTGCAGCGAGAGCAGGCTGCCGAAATCAAAACGGCGGTAAATCTTCAGCAAGTTGGCCGGCTCGGGCGGGCGGATCGGCAGCCACTCGTGGTAGGCCTGGGCCGCAGCCTGTTTGCGCGCCGCCCAGTCGCCTTGCGTGGCGCCTTGATGGTTGACGGCGCCGTCTGTGTAGGCGTTTTCGGCGAATTCGTGGTCGTCCCAGACCGTGATCCAGGGCATGCTGGCGTGCAGGCGCTGCAGATCGGGGTCCGTGCGGTACTGGGCGTAGCGCTGGCGGTAGTCGTCCAGGCTGACGAGGTCGTTGGCCGGGATGGCCACGCGGCCCAGCGCGCTAGCGTCCTGGTTGCCAAACAGCGCCGGGTTGGCGCCGAACTCGTAGATGTAGTCGCCCAGGTGCAGCGCATACAGCGCGCCGGACTGGGCGGCGTCGGCATAGGCGTTGAAAAAGCCTTCCGAGTACAGCGAGCAGGAGAACACCGCCAGCTTGACGGAGGCCGCATCGGCCGCCGGCAGGGTGCGGGTGGTGCCCACGGGCGAGAAGGTGCCGGCGGCATCGCGAAAGCGGTAGTAATACGTCGCGCCGGGAGCCAGTCCCGTGGCATCGGCCTTGGCGGTGAAGCCGTGGGTTGGCAGCGCATCGAGCGCGCCGGAACTGACCAGGGTGGCAAAGCCGGCATCGCTGGCCACCTGCCAGGTGAGGGGGACGCTGGCGTTGCTGCCGGCTATTTTTGCGTGCGTCCACAGCATCACCCGGTCGGCCAGCGGATCGCCGCTGGCCACGCCGTAGCGGAACTCGGCCGGGGCCGAGGTGGTGGGCGGCGCGGTCTCGTCGTCCTCGTCATCGCCCCCGCCGCAGGCCACGAGGGAACTGCCTGCGGCCAGCACGGCCGCCGCCTTCACCAGAAACTCTCGACGCTTTGTATTTTCTGACATAAGTCACACTCCTTTTCATGGGGAAAAATGAATGGCAGTGCAAGCGGCTGGCGCTTGCATGAAAAGCGCGGCTCTGGCGGTGGCGGTGGCGGCGGCTAGGCGGCCACGTCCACCCGCACCCGGCCGCGCACCTCGCCCGCCAGCAGGCGCGGCGCCAGGGCCGCGACATCCTTCAGGCCGATGGTTTCGGTGTTGGCTTCGAGCAGCTCTGGCGGCAGTTCGCGCGCCAGGCGCTCCCAGGCCTCCAGGCGGCGCGCCTGCGGCGCATAGACGCTGTCGATGCCGGCCAGCGTGACGCCGCGCAAAATGAAGGGCGCCACGCTGGTGGGCAGGTCCATGCCCTGGGCCAGCCCGCAGGCGGCGACGGTGCCGCCGTATTTCATGTTGGCGCAGACGTTGGCCAGGGTGTGGCTGCCCACGCTGTCGATGGCGCCGGCCCAGATTTCTTTTTGCAGCAGCTTGCCCGGTTCGCTCAGGCTGGTGCGGTCAATCACTTTGGCTGCGCCGAGCTGCTGCAGGTGCGGGCCTTCAGCCGGCCGGCCGGTCGAGGCATGGACTTCAAAGCCCAGCCGGGCCAGCAGCGCAATCGAAATGCTGCCCACGCCGCCGTTGGCGCCGGTCACCAGTACCGGGCCGTCGGCGGGCGTCAGGCCATGCGCCTGCAGCGCCATGACGCACAGCATGGCGGTATAGCCGGCCGTGCCGATGGCCATGCTTTGCCGCGCATCCATGCCGGCGGGCATCGGAGTCAGCCAGTCGGCCTTGACCAGCGCCTTTTGCGCCAGGCCGCCCCAGTGGCTCTCGCCCACGCCCCAGCCGTTGAGCAGCACCGCATCGCCCGGCTTGAAGCGCGGATCCAGGCTTTCCTTGACCGTGCCGGCCAGGTCGATGCCCGGCACCATCGGAAAATTGCGCACGATCTGCGACTTGCCGGTGATGGCCAGCGCATCCTTGTAGTTGACGGTGGAATAGGCCACGTCGATGAGCACATCGCCCTTGGGCAGCCGGTCATCGTCGAGCAGGGCAATGTCGGCCTGGGTGGCGCCTTCGGCATTTTTGGTCAGTAAGAGGGCTTGGAACACGAAATCTCCTTGTTGGTATGGGGAAAGCGGGAAAGCGGTCAGGGGCAAGCACCTCAACATCGTACAGTGCCCGGATGAGTAGGGTGTCGCGTGCAGTTTCATCCTGCGGCGCTCTTCACCTGCGGTTTCACTTGAGGCCGCACGCCGCATAATTCCGCAGTTCCTGCGCAACGAGCCGCCCCTGGGTGGGCGCGTGCGTGCGTTGTCCAGAAAATTTCCCTGAAAAAGTTGAGCCAAGATGAGTCTTTTGCAGAACGAGCCGCCGATGGAAGACCACATGGCCGCCACGCCCGATGCCGATGCCGCCCCTGGCGCTGCCGCGCCCGTCACCTTGCCCGAGGCCGCCGTGTCCGCCGCAGTGCCCAACGCCACCGGGGTCAGCGCAGCCGTTGCCGCCGTGGCGGACCATGAGCCGGCCCTGCGCATCGAGATCGAGGCCGATGCCACGACAGGCTATGCGGCGATCCAGAACGCCATTCCGGTGGCAAGGGCGCTGCGCCTGACCAACACGGGCGCGCAAGCGCTGGAAAACGTCGAGGTGGTGCTGTCCTGCAACCCGGCTTTTGCCCGTGGCCTGGCGCTGCGCTTCGAGCGGCTGGCCGCTGGCGAGACCCGGCGCATTTCACCGCTGGACCTGCACCCGGACCACGCCTTCCTGGCGGACCTGCAGGAGTCGGTGAATGCCTCGCTGCGCGTGGTGGCGCAGGCCGGTGCCCAGGAGCTGGCCAGTGTCAGCCAACCGGTGCAGGTGCTGGCCTATGACCAGTGGGCCGGCACCCGCGCGCTGCCCGAGCTGCTGGCAGCTTTTTGCATGCCCAACAACCCGGCGGTCGATGCGCTGATCGGCAAGGCTTCCCGGCTGCTGCGCGGCACGGACCCCGCGCTGTCGATGAACGGCTACCAGTCGAAAAACCGCGACACCGTCTGGAAGCAGATCTCCAGCATCTACAGCACGATTGCCGCCGAGAATTTGCAGTACGCCGAGCCGCCGGCCTCGTTCGGCTCGGACGGCCAGAAAATCCGCACGCCCGAGCGCATTTTGGAAGCGCGCGTCGCCACCTGCCTGGATTTGGCCATGCTGTTCGCCGCCTGCCTGGAGCAGGCCGGCCTGCGCCCGGTGATCCTGCTCAAGGAGGGCCATGCCTGGGTGGGCGTGTGGCTGCATATAGCCTGCTTCGCGGACGTGCTGACGGACGATGTGCAGGCCATTCGCAAGCGGGTGGACAGCGGCGAATTCCTGGTGTTCGAGACCACGGGCGTGGCCCGGCACCCCAGCCACCGGCCTTCGCTGCGCATTGCGATGGAGCAGGGCCATGCGCACTTGCTGGAAGAAACCACTTTTCGCTATGCGATCGACATCCACCGCGCCCGCGAAGTGCAGATCAAGCCGCTGCCCTCGCGCTCGCTGCCGGTGGCGCCGGGCCGGGCGCCGCTGGAGGAAGCGCCCGCCGCGATCGAACCGATGCCGCTGCTGCCGCCGCTTGACTCGGCCTCGCTCACGCCGCTGGACCTGCCGGCCGAGGACACGCCCGAGGGCCGGCTGGCCACCTGGAAATCGCGCCTGCTGGACCTGACGCTGCGCAACCGGCTGCTCAACTTCAAGCCCACCAAATCGACGCTGCAGTTCGTCGCGCCCGATCTGGCCAGTCTCGAAGACGCGCTGGCCGATGGCACCGAATTCAAGATCAGGCCGCTGCCCGAGCTGATGGAGGGCGCCGATCCGCGCATGGCCCAGGTCCACACCCAGCGCGCCGGCCGCACGCCGCTGGACGACATGGCGCTGCAGGCGCTGGGCAACAAGGAGCTGCTGGCCCGTGCCACGCCCGAAACGCTCGACGCCAATTTGCTGGCGATCTACAGCGCGGCCCGCACCGGGCTGGAAGAGGGCGGCGCCAACACGCTGTACCTGGCCATTGGCCTGCTGCGCTGGACCGAGGCCGACAAGGCCGATGCGGTGCACCTGGCGCCGCTGCTCTTGATTCCGGTCACGCTGCAGCGCCAGTCGGTGCGCAGCGGTTTCCGGCTGGTTCGGCATGAGGACGAGGCCATCGTGAACCCGACGCTGCTGCACCTGCTCAAGACCAGTTTCGAGCTGAAGATCACCGGTCTGGACACGTTGCCCATCGATGACAAAGGCGTCGATGTCGCCCAGGTGCTGCAGGCCTTCCGGCTGGCGGTGCGCGAGATTGCCCAGTGGGAAGTGCTGGAGCAGGCGCACCTGGGGATTTTTTCCTTCACCAAGTACCTGATGTGGAAAGACCTGCAGGACCGCACCGAGCAGCTGCGGCTCAACCGCGTCGTGCGCCAGCTGATCGACAAGCCGGGCCAAGCGTTTGCGCAGGAGGGCGTCGCGGGCGAATTCGACCAGCTTGACGTGACGCACCAGCCGCAGGACATCCTGGCGCCGCTGCTGGCCGACTCGTCGCAGCTCAAGGCGATCTGCGCGGTCGATGCCGGGCGTGATCTGGTGCTCGAAGGCCCGCCCGGCACCGGCAAGAGCCAGACCATCACCAACCTGATCGCGCACAGCCTGGCCAAGGGCAAGACGGTGCTGTTCGTGTCGGAGAAGATGGCCGCGCTGTCGGTGGTGCACCGGCGCCTCACCGACATCGGGCTGGGGCCGTTCTGCCTGGAGTTGCATTCGTCCAAGGCGAAAAAAAGCGAGGTGCTGCAGCAGCTGGGTAAATCGCTGGCGATCAGCGGCCAGCGCACGGCCGAGGACTGGTCGCGCGAAGCGGCCCGGCTGGGCCAGTTGCGCCAGGAACTCAACGGGCTGGTCGAGGCCCTGCACGGGCCGCACCCGAGCGGCCTGACGGTGTTTGAGGCCATCGGCAGTTGCATTGCGCATGAGGGCGAGGAGGCCTCGCCCATGCTTTGGGCGGACCCGCTGACCCATGACAGCGCCGCGCTGGAGCGGCTGAACGAGACCGTGCGGCGCATCGCCGCGCTGGCCGGCGCGCTGCCGGCGCTGCAGGATCACCCGCTGGCGCTGATGGGCCGCGCCGACTGGTCGCCCTCGTGGCAGGATGCGCTGCTGCAGGCGGCCCAGGCGCTGCAGGCGGCCATCGGCGCTCTGCGTGAAAAATCGGCGCCCTTCGGGGCGCTGGCCGGGCAGACCTTCAGCGGCCTGAGCCTGGAGGCTTACGCCGCGCTGGACCAGCTGGCCGATGTGCTGCTGCTGGCGCCCGGCGTGCCGTGCGGCCTGGCCCGGCAGGCGCATGACCCGCAGGTGCGGGCACGGGTGCAGGCGCTGGCCCGGCACGGGCTGGCGCGCCAGCAGCATGGGGCGCAGATCGGGCCGGGCTGGACGGCGCAGGTGACCACGCTCAATGGGTTGGAGCTGCAGGCGCAATGGGCGCAGGCCCGGGCCGACTGGTGGCCCAAGTCCGCGCTGTCGCAGCGTGCCGTCAGCGCCCGGCTGAGTCCTTTTCGCGCTGACGGCCAGCGTCCGGGTGAAGCCGTCATTGAGGCACTGTTCGCGCCGCTGATGAAGGTGAACGAGGAAGATCAGTTCCTGCGCGCCATGGAGGCCGACGCCGGAGCGCTGCTGCAGGAGGCTTATGCCGGCCTGGACACCGACTGGGCCGCCCTGGCCCGGCATGAGGCGTGGGCCAAGCGTTTTTCCGAGGCGGTGGCGCGGGTGGCGGGCACTGATGCGGAGATGAGCCGCGCTATTGGCCAGGCGCTGGCGCCGCTGGTGTCGGAGCAGCGGGCCGCGCTGGCAGCCAGTGGCCCTGCCGGCCGGGCGCTGCTGGACTGGCGCAACGCCTGGCGCGATTTCACGCAAAAATTCGAGGCGCTTCAAACCCTGGCCCGGCCCGAGGCGCCGCTGCAGGGGCCGGCCGACGCCGACGGGGCGCTCGAACGCATCCAGGGCATTGTGGGCGCCTGGCAGGCCAGCCAGCGGCTGATCCAGCCCTGGTGCCTGTGGCGCCAGGTCCGCCAGTTGGCCGTGGACCAGGGCCTGCAGGGGCTGGTCATGAGCCTGGAAAGCGGCGCCGTTCCGCTGAGCCGGGTGGAGCCGCATTTCAGCTTCAGCTACCGCAGCTGGTGGCTCAAGAAAATCATCGACGCCGAGCCGCTGCTGCGCGGTTTTTCCAGCGCCGACCATTCGCGCAAGATCCGCGAGTTCCGCGAGGCTGATGCCCGCTTTCAAAAGCTGACCGAGCAGTACATCGTCGCCACCCTGTCCGGGCGCATTCCCGCGCTCACGGGCGCGGCGGCCAGCGGCGAGAGCGAGCTGGGCCGCCTGCGCCGCGAGCTGCAGAAAAAAACCCGGCATATCCCCGTGCGCCAGCTGGTCCACGGCCTGCCGACCCTGCTGCCCCGGCTCAAGCCGTGCCTGCTGATGTCGCCGCTGTCGGTGGCGCAGTACCTGGACGCGGGTTATGCGCCGTTCGATCTGGTGGTGTTCGACGAGGCTTCGCAGATTCCGGTCTGGGAGGCCGTCGGCGCGATTGCCCGTGGCCGCCAGCTGGTGGTGGTGGGCGATCCGAAACAGCTGCCGCCGACCAGCTTTTTCGGCAAATCCACCGACAGCGAAAGCGCGGGCACGGGCGAGGAGCCGGTGCAGGACCTCGAAAGCATCCTGGACGAATGCCTGGGCGCCGGCATGAACCGCCTGAGCCTGCAGTGGCATTACCGCAGCCGCCACGAAAGCCTGATTACCTTCAGCAACGTCAATTACTACGACTCCAGCCTGATCACCTTTCCCTCGCCGGTCACCGACGACAGCGCGGTGCGCTTCGAGCCGGTGGTGGGCGTCTATGGCCGGGGCGGCGGGCGCACCAACCGGGCCGAGGCCGATGCCATCGTCGAGGGCATCAGCGCGCATTACTTGTCGCCCGCGAAGAAACACCTGACGCTGGGCGTGGTCACCTTCAACCAGCCCCAGCAGCTGCTGATAGAAACCCTGGTCGATGCCCGCCGCCGCAGCAACCCCGAGCTGGACCGCGCGATTGCCGCTCGCGCCCATGAGCCGCTCTTCATCAAGAACCTGGAAAATGTCCAGGGCGACGAGCGCGACGTGATCTTTTTCTCCATCACCTACGGGCCGGACGCCGCCGGCAAGACGACGATGAATTTCGGCCCGCTCAACGGCGAGGGCGGCCATCGCCGCCTGAATGTGGCAATTTCCCGGGCGCGCGAAGCCGTGGTGATCTACAGCACGCTGCTGCCCGAGCAGATCGACCTGGCCCGCGTGCGCGCCGCCGGCGTGCGCGACTTGAAACACTACCTGGAGTTCGCCATCAAGGGCTACCGCGCCCTGCTGGCGCAGAGCGTGCCGACCGGGCGCGAGCCCGACAGCCCGTTCGAGGTGGCCGTCATCCGCTTGCTGCGCAGCCGGGGCTGGGACATTCACCCGCAGGTGGGCTGCTCGGGCTACCGCATCGACCTGGGCGTGGTGGACCCGCGCGCGCCGGGCCGCTACCTGGCCGGCATCGAGTGCGACGGCGCCACTTACCACTCGGCCGCCACCTCGCGTGACCGCGACCGGCTGCGCCAGCATGTGCTCGAAGGCCTGGGCTGGAAGATTTTGCGCATCTGGTCCACCGACTGGTGGCTCAACCCCGAAGGCGAGATTGAAAAGATCACGCTGCGGCTGCAGGAGATCCTGGCGCTGGCTGCCGCCGAAAATGAGCGTGAAGACGTTGGGCCTGCCCAGGCGCTGGCCCCTGCGGCCACGGCTGAAACCGCACTGGAGCCGCAGACCGGCGATACCGGATTGGGCCTGGACACCGACATGAATAAAGACATCAACAGGGACAGGGACACGGACACGGATGTGGATGCGGATGTGGATGCGGATGCGGAGCCAAGCGATCCCGGCGGGCCTGACTTGCCGGGCGGGGAGGGCACCCAGCCGGAATTTGAAAGCACGGCCATGCCTGGTGAAAGCAGCGCCATGCCCGGCGCTTCAGGCGCCTTGGCCATCTACCGCCCGGCGAGCCTGGCCGGCGGCGACCCGCAGCTGTTTTATGACCCGGCGGCTTCAGAGGCCTTGATCGAGCAACTGGGCCTCGTGATTGAAACCGAAGGCCCGCTGACCGAAGGCAGCTTGTTTCGCAAGGTGGCCCGCGCCTGGGGGCTGGAGCGCACGAGTGCAAAGGTGGCCGAGCGGCTCAGGACGCTCACGCCTGAGCGCTTCGTTCGCACCATCGAGGAGGAGGCGATTTTTTACTGGCCGGCCGGCTCCGATACGCAGTCGTGGGAGCAGTTTCGCATCGCGGACGCCAGCGAACTGTCGCGGCGCCATGTTGACGAGGTCTCCCTTGAGGAACTTGCCGCGCTGGCCCACCACGTCCTGCAGCAGGCCGGTGCCTCGGCCCGGCAGGACGCCGCGCGCTCGGTCTGCCAGTTCCTGGGCATGAGCCGCATCTCCGAGGAAGCCCAGGCAAGGGCCAGCGAAGCGGTCGGCCGGCTGATCGCCTCGGAAATCGCCGTGGAGATTGACGGGCAGGTTCGTCTGGTGGAGTGACGGGAGGTGCGCGCGCCCGGCGCGACCATCCAGAAAAGCGCTCTTGTGGGGACAAGGGCGGCCCGCTAAACTTGACGGCACTTGCGGATGACGCCGGAAACGCTGGCTGTCCCGTTCGGGTGTTTCCTTCGGGAGGCGCGGAAAGCTTTTGCTTTCCGGCGGTCCTGGCGATGATGTGGAGCTTTTGTCATGAGTGCTTTAAGGTCGGTTGCGCGGGTTTGCAAGCTTGCGCTTTTCATGCTCTGGGCGTCGGCGTCCATGCATGTCGGCGCCACCGCCAAGCTCGATGGCATGGAACTGCCGGGAACGGCGCGCAAGGGGCAGGTGTCGAAAAAACGCTCCATCGCCATTGATGTCGCGCCGGGGAACTGGGGGCGTGCGGATGTGCGGGACATTGCGCAGGTGCTCGAATCGGCTGCGGGCGAACTCCTGGCGCATGTCGGGCCTTCCAGAGGCGAGATCAGCATCCGCGTGATTCCCCGCAGCGGCTCGCCCAGGGTGCTGTATGAGCGTGGCGTGGACGGGCAGTATGTCATCCAGCTCAGCGCCAGGGACGAGCGGTGGTTCCAGTACGTGTTTCAGTTCTCCCACGAACTGTGCCATGTGCTGTCCAATTTCGACCACAAGGAGGCCATCGGCGAGGACAAAGTGAACGAGGGCAATCAGTGGTTCGAGGAGGCGCTGTGCGAGACCGCTTCCCTGTTCACCCTGCGCCGGCTCGCAGCCGCCTGGGAAACGAATCCCCCGCTTCGCAACTGGGCGGGTGACGCCGGCATGTTTTCCGCCTATGCCGACCATCTGATGGGGCAGGCGCACCGCCAACTGCCTGTCGGCCAGTCCTTGCGCGACTGGTATGCGCACAACACAGCCTCCTTGCGTGAGAGTCCCTATTTGCGCGAAAAAAACGAACTGGTGGCCGCCAGCCTGCTGCCATTGTTCGAGGCGGACCCCGGACTGTGGCGCTCGATTGCCTACCTGAACCCTGGCAGGAACAGTGCCGGCAAACCGTTTGCGCACTACGTGGCGGACTGGCAGGCGGCCAGCCCTGACAGGACCCTGCCCGATCAGGTGATTGAACTGTTTGGCCTGCCGCAAGGCGGGCAGGTCGCCGGAATGGACGCCGGCGAGTCACCCGGGGAAAAACTGGCAAGTGCTGCGCTGGCTTCCCGCAACGCCATGAATGGACCTGCTGGAGATTAAGCATTGCCCACCGCGAACTTCAAGCGCTGGAGGGCACGCGCGCTGCATGGCTAGGGGCCGGGAGGCATCCATTGCTGCCTCTGCCTGATCTCAAGGTTGAGTGCCTCAAGGTAATTGTTGAACCACTTCGAACCGGTGTCCGGCATCCGAAAGCCGGCCACGTAGCCGTTGAATCCGTCAAGCGGCCCCTCCGGACCGGCGGCGCCATAGGGCTGCGTTTCTTGCTGAAGCGCAATTTGCTGGTTCAGTTCCGCGACGTAGTGATCAAACCACTTGGAACCGGTGTCCTGGGGGGCCATCGTCCCGATCATTTCATTGAAGGCCTGGTCCGATCCCGACTCGGCCGCTCCTGCGCCTATCGGGCTTGCCGACAGGGCAACACACATGGCGGCAGCGACGGGCATCGAAATCAATTTCGAAGCTTTCATGACGCTCTCCTTTGGAAATTGGTCTGGCATTTGTCCGGAATAAGCAGATCCTGCTGAAAGCAGCCCGCAACGCCGGACTTCTTGCCCGCACGCCTCATGTAGCCTTGGGAATTTCTCCAGATTCATCGCTTACCGTAGGTGCAGGCCTGTGTTTTTTATAGGCCCCGGACCCTGGCCTGTCAACCTTGACCGTGAGATGCTCTGTAACACGGCGTGTCAAGTCAGAGCCTGGGTGTGTGCAGCAAGGCTGTTGTTCGGCGCCGCAAGTGGGCAGGCTCGCCACCCGCGCGCGCCAGAGCGCAGCGCCTATTTCAGGGGCAAGGTCGAGCAGTTCCTAATCCTGCACACCCAGGCCTCTTGCCGGGCAACTTCACGGCTTGAGCCGCGCCGCCACTTCCTGCCCCAGCTCGATCACCGCCATGGCGTAGTAGCTGCTCCAGTTGTAGCGGGTGATCGCATAGAAATTTTCCGTCCCCGCCACATAGCTCGGTCCGTCCGCGCCGTTGAGCAGTTCGATCAGCGCCAGCGGGCCTGGGTGCGCCAGCGCCGGGCCTTGCAGCACGGCCCCCTTGGCGGTGAAACTGTCCACGCTGAAGGTGGGCAGGATGTCGGGCGCCATCAGTGTGGCCAGGTCCAGGCGGCTGGTGTCAAAACGCACCGGGTAGTGCGTGGGCATGCCGCTTTGCCAGCCGTGCGCCTTGAAGTAGCTCGCCACCGATCCGATTGCGTCGGCCGGGCTGTTCCACAGGTCAATCGTGCCGTCGCCATCAAAGTCCACCGCGTGCCGGGCCCAGCTCGACGGCATGAACTGGGGCATGCCCATCGCGCCGGCATAACTGCCTTTGATCTCCCGCGGGTCAGTTCGCGTGTGGCTTTGCAGGATCAGGAATTGCTCGACTTCGCCCCTGAAATAGGCGCTGCGCTCTGGCGCGCGCGGGTGGCTGGCGGGAAAGTCAAAACCCAGCGTCATCAGCGCGTCGAGCACCCGAAAGCTGCCGGTGTCGCGGCCGTAGATGGTTTCCACGCCGATGATGCCGACGAGGATCTCGGGCGGCACGCCGTACGCCTTTTCGGCGCGCGCCAGCGTGGCCTGGTTCGCCTGCCAGAAGCGCACGCCCGCCTTGATGCGCACCGGGTCGATGAAGCGGCTGCGGTAAACGCGCCAGCTTTTGACGAAGGTCTTGGTGGGCGGCTGCATCAGCCGCGAGACGGTGGCGTTAAAGCGCGACTGGCCAATGGCCTGGCGCACCCACGCCGGGTCCAGGTTGTGGCGGCTGGCCAGCGCGTCGGCAAAGGCCATGGCTTCGGGGCGGGCGGCGTAGGCGCCGTCCTGGGCCTGCGGCTCGGGCGGCGTCTGGGCTGGGGGCTGCGTCTGGGCCTTGGGCTGGGGCGGTGCTGGGGGCTGAAGCTGTGCGGTGGGCGTGTCGGTCGCTGCCTTGTCCTGGCGCAATGTTGGCTCGCTGGTGCAGGCTGCAGCGACCAGGCAGGCGGTTAAAACGGTGGCAAGTTTCAGGCGGGAAAACGGTTTTTGAAGAGTCATGCAGAAAAATAGGGTGAGCCTGGCGGCCGGAGCCCGATTCTAAGCAGGCCAGCTCAGGCGGCTCAGTTGCTGCTTCAAAAGCCTCAGTTGCCGGCCCTGGCTGGCGGGCGTGGCGCTGGTGGCGCCGTAGCGCTGCATTTCCAGGCGCATCAGCCAGTCTTGCAGTGCCTGCGCCTGGGGGGTGCTGTCGTAGCGTGCCGTTACCAGCCGGGCCAGCTGGCGCGGCGAGGTGGCGGGCGTGCTCTCCAGGCCGGCCTGGGCCAGGCGCCTGCGCGCCTGGCCCAGCAGGCGCAGCCACGGGTCGTGCTGCAGGCGCTCCCACAGCGTCCAGCCGCCCCCGCCCAGCGCCGCCAGCGCGATGATGCCGCTCAGCAGGTAGCTCAGGTCTTCCCAGCTGGGCGACTCGAAACCGATGTTTTTGAGCAGCTTGAACTGCTTGCCCTGGGTGTAGTTGAGCACCCACTGGTTCCAGCCGTTGTTGAGCGCTTCCCAGGTGGCGCGCAGCTGGGCCGCCAGGGTGGGGCTGAAACTGTCGAAGGCCTGTCCGACAAAGCCCTGCGGCGCCGACAGCCGCTGGAAGGCGCCGGTGCGCCCCGGCGCCACGGCCGAGGTGGGATCGACCCGCACCCAGCCCAGCCCGGCCTGCCAGACTTCGGCCCAGGCATGGGCGTCGCTTTGCCGCACCACCCAGAAGCCGTCCACGCCGTTGAGCTCGCCGCCCTGGTAACCGGTGACGATGCGCGCCGGGATGTTCATCGCCCGCATCAGGATGACGAAGCTGGAGGCGATGTGCTCGCAAAAGCCGGCCTTGCGGTCAAACCAGAATTCGTCCGCCGTGTGCCGGCCGTACACCCCGGGCTCCAGCGTGTAGCTGTAGCCGCCGGTGCGCAGCCGCTCCATCACCGCCTCTACCAGGGTAGCGGCGCTGGCCTGGGCGTGGCGCGGGTCGTTGCGGATCTCGGCGGCCAGCGCCAGGGTGCGCGGGTTGAAGTCGGGCGGCAGATCGACAAACTCCTGCAGGCCCACCATCGGCTGCGGCGGGCCGTGCCTGAACTGCGGGTAGCTGGTGGCCCGGTAGCGCACCAGCTCGGTGATGGGGCGGTCCGTTTTCCACTGCAGGTCGGGCTGCATGAAGGCGCTGTAGCCGGGCAGTTGCGGGCCTTCGGGCGCCGCTTCGAGCACAAACAGCCAGGGCTGCTGGGTTGGCTCCAGCGTGACTTCGTAGCGCACCGGGGTGCCGGAAACGCTCAGCTTGTCCGTGACGCCGTAGCGCGAGGCGTAGCTGAAGCGCGGTGAGCGCCACTGGCGGCCATCAAAACCGGACAGCACCGGCCCGCGCAGGTACAGCTCGCGCTGGGGCGGCGCCTGGCCTTCGAAGCGCAGGCGCATGGCCACGTTCTCGTTGAGCGCCAGCGTGGCCACGCTGCCCACTTCCATGCTGCCGCTGAGTCCGCTGCGACCGGTCATGGCATCGCTGGGCACGCCCCACAACGGCGCCATCCGGGGAAACAGCAAAAACAGCACCAGCATGATGGGCGTGCCCAGCAGGGCCATCGCGCCGGCAGTCCTGGCAGCTTGCAGCAGGGGCGGCTTGCCCACGGGCATGTGGGCGTTGACCAGCGCGGTCAGCAGCCCGAGCAGGCCGAGCACCATGCTGAAGGCCGTCAGCAGCGACTGGGAGTAGAAGAAATTGCTCAGCATGCAAAAAAAGCCGAGAAAGAAAATCACGAACGCGTCGCGCCGGGCGCGCAGCTCCAGCGTCTTGAGCGTGAGCAGCACCGCCAGCAGCGTGACCCCGGCGTCGCGCCCGAGCAGGGTGCTGTGCGTGGCGTAGGTGGCGGCCAGGGTCAGGCCCAGCAGCACCACGAGCCACACCTTGCCCGGCAGGGGGCGGGCCTTGAGCGCCAGCGCGCTGCGCCAGAGCAGCACGACGCCGGCCCCGACGCTGCACCACAGCGGCAGATGGGGGGTCTGCGGCAGCAGCACCCAGGCAATGACGACCAGCAAAAACAGCGTGTCGCGGCTGTCGCGGGGCAGCGTGCGCAGGGTCGGCTGCAGCCTCAAGGGGGGCGTCAGCATGTGGCCAGCGCCTCCAGGCAATGGCGCTGGTGCGCTTGGCCGCTGCCCGGCGCGATTTCCAGCGCGCTCAGGCGCAGGCCGTAGTCCAGGCCGAGCTTTTCAGCTTGCAGCACCCAGGCGCACAGGCGCGAGAGCTTTTGCTCCAGCCCCAGGGGGCCGGCTTGGCGGATGTCGAGCCAGAGTTCATGGCGCTGGACCTGCTGGGTGTCGCGCACCACCAGGCCGTTGCCCTGGTCGTCGGCCTTGGCGGCTTTTTTCCAGAGCACGTTTTTGAGTGGATCGCCGCGCCGGTAGGCGCGCACGCCGTCGAATTCGCCGCTGCTCTGGGCGCGCGCGGCCGAGCCTGCCCCTTGGGAGCGCGGCTCGCCGGGCGGCAGCGGCGGTGCGCTGGGCTCGGGCGCGGGATAGACCATGACCTGGGCGGCGGGCCGCCAGACCGTCCAGACCCGGAAGGTGCCCAGCGGAAAGCGGGTTTCGGCCGTGAGCGTGGGCAGGCGGTGCAGGCCGCGCCGGGGCGGGGTGAAAGCCACCTGCACCACGCTGGTGCCCTGCGCGGGCACATCGGTCCAGGCCCAGTGCGGTTCCTTGTCGTGTTGCCCGTCGGCGGCCTGCGGATCGAGCAGGCTCAGGCCGATGCCGTGGCGGATGGACTTGCGTGTATTGGTCAGCTTGATGTCCACCGTGGTGGTCGCCCCCGCATGCTGGGGCGGCGGCGGCGTCAGGTTCATAGCCAGGCCGCGCAGCGTGCCGTGGCAGACATGCATGCCGACCAGCGTGGTGCCGGCGAGCAAGAACGTCAGCAGGTAGCCCAGGCTGAGCTGGTAGTTGATCGAGGCCACCAGCAGCACTACCAGGGTCAGGCCCAGCATCAGCCCGGGCCGGGTGGGCAGGATGTAGACCGTGCGCTGGGTCAGCTGGACGCTGTCGGCCAACGCCAGGCGCGACTCGAACCAGCGGCGAAAACGCGCGCGCAGGGTTCTGAACGGGTGGAGGGCGGCCGTTCGCGCCGAGTCCAGGGCGCTTTCGCGCGGGGGCAAGGCCGGCGCTTCAGGGCGAACAGCGGCGGCGCTCATGGCAGCGGCACGGCGTCCAGCATGGCGCGCACCTGCTCGACCGCGCCCCGACCCGCATTGCTGACCGGAATCAGGCGGTGCGCGGCGGTTTGCGGCAGGATGGCGGCGATGTCGTCGGGCGCGACATAATCACGCCCGCTCAGAAAGGCCTGCGCCTTGGCCGCGCGCATGATGGCCAGGCCGGCGCGCGGGCTCAGGCCCTGCAAAAACCAGCGGCCCGAGCGCGTGGCGGCCAGCAAATCCTGCATGTAGTTCAGCAGCGGATCGGCGGCGTGGACTTGCTGCACGAGTTGCTGCAGCGCCTGCAACTCGGGCAGCGTCAGCACGGGCGGCAGGCGCTCGACCAGCTCGCGCCGGTCGCCCCCGCGCAGCAGCTCGCGCTCGGCGGCGCGGTCCGGGTAGCCCAGGGAGATGCGCATGTGAAAGCGGTCCAGCTGCGACTCGGGCAGGGCGTAGGTGCCGAGCTGGTCGTGCGGGTTCTGCGTGGCAATCACAAAGAAGGGCTGGGGCAGCGCTCGCGTCTGGCCTTCGATGGTGACCTGCTTTTCCTCCATGGCCTCTAACAAAGCGCTTTGCGTCTTGGGGCTGGCGCGGTTGATCTCGTCGGCCAGCAGCACCTGGGCAAACACCGGGCCGGGGTGAAACACAAAACTTTCCTTCTGGCGCTCGTAGATCGATACGCCCGAGAGGTCGGTGGGCATCAGGTCGGCGGTGAACTGCACCCGCGAGAACTGCAGGCCGAACGAGCGCGACAGCGCATGGGCCAGCGTGGTCTTGCCCACGCCGGGAACGTCCTCGATCAGCAGGTGGCCGCCGGCCAGCAGGCAGGCCACGCAGTCGCTGACCTGGGATGTTTTTCCCACAATGACCGTGTTAAGCTGATTTAGAAGCGCTTGAAGTTTTTCTTTGACGTGCATGTCTTGAACGATAACGCAATTTTTTTACAAAAATTACCCACTATGAACACGACTGGCTATTTCACGCATCCGGACTGCTGGAAACATGACATGGGCCCCGGGCATCCGGAGTGCGCGGCGCGGCTCGATGCCATCGAAGACCAGCTCCTGATCAGCGGCGTGGGCAATGCGCTGGACCGGCGCGAAGCCCCGCCGGCGCCGCTGGTGGACATCGAACTGGCGCACGACCGCATGCTGGTGGCGGCCATCCGGGGCCTGAGCGACCAGCTGGCCGACGACATCCTGGCCGGTGGCCCGGAGCACGTCCAGATCGACCCCGACACCTCGATGAACGTGCACACCTGGAAAGCGGCGCTGCGCGCGGCCGGCGCGGTGATCGCGGCCACCGACGCGGTGATCGCCGGCGAGATGGAAAACGCTTTTTGCGCCGTGCGCCCGCCCGGTCACCATGCCGAGCACAACAAGGCTTTCGGTTTTTGCTTTTTCAACAACGCCGCCATTGGCGCCAAGTACGCGCTGGAGCGCCATGGCTTGAAGCGCGTGGCGATTGTCGATTTTGATGTGCATCACGCCAACGGCACCGAGGACATCATCCGGGGCGATGACCGGATTTTGATGGTGAGCTTTTTCCAGCACCCGCTGTTTCCCTTCAGCGGCACGGAGAACCAGGGCGCCAACATGGTGAACCTGCCGCTGCCGCCCTACACCAAGGGCATGGAGGTGCGCGAGCTGATCGAGATGATGTGGATTCCGCGCCTGGAAGAGTTCAAGCCCGAGATGATCTTCATCAGCGCCGGCTTTGACGCGCACCGCGAGGACGACCTGGGCCAGATGGGCCTGGTCGAGCAGGATTACGCCTGGATCACCAGCCGCATCAAGGACGTGGCCCGGCGCTACTCGAAAGGGCGCATCGTCTCGGTGCTCGAAGGCGGCTACAGCCTGAGCGCGCTCGGGCGCAGCGTCGAGGCGCATATCCGGGTGCTGGCGGATTTATAGGATTTTTTATGACTGTTACTTTTTCTGACCTTTCGCTGCCGGTTCTTCATACGCAAGACGGGCGCGGCGTTCATCGCCTGGTCCTGAACCGGCCGGCCAGCTTCAATGCGCTCAGCGAGGAGATGCTGGGCGCGCTGCAGGCGGCGCTGGACCTGATCGCCCAGGATGCATCGGCCCGCGTCGTGGTGCTCTCGGCGCAGGGCCGGGCGTTTTGCGCCGGCCACAACCTCAAGGAAATGCGCGCCCACCCGGAGCTGGCCTATTACCAGAAGCTGTTTGCCCAGTGCACCCGCATGATGCTCAGCATCCAGCACCTGCCGGTGCCGGTGATTGCCCAGGTGCACGGGCTGGCCACGGCGGCCGGCTGCCAGCTGGTGGCGCAAAGCGATCTGGCCGTGGCCGCCGTCGATGCCAGCTTTGGCGTCAACGGCATCGATGTGGGTCTCTTTTGCGCCACGCCCAGCGTGCCCCTGGTGCGCAACATGCCGGCCAAGCAGGCCATGGAAATGCTGCTGACCGGGGAATTCATCACCGCCGGGGAGGCGCAAAGCCGCGGTCTGGTGAACCGGGTGGTGCCCGCTGAAGCGCTGGACGCCGAGGTGGAAAAGTTGGTCGCCGCGATTGTCGCCAAGCCGCGCGAAGCCGTGGCCATGGGCAAGGCCTTGTTCTACCAGCAGCGCGAAACCGGCATCGAGGCCGCTTACCAGCTGGCCGGCCAGACCATGGCCTGCAACATGATGCATCCGGTCGCGCAGGAAGGCGTGCAGGCTTTCATCGAGAAGAGGAATCCCCAGTGGCCGGTGGCCGCGCCATGAATGTGATGAGTGCCGTGAGTGCGATGACGCTTCCCGCTGCCACGTACCCCATCAAGGACATCGGCGCCTGGTTTGACGCCATCACCCAGCCCACCGCACTGACGGAGCTGGCCGCCCTGGCCGGCTGCGTGCTGCTGGCCTGGCTGCTGACCTGGCTGCTGGCGCGTGGGGTCAGCCATCTGCGCCATGGCGGCAGTGACTCGTCCATCCTGTTCGGGCGGCGCCTGGTCGATGGCGTGCTGTTTCCCCTGCTGCTGCTGCTGCTGGCCTATATCGTCAAGGGCTTGCTGGCGCCGCTGTTCACACTGGCCTTGTTCAGGATCGCCATTCCGGTGCTGCTGGCGCTGGCCGTCATCCGCCTGAGCGTCAAGGTGCTGCAGGTGGCTTTCAAGGATGCGCCGGTGGTGCGCGCGCTGGAGCGCACCTTTTCCTGGCTCGCCTGGGCGCTGATGGTGCTGTGGGTCAGCGGCCTGCTGCCCGTCATTCTCGAAGAGCTGGACCAGATCAAGTGGAAGGTCGGCGCCTCCACCCTGTCGGTGCGCACCATGCTGGAGGGCGCGCTGACGGCCGGCGTGGTGCTGCTGATCACGCTGTGGATTTCCGCGGCCCTTGAAACGCGCCTGCTGCATGCGGCCACCGGCAGCGAGCTGTCGCTGCGCAAGGCCGTCAGCAACGCCAGCCGCATCGCGCTGATGTTTGTCGGCCTGCTGCTGGCGCTGTCCTCGGTGGGCATCGACCTGACCGCCCTGTCGGTGCTGGGCGGCGCGATTGGCGTGGGCGTAGGCCTGGGCCTGCAAAAGCTCGTGGCCAACTACGTCAGCGGCTTCGTCATGCTGGCCGAGCGCAGCGTGCGCATCGGCGACAGCGTGCGGGTCGATACCTTCGAGGGGCGCATCACCGACATCAAGGCGCGCTACACCGTGGTGCGGGCGGCCTCGGGGCGCGAGTCCATCGTGCCCAACGAGATGTTCATCAGCAACCGCATTGAAAACCTCTCGCTCACCGATTCACAGGTCTTGAGCTCCACCGTGGTATCGGTGGGCTACGACAGCGACGAGGCGCTGGTGATGCGCCTGCTGCTGGCGGCGGCCACCAGCCAGGCACGGGTCCTGGCCGAGCCGGCGCCGGGCGTGAACCTGACCAATTTCGGCGCCGACGGCCTGGAGTTCACCCTGAACTACTGGGTCGCCGACCCGGAAAACGGCCTGCAGAACCTGCGCTCGCACATCAACCTGGCCATCCTCAAAGCCTTGCGCGAAAATCACATCGAGATTCCCTACCCGCAGCGGGTGGTTCATACTCACGCCACGGCGTGCGCCGATGCCAAGCCGCCGCAGCTGGAAAAACTGACACCGGCATGACAGCTGCGGATGACGCAGCATAGAATAGATGCCTTACGTTTACGTCAACGTCAATTAATAAATTTGGAGCCCTGTCATGAAGGTCCTGGTACCCGTCAAGCGAGTCGTCGATTACAACGTCAAAGTCCGTGTCAAGTCCGACGGCACCGGCGTCGATATTGCCAACGTCAAGATGAGCATGAATCCGTTTGACGAAATCGCCATCGAGGAAGCCGT
>JALYRU010000039.1 GCA_030855235.1 Pseudomonadota bacterium
TCGAGACAACACAGGGGGCGCAAGATGCGCTACGGGCTAGAAGAAGCTAACGTGCGCGGTTCACCCACGACCGGCTCGCGGCAACGAACAGGGCACAGCGAAGTCGATCGAGATGCTCAGGCTCGACCTTCCAGACGCGCTGGAATGCATGAGCGGCATCGGCACGAAAGGCGCCGAACGCCGCAGCGATAACTCCGCCAGAGGCAGCATCGCCACTGGCTAGCCGAAGATGAACAAGCATTGTGCGCACGTCCAGTGGCCGCATGGCACGCCATCGTTGGCATGCAGCGCGAAGAGGAGCGCTGGGCCGCCAGTGCGCATCCTCGAGCACATCGCAGACTGACAGCGCCGCATCCGCACGACGGCGTTGCAACGCTGGGCAGCACATGAGGTGGGAGACGTTGCAGGTGACGTTGCAGGGATTGCAGTGCGCAGCGCCAACTGAACCGTCGGCGGCCCGACGCCAGTGGCAGGTATCAGTGAGGAAAAGCAGCACCTCGGACGCCAGCACAGGGCGCAGGGTGCGAATGCAGAGCCACAGCTCCTCGTAGCCAGCATCAGGGTGAGAGAATGTAGATTGGGTAGCAGACGCGCGCCACTCGGCGAGTGCGCACTCTCGAGCACGCCGGATACACACCTTGCGAGGGTCGCCAGTAGCAAGACGGCCGCGCTGGCCGGTATCAACATCGAGATGGTACATAGAGAGCCAGACATCTTCCTGTTCCAGAGGTAGTTGGGCACCGCGAGGAGGCGCTGCGCCAATAGCACTCGCGCGCTTGGCGAGCTCATCAGCGATTCGATTGCCGACATGGGCACGCGATTTGAGATCCGAGTGAGCACCCACCCACAGGAACTGCGTGCTAGCTCCTGCCTCTGCGCGGCGGCGGCACAGGCGGCAAATGAGCGACAGCCACTGTCTGCCGCTGGTCCGGAGCAAGGCACGCTCACCAATGGCGGAATCATAGCGATTCTGCGCAGCAATAGCCGAGTCGCAGTCGGTGTAGATGGTGACATCGCAGGTGATGGGGACAGCGCCGAGACCGCGTGCAATAGCCTGTAACTCGGCATCGAACACGCCGGCACCATGCGACATGGGCACGCGGCCGTGCATGTAGGTGGCACCCTGTAATGTGCCCGCGTTGAATTGGCCCTCGGCAGGAATCGTTGCCCAATTCGCCGCAAACCAATCATCCAGAAAGAACACCGCCCAGCCGGAGGCCTCGAACGGGCCCTTGCCCTGCACGCTCCCGTCGGTACACATGGTGATGGCTGGCCAGCCCGACGTGTCACTTCCCCAGCAGCCGTACACATCCTGGACAGCGCTGCATGGATGGCCGTCGACCTCAAAATTCAAGACGCGCGCTGCAGCTGGTAGCCTTGGTGAATCATGCCAGAGACGAGCACGTTTCGCTGTGCGGGTGAGTTCGAGCCCAAACGTGGCTGCACACGTCAGCACACGACGCAGCCGGTTGCTGGTGGCGCTGCCGCGGTGCAACTTGTCCCACCGTGCACGTGCCGAGAGACCAGCCGCACACTCGCTGTTGAGCCGGATGTAGGTTTCGCTGATTTTAATCACTTGCTCATGGTAAGAGGGAAGGACGAGACCCGTGATGGCAGCCAACGCTTCTGGCTTCATACGGCGCACCACGTCGTCACCGCATAGATTCATGACAGCAAGCGCAACTTGCTTGTCCCAACCCGACGCCTCGCGCTTGGAAGGTTGTACAAAGGCCATTGCGTATGCCAGCGATGGAATGAGGAACGTATTGACGGCGAAAATCGCCCGGTCCACGCGGAGCTGATGCCGCCGCAACGCCGCGCAGAAACGACCGATGCGCTGCGCGATGTCTGCAGACTGCACGTCCGCGCGCAGGTCGAGACGTAGCAGCGCACCCAGGTACCCGACGGCGGCCGAGGGGGGCGCCGGCACAAGCACGTGACCATCGATCCGGATGTGATGGTTGGCGATGATCTCACCGCCTGCCGTCTGAGAGATGAGCACTGTCTTCTTGACATGGAAACGCATGCAATGCCATCGCACCCACACACATGCCCAGTGATGCAGACGGCGCAAACCATTCATGGATGCACTCAGCACGACAGTGTCGTCGGCGAAGCCTTTGGAGGCGACAGCAGCAGTAGTTCGCGACACACGCATGCCATCGCAGATGTGGCCATAGAGAGGGTTGCTGTGAAGACCCGAGTGCAGGGAGTCAAGAAAACAAACGAAGAGCAGCGGAGCGAGCGGATCGCCCTGACGCACCGAGCGGCGCACGGCAATATCAGCGGTGGTCCCATGCGCACACCGCACCGACGACACGAGGCCACTCATGGAATCTTCAATGAAGTCAATAAATGCCGTCGGAAGGCGGAGGCGACGCAACGAGAGCAGCAGATCGTCATGCCGCATCGTGTCGTACGCTTGCATAAGATCATAGAAAATCATGTGCAGCGGCTCGCTGGCTTCATGAGTCTGCTCCACAATATCCAGCAGTACATCGATACACGCTGCCGACTGACCACCGGGTAGGAACCCTTCTTGAGCCGAATGCAGGATTCGATTCTTGGCGAGCATCGAACCTAATCGCGTCGCGAGGATCTTGGTAATAAGCTTAGTGAGCGCACACTGCAGCGAGATGGGACGAACGTTGTCCAGGCCTTTGCCACCATTGACCTTCTTGCTGATGGGCACGATGACGGAACGCTTGCCTACACTGGGCATCACATGCACTCGCAGAACTGCGGAGACATAACGGGCAAGCGTGTCGCGCACATTCTCAGACTGGCACAGTAACTTCCAAACGCCCGCGCTGATGTCGTCAACACCAGCAGCGGTGACGTAGTCAGCGTCCGCGATGGCACATTTGATTTCATCTGGCGCCACCTTCTCCATCAGACCATCATACCAGCGCGGATCGATGTTCTTGCGCGGCGCATACTGCGACTCCACCCACGCGGGGCGAGCGGCGGTGCGCGACGTTGCCGCAAAGACTCGCGTGTAGTGCGTGTGCAGAACACGCTTCACGTCGTCGGGTGAGACCTTCAGACAGCCGTCCTCCGGGTCGATCACCGATGCGAGGGGGCCTGCGCGCTCGCCGTGTAACATTTGTCGCACGAAGGCAGCGGGATTCTTGTTCCAAGGGTCCGAATCGCGCGGCGCGGCCCGCATGCGTTTCACCTCTTCACGCTCGGCTCGACGCAGCTCGTTAAGCCGCCGGCCGACTGCTTCATTCCATTGGGCCCGATCGTCGATAACGTAGCCAAGGGATTCATAGCACGAGTCCAGGTCGCGTCCGCACGCCTGCACCAGATGCGGCAGCAGCTCTGGGCTGAAGTGTTCATCAGGCAATCGAAGAAGCGTGCGCAGCCGGCGCAGTCTCCCACACCGTTTGGCCAGGTCGACGCGCGTGGTGCTCATGAAGGGACGGCGATGAGTGCGTGGCAGCGGCACACACGCACGATGCGCAGCGGCAATAAGTTGCTCTGTGACCCTGTCAAGGTCTGCGACAGTCGCCGCCTCAAGCTGCTTGTTGATGCCGGAGCCAGCAGCCCAGGCGTGCATGATTGCAACGCTCCGCTCGCGTTGCTCGTCGGTTGCCTTGCGCATGTCGGGTAGGGACCGCAGGGCCTGCTGATGGTGATCGATCGCAACCAGGCTGGACCGCAGCTCGGCAGCCACAGCGCGATGCGACGTACGGATGGGCGCCGCTACGACGCTCGCATCGAGCACGAAGTTGTCAGGAAAGCCTTGGCACCATATCTGATCCAATCTCGCGGCCGCTACCTCACTGTGCGACAGAGGAGTAAAACATGTCCAGCCATCATCATCGTGTCGGGCAACGCAGGCCCGAAACGCGTCCACATAACCAGCGTCGGCAAGTTGGCGAACGAAGCGATTGCGGCGGACACCACGTCGATGCTCGGATCGGTCACGCGGCGAAATAGTTTCGTTGAAGTCGCCCATGATGACGACACGCGCATCGATCGGAAGCAAATCCGCCCACCGCAGCACTTCGTCGTAGACAGCCACGCACTCCAGAGCCGTGGCCGAGTCTTCGGGCACGCGGTCGAGGTTGGTGGGCATGTACACGTTGACGATCATCGTCGTGGAGCCTCCAGTGACGAGCACCACTGCATTCGCACGGCCGCCGGCACTCTCATGCGAGCGCTCGACGCACGGCATCAACGCGGCGGACACAAATAATGCGCACCCCGCATGTGCATGCGGAGCGATGAACATGTTGAAATTGCACGCTTGCACGATGCTGGAGGGCACACAGAGGCCAGCCTCTTGCACCGCCAGCACATGGAAATCAGCACTCGTCGCCCACGGAAGCAGGAGGTGGAGCTTGCGTTGCAACCCCTGGCTCACGTTGAGGGTAGCAACTCGAAGGACCCCAGTGTCTGCGGCAGCCGCCTGAGCCACCACAGTGCGGACGCCGCGGACGTGGCTGTCGTCCAGCACAAGTTCAACATCGGCGTCGCGGGGAGAGGGGTCGGCATCGCTATCATCCAGCGCGAGCCCAACGCCGGTATTGCGAAGGGAGAGAACACCGTCGTCACCGGGCGAGGGCGGGCCCGACCGCTTCATGTCGAAAGGATCACTCATAGTGGGCGAAGGAACGCAGTCAGGATAAGCAGGTCGCGCTCAGCGACGCGCGCTCGGCCAGCGATGCCAGTGAGAGCCAAGGTGCGCACACATGCCACGAGGTGTGGCGACAAGCGGTACATGCAATTCCACCACCCCACACTGAGCGCCACGCAGCCGCGCACGAGGTCCTTGGCAGTGAGCAA
>JALYRU010000004.1 GCA_030855235.1 Pseudomonadota bacterium
CTAGTGGCTGGACGTGTTTTCAAGCGGGCACCGATTGCTTTACCATCCGTTTTCCATGACTGACAAACGTGCCAACTTGTTGAAGAGTTTTTCCCGGCGCCGCGCTGCGTGGCCCGGCTGCCGGGGTGCGATGGGTCTTGTGGCCGTGCTGTGCCTGTCCGTGGCGGGCGTGGCGACGGCGGGCGGCCAGGCGCCCGTGACGGCCCGGCAGGCCGGTGCCTGGCCCGAAAGCTCGGACGCAAACCAGTTGATCGAGTGGATCCGCGTCAGCGGCGACAACCAGGGCCTGCCGTTTGCGATCATCGACAAAAAGGCGGCCCTGCTGCATGTCTTTGACAGCGCCGGCGCCAGGCGCGGCGCCTCGCCGGTGCTGCTGGGCAAGGCGCTGGGCGATGACTCGGTGCCCGGCATCGGCGAGCGCAGCATGGCCAGCATCCAGCCGCATGAGCGCACCACGCCGGCGGGGCGCTTCGTCTCCGAGCCGGGGCGCAATCTCCACGGCGAAGACATTGTCTGGATCAGCTACGACGTCGCCGTCTCCCTGCACCGGGTGCGCGCCAGCAACCAGGCCGAGCGGCGCCTGCAGCGCCTGGCCACGCCGGACGCCAGCGACAACCGCATCAGCTATGGCTGCGTGAATGTGCCCACTGCTTTTTATGACCGGCTGGTCAAGCCCACTCTGGGCGCCGCGCCCGGCGTGATCTATGTGCTGCCGGAAACGCGCCCGGTCAGCGCGATGTTCGGTCTTACCGAGCGCCCGGGGCGCGAGGACAACGCCCGCAGCGCCTCAGCGCGCTGACGACGCCGCCCTGCCGGAGGCGCCCGTCATCTGGACGACGATCTGCCGGGCCATCTGCAGATGGCCCTGAACGCTCGGCAGCATCTTGGTGACCAAGGCCTGCACCTCCGTGTCCTTGGAGTCGCTCTGGGCTTTTTGCAGCAGCTCGATGGTGCGCTGATGCGCATTGATGCCCACGCGCTTGAGATACTGGTTGTCAAAGGTGTTGCCCGACATCATCTTGAGCGCCGTGGCCAGGCTCTTGTACCGCAGATCGGTTTCCTCCGGCAGCGTGATGCCTTTGGCCTGCGCCAGCGTCTGCAGCGCCTGCAAGGCCGACGTGTGGTCGTCCACCATCTGCTGGGCAAACTTCCTGACCTGCTCGTTGCGGGACTTGCCCAGTGCCATCCTGCCCGTTTCAATCTCGGCAATGTTGGCCTGGGCCAGGTTGGTCATCATCAGGCTGTCCTCGCGCGTGACCTTGGTGCCCGTGGCCGTGCCACTCATCGTGCCGGGCATGCCTGCGGCCGATCCACTGCTGGTGCTGCCGGTGTCCGGGGTGGTGCTGGCGCCGCTGCCTTGCGCTGCCACCGGCAACGCCGTCACGGCCAGGGCGGACAGCGCAGCGGCCAGCAGCGTCTGGCTGAGCAGCCGGCGCGCAGAACGGGCAGCGGATGTTTGAGGCGAAGTCAACATGGGCAAAACTCCTTCGGGAGGGAAAACAGGATTTTTTGATGAACGCCGGGCAAGTGTGACAGCAATCAGCCCAGTCTTGTGCGCGCGCCAGACGCGCCGCGCAAGGCTTCTTCTGCCAAAGAGGTAGGAAAAGCGCGTCTCTTGTCTCTTGCTTGCGCCTGGGCGGTGAGTGCCGCACACTGCACTTGCGAGCAAGCCCGGGACCAGCGCCTCGGGCGTCACGCTGGGGCAGCCGGGCAGCCACTACATTTGGTAACGTACAGACATCCCATCTGCACAAGCCGACACACCCGCGTTACCTGCTGCGCGCCCAATAAATTCGCCCGCCACTTCAGGGACGGGCGTGAGGAAATCCTATGAAAACGAAAACGCTTCTTGTCTTGGTCGCCGTTGCCGGTCTGTCGGGCTGCGCCGTGTACCCGGCGCCCGGTTACGATGGCTACGGCTATGGCGGCTCAGACCCGGCCTATGTGACGACGCCGGCGCCGGTGTACATCCAGGGCAGCGCCGTTTACCGGCACAGCAGCCCGAGCTACGGCCCGACCTACCCCCGAGGCTACCGCCAGCACCCCGGCCATGGACCGCGCGACCGGGACCGCGATGGCATTCCGAACTACCGGGACCGCGACCGCGACGGCGATGGCGCGCGCAACCGGCACGACCGCAACCCCAACGATCCGCGCGTCAGGTAGCAGGACCGCTGCGGGAGCGCATCGGACTGGCGTTGCGATACCTGGCACAGGCGGTGACGGGCGCCAGCGCCAAACCTTGGCCGGCTGGCTTGACCAAGCCCGCCAAGGTTTCAAGCGCGCGGCGGTATGGCCAGCCCCCGCACCACCGCCGGCCGGGCCACGAAGGCCGCCAGCGCCCGCTCGACCTGGGGGAAATCGGCCATGCCCACCAGATCGCCCGCCTCGTAAAAACCGACAAGATTGCGCACCCACGGAAAAACAACGATGTCGGCAATGGTGTAGGCCTCGCCCATGATCCAGGCGCGGCTTGACAGACGCTGGTCCAGCACGCCCAGCAGGCGGCGCGACTCGGCCGCGTAGCGGTCACGCGGGCGCTTGTCCTCGAAGTCCTTGCCGGCGAACTTGTGAAAGAAGCCCAGCTGGCCGAACATCGGGCCGACGCCGCCCATCTGCCACATCAGCCACGGGATGGTCTCGTAGCGCCGGGCCGGCGCCTGCGGCAGGAACTGGCCGGTCTTTTCGGCCAGGTAGAGCACGATGGCGCCGGACTCGAACAGCGCCACCGGCTGCCCGCCAGGACCGTCCGGGTCGAGGATGGCCGGAATCTTGTTGTTCGGGTTGAGCGACAAGAACTCCGGCGAGAACTGGTCCTGGGTGTCGAAGCTGACCAGATGCGCCTCATACGGCAGGCCGGTTTCCTCCAGCAGGATGGAAATCTTCACGCCGTTGGGCGTGGGCAGCGAATACAGCTGCAGCCGCTCGGGATGCTGCGCGGGTCACTTGCGGGTGATGGGAAAAGCAGACAGATCGGTCATGAAAGAAGATTCCTTGGCGTGGCTGCAGGCGGCACATCCGCCCTGCTCGCCGCCATTCTGACGCGAATCAGGCCGCCGTGCCAGGCAGCGCCTTGCGCATGCGCGCATTGGCCAGCATCACGCCTTGCACCTCGACCTGCTGGCGCGCCTGGAGCCCGAAACCGGCCTTCCTGAAAAACAGCTCGGCGGTCAGGCTGACATCGGCAAACAGCCCGCCCGTGCCACGGCTGCTCGCCTGCTGGTGAATGTGCGCCATCAGCGCCTTGCCCACGCCCCGGCCGCCATAAGCGCCCGCGACAAAGAACTGGTCGATATAGCCCGAGGCCTGCAGATCGGCATAGCCCGCGATGGCGCCGTCGAGCTCGGCGATGAAAGGCTGGTTGGTGCGAACCCGCTCGCGCCACTGCGCCCCATCGTAGAGGCGCGGCGCCCAGGCAGCCAGTTGCGCGGCGCTGTAATTCCGGCGCGCCAGCATGTGCACCGAGGAGTAAAACACGGCGCGCAGCGCGGCTTCGTCGCCGTTGCGAAAGGGGCGCAGGTGCAGGTTCACTTGGCGCCGCTCTAGCGCCCCACCACCGACCAGCCGGCGCGCTGGTTGGCCTTGTCGTTCTCGTACTCCCACGCGGTGCCGCAGCGGTCGCAGCGGTAGCTGGTGATCGTGACCAGGCCGCGCCCGCGCTTTTCCTGGCGGTTGTTGCCCTGCACCAGTTCGGCATGGCCGGGGGCACGGCGCCAGTTGCGCTGGATGCCAGCGCACGGCTCGCACAGCTCCATCTTCTTGAGTTCGTTCTGTCGGTTCAGGTCTTCGGTCATGTTGGGGCTCTTGAGGTGATTGATTGGGTCTTGGGGGTGAGGGCCGATTGTCGCCGCTTGGGTCAGCGTGTGGCGGGATCGCCCTTCCTCCTTCAATACGGCGCACATCATGAGCCGGATTTTCAGGAACTCGGCTCATGCGACAGGGCGCTCACCGAATGCAGGCCTCGCAGGCGCTGGTGCGCCGCGTCTTCCCCGTCCACGGGCTGCTGCTGCTTGGCCTTGAGGTAGTGGTCGGTGAACACGTCCAGGTAAGCCTCCAGCGTGCGCGCCGCATGCAGCTCGCCCGCCAGCTCCAGGCACAGGGCGGCCACCTCCGAGGTGCAGAAGTGATGGTCGCGCTGGGAGCGGCGCAGCCGGTAGCGCGAAAGCTGCTCGCTTTGCAAACTGAGCACCGGCAGGTGGTCCAGATAGGGGCTTTTGCGGAACATCTTGCGCGCCTCGATCCAGGTGGCGTCCAGCAGCACAAAGAGCGGGCGCCTGCCGGCCTGCGCCTGACCGCCTTCACAATTCTCATCCTTCTGATCGCCTTGACTGTCTTGACTGTCTTGACTGTCTTGACTGTCTTGACCCTCTTCACCGTCTTGGCCATCCTGCCCTTTTGGGACGCCAGCGGGCAGCAGGCTGCCGACCACCCGCTCGGGCGCCGCGAACTCGCCCGGAAACACCAGATACGGCTGCCACTGCGGATCGGCCAGCCGCGCCAGCAACTCCGGCTCCACCACCGTGCGCGCCCAGCCAAAGGCGAACGTGTCGGCCACCACATCGGCAATCAGCCAGCCGGTGTTGCTCGGCTTGAGCGGCTCGATGTCGGCCATGAGCAGGCACACGCCCGCACGCACAGGCACCACCGGGCGCAAGGCGCACAGGCAATGACTGGGAACCAGGCGGCAACCGGCGCAGCGCTCGCCGCGCGGCCCGCCACGGGCGAGAAAGGGTTTGGTACTGCGCGCCAGACGGGCAGCGCGCAGGCGGGAGACGGCGTGGGGCAAGGGGGCGGGCGGGGAGGATGCGGCTAGGCTGGACATCGGACGCACTTTAGCAGCCAGGGGGTGGCGCCGAAACACTGACGCGCAGATACGTCGGCCAGAAAAGTATAGATAAGTGATTGTTTTATATTGGTTTTCGGTATTAAGCAGGAAAATTGGCCAACATACCGAAACACGAACTGCTGGAAAAATACCTGCCGCAACTTTTAACCCATGCGGTGATTACGGCGCTTATTCACCGTGAATTATGCGGCGAATAAGTCGCATAATCACCGCATGAACATCCCGGACGACTTCCCGCTTTATCTCTGGCAGCAGCCCGACTGGCCGCACTGGCGCTTTGACGCGGCGGCGCTGGCCGGGCCGCTGGCGCGGGCGCACCGTGCGCAGGGCCATCTGCTTGGGCGCATGGCCGATTGGGGGCTGCCGCAGCGCGAGCAGGCGACCTTGCAGGTGCTGACGCAGGAAGTCATCAAGACCAGCGAGATCGAAGGCGAACGGCTTGACCTGCAGGCCGTGCGCTCGTCCATTGCGCGCAGGCTGGGCGTGGACATCGGCGCGCTGGCGCCTGCCGACCGGCATGTCGAAGGCGTGGTCGAGATGGTGCTGGACGCCACCGGCCGCTTTGACCAGCCCTTGACGCCCGAGCGCCTGTTTGGCTGGCACGCCGCCCTGTTTCCTACCGGCTACAGCGGCATGACGCGGATTCACACCGGCGCGTGGCGTGACGATGCCAGCGGCCCGATGCAAGTCATCTCGGGCGCGGGCAGGGGGGAAAAAGTTCACTACCAGGCGCCCCCGGCGGCCCAGCTGGCGCGCCAGACCGACGAGTTTTTGCAGTGGTTCAACGCCGACGCGCCGGGCGACGCCCTCATCAAGGCGGGCCTGGCCCACCTGTGGCTGGTCACGCTGCACCCGTTTGACGACGGCAACGGCCGCATTTCACGCGCTGTCGGGGACATGGCGCTGGCCCGCGCCGAGGGCAGCAGCCAGCGCTTTTACAGCTTGTCGGCGCAGATTCAGCGCGAGCGCAAAGCCTATTACGAGCAGCTCGAATCCACGCAAAAAGGCACGCTCGATGTCACGGCGTGGCTGGACTGGTTTCTGGGCTGCCTGCTGCGCGCCGTGGAAGGCGCCGACGGCCTGCTGACTGCCGTGCAGAGCAAAACCCGGTTCTGGCAGCGCTGGGCGGGCACAGCGCTGAACGAGCGGCAAATCAGGCTGATCAATCGCCTGCAGGATGGCTTCGAGGGCAAGCTGACTACGGCCAAATGGGCGGCGATGGCCAAGTGCTCCAGCGACACGGCGCTGCGCGACATCCATGAATTGCTGGCCTGCGGCCTGCTGCGCAAGCTGGAGGGCGGGGGGCGCAGCAGCGGGTATGAGTTGGTGCGGTAGGCGCGTCTTTCCTATCGACGCGCAACCGCTGTCTGCTTGTCCGTTGAGTGTATGGACAACAGCTACACAATCCCGCAAACTTCGTGTATCTATTGTGTATGCGACGAAAGAGAAAATCATGCGAGACGCTGCCATCAACCTGCGCGCCCGGCCCGAGCAGCGCGACCTCATCGACCATGCCGCTCAACTGGTGGGCAAGACCCGCTCGGATTTCATGCTCGAAGCCGCCTGCGACAAAGCGCAGGCCGTGGTGCTCGACCAGGTTTTTTTCAGGCTCGATGCCGACAAGTTTCGCCAGTTCAATGAACTTCTGGATGCGCCACCAGGCCTTGAGCGCCTGATGGCCGTCAAAGCGCCCTGGCTGACCCCGGCCAGCGAGGTATGAGCTTGCAGCTTCAGGCACCGCAGCCGCTTTCAGCCGCGCATCTGCTGGACGACTTTGACTGCGGCGAGCCCGTCCTCAATGACTGGCTCAAGCGGCGTGCCATGAGCAACCAGGCGAGCGGTGCCAGCCGCACGTTTGTGGTGCTGGATCAACACCAGCGTGTCTGCGGCTACTACGTCATGGCGACCGGCGCCGTGTCGCACCAGATGGCCAGCAGCGCCATCCGGCGCAACATGCTGGAGCCCGTGCCGGTCATGGTGCTGGCCCGACTCGCCGTGGCCCGGCACGCGCAGGGCGCAAAACTGGGGGCGGCCTTGCTGCAAGATGCGGTCAACCGGGCGGTTGGGGTGGCGTACAACACCGGCGTTCGCGCCGTGCTGGTCCATGCGCTGCATGAGCGAGCGAAACAGTTCTATGAACACTACGGTTTTCAAACCTCGCCCGTCGATGCCATGACGCTGATGCTGCGTTTCAAGCCTTGAGCATCTGATTTGAAGATGACGCGCAATCCCATGAAGGTTTTCCACGACGAAGACATGCGCCATGAGCAGTTGTTCGGACACCTTGCAGAATATGCGTTCACAGCTGCGCAGGCGGCGGAGTATCTGGAGGTGTCCATATCCACCTTTCGGCGCTACGTCGCCACTGGACGGTATCGATAACTAATTGTTTAATATAGGATTTCGGTATAAAACAAGAAAACTGGATAACATACCGAAATGCTTGAAACCAACGCCTCCATTTCGCGCCAGTACATCGATGCCGTCTCGGTCTTCGAGGCGCTGGAAGAAGCACAGCAAGAGGCCGCACAGGTTCGCGGCGGCATGTACTGGCATGCCGGTCCGCCCGCCTCGCCGGAAGCCAGATACCTGGTGCGCACCACGCCGGCCGGCGCCGAAACCAGCCTGGGTGCGCGCACGGCCGAGACCGAAGCCATCTACGCCCGCTTCACCCAGAGAAAACGCGAAAGCGCCGAGCGCCTGTCGGGCTTGCAGGCCGCGCTGGTGCAGCAGCAGCGGCTCAACCGCGCCCTGCGCGTGGGCAGGGTGGACCCGTTGGTGGTGGCCCTGCTCGCCCGCCTGGCCAGCACCCGGCTGAGCGAGCACTTCCGGGTGGTGGGCACCCATGCCCTGTACGCCTATGAAGCCGCCGCTGGCGTTCGGCTGGAGGCACAAACACTGGCCACGCGCGACATTGACCTGCTGTGGGACACGCGCAAGCGGCTCATCTTTGCCACGCAGCTGGCCCGTGTGGACAGCTCCATGCTGGGAGTGCTGAAGAAAGTGGACCCCACTTTCCGCATGCGCCAAAGCCAGAAATACACCGCCGTGAACAAGGACGGTTTTGAAGTGGACATCATCCGCCGCGAGCAGGCCGGGGATGATCCGCACCCGATCAAGCTCAGCGCCGAAGACGAGGATTTCTGGGTGGCCCAGGCGCGCCGCGCCAATGTGCTGCTGGACGCGCCCGGCTTTTCTGCGGTGATCGTGGCCAGCAATGGCAGCATGGCGCGCATGAACACGGTGCATCCGGCGACGTTCGTGGCGTTCAAGCGCTGGATGTCCACCCAGACCGAGCGCGAAGCCATGAAGCGCCGCCGCGATGCGCTGCAGGCCGATGCCGTGCAGGCGTTGATGGAGGAATATTTGCCGCAGCTTTAAACCCCATGCGGTGATTACGGTGCTTGTTCGCCGCGAATTGTGCGGTGAAAAAAGCTGTAGCGCATGCTCTGCCTGCGCAGGTTGCTACCAAATTAGACAAGGACAAGTGATGAAAAAAGTATCTCGCACGGCGTCTGCCGCATCAGAGGCGGAATTGACGCTGTATTCCAGCATCCGCTCGCTGGTCATGTCCGCCCGCAACACCGTTGCGCGTGGCGTTGACTTGGTGCAGGTGCGCACCAACTTCGAGATTGGCCGGCACATTGTTGAGTACGAGCAGCAAGGCGAGGCACGGGCTGCTTATGGAAAAGAACTGCTGGCCTTGCTGGCCGAGCGCTTGACGGCAGAATTTGGCAAAGGATTTGGGCGAAGCAACATCGCTTATGCCCGCAGCTTTTATCTCGCTTACCAGGCGCGCAGGCCAATTGTCCAGACAGCGTCTGGACAATTGCAGTCAGGCGCTCTCCAGCCGGAAAGCGTAGCGTTTCAAATTTTCCAGACGGCGTCTGGAAAATCCGAACGCCTCTTCAGCCTGAGCTGGTCACACTATGTTTTTCTGCTGGGCATCAAGAAGACTGAAGAACGCGACTTCTACGAAATTGAAGCGGCCAGCCAGGACTGGACCGTGCGCGAACTCAAGCGCCAGTTCGACAGCGGCCTGTACGAGCGCCTGGCCCTGAGCCGCGACAAAGACGGCATTCGCCAGCTTGCCCAGCAGGGACAAATCATCAGCCGCCCCCAAGACTTGCTCAAAGAGCCGCTGGTGCTGGAGTTTTTGGGCCTGTCCGAACAAGCCCGCTATTCCGAATCCGACCTGGAGGGCGCCATCATCAGCCAGATCGAGCATTTTTTGCTGGAGCTGGGCAAGGGCTTTTTGTTTGAAGCCCGGCAAAAGCGCTTTACCTTTGACGACGACCATTTTTTCGTCGATCTGGTTTTCTACAACCGCCTGCTGCGCTGCTATGTGCTGATCGACCTGAAAATCGGCAAGCTCACGCACCAGGATTTAGGCCAGATGCAGATGTACGTCAACTACTTTGACCGCTACGTCAAAACCGACACCGAGAGCGCGACCATCGGCATCGTGCTGTGCAAGAAAAAGAACGAGGCGCTGGTTGAAATCACCCTGCCCAAAGACGCGAATATTCATGCGCGGGAATACCAGCTTTATTTGCCGAGCAAGGAAGAGTTGCAGCAGAAACTTGCGGAGTGGGCTGGGAATTAATCGAACTTAAGTAAACCTAGAAAAAGCAGTTGAGATGACGAAAGCCCTGTAAGTGCGTGCGGCACAACGGAATTCAGCGCCATGCAGTTTCACTTATTTGGGACTGCTCTGCAGATGTTAAAAAACTGCTGCAACCCGCATGGATATTGGGTTTCAAGCGTTTCGATGCGCAGTCAACTGCTTTTTCTAGGATAAATCTTATCTCCTGACTTAAAAAATATATGCACCGATGAATTAATATTTAACTTGAAAATATAGATTCCATAATAAGTTGTAGCTCGGGTGTGGAGCCGCCTCCTGTATCAATCTGATTGCAAAGTGCTAAAACAGATTCTTTACTTGTAACTTCCTTGCAAAATGATTGTGCCTTGGTCGGCTTATCGACTCCTGTGACCGCTGCTGGATAATATTCTTCAATTGCTCCTTTTTCCAAAACGAAAACATTTATAGATCTAAGTGAGCTTAGCAAACTTTGCTTCTTTAACTGAACATCACTTCTGGATTGATCAGAGAGAATTTCTAATCGAGGCCTGGTTTTTTCAAAAATAAATATTTTATCAAGAATTAAAATTTGCTCATCAATGTTTCCAGCCTTGCGCGCAGCCAATAATTCAGAGTGTAAAGTCTTAACTCTTGAACGTTGTAAATTTTCAGTGAGCAGCCTAGAATTTGGAACTGGAAGTAGATTTTCTTCATGTATTATTTTATCTACTGCATCAAGCAGTGTGTCACGCTTTATTTTTATATCTTCTGTTGGATTTGTTTTATCAAAATCTTCCAGAAGTAAATCCAAATCTGAAATCAATGCAATTTGCACATTAAATTTTGAGAAAAAATCATGATAACGTTTAAAACTACCTTTGCCATTTATTTTAACCAAGCTTATCGAGTTGGCTTTAACATCCCATGTCTCATTTAACATTTTTGCCATATGTGGGATTGCGATCAACTCACTATCCCCTTCAACCAAAACCACTTTTCTTGAAAAGAAAGCGTGACTTCCAGTTTCAAACGAAATTATCTGAAACTGATCTTTTGTAGGCATATTATTAAGGTCAATAGTCAAACACTCACTTTGAGGTTTTTCAAATCCATTTTTTGCATTCTTGTAAATTTTAATAAACGTTTTTGTTATCGTTGGTGAAAAGAAAAGTGGAGAATGTGTTGTGACTAAAACTTGTTGAGTTTTAGAAATTAGCGACAATGCTTCAAAGAGAATATTCTGAGCATGAGGATGCAAATATAATTCCGGATCTTCAAACAAAAAAATAAATCTATCTTTGATTGCCGATGGTTTATCTGATGGCTTTTTCCAATCTTTTTGCTGAGAAAGTTGAACGTATGTGCGTAATATGCTAAAGGTAATTGCCCTCTTAAAGCCATCGCCTTTGCTTTCTATAGGCCCCTTCATGCCGTCATCTGCATAAATGGTAGCACTTGACAAAATGCTTTTTATCTCTGGCGGCGGAATATTTAATTCAATGGAAACATCTTTAAATGTCTCTTGAAGATTTTTTTGTATGGTAGCTTCAATAGCTTTTACTCGCTCCATCCGATCATCAGTAACGATTCCATCCTCACCAGTAATTCGATTCAGCTTTTTTCTTAGTTTTTCAAATGTGTCTGCCGCATCCGATAGATCACTTTCAATTACTTCAAGAAGAATGTGCAAAAGCTTTCCAAAAGATGCACTTTCTTTTGTTTTTAAATCATCTGAAAAATCTTTAACAGCTGGAATGTATACCGGCTCCGGAAGAATTGCTCTAATACTATTATCAATTCCAGTAATCAATGGAATGTCGGCCAGCATTAGCTTTTCACTTGATAGTTCTTTTATATAACCCTCAATTAACTCTTTGGCTGCTTTTTGGGTTGTTATTTTTGCCAATTCCTCCGGCAATCCAATTTCGGGGTAAATAATATTTAATGCTTCGCCAATTTCTTTACCCTTTTTTCCCTTAAAAGAATCATCTATATTCTCATCGTGATATTTTGTTTCGCATGGAATTAAAGTAACTACTCTTAGCTTTGAACTTCCATCAACCGCATATCTTCGCGCGAGTGTAATAGATTCATCAATAACATATTTCTCTAGTTTTTTCTTGTGATCATCGCCGAGTTTTGATAGCAATTCCTCAGTCAACCCAGAAAAAACACCTGTAAATAAAATTTCTTGCTCTGGGTCATGATATTCGTGTTTTGTGAGCTTTGTTCCATTAATTAACAACAAGACTGATTGCATAAGAGATGATTTTCCTGCGTTATTTTCTCCAATTACACAAGAGAAATCATCGAGTTGCGAGCTTGTCTTTTTAAGGCCCTTGTAGTTAACTACCGAGATATTTTCTAATTTCACAATAACTCCTTGGTTGATTTGTTTCTTATAAACGAATTCCAAAATCGGATGATCCGCTAATGGTGATTAATAACCGATGCGTCGCCCGCGTCGCCGCCACGTAAAACAGCCGTGCCTCATCCTGCTCGTCCGCGCCCGCCCTGGGCATGTGGCCGATGCCGGGCAGGGCCACCACGGCAAACTCCAGCCCCTTGCAGGCCTTGATGGTCATGATCTTGACTGTGTCGCGGCTGGGGTCAAAGTCGCCGGTGCCCAAGCGGTTTTCCACAGGCAGCTTGCGTTGTGCCAGCGTGCGGGCGCACAGGTCGCGGGTGGCGGTGTCGGCGCACAGCACGGCCATGTCGCCCCAGGCGTGGCCCTCGCTGTGGGCGCTGGCCAGTGCGTCGGCAATGGCCACAGCCTCGTCGCGCAGGCTGGGCAGGCGCAGGATGAGCGGCTCCGGGCCGTCGCGCCCGCAGCTGATGGGCTTGAGCAGCGGAATGCCGTCGTCGTCCTTGTCGTCGGGCGTCAGCAGGTCGGCGGCAATCACGCTGGCCAGTTGCAGAATCTGCCGGGTGTTGCGGTAGTTGATTTTCAAAATCGTCGTGCGGCCCTGGGCCTGGATGCCCACGCTCTTGAAGCTGAAATTGCGGGTGCGGCCGCGCTCGTAGATGTTTTGCGCGTCGTCGCACAGCAGCAGCAGGCTGTTGGTGGCGGGGTCCACCATTTGCGTGACCAGCTTGAGCCACTCGGGCGCGAAGTCGTGGCCTTCGTCGATCAGGATGGCCTGGTACTGGCCTGACGGAATGTGCCCGCGCGCCACGCCGCGGATGACGCGCTCCACCATGTCGGCAAAAAAGGCGTTCTGATCGGGGTTGGGCGCCGGAAGGCTTTGCCCATAGGCCACAAGCTGCGCGCGCGCCCATTTGTGGAAATGCACGGCGTGGACCTGCGCACCCAGCCCCTTGGCCTGCATCACCCAGGCCAGCTTGACGGCCAGCGGCTCGTTGTAGCAAAGGATCAAAATCGGCTTGGCCCCAGGCATGTTCGCCTTGGCCAGGTATTCGGCGCGGTAGCCCAGGATCATGGTCTTGCCCGAGCCGGCCACGCCGTGGATGACGCGGTGCCCGTCGCCCAGGCTGCGCGCGAGCTGCTCTTGCTGCAGGTCCATCACGCGCATGATGTCGGGCAGTTTGGCGTCCTCGTCGCTGTCGTCAAACAGGGCGCCCTGCAATTGCACACGGATTTGCGGAAACATGATCCAGCGCACCCGCTCCAGCTGGGGCAGCGTCATCAATCCCAGGTGAAACTGGTGCGGAAACATGTCCCACAGGCGGCTTTGCAGCGCTTCGGCTTCGACGGACGGGAGCATTTCGTCGGAGCAGATCACGCGGTGCGGCTCCATGACTTGGCCCAGTTCGCCCTCGGTGAATTGTTTTCGCGTCAGGTTGGTGAACACCACGCCGTAGCTCCACGGAAAGGCCAGATGGCCCTGATGCTTGCCATCCGCCTGCACCAGCGGCGGGTCGCGCTTGAGCGCATCCACCACCTGATGGGTATATTGCCGGGCCTGCTCCATCGGGCTGGGGACGGTTCTGGGGCGGCCGTTGTCCAGGATGACCCAGCTTTCCTTGTCAGCCTGAACGATGGTTTCCGGCTTCCAGTCCTTGACCTCCAGAATCAACAGGCCGCGCCGGGGATGCAGCACGACAAAATCGGGATGCGACTGTTTGGGGCCGACGGGCACGTCGTACCAGAGCAGGTAGTCGTCGTCGAGTTTTTGCTCCAGCCGCTCGGCCAGCCGGCGCTCGCCGGCGGTCATGCGCGCGGTACAGCTGCCCATCGAAGGAATCAGAGTCGCCATCCGGGAATCACTTTCTGCTTGCTTGGTTTTATGTCCCCTGCGCTGAAGCCACGGCATGCAGGGGCGCTGTGGTGGAGCGGGCGGGCTACTTGTCGGCAATCAGCCGCCGCCCGAACGCGCCGGTTCGGCTGACGGTGATCAGCAGCCGCTCGGTGGCGCGTGTGGCGGCCACGTAGAACAGCCGCGCCTCGTCCTGGGCGTTTTCATCGGGGCCGGGCATGTGGCCCACGCCGGGCAGCGCCACCAGCGGGAACTCCAGGCCTTTGCAGGCCTGCATGGTCAGCAGCTTGATGCTGTCGGTGCCGAGGTCGAAGGCACTGGCGGCGCTGCGTGCCTCGTGCGGCAGGCCGCGCAGTTGCAGCACGCCGGCGCATTCGTCGCGCATCCAGACGTGGCGGCAGAGGATGGCCATCTCGCCCCAGGCGTGGCCGTCCTGGTGGGCGGCGCTGAGCAGCTCGGCCAGCTTGAAGGCTTCTTCCCGGAACGTCTGCAGGCGCACGATGACGGTCTGCGGGCCGTCGCGCCCGCCGCTGACGGGCTGGAGGCGCGCCATCCCGTCGTCGTCCTGCTCGCCCCCCGTGAGCACGTCGGCGGCGATCAGGCTGGCGGTCTGCAGGATTTGCCGGGTGTTGCGGTGGTTGACCGCCAGGCGGGCGCTGCGGCCCTGCGCCAGGATGCCCACGCTGTCAAAGCTGAAGGGCTTGCTGCGGCTGCGCTCGTGACTGCGCTGCGCCTGGTCGGCCATCAGCAGCAGGCTGTTGGTGGCCGGGTCGAGCATCTGCGTGACGAGCTTGAGCCACTCGGGCGCAAAGTCGTGGGCTTCGTCCACCAGAATAGCCTGGTACTGGCCCGAGGGAATCGTCTCGGCGGCCACGGCGCGAATCACCCGCTGCACCAGCGCTTCCAGGCGGGCGCCTGCCGGCATGTTGGGCGCGGGCAGCTCCTGGCCGAAAGCCACCAGCTGCTCGCTGCACCACTGGTGAAAGTGCCGCGCATGCACCCGGCTGGCCAGCCCCTGGGCCTGCATCCGGGCGGCCAGGGTGTGGGCCAGCAGTTCGCTGTAGCAAAGGATCAGGATCGGCTTGGGGTCGGGCGTGTGCGCCTTGGCCAGGGATTCGGCGCGCCAGGCCAGCAGCATGGTCTTGCCCGAGCCGGCCACGCCGTGGATGACGCGGTGGCCGTCGCCCAAGCTGCGGGCGATGCGCTCTTGCGCCAGGTCCATCACCCGCAGGCGTGCGGGCAGCGCGGCGCCGGCATCGTGGTCGTCAAACGGCGCACCTTGCTGCAACCGCAATGGGGGAAACAACAGCCAGCGCACGCGCTCCAGCAGCGCCGGCGTCATGACGCCGCCCATCATGAACGGAAACATGTCCCACAGCCGGCTTTGCAGCTCCCGCGCCTCGACGCACTCCAGCATCTCGTCGCTGCAGACCACGCGCTGCGGCTCGATGAAGCGCTCGAGCTGGCCGTCGATGAAGTCCTGGCGCGTCAGGTTGGGAAACACCACGCCGTAGCTCCACGGAAACCGCAGCCGAGTGGACTGCCTGCCGTCGGGCTCGACCAGCTGCGGGTCGCGCTGAAGCGCCTCGACCACCTCCTGCGCATGCTGACGGGCCTGCACGACCGGGTTCGGGCGCGTGGTGAGCATCCTGTCGGCAAACAGCTGCCAGCGCTCGTGGCCGGCGCGGTGAATCGTCTTGAGGCTCCAGTCCCTGACCTCCAGCATCAGCAGGCCGCGCCGCGGGTGCATCACCATGAAGTTGGGATGCGACTGCCGGGGACCGACCGGCACGTCGTACCAGAGCAGGTAATCGTCATCGAGCTTTTGCTCAAGCCGCTCGGCCAGCCGGCGCTCGCCGGGGGTCATGCGCGAGAGGCAGCTGCCAAGAGAAGGAATAAGAATCGCCATCCGGAAAAGTCACTCAGTTGTTAACATTTTGTGACAGCATCATGCCTTCAAACCAGAGTGATTCCAGGCAGTTGGACAGGCCCGGGCGTGATATTCCCTGCAAAACCGTGTGAAAGCTCGGACAAGCGGCCGATTCGCCGGGCGGCGGGGCCTAAAAGCGCGGCAACGATGGACTCTTTTTCGGGGCTCTGGCAAACTGATCCAGCATTGAGTTGCTCAATTTCTGCCACCTGCCTTTTGCACATCTTCTCCTGGAGCCCTGCCATGACATCTGTTGCCCATATCCTGAAATCAAAAGCCGACACCACCGTTCACGCCATCGCTCCGACTGCGTCAGTTTTTGAGGCGCTGGAGCTGATGGCGAGCAAGAACATCGGTTCGCTGCTGATCATGGATGGCCAGCAGGTTCTTGGGATTTTTACCGAGCGCGATTACGCCCGGAAAATCGCCCTCAAGGGCCGGGCTTCGCCGCAAACGCCGATGCAGGAGGTCATGACGCCGTCCGTCATGTTTGTCACGCCCCAGCAGACCAGCGAGCAGTGCATGGCCCTGATGACCGAGAACCGCCTGCGCCACCTGCCGGTGATGCAGGACGGCGAACTGGTCGGGCTGATCTCCATCGGCGACCTGGTCAAGGACATCATCTCCGAGCAGCAGTTCATCATCGAGCAGCTCGAGTGCTACATCGCCGGCAAGCGGGGCTGAACGCCGCCCGCCCCAGCCGTTTCAGTGGTGGTGGCCGTGCTCGCCATGCACATGCTGGTGAGCGATTTCCTCGTCGGAGGCCAGCCGCACGTCGGTGACCTTGAGCGTAAAGCGCAGCGCCTTCCCGGCCAGCGGGTGGTTGGCGTCGAGGATGACGGTGTCGCCCTTGATCTTGGCGACGTTGAAGACCTGCACGCGCCCGTCGCTGCCCTGGCCTTCGAGCTGGCCGCCGACCTTGACGCCGGGCGGGAAATGGCTGCGCGGAATGGTGCGCATCAGGTTTTCATCGCGCAGGCCAAAAGCGTCTTCGGGCGCCAGCGCCAGCGTGACCTGGTAGCCCGGCTCCTTGCCGTCGAGCGCTTCCTCGATCTTGGGCAGGGTGTTGCCGTAGCCGCCGTGCAGGTAGACCATCGGGTCCTTGCTTTCCTCGATCAGCTTGCCCTGGGCATCGGCAACTTTGAAGCGCAGGGTGACGGCGGTGTTTTTTTCAATTTTCATGGGGTTCTTTCGAAGAGCGCGGCCCGGCGGGAATGCAGGAATGGGCCGCTGCAAAGCGGTGAATCTTAGCAACGATCGACCGGCCCGGCCACCGGCCGCGTCAGGCTCCAGCGCCGTCGCGCACGCAAACGGGAATCAGGCCTACAGCGCCAACGCAGCAGCCCGCGCCATCATGGGGCAGTTTGCTGAGCAAGGAATAAACGCCTATGTCCGAACTTCCGTCCCCGCCTGCACGGGAAACCGAAACCATCGAGTTGCTGTCCATGGCGGCGCAGCCGCGCCTGCTGATGGTGCTGCTGCACGATGCCGGCGGCACGGCGCTGGACATGCTGGCGCTGGGTCAGCGGCTGGGCGACGCATTTGCCGAGGCCGCTGTCTTGATTCCGGAGGGACTGAGCGGCCCGGCCAGGGCGCAGGACAACCCCGAGGCTTCCGAGGCGCTGGCCGCGCGGGTGCAGACGCTGGCCGCGTTCCTCCAGGCGCAGCAGCAGCGCCTGGACGTGCTGCAGACCGACACCGCGCTGGCCGGCTGGGGCGCCGGCGCGACCCTGGCGCTGGCCCTGGCCCATGCCCATGACGGCCTGGTCGGGCGGGTGCTGGCCTTTGGCGGCAGCTACGCAACCTGGCCCGGCCAGGCGCCGCAACTGACGACGCTGCATCTGCTGCACGGCGCGCGCGATCCGGTGGAACCCCTGGCGCGGGTGCGCGAAGGCTTCGAGCGCCTGATGGCCTTGAAGGCCGACGCCACGCTGGACGTGGCCAAATCGCTCGGCCACGAACTGCACCCGGCGCTGATCGACCAGGCCATCAAGCGGCTGCAGACCTGCGTGCCGCTGCGCTTCTGGAAAGCGCTGTAAGTCGGTCCTGCAACGGACTCGGCGGTGTGGCCGCTGCGCGTTCTTGGGCGAGCTTGGCCGCCCCGTTTCACAGGCTCTTGAGCACCTCGGCGCCGCTTTGCTGAAGGGCCTCCTTGACCGCAGCGCTCTGATCGGGATCGGTGGGGTGGACAACCACCGCCCAGCGGTTTTGCTTGAGGGCACTGCGCACTGCATTGATGAGCCAGACATGGTCAGGCCGCAGCGTCAGCAAACCGCCGAACAACAGCCCAAACGTGGTGGAAAACCCCACGATGGCGATGAAGGCAACCAGCGGGCTGCTGGTCACCATCGGCTGGCCGATGCGGTAAAACCAGACATACAGCAGCAAGCCCACGATGGCACCAACCATCCCGGTGATGGCATGGGTCGTGAAAAAGGTTTTGAAAATGCCGCGCTGCTCGGGCTCCATGGTGCGGCCAAACAGTTCGCTGCGCGATATTCTGGCGTCCTGCGGACCGAGCACCCGCGCCTGCCCGGGCACCATGCCGGGAGTTTTGAGAACGCCCTGGGCTGCGGCCTCGGCCTGGCCCTGGGTTGGAAACAGACCCACCACCTTGGTGAGCGACTTCTCGCCAAACAAGCTTTTAAGCAGGTATTCCACGGCAATGCTCCTGTTGAAAGCAGCGCTGGCCAGCTGACTACCGGCCTTGACCGCCGCTGCGCGATGAAGGCCTGAAGCTAAGCCGGCCGCAGCCTGAGGCGCTGTAGGACGCAGCCCAAGCTTCGGGCCATCCGCCAGCCTTCGCGCAGCGTCAAGGGGCCACAGGCTCACCGGGCGATGCTGGCCCCGGCTGGTCTGCCGATCAGAGCAGCTTCATCTTTTTCGCCGCTTCGCGCAGTTCGGCCCGGAAGTTCGGGTGCGCAATGCCGATCAGCGCCTCGCAGCGCTGGCGGGCGGTCTTGCCGCGCAGCTGGGCCACGCCGAACTCGGTCACCACGTAGTTGATGTCGTTCTTGCTGGTGCTGACATGGGTGCCGGGCGAGAGCACCGGTACGATGCGCGAGATGGTGTCGTCCTTGGCGGTCGAGGGCAGCACGATGAAGGCCTTGCCGCCGTTGGAGCGGTTGGCCGCGCGCACGAAATCGGTCTGCCCGCCGGTGCCCGAGTAAGGCACGGAACCCAGGCTTTCCGAGCCGCACTGCCCCATGAAGTCGATCTGCATCGTGGCATTGATGGCGTGCAGGTTGTCGTTCTGGCCGGCCAGGTACGGGTCGTTGGTGAAGTTGACCGGGTGCATTTCCACCGCCGGGTTGCGGTGCAGCAATTGATAGAGCTTTTTCGAGCCCAGCGCGAAGGTGGCCACCGTCTTGCCGGGCAGGTAGTTCTTGCGCCGGTTGGTCACCACGCCGGCCTCGATCAGCGTCAGGATGCCGTCGCCGATCATCTCGGTGTGAATGCCCAGGTCATGCTTGTGGGTCAGCTGCATCACCACCGCGTCGGGAATGCCGCCGTAGCCGATCTGCAGCGTCGCGCCGTCGGGAATCATGTCGGCCACGTACTTGCCGATGGCTTCCTGCACCGGGCCGATTTTTGGCAGGCCGACTTCGCGGATGGCTTCTTCGCTCTCGGTCAGCGCGGCGACCTGGGAGATGTGGATGTGGCAGTTGCCGTTGGCAAAAGGCACGTTCGGGTTGACTTCGAGCACCACGGCGCGGGCTTTTTCAATCGCCGCCATGGTGTAGTCGGGCGCCAGCGAGAGCGAAAAGTAGCCGTGCTCGTCCATCGGGGAGGCCATGGAAAACACCACATCGGCCGGCATCAGGCCGCGCCCGAGCAGTTCGGGCAGCTCGGAAAAGTACGCCGGGATGAAATCGATCCAGCCGTCCTTGCCGCCGGGGCGCGAGGCGCCGCTGAAAAAATAAGCCGTGTGGCGCACATGCCCGGCGGTTTCAGGATCGAAATAGTCGTATTTGCGCACCGGCAGGATCTGCGCGACCTGCACATCTCGAAACTCCCGGCGCGCCTCGGACAGCGCCGTCAACAAGACGGGCGGCTCGCCCACGGCGGTGGGAATCACCACCGTATCGCCATTCGTGACAACACGGATGGCATCGGTGGCGGACAGGCGTTTTTGCTGGTATTGGGTTTGGAAAGACACGGCGACTCTCAGGTTGAATTAATAATTAATTAACCTTCGATGATCTCACAGCGTCCAGCTTTCAAAGAGGCACCGGAAATTGCGCCAGAACTGGTCGCCACGTGGGCCAGGGCGCAAAGCAGCAAGCCTGTCGGGCTTGGGTCGTCGAAAGTGAAACCCGGCAAAAACCGTCTTCCCTAATTCAAAAATCGACGCAACCCAAGCCCGACAGGCTTGTCGCTATTGTTGAGCTTATCCACCAAAAAACCCATGGTGAAAACCCGGATATCGATCTGAACCGGCCAGAAATTTTCAGCGAAATTCTCAGAAGCGGGCGGGAACCAGCGACAGCGCCGGGGGCGCCATGCCGTTGAGCGGGCTGGACGCACGGTCGCCTTCGTCCACTGTGATCTCCTTGCGCAGCATCTGCACGCCGCCGAAAATCGTGGCAAAGGCCACGTCCTTGGCGTCGCGCCCGGTGCCGATGCGCACCAGCCGGTCTGTCGGCGCCAGATGCGTCGGGTCGAACAGTACCCAGCGCCCGTCCAGCCAGGCTTCGAACAGGGCATGAAAATCCTGCGGCGGCTCCTCGAAATGCACATAGCCCACCACCAGCCGCGCCGGAATGTTCAGCGCCCGGCACAGCGTGATACCCAGGTGCGCAAAGTCCCGGCAGACGCCCACGCGCTGCACGAACACTTCCTGCGCCGTGGTGGTGGACTGGCTGGAGCCGGGCTGGTAGGTGATCGAGTCGTAAATCCAATTTTCAATCGCCCGCACCCGGCCGATGCCCGGCGCCAGCTGGCCGAACAGCTGCTGGGCCACCCGGCTCAGGGAGTCGGACTCGCAGTAGCGGCTGGGCATGAGGTAGTGCAGCACCTCGTCGGGCAAGGCGGTGACCGGCGTTTCATCCAGGTGCAAGGGCGCTGGCGGGGTGCCCAGTTCAACGCGGGCATGGTAGTTGACCGACAGCTGGCCCACAGGCACGTCGAGCCGGAAAAACCGGTTGCCGCTGCGCGGATCGGAAAAGTTGCGCACCTTCAGACTGGGCGTGATGGTCAGTCGCTCTTCAAGCACCTGATGGCCTTCATGAAAAGCGGCCTCGATGTTGAAAAGAAAATGGGCGGGGCTGCTGACCTCGTAGTCAAGCTGCAAATCAACCAGGGCGGTATGCATGAAATCGATGACCCTTCAAAATAAAAACAAGGCAGCATGACTGTCCTGCGTGCCACTGCCATCAGGGGTCACGCTACTCATTCATGCCGGCGTGGGGCGCCGTGCTGGTGCAGGTCGCTGCCACCGAACCAGTGCTGGCAGGTCACGAAAACCACCCGCACCGCCCGCTCCAGGATGTCGGCAGACAGGGTGGAGGGACGACGCGCCCGCAATCGGAACACCAGTAAAAACTCGGCAATGCTGGCCGGAAACCTCACCGGGCGCTCCGGCCTGATGGCCGGCAAAAGGGTTTTCGGACTACTGGCAGTTTCATTTCCCGCCGAAGACCAGGGATAACGCAGCCGCTCCTTGAACCGGGACACTGCTGTTCCCGATGGCGCAGAGATCGGGGCCTTCATGGGGTCAACAACCGGCTGGAAACTCCTGAACCCGCAGCGGGCAACGGCATCTCGGTGAACACTATCGCAATTGTCTTGTCTCTCATCATTTTTCTCTCCCTTGCTAAGCTTCATTCCGAAAAATGAAGATATCTGTCCACCCCCCCTGATTCACGTCACAGGGCGGTGACGATGCCTTGAATGGTAAAAGTTCCAGCTAGTTGTCAGAATAAGGATCACTCTTGGGGACTTGTAGGACAAGGTCCCGCTTACAGGAAACAAGCTATGTTTTTCATAGCGTTGCACGGTTATCTTCATGGGGCTGTGTGTCAGGCTGTTGAAAAACTTCCCCGGACACTGGGCCGGCATTAAAACCGTCTTCGCAGCAACTGGACTGCAGTGCGGCTAGCATGGGGTCTTTGAAGGAGATTTATGAAGCTTTATTACACGCCTGGCGCTTGCTCACTGTCGCCGCACATCACCTTGCATGAATCGGGCCTGAAATTTGACCATGTGCAGGTGTCGCTCAAAACGCACCAGCTGCCCGATGGCACCGACTACTACAGCATCAACCCGGCCGGCTATGTGCCGCTGCTGGAGCTCGACGACGGCACCCGCCTGAGCGAAGGCCCGGCGATCGTGCAGTACATCGCCGACCAGGTGCCCGAGAAAAACCTGGCGCCAGCCAACGGCACCGTGGCGCGGGCGCAGCTGCAGTCGTGGCTCAACTTCATCGCCACCGAAATCCACAAGGGCTTCAGCCCGCTGTTCAACCCGGCCACGCCGCCCGAGTACAAGGCCATCGCCATCGACAAGCTGCACGCGCGCCTGGCCTGGGTGGACGGCGAACTGGCCAAAAAACCCTACCTGATGGGCGAGGCCTTCAGCGTGGCCGACCCTTACCTGTTCACGGTCACCAACTGGGCGCCCAAGGTGGGCATGGATATTTCCGCCCTGGCCCACCTGGCCGCGTTCCGCGAGCGGGTGGCCGCGCGCCCTGCGGTGCAGGCGGCCATGAAGGAAGAAGGACTGCTGAAATAAACCTGCGCCGGGCGCACGCATCTCCAACCCGTTTTCATTCCCGAAAGTCCCATGCCTACTCTATTCGACCCCGTCCAGGCCGGCGACCTGCGCCTGGCCAACCGCATCGTGATGGCGCCGCTGACGCGCAACCGCGCCCCCGAGGCGATTCCCACGGCGCTGATGGCCCAGTACTATGCCCAGCGCGCCAGCGCCGGCCTGCTGATCTCGGAAGCCACCGCCATCAGCCACCAGGGCCAGGGCTACGCCGATGTGCCGGGGCTCTACGGCACCGAGCAACTCGACGGCTGGAAGCGCGTGACCGAAGCGGTGCATGACGAGGGCGGCAAGATCGTGGTGCAGCTGTGGCATGTGGGCCGCGTCTCGCACCGCGAGCTGCAGCCCGGCGGCGGCCAGCCGGTGGCGCCTTCGGCCATCACGGCCAACACCAAAACGGTGCTCATCAAGGACGGCGTGCCCACTTTCGTGCCCACCTCCGAGCCGCGCGCGCTGGACGCCGAAGAGCTGCCCGACATCGTGCACACCTACCGCGCCGCTGCGCTCAATGCGGTCGAGACCGCCGGCTTTGACGGGGTGGAAATCCACGGTGCCAACGGCTACCTGCTCGACCAGTTCCTCAAAAGCGGCTCCAACCAGCGCACCGACGACTACGGCGGCGCCATCCGCAACCGCGCCCGGCTGCTGCTCGAAGTCAGCCGCGCCATCGTGGACGCGATTGGCGGCGGGCGCACCGGCATTCGCCTCTCGCCTGTCACGCCGGGTAATGATGCGTTCGACGCCGCCCCGCAGCCGCTGTTCGAATACGTGGTCAGGCAACTGGCCAAGCTGAACTTGGCGTTCATCCACATCATTGAAGGCGCCACCGGCGGGCCGCGCGAGTTGCCGGACCGGCCGTTCGACTACGCCGCGCTGAAGCAAGCCTACCGCGCTGCCGGCGGCAAGGGCGCCTGGATGGTCAACAACGGCTACACCCCGGAGCTTGCTGCCCAGACGGTCAGCGAAGGCCGCGCCGATCTGGTCGCCTTTGGCAAGGCCTACATTGCCAACCCGGACCTGGTCCAGCGCCTGCGCACCCAGGCGCCGCTGAACCCGCCTGACCCGGCCACCTTCTACGGCGGCGGCGCCAAGGGCTACACCGACTACCCGGTGCTGGCCAAATAGCAGCAATGCCCTGCACGCCAGCGCGCAGGGTGTTGCGTGAGCACCATCAGCCGATGAAACGGCCGTTGGCGCCCAGCACGCCCAGATCAACATAGCGCGAGCCGACAAAAGGCGCCGTGCTGGAATAGTCCACGCTGAAGCCGCCGAGGTCAAACTTCTGCAAGCTCAGCAAGGCGGTGCGCAGCTTGGCGCGCGTGAGGTCGCGCCCGGCGCGCTCCAGGCCCTCGGCCATCACGCGCGTGTTGATGTAGCTCTCCAGGCTGCCCAGCGAGAAGTCTTCCTTGCCGATGGCGCGCATGGCCGTCTGGTACTCGCGCACCACCGGCGTCTTGGCGCGGTGCGGGTCGGGAAAGACCATGGTCAGCGCCAGGCCCGAGCCGGCCGCGCCCAGCCCCTTCAATTCAGCGCCCGACAGCGTCATGCTCTGGCCGGCCAGCGGCATCATGGGCGAGGCCTTCTTGAGCGCCTCGATCAGGCCCACGGAGGCCGCGCCGGCCGTGCCCAGCAGCACCGCCGCGGGCTTGCCCGCCATGATCCGGGTCACCACGTCGGCCAGGTTCCTGCCATCGGTGGCCAGCGCCGCATGGACGACGGGCTGGGCGCCCTTGGTGGCCAGCGCCGCCGTGGCGTCGGCCAGCACTTCCTTGCCAAAAGCGTTGTCGAGGTAGACGATGCCCAGGTCCTTGATGCCCATGCTCAGCAGCTTTTGCACCAGGCGCTGGGTCTCATCGGTGTAGCTGGCGCGCACATGGAACACGTTGCGCGTGCCGGCATTGCGCAGCGACGAGGCGCCCGTCAGCGGCGCCAGGTAAGGCAGGCTGGACGCTTCGACCATCGGCAGGATGGCCGTATTGTTGGGCGTACCAAAGCACGACATCAGGGCAAACACGCTGCCGTCGCCGATCATTTTCTTGACGTTGTCTGCGGTGCGCTGGGGCACGTAGCCGTCATCGGCCAGCTGCAGCTGGAGCTGGCGACCCTGCACGCCGCCCTTGGCATTGATTTGCGCAATCGCTGCATCGGCACCGACCTTGCTCGCCGCACCGAAACCGCCCAGCGGGCCGCTCAGGGCGCTGGAGCAGCCGATGGTGACGGTGGTGGCGCTCACCCCCTCCTGGGCATGGGCATGGCGAACAAAAGCGGGCATGGCAGAGAGCGCGGCCAGTTTGGAGCCCAACGAAAGAAAACGGCGACGGGACATGACAGAAACTCCAGAAGTGAGCCCAGCCGGGCTTGAGCCAGCGTGGCTGGGCAGATTACAAAAATCAAACCACTACTCAATTTCTTCAGTGTCGTCTCTGATGACCGTTTTTTTCTTGTCGCGCCATTGGCCTTCTGCAAAGGGCCAGGCAAGGATTGTTCCGCTTGCGCCTGGTGCTGCGTCAAGCGTCTGGACGCCTGCTCTGTCTGGAGCAAGGCATTCCGACAACCCGCTTATGACACGACACCAGTGGCTTCGCGAGAGAGATGAGTAGCCACAAAATTAGAGTCGAAAGTATTGACGCAGATCTTACGTTTACGTAACAAGAAGAGAGGCGCCAGGCGCTGTCCATGCCTGGGCGCGCCAAGGCGTCCGGTAAGGCCCGGCCGCAGCAAAGCGGCAGGCCGCGCAAAACGACAGGCGCCTAGTTCTGCGATTGGGCCTGCGTTTCGGCCAGCGCGGCCTGGGTGGTTGCCAGTTCGCGCTCTAGGTGCGCGCGGGCGCTGATTTCCTGTTTCAGGCTGTGGTTCACCTGGGCCAGCTCATCGGCAGAGGTTTGCATCCGGTCTTCAAGTTCACCGGTTTTCTGCAGCGCCAGCGCCACCTCGTCGGTTCGCGTCGTGTGCGGCACTTCCTTCTCAAGCACGACATTGACCAGGGACAACTCGTCCGCCGACTGCTCGATCCTGTCCTGAATGGCTTCGTTTTTGTCAAGCGCCTGTTTGAGCGACACGGGCACTGAAGCAGCAGGCAGGGTTTTCGACATGGTGGAATGCATTGAGTTGAGCTTGGGGAAGCTCAAGCTTATCAAAGCATTCGAAGGCGCGCTGCGGCGCCTGCTAAACCCTGCAGCGGTGCAGGAAACGCGGTTTTTTGACAACCGGCCGCCAAGCCCCTGGCGCCGGACAACGAAGACCGGGCTAGACTTGCGTTTTATTGCGCTGCATCAACAAAACCTGTCGCAACCGGTGGACATCGACTCAGGGATAACCCTTAGCCTTGAAACGATGGCCTGCTAAGATTCGGGCTTTTGTTTGTCCTGCGCTGCCGCGCGCCCATTTCCTCAATTCCGGAGTTGCCCTGATGCCCCTCGCCAATCGCGTGCAGAACCCTGCCCTGCACACCAAGATCATGTCGGCCGAGGAGGCTGCGGCCCTGATTCCCGCGGGCGCCAATGTCGGCATGAGCGGCTTTACCGGCGCGGGCTACCCCAAGCTGGTGCCCCAGGCGCTGGCCAGACGCATCGAAAAACTGCACGCCGCCGGCGAGGACTTTCGCATCGGCCTGTGGACGGGCGCCTCGACCGCGCCCGAGCTCGACGGCGTGCTGGCCAAGGCCAACGCCGTGGAGATGCGCCTGCCCTACCAGTCGGACCCGACGGTTCGCAAGCAGATCAATGCCGGGCAGATGCAGTACACCGACATCCACCTCTCGCATGTGGCGCAGCTGGCCTGGTTCGGTTTCCTGGGCCACCTGAAAGTGGCCGTGGTCGAGGTCGCCGGCATCCTGCCCGACGGGCGGCTGATTCCTTCCTCGTCGGTGGGCAACAACAAGACCTGGCTGGACCAGGCCGACCACATCATCCTGGAAGTCAACACCATGCAAAACCCCGGCCTGGAGGGCATGCATGACATCTACTACAACACCCACCTGCCCCCGCACCGCCGCCCGATTCCGCTGACCGGCCCCGGCGAGCGCATCGGCGATGCCTATTTGAAATGCGACCCGGCCAAGGTCATCGCGGTGGTGCATACCCATGAGCCCGACCGCAACTCGGCCTTTGCCGCGCCGGACGAGAACTCCGAGCGCATTGCCGGCCACATCATCAAGTTTTTGAGCAAGGAAGTGGAGCTCGGCCGCCTGCCGCCCGAGCTGCTGCCGCTGCAGTCGGGCGTGGGCAACATCGCCAACGCCGTGCTCGCCGGCCTGAACAAAGGCCCGTTCGAGCACATGACCGCCTACACCGAGGTGCTGCAGGACGGCATGCTGGACATGCTGCGCTCGGGCAAGCTCGTCAAGGCCTCGGCCACCGCGCTCTCGTTCAGCCCCGAGGCGCTGGCCGATTTCAACGAGAACATCGAGTTCTACAGCGAGCGCATCGTGCTGCGTCCGCAGGAGATCAGCAACCACCCCGAAGTCGTGCGCCGCCTGGGCGTGATCGCCATGAACGCGATGATCGAGGCTGATCTCTACGGCAACGTCAACTCCACCCACGTCATGGGGTCGAGCATCATGAACGGCATCGGCGGCTCGGGCGACTTTGCGCGCAACGCTTATTTGTCCTTCTTCATGACGCCCTCGACGGCCAAGAACGGCACCATTTCCTGCATCGTGCCGATGGTCTCGCATGTGGACCACACCGAGCACGACGTGGAAATCATCGTCACCGAGCAAGGCCTGGCCGACCTGCGCGGGCATTCGCCGACGCAGCGCGCGCGCCTGATCATCGAGAACTGCGCCCATCCCGATTTCCGCCCGGCCCTGCTGGACTATTTCGAGCGCGCGCAGAAAGGCGCTTCGGGCCAGCACACGCCGCACCTGCTCGACGAGGCGCTGTCGTGGCACTCGCGCTACCTCAAGACCGGCGAGATGCTGCCAGTGACCAGCTCGCAGGAGTCGGTGCATCTGGTCTGAGCCCGTCGGGGGGACGGCAGCTTGGATGGTTTTGTTATTTGAAACCAACTAGACAATCGTTCCGGAAATAAGCCGGGGTGGCCACAATCGGCTGTTTACTTCCTGAACACCGTGCGTTTCGCACCCCGCCCTCCATGAACTTTCAGCAATTGCGCTCGGTGCGCGAAGCCGTGCGCTGCCATTTCAACCTCACCGACGTGGCCCATGCGCTGCACACGTCCCAGCCCGGCGTGAGCCGGCAGATCCGCGAGCTCGAAGAAGAGCTCGGCATCGAGCTGTTCGTGCGCGCCGGCAAGCGCCTGACGGGCATGACCGAACCGGGCCTGCACGTGCTGCCCATCATCGAGCGCCTGCTGCTCGAGTCAAACAACCTCAAGAAAGCCGGCCAGGAGTTCATGGCGCAGCAAAACGGCCTGCTGTCGGTGGCGGCCACGCACTCGCAGGCGCGCTATGCGCTGCCGCCGGCGGTGCAGGAGTTCCGCGCCCGCTTTCCCGACGTCAAGCTGCACCTGCACCAGGGCTCGCCCCGGCAGGTGGCCGACATGCTGCTGTCGGGCGAAGTCGATGTCGGCATTGCCACCGAGGCGCTGAGCGACTACCCCGAACTGGTCGCCCTGCCCTGCTACCGCTGGACCCATTCGGTCATCGTGCCGCCGGGCCATGCGCTGCTGGACGGCCCGCTCACACTGCAGAGCCTGGCGCGCTTTCCGCTGATCACCTACGACACCGGTTTTACCGGCCGCACGCACATCGACGAGGCCTTCAGCGGGCAGCAGCTGGCGCCCACCATCGTGCTGACCGCCATGGATGCCGATGTCATCAAGACCTATGTGGAGCTTGGCATGGGCGTGGGCATCGTGGCCTCGATTGCCTACGAGGCCGAGCGCGACACCGCCCTGCGCGCGCTGGACGCGGGCGCGCTGTTCGGCATCAATCTGACCAAGCTGGCGGTGCGGCGCGGCAGCTACCTGCGCAGCTATGTGTACGCCTTCATCGAGTCCTTCACGCCGAAGCTCAACCGCGCCCTGGTGGAAGCCAGCCTGAGCGGCGCACCGGACGCCGGGGGCCTCTAGCGGCTGGCTGGGCGAGCCCTTGCTGCGCCATGGCGCTCGGTCCGGCGCGCACAGGCAAGCAGCTGGACTGTAGCAGCTGGCTCTAGCGGCTCGCCTGATGCGCCACCACCTTACTCCGGCTGGTCCTGCGCGGCCTGGTCCTGCTGGGCCATGTGGGCCATGCGCTCGCTCTTCCAGTACACATCGTCGCCGCCGTTCATGCGGTTGAGCACGCGCGAGAGCACGAACAGCAGATCGCTCAGGCGGTTGAGGTACTGGCGCGGGGACTCCTTGAGCGTTTCCACCTTGTCCAGCGCCACCACGGCGCGCTCGGCGCGGCGCGCCACGGTGCGGCACACATGGGCGAGTGAGGCGGCGCGCGAGCCCGCCGGCAGGATGAATTCGGCCAGGCGCGGCAGCTGGGTGTTGTAGGTTTCCAGCGCTTCGTCGAGCAGCGCGACGGCTTCGGGCTTGAGCAGCTCATAGCCCGGAATCGACAGCTCGCCACCCAGGTTGAACAGTTGGTGCTGCACCTCGACCAGCAAGACCCGTACGTCCGCCGGCAACTCTTCGCACAGCAGCACGCCGATGTTCGAGTTCAGCTCATCGACATCGCCCATGGCGTGAACACGCAGGCTGTCTTTGGAAACGCGGGTGTTGTCGCCCAGCCCGGTGGTGCCGTTGTCGCCGGTGCGGGTGGCGATTTGTGAAAGTCTGTTGGCCATGTGGAAGGTATGAAAGGCGCTGGAAAAGCGCAGTGAAGGGACAAAAACAGGGCAGGCGGGCCGCAAAGATGAAACTTCCCGTCCTTTTGTGTGAGAGGTGAAACACGCTGAAAGTGTGCTGGTCACAGCCCAGCTGTCTGGGGTGCAATCGCTTTTTAAAACCTCAGGATACCGTTTTCAACGCTATCCGCCTGACGGAGCCGCCCCGACCATGAAAAAACATTCTATGCCCAAGTTTGAAGTCCGCAGCCTGCTGCTGTTTTCAGCCCTGGCGCTGGGCACGGCTTTCGCTGCCCATGCGCAGCAAGCCACTTCCCCTTGCGAGAAATGGGCTGCGTCGGGCAAGCCCGATGCCATCGCCGCCATCAGCGCCGCGCGTCCCGCCAGCAACGCAGAGGCGGCCTTCGCCCGGGCCGATACCAACGGGGACGGCAAACTCGACAGCCGGGAAGCCGAGCATTTCCCGGCCATGTCCCCGCACTTCCAGCTGATCGACACCGACCACGATCAGTTCCTCTCCCGCGAGGAACTGACCCGGGGCGCTTCCAGCAAAAGCTGAGCCCTTGCGGCCGGGCTGCCCTGGCGTGCGCGTCTCGGGGCGCCGTGTTGGAGGGCCGTCTCACACCAGCAGCGCATCGTAAACTGCGCTTCTCGCCTGGAGACACCATGAACGCACCGCTCCCCGCCCCTTTTCTGCCCGCTATCTGCCCACGCGAGACGCCGCCCGCGCTGCTCGACGCCCTGGCGAGCCGTTTCGCTGACCAGTTTTCCACCGCGCTGGCGGTGCGCGAGCAGCACGGACGCGATGAATCCGCGTTTGCCGTGCCGCCGCCCGCAGCCGTGGTGTTTGCGCAGAGCACGGCGGACGTGGCCGATGCGCTCAAACTCGCCAGCCAGTACAAGGCGCCGGTGATTGCCTTTGGCGCCGGCAGTTCGCTTGAAGGCCACCTGCTGGCGGTGCAGGGCGGCATCAGCCTGGACGTCAGCCGCATGAACCGGGTGCTCGCGATCCACGCCGAGGACCTCACGGTGACGGTGCAGCCGGGTGTGACGCGCAAGCAGCTCAATGAAGCGGTCAAAAGCACGGGTCTGTTTTTCCCCATCGATCCGGGCGCCGATGCGACGATTGGCGGCATGAGCGCCACCCGCGCCAGCGGCACCAATGCCGTGCGCTACGGCACCATGCGCGAGAACGTGCTGGCGCTCGAAGTGGTAACGGCCGGCGGCCAGGTCATCCGCACCGGCTCGCGGGCCAGAAAATCCTCGGCCGGCTACGACCTCACGCGCCTGATGGTGGGCAGCGAAGGCACGTTGGGCGTGGTCACCGAGATCACGCTCAAGCTGTACCCGCTGCCCGAAGCCATCGCGGCGGCGATCTGCTCGTTTCCCAGCATCGAGGCGGCGGTGCGCACCACGATGGACATCATCCAGATGGGCATTGCGATTGCCCGCGTGGAACTGATCGACGCCAACACCGTGCGCATGGTCAACGCCCACAGCCATTTAAACCTGCGCGAGGAGCCGCTGCTGCTGATGGAGTTCCACGGCAGTCCGGGCGGTGTCCAGGAACAGGCCCAGGCGGTGCAGGAACTGGCCAGCAACCACGGCGGCCAGGCGTTTGAATGGGCCAGCACGCCCGAGGAGCGCACCCGGCTGTGGACGGCGCGGCACAACGCCTTTTTTGCCGCCATCCAGAGCCGGCCCGGCTGCCGCGCCATTTCCACCGACACCTGCGTGCCGATCTCGCGCCTGGCCGACTGCCTGCTCGACTCGGTGGCTGAAGCCGACGCCAGCGGCATCCCCTACTTTCTCGTCGGCCATGTGGGCGACGGCAATTTCCATTTTGGTTATCTGATCGACCCGGACAGCCCGCAGGAGCGCGAAACTGCCGAGCAGCTCAACCGCCAGCTGGTGCAGCGCGCGCTGGCGCTCGAAGGCACCTGCAGCGGCGAGCATGGCATCGGCCTGCACAAGATGGATTTCCTGGTGCGCGAAACCGGCGCCGGCGCGGTGGCGATGATGCGCACCATCAAGCAGGCGCTGGACCCCGACAACATCCTCAATCCGGGCAAGATCTTTTCTTTGCCAGCCGCATGAACACGCTGGCGCAACTGCGCGCCGGCAAGCTCGCCAGCAGCCGGCGCCTGAGCCTGTCGTGCGGCGGCCTGGAAACCTTTCCGCCCGAGATTTTCACGCTGGCCGACACGCTGGAAATCCTTGATCTGTCGGGCAATGCGCTGACCGCGCTGCCCGATGACCTGCCCCGGCTGCACCGACTGCGCATCGTGTTCGCCTCGAACAATCAGTTCACCGAGTTGCCCGAAGTGCTGGGCCGCTGCCCGAAGCTCACCATGATCGGTTTTCGGGCCAACCAGATCCACACGGTGCCCGCCGCCGCGCTGCCGCCGACGCTGCGCTGGCTGGTGCTGACCGACAACCAGCTCACCGACTTGCCGGCCGAGATCGGGCGCTGCATGTCATTGCAAAAACTGATGCTGGCGGGGAATCAACTAAAAACCCTGCCGCCGGAAATGGCCCACTGCACCCGGCTGGAGTTGCTGCGCATCGCAGCCAACCGCTTCACCGCCCTGCCCGACTGGCTGCTGACGCTGCCGCGCCTGGCCTGGCTGGCCTTTGCCGGCAATCCCTTGTGCAAAAGCGCTGAAGTCGCCGCGCAGGCAGCCACGCCGCTGGCCCGTATCGACTGGCGCAGCCTGCAACTGCAGCAAGTTCTCGGCGAAGGCGCTTCCGGCGTGATTCACCAGGCGCTCTGGCAGCGCGGCACGCTTGCTGACGGGCCGGAGCCGCAGCCGGTCGCCGTCAAGCTGTTCAAGGGTGCGCTGACCAGCGACGGCCTGCCCCGGCATGAAATGGCCGCCTGCCTCAGCGCCGGCGCGCACCCGAACCTGATTGCCGTGCAAGGCCAGGTCACTGACCATCCCGGCGGCGCCAGCGGCCTGGTGATGGCGCTGATCGAGCCGCACTTTCGCAACCTGGCCGGGCCGCCCAGCCTGGACTCCTGCACCCGCGATGTGTATGACGCCGACACCCGCTTTACGCTGGACGCGGTCATTCGCCTGGCCGGGGGCGTCGCCTCGGCGGCGCGGCAGCTGCACGCGCGCGGCATCCTGCATGGCGACCTGTATGCCCACAACATCCTGCACGCCAGCGAAGGCCAGGCGTTGCTGGGCGACTTCGGGGCGGCATCGTTTTTTGCGCCGGGCGATGAAGCGCTGGCGCTGGCGCTGCAGCGCCTTGAAGTGCGGGCGTTTGCCTGCCTGCTCGAAGAGTTGCTGGCGCGCTGCCTGGCGCCGGCCGGCCCGCAGGAAGAGCAAATGGGGCAAATTCTCGGTGACCTGCAGGCACGCTGCGCCCAGGCCAACACGGCTGAGCGTCCGCTGTTTGACGAGATTGAAAAGCAACTGGCGGTGTTCGGCCAGGGCGGCGCAATCCTGGCGGCCACCTCCAAGCCAGACGAGGCCTGGGCGTGACGTCTGGCGCTTTCGGAATCCGGAATCTCTATTGCGGGGATGCTGCGTTAGCAAAAAACAGACAAGCCCTGGGCATGGCCCCTCGTGCCTTCAGGCCGGGGGCTTGACCCAGCTGAACACGCGTACCGGCGGCACATTGACGATTTCCCAGCGTTTTTCGGGCGGCCCGAGGTAGGGCGAGACAAAACCGGCGACATGGGCGCGCACCTGGTAGGCGACAAAGCGCCCGCCTGGGCGCAGCACCGCCGCCACGGCCGCCGCCACGCGGTCCGAAACGTCGGACGGCATGGTGGAAAACGGAATCCCGGAGATGATGGCGTCGGGCGCCGGCAGTTGCCGGGCGGCCAGGAAGTCGACCAGACGCTCGGCGCTGCCCAGCTCCAGTAAAAAGCGCGGATCGCGGATGGCGCTGCACAGGTGCTGATGAAAATCGCGGTCCAGCTCAATGGCCAACAGTTGCGCCTGGGGCGCCATCGCCCGCAGGAAAGCGGCCGTCGTGCCGCCCGTTCCCGGTCCGAGTTCGACCACCGTGCGGGCCTGGGCGATATGGCCCTCGCCCACCAGGCGCTGCTCCAGACAGTGCGAGCTGGGCATGACCGAGCCGACGCGCGCCGGGTTGCGCAAAAACCCCCGAAGGAATTCAAAGCGCCCACGCCAGGGGCCGCCATCGAGATGAGGTGATGGCAGCGTGGGTTGGCCGATCGGCCGGGCAACTCGGGGGTCGTTCATGGTGCGTGCGCTTCCCTAGGTTGGTAAGTCCAAGCCTGTACCCGGCCGGCAGCACGGCGCTCGCAAAATAAAAAGACAACACAACAAATACAACGGCCGCTGCTCACCTTGAGGCTTGAGCCATTGTTCTGCGCGGCGCTGGCGCAGGATGTCGGACAGGTTCGCCTGCCTGTGCCCGCTGCAGACGATCGGGCAGCTAGGGCGCCCGGCCGATGGGCGCGGGCTCAGGCCTTAGGCATAGCGCCACCGGCCAGCCCGCACTTGGCGGCAAGCGACAAGGGCTTACTTCGCAGGAACGATCACGACGGTATCGCCGCCGGTAGCGCCCTTGGCGCCTTCAGCGCCGGTGGCACCGGTGGCGCCCGTTGCGCCGTCATAGCCGGCCGAGCCGGTGGAACCCTTGGAGCCTGTGGAGCCGGTAGCACCGGTAGCGCCGTCATAGCCAGCCGAACCGGTGGCGCCGGTTGCGCCGGTCGCGCCAGCCGGGCCGGGAACTGCCACTGTCGAGCCAGTCGCACCGGTGGCGCCGGCTGGACCTGCCGGGCCGGGAACGACCACGACCGGCGCGGCGGCCGGCGGCGTGACGGTGGTTTTTTCGCAAGCGGCCAGACCGGTGAGAGTGACAAGTGCTGCCAGCAGTAATGAATATTTCATGGGAACCTTTAACGTGAAGAGAAAAAATGCACAGCAACATGGTGGCTGTGCGTGGGCAGTTTTTTGTTGCCGAGGCCGTAAACAGCCTTTAACAAGCTGTCACGTAAATTTACGCCCTAAAGCCCTTGCACCGTGTAGGACGGACCCACGGTTACGTGTCGCTTTTGGGCGGGTACTGCTGAGCGGCGTCTGCCTGCACGGCCCTGCACGCCAGGCCGACTGTAGGTATCGGCTGACGCACAGTGCCGCCAACTTCCGGCAGCCCTTGCGACTGGGGCTGGAGAGTATCAAACGCTGATATCGAGCAAGTGGCACGACATGAACATTTCATCTCCCGGCAATCCGCTCCAGGCAGAGTCCGCTCCAGCAAACGATGGGGCGGGCCAGACTCTGGTCATTCCGGTGATCAGCGAGGAAGTGCAGGTGCGTACCGTGCCCGAGCACACCGGCACGGTACGGGTGCGCAAGGTGGTGCATGAGGTCAGTGCGCCAGCCAGCGCGCCAGGCTACCGCGAGGTGGTCGAGACGCTGCGGGTGCCGCGCAACCAGGTGGTGCCGGCGGTGCAGCCGCCCCGGCAGGAGGGCGATGTGCTGGTGATTCCGGTCTATGAGGAGCGGCTTGTGCAGCAGCTGGTGCTGCTTGAAGAGATTCATGTCACGCGCCGCCGCGAGCCGCTGCCAGGCAGCACCGACGCCAGCGTCGGCCTGCGGCGCGAGGAGGTGATTGTCGAGCGCCTGGACCCGCAGAGCGGGCAATGGCTGCGCGAGGGGGTTTGAGCGCCACTTTTTTTTCCAGCAACCGAGGTAACTTTCAGGAGTCATGCCATGCAAACAGTAGTCGGTGTTTTTGACACGGTCGATGAAGCAGAACGCGCCCGCGAGTCGCTTCTGGATGCCGGATTCGATCACAGTGCGATCCGCATGCAGTCACACGCAGAGATGCTGGGCGGCAATGACGACGCCTACGACCGCACCACGGACAACCGCACGGGCAGCGACACCCAGGACGACGGGTTCATGGCAAGCGTCGGGCGGTTTTTCAGCAACCTCTTCGGCGGCGAAGATGAGCATGCCGGCCAGTACTCCGAGGCCGTGCGCCGGGGCAACTCGGTGCTGGTGGTGACCGTGGACGAGAGCCGGGTGGAAAGCGCGCGCGCCACGCTGGCGGCGGCCGGCGCGGTGGACATCGACAAGCGCACCGAAAGCTGGCGCGAAGAGGGCTACGCCGGCTTTGACCCGTCGGCCCGGCCGTTCGGCACTGATGAAGTTCAAGCCGAGCGCAGCCGTTTCCAGGCCCAGAACGAGGGCATGCAGACGGACAGCGGCACGGTGCTGCCGGTGGTGCGCGAGGAGATCGAGGTCGGCAAGCGCGAAGTCGATCTGGGCGCGGTGCGGGTGTTTTCCCACACCGAGGTGCGGCCGGTGCAAGAGCAGGTGCAGCTGCGCGAGGAGCGTGCCGAGATCGAGCGCCGGGCCGTGGACCGGCCCGCCACCGAAGCGGACTTGAAGGCCTTTGAAGGCAGCAGCATCGAGATTCGGGAAACCGCCGAGCGGCCGGTGGTCAGCAAGACGGCCCGGGTGGTGGAAGAGGTCAAGGTCGGCACGCAGGCCACGACCCACACTGAGACCATTTCCGACCAGGTTCGCAACACGGTGGTGGATGTCGAAAATTCCGCCACAGGCAGCGCGCCCGACTACCGGAGCCACTACCAGACCCATCGCGCCGTGCTGGGCGGCACCTACGACGACTATGACCCGGCCTACCGCTATGGCGCAAGCCTGCGCTCGGACGCGCGTTACGCCAACCGCTCCTGGGACGAGGTAGAGGCCGATGCCCAGCGCGACTGGACCAGCCGCTACCCGGACGACAGCACCTGGGAGCGCACCAAGCAGGCCGTGCGCCATGGCTGGGAGTCGATGACCGGGCGGCGCTAGGCCGGGGCGTTGCGCCGGAAAAAAGCGCGGCCGGCCAAAGCGCACACCACGCTTGCCCGCCGCGCTTGAAACGCCACCCGGGCACCTCACCTGCAGGGTTTGAAAGCACCGCCATCATGCCCGCTCCATCCGCTGCCACGTCAACCGGAACCGCCGCAGGCTCGCCCGTCCTGCAGGTCAAACCGCTCGGCTTTCCGTGGGAAACACTCGATCCCTTCCTGTTTTGCGTCTATCACGACGATGCCTATCCGCCGGGCAATGGACAGATGGGGCCGGCCGCCTCGCTGGCCGGGCGCCACCTGGGACAGGACTTCAGCCGCCAGGACGGCTGGAGCATGTACCACGGCAGCACGGTGCCGGGCTTCCCGGCCCATCCGCACCGGGGCTTTGAAACCGTGACGATTGTGCGCAAGGGCCTGGTGGACCATTCGGACTCGCTCGGCGCAACGGCCCGTTTCGGGGGCGGCGATGTGCAGTGGCTCACGGCCGGCAAAGGCGTGGTGCATTCGGAGATGTTTCCGCTGCTGGACACGCAAGGGGCCAACCCGCTGGAGCTGTTCCAGATCTGGCTGAACCTGCCGGCGGCGTCCAAAATGGCGGCACCGCATTTCACCATGTTCTGGGCGCAGGCTATTCCACGCCTGAGCATGCCTGACGCCGCAGGGCGCGAAACCGAGGTGACCGTCATTGCCGGGCAACTCAACGATCCCCAAGGCAGCACCGCGCAGCCGCTGCCGCCACCACCCGACTCCTGGGCGGCGCAAAGCCAGGCCGATGTGGCCATCTGGACGATTCGCATGGCGCCGGGGGCACGCTGGACCCTGCCCGGCGCGAGCGGCGCAATCGGCGTGGGCACGCGGCGCCAGCTGTATTTTTTCAGGGGCGCCTCGCTGACAGTGGCTGGGCACAGCGTGAGCGGTGCCAGCGCCATCGAGTTGCAGGCCGCGGCCGCCGTGGAACTGGTCAACGGTCCGGAAGCATCCGAGTTGCTGCTGCTGCAGGGGCGTCCGATTGGCGAGCCGGTGGTGCAGTACGGTCCGTTCGTGATGAACACCCAGGCCGAGATCGCCCAAACCATCAACGACTACCGGCAGACCCAGTTTGGCGGCTGGCCCTGGCCCGACAGTGCGCCGGTGCATGGGCGCGAGCCGGCACGGTTTGCGCGGCATCCGGGCGGCGCCGAGGCGCGGCCCGAGGTGGATCAGCCGCCCGTGCCGGGCGCTGCCTCGGCATTTCCCGCCTGAGCAGGCAGTGGCCGGGCTGCACGGCGCGTCGCTGGCTTGACGCTGGGAACGACAGTGGGCAGTTGGCGCCAGGGTGGCACCGGCTGGAACCGCTCCTTGAGCAGGGCCAGAAACAGCCTGACCCGCGCCGACACCGCATGGCGCTGAGGAATCAGCGCCACGATGTCGGCATCCGACAACTTCCAGTCGTCCAGCACCGACACCAGTTGGCCCGAGCGCAGGTTCTCGGCCACCGCCCATTCCGAGCGCAGGATGATGCCCTTGCCCGCCAGCGCCCAGGCGCGCGTGACCTCGCCATCGTTGCTGTTGAGTCCGGGCGTGACGCGGATGGCCACTTCGGTGCAGTCCTTGCAGAAACGCCAGAGCGAGACATCCTCTTCGTATTCACGCAGCACGATGCAGCAGTGGCGATTCAAGTCCTCGGGCAGTTTCGGGGTGCCATGGCTCGCCAGATACTCCGGTGACGCACACACATAGCGCTTGTTCAGGGCAACCGGATAGGAAATCATGCTCGAACTGGGCAGCTCGCCGATATGCACGATCAGATCGAAGCGCTCGGCATCAGCGGCAGGGCGCACATCGCTCAGCGTGAGCGAGACCATCAGCTTGGGGTGACGGCTATGGAACTCGGCCAGCAGGGGCGCAATATAATGCCGGCCAAAACTCAGCGGCGCCCACACATGCAGCGTGCCCGCCACTTCACTGGAGCGGGCGCGTAAATCCTCGATCAGGACGTCAAGTTCGCCCAGCAGGCTGAGAGCTTTGGTATAAAACACCTCGCCTTCATCGGTCAACGTAAAGCGTCGGGTGCTGCGGTGAATCAGGTGAACGCTGAGCCGTTTTTCCAGTTGCTGCAGACGCTGGGAAATGGCCGAAGCGGTGACCCCCATGCGCCGTGCGGCCTCTGTCAGAGTGCCACTTTCAGCCAGCGTGACAAAAAATCGCAAATCAATGGTGTCAACTGCCATTTTCAATAACTTTAAATATGTAAAATTTTTGTCAGTTTCACATAATTTTTCACTTATTGCTTAAAAATTACAATTGACCGTAGATTGCAGCAGTCTCAATTCCTGTGGCGCAGCAGTCGCAGGCCGTTGGCCACCACCAGCAGGCTGGCGCCCATGTCGGCAAACACCGCCATCCACATGGTGGCGCTGCCAAACACCGCCAGCACCAGGAACACCGCCTTGATGCCCAGCGCCAGGGTGATGTTCTGCCACAGCACGGCGTGGGTGCGGCGCGACAGGCGAACCGTTTCGGCCACGCGCTGGAGCTGGTCGTTCATGATGACCACGTCGGCGGCCTCGATGGCGATATCGGTGCCACTGCCCCCCATGGCAAAGCCGATGTCGGCCTGGGCCAGCGCCGGCGCGTCGTTGATGCCGTCACCAATCATGGCGGTCAGGCCGTAGTGCTGCTGCAGTTGCGCGATGGCGGCCAGCTTGTCCTCGGGCAGCAGCTGGCTGCGCACCTCGTCCACGCCGGCCTGGCGGGCCACGGCCTGAGCAGTGAGTTCGTTGTCGCCGGTGAGCATGACCGGGGTGATGCCCAGCGCTTTGAGCTCGTCCATCGCCTGCCGGGAGGTTTCCCGGATCGTGTCGGCCACCGCGAAAAAGCCCAGAACGCCCTGCGCGCCGGCCAGCAGGGTGACGCTTCGGCCCTGCTGCTCATGAACCGCCAGCGCCGCTTCCAGCGCGGGCGAGCATTGCCCGCGCGCCTCCATCAAGCGGTGGTTGCCCAGCACGTAAGCCTGTCCATCAACGCGGCCCTGAACGCCCTGCCCGGCCAGCGCGCCGAAAGCCTCGACCGCCGCAGCTGCAGCAGTGTCCGCGCCGCTGCCTGCCAAGGCCTGCGCGATGGCTGTGGAGACCGGATGGTCGGAGCGGGCGGCCAGGCGGGCGGCAATCTGGCGCACCTGCGCCTCGTCGGCCAGCTCCCAGGCCTGCCAGGCCACCAGCGCGGGCCGGCCCAGGGTGAGGGTGCCGGTCTTGTCCAGCGCCACGGCTTTCAGGCGGCGCGCCTCTTCGAGGTAAGTGCCGCCCTTGATCAGGATGCCGCGCCGGGCGGCCGTCGCCAGGGCGCTGACGATGGTGACCGGCGTGGACACCACCAGCGCGCACGGACAGGCAATCACCAGCAGCACCAGCGCCTTGTAGATCGCCGCCAGCCAGGTCCAGCCGAGCAGCAGCGGCGTGAGCAGCGCCACGGCCAGCGCCATGGCAAACACCGCCGGCGTGTACACGGCGGCGAAGCGGTCGATGAAGGTCTGGGTGGGCGCGCGCTTGCTTTGCGCCTGCTCGACGGCGTGGATGATGCGCGCCAACGTGCTGTCGCCGGCGGCGGCGGTCACTTTCAGTTCCAGCTCGCCGGTCTCGTTGATGGTGCCGCCGAACACCGCGTCGCCCGGCCCTTTGTCCACCGGCAGGCTCTCGCCCGTGACCGGTGCCTGGTTCACCGCGCTGGCGCCGGCGCTCACAATGCCGTCGAGCGGAATGCGCCCGCCGGGTTTGACACGCACCGTCGCGCCCAGCGGCACGGCGTCCAGGGGCACGGTTTTCCAGCTGTTGCCGGCTTCGTGCATCTCGGCTTCTTCGGGGGCTAGCGCCATCAGGCCCTTGATGGCGTTGCGGGCGCGGTCCACGGCCAGCGCCTCGATCAGCTCGGCGATGGCATACAGCGCCATCACCATGGCCGCTTCGGGCCACTGACCGATCAAGAAAGCGCCGGTGACAGCCACCGTCATCAGGGCGTTGATGTTGAGTCTGCGCCGGGCCAGCGCGCCCAGGCCTTTCTGGTAAACGTCCAGCCCGGCCAGGTAAATGGCCAGCGCGGCCAGCGCCATGCCCGCCAGCGTCCAGGCCAGACCAGCGGGGGCGAAAAAGCCGAGCGCCTCGGCCGCGCCGGCCAGCACCAGCGCAGCCACCAGCCGGGGCAGACCGCCGGGCAAGCCACCGGCGTGGTCGTGGTCGTGGTCGTGGCCATGATCGTGGCCGGCATGGTTCTGATCGCGGTCATGCGCGTGTGCATCGTCGTGGTCGTTCTTGGCGTGACCATGACCCCCGCCACCGCCACCGCCACCGCCACCGCCACCAGTTTTGGGCCGCGCCAGCGGAAGCATCTTGTAGCCGGCCTGGCCAATCGCCGCGACGGCGGCAGCCATCGCCTCGCCCGGCGCGTCAATCGTCAGCGTTCGCGCGACCAGCTGGAAATTGAGCGAATGGATGCCGGGCACCGCCGCCAGAGCGCGCCGAATGTCGGCCTCTTCCGAAGTGCAATCCATCGCCGGGATGCGAAAACGCGCAGTGCCGCCAGGCCCGCCAGCCGCCGCAGCGACAGGCATGGCCAGCGCAGCAGGCGCCACAGACCCGGAAATCGCAACGGGCCCGCAACTCATGTCGGCCCCAGAAGTCGCACCGGCCCCGCAAGGCGCGCCGGCCCCGGAAGTTGCGCCTGGTTCACGAGGCGCGTCGGCCGCGCCAGCCGTAACGGGCGAAACAAGCGCAACGGGCGTGTCGGACTTGAAAGGCGCGGCCGACGCGCAGGCGGATTTATTGCAGCAATTGGTCATGGTTTTATATCCTCTGGCACCATTGGAAACCCTCAAGCCACTTCAAGGTCAAGCCATGCCTGCTGCCACTGCCCTGCACCTGATCGGACAAGCCGCGCTGCTCAGCGGCGTGAGCGCGGCCAGCATCCGCTTTTATGAAAAAGAAGGCCTGCTCGCGCCCGGCCGGCGTGCGGCCAACGGCTACCGGGGCTACAGCGAGGGCGACATCCACCAGCTGCGTTTCATCCGCCTGTGCCGGGCAATGGACATGTCGCTGGACGAGGTGCGCACCCTGCTCGATCTGGATCTGGCAAAAAAAGCCGACTGCACGGCAGCCAGCGCCACGCTCGACGCCCACATCGTCCATGTGGGCCAGCGCCTGGCCGAGTTGCAGGCGCTGCAGCACAACCTGCTCAGCCTGCGCGCCGGCTGCGACGGCAGCGGGCCGCAGTGCCGCATCATCGGCGCGCTGCATGAAAGAGCCGAACACCTGCCTTCCGAAGAGCCGAAGGCACGTAGCGCGCACCGCCATGTGTGAAAGGCGGGATGTTGCGCACGCACCCGTCCGTCCTCCCGCCCGGCCAGCCGTCGTCAAACGATACTGGCGCCGCAAATCGCAGCGTCAATGGTGGTGTCAATAGCGGTTTTCAAACGCCCAACAAAAAACGCGCCCGAAGGCGCGTTTTTCAAGGCAAGCTCAAAAAGCTTACTTGGACACGACGCGTGCCATTTCCAGGCACTTGTTCGAGTAGCCCCATTCGTTGTCGTACCAGGCGACGATCTTGATGAAGGTGCCGTCCAGCGCAATGCTGGCGTCCGCGTCAAAAATCGAGGTGCGGGTGTCGCCGCGGAAGTCGGTCGCCACGACCTTGTCTTCGGTGTAGCCCAGCACGCCTTTCAGGGCACCTTCGCTCTGCGCCTTCATTTCAGCGCAGATTTCTTTCAGCGTGGCTTCGCTGTTGAGTTCGCAGGTCAGGTCCACCACGGACACGTCGGACGTTGGCACGCGGAAGGACATGCCGGTCAGCTTCTTGTTCAGCTCAGGGATCACCACGCCGACGGCCTTGGCCGCGCCAGTGCTCGAAGGAATGATGTTTTCCAGGATGCCACGGCCGCCGCGCCAGTCTTTATTGGAAGGGCCGTCAACGGTCTTTTGCGTCGCGGTGGCGGCGTGAACCGTGGTCATCAGGCCGCGCTTGATGCCCCATTTGTCATTCAGCACCTTGGCCACGGGGGCCAGGCAGTTGGTGGTGCACGATGCGTTGGAGATGATGGCCTGGCCGGCGTAGGTGCTGTCGTTCACGCCGTAGACGAACATCGGTGTGTCGTCTTTCGACGGGGCCGAAAAGATCACCTTCTTGGCGCCAGCGGCCAGGTGCTTTTCACCCGAGGCCTTGTCCAGGAACAGGCCGGTGGCTTCGAGCACCACGTCGGCGCCGACTTCGTTCCACTTCAGGTTGGCGGGATCGCGCTCTTGCGTCAGGCGAATGCTCTTGCCGTTGACGATGAGGGTGTTGCCTTCAACGCTGACGTCGCCCTTGAAGCGGCCATGCACCGAGTCGTACTGCAGCATGTAAGCCAGGTATTCTGGCTCGAGCAGGTCGTTGATCGCGACGATTTCGATGTCGCTGAAATTTTGAATCGCGGCACGCAACACGTTGCGGCCAATGCGGCCGAAGCCGTTAATACCCATCTTGATAGTCATCTGCTTTTTGCTCCAGTAAATTGAATTTTCTCGTCAACCCGTTCGGGTGCGGCCAGTCTAGACATGCCCGAACGGTTGTGACACTTGGCCTGCGTTTATTTTTTCTTCAGCGCCACGCGCACCGTCTCGGCCACGTTCTCGGGCGTAAAGCCGAAGTGTTTGAACAGCACGCCGGCCGGGGCGGATTCGCCAAAGGTGTCGATGCCGACGACTGCAGCGCAGCCGTATTTCCACCAGCCGTCGGTCACGCCCATTTCCACCGCGATGCGCGGGATGCCTTCGGGCAGCACTGCGGATTTATACGCGATGTCCTGGCGGTCAAAGGCGGTGGTGCTCGGCATGGAAACCACGCGCACGGCGATCTTGTCGAGGGCCAGCAGTTCCTGCGCCTTCAGCGCCAGTTGCACTTCCGAGCCGGTGGCGATGATGACGGCTTGCGCTTTCTTCTTCAGGCCGACTTCGGACGGCTCGGCCAGCACGTAAGCGCCACGGCTGATGTCGCCCAGCTGGCCGTCTTGCGCTTTCGGCGCGTAAGGCAGGTTCTGGCGGCTCAGCAACAGGGCGGTTGGCTTGTTCTTGTTTTCCAGCGCGACGGCCCAGGCCACGGCCGTTTCAGCGGTGTCGCCCGGACGCCAGACATCGAGGTTCGGGATCAGGCGCAGGCTGGCGGCGTGCTCGATCGACTGGTGCGTCGGGCCGTCCTCGCCCAGGCCGATGGAGTCGTGGGTGAAGACGTGGATCACGCGCAGTTTCATCAGCGCGGCCATGCGGATGGCGTTGCGCGAATAATCGCTGAACGTCAGGAAGGTGCCGCCGTAGGGAATGAAGCCGCCGTGCAGCGCCACGCCGTTCATGATCGCGGCCATGCCGAACTCGCGCACGCCGTAGTTGATGTGGCGCCCGCCGTTGCTCTCGCCCGTCACGGCGTCAAAGCGCAGGTTCGGCGTGGACTTGGTGTTGGTCAGGTTCGAGCCGGTCAGGTCGGCCGAGCCGCCCAGCAGCTCGGGCAGGCCGGCGGTGAAGGACTCCAGCGCCAGCTGCGAGGCCTTGCGCGAGGCCACGGTCTCGGCCTTGGTGTCGGCGGCAATGACGGTGTCCACGGCCAGCTGCGCAAAGCCCTTGGGCAGCTCGCCCTTCATGCGGCGCACGAATTCCTTGGCGAGGTCGGGATAGGCTTTTTTGTAGGCGGCAAATTTCGCGTCCCACTCGGCTTCGAGCTTTTTGCCCTTGACCTTGGCGTCCCAGGCGGTGGCAACATCCTTCGGGATCTTGAACGGCTCGTGCGGCCAGTTCAGGCTATCGCGGGTGAGTGCGATTTCCTCGCCGCCCAGCGGTTCGCCGTGGGCCTTGGCGGTGTTGGCGCGATTCGGCGAGCCTTTGCCGATGTGCGTTTTGCACACGATCAGCGTGGGCTTGTCGGCACTCAGCTTGGCAGCGGCAATCGCAGCCGACACGGCGGCGGCATCGTGGCCATCGAGTGGGCCGATGACGTTCCAGCCGCAGGCGGTGAAACGCTGGGGCGTGTTGTCGATGAACCAGGGCGCGACCTGGCCGTCAATCGAAATACCGTTGTCGTCGTACAGGGCAATCAGCTTGTTGAGTTTCCAGGCGCCGGCCAGCGCGATGGCTTCGTGGCTGATGCCTTCCATCAGGCAGCCGTCGCCCATGAAGGCGTAGGTGTGGTGATCGACGATGGTGTGCGCGACCTTGCCGTCGTCGCGGTTGAACTCCTTGGCCAGCAGCTTTTCAGCCAGCGCCATGCCCACGGCATTGGTGATGCCCTGGCCGAGCGGGCCGGTGGTGGTCTCGATGCCGGGGGTCACGTCCACTTCGGGGTGACCGGGGGTCTTGGAGCCGAACTGGCGGAAATCCTTGAGCTCCTTGATCGGCAGCTTGTAGCCGCAGAGGTGCAGCACCGAATAGATCAGCATCGAGGCGTGGCCGTTGCTCAGCACGAAGCGGTCGCGGTTGAGCCATTGCGGGTTGGCCGGGCTGTGCTGCAGGTGGTCGCCCCACAGCGCGACGGCCATGTCGGCCATGCCCATCGGGGCGCCGGGATGACCGGAGTTGGCTTGTTGCACGGCGTCCATCGCGAGTGCGCGTATGGCATTCGCCATCATTTCAGTAGTGGCCATCTGACGTAAGCTCCGGAAAATTCAAAAAATCGGGGTAATCGGCTATTTTAAGACCCAAGGATGAGAGACCCTCAAAAACAGCCCTGCGCGCCCCGGCCGCAGAGGGCTGCGGCAAATGCTCTACAGTTCAGTTCATGCATGGCCTGCACCTCACCGCCGACCTCCACGACTGCCGCTGCGAGCCACGCTGGCTGCTCGACGCCGCACGCACCGAAAGCGCCTGTGTGCAGGCCGTTCGCGCCGCCGGACTGCAGCCCGTCGCCCAGCTGAACCACCAGTTCGCGGCCACGGCGCAAGGCCCGTCGGGCTTTACCGCCACCGTGCTGCTGAGCGAGTCGCACCTGTGCCTGCACACCTGGCCCGAGCGGCAAGCCGTCACGCTGGACGTGTATGTCTGCAACTTCGGCGCCGACCATTCCCTGAAAGCCCACCACCTCATGGACACCCTGATTGCCCTGTTCCAGCCCGCCCGCATGGAGCGCCACGCGCTGATGCGCGGCGCCCTTTCTGACGCCACATTTGCCGCCGAGGTTTGCGCATGAGTATCAAGGCGATGATCCTGGCCGCCGGGCGCGGCGAGCGCATGCGCCCGCTCACCGACCACACGCCCAAACCCTTGCTGAGCGTGCGCGGTCAACCGCTGATCGAGTGGCACGCGCAGGCGCTGGCGCGCGGCGGCTTCACCGAACTGGTCATCAACACCGCTTGGCTGGGCGAGCAGATTGCTGGCCATTTCGAGCGCCAGCCCCGGCAGAGTGAGCAGGCGCCCCAGTCGATTACCTATTCCCACGAGGGCGCCGACTTTGGCGGCGCGCTGGAAACGGCCGGCGGCATTGCCCGCGCCCTGCCCTTGCTGGGCGAGGTGTTCTGGGTGCTGGCAGGCGATGTGTTCGTTCCCGGTTTTGAATTTTCAGCCACCGCCGTCTGCCGCTTCATGCAAAGCGACAAGCTGGCCCACCTCTGGCTGGTGCCCAATCCGGCGCACAACCCGCGCGGCGATTTTGGCCTGGGCGAAGGCGGCCTGGCGCTGAACCTGCCGCCTGACAATGACACACCGCGCTACACCTACAGCACCATCGGCCTGTACCGCCGCGCCCTGTTTGACGCGCTGCCGTTCGGCAACCCGCAGGGCCTGGCCGCGCCGCTGGCGCCGTTGCTGCGCGCTGCCATGGACCGTGGGCAGGTCAGCGCCGAACTTTACGAAGGCGACTGGACCGATGTCGGCACGCCAGCGCGGCTGGCCGAATTGAACCAGAATGCGTAGCGACTCCGGCTGTGCGCGACTAGTCGGCCCGGGGCGGCTAGTCGCATCACCCGCAACGTGCTGGCATGCACCGCTCGCAAGAAGAGGCCACGCCAGACCTTTGACGCAACACGGGCACTGGAGCCTTTTGCAGCGAGGGCGCCAGAATTTTGTCGCCGCTAAGGCAGCCGAGCGCAATGACTTGCGCGCCTGACCCGGATTTCATGAACCCATCTCCACGACGCACCATGACCCCTCTTTTGAACCCTTCAGCGATCTATGCCAAACGCCGCGCCGCCATCGGCCGCGCCCTGCAGGCGGCGGGCGGCGGCGTGGCCCTGCTGCCCACCGCGCCCGAGCTGGCGCGCAACCGCGACGCCGACTTCCCCTACCGCCACGACAGCTATTTTTATTATTTGACAGGCTTTGACGAGCCGGGCGCCTGGCTGGTGATAGCGGCCAGCGGCAAGGGCGCCCAATCCATCCGCAGCACGCTGTTTTGCCGGCCCAAGGACAAGGAGCGCGAGATCTGGGACGGCATCCGGCTCGGCCCGCAGGCGGCGCCGGCAGAACTCGGTGTGGAGCAGGCTTTCAGCGCCGACATGCTGGACGAGAAAATGCCCGAGTTGCTGGCCAACCAGAGCGCCGTGTGGTTTCCCTTCGCCACCCACAAGGGGCTGGAAACGCAGGTCGATGGCTGGCTGAACCAGGTACGCGCCCGTGTGCGCCTGGGCGTCGAATGCCCGCACAGCCAGCACGACCTGTGCCGCCTGCTCGACGAGATGCGCCTCATCAAGGACCGCCATGAAATTGCCCTCCTGCGCCGCGCCGGGCAGATTTCAGCCGGCGCCCATGTGCGCGCCATGCAGACCTCGGCGGCGATGCTGCGCGCTGCCAAGAGCGGCCCCGAAAGTGGGAAAAACGCCCTGCGCGAATACCACCTCGAAGCCGAGTTGCTGCACGAGTTCCGCCGCCACGGCGCGCAATTCCCCGCCTATACCAGCATCGTCGCGGCCGGGGCGAACGCCTGCGTGCTGCACTACCGCGCCGGCAACACCGAACTCCAACCCGGCCAGCTGTGCCTGATCGACGCCGGCTGCGAGCTCGACGGCTACGCCAGCGACATCACCCGCACTTTTCCGGCCGACGGCAAATTCACCCCGGCCCAGCGCACGCTGTATGACATCGTGCAGGCCGCGCAGGAAGCCGCCATTGCCGCCATCCGCCCTGGCCAGCGCTTCAATGATCCGCACGACGCGGCCACGCGCGTGCTGATCGAGGGCATGCTCGACACCGGCCTGCTGGCGAAAACGAAGCACGGCAATGTGGACGACGTGCTGGCCTCGGGCGACTACCGCCAGTTCTACATGCACCGCACCGGCCACTGGATGGGCATGGACGTGCACGACTGCGGCGACTACACCGAGCCCGGCAGCGCGCCGCAGGAAGAAAAGGATGTGCAGGGAAAAACGGTCATGAAAAAACCGTCACGCATTCTGAAACCCGGGATGGTGCTGACGGTCGAACCCGGCCTGTACGTGCGGCCGGCCAAGGGCGTGCCCAAGAAATTCTGGGACATCGGCATCCGCATCGAGGACGACGCGCTGGTCACAAACCAGGGCTGCGAGTTGCTCACGCGCGGCGTGCCAGTCAGGGCCGACGAGATCGAGGCCCTGATGCGCTGATACCTTCCGCACCCTGCTCAAGGGCGGGGGTTTGTGTCGCCAGTGCCGCGCATTGGCCAATCCCCCGCCTGAAGGCAGCAGAGGATGTCAGGTGAAATAAAAAGATTGGCTTTCTTGTAACGCCAGGCACGGTGAGTTCGACTGATAGGGGTGATCGTGAAGCGCGCGGATCGATTGCATTGCCCAACCCTGCCCACAAAGGACACCTGCCATGACCCTCCACACTGCCGCCAGACTCCTGGGAGCCAGCCTATTGGCTGCATTCACTTGCGGCGCCCATGCCCAAACAGCCCAAACGCCGACGCCTGAACAGAGCGTTGATGCCTTGAAGGGCGTTTTCGGTGCGCACCCCGGAGCCCGCGCCTCGCACGCCAAGGGCGTGTGCGCCATGGGGATGTTCCTCCCCAGCGCCAATGCCAAAGCCATCACCATCGCCCCTTTCCTGCAGCGCGAACCCACGCCCATGATCGGGCGCTTTTCGGTCGGCGGCGGCAATCCCAAGGCCAGCGACAAGGGCAAAAGCGTTCGTGGGCTTGCCGTGCGCTTCGATGCCGGCAGCGCCAGCCCGACCGATCTGGTGATGATCTCGGCCCCGGTGTTTTTTGTGAGCAAGGCCGAACATTTCATTCCTTTCCTTGAAGCACGGCGCCCCGATCCGGCCACCGGCAAGCCCGATGGCGCGCGCGTCAAGGCCTTCAATGAAGCCCACCCGGACACCAAGCCCCAAATCGACTACCTCGCCAGCGCACCCGTGCCCGCGAGCTACGGCAGCGCGCCGTATTGGGCGGTCAACGCCTTCCGGTTCACCAACGCCCACGGCCAGACTGTCCATGGCCGCTGGCGCGCCGAACCCGTCGCGGGCCGCGAAGGGCTGGGCGAGGAGCAGCTCAAGTCGCTGCCGGATGACTTTCTGGCCAGCGAGCTGGAGCAGCGGCTGAAGAAGGCGCCGGTTGAGTTCGACCTGTGGGTGCAGGTGGCCGGACCTGGCGATGCCCTGAACGATCCGACCGTGCAATGGCCTGCGGATCGCCCCGAGTACAACGTGGGACGCCTGCATTTCGACAAGTTCGGGGCGCAGTCCTGCGACCAGGTGATGTTCAACCCGGTCAGTCTGCCCAAGGGGATTGCGCCGTCGGACGACAGCACCTTGCTGGTGCGCCTGCCAGCTTACGGCGTTTCATTGAGCCGCCGGATGAGCCATTGATCGCTTGACGGCGGTGCGGCAAAATCCTTGCCGACCGGCCCTCAGGCCAGGAAGGAAGCAGGTGTTTAGATGAAGCTGAATCAGCCGCAGGGAGCCGAACCCGCATTTGAGCGCTCTGCTCTGGCGCCAGGCGCGCGCCCCGTGGCCGATGGACAAGGCTTTGCGGCAGCCGCGCGCGTGGAGATCGCCCTTGCGCAGCACCGGCCCTTCCTGCTGCGCTTGGCGCGCAGTCAGCTCGATGATGCGCTGGCCGAAGATGCCGTTCAGGAGACGCTGCTGGCCGCCTGGCACGGCAGCGCAAGCTTTCAGGGCCTGTCCTCGCTGCGCACCTGGCTGGTGGCGATTTTGCGCTACAAGATCATCGACCAGATTCGCCAGCGGCAAAGCCCCTGCCGGCCATTCGGCGCTGCCCGCTGGCGAGGATGGCGACAAGGTGTTTGACGGCTTGTTCGACGCGGCAGGACGCTGGGAGACGCAGCCGCAGGAGTGGTATCCCGATGTCGCCGAGCATGTGGCGCACACGCAGCTGATGCGCCTGCTGCAGGCATGCCTGACGCGGCTGCCCGCCAACACCTCGCGCGTCTTCCTCATGCGCGAGTACCTGGGTCTGGATACCCCCGAGATCTGCGAGGCAACGGCCTTCACCCCCGGCAACGTGCGCGCGCTCCTTTACCGCGCGCGCATGGGCTTGCGCAGTTGCCTGTCGCTCAAGGTGTCCCAGGAGGAAAATGATGATGAATGAGGGCGCCCATCAGGCCGGCAGCCTGCGCTGTCGTGACACGACCTACCTCGTCAGCGCGGGGCGGGATGGGGCGCTGGACGAGGTTCAACTTCAGGCATTGGCGCTGCACCTGCAGGGCTGTGAGCGCTGCCGTGTGGCCAAACGCCAGTTCACCCGCATGTTCGCGGCGCTCGATGACCTCTTGGCCCGACCCGCCGGGCCTGAAGCCTGAGCCATGGGCTGCCGACGGGTGGCGTTGAGCCCCGGCTTGTGTGCCTCAGGGGGCTGGCGGCAACGCAATGAACACTCACACGGCACCCTGCTGGGCGCCGTGTCGGCCATGCCTGCCGACCCGCCTACAGCGGGTGCGTCACCAGCTTGAAATCCGGGTCTTCGGGAAAGGACTTGATGGCGTAGCCCAGGCTTTTCATCAGCTTGAGCATGCCGGGGTTCTGCGCCAGCACCAGGCCCTCGATTTCTGACAAACCCTTTTCCCGCGCCACATCCATGATGCTGAGCATCAGGCGCGAGCCCAGGCCCTTGCCGCTGAAGTCGTCGGCCACGACCAGCGCGAACTCGCAGCTCGACTGGTCCGGGTTGGTGATGTAGCGCGACACGCCCACGATGCGCTCGGTTTCGATGGTTTCGCCCTTGGGGCCGCTGCGGCGTTCCTTGAACACCGCCACCAGCGCCATCTCGCGGTCGTAGTCGATCAGCGTGAACTTGGCCAGCATGGCCGGCGGCAACTCGACGATGGAGGAAACAAAACGGAAATAGCGGCTCTCGGGCGAGAGGTGCAGCATCATCTCCTGCAGCATGCTGGCGTCATCCGGGTGGATCGGGCGCACGGTGTATTCGCCGCCGCCGCGCAGCGGCCAGACCTGCTCGTAGCGCGCCGGGTAGGGCAGGATGGACAGGTGGCTGTAGGTGTTGGCCCGCCCGTTGATGGCCTGGGGCGCATGGTCGATCACGATGCGCGCATCGACCGCCACCGCGCCCGAGGCGTCCACGATGAGCGGGTTGATGTCCATCTCGCGCAGCTGGGGCAGCTCGCAGACCATTTCCGACACGCGCAGCAGCACCTGCTCGAGCGCGTCCATGTTCACGGCGCTGGCGCCGCGCCAGTCGCCCAGCGTCTCGGCCACGCGCGAGCGCTCGATCAGGCGGCGCGCCAGGAACTGGTTGAGCGGGGGCAGTTCCATGGCGCGGTCGTCGATCAGCTCGATCATCGTGCCGCCGGCACCAAAGGCGATCACCGGGCCGAACGGGTCGTCGGTGACCAGGCCGATGCAGACCTCGCGCCCGCGCTTGGCCCGGGCCATGGTCTGCACCGTCACGCCGTTGATGCGCGCGTTGGGCTTGAGGCGCGCGACGGTCTGCATCATCTGGGTGAAGGTGTCGCGCACGCTGGTGGCGCTCAGGATGTTGAGCGCCACGCCCTCGACGTCGGACTTGTGGCTGATGTCGGGCGAGTCGATCTTGAGTGCCACCGGAAAGCCCAGTTGCGTGGCGATCATCATCGCTTCGTTGGCGCTGCGCGCCAGAATCGTCTGCGTGACCGGGATGTGAAACGCTGACAGTAGCGTTTTCGACTCCATTTCGGTCAGCACCTTGCGCCGCTCGGCCAGCACGTTCTCGATGATGAGGCGCGCGCCCTCGATGTCGGGCTTGGCCAGGGTGGACAGCGGCGGCGGCGTCTGCTGCAGCAGCTGCTGGTTCTGATAAAAGGAAGCGATGTTGCCAAAGGCGCCGACGGCCGCCTCGGGCGTGCGGAAGGTGGGAATGGCCGAGTCGCTGAGCAGGCCGCGCGCGACGCCGACCGAGGCGTCGCCCATCCAGCACGAGAGCAGCGGCTTGCCCATGGCGCGCTTGACCTCGGCCAGTGCCTGGGCGACTTCGGCCGGATCGACGCCGGTCTTGGGCGAGTAGATCGCCAGCACGCCGTCGATGTCGCGGTCATGGCCGGCCGCTTCAATGGCCGCCTTGTAATGCGCGGGCGTGGCCTCTTCGGACAGGTCGATCAGGTCCGACAGGGAGGCGAGCTCGGGCAGCAGCGGCTTCAAGGCCTTGATGGACTCGGCCGTGAGCTTGCCCAGTTGAAGAGAGATTTCATTGACCCAGTCGGCCGCGAGCACGCCGGGGCCGCCGCCGTTGGTGACGATGGCCAGGCGCTTGCCGACCGGGCGGTAGCGGGACGCCAGGCATTTGGCGGCCGAGAACAGCTCGACAAAGGAGCGCACCCGCACCGCGCCGGCGCGGCGCAGGGCGGCGTCAAACACATCATCGCTGCCGACGATGGCGCCGCTGTGGGTCTGCGCGGCTTCGTTGCCGGCCGGCTTGCGCCCGGCCTTGAGAACGACGACGGGCTTGGCATTGGCCGCCGAGCGCAGCGCGCTCATGAAGCGGCGGGCGCTGGAGATGCCTTCCATGTACACCACGATGCTGTGGGTTTGCCGGTCATTGGCCAGGAAGTCGAGCACCTGGGCGATGTCCACCGAGGTGTTGGGGCCGAGCGACACGACGGAAGAAAACCCCACACCGTTCTTGCTCGCCCAGTCGAGGATGGAAGCGGTCAGCGCGCCAGACTGCGACACCAGCGCCAGCGAGCCGGGCCGCGCGAGCGGACCGGCCGCGCTGGCATTGAGCTGCAACTGGGGCCGCTGCAGGCCCAGGCAGTTCGGACCGAGCAAAAAGACGCCTTCGCGGCGGGCAATTTTTTTCAGCTCGGCCGCGTCTTCAACACTGATGCCGCTGGACATCACCAGCGCCGACTTGCAGGCAATGCGCCCGGCAATTTCCAGCGCGGCGGCCACGTCCTGCGTCGGCAGGGCAATGATGGCCAGGTCGGCCCCGGTCTGGGACAGGTCGGCCAGCGTGCCGCTGGTGGTGATGTCCAGGAACTGGATCTTGCCGGTGTAGTTCTGGGCGCGCAGGGCTTCGTGCAGCACCTTGGCGTGCGGTGTCAGGCTGGACGGGTCTTCGGCCTGACCGGCAAAGACAACGATGGAAGCGGGAGCAAAGAGAGGGGTGAGGTAGTGTTTGTCCATAAGGGGTTTTTAGTCGGCGCCGATGAGCACCTTGACGTGGGCGGCGACGCTGCGTGCCAGCGGACTGAGCACGTAGCCGCCTTCGAGACAGGAAATAATACGCCCCTGGCAGTGGCGCTGCGCCACATTCATGAGCTGGCGGGTGACCCATTCGTAGTCGGCTTCGACCAGCCCGAGGTTGCCCATGTCGTCCTCGCGGTGGCCGTCAAAGCCGGCCGAGATGTAAATCAGCTGGGGCGCAAACGCATCGAGCGCGGGCAGCCAGTGCGTCCTGACAGCCTCGCGGAACAGGTCGCTGCCCGAGCGCGGCGGCAGGCCGACGTTGACCATGTTGTCGCCGGTGGCGTTCTCGCCGGTGAAGGGATAAATGCCCTGCTCGAAAATCGAGCACATCAGCACCCGCTCGTCGCCGCGAAAGATGTCCTCGCTGCCGTTGCCGTGGTGGACATCGAAGTCAATCAGGGCCACGCGCTCCAGGCCGTGAACCGTCAGGGCGTGGCGGATGCCGACGGCCACATTGTTGAAAAAGCAAAAGCCCATGGCCGCGCCGCGCTCGGCATGGTGGCCGGGCGGGCGCACGCAGCAAAAGGCGCTGGGCGCCTCGCCCGAGAGCACCAGGTCGGTGGCCTGCACGGCCGCGCCGGCCGCGCGCAGGGCGGCCTTGACGGTGAAGGGGTTCATCTCGGTGTCAGGGTCCACGCGGTGGTAGCCCTCGGTGGGCGAGGCGTCGATGAGTTCGCTGACGTAGAGCGAACAATGCGCGTGCGCCAACTGCTCGGGCGTGGCCAGCGGCGCGTCGTAGGGCACCATGTAGTCGAGCAGGCCCTTGACGAGCAGCATGTCGTTGATGGCGCCCAGGCGCTCGGGGCATTCGGGGTGGTCCGCGCCCATTTCGTGGCGGGCGCAGTCGGGATGGGTGATGTAGGCGGGCAGCATGGTTTGTCTCCTCGGGTGGGCTCCGGCGACTTCGGCCGGATGCATCTGGCAGTCTATGCCGCCCCGCACACAAGTTTATTGATGTAACGCAACTGTTACATCAAGGGGTTGCCCGCCCTTGTCAGCTCAGCTCAGCCAGCGCACGTTGCCCATCACTTCTTCGAAAAAGGCGCGCAGCGTGGTGGTGCTCATGCTGTAGGGGTCGAACTCGGCGCTGCTCGAATATTTCAGGAACAGCTGGCGGTTCTCGGCCACCGCAGCAATCAGGCCCATGGACCAAGAGCCAAAGCGCCGGGAGGAAATTTCGTTGAAATCGAGGATCTGCGTGTCCTTGTGCCGGATGTCTTTCAGGATGCGGTGATACAGCTGGTTCACCGCCGCCCGGTCGCCTTCAAGCTGCTGCAGGAAAATGCCGTTGGTCAGGCACAGCGCTCCGGTCACGCCCAGCGCAGCGTTGTTGCGCTGCGAGCTTTGCAGGATGTCCTTGACATCGCCTGGTCCGAGAATACGGGCGGTGCGGCTGGCGTAGGTCAACTGGATGAGCATGAAAGCCCCCTAAAAAACGGTGGATGAAAGCAGCATTCAAAGGTCAAGGAGTGCTCGCACATTATGTGACCGGTATTGCATACCCGCCCAGTGTGAAGGGGTGAAGAGGAAGAAAAAAGTGCTGTATTTGTCTTCTTGGGCGCGGCCTTTAGCGTCTGCCGTAGAAAGCATACACCTCCTCCTGCAGCGGCTCTGAGTCGTATTGCCAGGTGCCGAACAGGCCTTGGCGCACCGTCATCTGGCGCCGGGTGCCAGCGGGCAGGCTGGCCCAGAAGTCCAGCGCCTGTTGGGGCGCGAAAGCGGGAATGCTGGCGTCCTCGGGCTGGAGCCGCAGCGGCGCATGGCGAACCGTCACCGCAACCGATTGCGCGGGGGTCAATGCCAGGTTGAGCGCGAGCAAAGCCGATGGCGCCAGCAGCGCTGCGGCAAGGCCGGGCAGCAGGGCCAGCACGCACTGCGTTGGCTTGAGCGACGGCTCGCCTGGCGCCTGCTGCTCTGCGGCCAGCCACGCCCATGTGGCCAGGGCGCAGCAGGCGCCAAATGCGACCCATGCCCCGAGGGGCGGATTGTCAAAATAATGCTGGTGCCGCATGAAGTGGTAGGCCAGGGCTGCACCGACCAGCAGACCGAAAAAGCCCAGGACGACGGCCTTCATGCGCGGGTAGGTCATCAGGTCAAATCCGTTCTCTCCCAGGCCGGCAGGCTTGAAGCTGGACAAGGCAGGCAAGGCCACACCCTGCGCACGAAGCGCAGCCACCAATGGCAACTGATCGAAAGCATCTTGCAAAACGGCCTGGACCTTTGGCGAGCTCAAGGGATTCAAGGGACTCGTGTGCCAGAGCAGGCCTTGCGGCATCTTGATGGGTTCGCGGGCTGCCTGGCCGGGCAGGAACCAGCTTACGGGAACCAGGAGCCCGTGGATTTTGCCCTGGGCATCTTTCCAGCGCAGGGCATATCTGGCCAGTGGCGAATACCCTTGAGCCAGGCTTGATGGCGTGAAGACAAGCCGGCCACTGCGAAAATCGTCCAGCGAAAGCGCCCAGTTTTGCCCGAGCAGATTGCCCAGCCACAGCGGCAGGCCGCTGCGGTGCCTGAGCGTGGAGCCGTCTAAAAACAAGCGGCTGCTGCGCTGCATGTGCTGCGCTCCCGAGATGAGGACGGCAACAAAAAGGGGCAGCAGCAACTGCACCAGTTTCCCTGTTCCCAGCTTTGTCAAAGCACCGACAAGGTCATGCCAAGTCAGTGCCTTCCACTTGGTTATGTAGTGTGAAGAACTCATGAGGCTATGCCATATCTGGCTCATCGGCTGCCAAAAACCGACTATAAACGCGAACAATATGAGCCCGGAGATGATCCAGACCGTGGCAAGCTGCGCGGTGCTTTTTCGATAGTGCTGATGCGGCGGGCGCCACTCAAACACCAGTTCCCTCGCGGGAAAAGTCGTGGCTCTGTCGCCAAAAACATGGTTCATCATGCGGCCTTCCCTGTTTGTCTTTTTTGTTTTTTCCCACGAAAAAGCGCCTCCAGCCCTTTGACAAGGCTGGAGGCGCCACGGGTCAAGGCGTATTTATAGCCGAATGCGTAGCGGCTTGATCAGATGCGCTCGAAAATCGCCGCGATGCCCTGACCGCCGCCGATGCACATCGTCACCAGCGCGTAGCGGCCCTGGATGCGCTGCAGCTCGTGAATCGCCTTGACGGTGATCAGGGCGCCGGTGGCGCCAATCGGGTGGCCCAGCGAGATGCCCGAGCCGTTGGGGTTGACCTTGGCCGGGTCCAGCTCCAGTTCGCGGGTGACGGCGCAGGCCTGGGCGGCGAAGGCTTCGTTGGCTTCGATCACGTCCAGGTCGGCCACCGTGAGGCCGGTTTTCTTCAGCACGGCCCGCGTGGCCGAGATCGGGCCTGCACCCATGATCTTGGGGTCCAGACCGGTGTGCGCATAGCCCACCAGGCGGGCCAGCGGCTTGAGGCCGCGCGCCTGGGCGGCGCCCGCTTCCATCAGCACCACGGCGGCGGCCGCGTCGTTGATACCGGAGGCGTTGCCGGCGGTCACAGTGCCGTTTTCCTTGATGAACACGGGTTTCAACTTGGCCATGTCGGCCAGCGTGCAGTTGGGGCGGAAGTGCTCGTCGGTGTCATAGGCGACTTCGCCCTTGCGGCTTTTCAGCATTACGGGGACGATCTGGTCCTTGAAGCGGCCGCCTTCGATGGCACGCTGGGCGCGGTTGTGGCTTTCGACGGCCAGGGCGTCCTGCATGTCGCGGGTGATGCCGTATTTGGCGGCGACGTTTTCCGCCGTCACACCCATGTGGATGGTCTGGAACGGGTCGTGCAGCGCGCCCACCACCATGTCGATCATCTTGGTGTCGCCCATGCGCGCGCCAAAGCGGGTATTGAGACTGGCGTAGGGGCCGCGGCTCATGTTCTCGGCGCCCCCGCCGATGGCGATGTCCGTGTCACCCAGCAGGATGGACTGGCTGGCCGAGATGATGGCCTGCAGGCCCGAGCCGCACAGGCGGTTGACGTTGAAGGCGGGCGTGCCCTCGGCGCAGCCGCCGTTGATGGCCGCCACGCGCGACAGATACATATCCTTGGCTTCGGTGTTGACAACATGGCCGAACACGACATGGCCCACATCCTGGCCATCAACGCCGGCGCGGGCCAGCGACTCGCGTACCACCAGCGCGGCCAGCTCGGTGGGCGGGGTGTCCTTGAGGCTGCCGCCAAAGGTTCCAATGGCGGTGCGCACACCGCTGACAACGACTACTTCACGGGTCATGGAAAGGTCTCCTGAGTTTTTGAAAAAAAGGCCATCCACAGTGTGGACCGGTTTTGCTACAACTGGCTGACACCGAGGCCTGAAAACAGTATGGCATGACAGACAGGACCCCGACAGGCCCGGCACCCATTCGTTTTGGTTACATCATTTGGAATCAAATGTTTCAATAGGTAATTGATGACCGCTCTGCGCCTTCTCCATGCAGAAACCGGTCAATGGCTCTATGAGAAAAAATTCTGAATCTGCCGGCGCGGGCTGACAATTTCCCAGCCTATGGAGGTTGCGTCAACTCGCCAAGGTTGTTTCAACTCGGCAAGGTTGCTTCAACTCGGTAAAATCGACAACTTGCAGCAAGCTGCTGATAACGGCGCTTTTTCCCTCGCTGGCAGCGGCTCGTTCCCGTGCCGCCAACACCGAGCAGGTCCAATAACAACCGGACTGGCGCCGAGGCCCGGATGCATTCGATGCCGTCACGGCCCCTGCCCCGCAGCCTGCCACCTGGGCACCGTGCAAACCGCCGGCCTGACTCCCCAACTACCAGAGGCCAAAAATGTTTTACCCGCAAGAATTTGACGTGATCGTGGTGGGCGGCGGCCACGCCGGCACCGAGGCCGCGCTGGCCGCTGCCCGCATGGGCTGCAAGACGCTGCTGCTCACGCACAACATCGAAACCCTCGGCCAGATGAGCTGCAACCCGTCCATCGGCGGCATCGGCAAGGGCCATCTGGTGAAAGAAGTCGATGCCATGGGCGGCGCGATGGCGCTGGCCACCGACGAGGGCGGCATCCAGTTTCGCATCTTGAACAGCTCCAAAGGCCCGGCCGTGCGCGCCACCCGCGCGCAGGCGGACCGGATTCTTTATAAAGCCGCGATCCGCCGCATGCTGGAAAACCAGCCCAACCTGTGGCTGTTCCAGCAGGCGGTCGATGACCTGATGGTCGAGGGCGAGCGCGTCGTGGGTGCGGTCACGCAGGTCGGCATCAAGTTCAGAGTGCGCACCGTGGTGCTGACGGCCGGGACCTTCTTGGATGGCAAGATTCACGTCGGCCTGAACAACTACCCGGCCGGGCGCGCCGGCGATCCACCGGCAGTTTCGCTGAGCAGCCGATTGAAAGAGCTCAAGCTGCCGCAGGGCCGCCTGAAAACCGGCACGCCGCCGCGCATCGACGGGCGCTCGATCGACTTCAGCCAGTGCACCGAGCAGCCCGGCGACGGCATGCCCGGCGGAACACCGGGACCGGTGCCGGTGTTCAGCTTCATGGGCGGCGCGATTGCGCACCCGCAGCAGATGCCCTGCTGGATCACTCACACCAACGAGCGCACGCATGACATCATCCGCTCCGGTTTTGACCGCAGCCCCATGTTCACCGGCAAGATCGACGGCGTGGGCCCGCGCTACTGCCCGAGCGTGGAAGACAAGATCAACCGCTTTGCCGGCAAGGACAGCCACCAGATTTTTCTGGAGCCCGAGGGTCTGACGACGCACGAGATCTACCCCAACGGCATTTCCACCAGCTTGCCCTTCGACATTCAATATGCCCTGGTGCGCTCGATGAAGGGCATGGAAAACGCCCACATCCTGCGCCCCGGCTACGCGATCGAATACGATTACTTCGATCCGCGTGCATTGAAATCCAGCTTTGAAACCCGCGCGATTGGGGGCCTGTTTTTTGCCGGCCAGATCAACGGCACAACCGGCTACGAGGAAGCCGCCGCCCAGGGCATGTTCGCCGGCATCAACGCCGCGCTGCAATGCCGGGGCCAGGAAGCCTGGTTGCCCAAGCGCGACGAAGCCTATCTCGGCGTGCTCGTCGATGACCTCATCACCAAGGGCGTGACCGAGCCCTACCGCATGTTCACCAGTCGCGCCGAGTTCCGCCTGATGCTGCGCGAGGACAACGCCGACATGCGCCTGACCGAAAAAGGGCGCGAACTCGGTCTGGTCGATGATGCCCGCTGGGACGCCTTCAACCGCAAGCGCGATCTGGTTTCACGTGAAACGCAGCGCCTCCGCGCCCTCTGGATCAACCCCAACAACCTGCCCGTGGCCGAAGCCGAGCGCGTGCTGGGCAAGGCCATCGAGCGCGAGTACAACCTGGCCGACCTGCTGCGCCGCCCGGATGTGAGCTACGCGGCGCTGATGTCGCTGAGCGACGGCAAGTACGCCAATCCTGAGATTCCCGCAGTCCTGGTGCAAGAGCACAACGATGCTGTGCAGGCAACGCCGCCGGCCAACGCCCTGGCCGCCGACCTGGTCAAAAGCGTGATCGAACAGATCGAGATCACGGCGAAATATGCCGGCTACATCGACCAGCAAAAAATCGAGGTGGAACGCGCCTCGCATTACGAAAACCTCAAGCTCCCCGCCGACCTGGATTACCTGCAGGTCTCGGCGCTGAGCTTCGAGGCGCGCCAGACGCTGGCCAAGCACCGGCCCGAAACGCTGGGGCTGGCCTCGCGCATCCAGGGCATCACGCCCGCCACCGTGTCGCTGCTGCTGGTGCATCTGAAAAAGAATCTGTGGAAAAACACCACGCCCCTGACCACCAGTGGCGCTGAACAGGGAGTGCTTTGATGGCAGTGGCCGAACTCAATCTGCGCGCCACGCTGCTGGCCGGACTGCAGGCTTTGAAGCTGGAACTGAGCGAGGCGCAGGTCAGCCAGTTGCTGGACTACCAGGCCCTGATCGCCAAGTGGACCCAGGTCTACAACCTGACCGCCGTGCGCGATCCGGCGGAAATGATGACCCACCACCTGCTCGACAGCCTGGCCGCGATTGCGCCCTTGCAGCGGCACCTGGCAACAGCCGGCCTGGCGCAGGGCAGCCGCCTGCTCGATGTGGGTTCGGGCGCCGGCTTGCCCGGCGTGGTCATCGCCATCTGCTGCCCCGGCGTGGCCGTGACCTGCGTGGACACGGTGGCCAAGAAAGCGGCCTTCATCAAGCAGGCCGCGCTGGCGCTCAAGCTGCCCAATCTGACCGGCCTGCATGCGCGGGTCGAAAGCATCACCGAGCCCTTCGATGTGATCTGCTCGCGCGCTTTTGCCTCGCTGGTGGATTTCACGCAATGGTCAGCCGGCGCGCTCGCGCCGCAAGGCGTCTGGATGGCCCTGAAGGGCAAGCATCCGGCAGACGAGCTGGCGCTGCTGCCGCCCGGCGTCGAGGTGTTTCACGTGGAACCCTTGCACGTGCCGGGGCTGAACGCCGAGCGCTGCATCCTGTGGCTGCGCCCTGCAGCCTGATCTACTCCTTGGGAAAAACACTCCATGCCCGGCTCGTTTGTTGGTGTTGCCGACTATGGCGCTTTTGTCGTTGCCATCCTGGTGTTCCTGGCGATTCCCGGCCCCGGCAACCTGGCGCTGATCACCTCCACCAGCAAGGGCGGCATCCCCGGCGGCATGGGCGCGACGCTGGGCGTGATGGCCGGCGACCAAGCGCTGCTCTGGGCAGCCGTGGCGGGGGTCTCGGCGCTGATGGCTGCTTACCCCACCGCTTTCCATGCGGTGCAATGGCTGGGCGCGCTGTACCTGGCCTGGCTGGGCATCAAGATGCTGCTGGCCCGGCCCGGCTCGGCCCCGGTTCTGCAGATCAGGCCGCGCCACTATGCCCGCCAGGCCTTTTTCATCACGCTGCTCAATCCCAAGGCGATCGTGTTTTACCTGGCTTTCTTTCCGCTGTTCGTCGATCCGGCGCAGCACCAGGGCCTCAAAACCTTTGGTGTGATGGCCGCCACCATTGCCGCGCTGACCTTTCTCTATGGCCTCACCGCCGTGCTGCTGACCTGGGCGCTGGCCAGCCGCCTGCGGGCCAATCCGAAAATCTCGGCAGCGCTGGAGAAAATGGCCGGCGTCTTTCTGGTGGCCTTCGGCATCAAGCTGGCCCTGTCGCGCTAACCTCGCCATCCGCCATCCGCCATCCGCCATCCGCCATCCGCCATCCGCCATCCGCCATCCGCCATTCGCCATCCGCCATTCGCCATTCGCCAACCTGCCAAGGCTGAAAATCATCCACCGATGTCACGCAGCGTAAGCGCCCTTCTCCGCTGAAAATCAACTGGGAAGAATTCCTTTCTTGCTGGGAGAGTGCGTAACATCAGTCATCCGGTTTTCATCCATCTTCTCTTCAACCCAACCACCAACAAAAACACCTCATGGCCAAAATATTCTGCGTTGCCAACCAAAAGGGCGGAGTGGGCAAGACCACCACCACGGTCAACCTGGCCGCCGGCCTGGCCCAGATCGGCCAGCGCGTGCTGATGGTCGATCTGGACCCGCAGGGCAACGCCACCATGGGCTCGGGCGTGGACAAGCGCCAGCTCGAACTGACCGTCTACGACGTGCTGCTTGAATCAGCCAGTGTGGCCGAAGCCCGCGTGCACAGCGAAAAAAGCGGCTACGACGTGCTGGGCGCCAACCGCGAACTCACCGGCGCCGAGATCGAGCTGGTCTCGCTGGAGCGGCGCGAAAACCGCCTCAAGCAGGCGCTGGCCGCCGTCGCCCAGGACTATGACTTCGTGCTCATCGACTGCCCGCCGTCCCTGTCCATGCTCACGCTCAACGGCCTGTGCGCGGCGCACGGCGTGGTGGTGCCGATGCAGTGCGAATACTTTGCGCTCGAAGGCGTGACCGATCTGGTCAACACCATCAAGCAGGTCCACGCCAACCTGAACAAGGACCTGGAAATCATCGGCCTGCTGCGCGTCATGTTCGACCCGCGCATCACGCTGCAGCAGCAGGTCAGCGAGCAACTCCAGGGCCATTTTGGCGACAAGGTGTTTGCCACCACGATTCCGCGCAATGTGCGCCTGGCCGAAGCGCCCAGCTACGGCCTGCCCGGCGTGATCTTTGACCCGTCCTCCAAGGGCGCTCAAGCCTTCATCGCCTTTGCCCGTGAAATGGTGGAACGCATCCAGTGAAGCCGCGCAACATCCTGACGCTTCCAGGCTGGCAGGGCAGCCCTCCGGCGCACTGGCAAAGCCGCTGGGAGCACCTTTACGGCTACACCCGCGTCGAGGAGCACGACTGGCAGCGCCCGCTGCGCGGCGACTGGATGGCGCGGCTCGAAGAGGTGCTGCTCGCCTGCGACGAGCCCGCCGTGCTGGTGGCCCACAGCCTGGGGTGCCTGCAGGTGGCCGCCTGGGCATCGCACTCGCGCAACACGCAGCGCGTGCGGGCCGCGCTGCTGGTGGCCCCGCCCGACACCGAGCGCGAAGACCTGCGCGCGCTGCTGCCGAGCTGGTCGCCGGTTCCGCTGCCAGCGCTGCCGTTTCAATCGCTGGTCGTGGCCAGCAGCAATGATCCTTACTGCACGCCCGAACGAACCCGCCAGTTTGCCGGCGCCTGGGGCGCCGCCCTGATCGAGGCCGGCGCGCACGGCCACCTCAATGCCGAGAGCGCGCTGGGCGACTGGCCACAGGCGCATGAACACTTGCTGCAGCTGATCCGCGCGACCTCTTCGTTGCCTTCTTCTTCGTTGCCTTCTTCTTCGTTGCCGCCTCCTGGCCAAGCCGGCCCCTCCCTTCTTTAAAGCTCAAGAAAGACATCACTTCCATGGCGATCAAAAAACAAAAAGGCCTGGGGCGCGGGCTCGAAGCACTGCTCGGCCCCAAGGTGGACGAGTCGCTGGATGCCGCCAGCGCCCTGGGCAGCGCCAACAGCCCCGGCCTGTCCGCCTCGCTGCGGCTGGTGGACCTGGTGCCCGGCCAGTACCAGCCGCGCACCCGTATGGACGAGGGCGCGCTCTATGAACTGGCCGAATCCATCAAGGTGCAGGGCATCATGCAGCCCATCCTGGTGCGCCGGCTGACGAGCGGCGACAACGGCGGCAAGTACGAAATCATCGCCGGCGAGCGCCGTTTCAGGGCGGCCGCACTCGCCGGCCTGGACAGCCTGCCGGTGCTGATCCGCGACGTTCCCGACGAGGCCGCCGCCGCCATGGCCTTGATCGAAAATATGCAGCGTGAAGACCTGAATCCGCTTGAAGAGGCGCAGGGCCTGCAGCGCCTGGTCAAGGAATTCGGCCTGACCCACGAGCTGGCCGCGCAGGCCGTGGGGCGCTCGCGCAGCGCCGCTTCCAATTTGCTGCGCCTGCTGAATCTGGCCGATCCGGTGCAGACCATGCTGATGGCCGGGGACCTGGACATGGGCCATGCCCGCGCCCTGCTCGCGCTGGACCGCGCCAGCCAGATCACGGCGGCCCATCAGATCAGCGCGAAAAAACTCTCGGTGCGCGAGGCCGAAAGCCTGGTGAAAAAACTCAGCGCCGAGTTTTCCCTCCAGCCCCAGAAAACAACGACTCCCGACAAGCCGCGCGACACCCGCCGGATCGAGGAGGAACTGGCCGACCTCCTGATGGCCGAGGTTGAAATCCGCGTGAAAAAGCAAGTCAAACGCAACGGCCGGCGCGAGAACACCGGCGAGGTGGCGATCCAGTTCTCCTCAATGGACGAACTCAACGGGCTGATCGAGCGCCTGCGCAGGGCGCCCTGAACACTTCAGGCTTGGTACTGGGCTGCAGGCCGGGCTTGAGGACGCAGCGCACGATCAGCGGTGCGGCTGCGGCGCCGGCATGGAGGACGAACCGGCGCAAGATCAGGGCACGGGCGCGCCGGCCTTGAACCAGCGCTGGATCAGGACGCGCTCGTCCTCGGTGATCCCTGTAGCATTTTGTTCAGCGGCATGGTTTTGAGCACAGCTGCCTGCTGGTACACCGCCTGCGCCTGCTGCTTGACGAGTTCGGGTGTGTGCAGGGCCACGCCCTTGTTTTGGACCTGGGCGTTGTGGCACAGCACGCAGCGCTGCTCAATAACCTGCTTGACTTGGCCAAAACTCACCGGCCGGCTGTTCGCCATCACGGCGGCGGCCACCGCTGCGGCCGAGGGCGGCGGGGGCGCCAGCCAGACGGCCAGCCCGAGCAGAACGGCCGTGCCGATGGCGGCATGCTCCCACGGCGCGCGCCGGCCCTGCTCCCGCGCCTTGTGGCGGGCGACAAAGCTGTGGCGGATCAGCGCACCGGCCAGCATCAGCAGCACCAGCACCAGCCAGCTGTTCTTGCCCGCATACAGCCAGCCGTAATGGTTGGACAGCATGGCAATCAGGACCGGCAGCGTGAAATAGGTGTTGTGCACACTGCGCTGCTTGGCGCGCCAGCCGTGGACCGGATCGACCGGCTGGCCCGGCCGGCCCGGTGATTGCGCTCAACGCCCATGGCGACGTGGTGCCGCCCGGCGAGGGCTGGACGCATGACCCCTACGGCGGCGAGATCGTCGATGGCCGGCTCTACGGCCGGGCGTCGGCCGTGAGCAAGAGCGACTTTGCCACCTACACTTTTGCGGTGCGCGCGCTGGAGTCGCTGGGCCTGCGATTAAAAGGCGGGGTGGAGCTGCTGTTCACCTACGACAAGGAATTCGGCGGCGAACTCGGCCCCGGCTGGCTGCTGAGCAACCAGCTCACTGCGCCCGACCTGCTGCTGGCCGCCGGCTTCAGCTACCAGGTCATCACCGCCCACAACGGCTGCTTGCAAATGGAAGTGACGGTCCACGGCAAGATGGCCCACGCCGCCATTCCCGACACCGGCATCGACGCGCTGCAGGGCGCCACCGCCATCCTCAGCGCCCTGTACCAGCAAAACCGCCTGTACCAGGCCGTCACCTCGCAGGTAGCGGGCATCAGCCACCCCTACCTGAACGTCGGGCGCATCGAAGGCGGCACCCACACCAACGTCGTGCCCGGCAAGGTCACGCTCAAGCTGGACCGGCGCATGATTCCCGAGGAAAACCCGGCCGATGTCGAAGCCGAGGTGCGCCGCGTGATTCTTGAGGCCGCCGCCAGCGTACACGGCATCACGGTGGAGATCAGGCGCCTCCTGAGGGCCGACGCCTGGAAACCCGACAACCGCAACGCCGCGCTGGTGCAGGCGCTGCAAAGGCACGGCCAGGCGGTGTTTGGCGAAGCGATTCCCACCTCGGGCACGCCGCTGTACACCGACGTGCGCCTGTTCGCCGCCGCCGGCATTCCCGCCGCCATCTACGGCGCCGGCCCCCGCACGGTGTTCGAGAGCAACGCCAAGCGGGCGGATGAACACTTGGTGCTGGAAGACTTACGCCGGGCAACAAAGGTGGTGGCGCGGGCGCTGCTGGAGTTGCTGCGGGGTGGGTGAAACGCATCTTTTGGCTGGGCGGATTCAAAACCGAAGTGCAACACCCTGGTTTTCAATGACTGGTTTCCAAAAAACTTATTAATTACAAATTAATAATAGTATTGATATGACATCCAAACTAATCTATTAGCTCCATATCTTTACCAGCATTGGAAATAAACCTCAACAACACAAACCTGGAGAACGTAATGCCATCTAAGACCAACATTCATTTTTTCGGTTCTTTGAGAAGTGGCGAACTATTCGATCTATTTAATGTTCCACCGATACAAAATGTTATTGATCGTATCCAGAAGATGCCAAATACCACAGACAAGCTTGATGTTACTGGAGTTACAAAAATTCCTAGTTCTGATGATGTAATAAAAGTAAACACGTTAACCTTTTCAAACTTTTCTACTTTGATGCTTCTAGGGCAGCAGCATGATTATCTTGTAATTGCTGCGAAACGCCTTGTATTAGATATAGTTAACCCAGATTTCAAAGCCAAGATTAGCCGACCTACTGGCTCAGAGGCAGATTCGCTACTCGCAAAGATTGATGGCAGTCCGGGAACCCCAGGACAACCAGGTATAAAAGGTGTTGGCGAAACTAACCGAAACGGAAATCCTGGCGGCTCAGGCGGTGAAGGTGGACATGGTGGACATGGATCAACTCTTTATGTACCACCCCTCTTCTTCTTTATTAAAGAAGTAATATTTGGAACGGCCAGCGACTCGAAACGTAGATACCTAGAAATCGATTGGTCTGGGTATCGCGGTGGAGCCGGAGGAAACGGAGGGATTGGTGGAGATGGCGGCGCTGGCGCACACGGCAAAGAAGGAGCCACTAGTGCTTTTGACTGCAAGGAAGGTCCAGGTCGCGGTGGTCGTGGGGGAGACGCCGGACGTGGTGGGGATGGAGGTGATGCTGGCAACGGTAGTGACGGTGGGATGGTTTTTTTGTTTGCCCCTAAAAGTGATATTTTTGACTTTGCGACGGCGGATGTTGAACCGGGAAACCCTTCTGCGCCGAGCCTTCCAGGAAGGCCAGGTCAGCCAGGGCGCCCAGGCACCGGAGGCGGTAGAAATGGGTGGTGTGGCTCTGGCCCTGATGGCTCCCCAGGCGCAACTCCACCTCTTAGAAATAGAGGGAATCCTGGTTCGGCGGGAACTAGAGGTAAACAATTCGTTCTTTCACGCGACATTTTTTGATAGGGCGTATTTTTGGTTACCAAGCCACATGGCACATGGGCTTCGTTAGAATTCGTAGAAGAACTGAAATATATGGCATGTTTAGGAATCAAAGAAGCATTTGCGAAGTACGGAGCAAAACTCCACAACACTCAATGGCCCGTATCAGCCTCAACTTCCAATGTACGTATTTTCGCTAGCCTATGGGTACACCACTAAAGAAGAGGCCCTTCGGGGACAGCCGAATACGCTGACTCATTCGCTCGCTAGCGTGGTTCTGGTAACGGCGAGTTTCGCAAGAACATTTTTTGCGCCTTTTCCGAGCGGAGCAGGGTTCGGCTTGTGGTTGTCAGCACGCTCAATACCAAGCACGTCGAAGCTGGCGAGAATTATGTGTTCCGTTTCTCTCGTGTGAGCGCAGCATGAATCGGCGGTCGCCATAACCACCGACGAATTCAGCTCCTTCAATCTGGATTTGTTCGATAAATCTATGCCAGCCGGTCAATTTTGATGATAGAGGCGATTCTGCCCACCTTCCCGGCACAGCACGCAAGCCAGCTCCCCCACCGCCTTGAGCGCCGCCTCAAACCGCCCATCGCCCGGATGCCCGTAGTTCAGCCGCACGCAGTGACTGAAACGCCGATCCGCTGAAAACAGGTGCCCCGGCGCCAGGCTGATGCGCTGGGCCAGTGCCAGGCGATGCAACTCTAAAGCGTCCACCTGCGGCGGCAGTTCCACCCACAGGAAATAGCCGCCCAGCGGCTGCGTCACCCGCGTGCCGGGCGGGAAATGCTCGGCAATCAGGCGCAGTGCCAGCGCCTGCTGGCTGGCCAGCGCCTGGCGCAGCTGGCGCATGTGGCGCTCATGGCCGCCGCGCTGCAGGTAGTCCGACAGCGCCATCTGCGACGGAATCGCCGTGCCCAGCGTGCTCATCAGTTTCAAGCGCTGGATCTGCTGCGCAAAGCGCCCGCCCGCCACCCAGCCCACGCGGTAGCCCGGCGCCAGGCATTTCGAAAACGAGCTGCAGTGCATCACCAGCCCTTTTTTATCGAACACCTTGGCCGGCGGGGGGCGGCGCAGGCCGAAATACAGCTCGCCGTACACATCGTCCTCGATCAGCGGCACCTCGTGGCGCGCCAGCAGTTCCACCATCGCCTGCTTGCTGGCCTCAGGCATCAGGCTGCCCAGCGGGTTCTGAAAGTTGGGCATGAACCAGCAGGCCTTGACCGGGTGGCGCTGCAGCACGTCGGCGAGCGACCCCAGGTCCACGCCGTGGCGCGGATGGGTGGCCACCTCGACGGCGCGCAGTTTCAGGCGTTCCAGCGCCTGCAGCGCCGCGTAGAAGGTGGGCGACTCCAGCGCCACCACGTCGCCGGGCCGGGTCACGGCCTGCAGGCACAGGGTGAGCGCTTCCATGGCGCCGTTGGTGATGACGATTTCGTCCAGCGCCACGCCGGTGCCCTCTACCGCATAGCGCAGGCCGATCTGCTGGCGCAGCCGCTCGTCGCCCAGCGTCAGGTCTTCGACGAGGCGGCGCGAATCCAATTGGCGCATGGCGGGCGTCAGGCGGCGCGCCAGTTTGTCCAGCGGAAACAGCGCCGGGCTGGGAAACGCCGAGCCCAGCGGCACGACATCGAGATCGCGCGTCGAGCCCAGCACCTCGAACACCAGCTCGCTGATCGCCACAGAGGTGGACTGTGGCGCGGGCGGGGCCACGCCCGGCTCGGGCTGGCTAGCGGCGCTCAAGGCGTTGACGTAGTAGCCCGAACGCGGCCGGGCGTGGATCAGGCCCCGGTCTTCGAGCAGGTAATAGGCAGAAAACACCGTCGCCGGGCTGATGCTGCGGCTGGCACTGGCCTGGCGCACGGAGGGCAGGCGCTCGCCGGGGCGCAGCGCCTGGGTGCGGATCTGCTCGCTGATCTCGTCGGCGTAGCGCTCATAACGCTTCATGGATGTCCATCAGCGGGTGAGTATCGGAACCTGCCAGACCCGCCAGACCCGCCAGACCCGCCGGACCCGCCGGACATGCGAGACATGCCAGCCATGCAAGACGTGCGAAGCGGGACCGGGAGCTGGTCAGCGAAAAAAGCGAAACGGACATTTGCCGCGATTTTGCGCCGGCTGCGCTGCAAAAAAGCGGCTCAGCGCCCAACTGATATGGTTTTTTTGTCGGGAACTGAGTCTTACACATCAGATCGGACTGGTGCATAGTCAGCATCAACCCAAAAGCCCTTGAGAAACCCCATGACCCAGCCCCGAAAAATCATTCCCATCGCCGTGGCCGCCGGCGCCGCAGACGGTCCCCTGCTGCAGGTGGAAGCGGCCAACAAGATTTACGCCCGCGCCGTCAGCGGCGGCTTTGCCAGATGGCGCTGGGTGATGGTGTGGCTCACGCAACTGTTCTTTTACGGCGTGCCGTGGCTGCAGTGGAACGGCCGCCAGGCGGTGCTGTTCGACCTGGAGGAGCGGCGCTTTTTCCTGTTCAATCTGGCGCTGTACCCGCAGGACCTGATCTACCTGGCCGCGCTGCTGATCCTCTCGGCCATGGCGCTCTTTTTTGCCACGGCCGTGGCCGGGCGGGTGTGGTGCGGCTTTGCCTGTCCGCAGACGGTGTACACGCAGATCTTCATGTGGGTGGAGCGCCGGGTGGAAGGGGATCGCACCGCGCGCATGCGCCTGGACGCCGCGCCGTGGAGCGCGCAAAAAATCGCCCGCAAGGGCGGCAAACAGGCGCTGTGGGTGGCGATCAGCCTGTGGACGGGTTTCACCTTCGTCGGCTACTTCACGCCCATCCTGACGCTGGCCGCATCAAGCGCCGCCTGGGCCGCCGGCCCCTATGAAGTGTTCTGGGTGCTGTTCTACGGCCTGGCCACCTATGGCAACGCGGGCTACCTGCGCGAGCAGGTCTGCAAGCAGATGTGCCCCTACGCGCGCTTCCAGGGCGCGATGTTCGACAGCGACACCCTGACCATCCACTACGACAGCGCCCGCGGCGAGTCGCGCGGCTCGCGCCCGCGCAGCGCCGACCCCAAGGCGCTCGGGCTGGGCGACTGCATCGACTGCACCCTGTGCGTGCAGGTCTGCCCGACCGGCATCGACATCCGCAACGGCGTGCAGAGCAACTGCATCGGCTGCGCGGCCTGCATCGACGTGTGCGATTCGGTCATGGACAAGATGAGCTACCCGCGCGGGCTGATCCGCTACACCTCGGAAAACGCCCTGGCCCAGGGCTGGGACCGGGCCGCGCTGGTCAAACGCATAGCGCGCCCCCGCGTGCTGATCTACGGCGCCATCCTGCTGGCGGTGGCGGGCACGCTGGCCGCCACGCTGGCGCTGCGCAGTCCGCTGCGGGTGGATGTGATCCGTGACCGGGGCGTGATGGCCCGCGTTGTCGGCCACGGTGAGGTGGAAAACGTCTATCGGCTCAAGCTCATGAACGCCACCGAGGCCCCTCAGCGCTACCGCATTGACGTTCAAGGACTGCCGGGCCTGGCCATGGCCGAAACCCACGACATCGAACTTGCGTCCATCGAGGAGCGGCTGGTGCCCGTGACCGTCCGGCTGCCCGCCGACACCGCTGCTTCACTGAGCGGTCAGAAGCTGCCCATCGCTTTTAAAGTCACCCAGCTGGCCGCCAGCGGTCCGGTGGCGCAGGTGCTGGAGGACAGCACCTTCCTCGTTCCCCGCTGAACCGGATCAACGCCGCGACAGTCGCCCTGCATTGGCAGGCGTCTGGCCGGGGCTGGAACTGGCTGCGCTTTCCTACAGCAGACCCGTCACCGTCCGACACGCGGCCAGCGCCGCCCTGCTTAAGCTGCAAGGCTATGTTTGACGCAATTCCGGCCCTCTTTCCATCCCCCTGTTTCGCCTGCTTGCCTGCCGGGCCACAAGGCAGGCCGCCAGCATGACGCCCAAGCTGCCCCAGACGCTTTGGACCATCCGCCACGGCCAGAGCGCCGGCAATGTGGCGCGGGACGCGGCCGAGGCCAACGGCCTGCATGTGATCGACATCGCCACCCGCGACATCGACGTGCCGCTCTCCGATCTGGGCCGGCGCCAGGCGCAAAGCCTGGGCCACTGGTTCGGCCAGCTGCCCGCGCAGACTCAGCCGCAGGTGGTGCTGTGCTCGCCCTATGTCCGGGCCGCAGAAACGGCCCGGCTGCTGCTGCAGGGCGCCGGCCTGGAGGAGAGCGTCAGGCTGCGCCTGGACGAGCGCCTGCGCGAGAAGGAGTTCGGCATTCTGGACCGGCTCACGCACCTGGGCATCACGCACAAATACCCCGAGCTGAGCGAGCAACGCGGCCATGTGGGCAAGTTCTATTTCCGCCCGCCCGGCGGCGAGAGCTGGTGCGACGTCATCCTGCGCCTGCGCAGCCTGCTGGAGATGACCGCGCGCGAATACGCCGGCCAGCGCGTGCTGGTGGTGGCGCACCAGGTCACCGTCAGCTGCATGCGCTATCTGGTCGAGCAACTGGACGAAGCGACGATCCTGGCCATCGACCGGCTGGGCGACATCCCCAACTGCGCCGTCACGTCCTACCAGGCCGTCGGCGCCGACGACGGCAATGCCGAGCCGCAGCTGACATTGGACCTGGTCAATTTCCTGGCGCCGCTGCTGCAGGAAGGCACGCCGGTCACCACCGAGCCCGATGCCCAGCTGGCGCCCAAGCCCTGAGCCGCTCAAAGCCTACAGCGCCAGCCCTCGACGCCAGTCCCGCTCAGACAGTCCCACTCATTCTCAAGCCATGCACGAATCCGCTACTCAGACCCTGCGGGAACTCGACACGCTGACCCTGCGCGGCTGGCCTCTTCCCGCAGCCGATGACGGCGCCGACAAGGAGGACCGTGGCCAGGTGCTGGTGGTGGCGGGCAGCCGCGAAATTCCGGGCGCGGCGATGCTGGCGGCCACGGCGGCCCTGCGCGCCGGCGCGGGCAAGCTGACCATTGCCACGGCGCACAGCGTGGCGCCGGGGCTGGCGCTGGCCATGCCCGAAGCGCGCGTCATCGCCCTGCCTGAAAGCGCGCAGGGCGGCTTGGCTGCGGCGGGCGCGGCGCTGCTGCACGCCGTGGCCGGCGACTGCTCGGCCGCGCTGATCGGGCCGGGTCTGCTCGACGGGCCGGGCAGCGCCGACTTCGTCCTGGCCCTGCTGGCGCAGCTGAAGAACACGCCGGTCATCCTCGATGCGCTGGCCATGGATGCGGCGCTGCACGCGCAGCGCTTCGAGCAGCCGCTGCTGCTCACGCCCCACGCCGGCGAGATGGCCCACCTGAGCGGGCGCAGCAAGGACGAGGTGCAGGCCGATCCGCTGGCCCTGGCGCAGGCCATGGCGCGCAAGCGCAACGCCGTGGTGGCGCTCAAGGGCGCGCTGACCTTCATCGTCTCGCCCGAAGGCGCGGCCTGGCGCCATGTCTCGGCCACGCCGGGACTGGGCACCAGCGGCTCGGGCGATGTGCTGGCCGGCATCATGGCCGGCCTGGCGGCACGCGGCGCGCCGCTGGTGCAGGCGGCCGCCTGGGGCGTGGTGCTGCATGCGCTGGCCGGCCGGCGCCTGGCCCGGCGTCACGGCCGGCTGGGCTTTCTGGCCCGCGAGCTGCCGGCGCAGATTCCGTCCGTCATGCACGGCATCGGGGCAGCGCCAGGGCTTACTGGGGCAGCAGCAACTGGTTGTCCACGCTGAACTGGTAGTCGCGGAAGATGTGCTCGGCGCTCAGGCCCTGGTAGCTGCCGTCGGCCAGGCGCACGGTGGTGTCCTTGAGGCGGTAGGTGCTGCTGCCGCAGGTCCAGACGTTGTAGTTGCGCATGTGTGTGCACAGGCAGGTCTTGTCCATCACCGAGATGTTCTTGCCGTCGGGATGGATGACGAGCTGCTCGTTGTAGGCGTTGATGTAGGCGCAATTGCCGTTGCTGTCCAGCAGGTAGCCGTAGGACTCGCAGTTGGGCCGGATGCCCGAGCCGATGGCCGGCGAGTTCTTGAGCATGCGCATCGGGTAGCCGGTGGGCGAGATGGTGTTGACGATGATGTCGGGCTCGCTCGCCTTGAAGTATTCCTGCTTGTCCTCGGCGGGCAGGCCGCACTCGTTGGCCACGGTGAAGCGCGTGGCCACCTGCACGGCCGCCGCGCCGTTTTCCAGGAAATTGACCGCGTCGGTGCCGGTGAAGATGCCGCCGGCGGCAATCAGGGGAATGTCGAGCTGCTCGGTTTTCAAGAAGGCGACGATTTCGGCGACGATGGTGGCCAGGTCGTATTTGGCCCAGTCCAGCCCGAAGCCCAGGTGGCCGCCGGCCAGCGGCCCCTCGATCACCACGAAGTCGGGCAGGCGGTCCAGGCGCGCCGTCTTGCGCAGGAACAGTTGCAGCGCGCGCACCGACGAGACGATGATGCCCAGCTTGGCATCGCGAAAGCGCGGGTTCTCGGCCATCAGGCCAAACGAGCCCAGGTGCAGGCCGGCGCTCAGCGTGATGCCGTCCACGCCGGCGTCCAGCGCCGAGTTCAGCCGCACTTCGAGCGTGTCACGGGGCGAGTTCATGGTGAGCTTTTCCATGACGTTGACGAAGACCATGCCCTCGCCGCGCTTGGCTTCCATGGTTTTGCCCACGTGCAGCTTGGTCGCTTCAGCCAGATGGCCCAGGTCGAACTGCACGCTGCTCTTGTCGGAGTTGGCGATGTTGCTCTTGTAGAACTTGGTCTTGCCCTTGACGAATTCGGTGTCGAAGCGCCGGTCCGACACGTCGTGGATCAGGGCGTCGGAGATGTGGCCGATGCCGCCCAGGCGGGCCGCTTCCAGCGCCAGCTCGGCGGTGGAGATGTCAACGCCCATGCCGCCGATGATGATCGGCACCAGTTCTTTTTTGCCAAATTTCAAACGGAAATCATCAACGCGCTTCATGGGAATCCTTGGGGGGTGAAATGACGCCGGGTGCCTGGCCTCGGACGTTCGTAACAATGGGGTGTTCTGAGGGGAAAAATGTTTCAAGAACGTGAATGGTACTGCCTTGAACAAGGCCACACGGCGGTATCTGGCCTGCCAAGGCGCGCGCCGCCTCGCCGCTGCGGGCGCGCGGGCGGTGCGCCTTGGGCAAATCGGTTCGCTGGCGGGGTGATTTTCCCCGGCAATTTCTGTCAGAACAGGCTGACATCCTTGTGCGGGTTACGACGACCGGAACGGGTTTTGGGGCGGATGAAGCTGAGTTTTTTGGTGGCTGTCGGGCATTTTTTTTCAGGCGTTTGGCGGGCGGGCGTTGCGGTTTGCAGCGCTGCCTGCCGCGCTATTGATCTGTCGCCCTGTCGCCCTGTCGCCCTGTCGCCCTGTCGCCCTTGAAAGGAGACATCCATGCACAAGCGCCATTCCCTCATTGCCGCTCTCGTCCTTGCCGCCTACGCTGGCGGTGCCCAGGCCCAGACGGCCACGCCGTCGTGGCCCGCAGGCCCCGCGGTCGGCACCAGCCAGGCGGCCCAGGCCGGCGGCTTCATCCGGGACGCGTTCCAGACCGGCCACGCCGAGATCCAGGCCGCCCAGCTCGCGCTGGAGCGCGCCAGCGATCCGGCGGTCAAGGCCTTCGCCCGGCAGATGATTACCGACCACACCCAGGCCAATGCGCAGCTGCAGCAGATCGCCCTGCGCCAGAATATTGTCCTGCCCTCCGGACTGAGCATCGCGGACCAGAGCCGGATGCGTCTGCTCAAAACGGACATGGGCACCTCCTTTGACCGCCGCTACATTGAGGAATTCGGCGTGCAGGCGCACCGCCAGAGCGTCGAGCAGTTCCGTCTGCAGCTGCAAAACAACCAGGACGGGCCGATGCAGGCGTTTGCGCGCCAGACACTGCCCACGCTGGAGCAGCACCTGCAGCGCGCCCTGGAGATGCACGGCTCGCAGCAAGCCATAGCGACGCCGGCCGGCGCCAGCGGCGTCGTAACTGCGCAGTCCAGCGTCAACGGCACCAGCGGCAGCAATGGCGGCATGCAGGTATCGCCGAGCGAGGCCAGGGAGGCGCGCGCCGAGCTGGCCGAGGCGATCCAGGTGGTGCAGCGCATGAAGTCAGACCCCAGCGTGACCGAACTGCTGCAACGCGCCAGAGGCGTGTTCATCCTACCCGACTACGGCCGCGCTGCCCTGGGCATCGGTGTGCAGGGCGGCAGCGGCGTGCTGGTCACGCGCCAGGGCGATGGCTTCAGCAATCCCGTCTTCTACAACATGGGCGGCATCAGCATCGGTCCCCAGGCCGGCGCTGCGGGCGGGCAGATCGCCCTGCTGCTGATGACCAACAAGGCGGTGCAGGACTTCAAGTCAGACAAGAACTTCTCGCTCAATGCGGACGCGGGCATCAACATCGCCCGCTACGCGCGCCGCGCCCAGGCGTCGGCGGGCAAGATCCAGGACGTGATCGTCTGGTCCGGTGCCAGGGGCGCTTACGCCGGCGCCTCCTTTGGCTTGAACGACGTGGTGTTCGATGACGATGCCAACCGCGCCTACTACGGGCGCCAGGACCTGAACGCTTCGGCCATCCTGGACGGGCGCGTGCAAAACCCCGGCAACAACGTGCTGGGCATGGTGCTGGGAATCTGAGATGACTGATCAACGCCATTCCTTCATCGGCGCCCGGCTGGCCCTGGCCGGCGCCGTTGGCCTGTTCGCTGGGCTGACGGGCCTGGCCACCGATGCGCAGGCCCAGGCTCACGAGGTGCGTCAGGGCGACTATGTCCTGCGCAGTTCCACCGTGGCCAGCCAGAGCATCGCCCCCGAAACGGCGGCACAGCACGGCATCGTGCCGGCGCCCGGCCGGGCCGTGCTCAATGTGGTGCTGCTCAGGCCCGGCAACCCCAGCACGGCTGAAGCAACGGTGGCGGCCGAAGTCAGCGCCTCCCGGCAGAACCTGGCGGGCGTGCAGCAGACCATCGCGATGCGCGAAGTGCGCGCCAATGGCTACATTTCCTATGTCGGCAGCTATGACTTCCTGCCGCGCGAGGTGATCGATTTCACGATCACGGCGCGGCCCGCCGGCGCGCCGCCAGGCCAGGCGGTGACGCTCAATTACCGCGACCGCATGGCGCGCCGCTGACGCCGCGCCCGGATCATGATGTGGTTTGACAGCTGGCAGGGCATCGGGCGGGTGGTGCTTGTCGGCCTGAGCGCCTACGCCGCGCTGATCGCGCTGCTGCGCATCTCGGGCAAGCGCACGCTCTCCAAGCTCAACGCCTTCGATCTGGTCGTCACCGTCGCGCTGGGCTCGACCTTCGCCACGGTGCTGCTGTCCAAGGATGTCTCCCTGGCCGAAGGGGTGACGGCCTTTGCCGTGCTGATCTTCGGGCAGTTCGTGGTGGCCAAGCTGTCGGTGAAGTTCGCTGCGGTGCGCCGCGCCGTCAAGTCCGAGCCGCGCGTGCTGCTCTACCGCGGCCAGTTGCTGAAGGACGCCCTGCGCCGCGAGCGCGTCACGGCCGACGAGATCGAGTCGGTGGTGCGCGGCGCGGGGCTGTGCTCGCTGAGCCAGGCCGGCGCGGTGGTGCTGGAGACCGACGGCAGCTTCCATGTGCTGACGCAGCTGCAGGAGGACTGCTCGGCGCTGCCGGACATGGACGGGGCCGGGCGGTGAACCGGCTCCAGGCCTGGTGGATCGGGCTGCGCGCCAGCCTGTGGTTCGTGCCCGGCCTGATCGTGGCCGCTTCGCTGGCCGGCGCGGCCGCGCTGGTGGAGGCGCAGGGCTGGATCGACGACGAGGCGGCCCAGGCATGGCCGCGCCTGCTGGGGGCCAGCGCCGAGGGCTCCAGGGGCATGCTGGGCGCCATCGCCACCTCGATGATGACGGTGGCCGGGGTGGTGTTTTCCATCACCATGGTGGCGCTGTCCCTGGCCTCCAGCCAGTTCTCCCCGCGCATCCTGCGCAACTTCATGCGCGACCGCATCACCCAGGGGGTGCTGGGCGTTTTCGTCGGCGTCTTTGCCTACTGCCTGGTGGTGCTGCGCGCCATCCGGGGACCGGACGACGGCAACTTCATTCCCTCGCTGGCCGTGCTCGGGGCCATGGGCTATGTGCTGGGCGCCATCGGCCTGCTGATCTACTTCATCCACCATGTGGCCGACAGCATCCAGGCCTCGTCCATCCTGGTGCGCATTGCCGGCGAGACCGGCGCGGCCATCGACCGCCTGTTCCCGCAGGACATCGGCCAGCCGGCCTCTGGCCCCAGCACCGTGGACGCGCACGTGCCGGCCACCTGGACCGTGGTGATGGGTAGCCGCACCGGCTACATCCTGGGCGTGGACGGCCAGCAGATGCTGGACTTTGCGGCGGCGCACGACCGGGTGGTGCGCCTGCCCGAGAACGGGCGCTTTGTCGTCGCGGCCACGCCCCTGCTTGAAGTCAGCGGCGCAGCCCCGCTCAGCGCGCAGGAGGAGGAAAAACTGCGCGCCTGGGTCAGCATCGGGCGCCAGCGCACCGTCGAGCAGGACGCGGCCTTCGGCATCCAGCAGCTGGTGGACATGGCCGTCAAGGCGCTGTCGCCGGGCATCAACGACCCGACGACGGCCTGCATGTGCCTGGACCAGCTGTGCGCGCTCTTGACGCGCCTGGCCTCGCGGTGCGCGCCCGACCCGCACCGGCTCAAGGACGGGCGGCTGCGGGTGATCGCGCCGGCGCCCGGCTTTGCCGACCTGGCCACCCTGGCCTTTGGCGCCATCCTCCGCAGCAGCCGGGGCAACCTGGAAGTGCTGGCGCGCGCGCTCGATGCGCTCACGCTGATCCGCGACGCGAGCGGCCAGCGCGCCTGCCGCCAAGCCCTGGCCGGGGCCGCGCAGGGCGTTTGCGACGAGCTGCGCAAACTGGAGCGCTCAGCCCCGGTGCTGGCCATCGCGCAGCGCGCCTGGCAAGTCGAGCACTCGCTGCGGGCACCGGCGCGGGCCGAACCGGCACCTGCAGCATTCGCCACTCCTGATCGAAACCCCGCTGATGTGGATCGACAAGGCCCTGCAACACCTGCAACACCCGCAACACCCGTAACACCCGTAACACCCGCAACTCCTGCAACGACTGAAACGCCTGTGCGCTACCACGGCAGCGGCTAGCACGCCCCTGTCACCGCCCCGCCCCGATGCGCCAATTGCCACTTCTTCAATCAACCAGGAGCTAAAAATGCCCAGCTACGCCAGATTTGCCCTGATGATCATCACCTCCACCGTGGTGATGTTCGGCCTGATGTACCTCAACACCTACAGCGTGGACCACCTCTTCTGGAGCGAGACGCGGGCCTACATGGCGCTCATCATGGGCGCGGCCATGGCCATCATCATGCTGCTGTTCATGCGCGGCATGTACACCAGCGCCAAGGCCAATCTGGCGATCATCCTGGGCAGCGTGATCCTTTTTGCCGCCGCGCTCTACCTGGTGCGCAGCCAGCAGACCGTCGACGACGTGTCCTGGATGAAGGCGATGATCCCGCACCACTCGATTGCCATCCTGACCAGCGAGCGCGCGCGCATTTCGGACCCGCGCGTCAGGAAGCTGGCCGACCAGATCATTGAAGCGCAACGCCGCGAGATCGGCGAAATGCGCGCGCTGATCACCGAGCTGGAAACATCCCGGCAGGCGCGCTGATGCGCCGCCTGACCGGTGGCCGCAAGGAGAGGCGATGGACTTCGATCTGAGCGACGCCACGCAAGCCCTGCAGGCCATGGCCGGGGGCTTTGTGCGGCGCCTGCCCTACCTGATGCTGGCGCTGCTCGTCTTCGGTGCTTTTTACGCGGCGGCCGTGCTGGTGCGCGCCAGCATCCGCACCCTGGTGGCCCATGCCCATGGGCGGCGCAACCTCGGGCTGGTGGTGGGGCGGCTGAGCTACGGCGCCATCATCTTCGTCGGCCTGCTGGTGGCGCTGGTCATCGCCATTCCCGGCTTCACGCCGGGGCAGCTGGCCAACATCCTGGGGCTGTCGAGCGTGGCCATCGGCTTTGCCTTTCGCGACATCCTGCAAAACTTCCTCGCCGGCATCCTGCTGCTGGCCTCCGAGCCCTTTCGCATCGGCGACCAGATCGTCATCAACGAGTTCGAAGGCACGGTGGAAGACATCCAGACCCGCGCCACCTTCCTCATGACCTATGACGGGCGGCGCGTCGTGATTCCCAACGCCAACCTGTTCACCAACTCCGTCACGGTCAACACCGCGCACCCCAGGCGCCGGCTCGAATACGACTTCGGCCTGGGCTATGGCGACGACATCGCCAACGCCAAGCGCATCCTGCTCGACGTCGCCCGCGCCACGCCCGGCGTGCTGGAAGAGCCCGCGCCCGATGCGCTGGTGGTGCGCCTGGCCGACAGCAGCATCAACGTGCGGCTGCGCTGGTGGGTGCAGCCGCCGCGCCAGTTCGACGCGCTCGTCTCGCAGGACCTGGTGCTGGAAAAAGCGGCCATCGCGCTGCACGCGGCCGGGATCGACATCCCGTTTCCGACGCAGCAGATCCTGTTTCACGACCAGACCGAAGAGAGCGACGGCGACCGCGCGCGCCAGCGCGAAGGCTGGCCGCCGGGCCAGACGCCGCCGCCCCGGCCGGCGCGCCAGGTGCAGGACGGACGCGATGCCGCCAAGGCCGAGCCGGCCGCCGGAAACCGGCGCGAAGACTGAAGCCGGCCTGAAGCCGCCCCGGCCGGACCAAGCGCGGCGTGAGCATCTTCTTACAAACTGTTGAACGTGGAGCTGACAGGGCGCAGACAAACAAGCGGTGAAGCTGAAGATTCTGGCGGGCATGTAGCCGGCCATTAACTGCCGGCAGACCGATGCCAGCCGGCGCAAGGAGATCATCATGGCTTCACGCAATCAGGACAATCAAGGCAATCAGGGCGGAGGCAGCACCTCCAAGCGTGGCTTTGCCTCGATGGATCCCGAAAAACAGCGCGACATCGCCAGCCAGGGCGGCAAGGCCGCGCATGAGAAAGGCACGGCGCACGAATTCTCTTCCGAGGAGGCACGCGAAGCCGGCCGCAAGGGCGGCCAGGCCAGCGGCGGCGGCAACCGCAGTGGGGGCAACCAGGGTGGCGGCAACCAGGGCGGGCGCTGAAGGCCAGGTTCAGTAAACAGGAGGCGAGGGGCCCTTTTCTTGTCTGGCGTGAACGATTTTTCAGCTGACGCTGCCAAAGGACGCGTGCCTACAAGTGGGCCAGGCGAGCCTTGAAAGAGTGACTGGAAGGGTTTGTTTTTGAGCCCTACCCCTCAAGGAGTACACCATGGATGAAAAATTTGCCGAGTGCCTGCAGGCCTGTAACGACTGCGCCGCAGAGTGCTATCACTGCGCCAGCGCCTGCCTGCAGGAAGAGGATGTGAAGATGATGGCCCGGTGCATCGCGCTGGACATCGACTGCGCTCAGGCCTGCACCTTTGCTGCAGCAGCCATGGCCCGCGACAGTGAGCATGCATCGGCCATCTGCGCGCTGTGCGCCGATATCTGCCAGGCCTGCGGCGAGGAGTGCGAACAGCACGACGCGGATCACTGCCAGGAATGCGCCAGCATGTGTTTTGAGTGCGCGCAGGAGTGCCGCGACATGGCCGGGGCAGCCGCCTGATTTCAACTCCCGGCTGCAGCGCCCCCGTCTGACGGCGTTGCTGCGCGGTCTAGGCGCGGCCGTCCACGGTCCGCACCGGCTCACCCGGCGTTGGCACAACGCTGGCAGTCTGTTGCTGCGCTTGGGCAGGGCGGTCCTGGCCCTGCAGTTGCGGCAGGGTGACGCTGAAAGTGCTTCCCTTGCCGGTGCCTGCGCTGTCGCAGGTCACGGCGCCGCCGTGGAGCTCGACGATGCTCTTGACCAGCGCCAGCCCCAGCCCCAGGCCGCCGCCGGAGCGCTCGGACGTGCGCTCGGCCTGCGCAAACAGATCGAATGCGCGCCCAGCCAATTCGGGCGCCATGCCGATGCCGTCATCCGTCACGCTCAGCATCACCTGCCCGTCGCGCAGGTTGGTCTGCAGCGCGATATGGCCGCCCTGGCCGGTGTACTTGGCCGCGTTGTTGAGCAAGTTGGCGCAGACCTGCACCAAGCGCTTTTCGTCGCCCATGACCGCCGCATCCTGAGCCGACAGCCGCACGGCCAGGTGCTGGTGTTTTGACTGGATCAGCGGACTGAGCTGCTCGACCGCTTCCTTGACGATAAGCGCCATGTCCACGGGTTTTTTCTCCAACTCGATCAGGCCACGGGCAATGCGCGAGACATCGAGCAGGTCATCGACCAGGCTGGTCATGCGCTCGACCTGGCGTGCAATCATGGCGCTGGTGTTGCGCACCCGCCCCTCTTCAAGCGGCGCGCGCTGCAGCAGCTCGGCCGCCAAGCGGATGGGCGCGAGCGGGTTTCTCAGCTCATGCGCCAGCATGGCCAGGAATTGGTCCTTGTGCTGATCGGCTTGCCTGAGTTTGTCCATCGCCTTGTGCAGCTCGACCTGGGCGTAGGCATTCTCTGCGGCCGCCCAAGTGCGCTCGATGAGCTGCTCGGCCAGATGCCGGTCGCGCCCGCTCCAGCGCCGGGGCACGTCCGAATGCACGCTCAGCAGGCAAATCAACCGATGGGCCTTGACTAGGGGAATGACCAGGTAGGCGCCCAGGTTGACGCGCCGGTAAGACTCGGCGTAGGGGGCGGTGCGCGGATCCTGGGTGACGTCGTTGACGGCCACCGGCTTGGCGTCAAGCAGCGCCTGGATGATTTGCGGGCCGAAGTCATCGAGCCGGCGGGTTTGGCCGGCCACGCTGGGCAGGCCGTTTCTGACCCAGTCGCTGCGCACGGAAAATGTTCTTTTCCGATCATCGACTTCGCAATAAAAAACCCGCGAGGCGCCAAGCTCGCAGCCCCGCATCTCGCTGGCCGCCGCCTTGATCTCGTCGGGCTGCTCAAGGCCGCGCAGACGATCCGTCAGCGCCAGCAAGAATGCCTGGCAGCGCTCGGTCTCCACCTGCTGGCTGACATCGAGGCAGTTGCTGAACACGCCGGCCACCTCGCTCTCGTCGTTGAGGATGGGCAGCAGCGAGTAGTTGAACCATGTTTCTTCGAAACAGCCTTCGCACAGTGTGCGAAACGCCACTTTTTCCCTGAAACAGGGTTTGCCCTGCAGGGTCTGCGCCACCTCCGGCGCCAGGGCCTGCCTGAGTTCGGGCAGCACCAGCCACAACGGGCGCCCCAGCGCCGAGGGATGCTTTTTGCCCAGCAGCCGCGCAAAAGCGTCGTTATAGAAGAAATGAAGCGCCGGCCCCCACGCCAGGCAGGCAGGGTGGCTGCAGTCGAGCATCAACTGCAGCACCGTCTTGAGCGGGCCGGGCCACGCCTGGGAAGCGCCCAGCGCAAAACCGGTCCCCTCTTGCGCTCTGAGGAGGGCGCGCACTTCACCTTCACCGCACAGAGGATTCATGAGGTATCGCCATGCAAAACGTGCAGCATAAAGAGGGCGGGCCAGCGATGCAAGGGGGGCGCCTTGCCCATTTGTAAGACAACACGGCCTGGGCGGAGCGCTGGCCGCCCCCAGCGTTCAGTTCGCCACCAGCCGCCCGTCCACCAGTTCGATCACGCGGTCGCAGCGTAGCGCCAGGCGCGGGTCGTGGGTGACGATCAGGCAGGCGCTGCCGTGGTCATGGTTGAACTCGCGCAGCAGGCTGAACACCTCGTCGGCCGAGACGGTGTCGAGGTTGCCGGTGGGCTCGTCGGCCAGGATCAGTCGCGGTTTCAATGACAGCGCCCGCGCGATGGCCACGCGCTGCTGCATGCCGCCCGAGAGTTCGCCGGGGCGCTTGTACTCGGCGCCTTTCAAGCCCACGCGCGCCAGCAGCTCGCGCGCGTTGGCCTCGGCCTCGGGCGTGGCCGTTCCATGGGCGATAAGGGAAGGCATCAAGACGTTTTCCAGCGCGGTGAAGGCCGGCAGCAGGTGGTGAAACTGGAACACGAAGCCAATGGTAGCGCCGCGCAGTTTGGTCAGGCCCGCGTCGTCGAGTTCTCCAGCGGTTTGCCCGGCGATTTCCAGCGTGCCCGAAGTCGGGCGCTCCAGCAGGCCGATGATGTTGAGCAGCGTGCTCTTGCCCGAGCCCGACGGCCCCTTGAGCGCGACGAACTCGGCCGGCTGCAGGCTGATGGAAATGCCGTGCAGCACCTCGGTTTCGACGTCGGTGCCGATGTTGTAGCTGCGGCGGATGTCAGAGAGGCGCAGGATGGGGGCGGGTGGGGTGAGCATGGGGCTTGTATTGTGAATGCAGAAATTTTTGTTCGCAGAAAAACAACGTCGCCATTTCTCATCTGGTCCCGGATGCATTGGATTTTTAACATCAAGGCTCCTTTAACCTTATTAGGAACAAAAATGACGAAACCGACGCCAACACAACAGCAACGCGACCATCGCGCCGATGCCCTCAATAAGAACCGGGGAACCACCGGAACCAATCCCACAAACGCAAAGGTTCAAGGCAACAGGGGAAAGCAATTGAACCCCAATCAGAAGAGTAAGTGATTCTGTAGCACCCCACATCCGTGGGGTGTATCCCTCATCCATTCCCCAACCCCTGCCATTCCATGAACCCTGTTAGTTTTCCAACACAAGGCGAAGTAATCCAATTTGCTTTCGATGCCTTGGGCGTTTTTCCTAGAAAACATGACGATGTCGCATCGTTCGATGAAACCAAAAAAAAATCCACTCAGAAGGCCCTGCAGCGGCTTGCCTTGGAAGAAGGTACGCTGGATCAGCAGCGTTTGGGCGAGATGATCCAAACACTGAGCTATTTGGTTGCAGGCAGCATACCGCCCCGTGAGTGTTTCACCCTTGGAGATACTCTCCTAGATCTCTTCGACATCTACCAAAACATGCTCCGGGACGAAGGCACATTCCTTAGCAAATCTGAAACTGCCAAATACTTTCTGCGTGATAGCGCCGTGTTGAGGCTTCCCATTTCCATTGCCAAGCACATCCAGCGGTACAACGTCGCTGCTGATGCTCTAGTTGTCCCGGCCGACACTTACTGGTATCTACCTAGCAAAGGTCCCAACGGATGGATTTTTCCGCTTGAAAAAGTCATGCGCTGGGCTTATGAGCTTGCCGAAACGTCCATTCAGAAATTTCATTGGCCAGATGACGCTGATCTAACAACTCAGGAAAAGAACCTTGAAAGCGCAAAAAAATGGCTGGCGGGTATCCATCTTCCTGCTTGGCCCACCTTACTCAATAATTTCAACCAATCTTTCCAAGCTCTCGACCGGGAACAGGCCAAACAAGGGCGAGCATCTCTTTCTGAAACTCAAAAAAATAGCATTCGAACGGCGCTTTTCGTAGCCAGAGCATCGACTTACATCTCAAAGTTGGTTCTGCATCACTACGACGATACAGTATTGCAAGAATGTTGCTCACGCTACCAAATAGTCGCAAACTGCGTGAACGACGATGCTCAGAAGATTCGCGACTTTGTCCAGAAACTCATTGTCCGTGACGATATTCCATCAAACGAATGGGACCATGTCTGGTTTGATGTTTCTACTGATTATTGGCTGCAATTTGTCGGCAAGCATGATGCGGTCGTACAAGCCTTAGAGCAACAGCAGATCACAATGATCGAAGCTGCGGAGATAAGCCGATCATTCGGAGGGTTCGCGGCATTGCCATTTGAAAAACCAGAACTATTCTCCCCACAGCATTCAATTCCCCCAGGCTTCAGCGAAGCTATTTGTGATGGATTTGCGCTGCAAAAAAGTACCGATCTCAGCATTGAAAAAATTGAGGAATACGCCGCACGTCTCGATAACTCAAAACTTTGCCATGTACTTCCGTGGATGGTTTCATGGCAACGGGCAACTTACCACTACCGCGCTGAACGGTACGAAGACGCTTACCCATTCATCAAGGAATCTTTTGAAAAAGCACAATATTGTGCAGGTAAAAATCAATATCTTTTAATAAACCAATATATCGAATTGGCAGCAAAAAACGACAAGTGGAAAGACTTCAAAAAGGGCATCGAGTGGGCAACCTATTTAGGTTTTGAAGTCAGGTGGCTGCGCAAGGATGAACCAACAGATGAAAAATTAAAATGTGTTTTTGCCATTATGAAAAAGGCACGCTATGCGGTATAGATTCGTATAGCTGAGAGTGTCCTCACGCCCGTATCGCCTGCACCGGGTCCATCCGCGCCGCGCTACGCGCCGGAATCGCCGCCGCCGCCAGCCCCACGCCGCAGGCCACCACGGACGCCAGCAGCACCAGCATCGGGTCCAGCTTGGCTGAAAACAGCGAGCCGCCATCGGGGCTCTTGAACACATGCGAAAACACCACCAGCAGACTGAACGCCAGCGCCGAGCCTAGCGCCGAGCCGGCCAGTCCCACCAGTCCGCCCTGCAATAAAAACACCGTCATGATGCGCCGCCGCCCCGCGCCCATGGCCCGCAAAATCCCGATCTCGCGCTGCTTTTGCACCACGCTGACCACCAGCACGCTCGATATCCCCAGCGCCACGATGATCACCACAAAGCTGCGGATCAGGTTGTTCGACACGGTCTGGTTGCTCAGGGCGTTTAACAGACCCGAATTGGTTTCCATCCAGCTGTCCACCGTCAGCCCGGTCTGGGCGCGCAGCGCGCTGGCCACCTGATTGGCTCCGAACAGCTCTTTCACCGTCAGGTCAATGTTGGACACGCCGCCGGGCAGGTCCAGCAGCGTCTGCCCGAGTTTGAGGGTGACGAACACCCAGCGCCGGTTCAAATCGCGATTGCCCATGTCGAAGAGGCCCGTGACATCCAAAGTTTCGCTGCGGCCGGTGGCGCTGGTCACGCGCAGCTTGTCGCCCACGCTCACGCCCAGATCCTGCGCCAGATCGGTGCCGATGAGCGCGCTGCTGCCGCTCACGTCAAAGCGGCCGCGCGTCATGTAGTCGTCCATCTTCACCACGCGGCGGTAGGCCTCGGGCTGTACGCCCAGCAGCGCCACGCTCTTGCTGCTGCCCCCGCGCGCGGCAAAGGCCGGGCCGGTGACCACGGGCGAGACCGCCAGCACGCCCGGCGTGGCGGCGGCCAGCGCGGCGATGCGCTCCCACTGGTCCACCGAGCGCAATCGCTGCTCGCGCGGCTGCACCACCGCCGCCACGGCGCGCTCGGCGTCGGGCGTGAGTACGCGCTGGCTGGTTTCCTCCAGCGGGCGGATCACCACATGGGCTTGCGAGCCCATCACGCGGTCAATGATGGTGGACTGCAGCTGGTTGATCAGTTGCGTCAGAAAGATGATCACCGCTACGCCGCCGGTCACGCCCGCCAGGATCAGCGCGCTTTGCATGCGCCCTTCGCGCAAAAAGCGCAGGGCGACGAGCAATTCAAAAGGCATCCAGCGGGTCCAGGAACTCAGCGCGGGGCGGTGGCGCGCGGGGCGCGCGACAGGCGCGCGTGGGGAAGGAGAAGCGGGCATGGCGGCGGTCCGGTGGATCAGCGGATGAACAGCTCAGCGAATGAAGGAAGGCACTTCCATGCCTTTTTCCGGCACCAGCGTCGGGCCGGCGCGCACCTTGTCGCCGGGCAGGGCTTTTTCGGTCTGGGGAATGACGCTGTCGCCTTCCTTCAGGCCTTCGGTGATTTCAACCGCGCCGACGCCGCGCAGGCCCAATTTCACGGCCACGCGCACGGCCCGGCCGTCCTGCAGCGCCAGCACCCAGGGCGCCTGGCGGTCAGCGTCGCGCACGGCGCCCGAGGGCAGCACCAGCGCGTCCTTTTTCATGCCGCCGACGAGTTCCACCGACACGGTCATGTCGGGCTTGAGAAACGCCGGCGGATTGGGCACGGCCAGGCGCACTTCGACGGTGCCGCGCTGCGGATCGACGGCCGGGGCGATGTAGTTCAGTTGCGCATCAAACGGCTGGCCGGGGTAGGCGTCGGCCACGGCTTTGGCGCTCATGCCGGGCTTGAGCAGGCGCAGGTTTTTTTCATCCACATTGGCGTCGATGCGGGTGCCGCCCTGCGCGGCCAGCGTGAGCAGCACATGGCCGGGCTGGGCCATGGCGCCGGGCTCGGCGCTGCGCGTCAGAACCAGCGCATCGACGGGGCTGGCGATGTTGAGCCGGGCCAGGCGCGCCTGGGCGATGTCGATGGCGGCCTGGGCCTGCGCGACGCGCGCGGCGGCCAGCGCAGGCTCGACGCCGCTGGGCTGATTCGCCTGCGCCTGCACGCGCGCCGACTGCAGTGCGCTGTGCGCCGTGTCGAGCTGGCGCCGGGCGTCATCCAACTTTTGCTGCGAGAAAAAGCCTTGCGCGACGAGTTCCTGGGTGCGCTGGAAATCGCGCTCGGCCGAGGTGAAGGCGGCCTGCGCCTGCACCACATTTTGAGAAGCCACCGGCGCGCTCACCGTGGCCTGCTGGGTGGCGCGGCTGCGCGCCTCGGCCAGGGCAAAACGCGCCTGCTGCAGGGCGGCGCGGGCTTCGGCGTCGGACAGGCGGATCAGCACGTCGCCGGCCTTGACCTTGTCGCCTTCGCGCACCCGCACTTCGAGGACGGTGGCGGTGACTTCGGCGCCGATGTCCATGCGCGCCGGCGCGTTGAGCCGCCCGGTGGCGACGACGGATTGAACAATGCCGGTGCGCGCCACCGGCACGGTCTGCACCAGCGCACCGCGCTGGCCGGCCAATAGCCAGACAGCGCCCACAGCCAGCGCCAGCGCCGCAGCGGCGCCCCATTTGACGAGAGGTTTCATGCGGCCAAGCGTAGCAGGTCATCCGCGGAAAACAGCGGCAGCAAAACGCTGACCGCCAGAGCAGTGCAGAGGCCAGGCCAGCCACCACACAGAAAGAGCAAGGAAGAGCAGGCACCCACCATGCCAGAGCCTGCGCCAGGACAGCCGGCCGGGCGTGCTGGCAAACAGCGGTGTCAGCCTGCCGCCAGCTGCAGTCCTGTCAACGCCGCCTGCTGGGGGTCGGACGCGAGCGTCACCGCGCTGACCACGGCCACGCCATCCACCCCGCAAGCGAGCACGCCGGGCATGCGTTCGAGCGAAATGCCGCCGATGGCCACCACCGGGTAGGGCGCGGCCAGCTTCGCCCATTCCTTCAATTGCGCCAGCCCCACCGGCTGATAAGGCATCACCTTGAGCGTGGTCGGGTAGATCGGGCCGATGGCCAGATAGGACGGTTGCACCGCCCTGGCCCGCGCCAGCTCGGCGGGGGTGTGGGTGCTCAGGCCCAGGCGCACGCCGGCGCGGCGCAGCGCTGAAAGGTCGGCCGTGTCCAGGTCTTCCTGGCCCAGATGCACGCCGTAGGCACCGGCCTGCAACGCCAGCTGCCAGTGGTCGTTGATGAAAACCTGCGCGCCTGGCACAGCCCGGCCAGCCGCGACGGCTGCCTTGACCTGCTCGACCAGTTCGGCCGGCGTGTGGTCAACGGCCTTGCTGCGCAATTGAATCGTGCGCACGCCCCAGTCGAGCAGGCGCTGCACCCAGGCGGCATCGGGCACCACGGGGTAAAAGCCGAGGGGGCCGCTGAGCGGCGCAAAAGGTGTGGAAGTCATGACGGTCTAAACCTTTCAAAAATCTTGTACAGGGAAAGGATGTCGTGCACCTTCTTCCCATCAGGGAAAGGGCAAGAAGAGGCGGCCTTGTCATGGCGGATGAACATGCCAGACTGGCTGGTGTCAGGTCAGCCGGCCTCATGCGCTCTGCGCCGGCCAGCCTCAGGGCGCGTGCCAGAACGGCACGCCCACCGTCGGCGTCGAGGCCTGCGCGGCGGCGCGCTCGGGCATGGGCGTCGATTCATAAGCGGCGCGTCCCGCCGCCACGCCGTCGGCAAAAGCGCGCGCCATGCGCACCGGATCACCCGCCTGCGCCACGGCGGTGTTGAGCAGCACGGCATCGAAACCCAGCTCCATCACCTGCGCGGCGTGCGAGGGGCGGCCCAGACCGGCATCGACGACCAGCACCGCGTCCGGCAGGCGCCGGCGCATGGTCTCCAGCGCGTAGGGGTTGAGCGGCCCGCGCCCGGTGCCGATAGGCGCGGCCCAGGGCATGATGGCCGCGCAGCCGGCGTCGCGCAGACGCTGGGCCATCACCAGATCGTCGGTGGTGTAGGCAAAGACTTGAAAGCCGTCCTTGGCCAGCACGGTGGCCGCTTCGAGTGTGGCCACGGTGTCGGGCTGCAGCGTGTAGTCGTCGCCGATGACTTCGAGCTTGATCCAGGCGGTGCCGAAGATCTCGCGCGCCATCTGCGCCAGCGTGATGGCTTCGTCGGCGCTGTGGCAGCCGGCGGTGTTGGGCAGAATGTGGCATTTCATCGCCTGGATGCGCTGCCAGAAGCTGTTGCCGCCGCCGCTCTCGGGCTGCAGCCGGCGCAGGCCCACTGTGAGCACTTCGGTGCCGCTGGCGCGCACCGCATCACCCAGCACCTGCGGCGAGGGGTAGTGCGAGGTGCCCAGGAAAAAGCGGCTGTTCAAGGTCGTGCCGGCCACGGTCCACGGGCTGCCGTGGGCGATGGGGGCCGGCACGCCGCCCGGCGCAGACGAAGCAGCTGGGCCGAGTGTGCCGGATGGGCCGGGCTGGCTGGGCTGGCCGGGCTGGATGGGCTGGATGGGCTGGATGGTGGATAGGGATTCCATGGTCATGGCTTTAACCTCCGGTGATCGGTGTGACAACATCGACGCGGTCGCCGGCTTGCAGTGTGCGCGCCGGCCAGTGGGGCCGGGGCACGAAGGAGCGGTTCACCGCGCAGGCAAAGGCGTTTTTCAGCTCGTAGCCGCGCTCCAGCAGCAAGTCCTGCAGGGTGGCTGCGCCGGTCTGCAGCGGCTCGCCGTTGAAGGAAATTTGAAAAGTGGTTTCAGTGCTCATCTGCTTGTTTCCTGTTCATCAGCGTGGTCCAGCTGCGGTCTCAGGCTGCCAGTAATTTCTGCGCCAGCTCATCCACCACCGCTGGCGCGCACAGGTAGCCGTGGCGGTACAGGCCGTTGATGTGCCACACGCCGCCGCGCTGCACCACGGCCGGGCGGTGATCGTCCAGCGCGGGGCGCAGGGCGGCCGACAATCTTAAAACCCGCGCCTCGCCAAAGGCCGGATGCAGGCTGTGCAGCGCGCTGCCCAGCTCCAACATCGAGCGCAACGTGACCGGCCCGGTGTCTTCCGATTCGAGTTCGGTGGCGCCGACGACGAACTGGTGGTCCGGGCGCGGCGCGACATACAGCGCGTAGCGCGGATGCATCACGCGCACCGGGCGCTGCAAGCTGACGCCCCGGCATTCGACGCGCAGCACCTCGCCGCGCACGCCGCGCACCTGCGGCCACTGCGCCTGGCTGCCGGGGCCGCGCGCATCGACGGCGATGTCCACCGCATGCGTTGTTCCATTCGCGCAGGTGATGCGGCCTTCTTCGAGTTTTTCCACCGCCAGGCCTTCGTGCCAGGTCACGCCGAGCCGGTCGATTTCACTGGCCAGCGCGGCCATCCACTGGTCGTTGCCCAGCTGGCCTTCGCTTTGCAAAAACAGCCCGCTCTTGAAACGCCCGGCCAGCGCCGGCTCCTCGCGCGCCACGCCGGCCGCGTCGAGCGTATGCACTTCGGCGCGGCAGGCTTCAGGCAATTTATGGTGCAGCAGCCGGGTGAAGTGTTCGAGCGAACTCTGGTCGGGCGCATGGGCCACCACCAGCGTGCCTTTCTGGCGGAAATAGATCGACTCGCCGCTGCTGGCTTCAAGCTCGGCCACCCAGCGCGGCCACAGTTCCATCGAGCGCCGGCCCAATTGAAACACCACCTCGTCCGAGACCGACAGCTCGGCCAGCGGCGAGAGCATGGCGGCGGCCGTCATCGACGCGGTGTCCAGTTCCGCGCGCTGGCGCGCATCGAACAAGGTGACACGGCAGCCGGCGCGTAGCAAGCGCCAGGCCAGGGTGCGGCCGGCCAGCCCGGCGCCGGCAATGCCGATGTGAAGAGGGGAGTTCATGGATGAATGCATTCATTCAGGGTTGCCCCAGCCATCCCCGCTTTCCTCCTTCCCCTCTGGGGGAAGGTCGGGATGGGGGCCAGCGGCGCGCACCAAGGTGGATAAGAAATCTGTCTCGCGAGAAAAACCCGTTGAATTCAAGTAAAAAATGGCTGCCTGTGCAACTCGGTATGCACAGACTCCGTATGCGCAGGCAGCTATCTTATGGGTAGCGTTTGTAAGCGCTTTGCTGATTCGGATTCGGGGATGCCCCCTATCCCGGCCTTTCCCCAGCGGGGGAAGGAGGAGAACGGGAGGCGCCCGCTTCAAGTTTCAGGTTTCAAGCTCAGGAATAAATCTCGCTGCCGCCTTTGCGGAACTCCTCGGCTTTGGCTTCAAAGCTGGTTTCGATTTCCACCGCCACCTGCTTGATCTCGATCACGCCCGGCGTCTTGGCCAGCGTCGTCGTTTCGGGGTTCAGCCGGGCAAACTCGCGCACTTCCTGCGAAATCTTCATCGAGCAGAACTTGGGGCCGCACATGGAGCAGAAATGCGCCACCTTGGCGTTTTCCTTGGGCAGCGTCTCGTCGTGGTAAGCCATGGCCGTGTCGGGGTCGATGGCCAGGCGGAACTGGTCTTCCCAACGGAATTCGAACCGCGCCTTGGACACGGCGTTGTCCCACATCTGCGCGCCCGGATAGCCCTTGGCCAGGTCGCCGGCGTGGGCGGCAATCTTGTAGGCAATCAAACCCTGCTTCACGTCGTCGCGATTCGGCAGGCCCAGGTGTTCCTTGGGCGTGACGTAGCACAGCATGGCCGTGCCGTACCAGCCGATGTTGGCCGCGCCCATGGCCGACGAAATGTGGTCATAGCCGGGCGAGATGTCGGTGATCAGGGGGCCGAGCGTGTAGAAGGGCGCTTCGTAGCAGGCTTCCAGTTGCTTTTCGACGTTTTCCTTGACCAGCTGCAGCGGCACATGGCCGGGGCCTTCGATCATCACTTGAACATCATGTTTCCAGGCGATCTGCGTCAGTTCGCCCAGCGTGTGCAGCTCGGCGAACTGCGCTTCGTCGTTGGCGTCGGCAATCGAGCCGGGGCGCAGGCCGTCGCCGAGCGAGAAGCACACGTCGTAGGCTTTCATGATTTCGCAAATCTCTTCGAAGTGCTCGTACAAAAAGCTTTCCTTGTGGTGCGACAGGCACCACTTGGCCATGATGGAGCCGCCGCGCGAGACGATGCCCGTCAGGCGATTGGCCGTCAGCGGCACATAGGCCAGGCGCACGCCCGCGTGGATGGTGAAGTAGTCCACACCCTGCTCGGCCTGCTCGATCAGCGTGTCGCGGAAGATTTCCCAGGTCAGGTCTTCGGCCTTGCCGTTGACTTTTTCCAGCGCCTGGTAAATCGGCACCGTACCGATGGGAACGGGCGAGTTGCGCAGGATCCACTCGCGCGTTTCGTGGATGTTCTCGCCGGTGGACAGGTCCATCACGGTGTCGGCGCCCCAGCGGATGGACCAGGCCAGCTTGTCCACTTCTTCCTCAATGCTCGACGTGACAGCCGAGTTGCCGATGTTGGCGTTGACCTTGATGAGGAAGTTGCGGCCGATGATCATCGGCTCGCTCTCGGGGTGGTTGATGTTGGCCGGAATCACGGCGCGGCCGCGTGCCACTTCGTCGCGCACGAATTCAGGCGTGACATCCTGCGGAATCGAGGCGTTGAACGAATGGCCTTTTTTCGGCAGGCGCTCGGTGGCCAGGCGCTCGGCGAGCTGGGCGCGCACCAGGTTCTCGCGGATCGCGATGTATTCCATCTCGGGCGTGATGATGCCCTGGCGGGCGTAGTGCATCTGCGAGACGTTGGCGCCAGCCTTGGCGCGGCGCGGCACCGGCGACTCGGCCATGCGCAGGGCGGCAAGCTTGGGGTCGTTCAGGCGCTCGCGGCCGTAGGCGCTGCTGATGCCGGGCAGCGCCTCGGTGTCGCCGCGCTCGGCAATCCAGGCCGCGCGCAGGGCGCCCAGGCCACGGGTGATGTCAATTGAAACAGCCGGGTCGGTATAGACGCCGGAGGCATCGAACAGGCGCAGCGGCGGATTGGCCTCGCGCCGGGTTTCACTGCCCTCGGCCACCAGCGTGTCGGTGAGCGTGACTTCGCGAAAGGGCACGCGAATGTCGGGGCGCGAGCCTTCGATGTAGATCTTGCGGGAACCGGGAAAGGGCGTGCGGGTGATGCGGCTCGTCAGATCGGCGGCATCGACGGAAAGAGAGGTTTTGGCCATGGCTGTCTCCAGAAAAAGCGGTGAGGTGCCTGCCTGGGGAGCCGGTTAAAACCGCAACCGACCTCCCCGTCGGGAGGTGGTTGCGCTCAGCCGGAGCCAAAGTGCCTTGTTTCCTACGCGGGGATGATCCCGATCAGGTTCAGCGGGTCTCGCAATTGCGATCTCAGCCCCGGATGTGAACATCCCGGGCACCCCGACAAGCTGGGGCGATTGTACGCACACCGGCGCCCGGCGCCCGGCGCGCCAGCGGGCAAGGCCCGCCGGCCGCAGGGGTTTTGCACGTCACCCGAAGCGGCTGGGCTGGCCGAGGAGTTTTTTGGCCAGCTCGTCCATCAGCGCGGACGTGACCTTGGGCGCCGGGTAGCGGGTGGTGAAGACGTCAAAGCCGCCGACGTTGACGAGGCGAAAAGTGATCTGGCCGGTGTCATGGTCCGGCGTCACCGTGATGAAGCCGCGCGCCTCGGTCTGGTACTCGAACACATAGGCGAGCAGCTTTTGGGTCTCGGGATGGCGCTGCTCCTTGCGCTCGTGCTTGATCTGTCCGATGGACAGCCGCTGGGTGACGCGCTCCAGGTCGGGCGGGAAGTTCACCGTCACGCTGTGGCTGGCCACCTGGCCGGTGCCGGGGCGCAGCTCCCAGCCCATGCCGATGTAGTCGCACACGCCCTCGTTGCGCAGCATTTTCCGCCGGTCGTCGCAGCGAAACTCCAGCATCACCAGCGACGGAAACGCCGCCTTGCCGTCCAGGCTGTAGTGGCCCGGCGCCGGCGGCTGGATGATGTTGAGCTGGGTACACAAATCCCGCAGGTAGCGCACCACCACGCGGCAGGCGGTCTCGCAGGCCTGCGTGTGAACGGCCATGTCCTGCAGCGCACCGGCCTGCTGGCCCTGCAGCGCACTGGCCTTGTTTTTTAGTTCTGACAAGAAATTCATTGCCACTCCGCCCCTGTTGCCTCTGAAAAGCAAAAGCATAGCGCAAGCGCTGCCTGAGAGCGCACCGGCGGGCGGGTTTTAGGGGGCAACAGGGCATTGAATCAACTTTACAAACCATCACCACCGGGCAATGGCGCGGATACACAGGGCGCTCACACTTGCCTTCAACCTGTGGCCAGTTCCTGGCACCGGAATTGTTTTAACTCCAAGGAAGTTTTTCCATGAAATTCGCGCTCAAACCCCTTCACAGTATCGTTCTGGCCGGCCTGCTGGCCAGCGTTGGCGCCGGCGCCGTCCTGGCGCAAGCCCCTGCGGCCCCGGCAACGCCTGCCTCGGCGGCTGAGGGCAAGCATTGGGGCCATCACGGCGCTCATCACGGCGGCCAGCACAAGATGGGCCGCCATGACCCAGCCAAGATGCAGGCCTGGATGGCCCAGCGTCAGGCTGAACTCAAGGCCAAGCTCAAGATCACCGCCTCGCAGGAAAGCGCCTGGACGGCTTACACCGCCGCGATGCAGCCGCCAGCGCGCATCGGCCAGCGCCCCACGCCCGAGCAGCGCGCCGAGCTTGACAAGCTGAGCACGCCCGAGCGCATCGACAAGATGCAGGCGCTGCGCAAGCAGCGCATGAGCGAAATGAGCGCGGCCATGGACAGGCGCGACGAAGCCACCAAGGCTTTCTACGCGGCCCTGACGCCGGAGCAGCAAAAGACTTTTGACGCCAGACGCACTCCGCACGGTTCACATGAAGGCCGCCACCAGCACGGCGGGACGAACCCAAAAAACTAAATCGTCCTGAAAACCTGAGGCGCCAGCGCTGCGGAACCTGTACCGGATCCGTGCTCCTGGCGCGCTTTTCAGCACCGGTTTTTTATGTCCGGCGCCCGGCCGTGAAATCTGTAGCGCTCGCCTCCTGACCGGTCACCAACGCCGGAACGGGGGCAGCCGGAAGCTTACCTACTCCTCACGCCCGTGGGCATACCGGCTCGCGGGTCGGGATAAAGGCTGTCGTTGCTGATGACGGGATAAACGCCAGGGTCCACGCCTCTGGTACTGGGCCCGACATAAGTATTCTCGTAAGTCTGCGTACCGGACGCGCCCATGCTGCCGGTGCCGGCAGTTCCCATACCGGAGCCAGTACCGGTGCCGGTGCCGGTGCCAATGCCAGTGCCCCCCGCAGCATCGGGCATGGCTGCAGTGCCGCCAGTCCCTGAAGACGTGCCCGTGCCGGGAGTCGTTGCAGTGCCTGTCCCGGCACCGGAAGTGCTGCCGCTTCCCGTCCCGTACGTGCTGGTTCCGCCCGAAGCATCGGGCATGGCTGTACTGCCCGCAGCTCCTGAAGACGTGCCCGTGCCGGAAGGCATTGCAGCACCCGTCCCAGTGCCCGAATCCATGCCCGTGCCGGACGTGGTGCCTGCCCCCCCAGTCCCGGCGCCCCCTGACGCACCGGAGGCGCCCGTGCCCGAACTGTCAGTGCCGGTCCCCATGCCCGATGCGCCGGAGCCGGAGCCGCCCCCGCTACCGCCCGTTTGCGCCTGAACCATCCCCATCCCGCCGCATACCAGCGCCGCCGTCACCGCTGCGGCGAGCGTGCCGGCTCTGATCGAAGGTTTTGTGAACATGAAATCTCCTTATGCGCCTTGCCAGGCAAATTGAACAACCAACCCGGCACTTTTCACGACGCGCCGGAACTGAAAATCAATTTAAGGAGTGCGGTTTTTTAGGCCTTATCGGATAGACGCGCCGCCCCCTGTAGGACGCAGCCCTTGCGCCTCTGCCAGCCTTTCACGGCGGGTCCGGCTCGCTGGAAACGGCAGCAACGCCCGGCCGACCCAGGCCAGCCACCTGCCCGGCAAGCCGGCTTTTTGAAGTGGCGCCTGCCGATGGGCTCCAAATAAGTTACTGTCCTACAGTGTCAGCGTTTGCCTCCTCCAACAATCCATTCATGGGCGTCCGATGCCTGTTTCCGATCTTATGAAGCCCTTCATTCCCGACACTCTTCTCCCCTCTTCAACCCCTGTTGCAGCTCCGCCTGCCGCCCAGGCTCCGGCCCACACAGACAGCGAGGCGCCTTTCTCCTTCAAGGTCCTCACGGTCAACATCCACAAGGGATTCACCTTTTTCAACCGCAAGTTCATCCTCACCGAACTGCGCGAGGCCGTGCGCAGCGTAGGCGCCGACGTGGTCTTTCTGCAGGAAGTCACCGGCAATCACATCAAGCATGCCGAAAAGTTCGACAACTACACCGACGAGCCGCACTACGAATTCCTGGCCGACGCCATCTGGCCGCAGTTCGCCTATGGCCGCAACGCCGTCTACACCAACGGCCACCATGGCAATGCGGTGCTGTCCAAATTTCCCATCGTGCGCTTTGAAAACCGCGACATCTCCATCAGCGGCCCCGAGCGGCGCGGCATGCTGCACTGCGAACTCCACGTGCCCGGGCGCAGCCGCAACATCCACGCCATCTGCGTGCACCTGGGCCTGATGGAAACCCACCGCACCCAGCAGATGAAGATGCTCAGCGATCTGGTGTGCAAGGACATTCCGGCGCGCGCGCCGGTGGTGGTGGCCGGCGACTTCAACGACTGGCGCCGCCGCGCCCACGCGCAACTCGCGCGCGGCGCCAACCTGCGCGAAGTGTTCGTGCATGCCAACGGCCAGGCGGCGCGCACCTTTCCGGCGCGCATGCCGCTGTTGCAGCTCGACCGCATCTATGTGCGCAACACCGCCGGCCACAGCCCCATCGTGCTGCCCGCCAAGCCCTGGTCGCACCTGTCGGACCACGCACCGCTGGCGGCGGAAATCAAACTGTAAAAAAACAGTACCGCCGATGCCAGCGCCGCACACCGCCTCCAGACATGCCGTGGCCCGCCCGGAGGGCGCATGACGCGCTGGGTCAGCGGCAACCAGTTCTGGCTGCTGGAAAACGGTGAGGCGTTTTTCCCGCGCGTGTTCGACACCATTGCCAGCGCCCGGCGCGAGGTGCTGATCGAAACCTTCATCCTGTTCGAGGACAAGGTCGGCCTGGCGCTGCATGCGGCGCTACTGAAAGCGGCGGCGCGCGGCGTGCAGATCGACATCACGGTGGACGGCTTTGGCTCGCCCGACCTGTCGCCGCAATTCATCGGCGCACTCACCCGCGCCGGCATTCGCATGCATGTGTTCGACCCCAGCCCGAGGCTGTGGGGCTGGCGCACCAACGTCTTTCGCCGCCTGCACCGCAAGATCGTGGTGGTTGACGGCCTGCGCGCCTTTGTCGGCGGCATCAACTACTCGGCCGATCACCTGGCCGACTACGGGCCGCAGGCCAAGCAGGATTACTCGGTGGAAATCGAAGGCCCCATCGTCGCCGTGATCCATGACTTTGCGCTCAAGGCCCTGGCTGCCGGGCAACGCAATGCCGCGTCCAGCCTGGGCCGCCATCTGCGCCAGCGCCTCTCGGACCGGGCCTACACCCTGGCCCACACCTGGCGCGAGCCGCCCGCGCCGGCGGGCAACGCGGCAGCCATCTTTGTCACCCGCGACAACCGCCAGCACACCAACGACATCGAGCGCCACTACCGCATCGCCCTGCGCGCCGCGCGCCAGCGGGTGGTGATTGCCAATGCCTACTTCTTTCCCGGCTACCGCCTGCTGCAGGAAATGCGCAAGGCCGCAAGGCGCGGCGTGGACGTGTGCCTGATCCTGCAGGGCGAGCCCGACATGGCGATCGTCAAGACCGCTGCGAGCATGCTCTACCACCACCTGCTCTCGGCCGGGGTGCGGATTTTTGAATACCGCGAGCGCCCGCTGCACGGCAAGGTGGCGGTGTTCGACGACGAGCTGGCCACCGTGGGGTCGAGCAACCTGGACCCGCTGAGCCTGTCGCTCAACCTCGAAGCCAACGTCATCATCAAGGACCGCGCCTTCAACCAGCACCTGAGCGAGCGGCTGGCGCACATGATGGCCCACAGTTGCAAGCAGATCAGGGCCGAGGACCTGAGCGAGCCAAGCTGGTGGCGCGTGGTGCGCAGTTTTTTCGTCTTTCACCTGCTCAGCCACTACCCGGCCTGGGCCGGCTGGCTGCCCGCGCATGCGCCGCGCCTCACGCTGGCCAGCGCCGGCCCTTCACCCACCAGCAGCCAGGCCGAGGCCGCCGGCGCGGACCGGGTGAACCAGGCCGATCCGGTGTGAGCCCAGGCGCCAACCGCTGATGACCGGGCGCCCCCTGTCTCCCCCAGCGCCCGCAGGCCGCCAGCCCAGCGCTGCGGCCCGGTTCAGGCAAAGCGCCTGGTGGCTCTGGCTCAAGCGCGCCGGCGCGGGCGTGTTTTTCATCGGGGTGGGCTATTTGCTGCTGAAGCAGGCGCGCGCCATCGACTGGCACCAGGTGCTGTCGGCGCTGCAGAACTACCCGCTGGCCGCGCTCTGGAGCGCCGCCGGGCTGGCCGCTGCCAGCTATGCGCTCTACAGCTGCTTTGACCTGCTGGGGCGGCACTACACCGGCCACACGCTGGGCACGCGCACCGTGATGCTGCTGACCTTTGTCAGCTACGCCTTCAACCTCAACCTGGGCTCGGTGGTGGGCGGCGTGGCCTTTCGCTACCGGCTGTATTCGCGCCTCGGCCTGGGCCTGGGCACCATCACCCGCGTCACCTCGGTGAGCATGCTGGCCAACTGGATGGGCTACCTGCTGCTGGCCGGGCTGGTGTTCAGTGTGCAGCCGCTGGTCCTGCCCGGCGGCTGGAAAATCGATGCCGCCCAGCTGCGCCTGATCGGCCTGGGCCTGCTGGCGCTGGCGCTGGCCTACCTGGGCGCCTGCGCCTTCTCGCGCCAGCGCACGCTGGGCCTGCGCGGCCACGCCGTCGAACTGCCCTCGCTGCGCCTGGCGGGCCTGCAAATGGCCATGGGCGCGGGCAACTGGCTGCTGATGTCGGGCATCATATTTATCCTGCTGCAGCAGCGCATCGATTTTTTCAGCGTTGTCAGCGTGCTGCTGCTGGCCGCCATTGCCGGCGTCATCACACACATTCCCGGCAACCTGGGCGTGCTCGAAGCCATTTTTATGGCCCTGCTGGGCAAGCGCATTCCCGTGCACGACGTGCTGGCCGCCCTGGTGGCCTACCGCATTGTTTATTACCTCGTCCCGCTGGGCCTGGCGGCGCTGATTTACCTCTTCATGGAAGCCCGAACCCGGCAATCAGCCCACCCCGGCGCCCCACGCCGGCCGCCGCCACCCTGAAGCAGGGCACTGGCGCCAAAAATGTAAAAAAATGCGCCAACTTTCGGGATAATGTCCGGTTTTACTTTTAATATTTTTCAAACAGGGGCGATTTACATCGATTTAATACAAAGCGCGGCGCCAGCGCCAGGCTGGTTGGCAAAGCGATGTTTCGCCAGCCGGAACCGGACGCCGGCCCGGCGGGTTTCACACGCACACAAATATCGCCCATCGCACCTGTCGGGGTTACATTTCTTGCGCTACCCTTGCCTGAACCATCAGCATGGGCCTTGCCATCTCATACGGATCAGCCTTTTTTGCCCCACACGCCCGCACCGCCCGCCCATGACTGTCGCCACTCCTTCCACGTTTGAAATCAAAAGCGCCAACCTGCCGCTGGTGGCGCTGCTGCTCAAGTCCAGCGACATCGCCGCCGTGTCGAGCGAGCTGGCCTCGCGCTTTGGCGACACGCCCGATTTTTTCGACCAGGATGCCCTGGTCATCGACCTGACGCCGCTGCAGGCCGAGGAGAGCGCCGAGATTGATTTTTCAGCCCTGATGGCGCTGCTCGGGCGCTACCGGCTCGCGCCCATTGCCGTCAAGGGCGGCAATGCAGCGCAGATGAGCGCGGCGCTGCAGGCGGGCCTGACGCCCGCGCCCGACAGCCACCTGATCGCGCCCCGCCCGGCGCCCGCCGCCGCACCGGCCGAGCCGCCCCCCGCGCTGCCCGCCGTCGCGCTGGGCGCGCTGGTGATCGACAAGCCCCTGCGCTCGGGGCAGCAGGTCTATGCCCGGGGCCGCGACCTGGTGGTGCTGGCCATCGTCAACGCCGGCGCCGAAGTCATTGCCGACGGCCACATCCATGTCTACGCGCCGCTGCGCGGCAAGGCCATGGCCGGCGCCCGGGGCAACACCGACGCGCGCATCTTTGCGCTGGCCATGGAGGCCGAACTGGTGTCGATTGCCGGCATTTACCGCACCAGCGAAAACCCGCTGCCGCCCGACGTTGCAGGCAAGTCCGCCCAGGTGCGGCTGGTGCCCGGCCCGGACGGTGAAAAGCTCATCATGACGGCGATGTGACGGGCGCCCCGGCTGACCTGACTGACATACCTCTACCGATTTCAAAAGGACTTTTTCGAATGGCAAAAATCATTGTGGTCACTTCCGGCAAAGGCGGCGTGGGAAAGACCACCACCAGTGCCAGCTTTGCAACCGGCTTGGCACTGCGCGGGCACAAGACGGCCGTGATCGACTTCGACGTCGGTCTGCGCAACCTGGACCTGATCATGGGCTGCGAGCGCCGCGTGGTCTATGACCTGATCAACGTGATCCAGGGCGAAGCGACGCTCAACCAGGCGCTGATCAAGGACAAGCAGTGTCCCGAGCTGTACGTGCTGGCCGCCTCGCAGACCCGCGACAAGGACGCGCTGACCGTCGAGGGCGTGAAAAAAGTGCTCGACGATCTGGCCGGCATGGGCTTTGACTACATCATCTGCGACTCGCCCGCCGGCATCGAGACCGGTGCCATGATGGCCATGCATTTTGCCGACGAAGCGCTGCTGGTGACCAACCCGGAAGTCTCCTCCGTGCGCGACTCCGACCGCATCCTGGGCATGCTGGCAAGCAAGACCCGGCGCGCCATCGACGGCGGCGAGCCGGTCAAGGAGCACCTGCTCATCACCCGCTACAACCCCAGCCGGGTGGACCAGGGCCAGATGCTCTCGCTCGAAGACATCCAGGACATCCTGCGCATCAAGCTGATCGGCGTGATTCCCGAGTCCGAGGTGGTGCTGCAGGCGTCCAACCAGGGCCTGCCGGCCGTCCACATGCAGGGCAGCGACGTGTCCGAGGCCTACAAGGACGTGATCGACCGCTTCCTGGGCGAAGACAAGCCGATGCGCTTCATTGACGTGCAAAAGACCAGTTTCCTCAAACGACTGTTCGGAGGGAAATAAACGCCATGGCCTCATTTCTGTCCTTCCTGCTCGGCGAAAAGAAAAAAACGGCCACGGTCGCCAAAGAGCGCTTGCAGATCATCCTGGCGCACGAGCGCTCGGGCCGCAGCAACCACGAGCCCGACTACCTGCCGGCGCTGCAGCGCGACCTGATTGCCGTCATCGCCAAGTACATCAACATCAATCCCAACGACATCACGCTCAACCTGGAACGCCAGGAAAACCTGGACGTGCTGGAAGTCAAGATCGAGTTGCCGGACAAGAAATAAGCAGCGCAAGCCGGCCGCACAACGCGGCTGGCAGCCGCCGCGCCGCCTTTTGCACGCCCCTTTTGCGCGCCCCTCTCTCGTGTCAATGGCCCTTGGTGTCTCCCCGGCGCGACTGGGTCTGGTTACCGCTGCCGACATGCGCCTCCCGGTCATGGCGGCTGTCGGGCGTGCGCTGGCCCTCGTTGATCTGGGTGGGCGCCTGCTCGCCCATCTTGTTCGTGTCGTTTTCCACCTTGCCGCCGCTGCCCTGGCTGGTGGGTTTTGGCTTATCCGAACCGGACTTGGGTTTCCTGCTCATGGGTGTGTGCTCCTGATTGCGTCTTAAACATCCCGCGCCGTTCCGGGCTCGGCCAGCTTGCGGTGCATCTCGGCCGCGGCTTCGGAGGGCATGACCTTGGCCATGGCCACCTGCAGCTTGTTCTTCAGGCCCGCCACCACATCGGCCTGGCCGCTCATCATGGCGTCAAAGCCTGCCTTGGCCACCTCGGCCGGGTCCGACATGGCGCGCTCGTCGGTGCCCACCTTGGTGTCGAGCATGTCGGCGCGGACAAAGAACTCGGTATCCGTCGGCCCCGGCATCAGGCAGGTGACGCTCACGCCCGAGTCTTTCAACTCATTGCGCAGAGCCGCCGCAAACGAGTCCACAAAGGCCTTGCTGCCGTTGTACACCGCCTGAAATGCCCCCGGCATGAAGCCGGCAATCGAGCCGGTGATCAAAATGCGCCCCCGGCGGCGCGCCAGCATGCCAGGGGCCAGCGTGTGGATCAGGTAGAGCGTGCCGGTGATGTTGGTGTCGATGACATGCTCGATGTCGGCAAAATCCTGCGCCAGAAAGCTTTTGCCCAGGCCATGACCAGCATTGGCCAGCAGTGCCTCGACTTCCCGGCCTTTGAGGGCCGCGCACAGCTGATCGACGCCCTGGCGGCTGGCCAGTTCGGTCTGCACCGTCTCGACCTGCGCGCCCATCGCCCGCAGGTCGCCGGCGGCTTCGTCCAGCGGCTGGTCGGCGGCCACCAGCAAATCAAAACCGTTTTGGGCGCAGCACATGGCCAGGTTATAGCCAATGCCCGACGAGGCGCCGGTGACGATGGCCAGGGGACGGACGTTGGATGGCATGGCGTGGTCTCCAGAAAAACAATCCATAAATGCCGGCACCATAGCGCCAGCGATTCAGGCGATTCAGGCGATTCAGGCGATTCAGGCGATTCAGGCGATTCAGGCGATTCAGGCGATTTTCAGAAACACGGCATTTCGAGTTGTGTCAGACAAAGCCGCCTTGATGTGCGCGACGCAAGGAAACGTGATCCATTCTTTCTTGATGACCACCGCTGGAAGTCAACAGCCATGCGCCACACCACCCAGGCTTGCGGTATCGTCGATACACGACAGTTAACCAAAACAAACAAAATCAAAGGGATTCGGCATGGGACTGATGGACCGTGACTACATGCATGACAGACAGCGCCAGCGTCCGTTCAGCCCGCCGCCGGAGCGCTTCAATTGGGCTACCTTGGGCATGGTGCTCGTCTTTGTGATCGCACTGTTTTTTCTCTACAAGGCTGCCGACTGGAAGCTCAAGCAAGGCGCCGCGTCCACTGCGAATGAACGCTCACCCACATCAGCCGTTCCGAAAAATCCACCCTCGGTCACATCGACACCGTTCACGCAGCCGAGCCCTGCACTCCCGCCCGCTCGGAACGCCCCCGACATGACGGCTAGCACCTCAACCGTCTCCAAATGCGTCGTAAACGGCAGAACCAGCTACAGCGACGCTCCCTGTCCCGGTGGCGCCATCAGCCGCCAGATCACTACCCACGCCAATCACAACCTGATGGCGGCCGTTCGCCCCCAGCCAGTTCGCCACACTGAAGCGCAGGTCATCCAGCGTCATATCGTCGTGACGCAAAACAACCGAGTTCCCGCTGTGGTGGCCCACCAAGCCGAATGCAAGCACCTCGAAGCCCAGATCGCGCATTGGGATGCCATGGCGCGGCAACCGCAAAGCGCACAAACGCAAGACTGGATCAAGGACCGGCGCAAACAGGCGCGAGACCGGCAATTTCGCATTCGCTGCCAGTAAAAGCAGCCCAAAACCCATCAAGACCCATGCCATCACCCGCCGTCAAATGGACACGGCCGCACACGCTCGCGGCCTTTCACCTCTACACCTTGCTGCCTTTTGGCAAACTGCACCGTGGCACGCTTGAAATCCGGCAACTGGCGGCATGGCAGGGCCGCACACCCAGCTCGGTAGCCATGAAACTGGTCAACTTTGCCAGCCTGGACCCGCAAATCATCGCCAGCGGACGGACCGGCTTAAGCGGCGCATCCAGACAGGACCAAATGCTCTGGGCAACGCTTCAGGACAACTGGGACCAGCTTGCCGAAGAAGCGGCCAGCGCCTATGCCAGCCTAGCGCTGCAGCATGGCGTTACGGCAGACAGCGCGCTGATTGAAGAAGAGGCCGTTTTTGAGGAGGGCCGGACCCGGAGTGCGCAGGTACAGGTTCGCGTCAACCAGGCCCGGTTTCGAAAATCCGTGTTGACCAGCTACAACGCTACCTGCTGCATCAGCGGCCTGCGGCATGAAAAACTGGTGATTGCCAGCCACATCATTCCGTGGAGCGAAGACCGAAAAAACCGGCTCAATCCGCAAAACCGCCTGTGCTTGTCCGCGCTGCATGACCGCGCTTATGACCAAGGCTTGATCACGGTCATGCCCGACTTCACCGTGCGCGTTTCAGCATCTGTGGCTGCTCTCACCGGCAATGCTTTTCTGAGCGAATCGCTGCAGCGCTTCAACCACCAGCCGATTCAGCTTCCAGAGCGCTTTGGCCCCTCGCCCGATTTTCTGGCCTGGCATGCCAGGCGATTTGGCTTTTTGTAAACTGGCCGTCAAGCCTCGCGCCGCGCCCGCACCGCCGCCGCCAGAGCCTGCAGCACCGGCACGGTCTGCGCAAAGCTGATGCAGGCATCGGTCACCGACACGCCATGCTTCAAAGGCTGGCCGGGCACGATGTCCTGGCGGCCTTCCTCCAGGTGGCTCTCGATCATCAGGCCGATGATGCGCGCATCGCCCGCCGCCACCTGACGGGCCACGTCGGCGGCCACGTCGATCTGGCGCAGGTGCTGCTTGCTGCTGTTGGCGTGCGACACGTCCACCATCACCTGCTCGCGCAAACCAGCGCTTTTGAGCAGCGCGCAGGCGGCGTCGATATCAGCTTTGGCGTAATTGGTCTGCTTGCCGCCGCGCAGGATGACATGGCAGTCGTCATTGCCACGAGTCTCGAAAATCGCCGACTGGCCCATCTTGGTCATGCCCATGAAGGCGTGCGGCGCCTGCGCGGCCAAGATGGCGTCGGTGGCCACCTTGATGCCGCCATCGGTGCCATTTTTAAAACCCACCGGGCACGACAGCCCGCTGGCGAGCTGGCGGTGGCTCTGGCTCTCGGTGGTGCGCGCCCCGATGGCGCCCCAGCTCACCAGGTCGCTGATGAACTGCGGGCTGAGTAAATCGAGAAACTCGGTGCCCACCGGCAGGCCAAGGGTCAGCACGTCGAGCAGCAACTGGCGCGCCATTTCCAGCCCTTCGTTGATGGCAAAGCTGCCGTCCAGATGCGGGTCGTTGATGTAGCCCTTCCAGCCGACGGTGGTGCGTGGCTTTTCAAAATACACCCGCATCACGATCAGCAACTCGCCCTGCAATTCATCGGCCTGCGTTTTGAGCTGGCGGGCGTAGTCCATGGCCTGCGCATGGTCGTGAATCGAGCAGGGGCCGACGACGACGATCAAGCGGTCGTCCGCGCCGTGCAGCACGCGCGAGATGGCCGCGCGGCTCGTTTGCACCAGCGCCTGGGCGCTGTCGGGCGTGGGGAGCCACTCCTGCAGCAGCGCGGGCGTGATCAAAGGCCGCACAGCGCTGATGCGCAGGTCGTCGGTGCGGGTGGTGTCATGGGTGGAGAGCGGCGTGGCGGGGTGAACGTGGGTGGTCATGAGGTGGATTTCCGGGAGTTTGGGGCGGGGCACTGGCGCTTTTAAAAAGGCGCAAGCCGTTCCTGATTGGACAGCGTTTGGTCGGGCGCGCTCACGCGTAGGTGTATTTCGCCATCAGCGTGCCGACGGCGGACTTGGCGCAGCGCTGCAGGGCCAGCAGCACCTTGTGATCGGGACTGGCCACGCCGTGGTGCGTGCGCAAGTCGTGTTCGATGCGCGCCAGCAGCGCGGCGGCCATTTCCGCATCGGCCAGCGCCCGGTGCGCCTGGCCGGTGCGCGGCAAGCCGTGGTAATCGACCAGCGAGCCGAGCTGGTGGTTGGGCGCCTGTGGATAAAGCCGGCGCGAGAGCAGCAGGGTGCAGATGAAAGGCTGGGGCGCGGCCAGCTCGCAGCGAGCCAGCTCGGCCTGCCAGAAACGGCTGTCAAACGCCGCGTTGTGCGCCACCAGCGGCACACTGCCCACAAAGCGGCTGGCTTCAAGCATCACCTGCGCGGCCGGCGGCGCGCCGGCGATCATGGCGTTGGTGATGCCGGTCAGCCCGGTGATGAAGGACGGAATGCGCACGCCGGCATTCATCAGGCTCTGGAAACGGTCCACGACGCAGCCACGCTCAACCAGCACAATGGCCACCTCGGTGGCGCGGTCGCCGCAGTTGGGCGAGATGCCGGTGGTTTCAAAGTCGATGACGGCAAGAAGAGACATGGGGCAAGACCATTCAATGTTGGATGTGACCGTGGCCAGCGGAAAAATTCTCAGGCGCTCCAAGCTTGCAGACGAGCCTGGCATTCGCCTGGCGGCAAACGGGCGCCGGCCATCAGCATGTTCCTCAAGCCAGTCGCTGCAAGTCCCGGTTTTGTCACGCCTTGAGCCACCAGTTGATCAAGCAACCACAGCGCCCCATGGACCCTCAAGCCGTCGTGCAGCGCCTGACGACGCAGGCGGCCATCACCTGTCAGCAGCGGATAGCCCGTTTCCTGGGCCAACAAGTAGCAGGACACATCAGCCAGTGAGCTGTTATTGTGCGCAGCCATGAGGCCAAATAAGCGAGTGGTGGCTTGCTGATCAAGGGTATGCACTTCCAGGCCACGGTGAACAAGCGCAGCCACATCGAAATCCTGCAACTCAGCCACAACGAAGTCGGTGCAGCAAAGCGTGAAAGGCAGGTCAAACAGCGCATCCAGCAGGCCCGCGTGACGCAAGTCGATCCAGATGTTGGTGTCGCTGATGAAGACCTGCTGTGTCATGCAGGCTCCGGTAAATGGCTCAAGGTCAGATCGATTTCACTCACCCGGCATTGCATGAACTCCGCAGCGCGAGAGGGGGTGAACAAGTCTTCGGCCAGCCCGCGCAGCACCAGGGTCTCAAAGCGCCTGGGCTGTTCAGGCGGCAGCGGTTCTGGCTCCCGAAGTCGCCAGCCGTTCTGGCTGAACTGGATGAAAGCATTGCGATAACCAGACTCCGTCAGCAGGTGAAGGTCTTTCAGCCGCCGCAGAGCGACCTGCATCGAGACACCATAGCGCCGTTTGGCATTGAGCAGTTCGGCGGGAAACACCCGCGAGCGCTTGTGTGAGCCAAAATCCATGTGTACCCGTTCGGCCGGGTACAGGAAGGCCCCCGCAAACCGGTGGCAGCAGGACTCCTTTTGCGCCTCGGACATGTCCGCAGGAAGGGACATGATCCAGTGCCCCAACTCATGGGCCGCCGTAAACCGTATGCGCTCGCCCGGCCGACTGCGATTGAGCACAATCAGCACATGTTGCTCATCATGGGTGGCGGCACATGCGCCGTCGAAATCCTCCGGCCCCTCCAGCAAGGCAACCTTGATGCCATGCTCTTCGAGCAGTTCAGTCAGATGCGCGATGGCATCGCCACCGATCTGCAATTGTTCGCGCAACTGCTGGGCAGCAGTTTCCGCACCCTCGACTCCATCAATTGCGAGGGAACGCGGGGGCAGAAGTTGCACAAATCCATCCGCAACATCGAAGCACTGCTCCAGCGCCACATAGCGTTCCAGATGCTCACGCATCTGCTCGGCCACCTGAGACTGACGGTACTTGGGCATCTTGGCCAGCTTGCGAAACTCCAATGGCGCCAATTCAAGGACATCGGCCCGAAAAAAATATTCAGGCTTGACCCCTAGCGCCCTGGAGAGTTGCAGAATCCGGGTCGAGTTGGGCGTAGTTTCCCCTTTTTCAAACTTGCTCAACGCCTGCTTGGTGATGTCGCCAAGACTTTGAGCGAGAGCTTGCAGGCTCAGACCTCGCAGCACGCGCGCACGGCGAATTCGATCATGAATCATCATAGGCTCCTGGTTGACGAATTTTACTATTTTCAATGATTCGTCAACCCATGAGGCACCCGGCGACAACAAGTTCGGAGATCAATATTTCCCGCCCGCAGCGCATTTTTCGCAATGAACTCGCGGCGCGGTACGGCTCGACCTCGTCGCCAGCGCATCGACCAGCAGCGCGCCGCCCAGTCCCTAGCCCCTGAAGTTTTCATCCACGGTCAGCCGCTCCATGGAGACAGCCGGACCGACGGGCAGCGCGGCGGTGTCCATCTTCACGCATCACCATCGTCAATATCGTCAAAGATGCTTCTGGTGCCGTGTTTTTCCTCAGAGGGTTCCACAGTCCCGAGGGTTCGAGGACTTACTTTCGGCTCCGGGGGCTCAGTCTCCGCGATCCACTCCTCGGTGAGACGCATCTCGCGTTCGATAATTTTGGTTGCTTGTACCTCGTCGCTGAACTGCCTCTTCAACGTATTGAGAGATTCGAGCATAAACTGCATGTGCTCATCGGGCGGTGCGGAAGCTTCATATCTGCCTTGCTCCTCAAGCCGTACATCACTCAATCTTGGAAGAAGGTCACTTCGCACGCTCTGGACAAGTTCATCAAACTCGCCGTCAGTAAAAACACTTCGAATTCCCTCGTCTTCCAAGGCATACATGTCTTGGCCTGTTAGAGTGAAGTCGCTCACAGTCTCAACAAACTTCTTTCGGCAGTGTTCGGGAAAGAGATTAAATCTATGCAGACGCACGACGAGACGAACTTCGTTTCCAGCGCCTAAAGATAGTCCCGGTTCAGCGATGCGATTTACAAGCTCTGGATCGTTCTCCAAGTACATCGAAAGAAATTCTTGCGAGCAGCGGTTAGCAAGAAATTGCTGCAACGTCCGCTTGGCTCCCCATTTAGCCATCCATTCGGTCTTGTACTGATCGCTGGTGGAGAATTCAAGTAGTCGCGTGATCATCATCGGGAACAGCGACTTGGGAACGACAACCGCCTTTTCGACACCGACGTTGCCGCATGTGACCTGCGAAGTCAGATTTTCTGTGGAACTGCCACTTAAGAAAATCCCGAGCAAGTCTGGACTGAACGCTAACGTCGAGGCGTAAGCGTCGCCAATGGTCGGGTGCTTGAAGCGCCATACCGACTGATCGTCAATCTGCGTGTGGATCACGAGACTGCCGTTAAGCGCGTCGAGCGCCTTGATACATCCTCCCAAGGTACTGTCTAATCTCTCCAGTGCAAGTGGTTCGGAGCCCTGCAGCGTAATAGGGCTCTCCAGGTGGTCTTTCCTCATATAGATCAGACCGAGGGCTGCCTTGCTATTTACATCCAGTCCTTGGATCACTTCATGCAGAAGTTGCTCGCGCTTTTCTACAAACTGACCCAGGTGATATTCACTCACGTATAGGTTCTTGGTGAACAAGGGATCCGCGATGCGCCGCGCTATCTCCGGTATGAAGCGCGAGTGTGCGGCCACATACTCAAGATGCGGCTTGATGTCAAAGCGAAACGTGGCCGACTGCTTGCCAAGCTTCAGATGGTTGTAAAGGATTTGCTGCTTTTCAACATCAGAGAGATCGTGAACATCAATCACCACTTGGCTTTCGTTGAGCAACGGAAAGGCTCCGTCCTTGAGCTCTCGTCTGGCACGGTTGTAGATGTAGTCCCGGGAGGTCATGACAATTTTGGCGCCCTTACGCAGCATGGTTTTTATCTGCGGAAGAACGTGGTTCCAACTGTGAACCAGCGACGATTCGTATTGCGTCACGCCAAAAGCATCATCGACCCAGAAAAACTGTGTGGGCTCATCCACGTTCCAGTGCTCTACGACCTTTGCCGGGTCTTCGAGTTTCAGTACCGCTGACTTCCACTTGTCAGCAGCTGCCATAGCAAGCATGGACGCGATAGTCGTCTTCCCTGCCGCTGGTTCGCCGATCAGCAGCACGAAGCCGTGCTCATCAAGGGCACTGACAGCATTGCGGTAAGAGTCTGTGATGACCACCTTAGCCAAGTCTTCGCGCAACGATTCGAGAACGGCACGCGCCTGCGCGTAGGCCCGTTCATCAAGAATTTGACTCAAGTCTCCCAGGCCATACACACGGGGCACGAGCATCCGCAGCCTCGTGTTTTCTTTAATCTGATCCTCGATCCAAGTAGGCCCGTATATCAGCACATGCTTGACCCCAGCACCCATCAGTTCCGAACTGATCCGCGCTTCTTGTTTGCCGGATACACCAGCATTCGTCATCAGGACATACACATCGCAAAGGCCATCAGCTACAAGCTTGCGCACCTTGGGTATTTCATCCGTCATGTCGGACTGTGTCAGGAGATAACCAGCCCTGCTTGAAAACTTGCACTGGATGACAAATTTCCCTCCGAGGAATTCACCCGGAGCTGGTGACCAGCAGCCAGCGAAAGCGCCATCTCGCCCAGCGTCATTCGAATCCAGAAAAGACTGCACGGTCTGACCAAGCACTTCTCGGGCTATGGTGAGACAAAGCTGCTGGAAACTACTCCATCCAAGGCGGTGCAAGTCGTACATGTTTAAGCCTGTTACGGAGTAACTTTACGGTCGCCAAGCCACCTCAAATATCAATATTCCCCGCCCTCAGCGCATTTTGCTCAATGAACTCGCGCCGTGGCTCGACCTCGTCGCCCATCAGCATGGTGAACACGCGATCCGCCTCGATGGCGTCGTCGATCTGCACGCGCAGCAGGCGGCGCACCTGCGGGTCCATCGTCGTTTCCCACAGCTGGGCCGGGTTCATCTCGCCCAGGCCCTTGTAGCGCTGGCGGGCGGTGGCGTTCTCGGCCTGGCCGATGAGCCAGCGCATGGCCTGGCGAAAATCGCTGATTTTTTCTTCCTTGCGCCGCTCGCCTTCGCCGCGCATGACTTTCGCGCCTTCGCCGATCAGGTTGTGGAAGGTGGCCGCCGCCTCGGCCAGCGTGGCGTAATCGGCGCCGTGAACAAAATCCTGCGTCAGCACGCTGCTTTTGACGTTGCCGTGGTGGCGCCGGCTGATGCGCAGAATCGGCTTGTCGTTGCGCACGTCAAACTCGCCCGCCACGTCGGCGGGCGCGCCGGTCTGGTTCAATTCGCGCAGCTTGGCCTGCAGCGTGACGGCGCAGGCCTGGGCATCGGCCAGCGTGTCCAGGTTCAGCGCCACGCCGTCGGCGATGGCGCGCAGCGCTTCGGCGTCCATGAAGCCGCGCAGGCGGTTGATCACCGACTCGGCCAGCTGGTGCTTGCGCGCCAGTTCGGCCAGGGTGTCGCCCGTCAGCACAGCGGTTTCGTCGGCACCGGTCTGCACGGCCGCGTCTTTCAGCGCAATACGCAGCAGGAATCCGTCCAGCGCGGCGGTGTCTTTCAGGTACTGCTCTTCCTTGCCCGCCTTGACCTTGTACAGCGGCGGCTGGGCGATGTAGATGTGGCCGCGCTCGACCAGCTCGGGCATCTGGCGATAAAAGAACGTCAGCAGCAGCGTGCGGATGTGGGCGCCGTCCACGTCGGCGTCGGTCATGATGATGATGCGGTGGTAGCGCAGCTTGGCAACATTGAAATCGTCCGCACCCGGTGTGCCGCCGACGCCGCCGCCCTTGCCGATTCCGGTGCCCAGCGCGGTGATCAAGACCAGGATTTCGTTGCTGGTGAGCAGCTTTTCATAGCGCGCTTTTTCGACGTTCAGGATCTTGCCGCGCAGCGGGAGAATCGCCTGGAACTTGCGGTCCCGGCCCTGCTTGGCCGAGCCGCCGGCCGAGTCGCCCTCAACCAAATAGATTTCGCACAGCGCCGGGTCTTTTTCCTGGCAATCGGCCAGCTTGCCGGGCAGGCCCATGCCGTCAAGCACGCCTTTGCGCCGCGTCATGTCGCGCGCCTTGCGGGCGGCTTCGCGGGCACGCGCCGCCTCAATGATTTTGCCGACGATGATCTTGGCATCGTTCGGGCGCTCCTGCAGGTAGTCGTGCAGCAGGCGGCTCACGATGTCTTCGACCGGACCGCGCACTTCGCTGGACACCAGTTTGTCCTTGGTCTGGCTGGAAAACTTGGGCTCGGGCACCTTGACGGACAGCACACAGCACAGGCCCTCGCGCATGTCGTCGCCGGTGACTTCCACCTTGGCTTTTTTCGCCAGCTCGCTGTCGTCGATGTATTTGTTGATCACCCGCGTCATCGCCGCGCGCAGGCCGGTCAGGTGCGTGCCGCCATCGCGCTGCGGAATGTTGTTGGTGAAACACAGCACCTGCTCGCTGAAACCGCTGTTCCACTGCATCGCGACTTCCACGCCGATGTTCGTGCCCTGGTCGCTCTGGCGGTCGCCCATGGCGGCAAAGACGTTGGGGTGCAGGACAGTCTTGCCCTTGTTGATGAAGGCGACAAAACCCTTGACGCCATCGGCGCCGGCAAAATCGTCTTCCTTGCCGCTTCTCTCGTCTTTGAGGCGTATCTTGACGCCATTGTTCAGGAAGCTCAGTTCGCGCAGGCGCTTGCTGAGGATTTCATAATGGAAATCGTTGTTTTCCTTGAAGATGTCGGTGTCGGGCAGAAAATGGACTTCGGTGCCGCGCTTGTCGGTCTCGCCCATCACCTTCATCGGCGAGATTTCAACGCCGTTGACGTTTTCCACCAGGCGGTTCTGCACGAAGCCGCGCGAGAACTCCATCACATGCACCTTGCCGTCGCGCCGGATCGTCAGGCGCAGCATTTTTGAGAGCGCATTGACGCAGGACACGCCCACGCCGTGCAGGCCGCCCGAAACCTTGTAGCTGTTCTGGTTGAACTTGCCGCCGGCGTGCAGTTCCGTCAGGGCAATCTCGGCGGCCGAGCGTTTGGGCTCGTGCTTGTCGTCCATCTTCACACCGGTCGGGATGCCGCGGCCGTTGTCCACCACGCTGATCGAATTGTCGGTGTGGATGGTGACGGTGATGTCATCGCAGTGGCCGGCCAGCGCCTCGTCAATGGAGTTATCCACAACCTCGAACACCAGATGATGCAGACCGGTGCCGTCGGAGGTGTCGCCGATGTACATGCCGGGGCGCTTGCGCACGGCTTCGAGGCCTTCGAGAATCTGAATGGAACCTTCACCGTAGGCTTCGGACGCGCCGGCCTGGTTGGTGTCGATCTTGGGCTGGAAATTGGAGCTTTCCTCGCCCGCCGCGCCGTCAGAGACGTGTACTTGATCGGCCTGGTTCGATGTGTTGTCTTGAGTCATGGTCAGCTTTTTTCCAATTTCTGCAATCTCTTGAATGACCAAACCCGCGAAGCCTCGCGGGTTTGGGTTTCGCTTCAGGCGTTGTGCGCCGCGCTGCGGATCAAATCCGCATCGGCATCACCACGTACTTGAAAGCGGCGTTGTCCGGAATGGTGAGCAGGGCCGAGCTGTTGGAGTCGGCCAGTTCGATTTTCACCATGTCCTGCGTCATGTTGTTCAGGGCGTCGATCAGGTAGGTGACGTTGAAACCGATTTCGATGGCGTCGCCGCCGTAGTCGATGTCGAGTTCGTCCACCGCCTCTTCTTGCTCGGCATTGTTCGAGGCCACGCGCAGCGTGCCCGGCTCGATGTTCAGGCGCACGCCCTTGAACTTTTCGCTGGTCAAAATGGCGGTGCGCTGCAGGCTTCTGAGCAGCGGCTCGCGGCCCAGGGTGATGATGTTCTTATGGTTCTTCGGAATCACGCGGTTGTAGTCGGGGAATTTGCCTTCCACCAACTTGGTGACGAACTCCATGCCTTCAAAGCTGAATTGCGCCTGGTTGCCGGCAAAACGCATCTCGATCGCGCCTTCCTTGTCGCTCAGCAGGCGCTGCATCTCCAGCACCGTCTTGCGCGGCAGGATGACTTCCTGCTTGGGCACTTCCACGTCGAGCGTGGCCGAGGAGAAGGCCAGGCGGTGGCCGTCGGTGGCCACGAGGCTGAGCTGCTTGCCTTCGGCGACGAACAGGATGCCGTTGAGGTAGTAGCGGATGTCATGCACCGCCATGGCAAACGACACCTGGTTCAGCAACTCTTTCAGCACCTTTTGCGGCACCGAAAAGGTCGGGCCGAAGCTGGCCGCTTCCTGCACCAGCGGAAAGTCCTCGGCCGGCAGGGTCTGCAGCGTGAAGCGGCTCTTTCCGCCTTTGAGAATCAGCTTGTTCTGGCTTGACTCAAGTGAAACGGTCTGGTCGCTGGGCATGGAGCGCAGGATGTCGATCAATTTTCGCGCGCCCACCGTGGTGCTGAAGTCGCCCGCGTCGCCATCGAGTTCGGCACTGGTGCGAATCTGGATTTCCAGATCGCTCGTGGTCAGCTGCAACTGCGCGCCGCTCTTGCGGATCAGCACATTGGCCAGAATCGGCAGGGTGTGCCGACGCTCCACAATGCCGGCTACCGATTGCAGTACCGCTAACAACTTGTCTTGCGTGGCTTTCAGAACGATCATGTTTTCCTCTTGTCTTTGTCTTTAACGCTTCAATTCAAACCGGGCCGCTTTAAGAGAGCCTGGTTTTCGTGGATATCTTCATTTTCCCTGAGATTCAAACAGCCAAGCTGTGGATAACTCTGTGGGAAACCTTTTCACAACCCTGTGGATAACCCTGTGCATAAACCTGTGGAAAGTATGTGCAGAGTGGCTTGCCTACAGGCTCGGCGGGGTTCTATTGTCATCTGCTTCTGCGCGCAGGACGGCCATGACCAAAACTTATTCCCGAACAGGTGGCGCCTCATCTCAACCCTTGAGCGTTTGTTCGAGCACATGCAGCTGCTGGTTGAGCTCGGTCAGCAGCTTGCGCTCGGCGGCGATCTTGCGCACCGCATGCAGCACCGTGGTGTGGTCGCGCCCACCGAACAGCTCGCCGATCTCTGGGAGGCTTTTTTGTGTCAGCTCCTTGGCCAGGTACATGGCGATCTGGCGCGGGCGCACGATGCTGGCGGGCCGCTTTTTCGAGTACATGTCGGCAATCTTGATCTTGTAGAAATCGGCGACGGTTTTCTGGATGTTTTCCACGGAAATCTGCCGGTTCTGGATCGACAGCAGGTCGCGCAGGGAGTCGCGCGCCAGCTGGATGGATAAATCCTTGTGGTTGAAGCGCGAATAGGCCAGCATCTTGCGCAGCGCGCCTTCGAGCTCGCGCACATTCGAGCGCACATTCTTGGCGACAAAAAAAGCCACGTCTTCAGGCAGCACAGCGCCCTCGGCATCGGCCTTGCGGATCAGGATAGCCACGCGCATTTCCAGCTCGGGCGGCTCGATGGCCACCGTCAGGCCCGAATCGAAACGCGAGATCAGCCGCTCGTGGATGTCGCTCAGGCCCTTGGGGTAGGTGTCGCTGGTCATCACGATGTGCGACTGCTTGGCCAGCAGGGCCTCAAACGCGTTGAAGAACTCCTCCTGGGTGCGGTCCTTGTTGGCCAGGAACTGCACATCGTCGATCAGGAGCAGGTCCAGCGCGTGGTAGCGCGCCTTGAAATCCTCGAACGTCTTGCGCTGGTAGGCTTTCACCACATCGGAGACGAACTGCTCGGCGTGGATGTAGAGCACCCGGGCCGCCGGGTTGTCGGCCAGCAGCTTGTTGCCGATGGCATGCATCAGATGGGTTTTCCCCAGGCCGACGCCGCCATAGATGAACAACGGGTTGTACAGCTGGCCCAGGCTGTTGGCCACATGCAGCGCGGCGGCCCGCCCCATGCGGTTGGCCGTGCCCTCGATCAGCGTGTCGAAGGTCAGGGCCGAGTTGAGCCGGTTCTTGAAGACGGGCTTGACTTTTTCTTCAGGCACCGCGCTCAGGGCGAGGGGCTCGGGGGCGCCGACGGTTTCGAGTTTTCGCACCAGCGCGTCGGATTTGACGGGCGCTTCGCGTGGCGCCAGCGTCAGCTCGATGGGCACTCGCTGGCCGGCGACTTTTTCCAGCAAGGCCGTGATGCGGGTCGCATACTGCGCCCGCACCCAGTCGAGCTTGAAGCGGTTGCCGACCTGCACCGTCGCCTTGGACAGGTCGGGCGCGATGCTCACGACAAGCGGGCGAATCCAGGTGTTGAACTGCTGCTCGGGCAGTTCCTGGGCGAGAAGATCAACGCAAATTTGCCACAAATCAGGGCTCAGGGTACGCACGGACGCCTTGCTCATGACCGTTTCGGAGCGCAATGCTGCTGCAAAGCGACGCCCAGTCGCTTGTGGATATTGTTAATTTTAGGCACCCGCAATTGTAGTCGGGGCGCTGAGTTATCCACAAGCTACGGTCTTGCGCAGGCCGGTTTCCCGAGCCAGCCCGGCACGCTTGGGCGGGGTGGCGCAGCCCCGGCAAGAAGCGCTGCGGCATAGTGAAAAAGCGCCGCCAGGGCAGCAAAATTGACACAGAACCGCAAAAATCCAGCCCCCAAAAAAATAGTTTTCCAGCGTGCTTGAACCGGCCAAAAAACGACGGGATAACCCTGTGGAAAACTTTTGGATAACTTATGGGTTATCCACAGATTTGCGGAGCAAGGTCAAGTTGTTCATATTTGATGCACCGTTTGTCCCTGGCTTTCCCACAAGCTTATGAACAGGCCAAGTCATTGATCCTAAAAGGAAAAGCACAGTTATCCACAGAAAAGTACTCACTCTACTACTACTACTATCTTTATATTAAAGAAATAAGAAGATAGGGAGGGACAAGTCCGGTCGCCACAATTGCGGGGAAACGGCAGATCGAAGCCCGCGATTTTGACTGACCTGAAGGACCACTTCAAGCTGCGGGCGATATTTTCTTGGCAAGGGGGCAAGAGGCAGGGGCAAGGCAGCGCCACGCCTGGTTCGGGTGAGGAAGGTTGCTTCGCCAGGAAAGTCCGTGCCAAGTGCTTTTGGAGCTGCCGCAGCCGCCCGCTGCCGGGTGCTGGATGAACCTTCGCTCAGCCTTGAATGACCGGGAAGGGCGCTCGCTGGTTGCGAGAATGAAGAAATCTGTGATAATCACGGGTTTTCCCGATTCGTAGCGGCTTGCAACTGCCTGCGCGGCCTTGGTGAGGTTCTCGTTGAATTTCTGCCAGCGCATTGCAGGTGCAGGCCAAACCTGCAAAACGTGCCAGAGCGGCTGTGTTGTGCAGTTCCCAGGATCATCGAATCGCCTCGTGCAGCTTTGCCGCTGAGCGCCCCGTAACACGCCCGAGAGGGCTAGCAGGATTTACCATGAAACGCACCTACCAACCTTCCAAAGTCAAGCGCGCACGCACCCACGGTTTTCTGACCCGCATGAAAACGCGTGGCGGCCGTGCCGTCATCGCTGCACGCCGCGCCAAAGGCCGCAAGCGTCTGGCCGTCTAAACTGTTTTTTGGCAGCGACTGGCCCTTGGATTGCTCTTGAGCGAATGCTTGGCGCCAGTGCAGCGGCTTAAAACCCGGCCCCAGTTCCAGGCCGTTCTGGCCGGCGCCATCGTGGCCAAAACCACGCATTTCGCATTGCACCGCAATGCGCTCGATGTCCGGCCCGCAAGCGGGCCGCCCGGTCCGCCGGAAAAAAGCAGCGCGCTGTTTGCCGTGCAGGCCATGTGGATCGGCGCCATGGTGCCCAAACGCTGGGCCAAAAGGGCGGTAACCCGCAACGCCATCAAGCGACAGATTTACGCCGTGAGCGCTGATTTTTCAGACCAGTACCCACACGCGGCTTTTGTCGTTCGCCTGCGCCGGGCGTTTGCCCGTACCGAGTTTGTCAGCGCCGTGTCCGATCAGCTCAGGCTGGCGGTGCGCGCCGAGATCCAGGCGCTGATGCAAGCTGGCGCCAAAGCCCGATGAAACCGATTTTTTCTGCCTTGGTGCGCCTGCCGCAAGCCTCGCTGATCGCGCTGGTCAAGGCTTATCGCCTGCTGCTCAGCCCCTGGCTCGGGTCGGCCTGCCGGTTCGAGCCCAGTTGCTCGGCCTATTCGCTGCAGGCCTTGCAGCAGCACGGCGCGGCCATCGGAGCCTACCTCACGCTGCGCCGCCTGGGCCGCTGCCAGCCTTGGTGCGAGGGCGGCCATGATCCGGTGCCGCCTGCCCAGTGCGCTTCTTTTTTCAGCCGCCTGCTTGCGCCGGCGGTTTCCCTTCCTTCTAAAAAGACGCCGTCATGAACGACATCCGCCGCACCATCTTGTGGGTGATTTTTGGCTTTTCCATGGTCTTGTTGTGGGACCAGTGGCAGGTCTCTAACGGCAAGAAAGCCACTTTTTTCCCTACCAGCACGCCTGCCGCCGTGACGGCGCCCGCGTCCAGCGCGGCCACTGACGTGCCGTCGGTGCCTGTCAATGTCACGCCCGGCTCACCCGGCGCGGTGCCCGCAGGCGCGCCGTCCGTGGCCGCCGCCAAGGAGCGCGTCGTCGTCAATACCGATGTGTTGTCGCTGACCTTTGACAGCGAGGGCGGCACCCTGGTTCACTCGGCGTTCAACAAATACAAGGACATGACGGACAAGGACAAGGGTTTTGTGCTGCTCGACGAGAGCGCCAACCGCGTCTATGTGGCCCAGACCGGCCTGATCGCCAGCGGCACGGGCGGCGCCTTCCCCACCCACAAGACCCCGATGACCCTGGTGCCCGGCGAGCGCAGCCTCAAGGAGGGGCAAAACGAGCTGCAGGTCAAGTTCGAGTCGGCCGATGTCGGCGGCGTCAAGCTGGTCAAGACCTATACCATCCAGCGCGGCGCTTATGACATCGCCGTGCGCCATGACGTGATCAACACTGGCACTGCCCCGGTGGCGCCCCAGCTCTACCTGCAGCTGGTGCGCGACGGCAACAAGCCGCCCGGCGAATCGTCGTTTTATTCGACCTTCACCGGCCCGGCGATCTACACCGAAGCCAAGAAGTACCAGAAGGTCGAATTCAAGGACATCGAGAACAACAAGGTCGATGTGGAAAAGCAGGCCACCAACGGCTATGTGGCCATGGTGCAGCACTACTTTGCCTCCGCCTGGATACTGCCAGAAGGATTGAAGCGCGATCTGTTCCTGCGCAAGGTGGACACCAACCTGTACGCCGTGGGCATGATCACGCCGCTGGAGGCGATTGCCCCGGGCGCGACCAAAACCCTCGACGCCAAGTTCTTCGTCGGCCCGCAGGAGGAAAAAGTCCTCGAAGCCCTGACCCCCGGCCTCGAACTGGTCAAGGACTACGGCTGGCTCACCATTCTGGCCAAGCCGCTGTACTGGCTGCTCGACAAGCTGCACGGCTTTATCCAGAACTGGGGCTGGTCCATCGTGGCGCTGGTGCTGCTGCTCAAAATCGCCTTTTACTGGCTCAATGCCAAGGCCTACGCCAGCATGGCCAAGATGAAGGCGGTGAACCCGAAAATCATGGAAATGCGCGAGCGCCTCAAGGACAAGCCGCAGGAAATGCAGCAGGCCATGATGAAGCTCTACCGAGAGGAAAAAGTCAACCCGATGGGCGGGTGTTTCCCGATCATGATCCAGATTCCGGTGTTCATCGCGCTGTACTGGGTGCTGCTGTCGAGCGTCGAGATGCGCAATGCGCCGTGGATTCTGTGGATCAGGGATCTGTCCTCGCCCGATCCCTTCTTCCTCCTGCCCATCATCATGGCTCTGACCACGCTGCTGCAGACCGCCCTGAACCCGGCGCCACCAGACCCGATGCAGGCCAAGCTGATGTGGTTCATGCCGCTGATCTTCAGCGTGATGTTCTTCTTCTTCCCGGCCGGCCTGGTGCTGTACTGGATCACCAACAACATCCTGTCGATCGCCCAGCAGTGGGTCATCAACACCCGGATGGGCGTGCCGCCGCAGTTCAACCTGCCGAAGTTCAAATAACAAAAAGGGCCGCGCAAGCGGCCCTTGAACATGGTGCCCTCCACATGCTGGCTCGTCATCACCACCCCATCGCCGCCATTGCCACGGCGCCCGGCCGCGGCGCCGTCGGCATCGTGCGGGTTTCCGGCGCTGCTCTGGCGCCGGTGGTCAGCGCCCTCTGCGGCCGCGCGCTGGCGCCGCGCCAGGCGAGCTACCTGCCGTTTCGCGATGCCCACGGCGGCGTGATCGACCAGGGGCTGGCGATTTTCTTTCCCGCGCCGCACTCCTACACCGGCGAGGACGTGCTCGAACTCCAGGCCCATGGCGGCCCGGTCGTGCTGCAACTGCTGCTGGCGCGCTGCCTGCAAGCCGGCGCTGCGCTGAATCCGGCCACCGGCCAGCCCTGGCTGCCCGGCCTGCGCGTGGCCCAGCCGGGCGAGTTCACCGAGCGTGCCTTTCTGAACGACAAGATCGACCTGGCCCAGGCCGAGGCGATTGCCGACCTGATCGACGCCAGCACCGAGACGGCGGCGCGCTCGGCCGCGCGCTCCATGTCGGGCGAGTTTTCCGAGGCCGTCAACACGCTGCTGGAGCAGCTGATCCATCTGCGCATGCTGGTGGAGGCAACGCTCGACTTTCCCGAGGAAGACATCGACTTTCTGCAGCAGGCCGATGCCCAGGGCCAGCTAGCGCGCCTGCAGGCCACGCTGGCGGCCGTGATGCAGCGCGCCACCCAGGGCGCCATCCTGCGCGAAGGCATCAAGGTGGTGATCGCCGGCCAGCCCAATGTGGGCAAGAGCTCGCTGCTCAACGCCCTGGCCGGCGCCGAGCTGGCCATCGTCACGCCCATTGCCGGCACCACGCGCGACAAGGTCTCGCAGCTCATCCAGATCGAGGGCGTTCCGCTGCATGTGGTGGACACGGCCGGGCTGCGCGAGGCGCTCGACGAGGTGGAGAAGATCGGCATCGAGCGCGCCTGGGGCGAGATCGAGACGGCCGATGCGGTGCTGTTCCTGCATGACCTGACCCGCCAGCATGCGGCCGGCTCAACGCAGGAGGCGCTCGATTACCGCAGCGATGACGCCCGGCTGGCCAGTACCCTGCTGGAAAAACTGCCAGCGAGCACGCCCATCATCGATGTCTGGAACAAGTCCGACAGCGCTCCTGCCGAGGTGCTGGCGCATGTGACAGGCGGCGTGCTGATTTCCGCCAGAACCGGCGCCGGCCTTCAAGCCCTGCGCGAGCGTCTGCTGCAGGTGGTCGGCTGGCAGGGCGCGCCCGAAGGCGTGTTCATGGCCCGCGAGCGCCATGTGCAGGCCTTGCAGCGCGTCCAGGCTGCGCTGGAAACAGCCCATGCCCAACTGCACGCCGCCCGGCCGGCGCTGGACCTGCTGGCCGAGGATTTGCGCCAGGCGCAGTTGCACCTGAGCGCCATCACCGGCGCGTTCAGCTCGGATGATTTGCTGGGCGAGATTTTTTCCAGATTCTGCATCGGAAAATAGGGCTGCTGCGGTCCCGGCATGTCAGGCGGGCAGGCATGCCTGTCACTGGGGATGCTTTGAACACGGCCCTGCAACCCGGCGCTGGGCTGTCTATCGCGCTGATGGGGTTGTTAAAAAGCTGAAAAAACCTATTTCATGACTTTTTTCAAGAAAAATTATCCAGCGATTGGATACATTGGTGCTTGAAGTAAAAATGCTGGTCCGGCGACGGCGCCACGCTCCATTTCCCCCGTCACATCACGTCCTTTCCTCCGGGTGGAAAGGCGTCTATTCCTCACGAGAACTACATGTCTATTTTCAACTGGTTTTCCCGTCAGCCCGCCCAAGCGAAATCGGCTCCTGCAGACGAGCACAACCGTTCGCTGCCCAGCCAGAAAAAGGGCAGCGCTCCAGCACCCCAGGAGCCTGAAGGCGATCAGCGCAGCGAGAGATCCAAGCTGCGTCACTTGCGCCGTGACCAGGTGTTTGTGGCGATTCGCGAAGCCATGACCCGAACGGGAGTGTTGTCCTCGAACTATAAATTCAAGGTGTTTTCGGAGGATCAGCAGGGCAATGAATTCGTGGTGATGATGAATCTGGTCACCATCGCCGGCGAGCCGCTGCCTCCCTTTGGCGAGATGGAGGCCATGATCATCGACAGCGCCAAAGTGCGTTTCGAGATCGTCGTGTCGGCCGTCTACTGGCGCCTGACGGAAGTGGCTGCCGCCGTCAAGTTTGTGCCCCCTGCAGTGGCCCAGCGCGCCGCCGCCCAGCCGGCCCAGCCGCCCAAGGCCAAGTCGCCCTATGAAACCATTGAGGCCGATGAAGTGGTGGCATTCCAGCAAGCCCTGCTAGCCGCTTCTGCCCAGGGTCATTCCATGCCTCCCGAGAGGTCCAGCGCAGGGCCGCGCAGACAGCGCCCGGCTCGGGTGAAGGATTTTGAGGATACGGAAATGTCCGAGTCAACAACGTCTCCGGTGCTGAGCAAGACGCAATACGGCGATCTGATCTGAGCTTGTCCTGTCGGCGCGCTTGTGTGCCGGCAGGTGCGCATCAGGTGCGCATCAGGTGCGCAGCAAGGCCTGCTCGGCCAGGGCCAGGGCTTCGGGGCTGCCGGACAGCACCAGGGTGTCACCGTCTTGCAGGCCGGTTTCTTTCATGACCTTGATGGTTTTTCCATTGCTGCGCCGCAGGCTGACCACCCGCACACCGGCCGAGTGCAGCGCCAGTGTGCCCAGTGGCTGGCCGATGGACTTGATGCCCGGCGTCAGCGTCACGCTGGCGAGCCGCTCCTGCTCCAGTTCGCTGGAGGGATGGTCATCGGCGCCGCGAAAATAGCCGCGCAACAGGTTGTACCTGGCATCGCGCTGGTCCTGCACCACCCGGATCACCCGGCGCATGGGCACGCCCACGAGGGCCAGCGCATGGCTGGCCAGCATCAAGCTGCCCTCGATCGCCTCGGGCACCACCTCCGTGGCGCCGGCGGCCTGCAGTTTTTCCAGATCCCGGTCATCGGCGGTGCGCACGATCACCGGCACCGTGGGCGCGTGGCTGTGGATGTTGGCCAGCACCTTGAGCGCACTGGCGGTGTCGAGGTAGGTCACCACCACGGCGCTGGCGCGCGACAGGCCTGCGGCCATCAGCGACTGCAGCCGCACCGCATCGCCAAAGACCACCGAGTTGCCCGCCGCGGCCGCCTGGCGCACCCGGTCCGGGTCCAGGTCCAGCGCCATGTAGGGAATGCCCTCGCGCTCGAGCATGTTGCCCAGGTTCTGGCCACAGCGGCCGTAGCCGCAAATAATGACATGCTTGTTGATGTTGATCGATCGGGTGGCAATGCTGGTCATCTGCAGCGATTGCTGCATCCATTCGCTGGAGACTAGTTTCATCACGATGCGGTTGCTGTGCATGATGATGAAGGGCGTGGCCACCATCGACAGCACCATGCTGGCCAGGATCGGGTTCATCAGCGCTGTCGGGATGAGTTTGCTGCCCTGGGCCAGCGAGAGCAGCACGAAGCCGAACTCGCCGGCCTGCGCCAGGTACAGCCCGGTGCGCAGCGACACGCCGGTGGTGGCGCCCAGCCAGCGCGCCAGCGCCGTGACCAGCACCATCTTGAAGCACAGCGGCAGCGCCAGCAGCGCCAGCACCAGGCCCCAGTGGGCCACCACCTCGTGCCAGTCGAGCATCATGCCCACGCTGATGAAAAACAGCCCGAGCAGCACATCGTGAAAGGGGCGGATGTCGGTTTCCACCTGGTGCTTGTACTGGGTTTCGGAGATCAGCATGCCGGCGATGAAAGCGCCCAGCGCCAGGCTCAAGCCGGCGAGCTCCGTCAGCCAGGCCAGCGCCAAGGTGACCAGCAGCAGGTTGAGCACAAACAGCTCTTCGCTCTTGCGCCGCGCCACCAGCGTGAGCCACCAGCGCATCACGCGCTGCCCGCCGGTGAGCAGCAGGCCCAGCAGCAGGGCCGCCTTGAGCGCGGCCAGCCCCAGCGCCGTGAACAGCTCGTCGGGCGATGACCCCAGCGCCGGGATCAGCACCAAGAGCGGCACCACGGCCAGATCCTGAAACAGCAGCACGCCCATCACCCGCTTGCCGTGCTCGGAGGCGAGCTCGAGCCGCTCGGACAGCAGCTTGACCACGATGGCCGTGCTGCTCATGGCAATCGCGCAGGACAGGGCCAGTGCGCTCTGCCATTTCATGCTCCACCAGTCGGGCGCCATGCGCGCCAGAACGATCGAGCTGAGGGTGATCAGGGCCATGGTCAGGGTGACCTGCAGCAGGCCGAGTCCGAAAACATGGCGGCGCATGGTGCGCAGCTTGGGCAGGTTGAACTCCAGCCCGATCACAAACATCAGGAACACGACGCCGAACTCACCCAGATGGCGCACCCCGTCAGCGTTTTTCGCCAGCGCCAGGGCATGCGGCCCGATCAGCACGCCCACAGCCAGGTAGCCCAGCATCGGCGGCAGTTTGAGCGAGCGGCAAACCACGACACCAAGCACGCCGGCCAGCAGGTAAAGCAAGGTAATTTCAAGCGCACTCATAGGGGTGATGGTAGCGGATGGCTTTGTGCCTGCACCGCGTCGCCCGGGCCGCCGAAAGGCTGTCCGGCGTGCGCTCGATAGAATGCACCCATGAAATTTGACGCCGCGAATCTCGACGCCGGGCAGGCCCTGCGTGTTGCCCGAAAAACTTTTGAAATTGAGGCCGAGGCCGTGCTGGCGCTGGCCAGCCGGGTCGGCGACGCGTTCGTCCAGGCCGTCAGGCTGATGGCCGCCTGCCGTGGCCGCGTGGTGGTGATGGGCATGGGCAAAAGCGGCCATATCGGCCGCAAGATTGCCGCCACCCTGGCCTCGACCGGCACGCCGGCGCTGTTTGTCCACCCGGCAGAAGCCAGCCATGGCGATCTGGGCATGATCCAGCCCACCGACGTGGTGCTGGTGATCTCCAACAGCGGTGAGAGCGAGGAAGTGGTGGTCATCTTGCCGGTGCTCAGCCGCCTGGGCGTGCCCCTGGTCGCCATCACCGGCGCTCTGCAATCGACGCTGGCGCGACAGGCCGCCGTCACGCTGGACAGCAGCGTGGCCCGGGAAGCATGCACCCTCAATCTGGCACCCACGGCCAGCACGACGGCGCAGCTGGCGCTTGGCGACGCGCTGGCCGTGGCGCTGCTCGATGCGCGCGGCTTCAAGGAAGAGGACTTTGCGCGCTCGCACCCCGGCGGCGCGCTCGGGCGCAAGCTGCTCACCCACGTGAGTGACGTGATGCGCAGCGGCGCCGATGTCCCGCAGGTGCAGCTCGGCACCTCCTTCACCGAACTGATGCGCGAGATGAGCGCCAAGGGCCTGGGCGCTTCGGCCGTGGTGGACGAGGCGCAGCGGGTGCTGGGCATTTTCACCGATGGCGACCTGCGCCGGCTGGTGGAAAAAGGCGTCGATCTGCGCAGCCTGAGCGCTGGCGAGGTGATGCATGCCGATCCGCAAACGGTGCGCATCGACTCCCTGGCGGTCGATGCGGTCGCGCTGATGGAGCGCCACCGCATCAACAGCATGCTGGTGGTCGATGCGGCGGGCCGCCTGTGCGGCGCCCTGAACACCAATGACCTGATGCGCGCCAAGGTGATCTGACATGCCTGCTGTGCCCGTTACCTCCTTCGCCGCGTCTGCCCCTGCGCTGAATTTTTCGCCCGAACTGCTGCTGCGCGCGCAGGGCGTCAAGGTCGCCTTTTTTGATGTGGATGGCGTGCTGACCGATGGCGGCCTGTATTTCTCGGAATACCCCGATGGCCATGAGCGGGCCGTGACGCAGGGCGGCTTCAGGTCGGCCGGCGAGATCATCAAGCGTTTCAACACGCTGGACGGCCATGGCCTCAAGCTGCTGCAGAAAGCGGGCATCACCCCGGCCGTCATCACCGGGCGCGACAGCGCGGTGCTGCGCGCGCGCCTGCAGGCGCTGGGCATCGTGCACGCGCAGTTCGGCACCGAAGACAAGCGCCCGGCCGCTGAACTCATCCTGCAGGCCCTTAGCCTGGACTGGGGCGATGCCGCTGCCATGGGCGACGACTGGCCTGACCTGCCGATGATGGGCCGCGCCCGCCTGAGCTGCGCGCCGGCCAATGCGCATCTGGAAGTGCGGTCGCGCGCTTCCTACGTCACCCAGGCCTTGGGTGGCCATGGCGCGGCCCGCGAATGGTGTGATTTATTGCTCATCGCCAGCGGGCGCTATGCCGGTCTGCTGGCCGAGTACACCGCGTGAGCAGCAACCCGCCTGCGCCCCACGGCAGCCGTGGTGCAGCACTGCAGCGGCTCAGGACAGGGTGGGGCCGCTGCCTGCGGCTGTGGGACCGCATGGCGATCTACATGCCCTTGCTGCTGATGGGCGTCCTGGCCCTGAGCACTTATTGGCTGGTCCGCAACACCCCCGGCCTGACAGTGCCAGAGGCAGCGAAAGAGGTCGGCCATGAAGTGGATTACTTCATGCGCAACTTCACCATCAAATCGTTTGACGAGTCCGGCAAGCTCAAAAGCGAGATCCACGGCACCGAAGCGCGGCATTTTCCCGATACCGACATCCTGGAAATCGATCAGGTGAAAATTCGCAGCATCAATCCCCAGGGCCTGGTGACCACGGCAACGGCCGTGCGGGCGTATGCCAACAGCGACGGCTCAGAAGTCCAACTGGCCGGTAATGCACGGGTGGTGCGCGAGGCCAGCCAGAAGCGCGGCGGCAAGGACGCGCCGCGGCTGGAGTTTCGCGGCGAATTCCTGCATGTGTTCCTGAACGAAGAGCGGGTCAAGTCCCACCAGCCGGTGGTGCTGATCCGGGGCGCAGACCAGTTCACGGGGAACACCTTTTCTTATAGCAACCTGGACCAGGTGGCGGTGCTGACCGGCCGAGTGCGGGGAGTCATGATGCCAAAATCAGCTGGCCGCGCCGTGCGCTCCGAGCCGCCGAGCACGATTTCCGTGCCTGGCCGTTGAGCCGCTTGTCGGTAAGGCTGGCGCTTTGGTCTGCAAGTTCCTATTGAACACTGAAGTCAAAAAGCAAAAAGGCTTCAAAACCGAAGTCCTGAAGCCTTTTTAGTTGCTCTCCAATCAAAAGATTGAAGAGACTGATTGTGCGGGCAATGAGCCTGCAGCGTTGAAGCAGGGCTTAGTAGCCGCCGCGTCCACCACCACCGCCGCCGCCGGAACGGCCACCGCCGCTGCCGCCACCGCCGTAGGGGCTACGGAAGCCGCCATCGCTGCCGCCGCCGGAAGAACGGCCACCGCCGCCGTAACCGCCGCCGCCACCACCACCGCCAGCACCACCGCCGTAACCGCCACCACCGCCGCCGAAGCCGCCGGTGCGTGGAGGACGTGCTTCCATCGGACGCGCTTCGTTCACCACAACGCTACGACCACCCAGAGGCTGGCCATTCATGCCGTTGATAGCAGCTTGTGCTTCTGCGTCGCTGGCCATTTCCACAAAGCCAAAACCCTTGGAGCGACCGGTGTCGCGTTCCATCATGACTTTAGCGCTGGTGACAGCGCCGAATTGGCCAAAAGACTGTTGCAGATCTTCGTCACGCACCGAGTAAGGCAGGTTGCCGACGTAAAGTTTGTTGCCCATGAAGGGACTCCTCTAAAACACAAAAACAAAAGCGATGGGGTCCCGGAAGCACAACAAATGTTCAACGTACCGCTGTAGCGCGCGAAACTGACCGATCACCTAACATGCACGAATAGTTGTATTCGCACATGCATATTATGCTCCAGTTGTTCAAAAGGCAAGCCTCAATGTGGACCATCAAAATTTTGCAGATTAGGCCTTCAAGCTGTGTCTAGCGGATGCATCTGGCCTAACCCGTGAGTTCCTGTGTACCCCCGAACTTGAGGGTATTGAGTGAAAAAATCTCTTCACAGATTGGCAAGTTGACAAGTGACGTGCCACTAACACCAAACTGGATTTTTGGACTAGAAGGCAAAAATTTCAGTTAGATATCCTATATTTAATGAACTTTAAGAGCACTTGACGTTTGAAGGAAAAACCAGGCATTGGACTTGAAGCTAGTTTTAACGCAAGGTTTAGTCATCATGTCGAACAATGCAAGCAAGCAGGAAGTTGTGAGCGTCAAGAGCCTGAAAAACTTTTTTCAACCAATCCCAAACGCTTCTGCTTTTTTAAAAACCTATAAAGTTACAAAAATTTCAACCCGAGATTTCTTATTTTTATGCAGCCAAGCTGCTCTATTGCACTCTGCTTTGAATGGTGAAATACCAAGAGTGGTCAATCAATACTGGCGACTTACTGTTGAGGTCATTCGATGCTCTGTGCTGAACGAAGCTTGTGATGATTTCCCGCCGAACATCCTTCAGTTCACCAGTTGACTTCCCGCTCGGGCGTGGCGCCGATGCGGTGAATGGAAATGTCTGCGCCTTCGTATTCTTCTTCTTGGTTCAGCCGCAGTCCCAGGGTGGCCTTGAGGGTGCCATACACCACAAAGCCCATCAGCACCGCCCAGGCCACGCCCATGACGCTGCCGATCAGCTGCGCGCCAAGGCTCACCCCGCCCAGACCGCCGAAGGCTTTGCTGCCAAAAATGCCGGCTGCGATGCCGCCCCAGGTGCCGCACAGGCCGTGCAGTGGCCACACGCCCAGCACATCGTCAATCTTCCATTTGTTCTGGGTCCAGGTGAACATCACCACGAACACCGCACCAGCGACAGCACCGACCATCAGTGCGCCCAGCGGATGCATCACGTCAGAGCCAGCGCACACAGCCACCAGGCCGGCCAGCGGGCCGTTGTGCACAAAACCGGGATCGTTCTTGCCAAGCACCAGAGCCACCAGCGTGCCGCCCACCATGGCCATCAGCGAGTTGACCGCCACCAGGCCGGAGAGTTTTTCCAGCGTCTGCGCGCTCATCACATTGAAGCCGAACCACCCGACGATCAAAATCCATGCGCCCAGCGCCAGGAAAGGAATGTTCGATGGCGGATGGGCTGATATCCCGCCATCCTTGCGGTAGCGGTTGCTGCGTGCGCCCAGCAATAAAACAGCCGGCAGCGCCAGCCAGCCGCCCATGGCGTGAACCACGATGGAACCGGCGAAATCGTGAAACTCGGCGCCGGTGAGCGACTTGATCCAAGCCTGCACGCCGAAATGCTGGTTCCAGGCAATGCCTTCAAAGAACGGGTAGACGAATCCCACGATCACCGCCGTGGCGATCAGTTGGGGATAAAACCGCGCCCGCTCGGCAATGCCGCCCGAGATGATCGCCGGAATCGCCGCCGCAAAGGTCAGCAAAAAGAAAAACTTGACCAGTTCATAGCCGTTTTTCGCGGCCAGTTCCTCCGCACCGACGAAGAAATGCGTGCCGTAAGCCACGCCATAACCAACGATGAAATAGACCACCGTCGAGATGGAAAAATCCACCAGGATCTTCACCAGCGCATTGACCTGGTTCTTCTTGCGGACCGTGCCCAGCTCCAGAAAAGCAAAACCGGCATGCATGGCGAGCACCATGATGCCGCCCAACAGGATGAACAAGGCATCAGAGCCCTGTTTTAGTGCGTCCATAACTCTCTCTTTTGAATGAAATGTGATGTGTTGGTGCGTTTTCTGATGAAATCGACAAAACGCACCAAAGTTAAGCAATAAATGTGCCGTATGTTTTCATAAAGGTGCAGCATCAGAAAACGCGCACCAATGCATGGCATGGGCGCCGGAAACCGGCCGCTTATAATCCCGGCAGTCATCGGGGAGTAGCCGCCCTTCTTTCTTCGCAAGAAGGATTGAGAGGGGTTTGCGTCAACACACTTGCCCGGCCCTGCAACGGGGCCGGCATGGCGCAGACAGTCCAGACCTGGCGAGACCTTTGACTGCGCAGCCTCCAAACTGAATCAAGCTTCAGGCCGGGGATGCCGCGCAGTCATGGGTTTTTCATTTCCGGCCGGAGCTGTTTTTTGTTTCATGGAAGCTTTCCTCCTCTCCACGGGCATCGTCGCCCTCGCCGAAATGGGCGACAAGACGCAACTCCTCGCCCTGGTGCTCGCCGCCCGCTTTCGCAAGCCCTGGCCCATCGTGCTGGGCATCTTTGTCGCCACCATCGCCAACCACGCCCTGGCCGGCGCGCTCGGCGCCTGGGTCACCACACTGATCGGCCCGCAGGTGCTGCGCTGGATTCTGGGCGTTTCCTTCATCGCCATGGCCGTGTGGATGCTGATTCCCGACAAGCTTGATGACGACGAAACGTCAAATGCATCGCGCTTTGGCGTGTTCGGCACCACGGTGCTGGCATTTTTTCTGGCTGAAATGGGCGACAAGACGCAAATTGCCACCGTGATGCTGGTGGCCCAGTACCAGGCTTATTTCTGGGTGGTAGCGGGCACCACGGTGGGCATGATGCTCGCCAACGCGCCCGTGGTCTGGCTGGGCGAGCGCGTCACCCGCCTCGTGCCGCTGCGCGTCGTGCATGTCGTCTCGGCCGCCATTTTTGCCGTGCTGGGCCTGCTGGCGCTCCTGGTGCGCGTCTGAAACCTGTGTTTGAAACCCGTCTGAACCCGGCCTGAAGCCGGCAGCGTCCGGGCCGCCAAAGCCCTCGCCGCCCCGGCAGGCCGGCGGATTGCTATACTTGCCCAGCGCCGATTTGCTCAGCTTGCGGGCGCTTAAAAAGTACCGCTAAAGACGATGCGCCATCCACCCGGTCTCGCCCTTGGCGACGCCGGGTTTTGTTTTTTCTGTTTCATTTTTGGCTGTTGTTCCTGTCCTGATCGCGGCTCTTCCTGTTGGGGGTCTTTCTACCGTGCCTGCTGCTTCCGTCCTTGTTGCCCAGCCCCAGTCCATGCATTTTGCCCAGCCCTTGGCGCTGCGCAGCGGCGTCTCGATCCGCGCCTATGACCTCAGTTATGAAACCTACGGCCAGCTCAACGCCGACAAGTCCAATGCGGTGCTGATCTGCCACGCGCTCAACGCCTCGCACCATGTCGCCGGCGTCTATCTGGATGACAGCGGCCAGGTCAAAGAGAAATCCGAAGGCTGGTGGGACACGATGATCGGCCCCGCAAAACCGGTGGACACGAACCGCTTCTTTGTGATCGGTGTGAACAACCTGGGTTCCTGTTTTGGCTCGACCGGGCCGATGCAGCGCAACCCGGACACGGGCGAAGTCTATGGCGCGGATTTCCCCGTGGTCACCGTGCAGGACTGGGTCAACGCGCAGGCTAGATTGCTCGACGCGCTGGGCATCCAGACGCTGGCCGCCGTCATGGGCGGCAGCCTGGGCGGCATGCAGGCGCTGAGTTGGACGCTGCAATACCCCGAGCGCGTGCGCCACGCGGTGGTGGTGGCCAGCGCACCCAATCTGACGGCCGAGAACATCGCTTTCAACGAAGTCGCCCGCCGCGCCATCGTCACCGACCCGGATTTCCACGGCGGCCATTTTTACAAGCACAGCGTGCTGCCCAAGCGCGGCCTGCGCATTGCCCGCATGATCGGCCACATCACCTACCTGAGCGACGACGTGATGAACGAGAAGTTTGGCCGCAAGCTGCGCCGCAGTGTGCAGGACGAGGCCAGCATCGCATCACGCGTCGTCAACAGCGTCAATGCCTACAAATACTCCACCCAGGACGTCGAATTCCAGATCGAAAGCTACCTGCGCTACCAGGGCGACAAGTTCGCCGAGTATTTCGACGCCAACACATACCTTTTGATTACCCGTGCCCTTGATTACTTTGATCCGGCCGGCGAGTTCGGCGGCGACCTGAGCCGCGCTTTGTCAAAAGCCAGCGCCAAATTCTTGCTGGTGAGCTTCACCACCGACTGGCGCTTTTCGCCCGCGCGCAGCCGGGAGATCGTCAAGGCACTGCTCGACAACCAGCGCGACGTGAGCTACGCCGAAATCGACGCGCCGCACGGGCACGATGCCTTTTTGCTCGAAGACGCCCGCTATCTGGGTGTGGTCCGCTCTTATTTCAGCAGCAAGGTGGCCGTATGACGACGCAAACGCACTTGAACCCGCTGGCCCCGGCCCTCGCCAACGCCAGCACCCCAGGAGAAGCGCCGGCACCAGGCTGCACGGCGCCGGCGCCAGGCCTTGCCGCCCCCGCGCCGCTCTCGCCCGATCAACTCTCGATCGCCCGCCTGGTGCCCGAAGGCTCGCGCGTGCTCGACCTGGGCTGCGGCACCGGCGAGCTGCTGGCTTATCTGATTCGCGAGCGCGGCTGCTCGGGCTACGGCGTCGAGATCGATGACGCCAATGTGCAGGCCTGCGTGGCGCGCGGCGTCAACGTCATCCAGTTCAACCTCGAAGAAGGCCTGGCGCTGTTCGGCGACAACTCCTTTGACGTCGTGCTGCAGATCAACACATTGCAGCACCTGCGCAATGCCGAGGTCATGCTGCGCGAGACGGTGCGCGTCGGGCGCATCGGCATCGTGGTGTTTCCCAACTTTGCCCACTGGCCCAACCGCCTGGCCGTGCTGCGCGGGCGCATGCCGGTGACGCGCGTGCTGCCTTACCAGTGGTACGACACGCCCAACATCCGCGTCGGCACGCTGTGCGACTTCGAGGCGCTGGCGCGGCAGAACAATTTGCTGGTGCTCGATGCTTTTGGTTTGCAGGACGGCCAGGAAATCCGCTTCTGGCCCAACGCCCGTGCCAACCGGGCGGTGTTCAAGCTGCAGCGCGCCTGAAACAAAAAGCGGCCGGCTGGTCCGGGGCCTGAAGTTGCAGTGCTAACATTTCGCCATCGGGATTTCGGCCTCCCGGTTCTTTTTAGACAGACGGTGTCCCGTCCAAGCGCTGGAATTTATCTTTGGAGCATTGCGTGGACACCTTTGTCGTTTCCGTTTCTTTTTCTCTTGTCTTGAGAGCGCCCACGGCGCTTGTCGCCCATGTTGTCCTTGCCGCCTGCGCTGGCGAGTTGATGGGAGTGGCCCCATGACACAGCCCCTGCTGGACAAACCCGCCTCCGTTTCTGGCTGCAGCTGGGCTTCATCAGCTTTGGCGGCCCGGCCGGGCAGATTGCCATCATGCACCGCGAGCTGGTGGACAAGCGCCGCTGGGTCTCTGAAAAACGCTTTTTACACGCGCTGAACTTCTGCATGGTGCTGCCCGGCCCCGAGGCGCAGCAACTCGCCACCTATCTGGGCTGGCTGATGCACCGCACCTGGGGCGGCGTGGTGGCGGGAACCCTGTTTTTTCTGCCCTCGCTGGCGCTCTTGATCGCACTGAGCTGGATCTACATGGCCTTTGGCGAGCAGCCACTGGTGGCCGGTCTCTTCTATGGCATCAAGCCGGCCGTGGCCGCCATCGTGCTGCATGCGCTGCACCGCATCGCCAGCAAATCGCTGGGTCATCCGCTCAAGGCACCGGTTCCCTGGGCGATTGCCTTGATGAGTTTTATTGCCATCTGGCTATTTAAACTGCCGTTCCCGCTGGTGGTGCTGGCCGCGATGCTCACAGGTGCCGTGCTGGCGCGCGTCTCTCCGGGCAGCCTCGGGCGCGGCGGCGGCCATGGATCGGTCAAGCAAGGTACTCACGAAGCGGCCCTGATCGACGACGACACACCCACACCGTCCCACGCCCTGTTCAGTATGAATCAGCTGGTCAAAGTGCTGCTGGCCGGCGCAGCGCTGTGGCTGCTGCCAATGGCCGCGCTGTTTTTCACCTACGGCTGGAACGGCACGCTGACCCAGATGGGCTGGTTCTTCACCAAGGCGGCGCTGCTGACCTTTGGCGGCGCCTATGCGGTGCTGCCCTATGTGAACCAAGCGGCCGTCGGGCACTACGAGTGGCTGACGACGGCCCAGATGATGGACGGCCTGGCGCTGGGCGAGACCACGCCCGGCCCGCTCATCATGGTGGTGGCTTTCGTCGGTTTTGTGGGCGGCTGGGTCAAGGAAGTGGCCGGGTCGCAGGCGCTATTTCTGGGCGCGGCGCTGGCCGCCTGTGTGGCAACATGGTTCACCTTCTTGCCGTCCTTCCTTTTCATTCTGGCTGGCGGCCCGTGGGTGGAATCGACGCGCGGCAACCTCAAGCTGACCGCGCCGCTGGCCGCCGTGACGGCCGCCGTGGTGGGCGTGATTGCCAATCTGGCGCTGTTTTTCATCGCCGCGATTGCCTATCCATCGGGCACTTCCTCCGTTGGGGCGACAGCGCCCGACTGGGCGGCGCTGGCTCTGGCGACCGCCGCCGCGCTGGCGCTGTGGCGTTTGAAATGGGGCGTGATTCCCGTCATCGCCGCTTCGGCTGTGGCCGGACTGCTGCTGCGCTGGTCCGGTCTGGCTTGAAATAAGGCCGCTCTGGCAGCAGAAACGGTTTTTTGACAGGGGCGACTCGATTCCGGCCAGCGCGGGTATGACGAAGCAGCCATGGTGAGTTGTAAGCATCGTATGCTGATGACTACTTCACCATGAAACCTTCAGACGCTCGCGCCGCAATTCCCTTGATGGTTCTACTCGCTCGCCTGGCCGAGCGGCTCTTCGGCCCGTGGGTGCGGCAGATTTCCCCCGCCAGCCTGCGCGCCGATGCGCTGGCCGGCCTGCTGGGCGCCGTGCTGGTGCTGCCGCAGGGCATCGCCTTTGCCACGCTGGCCGGATTGCCGCCCGAATACGGCCTGTACACCGCCATTGTTCCCTGCATCATCGCCGCGCTCTTTGGTTCGAGCTGGCATGTGATGTCCGGGCCAACGAATGCCAACTCGCTGGCCCTCTTTGCCATGCTCTCGCCGCTGGCGATGGCGTTCAGCCCGGCCTATATTCAACTGGCGCTGGCCGTCACCGTGATGGTGGGCGTGCTGCAGTGGCTGATCGGCGCGCTGCGGCTGGGCGTGCTGGCCAATTTCATTGCGCCTTCGGTGCTGTTCGGCTTCACCTCCGGCGCCGCGCTGTTGATCGCCGTGCATGCGCTGCCCGATCTGTTGGGCCTGGCGCCGGCGCCCGAGCACGGTGCCGGCGCCGTTTTGGGCCATGTGTTCACCCAGTTGGCCTACGCCAAGCCGGCAGCGCTGATGGTGGCCGGCGTCACCCTGGGCGTGGCCTTGGGCGTGCGCAGCGTCCGCCGCCACTGGCCTTCCATGCTGATCGGGTTGGCAGCGGCGACGGCGCTGGCCTGGGGCTGGAGCCAGTTCACGGCCGCCGACGCGACGCCCTCGTCGGCCCTGCGCACCGTGGGTCTGATCGCCACGCCCTGGCCGCGCTTTGAAGTGCCGCGCATCAGCTGGGCGCAGGCCTCGGACCTGATCGGCCTGGCGTTTGCGCTGACTATCGTCGCGCTCGGCCAGTCCATCTCGATTGCCAAGACCGTCGCGCTGCGCTCGGGCCAGCGCATCGACGCCAACCGCGAATTCCGGGGCCAGGGCCTGTCCAATATCATCGGCGGGTTTTTCTCCAGCTACGTCTCCTGTGGTTCGCTCAATCGCTCCATGCCCAACCTGGAAGCGGGCGCGCGCACGCCGCTGGCTTCGGTGTTCTCGGCGCTGCTGCTGCTCGCGCTGGTGGCCCTCAGCGCGCCAGTGCTGGCGCAGATTCCGATGGCCGCGCTGGCGGGCCTGTTGGTGCTGGTGGCGCTCAGCCTGGTGGACCTGGCGCGCTGGCGCCAGCTTTTCAGTTTAAGTCGCAGCGATTTTGCGGTGGCGCTGGCAACGATGCTTGCCACCGTCACCATCCGCATGGAAATGGCGATTCTGCTGGGCGTGTTGCTCTCGCTGATGTCCTTTCTGTACCGTACCTCCCGGCCCGCGATGCGCACCATGGGCTTTGACAGCCGGGGACTGGACCGTCAGTTCGTGGTGATCGACAACCCGCGCGATGCCGCGCTGGAAGCGCTGGACGCCGCGCCGTTGGACGCCGCCCCCGAAGAAAGCCGCCAGCCGCTGCCCGAATGCCCGCAACTCAAATTGCTGCGCATGGAAGGCGAGGTGTATTTCGGCGCCACCCAGCATGTGGCCGACATTCTGCACGCGCTGCGCAGCCAGCCCAATCCGCAAAAACACCTGCTGGTGATGGCCAAGAGCATGAACTTCATCGACCTGGCCGGCGCCGAGCTGTGGGCCACCGAACTCGCCGCGCGCCGCGCCATGGGCGGCAACCTGTACTTTCACCGCCCGCGCCCGGAAGTCATCCGCATGTGGCGCAAGACCGGTTTCACCGACCTGCTCGGGCCAGAACACCAGTTTCCCGACAAGTTCACCGCGATTTCAACCATCTTTGGCAAGCTCGACCCCGAGATCTGCCGCCATTGCAGCGCCCGAATTTTCTGGGAATGCAAAACCGCGCCCGGCGCTGAGGACCCCGACAACCAGCCAAAATCCACGCCAACGCCAACGCCAACGCCAACGCCAACGCCAACGCCAACGCCCAAACCCTGACACGCCATGCCCCAATTTGCTGCCAACCTGAATTGGCTCTACACCGAGCTGCCTTTTGCCGAACGCTTCGAAGCCGCCGCCCGCGATGGCTTCAAAGCGGTCGAGTTGCTGTCGCCCTATTCTTGGCCGGCCGCCGAGTTGAAAACGCTCTTAAAAGCCAGCGGCCTGCAACTGGTGCTGATCAACACCCCGCCCGGCGGCACGGACGCGGCTGGCATCGAAGCGGCCTGGGCGTCGAAATCCTGCTGGGGAACGGCCTGCCTGCCGGGCCGCGAGGCGGAATTTCGCGCCGGCTTTGCGCTGGCGCTGGACTACGCGCAACAACTGGACTGCCCGCGCATCCACATCATGGCCGGCGTCCTGCCCGAGGGGCTGGTGCGCGAGACGGCGCAGGCTGCCTATGTCAGCAACCTGCGCCACGCAGCGGCGCTGGCAGCCGCTAGCGGCGTGGACGTGCTGATCGAGCCGATCAACACTCGCGACATTCCCGGCTATTTTCTGAATCGGCAGGACCACGCGCATGCGATTCTGGATGAAGTAGGCGCGGCCAATCTGAAAGTGCAGATGGACCTGTACCACTCCCAGGTGGTAGAGGGCGATCTGGCGATGAAGCTGCGCCGCTATCTGCCGACAGGGCGCATCGGCCATATCCAGATCGCCGGGGCGCCGGGGCGTAACGAGCCCGATGTGGGGGAGATTCACTATCCTTATTTATTCGCGCTGCTGGATGAGCTGGGGTATGGGGGCTGGGTGGGGTGTGAATACCGGCCAGTGCGCGGGGCGGTGGCGGGTGGGACTTCGGCGGGGCTTGGGTGGATACAGGAAATTTCTCATCTGCGAGTGGCGGCAACTCAATAAAACCATTTACCCATCTTGAAACATCATTACATCCAGGGAGTTGATTCATGCTCGACAAAATAAAAGGCCTCGGCGCGCAGGTGGCCACCAAGGCCAATGATGCCGTGGAGGGCATCACGACCTCCGCCAGGGAAGGCGTGGAGTCGCTGAAAAACACCGCTGGCACCATTACCGACGCACTCAATGAAAAGGCCGTGCGCGCCTCGACGGTGCAAATGTGCCGCATCCTTGAAATCGCCATGGAAGAAATCAAGAGCCGGCCCCTGGCGAGCCGGCCGGTTTCGCTCACGGCCAGCGTCACGATTGGAATTGCCGCGCTTGAAATGCAGATTCAGCTGGAGCCGCCGGCGCCAGAGCCTGAAAGGGAATCCGGGACTTTTCCACCGGCCGTCTGATCGTCTGATCATTCGACCCGGCTCCAGGGAGGGCGGCGTGAGATTCGCGGTGGCGCGCATGGAGGATGCTTATCGCCTCATCTGCTGATCTGATGCTTCGACCCGCATGAATCCTGATTAGTTATCGCTCTGGCCGGCTGGCCCGGCTCACAGCCGGGCCAGCCGGCCGCCATCGACGGCCAGCGTGGTGCCGGTGATGAAGCGGGCCTCGTCGCTGGCCAGGAAAGCCACGGCGGCGGCAATGTCCTCGGGCTGGCCCACGTCGCGTGGGTCGATGACTTCGATGCCCGCGATGACATTGGGGTTGGTCCAGAGCATCGGTGTGTCGATGGCGCCGGGCAGCACGGCGTTGGCGCGGATGCGGCGCGCGCGCCCCTCGATGGAGGTGGTGCGCGTGAGCGACGCCATGGCGGCCTTGGCGGCGGCGTAGGGCGCGGCGTTGGCGCTGGTCATCACCGCATGCACGCTGGCGATGTTGACGATCACGCCGCCGGCCTCGCCCATGTGCAAAAACGCCTGCTTGGTGAAGAAGTCCGCCCCCAGCAGATCCACGCGCAGCACGTCGAGCCAGTCCCTGGCCGTCCACTGCGCCAGCGTTTTAAACGTCATGAAGCCGGCGTTGTTGACGATGATGTCCAGCCGCCCGAAAGCCTGCATGGCCGCCTCCACGCAGGTTTTAACTTGCGCCTCCTCGCCCACGTCGCAGGCGATGCCCAGGGCCTGCACACCGTGGCGCCCGCCCAGGGCCTCGGCCGCGCTGACGACGTTGCCGGCGTCGAGGTCGGCAATCACCACATGCGCGCCATCAAAGGCCAGGCGCTGGGCGATGGCCGCGCCGATGCCGCTAGCCGCGCCGGTCACGATGGCCACCCGCTCGGCAAAGGGCCGGGCCATCAGCCGTTCTCCTGCACGCACGGGCCGGTGGCCGGGCGATCAATCATCTTTCTCGCGCGCTGCTGCTGCACGCGCTCGTGCTCGCCGCCGGCCTGCTCGGGCATGACGATGGGAACGGCCAGGCACATGCTCTGCGTCGGCAGCACGTCGCGCCAGTCGGCGATGAGCTGCTTATAGGCCTTGCCCACGGCGCGAATGTTGCGCTGCAGGTCGAACAGCCCGAGCGGATTGACGTGGTGCTGGCGCTCGCGCAGCGCGCTGTCCCAGTCCACCTGGTCGGTGAGCGAGTACCAGGTGAAGCCGACGATGGGCACGCCGCAGTTGCGCACTCGCAGCACATTGGCCCATTCCTTCCACAGCCAGTTGACCGCCTCGGTGCCCAGCGGGCCTTCCATCATGTTGGTCTCGGTGTGCATCACCGGCAGCAGGTAGCGGCCGTGGTACTGGCGGGTGATCTCGTTGTAGCCGAACACCTCGCCCGAGGGCCGGGTGGTGCCTTCGGCCGAGACGCGGTGCTCGTTGGTGGCGTAGTAGTCGTTGCCCAGGATGCAGTGCTGCTTGAGCCGGTTGCTGAGGAAGAAATGGTATTCCTCGCGCGTCATGCCGTTGTCGAGCAGGTACTCGTACATCTCGGAGTCCACGCGCCGGCCGTAGTTGAGGTCGAGCGAGAGAAAGCGCCTGGCGTTCATGATCTCGGCGGGTTGAATCGCGGCCGGGTTTTCCGCGTGGAAGTATTCCGAGGACTCGCTCTGGATGAAGATGGCGTCGGGGCGCACTTCCAGGATGGCGCGCATGGCCATCACATTGGCCTTGACGATGTGCTTGAGCGCGGTGACGAAGGCGCGGTCGCTGGACAGCTGCTCGTTCCACCAGCCGTAGCGGGCGGAAAACACGGCGCAGATGAACATCTCGTTGACCGGCGTGTACAGCTGCACCCAGGGAAAGCGCGCGGCAAAGGCGCGCGCATAGTCCGAGAAATGCCCCGGAAACTCGGGGTTTTGAAAGTTGCCCAGCCAGTCGGGCAGGCCGAAGTGGCAGAGGTCCACGATGGGCATGAGGTTGCGGCGTTTCAATTCCGCAAACGTCAGGTCGGCAAACTCCCAGTCATGGCGGCCGGGACCGCGCAGCGTGGTGTGCAGCGGCGGGCCGTAGCGCAGGAATTGGATGCCCAGTTCCTGCACCAGCGCGAAGTCCTGCTTCCAGTGTTCGTAATGCCCGCAGCTGTCCATCTCGTCCACACGGGTGCGCCCGTCGTCGAGGGTAGGCGTGCTGTTTTCGATGCCGGTGCAGAACATGAACATGGCGATGGCTCACTTTCCCCTAGCGCCACGCTGGCTTGGCGGCACGAGGGGAAAAAGCTTAGCGCACAAGTGCAAGACCGGGGGCCTGACAGGGTCATGGCGGCTGCGGCAATCCCAAGGTGTTCATGAATTTCAAATTCTCGAGACGCTGCAAGGGATGCCGATGCGCCGTACAGCGGTCTCATTGACCACAAAGCCATTCAGTCCGTAAGGCAGCAGGGCGCTTGTGAGCTTTTGCTGCAGTAGCCTGGCGAACCGCTTGAAATCCCGGACATCCCAAGTCAGCAAAAGCACCACCGTCAAGGGCAGCGCGCTGCCGCACCAAGGAGCGTGAGCCAGCAGGGCGGGGTCTTGCGCCCGTTGCGCAAAGTTCAGAGCAACCAGGGTGTCGCGCATTTTTTCGATCACTTCGTCAATGATGAACGGCTTGCACCGGTTTATCCTGACTATTCGCTCAAACCCTTGCCCTGCCGCCCACTGGCGGGCTGCAGCAAGTTCTTCAGGTTCCGCGGGCGACAGGCGGGACTGGTTCGCCAGCTCATGTCCTTGGCAATCCTTGATTTCTATCCACCAGTGTTGCCCTTGGCTGGTTGCCAGAATATCCATGGCTTTGTAGTGGCCAAATTTTTGCTTGTGCCAAGCGGTGTCATCGAATTTGATGGCCTGGCAGGCTTCGTCAAATTCGCATTGCAACGATCCTTCAGTCAGCCTGACCATGCGCCAACTCCTGGTGTTGTCCAGCCGAAAGCTCCCGGTCGTATTGCGAGAGTTCTTCATCCAGTGCGACAAGACTGGTCAAACCCGCCAGAGAGTCCACCTGCTGGCTGCGCACCCTCAAATCGCCTGCCTCACGATTCAAGCCAATGAATCGCTGGGCGATGGGTTGCTGGCGTGACAGCAAATCGAGTTCCTTGAGCAAAAAGAAACTGTGGGTGGCGATAAAAACCTGCACCCCGCGCAGGCACAGCGCATGAATCACCTGTGCCGCAAGCCGTATCAGGCGTGGATTGAGATTGGCTTCGGGTTCGTCCCAGAATAAATAACCTTGCGCCTGAATAATGCCGTTGGAAATCAGGCGCGCCAGCATGGCCAGCTTGCGGTAGCCTTCGGCCACAAGTGGCATTTCCATGTTGCCGCTGCCGGGAATATTCAGGTAAAAACGCCCGTTGTTGTCCAGCACCACCTTGCCGCCTAAAGCGGCTTCAAGCGGTTCAAGCAGTGTGGCCGTTGTGTCCGCACGTTTGCCCTTGAGCGTCAAGGCACTGAGGTGATCGCAGGTGTCGCGCCATGTCTCTTCAAACTCGAGGTAATGGTTGTCATAAACCGAGACGAAGCGGGGATAGATGGTGAGAAGTTCGCGGGTGGGCAGGTACAGCGGGCTTTGCGTCTCCCACCGGGCGGGCAACTGATCGACTCGCACATCCGTTTTAGAGTTGGTTGCAAAACTGATGCGGGTATTCAAGCCCGTATCGTCAAAAACCAGCGCCACCTCGCAGCGTTCGCGGCCTTGCTTGCGGCTGGCCAGGCGGCCCAATTCTTCGGGGCGAAAAACACCCGTCAACTTGTCGCCATAGGCTTTTTGCAGATAGGTTTTGGTCGGCTCTGTGCCATTGAGCTTTTTACCCGCTTGCGCGCTGGTGGCAATCAGCGCATAGGCGAGTTTGAGCAGGTGCGATTTGCCAGCGCTGTTCTCGCCCACGATGACGTTGAGCCCTTTGGAAAAATCAAATTGCTCATCATGAAAAACGGTGAATTTCTTCACCTGCAGTTGCTTAAGCATCGTGTGCCTCCTTGTCGGTTTACCGTCGTGCGCTGTAGAGGCGTATTTTCAACGCATCAGGCGGCCAGCTCGCTCAGGATCGGGCAGTCCGGCCGGTGATCGCCCTGGCAGCAGCTCGCCAGCTGCTGCAGCGTCTGGCGCATGGCCTGCATCTCGGCGATGCGCCGCTCCAGGTCCGCCACATGGGCCTGGGCGATGCGCTTGACATCGGCGCTGGCGCGGTTCTGGTTCTGCCAGAGCTTGAGCAGTTCGGCAATCTCGGCCATGCTGAAGCCCAGCGTGCGGGCGCGGTGGATGAAGCGCAGGGTGTGGACCTGCTTGTCGCCGTACTGGCGGTAGCCGGCCTCGGTGCGATGCACGCCGGGCAGCAGGCCCAGGCTTTCATAGTGGCGGATCATCTTGGCCGACACGCCCGACTGGCTGGCCGCCTGGCCGATGTTGAACGGGCCGCTGGCGCTTGGCGTTGTCTGCGCCGTGTCTGTTGCCGCTTCTTCTGGCATCTCTTGCGTCCTCCTTGGCGTCATTTTGAAGTTCCTTTCCAGCGGCGCAGCAGCAGGGCGTTGCTCACCACGCTGACGCTGCTGAATGCCATGGCCGCGCCGGCGATCACCGGATTGAGCAGCCCGAAAGCGGCCAGCGGAATGCCGACGATGTTGTAGATGAAGGCCCAGAACAGGTTCTGCCGGATCTTGGCGTAGGTGCGACGCGAGATGTCGATGGCGTCGGCCACCAGCGCCGGGTTGCCGCGCATCAGGGTGATGCCTGCGGCCTGCATCGCCACGTCGGTGCCGGTGGACATGGCAATGCCGACATCGGCGGCGGCCAGCGCGGGCGCATCGTTGATGCCGTCGCCCACCATCGCCACGCGTCCGCCCTGCGCCTGGGCCTTGAGCTGGCCGACGATGGCGGCCTTGTTTTCCGGCAGCACCTGGTAATGCACGATGTCAATGCCCAGTTGACGGGCCACGGCCTGGGCGCTGCCCTGGTTGTCGCCGGTCACCAGGGCCGTCTGGATGCCCAGCGCGTGCAGGCTGGCCACCGCCGTCGCCGCCGTGGTTTTAATCGTGTCGCCAAAGGCCAGCAGCGCCAGCAGCCGGGGCTCATCCGTCACATCGGCCAGCCAGGACACCGTGCGGCCCTGGCCCTCCAGCGCGTCGGCGCGCTCGGCGAACGGCGCCAGATCAATGTTCAATTCCTGCATGAAGCGCGGGCTGCCCAGGCGCAGCGCGCGCCCATCCACCACGGCTGACATGCCGCGCCCGGCCACGGCGCGCACTTGCGTTGCCGCTGGCACGGTGAGCTGCTCTTGCAAAGCCAGCGCGGTCACGGCCTTGGCCAGCGGGTGCTCGCTGCCGGACTGGATGGCCGCGCTCCAGGTCAGCACGGCCTCGCGGCTGGCGCCGTTCGGCTCCCGGTCAGCCAGCGCAGCTGAATCCGTCAGATCCGCCAGCGTTGCCAACTCGACCAGCTCGGGCTTGCCTTCGGTCAGCGTACCGGTCTTGTCGAACGCCACGACTTTGACCTGATGGGCCACTTCCAGCGCTTCGGCGTCCTTGATCAGGATGCCGTGGCGCGCCGCAACTCCAGTGCCGGCCATGATGGCCGTGGGCGTGGCCAGCCCCAGCGCGCAGGGGCAGGCGATCACCAGCACGGCCACGGCGTTCAAGATGGCGGTTTCCCAGTGGCCCTCGCCCGAACCGATCAGCCCCCAGCCCAGCAGCGTGACGAAAGCAATGCCGATGACCACCGGGACGAACACGCTGCTCACCTGATCGACCAGCCGCTGGATCGGCGCTTTTTTCGCCTGCGCCGATTCCACCATCCGCACGATGCGCGCCAGCGTCGATTCCGCCCCGACGGCCGTGGTGCGCACCACGATCAGGCCTTCGCCGTTCACCGCGCCGCCGGTCACCTTGCCGCCGACGTGTTTGTTCACCGGCAGGCTCTCGCCGGTGATCAGCGACTCGTCCACCTCGGTGGCGCCTTCCGTGATCTCGCCGTCCACCGCGATGCGCTCGCCGGGGCGCACGACGACCAGGTCACCCACGCGCACTTCGCCGACCGGCACATCCCGGTCCACGCCGTCGCGGCGCAGCCGGGCGGTTTCGGGCCGCAGGGCGTTGAGGGCGCGGATGGCTTCGGTGGTCTGGCGTTTGGCGCGCGCTTCCATCCATTTGCCCAGCAGCACCAGCGTGATGACCACCGCCGAAGCCTCGAAATACAGGTGCGGCATGCCGTGCTCGCCGCCGCTGCCGTGTTTGAGCAGCAGATAGACGCTCAGCCCGTAAGCGGCCGAGGTGCCGATGGCCACCAATAAATCCATGTTGCCCGCGCCGGCGCGCAGCGCTTTCCAGCCGGCTTTGTAAAAGCGCGCGCCGAGCCAGAACTGCACCGGCGTGGCCAAGATGAGCTGCAGCCAGCCGTCGAGCATCCACATCTTGCCGAACAGCGCGCCCAGCATCGGCAGCGTCAGCGGCGCCGACAGGGCGGCGGCCAGCGCGACCGGCCACCAGGGGGCGCCGGGTTTGGCGGGTGACTTGGCAGCGATGGCGGCTCCTGCGGATGAACCTGAAGCTGTGCTGGCGCCGGTGCCTGAATCTGTGCCGCTGCCGCTGTCCACGCCCGGCTCCCGCCATTGCGATGCCTGGTAACCGGCCTTGTCTACGGCGGCAATCAACTGTGCCAGCGTGACAGCCCCGCCCACGGTGTGAACCTCGGCGGTTTCAGTGGCCAGATTCACTTCGGCCGAGAGCACGCCGCTGACTTGTTTCAACGCTTTTTCCACCCGCCCCACGCAGGAGGCGCAGGTCATCTCGCCGATCTTTAATCGCACCGTCTGCTCGCCCACCGCATAGCCGGCTTTTTCCACCGCCGCTTTCAGCGCGGCCAGGCTGACCTCGGGGCTGGCCTTGACGCTGGCCTCTTCGGTGGCGAAATTCACGCTCGCTTCCTCGACGCCCGGCGTGGCAGCCAGGGCTTTTTCAACGCGCGATACGCAGGAGGCGCAGGTCATGCCTTCGACCGGAAAACGCCATTCTTTCAGGGCGCTGGCCGGCAGGCGGGATGCGGGCAGGCGGGAAACGGGCAGGGTGGGGACGGCGCTCATGATTTTTTCCTCAAGTGGCTCGCTGGAAGCGGCGATGGGCATAGTCTGAACCTTGCCACGATGGCAGGGTCAAGCGCGGTATCCATAGTGACCATTTATGATGAAGGGTTATCCGGCAAAAGCGGTTGACCCTGACCCCATGGCAAGGTTCAAACTGAATGCCGTGTTCATTCCTTTCACATTTTTCAGGAGACTCCATGGAATTCGAAGTTCCCGCCATGAGCTGCGGCCACTGCGTCAAGGCCATCACCCAGACGCTGACCGAGCTCGATCCGACGGCCCAGGTCAGCATTGATCTGCCCGGCAAAAAAGTCACCGTGCAAACCGCGCAAGACCGTGAAAAAGTCGCCGCCGCGCTGGCCGAAGCGGGCTACCCGACAGCCTGAAGCGGCCGATGGGCACCGGCACAAGCGGGCTGTCCGGCAAGCCGAAGCTGCAGCCCGCTAGTGCCGTGTCATCAGCCAACGGGCGCTATGCCGTGCCATGGAGAGCCCAGGCTTTAGAGGCGTTTGCCCGCTTGAGGTGACATGAGGGGCGCAGGCGGCCGGCGCGCAGGGCAAACGCCTACAGGGCGCTAAACGAGGCCCCGATAAAATGAGGCCTTCTTTCACTTCCTGTGGCGCCTGTGTCCGACCGTTTTGCCGTATTGCCCCAATACCTGCTGCCCAAGCAGGCGCTGACCCAGTTTGCCGGATTCGTCGCCTCGCGCGAGCGCGGCAAGGTGACCACTGAAATCATCCGCCGCTTCGTCGCCCGCTACCGGGTCAACATGGCCGAGGCGCTCAACCCCGACATTGCCAGCTACGCCACTTTCAACGACTTCTTCACCCGCGCTTTGAAACCCGGCGCGCGGCCGCTGGCGCAAGCGGACCTGGTCTGCCCGGTGGACGGCGCTGTCAGCCAGTTCGGCGCGATTGAAAACGACCAGATCTTCCAGGCCAAGGGCCATCGCTACTCCACCACCGCGCTGGTGGGCGGCGACGCGGCGCTGGCGGCGCAGTTCCAGGACGGCCACTTCGCCACGATCTACCTCAGCCCCAAGGACTATCACCGCATCCACATGCCGTGCGACGGCCGCCTGACGCGCATGATTTACGTGCCGGGCGACCTGTTCTCGGTCAACCCGGTGACGGCGCGCGGCGTGCCGGGCCTGTTTGCGCGCAACGAGCGCGTGGTGTGCGTGTTCGAGACGGCGCGCGGGCCGTTCGTGCTGGCACTCGTCGGCGCGACGATTGTCGGCAGCATGGCGACCGTCTGGCACGGCGTGGTGAACCCGCCGCGTGGCAAGGTGGTGCGCGAGTGGCTGTACCCGGCCGCTTCAGAGACGCTGTCCCAATCGGTCGCCGAAGCGCTCACCCCGGCGGTTTCCCAACGTGAAAAAGCGCCGGAAAAATCTGCCATTGTTTTGAAGCAGGGTGAGGAAATGGGCCGCTTTTTACTCGGCTCGACCGTCGTCATGCTGTTTCCCAAGGGGCCGCTGCGCTTCAACCCCGACTGGGCGCCAGGGCGCGGCGTGCGGCTGGGCGAGGCGATGGCGAGCTATTAGCGCATTTTCAACATCTGACTGTGAGCAGCCAGCCTGAGCGAAACACTGCGCTCAACGGCTGCGCCACTGCGACGGTGAGCAGCCCATTTCCTGCCGAAACATGTACGAGAAGGCAGAGGTCGAGGCGTAGCCCAGGTCCAGGGCAATAGCCGTCACATTGCGCCCGGCGCACAGCCACTCCAGCGCCAGGAAGAGGCGCAGCTTGTGGCGCCATTCGCGCAGCGGGAGGCCCGCTTCCTTCTCGAAGCGGCGCGCCAGGGTGCGTCCGGACGTGCCCAGTTCCCGGCCCCAGTCATCCATGCTGCGCTCATCGGCGGGGTTGGCGTAGAGCGTTTCACACACCTTGTGCAGCTGCGGGCTCTGGGGCCAGGGCAGATGAAAGTCCTGTTGGGGGAGCCGCCTGAGTTGCTCGAACACCAGGTCGTTCACCTGGTCGATGTAGTGCCCCGTCTCCTCCCGCTGGCCCGCCAGTTCCAGTTCCACGATCAAGGCGCGCAGCAGTCCGCTGACCGCGTAGACCGTACACCGCTGCGGCATCCCGAGATCGGGCGCATCGGCGACGTACAGGTTTCGAAAGGCGGCGCCATTGAGCGCGCCTGTGGTGTGGAGCACGCCTGTGGGCACCCAGATGGCCTGCTCCGGGGTGATGACGTACCACGACCCCGCCACGGTCACCACCAGGGTGCCCGAAGTGGCATAGACAAACTGGTTCCAGCGGTGCGTGTGCGGGGGAAAGACCTCGCGGGCTGCCATGTTCTGCGAACGCAGGAAGACTGGCTTTGGCAGCGTTTCGATTTCCGGCACATCGAGGGTGGTCCAGGCGCTGGTGGGGAGCATGGGTCTTTTCTTGGCCAAGTCTGTCATTTCATCGATAGATATCGTCATCTTATCGAAAGACGCGTCAGCGCTTGCGCCCTACCATGACGTGCTTACTCAAACGCGTGGAGTCCTTATGAATACCGCAGCGGCGACCATGACCAAGGCTGGGCAGGAGGAACGCTATCGCGTCATCTTCGCCGGCATCTGTGCGCTCATCCTCACCGTGGGGCTGGCGCGTTTCGCCTACACCCCGATGCTGCCCATCATGCGCGAGCAGGCGGGGCTGTCGCATCTGGCGGGCGGCTGGCTGGCCACCGTCAACTACGCTGGCTACATGTCCGGGGCATTGCTCGCGGCCTCCATCAGCGACCTTGGCAAAAAATTCGTGCTGTACCGCCTCGGATTGGTCATTGCCGTGTTGAGCACGGCGGCCATGGGCCTGACCGATGACGTGCTGATGTGGGCTGGGTTGCGCTTTGTCGCGGGCTTTTCCAGCACGGCGGGGCTGCTGCTGGCCTCCGGCCTCGTGCTGAACTGGCTGATGCGCCAAGGACATCGCCCAGAACTGGGATTGCACTTCATGGGCCTGGGCCTGGGCATTGTCGTCTCGGGCAGCGCGGTGTCCGTCATGGTGGAGTGGCTCACCTGGGAGCGGCAGTGGATGGGGCTGGGTGCGCTCGGGCTGGTTTTCTTCCTGCCAGCGTGGTGCTGGCTGCCTGCGCCAGTCGCCCTCCAGGCCACGGCCGCGAAGCCGGCTTCGACGCCGGCCGCACCCACCAGGCGCTGGATGTGGCTGCTCATAGCCGCCTATTTCTGCGCCGGCTTTGGCTTTGTCATCAGCGCCACCTTCATCGTCGCCATCCTGGTGAAGTTGCCGCTGCTCGCCGGCAAGGGCGGCTGGGTCTGGGTCATTGTCGGTCTGGCCGCTGCGCCCTCCGGCTTCATGTGGGACCGCATTGCCAGGTCGGCGGGGCAGATCCGGGCTTTGATGATGGCGTATGGCTTGCAGACCGTTTCCATCGTCCTACCCGTCATGACCGACAGCGCCGCGCTCAATGTGATCGGCGCCATTTTGTTTGGGGCGACCTTTGTCGGCATCGTCAGCCTCACGCTGACCCTGATCGGCCGCCACTTCCCGGCCAATCCCGCAAAAGCCATGGCGCGGATGACGCTGAGCTATGGCGTGGCGCAGATCTTTGCGCCGGCCATGGCCGGCTACATCGCCACCGCGACCGGCAGCTATCACGGCGCCCTGATCGTCACCGCCGTCGTCATGGGTTGCGGGATGGTCTTGTTGAAGGCATTGATGATCGAGGAGAAACGCAATGCCTTTGGCCAAGTGCTCAGTCCCGGCATCTGACGGTGCCCTTTTCTGCGCCGGATGCAAGCGGGCACCAGGGGCCAGGTTTTTCACGGCTGCGTCCTGGCGCCGGGACCATCACGGCGTTTTCAGCCTGGTGACCTTGGTGCCTTCGATCGTGAGGTTGGCCATCAAGCCCTTGTTGGTCATGACAAAGACATTGACCGGTTGTGTCACCGTGTTCAGGTCCACGTCGCCGTTGACGCCGGCCTTGATGACCGCCACCGAGGCATCCACGCCCGCCGTCCAGCCCTCGCTGCGCCGGAATTTGTCCAGCGCTTCCTGCGTCATGAAGAGAAAGATGACGGTTTTTGACTGCGCGCCGATCTGCAGGCCGAACGAGGCGCTGGCGGTGCTGTAGTAATCGACCGTCCGGCCGCCCACGCGCAGGGCGCCTTCGCCGTATTCGCCGCCAAGCCCGAAGCCGGCGGCCAGCACCGAGGGAAAGACCAGCACGCCGCGCGCCTTGTTGACCAGCTCGCGCGAGCCGGGCACGGTGCTCGACAGCCTGTCCAGCGCGGCGGTCACGCCGGCATCGATCTCCTGGCGCTTGCCGGCCGTGCCTGCGCCCGGCGTGGTGGTGCAGCCCGAGAGCAGCAGGGCGCCAGCGCCCAGCAAGGTTGCCGATTGAGTCAGAAATCTTCTTTTTTGCATTGAAGCCTCCATGGGTTGAATAGCGGGATCTGGACAAAGCCAGTTCGATTGTGGAAAGAGCGGGGCGCCTGTCAATCAGACGCCGGCGTGTCATGCGTAACGCTGTCATCCCCAGGGCGATGCGTTTTTTCTGGGTGCGCCCGGCTGGCGGCAACAGGCGTCATGCAGGGCGGCGCGGCTTTTCGCGAGACACGCCCAGCAGGAGTCAGGAGGCGTAAAGTAGGCCTTTTGCAGCCCCGTGCTGAGTTTTCACTTTCGAAAGTCCCGCCATGAACGCCCCCCTGCACCGTGAAATTCCCGCCGGTCTTCTCGACGCCGAGCAAGCCCTGTCCCAGGTCACCGCCCAGTGGGACGGCGACATCGTGCGCCAGCTCACCGACTACATTGCCATTCCCGCCAAATCCCCGGCGTTTGACGCCGACTGGGCGCAGCACGGCCATATCGAGACCGTCGTGCGCAATGCGGCCAGCTGGGTGGAGGCGCAAAAGGTCGAAGGTTTACAACTGGAAATCGTCCGGCTCGAAGGCCGCACGCCGGTGATCTTCTTCGAGATCGCCGCGACACGCCCCGGCTCAACCCAGACCGTGCTGATGTACGGCCACCTGGACAAGCAGCCCGAATTCACCGGCTGGCGCAGCGACCTCGGCCCCTGGACGCCCAAATACGAAGACGGAAAACTCTACGGCCGGGGCGGCGCCGACGACGGCTACGCGGTCTATGCCAGCATCGCCGCCGTGCAGGCGCTCAAGACGCAAGGCGTGGAACACCCGCGCATCGTCGGCCTGATCGAGACCTGCGAGGAAAGCGGCTCTTACGATTTATTGCCCTATGTCGATGCGCTGCGCGAGCGGCTGGGCGAGGTGGCCCTCGTCGTGTGCCTGGACTCGGGCGCGGGCAACTACGACCAGCTCTGGCTCACCACCAGCCTGCGCGGCAACGCGGCCGGCGTTTTGAAAGTCGAGGTGCTGACCGAGGGCGTGCATTCGGGCGACGCCAGCGGCCTGGTGCCGTCGAGCTTTCGCATCATGCGCCAGTTGCTCGACCGCCTGGAAGACAGCCGCACCGGCCGGCTGCTGCCGCAAAGTTTCCATTGCGAGATTCCGGCAGACCGGCTGGCCCAGGCGCAGGCCACGGCCGCCATCCTGGGCGACGAACTGTACAAGCGCTTTCCATGGGCGCATTACGACTGCGGCGGGGCGACGAATTTCACGCTGCCCACCACGACTGATCCGCTCGAAGCCCTGCTCAATCGAACCTGGCGCCCGACGCTGAGCGTGACCGGTGCCGATGGCCTGCCGGCGTTCAAGGATGCGGGCAATGTGCTGCGGCCCTACACCGCTTTCAAACTCTCATTGCGCCTGCCGCCGCTGGTGGAAGCTGGCGCAGCGGTGCGCGAACTCAAAGCTTTGCTGGAAGACAACGCGCCGTACCAGGCCAAAGTCACGTTTGATTGCAACGACGGCGCCACCGGCTGGAACGCCCCCAGCAGCGCGCCGTGGTTTGAGAACGCCCTGAACGCCGCCTCGCAGAATTTCTTCGGCGCGCCCTGCGGCACGATTGGCCAGGGCGGCACGATTCCGCTGATGGGCCAGCTCAGCCAGGGTTTTCCCAAGGCGCAGATGATGGTCTGCGGCGTGCTCGGCCCGAAAAGCAATGCCCACGGGCCGAACGAGTTTTTGCATGTGCCCTACGCCAAGAAGCTGACGGCGGCGGTGGCGCAGGTGATCGCCAGCGTGCCGGGCTGACGGCCGGTTTTCCTTTTTCCAACTTTGGGCAAGGTTAGGATGTGGGGCTTTTTTTGTAGGTCGGTTTAGCCGCAGGCGTTACCCGACACCTTCATTCGTACCAGTCTGCGTCGGGTTACGTTGTGCTAACCCGACCTTGACTCGCAAGCCCGGCCGTTCAAACCGAGCTTGCAAATTTGCAGGTGAGCTTTGCGTTAACGTCCCTGCAGCAAACCACCCAGCATGCCCATCAAATCGTCGCTGTTGCCCAAGCCTTGCGCAGGGGCTTCTCCCTGCGGCGTCAGCTGGTTGACCAGCAGCGGCAGCAGTTGCGAGAGCTGACCGGCGACTTCGCCGGAATCCAGGCCCAGCTGGCCCGCCATGTCGGCCACGGTGCCTGAACCCAGGGCGCTGGTGATTTGCTGGCCCGAGACCGGCGCGTTCGGTCCGCCGCCAATCCACGAGGCGATGACCGGACCCAGGCCGGCCTGCTGGAACTTGGCGATCAAGCCGCCCAGGCCACCCTGCGCCCCGTCGTTGCTCAGCAGGCCCAGGACCATCTGGATCAGCTGTGGATTGTTCGCCAGCATGCCCACCAAGCCGCCCAGGCCGCCCAAGCCCCCCGCGCCGGCATCTGCGCCAGCCGTTGACTGCTGGCCGTTGTTGAGCACAGCGCCCAGAACCGAATCGAATAAACCCACGACAAACTCCTTGAAAAGTGAATGAACGCCATTGACGCCAGGCGGCAGTGGCACTTACCGCATTGAAACAGAAACTGGCCTGATCCATTCAAGCGCCTGCACTGTCCGATGGCCAGCAGCCAGCGCTTGCAGTTCATGGTTCAATGGTTCACTGACGGTGAGTGAACAGGTTCAGCGAGAGTACGTGGCGCTTCGAGCCCAGCGGCTCAACAGCCCAACGCCCGGCGCTCATCCTTAACTTAGTTGAATTTTCCTCGCGACTGCGCTGCAGCGGCAAAAACAGAATGGACAAAACGATGAAAACACTCTTTCGACGAGCGATTGTTGCGTTGGGATGGCTGGCGGCGCTGTGGATGGGCGCTGCCGGGGCTGGTGAAGTGCAGAACACGCCGATTCGCTACCGGGTGGCAGACGGGGCCGGCAAGACCTTCGAGGCCAGCTTTCCCTACCTGCGCCTGGCCGATCCGCTGGCCTCGGCGCGGGTCAACGCCCTGCTGCACCACCTGGCGCTGCAGACGCTGGCGCCCGCCGCCGCGCCCGTGCCCGGCGCGGCGCCCCTGGACCTGTCCGCACGCGAAGCTACCGCCGGACTCAACAGCATCAAAGCGCAAGACATCGATCTACTGAATGGCGCTCGCGTGCTGCGCGTGCCCCTCGTGCGGGAAGGCTGCGGCGCCTACTGCGCCTCGGGCACCGAGACGCTGGCCTTTGATGCGCGCAGCGGGCGGCTGCTCGCGCTGCCCGAACTCGTCACGCCCGCCGGCCTGACGAGCCTGGCCCGGCAGGCCGCGCAGGCGCACCAGGCCACGCTCAAGCGCACGCTCGCGCAGCTGGAAAAAAGCCTCGGCGCGGCCAAGCCGGGCAGCCAGGCTGAAACAGTGGCGCAAGCCCGGATCGACATGTACGAGCGCTGCCTGCAAGAGCGCTTCAGCAGTGGCGGCACACTGGCCAGCCTGTACCTCGATGAGCCTGGCTCTTTTTTCATCCGGGAAGGCGGCTTGAGCTTTGAGCAGGGGCCGTGCTCGGTGCATGCGAACCAGGCGCTCGATGAGCTCGGGGCGCTGGTGTATGCGCCCAGCGCCGAAACGCTGCGCCCGCACCTCACCGCCTACGGGCGCGCGCTCGTGCTGGGCGAGGAGGGGAGCGAAGGCGGCCAGCCGCCGGCGCCGCTCAACCCCTATGCGCAGCTGTTCAAGGGCAAGATCAATGGCCGTCTGCCGGTCACGCTTTTTCTGGGCGCCAGCCGCGCTGTCACGCCAGGGCAGATGAAGCCGTTTTCTGAGGCGCTGTACTACTACGACAAATACCGCCAGCCCATCGCGCTCACAGTGGTCCGCCAGGGCGACAGCTTCATCCTGACGGAATCGGCCCCGGCTGGGGCACCAGCAGCGCAGCAGGCGCCGGCTCAGCTGGTTTTTCGTCTGGAGGGGCGTGTCCTCAAGGGACAGTGGCGCAGCGCGGGCAAGACCTACGCGTTCGAGGCCATGGCGCTTTGAGCTGACTCTCGAACTGACTTTCGCGGGCTCCGCGACCGGCTGGCGGCGCCGCCGTGCCGTGGCGCCAATGTGCTCAAGCGCTCAAGCGCTCAAGCGCAGAGTAAAGCCGCCAGCGCGGCTAGCGGTGCGGTTTCGGCGCGCAGGATGCGCGGCCCCAGCGTGACGGGCTGGAAACCGCAGGCCAGTGCGGCGGCTTCTTCAGCCGGGCTCAGGCCGCCTTCCGGGCCGTTCAGAAAGGTGAAGGAAGTCGATGCGGTGCTGGCGATGATCTCGGCCAGCGGACGGCTGCCAGCCTGCAGCGACAGCAGCAGCCGCGTGCTGCTGCGGACAGCGCTGGCGGCATCGGCATCGGCATCGTAGGCTGTACTGGCTGTACTGGCTGTACTGGCTGTACTGGCCGGGCTGGCCGGGCTGGTGGCGTTCGCCGCAGCGTTGGTGACCGTGCCGACGCCGGCTGCGCTTGTCTTGAGCCAGTCGGCCAGCGTCATCACGTCGTGGATCAGCGGCACGCGGTTTCGCCCGCACTGCTCGCAGGCGGCCGAGGCGCTGGCGCGCCAATGGGTGAGCTTTTTGTCGGCGCGCTCGCCTTTCAAGCGCAGCACGCTGCGCTCGGTCATCACCGGCTGGATGCTGGCCGCGCCCAGTTCGGTGGCTTTTTCGATCAGCCAGTCCATGCGGTCGTTCGCCGGCATGCCCACGACCAGGTGGATGGCGCGGGTCGCCTCGCGGGCGGTCGCCAGGTAGGCGCCGATGGTGACATCGACGTCGCTGCGGCCCATGCGCGCCACCGTCGCCTCGAATTCGCCTTCGGTGCTGCCCTGGCCGTCACCCCGGCCGTTGAACAGCGTGATGCGCCCGCCCGGCTGCAGGCGCAGTACCTGGACGTGGCGGGCGGTCTGATCGGGCAGGGTGATCGTCTGGCCGGGAATCAGGGCGACGTCGGCGTAGAAACGGGCGCTCATGGCGCGTCAGCCTGCCGAATAAATGGCAGTGTCGCATCAGGAGCAAATGGCCGGTATGGCCGCCTCTGGACAGATGTGGCTTGAGGCGCATGGGGCAACGCTGGTGCTTTGAACTGGTCAGCTGCTGTTGCCCATGCCGAAGGCGCCGCGCCGGTGCTGGTCCTCAAAACGTGTACCCCACGCGTGTTTCGTTGCCCTCGATCTCGTCGAGCAGCACCATCAGCGGGCCGAGCTGGCGGTATCTGGCGCAGGTGGCGCGGGCGTACTTGATGAAGCGCGGCGTGTCGGCCAGATACTTGGGCTTGCCGTCGCGCAGGCTCAGGCGCGCAAAAATGCCCAGCACTTTCAGATGGCGCTGCAGCCCCATCCACTCCACGGCGCGGTAGAACTCGCCGAAATCGTCGCCCACCGGCAGGCCGGCCTTGCGCGCTTTCTGCCAGTAGCGCACGCTGATGTCGAGCACGAACTCCTCTTCCCAGCTCAGGAAGGCGTCGCGCATCAGGCTGGCGATGTCGTAGGTGATGGGGCCGTAGACCGCATCCTGAAAGTCCAGCACGCCCAGCTCGCCGTTTGCGTCCACCATCAGGTTGCGCGGCATGAAGTCGCGGTGTACGAACACGCGCGCGCCATCGAGCGAATTCAAATTGCTGGCCTTGATCTGGGCAAACAGCGGGTCGAGCTTGGCCATCAGCGTCGCATCGAGCGCAAAGCCCCGGTGCCGGCCGACGTACCACTCGGGAAACAGCGCCAGCTCGCGCGAGAGCAGGGCGTCGTCATAAGGCGGCAACACATCAGGGCGGGAAGCGAGTTGCCAGCGCACCAGCAGGTCGGCCGCGTCCATGTAGAGGTCAAACTGCGCCGGCGTCGGCTGGGCCAGCGTTTCAATCGCCGCCGGCGGCGCGATCACGTCGAGCATCGTCTGCGCGCCCAGATCGCTCAGCAGCATGAAGCCCTGCGCCTCGTCCCAGGCCAGCACCTGCGGCGCCTTCAGGCCGGCCTGCGCCATGAGGCCGGCCACCTTGACAAAAGGCGCGCAGTCTTCCAGGGCGGGCGGCGCATCCATGATGATGCAGCTGCGGCCCCCGGCTGCATCTACCCTGAAATAGCGGCGAAAGCTGGCGTCGGCCGAGGCCAGGCGCACGCTGTCGGTTTGCAGGGCATGCGGCGGGGCCACGGCAGCGAGCCAGTGTTCAAAGGCGCTGGCGCGGGCCGGATCGGTCCAGACGGGGGGAGAAACGGTCATAAGGGTGAGGCGCTTGGTGTCGGCTGCGGCGGCGCGCCGCAGGCGGGTTGGAGGGTCATGGATAATCAGGCCTGATTTTACAAACGGGTTTATCTCACACAAACGATGCGTCGCGCATCCCACTCCTCTTTTATTCTTTCCCCGGTGGCCGATGCCGTCTCCCGGCTGGCGCTGTGCGCCATGCTGGGGCTGGCCACTGCCGGGACGCTCCATGCCCAGACGCCCGCCGGCGTGGAGACGGCGCCCCTGCCGGCCCCGCCCGCCCCGGATGGCGCGCCACAGGCCTCGCCCGAGCGCGCCGAGCCGCTTCGGCTGAAAAGCTCGCCGATGCTGGCCGAGGAGCTGCCCAAGGCGCCGGAAAACGAGGGACCGACGTTTGTGAGCGGCGAGCGCATCTCCGGCCGCCCGGAGCTCGAAACCGTGGTCGAGGGCGATGCCCAGCTGCGCCGGGGCGCCACCTCGATGCGCGCCGACCGGATCGAGTACTTCCAGCCCGATGACCTGCTCACCAGCCGGGGCCATGTGCGCATCAACCATAACGGCAACCGCTTTGAGGGCCCCGAACTCCAGCTCAAGCTCGAACGCTTCGAAGGCTTTTTCACCAGCCCGCGCTACAGCTTCCTGGCCAATGGCGGCAACGGCCAGGCCGAGCGCGTGGATTTCATCGACGACAAGCACATGACGGCGCACCGCGCCACCTACACCACCTGCGAGCGCGATAACGAAGAGAGCTGGAAGCCGGCCTGGGAACTCACCGCCCGGCGCGTGGACTTTGACCTGGACCGCGAGGTCGGCACCGCCACCGGCGCGCTGGTGCGTTTCAAGGGCGTGCCGATCCTGGGTTTTCCCAAGATCAGCTTTCCGCTGAGCGACAAGCGCAAGTCCGGCTTTTTGCCGCCCACCCTGGGGCTCGATTCCGTCAACGGCTTCGAGTACCGCCAGCCGTATTACTTTGACATCGCGCCCAACCGGGACGCGACCTTTTCGCCGGCCATCCTGAGCAAGCGCGGCGTGGACCTGGCGGGCGAGTTCCGCTACCTCGAACCCACCTACAACGGCAAGCTGCGCGCCAATATCCTGCCCGGCGACCGGCTGCGCGATCGCAACCGCTGGTCTTATTCGCTGCAGCATGCCGCCGCCCTGGACACCGGGCTGGCCTCTGTCGGCAGCGTCGGGCTGAACCTGAACCTGAACCGCGTCAGCGACAACGATTACTGGCGCGACTTCCCGGTCGTCACCAGCGCAGTGACCCAGCGGCTGCTGACCCAAGACGCGATGCTGACGTGGAGCCGGGGCTATTTTTCCTCGACCGCGCGCGCGCTCAAGTGGCAAACCCTGCAGGATGTCACCTCGCCCATCATCCCGCCGTATGACCGCCTGCCGCAACTGACGGCCGCCTACACCCGTGTGGATGCGCCGCTGGCCGGGCTGGGCAAAGGCTTTGACTGGTCGGTGACAGGCGACTACACGCGCTTTTCGGCCGACGAGCGCTTGACCCGCCAGCCCAACAGCCGGCGCGCTGTGGCCCAGCTTCAGGTGAGCCGTCCCTGGCTCTCGCCGGGCTGGTTCATCACGCCCAAGGTGCAGCTGCACGCCACCAGCTACCAGTTTGACGCCCCGCTGGCCAATGGCGCCACGTCGGCCTCGCGCGTGGTGCCGACCTTCAGCCTGGACAGCGGCCTGCAGTTCGAGCGCGCCGCCCGCCTGTTCGGCCGCAGCCTGACCCAGACGCTGGAGCCGCGCGCCTTTTATGTGCGCACGCCGTACCGCGACCAGAGCCTGCTGCCCAACTACGACTCGGGCGCCAACAGCTTCAACTTTGCCACCGTATTCACCGAGAACGCCTTCGTCGGCAACGACCGGATCTCGGACGCCAACCTCCTGACGCTGGGCGTCACGTCGCGCCTGCTGGACCCGGCCACGGGCGCCGAGGCGGTGCGCATCGGGGTGGCCCAGCGCCTGCGCTTTGAAGACCAGAAGGTGACGCTGCCCGGCGCCCTGCCGGTGACGAACCGGATCAGCGACTTGCTGGTGGGCGCCTCGGTCAACTGGGTGCCGCAGTGGTCCTTTGACAGCACCGTGCAGTACAACCCCAAGATCCAGAAGTCCGAGCTCGCCTCCATCGGGGTGCGCTACAACCCGGGCAACTACCGCACCATCAGCGCGGCCTTTCGGCGCCAGCGCAACATCAGCGAGTCCATCGATGTGGGCTGGCAGTGGCCCATCAACGACCTGTGGGGCGACAAGGGCAAAGACCTGGGCGCCGGACGCGGCCAGGGCGGCGGGCGCTACTACAGCGTGGGCCGCCTGAACTACAGCACGCTGGACCGAAAGCTGGTCGATGCCGTCCTCGGCGTTGAGTACGATGGTTGCTGCTGGATTGGCCGCGTGGTGCTGCAGCGCTCGCAAAACAGCCTGTCTACGTCCACCACCCGGATCTTGTTCCAGCTCGAACTCGTCGGCTTTTCCCGGATCGGCTCCAGCCCCCTGGAAACGCTCAAGACCAACGTGCCACGCTACCAGTACCTGCGTGACAAAATCAGCCCACCGAGCCGCTTTACCACTTATGACTAAACACCATTTCTTCACCGGATCCGTTCCGGCCCGGCCGCTGGCCACCGCGCTGGTGATGTTGCTGGCGCTGCCCCTGGGCAGCCAGGCGCAGGGCCTCAAACCCTCCGGCGGGCTGCGCCTGCCCGATGTTGCGGCCGCCGCCCCAGCTGCCAAAAGCCAGGCGGGCGGCCAGCGCCAGGCCGATTACATCGTGGCGGTGGTCAACTCCGAGCCCATCACGAACAACGAATTTCGCACCAAGCTGCTGCGCACCGAGCAGCTGCTGCAGCAGCAGGGCGTTGCCGTGCCGCCGCGCCGCGAGCTGGTGCCCCAGCTGATCGAGCGCATGATCCAGGACAAGGCGCAGCTGCAGGCCGCCCGGGCCTCGGGCCTGAAGGTGGACGACAACGCCATCGAAGGAGCGGTGCAGTCGATTGCGCGCCAGAACCAGATCACGGTGGACGAGCTGCGCCGCCGCCTCAAGGCCGACGGCATTGAGTACAACCAGTTCCGCTCCGAGCTGCGCGACGAGCTGCTGGTCAGCCGCCTGCGCCAGCGCGAAGTCGAGTCGCGCGTCACGGTGAGCGAGCAGGACATCGACCAGTTCCTGCGCGAGCAGGACAAGGGTGCGGCCGGCGGCGCTGCTGCCCAGATGCTTCATCTGGCCGAGATATTGCTCCCGCTGCCTGAAAATGCCACGCCCGGGCAGGTGGCGGCCCAGCAGGCCAAGGCTGAAAAAGTGCTGGAGCGCGCGCGCGCCGGCGCCGATTTTGCCGCCCTGGCCACGGAGTTTTCCGCCTCCGGCTCGCGCGGCGAGGGTGGCCAGATGGGCCTGCGCACGGCCGAGCGTTATCCGCCGCTGTTTGTCGAGGCGACCAAGGCGCTGCGCGCCGGCGCCCTGGCCGGCCCGGTGCGCAGCCCTGCGGGCTTTCACATCCTCAAGGTGCTGGAGAAAAAGCAGGGCGGCGTGCCCGATGCGGTCGTCACCCAGACCCACGCCCGCCACATCCTGCTGCGCCTGACGCCGCAGCTGAGCGAAGCGGCGGCGATTGAAAAACTCGCCGGTTTCAAAAAGCGCATCGAGGCCGGCCAGGCCGACTTTGCCGCGCTGGCCAAGGAACACAGCCAGGACGGCTCGGCCAAAGAGGGGGGCGATCTGGGCTGGGCCAATCCCGGCATGTTCGTGCCCGAGTTTGAAAAGGCCATGAGCGCCCTGGGGCCCAACCAGATGGCCGACCCGCTGGTCTCGCGCTTTGGCGTGCACCTGGTGCAGGTGCTCGAGCGCCGCGAGGCGCCGCTGTCGCCGCGTCAAAAGCGCGAGATGGCGCGCGAGCTGCTGCGCGAGAAAAAACAGGCCGAGGCCTATGCCCTGTGGGTGCAGGAAGTGCGCGGCCAGGCCTATGTGGAAATGCGGGAAGCGCCGCAGTGAAGCACATTGCGCGCAAGCGTTTCGGCCAGCATTTCCTGACCGACCGGCTCATCATTCAAGCCATCGTCGATGCGATTGGCCCCCGGCCGGGCCAGCCCATGGTGGAGATCGGCCCGGGCCTGGCCGCCCTGACCCAGCCGCTGGTCGAGCGCCTGGGCCACCTGACGGTGATCGAGCTGGACCGCGATCTGGCGCGCCAGTTGCGCGGCCATCCGCGCCTGAGCGTGGTCGAGTCGGACGTGCTGCGGGTCGATTTCCGCCAGCTGGCCGATCAGGTGCGCCAGGAAGGCGCCGCGCGCGCTGCGCACCCGTCCAGCGCCCCAGCCGCGTCCGAATCGTCCTGCACCACGGCTGCGCCCGAGCCGGCCACCGCCGTGCCCAAACTGCGCGTCGTCGGCAACCTGCCCTACAACATCTCCACGCCCATCTTGTTTCACCTGCTCGACGCGGTCGATGTGATCGAGGACCAGCATTTCATGCTGCAAAAGGAAGTCATCGACCGCATGGTGGCAAGTCCCTCGACCGGCGACTACGGGCGCCTGAGCGTGATGCTGCAGTGGCGCTATGCGATGGAAAACGTGCTGTTCGTGCCGCCGCAGAGCTTTGATCCGCCGCCCCGGGTGGACAGCGCCATCGTGCGCATGGTGCCGCATGCCCAACCCGCCGCGCTGGACGTCAAGGTGCTGAGCGAGCTGGTGCGCGTGGCCTTCAGCCAGCGCCGCAAACTGCTGCGCCACACGCTGGGCCTGTGGCTGGAGCAGCACGCGTTTTCCGGCGAGTTCGACGTCAAGCGCCGGGCCGAGGAGGTGCCGGTGGCCGAGTATCTCGCGCTGGCGCAGCAGGTGGCTGCGGCGCCTTCCGCAGCCGCACCTTTGCCGGCTGGCGGCTGAGCGGCTTGACCAGCGCGGACTGCGCGGGAGTGTTCCGTCTGGCGGCGTCCCGCTGCGTCTTGTCCGGGGTTTGCGCGACCTGCCATGGCATAAAAAAAGGGACGTGATGAACACGTCCCTTTTTTGACCCTGCCCCGGCAGCCAAGTCCCTGAGGGACTGGCATTGCGCGGGCTGCGGGCTTTTTTGTTGTCCGACTGAAGCTTGAAGCTTCAGGCCGCCGTGAGCCAGTAGCTCGCGTTGAACGGACTGCTCATGCGTAGCGCCAGCGGCGAGACGTCAAGCAGTTTGTCGGTAGGCATCGGCTCTTCGCCGTCTGCCATTACCTTCTGGGCCTCATTCGCCCGATCCCCTTGGCCAATGTCTGGGGAGCGGGCTACAGAAAAGAATAGAAGCAGCGGAACGGTATCTTGCGATCGGCCCAGTAGTCGGCCGCGTCGCGGAAGATGTCGAGCAGTTGCTCGCGCGCTTCCTTGTCGAACTTGGCGTGTGCCGGAATCTGCTCGAGCACGACGATGAAGCCGGGCTGCGGGCCTGACTTGTGCACCAGGTCGGTCATGCAGTCGTACAGCGCATCAAAGTTCTTGCCGAAGTGCGCCGGAAAGGTGTACTGGGCGGCGATCATGTCCAGGATGTCCTGCTTGCTCTGGGCATTGCTCAGGTTGGCATACAGGAAATGCTGGCCCAGCCGGGTGGCCGCGTCCTGCAACTGGGGCACGCGAAAGGCACGTATGGACTGCACAATATTGGGCCTGACGCCCTTCAATGGCATTTCGTCGTCCTTACGAAGTGGTGTTTCCATCTCCGCTTCTCTTTCTCTTGAATCAAACATCAAAATAACAACCACAGTCCCGGTCAAGGGACGATTTTGCGAAAACTCGCATAGTGATCGTCGGTGTAAAAACAGGCATCGGGCGCGGCCGGCTCAAGGCCTCCGCACACGATGCGTCGGGCTCCCCGGCTGCGCTCGCCCGGCGTGCGGACGGTGTATTCACGGTAGTAGCTGCGGGCGCTGACCGCAAGCAGGCGCTCCCGGTTGCCAAACACCACGCCATCCTTGTCATGCCGGAACGGCCCGCCCTGGTAAATCAGTGTCAGCATGCTGCGTCCCTGGGGCGGCAACTGCGCCACGGCGATAGTGTCAGCCGCAGCCTGCGCGAACGGGCCCCTGGCGTGTACCGTGCCGGGGTTTGACCCGAGCAGGATGGCCGACAAGGCCACCAGCAGCGTGGCGCCAGCTTTGTGCCAGCGTCCCCAACCATTGCGCAACATGCAAAATACCTTTCTTGAACTCAGGATTACCTGACTTTTTTGTCGGGTTAACCCTTAAATTTCAAGAGGCGTAGTTTGCCGCATGTCAGCCAAAAAGGCAAGCATCTGCTGAAAATAGAGGCAAAAGCCGGCCCGCCAGCACCCTGTCAGGGCGCCGGCAGCCGGCTTGCGGATGGGGCGGCGCGATTGGGTTAGCGCGCTGCGTTCGCGTCGGCCACTGTCAGGGCGGTCATGTTGACGATGCGGCGCACCGTCGCGGTGGGGGTCAGGATGTGCATCGGCTGCTTGGCGCCCAGCAGCACAGGGCCGATGGCGATGTTGCCGCCAGCGGCGGTCTTGAGCAGGTTGTAGGAAATGTTGGCCGCGTCGATGTTCGGGCAGACCAGCAAATTGGCTTCGCCGCTCAAGGTGCTGTGCGGCATGATCAGGCCGCGTGCCTCGGCGTCCAGCGCCGCGTCGCCATGCATTTCACCATCGACCTCCAGCCAGGGCGATTTGTCCCGCAGCAGCTCCAGGGTGCGGCGCATTTTCAGGGCGCTGGGCTGGTTCGAGGAGCCGAAGTTGGAGTGCGACAGCAGCGCGACCTTGGGCTTGATGCCGAAACGCATCATTTCCTCGGCCGCCATGGTGGTGATCTCGGCGAGCTGCTCGGCCGTGGGGTCGTAGTTGACATGGGTGTCGAGCACGAACACCTGGCGCCCGGGCAGCATCAGCCCGTTCATGCAGGCGTAGGTGTTGACGCCTTCGCGCTTGCCGATCACGGGGTCGAGGTAGTCCAGGTGGTGCTGGGTGGTGCCCCAGGTGCCGCAGATCAGGCCATCGACATCGCCCTTGTGCAGCAGCATCCCGGCAATCAGCGTCAGGCGCCGGCGCATCTCGATCTTGGCCATCTGCACCGTCACGCCGCGGCGCTCGGTCATGCGGTGGTAGGTCTGCCAGAAGTCGCGGTAGCGGCTGTCCTGCTCGACATTGACCACGTCGTAGTCGAGTTCTTCCTTCAGGCGCAGGCCGAATTTTTCGATGCGCTGGGCAATGATGGCCGGGCGCCCGATCAGCGTCGGGCGGGCCAGGTTTTCGTCCACCACGATCTGGCACGCGCGCAGCACGCGCTCTTCCTCGCCTTCGGCATAGGCCACGCGCTTGCGGCTGGCGGCCTTGGCGGCGGTGAAGATCGGCTTCATGATGGTGCCCGAGGCGTAGACAAAGCTTTGCAGCCGCTCGCGGTACAGGTCCATGTCGGCAATCGGGCGCAGCGCCACGCCGCTGTCGGCAGCGGCCTGGGCCACGGCCGGGGCGATCTTCATCATCAGGCGCGGATCGAAGGGCTTGGGGATGAGGTATTCCGGCCCGAAGGAGAGCTTTTCACCGACGTAGGCGGCAGCGACGACCTCGCTCTGCTCGGCCTGGGCCAGCTCGGCAATGGCATGCACGGCGGCAATTTCCATCTCGATCGTGATGGTCGAGGCGCCGGCGTCGAGCGCGCCGCGAAAGATGTAGGGAAAGCACAGGACGTTGTTGACCTGGTTCGGGTAGTCGCTGCGGCCCGTCGCCATGATGGCGTCATTGCGCACCGATTTGACGTCTTCGGGCGTGATTTCCGGGTTCGGGTTGGCCAGCGCGAAGATGATCGGGTTGGCCGCCATCTTCCTGACCATGTCTTTTTTCAGCACGCCGCCGGCCGACAGGCCCAGGAAGATGTCGGCGTCCTCGATGATCTCGCCCAGCGAACGGGCCGAGGTCGGCTGCGCAAAGAACTGCTTGTCCTCGTCCATCAGCTCGGTGCGGCCTTCATAGACCACGCCGGCCAGGTCGGTGACAAAGATGTTTTCGCGCGGAATGCCCAGTTTGAGCAGCAGCCCGAGGCAGGCCAGCGCCGCCGCGCCCGCGCCCGAAGTCACCAGCTTGACCGTTTTCGGGTCCTTGCCCGCCACCTTGAGCGCGTTGAGCATGGCCGCGCCGACGGTGATGGCTGTGCCGTGCTGGTCGTCGTGGAAGACCGGAATCTTCATGCGCTTGCGCAGCTCGCGCTCGACATAAAAGCAGTCCGGCGCCTTGATGTCTTCGAGGTTGATGGCGCCAAACGTGGGTTCGAGCGAGGCGATGATGTCCACCAGCTTGGCCGGGTCTTTTTCGTCGATCTCGATGTCGAACACATCGACGCCGGCGAACTTCTTGAACAGCACGCCCTTGCCCTCCATCACCGGCTTGGAGGCCAGCGGGCCGATATCGCCCAGGCCCAGCACGGCCGTGCCGTTGGTGATGACGGCCACCAGATTGCCCCGGCTGGTGTATTTGAACGCGGCGTTCGGGTCCTTGACGATTTCCTCGCAGGGCGCAGCCACGCCGGGCGAGTACGCCAGGGCCAGGTCGCGCTGGTTCGTCAGCTGCTTGGTGGCGGCGATGGCGATCTTGCCCGGCGTCGGGAACTCGTGGTATTCAAGGGCCGCCCGGCGCAGTTCAGCGCGTTTTTCTTCCTGGTTGTCGGGTGTGGCAGGGGTGGCTGTCGGCATGAAAAATCTCCTGTAGGAGACGGTCGGTGCGGCCGTCAATTTTTTGTAAGGTCTGCGATTGTAGGCCTCGCCAGCGGCCGGATTTGCGCGCCTTTGGCCTCCACGCTGCGGCGTGGGTTACTGGTCTGGCGTGTTTTTTGCTCTTGTCCCGTACCGGGACAACGGCGTTGGGGCACAGCGTGAACGCTATACTGAAATTTTCTTTTGAGGGTATTTACTCTTGCGTCCAACCTCTAAAGAAGTAGGGAGTTTGGGCTGCAGCCGTAGCGCAACATCCCGGACGCTTTCCTTGTCACGTTCTCCAAGCCACAAGAAGATTCATGAAAATTCGCTTTAACCGCTCTGTCCTGGCCACGCTGGCCGCCGTCCTGATGGGGCTGACGCCCGTGACCCATGCCCAGGACATCGTTCTGGGGCAGGTGGGGCCATTCACCAACATCCCAGTGCCCGATGGCCTCGAAGTCAGCCAGGGCATCAAGGCCTACCTGGCCCAGGCCGACAAGAACAGCGGCGTCAACGGGCGCAAGATCAGTTTTTTCGAGTTGGACGACCGCTACAGCTATGAAGGCTTTGCCGGGCAATTTGCCAAGGCGATGGAAAAAAAGCCTGTGGCCCTGCTCTCGCCCGTCGGTTCGGCCGCCCTCAAGGGGATGCTGGACAACAAACTGCTCGACACGGCCGACGTGGTGGTGCTCAACGCCATTCCCGGCGCCGAAGCGCTGCGCATGCCCGGCCACCCACGGCTGTTTCACATCCGGGCCGGCGACCGCCAGCAGATTGAAAAGATGGTCAGCCATGCGCGCACGCTGGGAATCACCCGCCTGTCGGTGCTGTACCAGGACTTGCCCATCGGCACGTCAGGCATGGCCGTGGCCGAGCAGGAAGCCCGGCGCCTGGGCATTGAGCTCAAGGGCGTCAAGTCCGGCAACGATGCCGGCGCCCTGAACGAGGCGAGCCGCCAGCTTGCCGCCCAGGGCGCGCAGGGCGCGCTGGTGCTGGGCGCGCCGCGCTTCATGGCCGATGGCGTGGCCAGCCTGCGAAAGGCGGGCGTGTCGCAGTCGATCGCGGTGCTGTCCTATGTGCCGCCATCCCTGATCGTCAAGCTCGCCGGCCTTGAGGGCGCGCGCGGCGTCAGCATTGCCCAGACCTACCCCGACCCGAATGGCCGGGCGCTGCCTGTCAGCCGCGATTTCCGGGCGGCGATGAAAGCGCTTTATCCGCAGCTGCAGGCGTACACGTCGGTGCAGTTCGAAGGCTACCTGTCGGCGCGCACGGCCGTCGAGGCCCTCAAGCGCAGCCGGGACAAAAACCCGACGCCGGCCAGCCTGGCCAAGGCGCTGCATGCCATGGGCGAGCTGGACTTTGGCGGCTTCAGGGTCGATTTCTCCAAGGGCAACACCGGCAGCCAGTTTGTCGACATGGCCGTCATCGGCAGCGACGGGCTGCTGCACTACTGAGCCGTGGCGCCAGGCGGGCGGACGGGTCTGTCAGACCAGCCCGGCCGCCTGGAGTTCTTTCTTGATATAGGCGTAGTACAAAGGCGCGGCGACCAAGCCCGGCAGGCCAAAGACCGCCTCGCCGATGAACATCACGGCCAGCAACTCCCAGGCGGCCGTGTTGGTCTGCTTGCCCAGGATTTTGGCATTGATGACGTATTCGGCCTTGTGAATCGCGATCAGGAAAGCCAGGCAGGCCAGGCCGACAGCGGGCGAGACCGACACCCCGGCCAGCGTGATCACGCTGTTGCACACCAGGTTGCCCACGATCGGAATCAGGCCGGCAAAGAAAGTCAGCGCCACCAGGGCGCCGATATAGGGCATCTTCACGCCAAACAGCGGCAGCACCACCAGCAGGAACAAGGCCGTGGACAGGGCGTTGAGGGCGGCAATCCAGAATTGGGCCACCACGATCTGGCGAAAAGCGGCGATGAAATGACCCGCACGCTGGCGCACCTCGCAGCGCAGCGGCGCGCTGCTCGGCAGCCGGGGCGTGCCCTTGATCAGCGCGCCGATGACCAGGCCCACATACACCAGCAAAAAGCCGTGCAGGCTCGCGGTGCCCCATCCTGTGAGCGCATGGGCCTTGGATTTGAGGTAGTCGGCCAGCCAGACCTGCGCCTGCTTGAGCTCGTCGGGCAGGTGAACCGCCAGGTCGGCCGGCAGTTTCTCGCGGATTTCCAGCACCGTGCTGGCCAGGTAATGCAAGAGCGCCTGGTACTGCCCGACGATGCCAAAGGCCATGCCCTTGGCATTGGCCAGGAGCATTCCCAGCATGACCAGAGGCAGCAGCACCACCACGGCCGCCGCCACCGCGGGCTTCATGGTCGGCCCCTTGGTGCGGGTTTCCCCGGCCAGGAAAACCGCCATCAGATAGCCCAGGCAAACCGCCAGCAGGCCGGGCAACAGTCCATAGGCCAGCGTGCCCAGGCAGAGCAGGGCCACGAGGATGAAGCTGACAGTTTTGACGGGTGCCCTGTGGGTGATCAACGCGGGAAGAAGTGCAGGGGGTGTCTGTTGGGGCATGGCGTGGCTGGGGTTGTTTCGATTTTGACATCGATCGTGCGGGGGGCTGTCCGCGCAGAGCGCCGGTTTTGCCCGAGCAGGCGCCGGCAACCCCGGCGGGCAGGCGACAAATCGGCGTGCCATGGGCAGGTATCATTCTGTAAACCACTCACCTCCAGCGAAAGCGCACCATGGCCCTGATGGATTTCATCCGCAAACAGTTCATCGACATCATCCAATGGACCGAGAGCCATGACGGCACGCTGGCCTGGCGCTTTCCGATGGCCGACATGGAAATCCAGAACGGCGCCGCGCTCACCGTGCGCGAGTCGCAGGTGGCGGTATTCGTCAACGAGGGCCGGGTGGCCGACGTCTTTGGCCCCGGCAGCTACAAGCTGACGACGCAGACCCTGCCGGTGCTGACCTACCTCAAGAACTGGGACAAGCTGTTCGAGTCGCCGTTCAAGAGCGATGTGTATTTCTTCAGCACCCGCCAGCAGATCGACCAGAAGTGGGGCACGCCGCAACCCATCACCATCCGCGACAAGGATTTCGGCGCGGTGCGCCTGCGCGCCTTTGGCAACTACAGCTTTCGCCTGGCCGACCCGAAACTGTTCCACACCGAGATCTCCGGCACCCGCGAGCGCTACACCACGTTCGACATCGACGGCCAGCTGCGCGGCCTGGTGCTGCAGAACATCTCCAACGCCATTGCGGCCAGTGGCATTGCCTTTCTGGATCTGGCGGCGAACCAGCAGATGTTTGCCCAGGCGCTGTCGTCCCAGCTCGGCCCCGAGTTCGCCAAGGTCGGCCTCAAGCTCGAAGCCATGACGGTGCAGAACGTCTCGCTGCCCGAGGAGCTGCAGAAAATCCTCGACCAGAAAATCGGCATGGGCATGGTCGGCAACGACATGGGCAAGTTCATGCAGTACCAGACGGCGCAGGCGATTCCGAAGTTCGCCGAAGGCGCGGCCTCGGGCGGTGGCGGCGTGGTGGGCGACGCCATGGGTCTGGGCGCCGGCGTGGCGCTGGGCCAGGTGCTGGCGCACAACCTGCAGCAGGGCCTGCAGGCCGCGCCAGCTGCGGCGCCCGCCGCACCCGCCGCTGCGGCTCCGGCGGCTGCCCCGGCGGCGGCTCCCGTCGCGGGCATGAGCCCCGACGAGGTCATCGCCACGCTTGAAAAGCTCGGCGATCTCAAAGCCAAGGGCATCCTGACGCCCGACGAGTTCGACGCCAAGAAGGCCGAACTGCTGAAAAAACTGGTCTGACGTCCATCCGCCCCTTCACTGTGTGGTTGAAAGCCGCTGGCGCTGACCCGATCAGCGCCCGCCGCCCCCAACGCCTGACAACCCGCCACGCCCCCGACACGCCAACCGCCTGATGGCCGCCGACGACACCCCGCAACGCGCCTACCGCGCCGCCTGCCCCGGCTGCGGCGCGCCGCTTGAATTTCGCAGCGCCCAGTCCACCCACGCCGTCTGCGCTTATTGCCAGAGTGCGGTGGTGCGCAGCGGCGAGGCGCTCTCGCGCATCGGCAAGATGGCCGAGCTGTTCAGCGACTTCAGCCCGCTGCAACTGCAGGCCTCGGGCGTGTTCCAGGGCCAGCGCTTTACCGTCGTGGGCCGCCTGCAGTACCAGTACGGCCAGGGCCGCTGGACCGAGTGGCAGGCGCTGCTGGACGACGGCAGCGCCGCTTTTCTGAGCGAAGACAATGGCGCTTACGTCTTCACGCTGCCCGCGAGCCTGACGCGTGAAGTGCCGCCCGCCGCAAGTTTCCGCGTCGGCGCCAGCACCGCCATCAACGGCAAGACCTTTGCCGTCGCGTCGAACGAAACCGTCTCGCTGCTGGCGGCGCAGGGCGAGCTGGCACACCTGCCCGCACTCGGCGCGCCGTTCGCGATGGTCGAGCTGCGCAGCGCCAACGGCGAGGTGCTGAGCATCGACTACGGCCCGGCGCTGGCGGGCAGCGCGCCCGTGCTCTCGCGCGGGCGCTCGGTGCAGCTGGACGATTTAAAGCTCACCGGCCTCAAGGATGAATCGGCCACGGCTGAAAAAGGCGGCCGCCAGTTCAACTGCCCGAACTGCGCCGCGCCGGTCAGCATCACGCTGGCCACCAGCCAGAGCATCACCTGCCCCGCCTGCCACAGCCTGATGGACCTGTCCCGGGGCGTGGGCGCGCAGCTCAAGTCGGCGCTGCAGGACGAGCCGGTCAGCCCCTTGATCCCGCTGGGCAGCATCGGCCAGCTGCAGGGCGTGAGCTGGCAGGTGGTGGGTTTCCAGCACCGCATGGGCCACGAGCCCGGCGACGACGAGGGCTTCGGCTGGGACGAATACCTGCTCTACAACCGCAAACGGGGCTTTCATTTCCTGGTCGATGCCACGGATGGCTGGAGCCTGGTCAGGCCGCTGACGGGCGCGCCCGGCTACAAGGCCGGCGCCGCCAGCGTCACTCACCTGGGCACCACCTACCGGCTGCTGAGCAGCTACGAGGCCGAGACGGGTTATGTGGCGGGCGAGTTCTACTGGCAGGTCCAGCGCGGGCAAAAAACCTTCAACCGCGACTTTGCCAGCGGCAAGTCGCTGCTGTCGCAGGAAACCTCCGGGACAGAAGTGACCTGGTCCAGCGGCAGCCAGCTCGACGGTGATCTGGTCGCCAAGGCCTTCAAGCTCGAAGGCAGCCCCGCGCTGTTCAGGCGGGGCGACGCCCAGCCGCTGAGCAGTGCGTCCCGCATGAGCATGGGCGCCATCCTCATCGGGCTGCTGCTGATCATCGTGCTTGTGTCGGTGATCAGCCGCTGTTCAAGCTGCGACCCGAGGGTGGAAAACTGCAGTTCATCGAGCAGTTTTCGCAGCTCGGGCGGCTCGTTCGGCGGTTTTTCGGGCGGCGGAGGCCACAAGTGAGCCGCCTCTTCAGCCCCCGGCGCGCCTGCGCGCCCGCTACTTCCCTTTTTTCTGGAGATTGATATGGAACTTGAATGGTTCAGGCCAGCCGCCTTTTTGGGCTCCATCCTGTTCGCGCTGGTCGGCGTGGTCGTTTTCTGGCTGAGCTTTGTCATCATCGACAAGCTCACGCCTTATGACCTGTGGCAAGAGATCGTCGAGAAGCAAAACCTCGCCCTCGGCGTGGTGGTGGCCGCGATGTGCCTGGGCATTTCCATCATCGTGGCCGCCGCGATCCACGGCTAGTGGCGCGTCAACCGCAAAGTGCCGGTGGGCCTGCTTCGCAAGAGAACCGGCTTGAGACGCATGACGCGACACTAGTGGCACCTCAACCACAAAGTCGCGGCCGGCCGGCTTCTGAGGAAAGCCCGCTACACACATACGATGCGGCACGCGTGGCGCCGGTTTTACGCACAGCAGACGGCGCTGACCAGGCAGCCCCGCGCCCGCTCGAAGTCGCTCTGCTGGCCAGCGTGTTCGTGGTCGCCGCCTGCGGGCTGGTCTATGAACTGGCGGCCGGCGCGCTCGCGTCCTACCTGCTGGGCGACTCGGTGCTGCAGTTTTCCACCATCATCGGCAGTTACCTGTTCGCCATGGGCATCGGCTCGTGGCTGTCGCGTTTTTTCGAGCGCCAGTTGCCGGCGCATTTCCTGCGCATCGAACTGCTGGTCGCCCTGATTGGCGGGGCGCTGCCCGCGCTGCTGTTCATCGCCAACGCGTTTGCGCCCGGCGCTTTCCGGTTTTTGCTTTACGCGCTGGTGCTGCTGGTGGGCACGCTGGTCGGGCTGGAGATTCCGCTGGTCATGCGCATCCTGCGGCGCAACGTGGCGCTCAAGGAACTGGTCTCGCAGGTGCTGACCTTTGACTACCTGGGCGCGCTGGCCGTGTCGCTGGCCTTTCCGCTGGTGTTGGTGCCCCAGCTCGGCCTGATCCGCACCGGCCTGCTGTTCGGCCTGATGAACGCCGCCGTCGCGCTGTGGGCGCTGTGGCTGTTTCGCGATGAGCTGCGCCACTTCAAGGCCCACGCGCTGGCCTGCGCGCTCACGCTGGCCGTGCTCGCGGCCGGTTTTGCCGGGGCCGAGCGCATCACCACGCTGGCCGAGGACCGTTTTTACCAGGACCGCATCATCCTGAGCGAAACCACGCCCTACCAGCGCATCGTCGTGACCGCCGGGCGCAGCGGGCACAAGCTGTTTTTAAATGGCAACCTGCAGTTCGCCGAGCGCGACGAATACCGCTACCACGAGGCGCTGGTGCATCCGGTGATGAGCGCCCACGGTGCGCCGAAGAAAGTCGCCGTGCTTGGCGGTGGCGACGGCATGGCGGTGCGCGAAGTCCTCAAATACGCCAGCGTCGAAAGCGTCACGCTGGTCGAGCTGGACCCTGCCATGACGCGCCTGTTCAGCCAGCAGCCGGCCTTGACCCGGCTCAACGCCGAAGCGCTGCGCTCGCCCAAGGTGAAGATCGTCAACGCCGACGCGTTTCAATGGCTCGATAGCACCGAAGAAGTATTTGACGTGGTGATTGTCGATTTCCCGGACCCGACGAATTTCTCGATTGGCAAGCTCTACACCAACTCGTTTGACGCGCTGCTGGACCGCCGCCTGGCCGCCAGCGGTTACGCCGTGATCCAGACCACCTCGCCGCTGGTGGCGCGGCGCAGTTACTGGACGGTGGTGAGCACGCTCGAATCCGTGGGCCTGCGCACCGCACCGTATCACGCCAACGTGCCCAGCTTTGGCGAATGGGGTTTCATCGTGGCCAGCCGGCGCCCGTTCAGCCCGGCCACGCAGGCGCGCCAGTTGCCGCCCGGCCTGCGCTATCTGAATCCGCAAACTTTGCCGCTGCTGTTCAATTTTCCGCTCGACATGGCGCGGGTGCCTGCGCCGGTAAACCGCCTGTCCAACCAGGAGCTGGTCCACAGCTACGAGCAGGAATGGGGAAAAGTCTCCCATTGAGCCCCGCGCCTGCACGCATGATTCCAGCCCGCTTGACGCAAGCCCGCCTGGCGCCCCATGTGACTCTGTTTCCCGAGAGCGTGGGGCATCGGCTCGCATGCCTGCCAAACCGGACTGAGCCATGAAGCGCCGCCACTTCCTTGCCGCCTCGGCCGTGCCACTTCCCTGGGCGCTGGCCGGTTGCACTCAGCCAGCACCGGCTATTGATGGCAGCTTTATCGGCGCCAGCCACGAGCGAGGCCACCGCCTGCGTGACGCCAGCCGCGTCGTGCCAGCGCCTGCCAGCACGCACAAAACCCGCGTGCTGATCCTCGGCGCCGGTGTGGCCGGGCTGGCGGCGGCGCGCGCCCTGCGACTGAAAAACATGGACGATTTCGCGGTGCTGGAATTGGAAGACAGCGCCGGCGGCAACAGCCGCGCCGGGCTGGTCAATGGCGTGCCGTGCCCGCTGGGCGCGCATTACCTGCCGGTGCCGGGCGATGACGCGCCCGAGGTGCAGAACCTGCTCGAAGAGTTCGGCCTGCGCCGGCGCGTGGCCGGGCGCTGGCAATACGACGAGCGCCACCTGTGCCACAGCCCGCAGGAGCGACTGTTCATCGACGGCCAGTGGCAGGAAGGCCTGCTGCCGCTGCAGGACGTGGACGCCGCCACCCTGGCCGATTACCGGCGCTTTGCCCGGTTGGTGGTGGATCTATCCGCCAGCGCCCGCTTCACCATGCCGGTGGGCCAGAGCGAACTCGGCCCCGTCCATCGGGCGCTGGACGCCATCACTTTCGAGACTTGGCTGAACCAGAACCAGCTCGCCAGCCCGGCCCTGCGCTGGTATCTCGATTACTGCTGCCGCGACGACTACGGCGCGGGTCTGGCCAGCGTGTCGGCCTGGGCCGGCATCCACTACTTTGCCAGCCGCCACGGCTTTCAGGCGCCCGGCGCCGAGCCTTCGCCTGAGCGCGAAGCGGGCATCCTCACCTGGCCCGAGGGCAACGGCTGGCTCACCCGGCGCCTGGCCGCGCCGCTGGGCGAGCGTTTGAAAACCGGCCGCGTCGTGCTGCGCGTGGCCGCTGGCAAGCACGGCGTGGCGGTGGACGCCTTCAACACCGCCACCCAGGCCGTCGAGCGCTGGCAGGCGGCGCACTGCATCGTGGCGCTGCCGCTGTTCATCGCCGCCCGCGTGATTGAAAACCCCCCGCCCGCCCTGAAAGCAGCCGCCGCCCAGTTGCGCTACGCGCCCTGGCTGGTGGTCAACCTGCACCTCAAGGCCGCGCTGCACGACCGCCCCGGCGCCGCCCCGAGCTGGGACAGCGTGATCTACAACCCCGGCGGCGATACGCGCTTTCCCGGCCTGGGCTATGTCGATGCCAGCCACCAGAACCTGCAGACCGTGCCCGGCGCCACGGTGCTGACCTACTACCGCGCCTTTGGCATGGACCCGGCCCAGCGGCAGAGCCTTTACACCCAGCCGTGGCAACACTGGCGCGATGCCGTGCTGGCCGAACTGGGTGTGCCGCACCCTGACCTGCCGGCCAAGACAACGCGCCTGGACGTGATGCGCTACGGCCATGCGATGAGCGCGCCGGTGCCCGGCATCCGCAGCAGCGCGGCGCTTCTGGCCCTGCAGCAGCCGATGCCCGCGCCCTGGCAGCAGCTGCGGTTTGCGCACAGCGATCTGGCGGGCTACTCGGTGTTTGAGGAGGCATTCAGCCAGGGGCACCGCTGCGGTATGGCACTGAAGACGCGGCTGGGTTGAGCGGGCCTGGCCCGGTGTGCCTTGAGCTGAGCAGCGCGCCTTCCCGTCCCAAAACCAGCCTTGCGCTATCTGGTGATCGATTCAGATATCTATTCAAAAATCCATTCACACCATGCACTCTCACGCCGACCTAATCCGCCTGCACTTCGCCAAAGGGCCGTCCGGCGCGCGCCAACGCCTTGAAAAGATTGGAGTTAGTTGTCGCATCCCGGACGATTGTGGAGGACAACCGCCAGCAGGCCGTGCCACAGGCGGGGCCTTGAGCCAGCCGCTTTTTCGTCTGTTTGCTGGCGGCAGAGTGAATGCTTTGCATAGCGCGCCTTTGGAGCCGATAAGGGTCTGGCCCGGTTTTTTCAGCCACGAAAAAGGCGGCCTGCAGCCGCCTTCGCAAGCCGCGAGCCACCTGAGGCGCCCGCTGCCTGAGCTTTAATCCGGCCTAGCGCTGGTCATTCTTCTGGCCGGGGCGGCCCGTGTCGCTTTTCTGCGGGGACATGCCGCCGCGGTTGCTGCCGGTGCCGCTGTCGACCTGCCCCTGGCTGGCGCTGCCCCTGTCCTCATTCTTCTGGCCTTGGCGGCCGGCTTCGGCTTGCTGCTGGGGCGTGCCGCTGCGGGTGCTCCCTGCGCTGGCAGTGCCGCTGTCAGCCTGGTTGGCGTTGGAACCCCTATCTTCATTCTTCTGGCCCTGGCGGCTGGCCTCGGCATGCTGCTGCTGAGTGTTTGCGCCACGGTTAGAACTGTCACCTTGATTGCCCTGATTTCCTTGGTTGGCCTGGTGACCCTGGTTGCCTTGGTTCTTGGATGTCATTCGGTGTTCCTCTTGAGAGTGAAAAGAATGGATGGGTACAGCAAGCAACTGTTCCCGGTTTGCGGTGAACGCCTTGTTCGCCACCGAGCGATTGAACGCTTCCGTGGTGCTGCAAAATGTAATCCACTCGTTGTGATGTGTGTAGGACGTTGCCAATCGCTTCCTGTATTGAGCCGGGCCTGTCCCGTCGCTGGCGGGCTGTGGTCAGTATGCTGCGCCGCATTGCATCAGTTCACGGCACTTCGCCTGACTGCTTTTTTCCTTGCAATCAAGCCCGGCAAGCGTGGCCTGGCCAACAAAAAATCAAAAAAAGAGGCTTGGCGCTTTCATGCTGGGCGGTTTCAAGAGGAAATGAAATTACGCAGGGGCAAACCGTCCCCGCAGGTAGGCGACGATTTTTTCTGAATCGTAGAGCCACTGGCTGTTACCGGCGGGGTCGGTGATTCTCAGGCAGGGCACTTTGGCCTGACCGCCGCCCAGCAGCAAGGCCTGCCGGTCAGGGCTTTCGTGCTGCGCGTCGATGCGCTGGATGTTCAGCGACAGGCGGCTGATTTCCTGCCTGACCTTGATGCAGAAAGGGCAGGTCTTGTACTGGTACAAGGCGAGGGACTGGCACTGCTGATCGACGCTGTCCTGCGCCGCCTGGGGGCGGCTCAGGCCGGGGGGCCGGGTGAGGGTTTCCTTGAGCAGCATCACCGGGCCAAGGGCGGTGCGCAGGGTCTTGAAGAAGAGGCGGATAAAAAATTTCATGGGCGATTTTAGAGGGCGCCTCAGCAGCGCCTTCGCAGTGCCTCAGAAGAGCCTTTGCACTGCCTCAGCCGCCCACCAGCGCCTCGTAGGCGCGGCGCGTCTCGGGCGCCACCGCCGCCAGCGCCTGCTCGTAAGTGCTCTGGTGCCGGATCATCAGCCGCGCCGAAGCGATGGTCTTGGACTTGCAGAACCAGTGGCAGCTGTGCTGCATCAAAAACATCTCGGCCGACAGCGTAAAAGCCCTGGCCTTGGGCGCGCGGTTCTGGCTGTTGCTCACGGCCCGGCTCATGCCCTGCGCATGCACGGCCAGCACGGCGCGCAGGTCAAACGTGGCGCTGGGAAAAAGCTGCTCGGCATACGGAAGGGCCACCGGCAGCCGGCTTACCCGCGCCTGCAGCGCATCGACAGTGGCAAACTCGGCCACGAAGCTGTTGAACTGCTCGCACAGCCGGGTCTCGCTGCTGCCCAGCAGGTGCCAGATCTGCTCGCGCCGGTTCGGGTCTTCTTCGCCGAGCGCGCGCTGGTAGCCCTCGGTGAGGGTTTCCATGAGCTTTTCAATCTGGTAGTTTCCCAGATGGCTTCCCAGCAGCGCAATGCGCCTGCGCTCTTGCTTGAATTTGAGGATGTAGGCGGCACTGGCGGCCAACATCGCCAGAATGAACATGTCCATGAGGGATGACTAACTTGCTTGGGGGACGTTGAAGGAAGAAGGAAGACGTGAGTGTAGTCACCTGCGGGGCGCAGCCCGCTCCTCGCTCAGGGCTGGCTGCAGGCCTGCAGCGGCTTGCCCGACAGCTGCGGGATGAAGGTGCTGACCTTGGCCTGCAAGGCGGCATCGACGGCCGGCAGCCTGAGCCACTGGGTGGGCACCTCGGGCCGCTCCAGCACCACCCGCGCCGAGCGGATGCCGCGTTCGGCAAACTGGCTCCAGGCGGCCTCGGCCTCGGCGCGGGTGTTGTAGCTGCCCAGGGACAGGCCGGGGTTGAGCAGCGGGCTGACCGGGATCTGGTAGGGCACGCCCACCTGGTCGAGCAGCACGCGCTTTCTGTTCATGGCTTCGCGGCTGATGTATTTGCCCATGTAGACCATCCAGCGGATCGGCTCTCCCGTGCCTTCAAACGACCAGCTGCCTGGCGGCAGCCTGGCTTGCAGGCGCGGGCGCATGGCATTGGCCTGGCGCTCGGTAAAGAGGCCCGCCTGCAGGCATTGGGCCAGCGCAGGCGCGGGAGCCGGTACGGCAAGAGGCAGGGCAAGAGGTACGCCAAGAGGTGCTGCGGCAACAGGGGCCGGCGTCGCCGAGGCGGCAACGACGGGCGCTGTTGCAGCGGCGGGCGCGGGCTCGTTGCCGGGCGTGGCTGCGGCCGGGGCCGGGGGCGGCGCCGTGGTGTTCAGGGGCATGGCCGGTGGCTGGGGCGCAGTGGCCACCCCCAGCAGCTGTATCGCCTCTGGCCTGATCTGCTGGGCCAGCCGCTCCGGCTCGGCCTGGCTGACCGGGCCAAAGCCATAGACGCCCAGCAGGCCCTGCGCCCAGACCAGGTAAACCGCATTGGCCAGCAACAGCGCCAGCACCAGCACTCTCAGCATGAGGACCTGTCCCCTGCGGCGGTGCCAGGCGTGGCGGCGAGCGGGCGCACGCTCACTTCCGAGCTGGTGACCTCCACCATGCCGCCTGCCGTGTGTACCCGCAGGGCGCCGGTCTCGCTCACGCCGTAAGCCGTGCCCTGGGTGCCGTCGGAAAGCCCGACAGCGCGCCCCGCCAGCACGTCGCGCGCGGCAAAGCGGGCCTGGAACGGCGCAAAGCCGAACTGCTCGAACGCCAGCAAAGTCTGCACCAAGGGCGGGACGATGCGCAGCAGGGCGCCGGCAGCGTCCAGGCTGCTGTCGAACTCCTGCAGGCAGCCCGGCGGCACGGCGGCCGCTGGCAGCCCTTGAGCGGGCTCCGCCAGCGCGACCGGCCGGATGTTGATGCCGATGCCGATGACCACGTAACGCAGCCCGGGCCCGTTGGCCGTTTCCACCAGGATGCCGGCGAGCTTGCGCTCGCCCTGCGGCGTGGACAGCCACAGGTCGTTGGGCCACTTCAGGCCGATGCGGGGCTGGCCGGCTGGGTGCGGCTGGCGCGCTGCCAGCGGCTCCAGGCTCTCGGCCAGGCTGATGCCGATGGCCAGCGACAGGCCGGACCAGTCCAGCGGCTGCAGCGCCAAGCCCAGGGAAAACGTCAGGCTGTCGCCGCGCCGGCTTTGCCAGGCGCGACCCAGGCGCCCGCGCCCGGCGCTTTGCTGCTCGGCCACCAGCAGCAGCGGCTCGGGCTGGGGCGGCCGGCCGGGGCCGCCCTTGAAGCGGCGCATCAGCTCGCTGTTGCTCGAATCAATCTCGGGCAGCACTTCCACGGTGAAGCCGGGCAGCACAGGCGCCACGGCTTCCCACACGGCCTCGGCGGGCCAGCGGATGATGGAGGTCGGGGACGAGGTCACGGAGCGGATGGTCAAGAGGGATAAGGAAAAAGGGATGAAGCTAGCCAATGGAGGCAAAAGACCGGACTCGGTTCAGTTCTTTTTGCCTTTTTTCTGTCGGCCCTTGGGCGCCAGCAGTGTGCCCCGGCAGTTGGCGGCGCCGCACCAGCAGGGGTAATCGGCCAGCAGCTTGGCGGTGTAGCGGGCGTCGATGATCAGGCCATAGTCATAAAACAGCTCTTCGCCCGCCGCGATGTTGCGCAGCGCCTTGATGAACACCTGCCCGCCGTCCTCGTCGGCCTGGCAGTTGGGCTGGCAGCTGTGGTTGATCCAGCGTGAGGAATTGCCGCCCACATTGGCGTCGATCACCTGGCCGTCGTCGAGGTGAAAGTAAAACGTGTGGTTCGGCTGGGCCGGGTCATGCGGATGGCGGCGCAGCGCTTCAGGCCAGCTGATGACCTCGCCTGTGTATTCGATGAGGGTTTCGCCCTCGGCCAGGTCCTGCAGCGCAAACACGCCCTTGCCATGCACGCCCGAGCGCCGGGTCTGAATCCGGCGTGTGTCGCTTGCCTGCCGGGCTGGCGGTGGGGGCGGCGCGGAGGCCTTGGTTTTTGGCACGGCGGTTTTTTTGGTATGGTTAATTCATGTGTGTGCGTGCGCACCGGCGCGCGTGCATGCGCGGGAAGGCCGTATTGTAGTGAGGCACAAAGCCTTGCAAGCTAGGGGCTTTCTGATATGGATGAAGAAAAAGCCAGCATGGCACCAAGCAGGGAACTGTCCCTAAAAATGGACAAGGTTGAAGAATTTTTATGAAAACACTGGTAATTGCTGAAAAACCATCGGTCGCACAAGACATCGTGCGCGCCCTCACGCCCACGGCGGGCAAGTTCGACAAGCACGACGAGTACTTTGAAAGCGATGACTGGATCGTCACCTCGGCGGTCGGCCACCTGGTGGAAATCCAGGCACCCGAGGAGTTCGATGTCAAGCGCGGCAAGTGGAGTTTTGCCAACCTGCCGGTGATTCCGCCGTATTTCGACCTGAAACCGATGGACAAGACCAAGACACGGCTCAACGCCATCGTCAAGCTGACCAAGCGCAAGGACGTGGGCGCGCTGGTCAACGCCTGCGATGCGGGCCGCGAGGGCGAACTGATCTTCCGGCTGATCCAGCAGTACGCCAAGAGCAACCATCCGGTCAAGCGCCTGTGGCTGCAATCGATGACGCCCGCGGCCATCCGCGACGGCTTTGACGCGCTGCGCACGGACGCGCAAATGAAACCGCTGGCCGATGCGGCGCGCTGCCGCTCCGAGGCCGACTGGCTGGTGGGCATCAACGGCACGCGCGCCATGACGGCCTTCAATTCGCGCGACGGCGGTTTCTTTTTGACAACGGTCGGGCGGGTGCAGACGCCCACGCTGTCGGTGGTGGTCGAGCGCGAGGAAAAAATCCGCAAGTTCGTCAGCCGCAACTACTGGGAAATCCATGCCACCTTTGCCGCCGAGGCGGGCGAGTATCCGGGCAAATGGTTCGACCCGAAATGGAAACGCGCTGCGGCCCAGGGCGCCCAGGGCGCCAGCGCCGCCAATGCTGCGAGTGCCGCTGCCAGCGCCGCCAATACCGCCAATACCGCCAACGCTGCGAACGCCGCAAACGCCGCCACTGCCAATAACGCCGCCAGCGGGGAGGGCGCCGAGCCCGATCCCGAACTCAAAGCCGACCGCGTCTGGAGCGAAGCCGAGGCGCGCGCCATTGCCGACGCGGTGCGCGGCCAGCGCGCGACGGTGACGGAAGAATCCCGTCCCACCACGCAGGCGGCCGGCCTGCTGTTCGACCTGACCTCGCTGCAGCGCGAAGCCAACGGCAAATTCGGCTTTTCCGCCAAGACGACGCTGGCCATCGCGCAAAGCCTGTACGAGCGCCACAAGGCCCTGACCTACCCGCGCACCGACTCGCGCTCGCTGCCGGAAGATTACGTTCCGGTGGTCCAGCAGACCTTTGAAATGCTGGCCAAGAGCGGCATGGCGCACCTGGCGCCGCATGCGGCCACGGCGCTCAAGGGCAACTACATCAAGCCGACCAAGCGCATCTTCGACAACGCCAAGGTCAGCGACCACTTTGCCATCATCCCGACGCTGCAGGCGCCCAGCGGCCTGTCCGAGACCGAACAGAAACTCTACGATCTGGTGGTGCGCCGCTTCATGGCGGTGTTTTTCCCCAGCGCTGAATTTCTCGTCACGACGCGTGTTTCCACGGTGGCTGTAGCGCCGGGCCGTGAATCATCTGCAGCGGGGAGCGTGGGCGCCGCGAGCAGCCACAGCTTCAAGACCGAGGGCAAGGTGCTGGTCAAACCCGGCTGGCTGGCGATCTACGGCAAGGAAGCCGCTGGCGAAGTGCTTGACGCCAAGGAAGGCGACAAGGGCCAGAGCCTGGTGCCGGTCAAGCCCGGCGAACTGGTGGGCGTGCAGGCCGTCGAGCCCAAGGGATTAAAGACCCGCCCGCCCGCGCGCTACAGCGAAGCGACGCTGCTCGGCGCGATGGAGGGCGCTGGAAAAACCATCGACGACGACGAGTTGCGCGAAGCGATGCAGGAAAAAGGCCTGGGCACGCCGGCCACCCGCGCCGCGACGATCGAAGGGTTAATCGCCGAGAAATACATGCTGCGCGAAGGCCGCGAGCTGATTCCCACCGCCAAGGCGTTTCAGCTGATGACGCTGCTGCGCGGCCTCGATGTGCAGGAATTGTCCAAGGCCGCGCTGACCGGCGAGTGGGAATACAAGCTGGCGCAAATGGAGCAGGGCAAGCTCAGCCGCGAAACCTTCATGGCCGACATCGCCACCATGACCGAGCGCCTGGTGGCCAAGGCCAAGGGCTACAGCCGCGACTCCATTCCGGGCGATTACGCGACGCTCAACGCGCGCTGCCCGAACTGCGGCGGCGTGATCAGGGAAAACTACCGCCGCTACGCCTGCGTGGGCGAGAGCGGCAGCGGCGAAGGCTGCGGTTTCAGTTTTGGCAAGACCCCGGCCGGCCGCACCTTTGAAACCGCCGAAGTCGAGCAGTTCCTGACGGACAAGAAAATAGGCCCGCTCGAAGGTTTCAGGTCCAAGGCCGGCTGGCCTTTCACCGCCGAGATCGTGCTGAAGTTCGATGAGGAAACGAAGAACTACAAGCTCGAATTCGATTTCGGCGACGACAAGGCTGCCGAGACCGGAGAAATTGTCGATTTCAGCGGCCAGGAATCCTTGGGCCCCTGCCCGAAATGCGCCAGCGCCGTGTACGAGCTGGCCAAGAACTACGTGTGCGAGAAATCGGTGCCGACGCTGGCCCAGCCCACGCCGAGCTGCGATTTCAAGACCGGCCACGTCATCCTGCAGCAGCCCGTCGAGCGCGAGCAGATGATTAAATTGCTGGCCACCGGCAAGACCGATTTGCTGGACAAGTTTGTCTCGATGCGAACCCGCCGTGCCTTCAAGGCGCACCTGGTGTGGGACGCGGAAGCGGGCAAGGTGAATTTCGAATTCGCCCCGTCCAAGTTCCCGCCCAAGCCGGGGGTTGCCGCCAGGAGCGGCACGGTCAAGACGCCGTTTGGCAAGACCGTGGCAGCCAAAACCGCCGGCGCCAAAACTGCTGCGGCCAAGCCGGCGGTCAAAAAAGCTGCGGCCAAAAAAGCGCCAGTGAAAACCGGCGCAGCGGCGGCTGCAAAAACCAGCGCCGCCGCCAAGCCCAAAGCCGAACGCAAGACCACGCCAGGGGCCGGCCTCAAGCCCAGCGAGGCGCTGGCTGCCGTGATCGGCGCCGAGCCGGTGGCGCGTGCCCAGGTGATCAAGAAGCTGTGGGACTACATCAAGGCCGAAGGCCTGCAGGACGCGGCCAACAAGCGCGCCATCAATGCCGACGCCAAGCTGCTGGCGGTGTTCGGCCGCCCGCAGGTGACGATGTTCGAGCTGGCCGGGATCGTGGGCAAGCACTTGAGCTGAGACAGCGGCGGCGGGCTGGCGATGTGGCCCGCAGGTGATTCAACAGGCGCAAGGAACTCGAATTTTTGAGGGATTCTTGCCCCCCTGCCCCCCTGCCCCCCTGCACCCCTGCCCCCCTGCATCACGGCTTCATCAGGCCGTGTGCCGCTTTTTGGCTTCCCCTACTGCGCCCAAAAAGTCCTTCAGCACCGCCGCGTCGTCAATCGTGTCGGCGCCGGGCCGGTGAAACTCCGGGTGCCACTGCAGCGCGGCGATGTAGCTCTTGGCCGGGTCCTTGCGGCGGATGGCCTCGATGATGCCGTCGCTCACGCTGTGGGCTTCGGCGACGAACTCGGGCGACAAGTCCTTGATCGCCTGGTGGTGGATGCTGTTGACGCGCGCACGCTCCACGCCGGGGTAGAGCGCCGAGAGCCGGCTGCCCGGCACGATCTCGATGCTGTGGAAATTGAGGTCGTAGATGTCGGCGTCGCGGTGGACAAAGGAGTGCGGCACCTGGGTCTGGATGTCCTGGTAGAGCGTGCCGCCAAAGGCGACATTGAGCAGTTGCAGGCCGCGGCAGACGCCAAACACCGGCTTGTCCAGCGCCTCGAAAGCGGCCACCAGCGCCTTGTCGTAGTCGTCGCGAATGCGGTCGCCCGACCATTTGTCCTGCAGCGGCGTCTCGCCATAGCTGCCGGGCCAGACATCGGCGCCGCCGTGCAGCACCAGGCCGTCGAGCCACTGGGCGTAATGGGCGTAGGTCACATCGCCGCGCTGGGTGCTGCCAGTCGGGCAGGGCACCATCACCACCATGGCGCCCGAGGACATCAGCCAGTGCGCAATCGACTGCTCGACATACTGCAGGGTCTTGCCAGAAAAATAGGAGCGGGCTGGATCGGCATGGGAAAAGCAGGCGGAAAGGCCAATTTTCAGGCGGCTGGTGGCGGGCATGGTGTTGGCAGGTGAAGAGACAAGGGCACAGCGCAGACGGGTTCTGGCAGGGTTCTGACTGTGGCAGCACCACAGTCAGAACCAAGTTTGTGCCGCTTGAGACCGGGCGGCTATAGGACGATACCGCGTTGTGCTGCTGGCGTGCTGGCCGGTTGCGGGCAGCGCTTGACAAAGCCTCAGGGAAGGTACATGGCCATGTCCACAAAGCGCACGGTCACGCGGGTGCCGGGCCACTGCGGATGGCCCGGCAGGCTGGCGTCTTCCACCGTGATGGTGGCGCCGTGCTGGTTGGCGATTTCCAGCACGATGGCCAGCCCCAGGCCGGAGCCATCGACGTTGGTGCCCAGCGCCCGGTAAAACGGCTGGAACACCAGTTCGCGCTCGGACTCGGGAATGCCCGGCCCGGAGTCCTCCACGATCAGCACCAGCACGCCGCTGAAGCGGTCCGACATCAGCCGCAGCGTGACCTGGCCCCCTTCGGGGGTGTAGTTGATGGCGTTGTCCACCAGGTTGCGCACCATCTCCTTGAGCAGCGTCGGGTTGCCTTCCATGTGGGTGCTCGGGTCGCCGGGCTCGGGGCCGTCGTAGCCCAGGTCGATCTTCTTGTCGAGCGCGCGCGGCACCGAGTCGGCCATGACTTCGGAGGCGATGTCCACCATGTCCAGCCGGTGCTTGGGCAGGGCGCGGCCGGTGGTTTCGGTCCGCGCCAGTGCCAGCAACTGATTCACGGTGTGCGTTGCCCGCACGCTGGCCAGGCCGATGTTCTTGAGCGACTTTTTCAGCTCGTCGGCGTCGGTTTCGCGCTGCGCCAGATCGGCCTGCATGCGCAGGCCGGCCAGCGGGGTTTTCAGCTGGTGGGCGGCGTCGGCCAGGAAGCGCTTTTGCGTCGAGAGCGAGACCGTCAGGCGGCTCAATAAATCGTTGATGGAGGACACCAGCGGCGCCACCTCCTCGGGCACGGCGGTGTCGTCGAGCGGGCTCATGTCGTCGGACTTGCGCGCGCGGATGCGCTTTTCGAGCTGCGCCAGTGGCTTGATGCCGCGCACCAGCGCCAGCCACACCAGCAGCACCGCCAGCGGTAGCGTGACGAACTGCGGCACCATCGTCCCCTTGACGATTTCAGTGGCCAGCGTCTTGCGCTTTTCCATGGTTTCGGCGACTTGCACCAGCACCGGCGGCGGGGCGGCGTCCTTGAGCTCCAGCTGGATCCAGGTGTAGGCCACGCGCACGTCTTCGCCATTGATCACGTCCAGGCGCAGCCGCACGGCGCCGCTGCTGGGTTTTTCTTCCTCTTCGGGCGGCGCGGGCAGGTCATGCTCGCCGCTGAGGTGTTCGCCGCGCGTGCCCATCACCTGGTAGTACACCAGGTCGGTGTCGTCGGCGCGCAGGATTTCGCGCGCGGGCGCGGTCAGGTTGAACTGCACCTGGTTGTTCTTGACAACCAGCAGCTTGGCCAGCGCCTGCACGTTGTACTCCAGCGCCCGGTCAAAGGGCTTGCCGGCGATGTTCTGCGCCACCAGCCAGGTCAGCGCCATGCTGATGGGCCACAGCAGCAGCAGCGGCGTGAGCATCCAGTCCAGGATCTCGCCAAACAGGCTGCGCCGCTCGCGCTGAAAGAGTCTCAAAGCCACGCGATGACAAGGGCGTCAGGCGCACGCCGTGGCGGCCAGGCCAACGGGCGCGCGCCGGGGCGTCGGCGGCACATTGAGCCGCCACGGGCCGGGCAGGAAGGCGACACGACAGGCGCGGGGGCCATGCTTAGCCGGGAATTTTTTCAAGGCAGTAGCCCAGTCCGCGCACGGTGGCGATGCGCACCGGGCCTTTTTCGATCTTCTTGCGCAGGCGATGGATGTAGACCTCGATGGCGTTGTTGCTCACTTCCTCACCCCACTCGCACAGGCGCTCGACCAGTTGGTCCTTGCTGACCAGGCGCCCGGCGCGCTGCAGCAGCACTTCGAGCAGCCCGAGCTCGCGCGCCGAGAGCTCCAGCATCTGGCCGTCGATGGTGGCCACGCGCCCGGCCTGGTCGTACACCAGGGGCCCATGCTTGATGGTGCTGCTGGCCCCGCCCATGCCGCGGCGCACGAGGGCGCGCACCCGCGCTTCGAGCTCCTGCAGCGAAAAGGGCTTGGCCATGTAGTCGTCGGCGCCATAGTCCAGGCCCTTGACGCGCTCCTCGACGCTGTCGGCGGCGGTCAGGATCAGGACGGGCAAGGTGGAGCCACGCGCGCGCAATCGCTTGAGCACTTCGAGCCCGTGCATGCGCGGCAGGCCCAGGTCCAGGATGAGCAGGTCGAACTCGGTGTTGGTGAGCAGCGCGGCATCGGCTTCGCTGCCGCTGGACACATGGTCCGCGGCCGCGCCGGAAGCGCGCAAGGTGCGCAGCAGGCCATCGGCCAGAACCTGGTCGTCTTCGGCAATCAAGATACGCATGGGCTTGTCTCCAGAGATCAACCGCATCAAGGTGTGCGGAATGACGGGTTGCTTGTGCTGCAAATTCTAGGCGCTTAGCGCAGGGCAGTCCCAGGCATTTGCGGGCAAATGCCTGCATGGGATGAAGATTTTTGTGCTGATGGCGTCAGTTGCCTTATTTTCAACACCTCGATCCGGCTTGAGGGCGGCTTCATGGCCCGGCATAGGCCTCCAGCCCCAGGGCTACCACGGTGGCGACATCGGCGCCGACGGCTTGACGAAATTCATCTTCGGCCTGCGCCACCGCGCAGCGAAAGGCCTCCAGCCAGGCCAGGCCCGCTTCGGTGAACACCACGCGGCGCGCGCGTTTGTCGTGCGGGTCGGCTTCGCGCTGTACCAGGCCCCAGGCTTCGCACTGGTTCACCAGGTCGCCCATGGCCTGCTTGCTCATGCCGGCGCTGGCGGCCAGGTCGGTCAGGCGCGAGCCGCCGACGGCCAGATGGCGCGTGATGTGGATGTGCGCGGCGCCCACCTGGTCACGCGCCGCCAGGTTCGACAGCGCCAGCGGCACGTCCACGCTGCCGGCCATGAGGGATAACACGCGCTCGTCAAAACGGCGCAAGGCATGGCCCATCCGGCGCCCCAGATGCGTGAGGCGCCAGCGGGTGTCGTGAGCCGCAGGGGCACTTGGCATGTCGATGTCTGGCATGGAGGAATGGTAGCCGATGGAAAGCCTAATTGGTCAGGCAAACTGACTAAAAACAGGGTTTACTTCTTTATATGCTGCCTCTAAAGTACAGGCCATGCACCCAGTCCAGCCTTCAGGTAAGGACTGAACTGTCGGTAAAAAGTGCGTGCAAAACTTTTTACGTCATTGATTCTCAAGGAAATTTTTCATGGAACTGTCGAACAAACCCGCTGCCGCCCTGAACACTGAAAAAGCCAAGGCGCTTGCCGCCGCGCTGGCCCAGATCGAAAAGCAGTTTGGGAAAGGCACCATCATGAAGCTGGGCGCCGGCGAGGTGATCGAGGACATCCAGGTGGTCTCCACCGGCTCGCTGGGCCTGGACATCGCGCTGGGCGTGGGCGGCCTGCCGCGCGGGCGGGTGGTGGAAATCTACGGCCCGGAGTCCTCGGGCAAGACCACGCTGACGCTGCAGGTGATTGCCGAGATGCAAAAAATCGGCGGCACCTGCGCCTTCGTCGATGCCGAGCACGCGCTGGACATCCAGTACGCGCAAAAGCTGGGCGTGAACTTGCAGGAACTGCTGATTTCCCAGCCCGACACCGGCGAGCAGGCGCTCGAAATCGTCGATTCGCTGACCCGCTCCGGAGCGGTGGACCTGATCGTGATCGACTCGGTGGCGGCGCTCACGCCCAAGGCCGAGCTGGAGGGCGAGATGGGCGACTCGCTGCCCGGCCTGCAGGCGCGCCTGATGAGCCAGGCGCTGAGGAAACTCACCGCCACGATCAAGAAGGCCAACTGCATGGTGATTTTCATCAACCAGATCCGCATGAAGATCGGCGTGATGTTCGGCTCGCCCGAAACCACCACCGGCGGCAATGCGCTCAAGTTCTATGCCTCGGTGCGTCTGGACATCCGGCGCATCGGCTCGATCAAGAAGGGCGAGGAAGTCATCGGCAACGAAACGCGCGTCAAGGTGGTCAAGAACAAGGTGGCATCGCCCTTCAAGACGGCCGAGTTCGACATCCTGTATGGCGAGGGCATCAGCCGCCTGGGCGAGGTGCTGGACCTGGGCGTGGCCGGCCACATCATTGAAAAGTCTGGCGCCTGGTACGCCTACAACGGCGAAAAAATCGGCCAGGGCCGCGACAACTCGCGCGAATTCCTGCGCGAAAACCCGGCGCTGGCGATTGAAATTGAAAACAAGGTGCGCGAGTCGCTGGGCATTCCGCTGGTGCAGGCGGCTGCGGGCGCGACCGAGGCGCCCACCAAGGACAAGCCTGAAAAAGCTGAAAAGGCTGGCAAAGCGGTCCCGGTCGCGCCTTGAGGCGAACTTTGATGTCCCATCAGGCCCGGATGCGGTTTTCAAAAGTGCAGCTGATTTGTCAGCAGACGTGGCATCTGCGCCGTGAAAACCTTTGCTCTGGAGGTGCAAGGTCATGACTCAGGACAAACCAGCGGCCCGCTCCGGCTTTGGCCTGTCCCTCAAGGGCCGCGCCTTGCGCTACCTGGCGGCCCGGGAGCATTCCCGGGCCGAGCTGGAGCGCAAGCTGGCAGCCCATGAGGAAACGCCGGGCCAACTGGCGCAGGTGCTCGATGAATTGCAAGCCAAGGATTTCATCAGCGAAGCGCGGGTGGTGGAGTCTGTGGTCAACCGGCGGGCCGGGCGTTTTGGCGCGGCGCGCATCCGGCATGAGTTGCAGAACAAGGGGCTGGGCGCACAACTGGTGAGCCAGGCCGTAGCCAGCCTCAAGGGCAGCGAGTTTGAGCGCGCCCGCGAAGTCTGGCGCAAGAAGTTCGACGGTCCCGCTGCGGATGCCGCCGGGCGGGCCAAACAGATGCGATTTCTGGCCGCCCGTGGTTTCAGCGGCGGGGTGGTTCGCAAGGTGACCAGTGCATCGCTGAAGGATATGTTCTCGGGTGATGAATCAACAGGTGAGTGAACGCATACGGTTGCATCGCCATGAAGCCTTATAGGCCTTGGATGAACAGCGGTCAGCGGTCAGCGGTCATTGCGTCTTGCTGAAGGGCTTGCTTTTGGCTCTGGGGTGGCGCTGTGGTCGATATGGGCAGAGATGTGCATTGGCAGAAAGTGACCAGCGGGGCCGACTATCAGGTTCAACCCGTGGTCATACACTTTTTACTCCCTGAAACATAAACACGCTTTGGTCCCAGTCCCCAGTGGTTTGCCTTGACAAGTGCTGCGACCTGGGCCAATGGATGTCATGACAATGGACAGGCGCATCCAGGGAATTTACCTCCTATGAGGGGCAAGCCGACAAGACAGGCCCGGCCGGAGCCGGATACGGCCTGAACAGCAAGCCAGCCTTGGCTGCGGTTGTGTTGCTGACGGCCTCCAACTCTACTGGACGACAGTTGCAAAGGATACTTTCTGACACAACGTCTAAGCTCTGCAGACGACATTCGAGGTGCCGGGGGCAACGCAGCAGTTTGTATGAAAACACTGTGCCAACCGGTGCAGGCGACAGCCAGGGTTGGCTGCTTGCACTATCAATTGTTCATCTTTAGGAGAGACAGCCATGAGTGATACCAATCCGCGCAATCAAGACCCCATTACCGGCGAGCCCGGCGCTCATCCTGTGGGCACAGGCGTTGGTGCCGCGGGAGGCGCTGTCACTGGCGCTGCTCTGGGCACAGTCGTTGCCGGCCCCGTGGGAACCGTCGTGGGCGCAGCCATTGGTGCCATTGCGGGCGGCTTGGGAGGCAAAAGCGTTGCAGAGGGCATGAATCCTACTGAAGGCGGCGCACCTGCTGAACACGCTATCGGCACCACTGTCGGCGCCAGCGGCGGGGCCATTACGGGCGCCAGTATCGGCGCAGTGGGCGGCCCGGTGGGCATGGCCGTTGGCGCGGCCATCGGCGCTGCGGCAGGTGGCATGGCCGGGCGCGGTGCGGCCGAAGTCGTCAATCCTGAGCCGACCGACCGTCTGGGTGACCATAACCTCGCCACTGGCGTAGGCGTAGGCAGTGGCGCACTCGCGGGTGCCGCCGTCGGTGCCGTTGGCGGTCCCATTGGCATGGCAGCCGGTGCGGCCATTGGCGCGGTGGCTGGGGGCAAGGTCGGTGAAGGCGCGGGCGAAGTCGCCAATCCCAAAAGGGCTGACGATCTGCAAAATCACAACCTGGCGTCCGGCGTGGGCGCGGGCGGTGGCGCACTGGCTGGTGCTGCCATCGGTGCAGTTGCCGGTCCGATCGGCATGGCCGCTGGCGCTGCGATTGGCGCAGTGGCCGGTGACAAGGCCGGCGGCGGTGTCGCTGAAGTCGTCAATCCGAAAATCGGCGATGACCTGAAAGACCATCATCTGGCTTCGGGCGCTGGCACTGGCGGGGGTGCGCTTGCTGGCGCGGCAGTCGGTTCGATAGCCGGTCCTGTCGGCGCTATTGTGGGGGCCGCCGTGGGTGCCGGCGCAGGCCACATGGCTGGCAAGGGTGCGGGAGAGGCAGTCAACCCCAAGGGCAGTGATGAAGTTGGCGATCACAACCTGGGCACTGGCGTTGGCGCAGGAGCCGGCGCGGCGACAGGCGCCATGCTCGGCGCCGTGGGCGGTCCCATCGGCATGGCGGTCGGTGCTGCCGTCGGTGGCCTGGCTGGTGCAGCCGCCGGCAATGGCGTGGCAACCGCCGTCAATCCGGCTGCCGAGGATACTTACTGGCGCAGCAGCTACAACACCCGGCCCGGGTACGTGGACGGTTATTCCTATGACGATGACTACCTGCCGGCTTACCGCCTGGGTTACGAGAGCCGCAACCGTTATGAGGGGCGTACCTTTGAAGAGGTGGAAACAACACTGCAGAGCGACTGGGAACGCCTGCGCGGCGCGTCACGCCTGAGCTGGGGCCAGGCACGCCATGCCACCCGTGACGCCTGGCACCGCGTCGAGCGGGCACTGCCAGGCGATTTTGACGGCGACGGCCGTTAACAAGGCCCGGCAACCGCTTTGGGCTGCAAGCCCAGGGGTGTCAAGCAACCCGCCCGTCAGGGCGGTTTTTCGTTGCAGGGCGCTTTAAATTCCCAGCATCAGCTTCAGGTTCTGCACGGCAGCGCCTGATGCGCCCTTGCCCAGGTTGTCCAGCCGCGCCACGAGCAGGGCATGGCGGTAGGTCTCGTTGCCAAAGACGCGCAATTCCATCTTGTTGGTGTCCTTGAGCGCCAGCGCGTCGAGCTTGCCGGAGGCGGGCGCTTCCTCGACCGTCACCCATTCGCTGCCAGCGTAATGCTGTTGCAGCGCTTCGTGCAGTTGCGCGGCCGTGGGCTGGCCGGGCAGCAGGTCCAGGTGCAGCGGCAGTTGCACCAGCATGCCCTGAATGAAATTGCCCACGGATGGCACAAACACCGGGCGGCGGCTCAAGCCGGTGTAGGCCATGATTTCGGGCAGGTGCTTGTGCTCCAGGCCCAGGCCGTAGAGTTCAAAAGCGGGCGCGCTGCCCGCTTCATAAGCCTCGATCATCTGGCGCCCGCCGCCCGAATAACCGCTCACGGCCGGCAGGCACAGCGGGAAATCCGCCGGGATAAGGCCGGCCTCGACCAGCGGGCGGATCAGCGCAATCGCGCCGGTGGCGTAGCAGCCCGGATTGGCCACGCGCTGGGCGCCGGCGACGGCTTCGCGCTGGCCCTGGGTGAGTTCCGGAAAACCGAAAACCCAGCCCGGCGCCGTGCGGTGCGCGGTGGACGCGTCGATGATTTTCGGAACTTTAGCGGCGCCGGACTGTTTGAGGCCGTCGATCATGGCGACGGACTCGCGCGCCGCGTCATCATGCAGGCACAGGATCACCAGGTCCACCTGGGCCATCAGCGCGCGCTTGGCGCCCGCGTCCTTGCGCAGCTCGGGCGCGATGCTGACCAGCTCGATCTGGGGCATGGCTTGCAGGCGCTCGCGGATTTGCAGGCCGGTCGTGCCAGCTTCACCATCGATAAAAATTTTGGGCATAAAGACTTTCAGGAACAAAGCAAAAAACAGCAGAGACCAAACATAATTATTTATTTTCAGTCTCTCGCGGGTGTAAGGTCCGCACAAGAATTGTGCGTCGCACCATGATACATTTGCCAGTTGCTGCCTGCAGTAACCCGCTAACACGCTGGTTTTGAGCCGATAGGGCCTGTTCTTGCTCTCCAACAGCCCTGCCCAAACCTCTGTTGCACCCCTCTTTTACCGAATCCTGAAGGTTTTTTCATGAAAATTCACGAGTACCAAGGCAAGGAAATCTTGCGCAATTTTGGTGTGCCGGTGCCGCGCGGTATTCCTGCGTTCACGGTGCAAGAAGCGGTGGAAGCCGCGCAAAAGCTCGGCGGCCCGGTGTGGGTGGTCAAGGCGCAAATCCACGCGGGCGGCCGCGGCAAGGGCGGCGGCGTGAAGGTGGCCAAGACGATTGAAGACGTCAAGCGCATCGCCGGCGAAATCCTGAGCATGCAATTGATTACGCACCAGACCGGCCCCGAAGGCCAGAAGGTTCGCCGCCTCTACATCGAAGACGGCGCCGATATCCAAAAAGAATATTATGTTTCCCTGGTGACCGACCGCGCCACGCAAAAAGTCGCTTTCATCGCGTCGAGCGAAGGCGGCATGGACATCGAGGAAGTGGCGCATTCCACCCCTGAAAAAATTATCACCGAGTACATCGATCCGCTGACCGGTCTGGACGCAGAGCAAGCGGCAAAAATCGCCAACGGCATCGGCCTGCCCGCCGAGTCCACCGCGCAGGCCGTGGACATCTTCCAAAAGCTCTACAAGTGCTACATGGACACCGACGCGTCGCTGGTCGAAATCAACCCGCTGAACCGCAATAGTAAAAACGAACTGATGGCGCTGGACGCCAAGTTCAACTTTGATCCGAACGCGCTGTTCCGCCACGCCGACATCGTCGCTTACCGCGATCTGGACGAGGAAGACCCGGCTGAAGTCGAGGCCTCCAAGTTCGACCTGGCCTACATCTCGCTGGACGGCAACATCGGCTGCCTCGTGAACGGCGCCGGCCTGGCCATGGCCACCATGGACACCATCAAATTGTTTGGCGGCGAGCCGGCCAATTTTCTGGACGTGGGCGGCGGCGCAACGGCTGAAAAAGTCACCGAAGCGTTCAAGATCATGCTCAAGAACCCTGATGTCAAAGGCATCCTGGTCAACATCTTCGGCGGCATCATGAAGTGCGACACCATTGCCGACGGCGTGATCGCTGCCTGCAAGGCGGTGAACCTGTCCGTGCCGCTGGTGGTGCGCATGAAGGGCACCAACGAAGACCTGGGCAAGAAGATGCTGGCCGACTCCGGCCTGCCCATCATCGCCGCAGACACCATGGCCGAAGCTGCGACGAAGATCGTCGAAGCCGTGTCCAAGTAAGCCAGGAGAACCACACATGTCGATCTACATCAACAAAAACACCAAAGTCATCACGCAGGGCATTACCGGCAAGACCGGTCAGTTCCACACCCGCATGTGCCGCGAGTACGCGAACGGCCGGGAAGCGTTCGTGGCGGGCGTGAACCCCAAGAAAGCCGGCGAAGACTTCGAAGGCATCCCGATTTTCGCCAACGTGACCGAGGCCGCCCAGGCCACGGGCGCGACCGTGTCGGTGATCTATGTGCCGCCAGCCGGCGCCGCTGCCGCCATCTGGGAAGCCGTTGAAGCCAACCTGGACCTGGCGATCTGCATCACCGAAGGCATCCCCGTCAAGGACATGCTCGAAGTGCGCAACCGCATGAAGGCCAAGGAAGCGGCCGGCGGCAAGAAGACCCTGCTGCTCGGCCCCAACTGCCCCGGCCTGATCACGCCTGACGAGATCAAGATCGGCATCATGCCCGGTCACATCCACCGCGCTGGCCGCATCGGCGTTGTGTCGCGCTCGGGCACGCTGACCTATGAAGCCGTGGCGCAATTGACCGAAATCGGCCTGGGCCAGTCCAGCGCTGTCGGCATCGGCGGCGACCCGATCAATGGCTTGAAGCACATCGACGTGATGCGCGCCTTCAATGACGACCCGGACACCGACGCCGTCATCATGATTGGCGAAATCGGCGGCCCCGATGAAGCCGAAGCCGCTGAGTGGTGCAAGGCCAACATGAAAAAGCCTATCGTCGGCTTCATCGCTGGCGTGACGGCACCTGCCGGCAAGCGCATGGGCCACGCCGGCGCGCTGATCTCTGGCGGCGCCGACACGGCTGACGCCAAGCTGGCGATCATGGAAGCCTGCGGCTTCACGGTCACGCGCAACCCGTCGGAAATGGCGAAATTGCTCAAGGCGCTGCTGAAATAAGCAGATCTTTTCCATGCGCGGCGCCAAGCCACGCATGGGCAGGCAGTTTCCCCAAAAAAGACCGCCTGTCAGCGATGACAGGCGGTCTTTTTTTCGGTCGCCACTAGCACAGGAATTTGAAAAAAGGGCAGGGTTGGCGCTTCCGGTGTGCTAGGGGGTACTTGCGAGTACTTGCGCAGAGGGAAATTCCAGAAGCTTTCAAAAATTCGTGAGAAAGTGCCTTGTCCAGCATTTCAACGTCTGTTAAGGTCCAGCCTTTCTCGGCCTGTTACAGTCAAGCGTCGCTATTGATGCGCAAAAACTGCCAGGCTATTCATGCACCCATCAATAAGTGGCTCATTTCATGCTTGGAGTACCGATTTTTTCGGCGTCATGATGCGGCTCATCAGGCCGTCACTGCCCAAAAGATCACAGAGTTTGACAACAACATGAGATTTCAAGGGTAGCGATTACCGTTGATCGATACCGCTACCGAGACTGAGCACGACCATGATGATGTATCAAATTTGCACCCAAACCGACCTAGGCCTGGTACGCAAAAACAATGAGGATGCGGTGGCGTTTGACGCCGACACCGGGCTGTGCTTGCTGGCCGACGGCATGGGGGGCTATAACGCGGGCGAAGTGGCCAGCGGCATGGCGGTCGCGTTCATCAAGTCGGAAATGGGGCGCTGGCTGGCGCAGGCCGGCGTACAGGCCACGACCAAAGAGGTGCGTCGGGCGATGGGAATCTGTGTGGAAAATGCCAACCATTCGATTCTTCATGCGGCCCGCTCCAACCGCCATTACGAGGGCATGGGTACCACGCTGGTAATGGGCGTTTTTCAGGAAAACCGGCTGATGCTGGGCCATATTGGCGATTCGCGCTGCTATCGCCTGCGCGCTCAGGAGCTGGTGCAGCTCACCAAAGACCACTCCCTGCTGCAAGAGCAGATTGACGCCGGTCTGGTCACGCCCGAGCAGGCTTTGACAGCCCAGAACCGCAACCTCATCACCCGCGCCCTGGGGGTGGAGGACGAGGTGCTGCTGGAGATCAACGAGCACCGACTGGAGCCCGGCGATATTTACCTGATGTGTTCGGATGGCCTGTCAGACATGGTCAGCGATGCCGATATCGCGGTGATTCTGCGTGACGCCCGTAGTACCCTGGAACAAAAGAAGCTGGCGCTGGTGGAAGCGGCCAGGAAGGGGGGCGGCCGGGATAATATTGCTGTTCTACTGGTCCTGGTGACAGAAGACTTGGCCCCGCGCGGGCTGCTGTCCAGAATGCTGGGGAAATAGAACCATGATTCAAATTTTAAAAACAGACAGGAGTCGGCCATGCCGAAAGTGATTATCTCCATGGAGGGCATCATCATCAAGGAATTCCAGTTGTCAAAAGACCGGACTTCTCTGGGGCGCAGGCCCTATAACGATATCGTCATCGACAACTTGGCCATCAGTGGAGAGCATGCCGTTTTGCAGTTGTCGGGTCACGAGGTCTATATCGAAGACCTCAACAGCACTAACGGCACGTATGTCAATGGCAAGACCGTCAAGAAGCAGATGCTGGAAAACCATGATGTCATCGAAATTGGCAAGTACCGCATCCAGTATGTAAATGAAGCCGCCTCGCCTGCCGAGGGGATCGACGCCACCAGCACTGGAACGGCCTTGATTCGGGTCATGTCGGGCAGCGCGGCTGGCCGGGAAGTGGCCCTGCTCAAGGTGGTGACGACGATTGGCAAGCCCGGCATCGCGGTGGCCGCCATCACCAAAAGGCCGCATGGTTTTGTGCTGGCCCATGTGGAAGGCGCCAAGAGAGTGACGCTCAATGGCATGCCGGTGGGCGATGAGCCGATGGCCATGAAGAACGGCGACATGATTGAGTTGGCCGGAACGCAGATGGAGTTTGCGCATTATTGAGTGACAAGCAGATCGAGACTTTCTTGCGCTGAACAGAAATAAACAGGAACACCGCATGCAAGTGCGCGTACTCGGTTGCTCGGGCGGCATTGCCAAGGACTGCCGCACCACGTCTTTTCTGCTCGACCACGATCTGCTGGTCGATGCCGGCACCGGCGTGGGGGATCTGACGCTGGATGAAATGCTGGTCATTGATCATGTCTTGCTGACCCATTCCCACCTGGACCATATTGCTGCGCTGCCGCTGATGATCGACAGCGTAGCGGCGCAGCGCGATAGGCCGGTACAGGTTTATGCCCTGCAAGCGACGATTGATGCGCTGAAAACCCATATTTTCAACAACGTCATCTGGCCCGATTTCTCGCGCCTTCCGACGCCCGCAGCGCCTTTCATCCTTTTTCATCCCCTGGAGCTGGGACAAACCATCTTGCTGGCAGGTAAAACGGTGGAGGTGCTGCCTGCCGTTCACAGTGTGCCTGCTGCCGGTTATGCCGTTGCTGGTAGCTTGGGAGGAAACTGGGTTTTCACGGGCGACACGTCTCATAACCCGGCCTTATGGGCACGCCTGAACCGCATGGACGTTGCCATGCTGGTCATTGAGACGGCTTTTAGCAACTGCGATGCCGAACTGGCAGAGCGCAGCCAGCATCTGTGCCCGCAGTCACTGGCGGCAGAGCTTGACTGCATCGAGGCGGGCAGATGCTACCCGATCTATCTTACCCACCTCAAGCCTGCCCAGAAAGAGCGCATCATGGCCGAACTGGAAAAACTAACGCACCGAACGAGCAAGACCGCCATGCATCCCATCGAATGGTTGCAGGCCGGTCAGGTGTTTAAATTGTAAGTTTTTCACAAGTGTTGACAACAATGTCATAAAAAATGGTGCAAAACGTCAAAAATGTAACTTTTTTAGTTTTTTACTCTGAAAATTACTTGCTTGGTAGTCTAAACACGCTGGCACAGAACCTGCTCAGATTGAAAGTCAGTTTTCAACCAAGGAGTTTTTAAATGAAGCGTTCTATCCAAAAGGGTTTCACCCTCATCGAATTGATGATCGTTGTGGCGATTATCGGTATCTTGGCTGCCGTGGCTCTGCCTGCATACCAGGATTACACCGCCAAGTCGCAAGTTTCTGCGTCGCTGGCCGAAATTACGCCTGGTAAAGCCAATATGGAAGTGAAGATTACCAATGGTGAGGCGGTCACTACCGCCGATCAGATTGGATTGCAGACTGCCACAACGCGCTGCTCGGCGATCTCGGCTGCATTCGCTGTGGCCAACAAAGGCGTCGCTACCATTGGTTGCACGATGATTGGTGGTACGCAGGTGAGTGGTAAGACAATCACTTGGGCGCGCGCTGCCGATGATGTAACAACCAACCCTGGTGCATGGACCTGTACCACCACCGTTGTTAGTAAAATTGCTCCTAAGACCTGCCCAGCTTCTTAATTCTCTTGAACTAATCTAAAAAGACGGCCTTGAGGCCGTCTTTTTTTTGTGCTTTGATTTTTAATCATTTAGGCGATCGTTTTGTTCAAAAGACCCATTTCTTTACTGGCTAAAAAAATATATTCAATACCATTTATCGTGAGTGTCATGGTGGTGCTAGGCCCGTTAACGTCCACTTTCTTGAGGCTGACTAATTCTGGCTATCACGATGACCAGCGGGTACTAGAAGTTCTATGTCTTTCGCTGGGTGCCCTATTGCTAATATTGAATCTATGGTGTGACACGCCGGTATGGGTAAGCATTGGAAAGCCCATCGCGGGGTTAATTGCAATATTTTTTATATTCGGGTTTTTTTCCAGTGTGACGGCTTACTCACCACGTCATGCACTATATGAGTGGTCCAGTTTTGGTTTGCTGCTGCTGCTTGGTGGAATTATCGCAAATGAAGTGGCGAAAAATTCAAAACAGCAACTCGACCTGGTACTTTTGGTATTGGGTGCTGGGTGCGCTCTTTATATTTTTAATGTGGCGCTTGTCTATGTTTGGGTATTGCAGTCCGGTACGCAGTTGTATGCATATGAGTTTATAATTGGTTTTACTAATCACCGATTTTTTAACCATATACAAACCACTAGTTTGCCATTGCTGGGATTGCTGACGCTGCGCAGTGTTCAGCGAGGCCCTACAACCACAAATCCGGCCCACTACTGGTGGGTTCTACTTTCCTTGTGGTGGATGCTATTGTTTTTATCCGCTGGACGCGGTACTTTTGTGGGTATTTTGGCTGGGATGACTATGGTGATTTTTTGGCAAGGTCGGCAAGCGCTGCCGTGGTGCCGAGTCATGCTATTGAGCGCTATCGCGGGCTTGGCAGCTTATATCGTGTTTTTTATATTGCTTCCAATTCTGATGGGCTTGCAGCCATTTTGGCTTTTAAATGAAATTGTAGAGCGATCCATTGAAAATCCCGGTAGCAGTCGAGGCGCATTATGGCAGCGTGCCATAGAGATGACGATGAGTCGTCCTCTGCTGGGTGCCGGTCCCCTGCATTTTGCGCACTATGGCAGGGACATCAACATGGGAGCCCATCCACATGGCTGGCCGTTGCAGATTGCTGCTGAATGGGGTATTCCTGCATTATTGTGTCTAAGTTCCGTTATTTTTATCGCAGTCAGAAAATTGCTCGATAGCACACGTATGATTGCACTCAACGACCTGAAAAATCAAGCTGTGCTGTCAACTTGGCTGGCGACAGGAATTGCTATTCTGACTGATGGCCTGGTATCGGGCTTGATTGTTATGCCATCCAGCCAATTGTGGATTGTTATTTATATAGGGTGTGCCTGGGGCTGGACTTCTTCATTTTCCCAGGATGGCGGCGCTGAAAAATTAAATATTCCTATAAAGATTAAAATTGGCTTAAGTTTTCTTGTTTTAATAATGCTATCTTTCTTGTGGAATGGCCTGTGGCCTGAAATAATGAATTTACAAGGGCGTCAAAATACGGAATCCGAGCTTCATCCAGGGATTCGTCTGGCGCCTCGAATTTGGGGTTCCGGGTACTTTTAAATTTTCCATGGTGTGGTTTTGCCGCATTTTTTCTGTGTCACCATTTTTTAACCTGAGATATTGGCACCGTTGGTGGCTAAGCCCTCTGCTTATTTTTCCTTGGCTCAATGCTTACACGGCAGGCCCCACACCCAACACTTGGCCTTGGCTAATTTCTGCCGCCTGTGCGCTTGCCGTGTGGATTTTTAAACGCAGTCTCAATAGCAAGCTTATCGCGCTCGCCTGGGTGCTGGCAGCCAGCCTCAGCGCCTTGATTGGGCTGGTGCAGTATTTCGGCCTTGCAGCCCCCTTCAGTCCGTGGATCAGCCAAAACCAAGCGGGCGAAGCCTTTGCCAATCTGCGCCAGCGCAACCAGTTTGCCACGCTGACCAGCATCGGCCTAGTGGCGTTGCTGGTCTGGGATGCACTGCTGGAAAAGCCGGCTCGCCTGCATGAGGCGCGGCGCGCTCCTTGGTGGGTCAGCGCGCTGGCCGTGCTGCTGGCGCTGGGCAATGCGGCCAGCGGTTCGCGCACCGGCTTGCTGCAGTGGGGACTGATTGGGCTGATCGCCGCATGGTGGTTTTGGCCGCAGCGTCGGCAGCAGCGACACTTGCTGGCGCTGGCCTTGCAGGCGCTGCTGGCCTACGGCGTGGCGGTACTCGTGCTGCCCTGGCTGCTGGCGCTAGCCACCGGGGCGCACAGCGGCGGCCTGTTCGGTCGGCTGGTGACCGATACGGGATGCTCCAGCCGCAAGGTGCTGTGGTCCAACGTCCTGACCTTGATCGCTCAAAAGCCCTGGTTGGGTTGGGGCTGGGGTGAACTGGACTATGCCCATTTCGTCACCCTATACCCCGGTGCGCGCTTTTGCGAAATTCTGGACAACGCCCACAACCTGCCGCTACATCTGGCGGTGGAACTGGGCCTGCCAGCCGCTTTCGCCCTGTGTGGCGGCGCGGCCTGGCTGGTCTGGCGCGCCCGGCCCTGGCGTGAAACAGATCCGGTGCGGCAGATGGCCTGGAGCGTGCTGGCCGTGATCGGCCTGCACAGCCTGCTGGAGTACCCGCTGTGGTACGGACCGTTCCAGATCGCGGCGGGGCTGTGCGTCGGACTATTGTGGACAAACAGGGGAGTGGGGCAGGTTTTTGACACGAATTACCGGCCGTCTTTGCGCTCGCCATCGCCTGCTGCGCCCTATCTGCGCGTGCTGCTGGCTATTAGCCTTGGCGCGATGGTGGCAGGCGCTGCAATCAGCTACCACCAGGTCAGCCAGATTTACCTTTTACCCGCCCAGCGCAGCGCTGTCTACCGCCACGACACCCTGAACAAGATACGCAATAACCGGCTGTTTCGCCCCCAGGCACGGTTTGCCGAGTTGAGCCTGACAGGCCTCACGCGCAGCAATGCCGCCGACGTGAATGCCATGGCCAAGGAGTTGCTGCACTATTCGCCCGAGCCGCGCGTCATTGAAAAACTGATTGAAAGCGCGGTCATGCTGGGCCGCGAAGACGAAGCCCTGGCATATCTGATTCGCTATCGCGCCGCTTTTCCGGCAGACCATGCGCGCTGGGCCGAAGAGAACGCAGCCGCTAACGCTGGTGTTGCACAGCAGATCGCCTCAAGCTTTTTGCCCGACGCTGAATGGTTTCACGAACGGTAAAAGTCCTTGGCAACCCTCAATATCCGCGCTCAACTGCCTGCCAGATAGTGCCCCGACTTGCCGCCATGCTTTTCCAGCAGCTTGACGTCGGTGATGGTCATTCCCCGGTCCACGGCCTTGCACATGTCATAAATCGTCAGCAGGGCGATATTGACGGCAGTCAGCGCCTCCATTTCGACGCCGGTGGGGCCGACGGTTTCGAGCGTGGCGGTGCAGATGACTGACGCCAGCGAGCCGGGGCTGTCAGCGTCTGTGCTTGCTGCGGGGCAGGTGCCAAAATCAAGGGCAACACGGGTCAGCGCCAGCGGATGGCACAGCGGAATCAAATCGCTGGTCTTTTTAGCGGCCATGATGCCTGCTACTCGTGCAATACCAAGCACATCGCCCTTTTTGGCGTTTCCTTCAACAATAATGCGAAGTGTCGCTGTATGCATGACGATCCGGCCCTGCGCAATGGCGATGCGGTGGGTGGCCGCCTTGGCCGCCACATCCACCATATGGGCCTGGCCTTGGGCATCGAAATGGGTGAGTGCTGAAGAGGACGTCGTCATGCTGATACCAAACCTTTCTAATTATTCATCATCATATAAGATCATGCCAACTGTTCAGCATCACTGGAAAAGCCGTTTCGTCGCAGCGGGGATTCATCTGGGCATCAGTCTGGGATTGGCCGCACTGGCCGCAGCGCTGGTGTTCAGCGTCTGGTACCCGTATCCGTACCGCGAAATTTCAGGCGGGCGCAGCCTGTTTTTTCTGGTGGTGGCTGTCGATGTGGTCATGGGTCCGCTGCTGACGCTGGTCATCTTCAACCGCAGCAAGCCGATCAGTGAATTGCGCCGCGACCTAGCGCTCATCGGGGTTTTACAACTGGCGGCGCTAGGCTACGGGCTGTGGACGGTGGCGCTGGCCCGGCCGGTGCATCTGGTGTTTGAAATGGACCGTTTCCGCGCGGTGCATGCATTTGAAGTGACACCTGAATCGCTCAAGCATGCACTTCCATCCTGGCAGCAATTGCCGCTGACAGGCCCGACGTTGTTGTCGGTACGTGATTTCAAGAATTCCGATGAAAGCTTTGCTCTCACTAATGCAGCCTTCGAGGGTACACAGATTGGCGCGCAGCCCGGCATGTGGCAAGACTATGAAAAGGCAAAACCGCAAATTCTCGCCCGCGCCCGCTCGCTGGAGGACTTGAAAAAACGCTTTCCTGACCGAAGTGCCGATATTGACAATGCGCTAAAGTCCGTTTCTTCCGCAGACCGGCCTGCCACATCTGTGGGCTATATCCCCTTGGTTAGCCGCAATACTGACTTCTGGACTGTTTTGGTGGACAACCACACTGCAGAGGTAATAGCTTTTGTTCCCATCGATTCCTTTTAAACGTGCTTTGCCTTGGCCACGTCCTGCCTGGCGCCCGCTGGCGCTGGTTGCGGCTTTGACGCTGGCCTCGGCCCAGCTCTCGCTGGCGCAGCCTGCGGGCCGCTTGTCGGGGTCTTCCAGCGCCTCGCTGCCGTCGCTGGGCGACAGCTCCGAGCTGTCGGCGGCGGCCGAGCGGCGCATTGGCGACCGCATTGCCGCCAGCATCTACCGCGACCCGGACTATGTCGATGACCCGGTGCTGGTGGATTATCTGCAAGGCATCTGGCAGCCCCTGCTGGCAGCGGCGCGCGCGCGCGGCGATCTGGCGGCCGAGCTCGATGAGCGCTTTGCCTGGGAGGTCTTTCTCATCCGCGATCGCAGCATCAACGCCTTTGCCCTGCCCGGCGGCTACTTCGGGGTGCATCTGGGCCTGATTGGCACGGTCAGCAGCGCCGATGAAATGGCCGCCGTGCTGGCCCATGAAATCAGCCATGTCACCCAGCGCCATATCTCGCGCCTGATGACGCAGCAGTCCCGGCAGGCGCCCTGGATGATTGCCGCCATGATTCTGGGCGCGCTGGCGGCCAGCAAGTACCCCGACGCGGGCAGCGCGGCGATTGTCGGCGGGCAGGCGCTGGCCGCGCAGGGCCAATTGAATTTTTCGCGCGACATGGAGCGCGAAGCCGACCGCGTCGGCTTTGGCGTGATGCGCGATGCCGGCTACGCCAGCCGGGGCGTCTCCAGCATGTTTGACAAGCTGCAGCAGGCCGGCCGGCTCAACGACAACGGCTCCTTTCCCTACCTGCGCTCGCACCCGCTGACCACCGAGCGCATCGCCGAGGCCCAGGCCCGGGTGCAACTGGCCCCGGCCGGAAAATCCTCGGCGCAACAGCAGGCCGCCGAGGGCCGGGCGCAGCAGCACCATGCCATGATGGCCGTGCGCGCGCGCATCCTGGCGGCGCCGGGCGTGGACGTGCTGCGCACCCTGCTGGCCGATGCCCAGCGCCGCGCCGGCGCGCTGGCGGCGCTGGCGGCGCTGCCGTCACCGGGCGCGGCCGTCAGTCTCGCCAGTCTCGGCGATGCAGGCGCGCTGTATGGCGGCGCCCTGGCGGCAGCCCAACTGCGTCAGTTTTCCAGTGCGCGCAGCCTGCTTGGCCAACTCAAGGCGCTGCTAGCGAGTGAGGCGCAGGCCGCCAAGGCTGTCGAGCTGCTGGCCATCGAGATTGATCTGCTGGAAGGCAAAACCCCGCTTTCTGCCGCCTCGGCCGATATTGGCAAGGTCGCCTCGCGGGCAGAACTGTTGATCCAGGCCAAGGCCCTGATGGCGGCCAACCGGGCGCAGGACGTGTCGCAGGCATTGCGCACCTGGGTGGCTGAGCACCCCAAGGATGCGCAGGCCTGGCAATTGCTGGCGCTCGCCTATGGCCAGCAAGGCCAGCCGGTGAGAGCGATTCGCGCCGACGCCGAAAGCCGGGCCGCGCAGCTGGAGTACGCCGGCGCGCTGGACCGCCTCAAAGCGGCGCAAACCCTGATGCGCAGCCAGCCGGGCAGCGCCGATCATGTCGAAGCGTCCATCCTGGACACCCGCACCCGGCAGATCGAGCTACTTCTGAAAGAGCAGGCGCTCCAGGACAAAGTCGATGAGAAGCTGTAGCACGGAGTAAATGAGCGAGCCGATCAGCGCCGCGCCAAAACCGCTGACGCTCAGGCCGGACACCAGGCTGGCCGCCGCCCAGAACATCAGCGCGTTGATGATGAACAGGAACAGCCCCAGCGTGACCACCGTCACCGGCAGGGTCAGCATGACTAGGATGGGACGCACCACCAGGTTCAGCGCCCCCAGCACGGCCGCCGCGATCAGCGCGCCGGTAAAGCTGCTCACGGCCACACCGGAGTAAAGATAGGCCACCGCCAGCAGGGCGGCGGCGCTTAAAAGCCAGTGAAGGATCAGTTTCATGGCCGCAGAATAACACCCGCAACGCAAGCGGCGCAGCGCCTTATTCCAATCCCATTTCAAAAATGTTTAACTTTCACGTAGTTTGCCTCTACGTAAGTTTAAAATTATTTCAGTAATGAAATAAGAATGGAATTACACGCGGTAACAGGACCTCCCACCGCCCACCTCTCACCTCCATCTCCATCTCCATCTCCATCTCCATCTCCATCTCGCCAGGGCAAAGGCCAGGCGCCAGCCGTGCCGCCGCAGCGTCGATAATCAGGTCCCCCGGCCCTGCGGCTTTTCTTCCTTGCCCAGACGGCGACTTTTTCTTTTTCTCATGCCCGGTATCCACATCACTGACATTGAAGCGGCCATCAATTACTGGCGCGCCAAGCTTCCCTCGCCCGACGGCCTGACGCTGGCGCCCGAGGTGCGCGCGCTGGCCGAGGTGTATGCGCTGATGGTGTTTCATCATGAGGACATGGCGGACGCGGCGAGTTGTCCAGGCCCGGCGCTGGCGGCCTGGCTGGCCTGGTACGACACCACGGCCGACACGCCCTGCATTGCCATCTGCTCGACCAGCCAGGGCGATGCGATGTGCAAGGGCTGTGGCCGCACCTTCCACGAGGTGCAGCACTGGCCGGCGATGAGCCCGGTGGAAAAACGCAGCACCTGGCGCCGCATCACGCTGGAGGCGATGGCTTGGCGCTTTGGCCGTTATGCCGACCGGGCGCTGGAGGGCAGACTGGTGTCTTCTGCCCCAAAAGAAAATCGGCGTTGCCAGCCTTAAGGACAAAGGTGGCGAAGCGCTGGTAGTCTGGTTTTCAAGACCAGGCCGGCCTGGCCAGTCAGGGATGGCGCTGCGCTGGATCAGCCGCCAGGCTACACTGGATCATGCGCCGATTGACCCAAGCTCCCAACATTGCGATCGCCGCGCTGTGGACCGAGGCCTTGCAGCAGGCCGGTTTTTCCGCCAGCGTGCAGCGCTATTTTCTGAGCGGCATTGCCGGCGAGCTGCCCCCCGACCAGTGCCTGCCCGAGGTCTGGCTCACCCATGACGATGAAGAGCCCCGCGCCCGGGCATTGCTGCATGCGCTGCAAAACATCCCGCAGCGGCGCTGGCTGTGCCGTTGCGGGGAGATGGTCGAGGGCGGCTTCGAGCAGTGCTGGCACTGCGGCGCAGTGATGCCACCAACCTAGCGTCGCGTCGAGCGTGCAAGGCCTGCACCCTCAAGAGCCACACGCCACATACCGACCATCAGCGTTTGAGGCGACACGGGTGCTCAAGCCCTGCAGCGTGCAGAGCGTCACCGCACGGTTCAAGAAAAAACAGGAAAAAGCGGGCTTTTTATCGCCCGCTTTCACTGTCAATCTACACGGTTCAGACGCGTCGGGCCAGCTCTGCGGCCATGCCGACGTAGCTGCCGGGCGTCATGGCCAGCAGGCGCTCTTTTTCTGCGTCAGGGATTTCCAGCGAGCGGATCAGGCCGTGCAGGTCTTCGGGGCGCACCGTCTTGCCGCGCGTGACGTCCTTGAGCTTTTCGTAAGCGCCTTGAACGCCGTAGCGGCGCATCACGGTCTGGATCGGCTCGGCCAGCACTTCCCATGCGTTGTCCAGGTCTTCGGCCAGGTTTTCGCTGTTGAGCTCCAGCTTGTTCAAGCCGACGCACAGCGAGTTGTAGGCCAGCACGGCATACCCAAGCGCCACGCCCATGTTGCGCAGCACGGTCGAGTCGGTCAGGTCGCGCTGCCAACGGCTGATGGGTAATTTTTCGCTCATGTGGCGCAGCAGTGCATTGGCCAGGCCCAGGTTGCCCTCGGCGTTTTCAAAGTCGATCGGGTTGACCTTGTGCGGCATGGTCGAGGAACCGATCTCGCCTTTTTTCAGGCTCTGCTTGAAGTAGCCCAGGCTGACATAACCCCAGATGTCGCGCGAGAGGTCGATCAGGATCGTGTTGGTGCGCGCCACGGCGTCGAACAGCTCGGCCATGTAGTCATGCGGCTCGATCTGGATGCTGTAGGGTTGAAAGGTCAATCCCAGGCCCAGCGGCTCGGGCGTTTCAATGACGTGGCGGCTGAAAGCTTCCCAGTCGAAATCGGGCCAGGCCGACAGGTGCGCGTTGTAGTTGCCCACGGCGCCGTTCATCTTGGCCATGAGTTTGATACTGGCAATCTTCTCGCGCGCCGTGACCAGGCGCACCACGACGTTGGCGATTTCCTTGCCGACGGTGGTGGGGCTGGCGGTCTGACCATGGGTGCGGCTGAGCATGGGAACGTCGGCGTGCTCGTGCGCCATCTGGCGCAATTTGTCGATCACCTTGTCCAGCGCCGGCAACACGACCAGCTCGCGGCTGCCCTTGAGCTGCAGCGCCTGGCTGGTGTTGTTGATGTCCTCGCTGGTGCAGGCGAAATGCACGAATTCGCTGGCCGCCTGCAGCTCCGGCCGGGCCTCGAACTTGGACTTGATCCAGTACTCCACGGCCTTGACGTCGTGGTTGGTGGTTTTTTCGATCACCTTGATGGCGGCGGCGTCGGCTTCGCAGAAGTTCTTGACGAGGCCGAGCAGGTAGGTGCGCGCGCCGGGGCTCAGCGGCTTGAACTCGGCAAATTTGGCGTCCGACAGGGCGGTGAACCAGGCAATTTCCACCTGGACCCGGCGGTGCATATAGCCCTGCTCGGACATCAGGGGGCGCAGATTGAGAAGTTTGCTGGCGTAGCGGCCATCCAGCGGCGACAGGGCGTTGATGGGTGAAAAGCTCATGGGCGCCATTGTAGGCTGGGGCAAGCCGGGCCGAAAAACCGCCCTGGGGGCGCCGCCTCCCGCCGTGTCAGTACGGCTGGCGTGCTGAGTCGATAGAATGCGCTTTTCCCCGGACCCCAGTCCAGACCGCACCCTCAATCATGAAACTCATCGGATCCACCACCAGCCCCTACGTGCGCAAAGTGCGCATCGTGATGGCCGAGAAAAAGCTCGACTACCAGTTCATTCTGGAAGATGTCTGGGCCGAAGACACCGCCATCGGCACTTCCAGCCCGCTGGGCAAGGTGCCCTGCCTGATCATGGAAGGCGGCGAAGCCGTGTTTGACTCGCGCGTGATTGTCGAATACCTCGACACCTTGTCCCCGGTCGGCAAGCTCATTCCGGCCCAGGGCCGCGAGCGCGCCGAGGTCAAGACCTGGGAGGCGCTGGCCGATGGCGTGATGGACGCAGCGATCCTGGCGCGGCTCGAAGCGACCTGGGCGGGGCGCACCCAGGACCAGCGCTCTCCGGCCTGGATCGAGCGGCAACGCCAGAAAATCGACCGCGCCCTTGCCGCCATGAGCACCGGGTTGGCTGAAAAACCCTATTGCAGCGGGATTCATTTCAGCCTGTCGGATGTGGCCGTTGGCTGTGCCCTGGGCTACCTGGATTTTCGCTTCCCTGAGATCCCATGGCGCCAAAGGCATCCCAATCTCGTCAGGCTGCAGGACAAGCTGCTGCTGCGACCAAGTTTTGCAGAAATCAAGTCGAACTGACTGGCTGCGCGACGCTGCAGCGCTCTGGCGCAGCGTGCAGTTCAAAACGACCATCCGCCCGGCCTGTGGCGATTCAGCGCAAGCGGGCGCCGGAAATAAAAATGCTGCGAAGCATCCCAAGACGAACAAGGGGAGGGAGGAGGATAAGACCATCCCGGGAAAACAACCCGGTTATGGAAACCAGGAAGGCTTCGCAACAAAGAATCTGTATTTTGTGTCAACCAGTTTTAAATGGCAAGACCCCAATGGCAGTGCAGGATAAGAGCGCTTTGCGCCTGACCTGGCTCCCTGCAAGGGCCCGCCAAAGTAGCGTCTCCGCCTCCTGACTATGAACCCTCCTGCATTCCTGAAAAAAATCGCCGCACGCCAAGACGCCCAGGCCCGTGTGGCGGCGCTGGCGCGCCCGCTCGTGTTCACCAACGGGGTGTTTGACGTGCTGCACTGCGGCCATGCCACGTACCTTGCGCAGGCGCGCGAGCTTGGCGCGAGCCTGGTGGTGGCGCTCAACACCGATGCGTCGGCCCGGCGCCTGGGCAAAGGCCCGGAGCGCCCGCTCAACCGGCAACAGGATCGGGCGGTGCTGATGGCGGCGCTGGAGTCGGTCAGCCTGGTGACCTGGTTTGACGAGGACACGCCGCTCGAACTCATCACCGAACTCAAGCCCGATGTGCTGGTCAAGGGCGGCGACTATGACATGGACCGGCTGGCCGAAACCGCCGTCGTCAAGGCGTACGGCGGCCAGGCGCTGGCGATACCGTTTGTCGATGGGTATTCCACCACCGCGCTGGTGAGCAAGATCCGCTCCAGCGGCTGACAGCTGCGCTGCTGGCCAGGCGTACCGCCGTGCCGTTCGGTGGTCAAACCCCTGAAGCAGGTTGCGCGTCACGCAGCGGGCGCCGGCGCCAGCGCCGCCCACTGGTAAGCGCCTGGCGTCGGCCTGTCAGGCGACGCGCTGGAACGTTGCCGCCCACAGTGCCAGGATGGCCTGGCGCTCGTCGTGCAGCTCGGGCAGCAGCACCTGGGTCGGCGCTTCGTTGAGCCGGGCGCGGTGCTGCACCCGGCGCAGCTCGCGGTAGGCGCTGGCGGCGCGCTGGCCCACGTTCGGGGGCAGCAGGCCGGCAGCTTCGGCACGCAGCAAGAGAGCAATGTTGCCGACGTTGTCGATCAGCTCCGGATGCTGTGCGGCCTGCGAGAGCACCAGGAACTGCACCGCAAACTCGGCATCCACCATGCCGCCGGCACTGTGCTTGACATCGAACATCTCGCCCTGGGCGCCGGCCAGCGCCTGGGCGCGCATCGTCCCTGGCGCGCTCCTGACCGGATGGGCCTTGCGCACCTTCTCGCGCATGGCCGCGATTTCATCGCGCAGGGCCGCCGCATCGCGCGGCGCGGTGATGACGCCCTGGCGCACCGCGTCAAAGCGCTGGCGCAGCGTCAGCCCGCCGCCGGGCCGTCCCAAGGCGGAATCAGCCCCCTCGGGGGGCAGCGCAGTACACGACGTGACCAGCGTGGGGGCCCTATCGCCCAGCACGAAGCGCGCCCGCGTCATGGCCTGGTGTTCCCAGGTCCAGGCGGTGTTGCTGCCGCGCTGCTGCTGGTACTTGGCATAAGCGTCGAAGGACGTGACCAGCAGGCCCGAGTTGCCGTTGGGGCGCAGGGCGGTGTCGATTTCGTACAGATCCCCCTCGGCGGTCTTGATGGTCAGCCAGTTGATTAATTTGCGCACGTAGGCGGCGTACACCTCGGGGGCGCGCTCGTCCTCGTCTTCATAGACGAAGACGATGTCCAGGTCGCTGCCGTAGCCCAGTTCCTTGCCGCCGAGCTTGCCGTAGGCAATGATGGCGAACTGCGGGCTGTCGCGGTGGCGGTTTTTCAGGTGCTGCCAGCACCACTGGGCGGTGACGGCCAGGATGGCTTCGGCCAGGGCGCTTAAATCGTCGGCCACCTGCTCGACAGTCAGAACACCTTCGAGGTCGCGCGCCAAGGTGCGGAAAACTTCCACATGGTGGGCGCGGCGCAGCAGGTTCAGGCAGGTCTCTTCGTCGTCCTCGCCGGTGCGCCTGAGGGCGGCCAGGCGCTGGGCCAGCTCTTTTTCAAACATCGCCCGGTCAAAGCGCTCGTGCAGCAGCACGTCGCTGGTCAGCTCGTCGATCACGCCGGGGTGCTGCAGCAGGTAGCGCGCGGGCCATTTGGCCGCGCCCAGCAGGCGCAGCAGCCGCTCATGCACGGCAGGGCGCTCCAGCAGCAGCGCCAGGTAGCTCTCGCGGCGCAGCAGCGGCTCGATCCAGCCGAGCAGGCGCAGCGCGGCCTCCTCGGTGACGCGGCTTTCGAGCAGCCACTGGGCGGTGCGCTGGATCAGTTTGGCCAGCCGCACGCGAGAGTCTTCGCGCAGCACGCGGATGCGCGGGTGCTGGTGCCACTGCGCCAGGCGCTCGCGAAACTGCGCTGGCCACTCAAGGGGGGGGTGTTCGAGCAGATCTTCGAGCTGCTGGGCAGCCGTCGGGGTGGACTTGCCGCAGCCCTTGCAGGCGGGCTTGCCGCCCAGCAGGATGTCGAATTCGCCGGCCACCAGTTCGCGGTGCGCGTCGAGTTCGCTTAAAAAAGCGCAGCAGTCGCGGTAGCCCAGCGTGCGGGCAATCCAGGCCAGGTCGTCGTCGCGGGTGGGTAATACATGGGTCTGCTGGTCGTCGAGGTACTGGATGCGGTGCTCCACCTTGCGTAAAAAATCGTAGGCCCGCGCCATGGCGTCGGCCGTCTCCTGCGGCATCAGGGCGGCCTGGGCGACGCGCTGGAGCGCATCCACCGTGGGCCGGATGCGCAGCTCGGGAAACTGCCCGCCGCGCACCACCTGCAGCACCTGCACCGTGAATTCGATTTCGCGGATGCCCCCGCGCGACATCTTCACGTCGTTGGCGCGCTCGGGGTGGCCGGCGCAGCGCTTGGCCGCGTGCTCGCGGATCTGGTGGTGCAGCACGCGCAGCGAGTCGAACACGTTGTAGTCCAGGTAGCGCCGGAACACGAAAGGCAGCACCGAGCCGCGCAGCGCCTGGGCCGAGCCGCTGTCGATGGCCTCCTGCGGCGCCACCACGCGGCTCTTGAGCCAGGCAAAGCGCTCCCACTCGCGGCCCTGGACCAGAAAGTATTCCTCCAGCGCACTGAGCGAGATGGCGGCCGGGCCGGAGTTGCCGTTGGGCCGCAGCGCCAGATCGACGCGAAACACGAAGCCGTGCTCGGTGGCGTCGCCGATCAGGCTGTACACCGCCTTGACCTGGCGCGCGAAATACTCGTGGTTGGAAATCTGCCCGCGCCCGTCGCTGGCGCGCCCTGCCGTCTCGCCGTCCTGGTCATAGACATAGATCAGGTCGATGTCGCTGGAGACGTTCAATTCGCGCGCGCCGAGCTTGCCCATGCCCACCACCCACATCTGGGCGCGCGGGCCGCCGGGGACTTGGGGCGCGCCGTGCTGGGCGTCGAGCGCCTCGCGCGAGTGGCGCATCGCCACATCGAGCGCCAGCTCTGCCAGCTCTGTCATGGCGCGCGTCACCACCACCAGCGGCGCCTGATGCTCGCAGGGGCCGTCGCAGTCGAGCACCACCAGGCGCTCAAGGACTAACTGGCGCAGCACGCGCAGCGCCGCGCCCGGCTCCAGGCCGCCGCCCAGCAGCGCCGCCAGCGTGGCGTCCATCATCGCGCGCACCGGCGGCCCTTCGGCAAGCAGGGGCATCTGCGCGCCGTAGCGCCGGCGGATGCGCTGGACATAGCGCGAGTAGGCCGAAGCGTGCGCAGGCGCCAAAGCGGCTGAAGCGGCCGGCTCGGGCGGCGCCACTGGCGGGGACGGGGCGATTGACAGGGCTGAAAGGCAGGGAGTTGAGGCAAGGGTCATCACAAGACTTCACAAAACTTCGTGGCTCTGCGCCGGTCGCGGGCAGCGTCGGCGGTCATAATTCTCGGGTTCATGGAGTCCACTTTACCCAGCCTGCCTGCCTTGCCCGCCTTGCCCTCCCGGCGCTTGCGATGGCTGGCCCTGATCCTGCGCGCCCTGTTGTGGCTGGCGGCGGCAGGCTGGCTGCTGTTCGGTCTGAGCTGGTTCGTGTTCCACGGCTGGATTGTGCCGCGAATCGGCGAGTTTCGCCCTCGCCTGGAGCTAGAAGCCAGCCGGGCGCTAGGGGTGCCGGTGCGCATTGGCAGCATCAGCGCGCACTCGCTCGGCGCGATGCCTTCGTTTGAGCTGCACGACGTGCGCCTGCTCGACGCCCAGGGGCGCGAGGCGGTGCGCCTGCCGCGCCTGGTGGGCGCGCTCTCGCCGGCGTCGCTCTGGGGCCTGGGCTTTGAGCAGCTGGTGATTGAGAGCCCCGAGCTCGACATCCGGCGCGCTCGCGACGGGCGCGTCTTTGTCGGCGGGCTGGAGGTGTCCCGGGACCGCCAGAGCGGCGACAGCGCGCTGGCCGACTGGTTGTTCTCGCAGACCGAGTTCGTGCTGCGCGGCGGCACGGTGCGCTGGAGCGACGAGCTGCGCCAGGCGCCGCCGCTGGCCCTGCGCCAGGTGGACGCGGTGATGAAAAACGGCCGCCACCGCCACCTGATGCGCCTCGACGCCACGCCGCCGTCCGAGTGGGGCCAGCGCTTCAGCCTGCGCGGGATTTTCAAGCGCTCGCTGCTGTCGGTGCGGGCCGGCGACTTTGACGCCTGGAGCGGGCAGCTGTACGGCGAATTCGGCCGGGTCGATGTCTCGCGCTTCAAGCAGTACGCCAGCCTGGCATCGCTGGGCATCGGGCTGAACCGGGGCCAGGGCGCGCTGCGCGCCTGGGTCGATGTCAGCAAGGGAAAAATAGCCGGCGCGCTGGCTGATGTGGCTTTGGAGCAGGTGGACGTGCGGCTGGGCGAGCGGCTGCAGCCGCTGGCTTTTGAGTCGCTGGCTGGGCGCATCGGCGCCAGCCAGCACGCCCGGGGCTTTGAGCTGCGCACCGAGGGCCTGCGCTTTCGCACCCAGAGCGGCCTGCGGTGGCCGGGCGGCAATGTCGCGCTGGTCCACACCACCGGGGCCGCCGGCGCGCCCGCGCACACTACTTTCAAGGCCGACCGGCTGGACCTGGCCGCCCTGGCGCAGATTGCCAGCCGCCTGCCGCTGGGCCAGCGCGCCCAGGCGCTGATTGCCTCGTTCGCGCCCGAGGGGCTGGTCGATGTCCTGGATGCCCGCTGGCAGGGGCCGCTGGACACGCCCACCGGCTTTGCCGCCCAGGGACGCGTCAGCGCCTTGCGCCTGGCGTCCCTGGCGGCGCCGGCGGGCTCGTCGCCAGACACGCCCGGGCGGCCCGGCGTGAGCGGCGCCAGCGCCGATTTCGAGCTGACCGAGGCCGGCGGCCAGGCCCGCGTCAGCATTGTCAAGGGCGCGCTAATGCTGCCCGGCGTTTTCGAAGAACCCGCCTTGGCGCTGGACCAGCTCTCCACCGAGGCGCAGTGGAAGCTCTCGGGCGCCAGGATCGAGCTGCAGCTGCGCAACCTGCAGTTTGCCAATGCCGACGCCCAGGGCCAGGCCCAGGTGCGCTGGCGCACTGACGACAGCGCCGCTGCCAGCCAGCCCCTCGGCGCCAGCCGCGCCCCTGACCGGCGCTTTCCGGGCGTGCTCGATCTGCAGGGCAGCCTGAGCCGGGGCGAGGGCGGCCGGGTGCATCGCTACCTGCCGCTGGTGCTGGCGCCCGAGGTGCGCCACTATGTGCGCGATGCAGTGCTCCAGGGCCAGGTCAGCGAAGTCAAATTCAAGGTGGCCGGGCGGGTCGAGGACATCCCCTTTGCCAGCCCGGCCCAGGGCGATTTCCGGGTCTCGGCCAAGGTGCGCAACGGCCATTTCGTCTACGTTCCCAAATCCCTGCAGCCGCCCGGCGCCCTGCCCTGGCCGGCGCTGACCGAACTGGGCGGCGAGCTGGTGTTCAACCGCGCCGCGCTGGAAGTCAATGGCGCCAGCGGCAAGGTCGCCGGCCTGCCGGGCCTGCGCCTGCTCAAGGGCGAGGCGCGCATTCCTGACCTGATGGACCAGGCCACGGTCGAGGTCAGCACCGACATCCAGGGCGCGCTGAGCGATGCGCTGGGCTTTGTCAACACCTCGCCGCTGGCCGAGATGACCGGGCAGGCGCTCGCCCAGGCCACGGCCAGCGGCAGCGCCAGCTACCGCTTTCGCCTGCGTCTGCCGATCGATGCGATCGAGACCTCGCGGGTGGAAGGCACCATTGCCCTGCCCGGCAATGACGTCAGGTTCGCGCCCGATGTGCCCGCCCTGGCCGGCCTCAAGGGCACGGTCAACCTGAGCGAGAAGGGCTTTGCGGTGGCCGGCGCCCAGGCCCGGCTGTTCGGCGGCGAGGTGCGCATTGACGGCGGCACCCGCGCCCAGCCGCCGGCCGCGGCGGCAGGCCAGGACAGCCTGCTCAGCGTGGCCTTCAAGGCCCAGGGCCAGATCAGCGCCGAGGGGTTGCGCCAAGCCAGTGAACTGGGCCTGCTCTCGCGCCTGGCGCAGCACACCAGCGGCAGCACGGCGTATTCGGCCTCCTTGCTGTGGCGGCGCGGCGTTCCCGAAATCACGGTGACCAGCAGCCTGCAGGGCCTGGCGCTGAACCTGCCCGCGCCGCTGAATAAAACGGCCGAAGCGCTGTTGCCGGTGCGCTTTGACAATGCCCTGGTGCCCGCTTCCCTCGCGCCGGGGCAGGCGCTGCAGGACCAGCTGTCGCTGAGTATCGGGCGCCTGGCCTCGCTGGGCTACCTGCGCGATGTCAGCGGCGCGCAGCCCCGGGTGATCCGCGGCAGTTTGGGCGTGGGCCTGGACGCGACCGACACCGTGCCGCTGCCCGAAAGCGGCGTGCGGGCCAATATCCGCCTGGCCCAGCTCGATGTCGATGCGTGGGAAAAGCTCCTGGCCGATGTGCCCGGCGCCAGCCTGCTGCCCCCGCCGGCCCCGGTCTCGGGCGCGCCGGCCAGGGTGCCGGGCGATGCCGCCCAGGCCATGATGGGCTACCTGCCCAGCGTGATCGCCGTGCGGGCCGGGGAGTTGCGGGTGCAGGGCCAGCGCCTGAACCAGGTGGTCGTGGGCGGCCAGCGCGACGGACTGAACTGGCGCGCCAATATCGAGGCGGCTGAACTTAACGGCTATCTGGAATACCGCCAGAGCGGCCCGGCCGGCCCCGGCCGTGTCCATGCCCGCCTGTCGCGCCTGAGCCTGGCGCCCGGCACGGCCAGCGAGGTCGAGGCGCTGCTCGACGAGCAGCCCGCCAGCATCCCGGCGCTCGATATCGTGGTGGACAACCTGGAACTGCGCGGCCGCAAGCTCGGACGCATCGAGATCGACGCGGTCAACCGGGGCGCCTCGGGCGGCGCCGGGGGCGGCGTGCGCGAGTGGCACCTGAACAAGTTCAACGTGATCCTGCCCGAGGCCAGCCTGAGCGCCAGCGGCGACTGGGTGGCCGTGGCGCCCGTCGGGGGGCCTGGCCCGGTGTCCGAGCGCCGCCGCGCCGTGATGGACTTCAGGCTGGACATTGCCGACTCGGGCGAGCTGCTCAAGCGCTTTGGCATGGACGGGGTGCTGCGCCGGGGCAAGGGCCAGCTCGAAGGCCAGGTGGCCTGGATGGGCTCCCCGCTGAGCCCGCACCTGCCCAGCCTCAATGGCCAGCTCAATGTCAATGTCGCGTCGGGCCAGTTCATGAAGGCCGAGCCCGGCCTGGCCAAGCTGCTGGGCGTGCTCAGCCTGCAGTCGCTGCCCCGGCGCCTGGCGCTGGACTTTCGCGATGTTTTTTCGCAAGGCTTTGCCTTTGACTTCGTGCGCGGCGACGTCACCATCGCGCAGGGCCTGGCCAGCACCAACAACTTGCAGATGAGCGGCGTCAATGCGGCGGTGCTGATGGCCGGCAGCGCCGACATCGTGCGTGAAACCCAGCGCCTTCGGGTGGTGGTCGTGCCCGAGATCAATGCCGGCACGGCCTCCCTGATTGCCACGGCCATCAACCCGGCCATCGGCCTGGGCAGTTTTCTGGCCCAGATGTTCCTGCGCCGCCCGCTGATGGAGGCGGCGACCCAGGAGTTCCAGATTGACGGGGCCTGGTCGGAGCCGAAAATCACGAAAATAGACCGCCGCGCCCGCCCTGCGGGCCAGGCCAACATTCCTTCTTCTGTGGAGACCCCATGAAAATAGCTGCCATCCAGATGGTTTCAGGCGCGACGCTGCGAGCCAACCTTGACGCGGCGGCCGCGCTGCTGGCGCAGGCCGCGCGCGAAGGCGCCGAGCTGGCCGTGCTGCCCGAGTACTTCGGCGTCATGGGCCTGAACGAGCGCGACAAGCTCAAGCTGCAGGAGACGGCCGGGCGCGGCGCGGTGCAGGATTTTTTGAGCCAGACGGCGCGCTGGCTGGGGCTGTGGATCGTCGGCGGCACCCTGCCCATCGCCACGGCCGACACCAGCCGGGCGCGCAACACCTCGCTGGCTTATGCGCCCTCGGGCCAGTGCGTGGCGCGCTACGACAAGATCCACCTGTTTCGCTTCGCGCAGGGCGAGGAGGAGTATGACGAAACCCGCGTGCTCGAGCCCGGCGCCGAGCCGGTGCGCTTCGAGCTGGCCTCGCGCGACGGCCACATCTACACCATCGGCATGAGCGTGTGCTATGACCTGCGCTTTCCCGAGCTGTACCGCGCCCTGAAGGCCGACCTGCTCTTGGTGCCCAGCGCTTTCACCTACACCACCGGCCAGGCGCACTGGGAGGTGCTGCTGCGCGCCCGGGCGATTGAAAACCTGGCCTATGTGCTCGCTGCCGCCCAGGGCGGCACGCATGAGAACGGACGCCGCACCTGGGGCCACAGCATGCTGGTCGATCCGTGGGGCCGGGTGCTGGCCGAGCAGGCCGAAGGGCCGGGCGTGGTCATGGGCGAGGTGGTGGGCATGCGCCAGCAGGAAATGCGCCAGCGTCTGCCCGCCTTGAGCCACCGTGTCCTGTAAGGCGCGGGGTTGAACGTGTTCAGCCGTCTGCGCTGGCGCCGCCCGCTGCGCGCCGGGCAGCGCGGCCTCCGCCGGCCCATGCACCCGCACGACAGCGGGTTACAGGTTTTTGCCACAATGCAGACTTGCACCGGCACCAGCCAGGCTGGCACGGCGTCTGACGATGGCGGGCAGCGGGCCGTTTCTAGGGCTGATCGCGCTGCGGCGCTGAAGCCGGGGGCGGCTGGCCCGTCAATTCGTCTGTCAATTCGCCATTTTTACGGCCCGAAAACATCGTCCACCACACAATGAACACCAGCAGCACCAGCGCGCCCAGGGCTTCGAGCAACAGCAGGGTCATGACATCTCCTTCAAAAGCCAGGCCAATGCCCGTAAGGTCTTTGCCTGCAGGGCGCCTGGCCTGCATTATCGCCATGGCGGCCCTGCTGGCCTCGTGCGCCGGCCCGTCCGGGCCCCGGCTGGCCGAGGTGCCCAGCCGGGCGTTTGCGCCTCCGTCCGGGGCCCTGAATAAAAGCCGCTGGGTTCCGGTGACCTGGGCCGAATTGCCGGGGTTCGAGGAGGATGCGCTGTTCGAGGGCTGGAATGCCTGGATCAAGAGCTGCGAGCGTCCGGGGCCGGTGTTTGCCCCCTTGTGCAGCGAAGTGCGCCGCCTGAGCATTGGTTCGGCCACGGACCAGCGCGCCTGGATGCGGGCGCGCCTGCAGCCCTACCGCATCGAGAGTCTGCAAGGCGCGCCCGAAGGGCTGCTCACCAGCTACTACGAGCCGGTGCTCAAGGCCAGCCGGCAGCCCGGTGCCGGTTACGGCGTGCCCCTGTACCGCACGCCGACCACGCTGGGCAGCCGCAAGCCGTGGTTTTCGCGCCAGGAAATCGACACCCTGCCGCAGGCGCGCGCCGCCCTGGCTGGCCGGGAAATCGCCTGGGTGGCCGACCCCATCGACGCGCTGGTGCTGCACATCCAGGGCTCGGGCCGGCTCACGCTGAGCGAGGCCGACGGCGCCAGCCGCACCGTGCGGGTGGCTTTTGCCGGCTCCAACGAGCAGCCCTACCGCAGCGTGAACCAGTGGCTGCTGACGCAGGGGGTGAGCAAGATCAACCCGTGGCCCGACGCCACCAAGGCCTGGGCCAGCGACAACCCGCAGCGGGTGCAGGAGCTGCTCTGGAGCAATCCGCGCTATGTGTTTTTCCGCGAGGAAGCGCTCAGCGATTTCGACGCGGCCTTCGGCCCCAAGGGCGCGCAGGGCGTGGCGCTGACGCCGGGGCGCTCCATCGCGGTCGATCCGGGCAGCATTCCCTATGGCACGCCGGTCTGGCTGGCCTCCTCGGGCAGCGCGGCGACGCTGCAAAAACTGGTGCTGGCCCAGGACACGGGCAGTGCCATCGTGGGTGCCGTGCGGGCCGATTATTTTGCCGGCACCGGGGCCGAAGCGGGCAAGCTGGCCTCGCGTTTCAACCAGCCCTTGCGGCTGTGGGCGCTGTGGCCCAAACAAACACCGAAAGAAAAAGCACCATGAAGCATTACACAGTCCAACGGATCGCGGCAGGAATGGCACTGGCGGGCATGGGCGTGCTGGCCGGCTGCGCGAGCGGCGGGCGGGCGCCGACCCAGGCGGCACAGGCCGACCCAGGCGCGCTGCTGTACCGCTGCGAGAACGGCGCCGAATTTGCCGCCCGCTTCACGGATGACACGGCAGTGCTCAAGGCGCTCAAGGGCGCGCGCGCACAAGACGTGCTGCTGCGCGACGCCGGCGGCCAGGGCGCGCAGCAGAGCGTGTTCAGCAGCCCCCGGCTGCGCGCCGAGTTCGGCCTGGGTGCCGGCGCCCGCGAAGCGGTGCTGCACTACCTGCAGCCGCCGCAGGTGCTGCGCTGCGTGCGTGACTAAAGCTCCGGCGCTGGTCAATAGCGCAGCTCTCCGGCTTTGCCGACAATGGCCAGCTCGACATAGTTGGCGCCGTTGTGCGACTGCGGGGTGTAGCGGGCGGTGAACTTGTCATAGCGCACCTCGCCCAGGCCCTCCATGCCCTTGATGAAGCTGTCGGTGCTCAGTTTCGGGCCGGCGGCCTTGAAGCTCTGCACCCGCAGCTTGGCATGCACAAAGCCCTCGAACTGGGCCGACGAGGGCCTGGCCTGGGCGTCCTTGCTGCGCGCCAGGCCGAGGTATTCCGAGACGATCGCGGTGGTGGTGTTGCGGATGGATGGCATGATCTGGGCCAGCACGATGCCGCTGGCCTGCGGCCCCAGGTCCTTGCTCAGGGTGTCCACATTGGCCACCGAGAAGCCGTAGACCGTGGGCCGCAGCGGCGTGGCATACACCGCCTTGACCAGGTTTGAAAAAGTTCCGCCAGCCGTTCCCATGATGATGGTCTGCGGTGCGGCTTTGTTGAGCTGCTCGGCAGCGGCCTTGAAGTCCGGGTTTTTCGGATCGACCTTGACCTCGGCGATCAGCGGCAGCTTGAGCGCCTCGGCGGCGCGCTTGACCTCGGCCAGCAGCGTTTTGCCAAAGCCGTCGTCCTGGTAGAACATCGCCACCTTCGGCGAGCCCAGCTGGCGCAGCTGCTGCACGATGCGCTGGGCCTCGTCGCCATAGCCGGCGCGCACATGGAACAGGTAGCGGTTGGGCGTCTCGCGCAGCGAGGACGCGCCCGTGAACGGGCCGAACACAATCGTCTTGCTTTCAGTGGCCAGCGGCAGCAGGGCGGTGGTGTGGGGCGTTCCGGTGGGCTGAAACAGCACGAAGACCTTGTCGTCCTGGATCAGCTTCTTGCTGTTTTCAAGCGATTTGGGCACATCAAAGCCGTCATCGACCTGGGTGTAGACGATCTTGCGCCCGTTCACCCCGCCGGCGGCATTGACCGAGTCAAAGTAGAGCTTGGCGCCCGCCCCGTAGGCCAGGGTCTGCGGCCCGAGCGGGCCGCTCAGCACGGCCGAAGCGCCGATGCGGATCTCGCTGTCCGTCACACCGGCATCAACGGCCTGCGCGCTGGGCGCGGCCAGGGCGAAAGCGGCGGCGCACAGGGACAGGACAAGCGGGGAGATGTTGAAAACGGCTGGCAAGGGAGCGCTCATGAAGTTATGTTTTGTAACTAAATAGGCTATAGCTTAAGAGGGTGTGCGTCAATGGGGTCAACCATGGCCGCGCGGGCTGCTGACGTGCTGCGGAGCGACGCCAGCGGGCGTGCCAGGCGGTGCTGAGCCACTCAACCAGCCGGACGAGCGGACGAGCGGACGAACGGACGAGCGGACGAGCGGGTAAGACGGGCGGGGGCGTTTCACCGGACTGTCATTTTTTCTTCACGCCATGGTCATCATGTCTCCCTAAGCTCGTCAGGCCACTCCCTAGACAACCTGATGAGGACACCCCGATGACGAACCCCAGCGACTTCAACGACGAGAACTCCAACACGTCGGCCAACCCGAGTTTTGACTGCGTGCTGCAGGCGCGCCTGAGTCGCCGTGGCCTGCTGCGCGGCAGTGCGGGCGCCGTGGGGACCAGCTTGCTGGGCGGACTGGCCCTGGCGGGCTGCGGCGGTGGTGATGACGCCCCGGCAGTGACGCCGGCTCCCACGGAAACCCTGCTGGGCTTTGCCGCCGTCGCCAAGAGCCTGGCCGACACCGTCAGCGTGCCCGCCGGCTACACCGCCAGCGTGCTGTATGCGCTGGGCGACCCGCTCAGCGCCGGCACGCCCGCCTACAGGAACGATGGCACCGACACCGAGTTTGAAAACCGCGCCGGCGACCACCACGACGGCATGGAGTGGTTCGGCCTGGGCAGCGACGGCAAGCCGTCCACCGCAGCGGTCGCGCGCGGCCTGCTGGCGATGAACCACGAGGCCACCACCGACGAGATGCGCAGTTCCTTTTTTCTGCACGCCAACGGCGGCACCTCCACCCTGCCGCGCCCGGCCGCCGAGGTGGACAAGGAAATCGCCATCCACGGCGTGTCGGTCATCGAGATCAAAAGCACCGGCGGCCACTGGGCCAGCGTGCCCGATTCGGCTTTCAATTTTCGTCTGACCGCCCTCAGCGAGAACATCCAGCTCAGCGGGCCGGCGCGCGGCAACGCGCTGATGAGGACGAAATACTCGCCCGATGGCACCAAGGCGCGCGGCACCCTGAACAACTGCGGCACCGGCAAGACGCCCTGGGGCACTTTTTTGACGGGCGAGGAAAACTGGGCCGGCTACTTCACCCGCAGCGCCACCGACGACACGGCCCGTGGCGGCGGCAACACCGCCCGCAGCGTCGTCGCCCTCAAGCGCTATGGGCGCAGCGCCGGCGCCATGAGCCGCCACGGCTGGGAGTCGGCCGGCAGCCAGGACCGCTACGCCCGCTGGGACATCAGCCAGGGCGCGGGCACCGCAGGCGATGACTACCGCAACGAATTGAACACCTTCGGCTACATCGTCGAGCTCGACCCCTACGACAAGAACAAGACCGCCCGCAAGCGCACCGCGCTGGGCCGCTTTGCCCACGAAAGCGCCGCTTTCGGCACGCCCGTGGCCGGCCAGCCGCTGGCCGTGTACATGGGCGACGACTCGCGCGGCGAGTACATCTACAAGTTTGTCTCCGCCGCCTCCTGGGCCGCCAGTGATGCCAGCCCCGCCGACCGCGTGACCACCGGCGACAAGTATCTCGACAGCGGCAAGCTGTACGTGGCCAGGTTCAACAGCGATGGCCGGGGTGACTGGGTCGAGCTGTCGGTCGCGAACCCGCTGATCGCCGGCTATGCCGCCTACGCCTTTGCCGACCAGGCCGACGTACTGGTGAACGCCCGCCTGGCCGCCGATGCCGTAGGCGCCACCAAGATGGATCGCCCCGAGTGGTGCTCGACCAACGTGGCCAACGGCGAAATCTACTTCACGCTGACCAACAACAGCAACCGTGCCCTCGCTTCGGCCACCATGCCGCCCGACAGCGCCAATCCGCGCGTCTATACCGACACCAAGAACGGCACGACCGAGCAAAAAGGCAACCCGAACGGCCACGTCCTGCGCCTGAAGGAAGGCGCGGCCGGCAACGCCGCTTTGGGCTTCAGCTGGGATGTGTACGTGTTCGGCGCCGAGTCGGGCGCTGCGCCGGGCAGCGTCAACCTGTCCAGCCTGACCGCCGACCAGGACTTTTCCAGCCCGGACGGCCTGGTGTTCAGCCCGGCCACCGGCATCCTGTGGCTCCAGACCGACGACGGCGCCTACACCGATGTGAGCAACTGCATGATGCTGGCCGCCCTGCCCGGACAGGTCGGCGACGGCGGCAAGAAAACGCTGGGCTACACCAAGGCCGACGGCAGCGCCCTGACTGTCGATACCTACGTGGGCAAGGCACCGGGCGCCGACAGGCTCAAGCGTTTCCTGGTCGGCGCCCGGGAGTCTGAAATCACCGGCCTGTGCGAAACGCCCGATGGCAAGGCGATCTTCATCAATATCCAGCATCCGGGCGAGGGCACGAAGATGGCTGACATCGCCGACCCGGCCAGGTACACCAGCCAGTGGCCCAGCAACGCCGGCTACGGCGCGGGCAAGCGGCCGCGCTCGGCCACCATCGTCATCACCAAGAACGACGGCGGGAGAATTGGCAGCTGAGCGAGGGGCCGCCGGGTCCATGGCCACACAGCCATAACAACAAACTGACGCTGGCTCAGCCGGTTGCCCGCCTTCCACAGGAGGCCGGGCTTTTTTTCGTGGCGTCCGCGTGGGGTGCAATCAGGCGCAAAAAGCAAAGACATACCCGGGCACGGGGCATACACTTTTGCCTACAGTGAGCAGTCGGGTCCTGACCGGGCCTGACACTCTGTCAATCTTCCGCTCACAAGGCGGGTACGACCACCCTCACGGAGACAATTGCATGAATGCCCCTTTGCCCGAGCACATCCGCCAAGCGCTGGACGCCGTCACGCTGGACGATAAATATGCCCTCGGCCATGGCCGCGCCTTCATGAGCGGCGTGCAGGCCCTTGTTCGCTTGCCGATGCTGCAGCGCACGCGCGACGCGATGGCGGGCCTCAACACCGCCGGCTTTATCAGCGGCTACCGCGGCTCGCCGCTGGGCGGTTATGACCAGGCGCTGTGGTCCGCCAAAAAACACCTCGAAGCCCAGCACATCGTGTTCCAGCCCGGCGTGAATGAGGAACTCGGCGCCACCGCCGTCTGGGGCACGCAGCAGCTCGACCTGTACCCGCAGACGAACAAGTTCGACGGCGTGTTCGGCATCTGGTACGGCAAGGGGCCGGGCGTGGACCGCTGCTCGGACGTGTTCAAGCATGCCAACATGGCCGGCACCGCCAAGCACGGCGGCGTGATCGCCATTGCCGGCGACGACCATGTGAGCAAGAGCTCGACCGCCGCCCACCAGAGCGACCACATCTTCAAGGCTTGCGGCCTGCCGGTGTTTTTTCCGTCGAGCGTGCAGGACATCCTCGACATGGGGCTGCATGCGATTGCGATGAGCCGGTTTTCGGGCCTGTGGTCGGGCATGAAGACGATTCAGGAAGTGGTGGAGTCGTCGAGTTCGGTGTGGGTCGATCCCGAGCGGGTGAAGATCGTGCTGCCCGAGGATTTCGACATGCCGCCCGGCGGCCTGCACATTCGCTGGCCCGACCCGCCGCTGGAGCAGGAAGCGCGGTTGATGGACTACAAATGGTATGCCGCGCTCGCCTATGTGCGGGCCAACAAATTGAACTACAACGTCATCGCCGGGCCGAATGACCGCTTCGGCATCATCGCCAGCGGCAAGGCGTTCAACGACACGCGCCAGGCGCTGGCCGATCTGGGGCTCGACGAGGCCACCTGCCATGCGCTGGGCATCCGGCTGCACAAGGTCAATGTGGTGTGGCCGCTCGAAGCCAGCATCACGCGCGACTTTGCCCAGGGCCTGCAGGAAATCCTGGTGGTCGAAGAAAAGCGCCAGGTCATCGAGTACCAGCTCAAGGAGGAGCTCTACAACTGGCGCGCCGATGTGCGGCCCAACGTGCTGGGCAAGTTCGATGAGCCCGAGGGCGACCTCTCGGGCGGCGAGTGGAGCCACTCCAACCCCGGCGAGCACTGGCTGCTGCGCGCCAAGGCCGACCTCACGCCGGCGCTGATTGCCAAGGCGATTGCCAAGCGGCTGAAAAAGCTCGGCGTACCCGGCGATATCGTGGCGCACATGGATGCGCGGCTGGCGGTGATTGACGCACGCGAACGCGCCCTGAGCGAGACAAAGATAGACACCGGCCAGCGCGCCCCGTGGTTTTGCAGCGGCTGCCCGCACAATACCAGCACCCGTGTGCCCGAAGGCTCGCGCGCCGTGGCCGGCATTGGCTGCCACTACATGGCGACCTGGATGGACCGCAGCACCTCCACCTTCACCCAGATGGGCGGCGAGGGCGTGCCCTGGGTCGGCCAGGCGCCTTTCACCACCGAGCCGCACATCTTTGCCAACCTGGGCGATGGGACGTATTTCCACAGCGGCCTGCTGGCGATCCGGCAAAGCATTGCCAGCGGCGTGAACATCACCTACAAGATTCTCTACAACGACGCGGTCGCCATGACCGGCGGCCAGCAGGTGGGCGAGCGTCCCGAGGGCCACTCGGTGGCGCAGATCGCGCACAGCCTGCGCGCCGAGGGCGTGGCCCATCTGGTGGTGGTCACCGATGAGCCCGAGAAATACCACGGCCGCACGCATACCGTGGATGGCAGCGCCGCGCGCGCCGGTCACCCCGAGCTGATCAACGACCTGCCGCCGGGCGTCGAGGTGTTCCACCGCGACGAGTTGGACCGCCTGCAGCGCGAGTTCCGCGAATTGAAAGGCACGACGGTCATCATCTACGACCAGACCTGCGCCACCGAAAAACGCCGCCGCCGCAAACGCGGCACGCTAGCAGACCCGGCCAAGCGCGTGGTCATCAACGAGCTGGTGTGCGAAGGGTGCGGCGACTGCTCGGTGCAGTCCAACTGCCTGTCGATTGAGCCGGTGGAAACCGAGTTTGGCCGCAAGCGCCAGATCAACCAGAACAGCTGCAACAAGGACTACTCCTGCCTCAAGGGCTTTTGCCCGAGCTTCGTGACGGTCGAAGGCGGCCAGCTCAAAAAGCCGAAGAAAGAGAAAAAAAGCAGTCTGCCCAGCCTGCAGCCGATTCCCGAGCCGGTGCTGCCGGTGGCGACAAGCGCCTGGGGCATCGTGGTGGGCGGCGTCGGCGGCACGGGCGTGATCACCATCGGCCAGCTGCTGGGCATGGCCGCGCACCTCGAAGGCAAGGGCGTGGTGACGCAGGACGCGGGCGGTCTCGCGCAAAAAGGCGGCGCCACCTGGAGCCACATCCAGATTGCCGAGCGGCCTGAAGCGATCTACACCACCAAGGTGGACACGGCCAAGGCCGACCTCGTCATCGGCTGCGACCCCATCGTCACGGCCAGCGCCGCCACGCTGGCCACGATGCAGCCCGGGCGCACCTTCGTGGCGATGAATTCACACGGCGCGCCGACGGCGGCGTTTGTGACCAATCCCGGCTGGGAATTTCCCGGCGCCAACTGCGCCAGCGCCGTGCGCGCGGCGGTGGGCGAGCAGGGCATGGCCAGCTTCGATGCCGAGCAGGTGGCCGTGCAGCTGATGGGCGACTCGATCTACACCAACCCGCTTTTGCTCGGCTTTGCCTGGCAAAAGGGGCGCGTGCCGCTGTCGCACGCCGCGCTGATGCGGGCGATTGAACTCAACGGCGTGCAGGTGGACAACAACCAGGCGGCATTTGAATGGGGCCGGCGCTGCGCGCACGACCTGCGGGCGGTCCAGGCGCTGTTCCAGGCCGCGCAGGTGATCCAGTTCGTGAAAAAGCCGTCTCTGGATGAAATGCTGGCCACGCGGGTGGCTTTCCTGACGGCTTACCAGAACGCCGCCTACGCGCAGAGCTACCGGGCCTTTGTCGAAAAAGTCCGCGCGGCAGAAGCGCCGCTGGGCAAGACGCTGCTGACCGAGGCCGTCACCCGCTACCTGTTCAAGCTCATGGCCTACAAGGACGAGTACGAAGTGGCGCGGCTGCACACCGACAGCGGCTTCTTGAACAAGGTCAGCGCCATGTTTGAAGGCGATTTCAAGCTGAACTACCATCTGGCCGCGCCCCTGGTGGCCTCCAAAAACGCGCAGGGCGAGTTGCAAAAGAGGCAGTTCGGCCCGTGGATGCTGACCGGTTTCAAAATGCTGGCCAAGCTGAAAAGCCTGCGCGGAACGCCTTTCGATGTGTTCGGCCGCACCGAAGAGCGGCGGCAGGAGCGGGCGCTGATCGAGGACTACCGCGCCAGCCTGGACGAAGTGCTGGCCGGCCTCACGCCGCAAACCCATGCGCTGGCGGTGGAAATTGCCCGCATTCCCGAGCTGATCAAGGGCTATGGCCATGTCAAGGCCCGCCACCTGGCCAGCGCCCGGCCCCAGTGGGACGCGCTGATGCAGTCTTTGCGCGACAGCGTTTCGACTCGTAGGCCTGTGTCCGCCTAAGTTTGCCCTTCTGCGGCGGGGTATCGGCGCCGACGCATACAATGATTAAATCCACGCTCCCGCATGGCGGCCTGAGCGCGTCTCCCTGTTTACCCTGAATACCTTTGGAGTTCGTTGTGTTTATTTCTTCTGCTTTTGCCCAAACCGCTCCAGCCGCTGGGGCGTCCGGTGGCGACATGATGTCCACGCTGACCGGTATGCTGCCGCTGGTGCTGATGTTTGTGGTGCTGTACTTCGTGATGATCCGCCCGCAGATGAAAAAGCAAAAAGAGCACCGCGCCATGATCGACGCGTTGGTCAAGGGCGATGAAGTCGCCACCGCCGGCGGTCTGCTGGGCAAGGTCACGCGGCTGGGCGAGGGTTACCTGAGCCTGGAAATCGCTCCTGGCGTCGAGGTGCAGCTCCAGCGCAGCGCCATTGTGCAGGTGCTGCCCAAGGGCGCCATCAGCAACGCCAAATAAGGTGCCAGCCGCAGGACCGCTGCAGGCCGTGCGCTCCCGCAGGGTCTGCTGACCTCCGTCCAGCCGTTTTTTCTGTCTTTCCGTTCAACCAGGAACAAGCCCTCTCATGAATCGTTATCCGGCCTGGAAGTACGCCCTTATGGTGGTCGTGCTGCTGATCGCAGCCCTGTACACACTGCCCAATTTCTTCGGTGAAGCGCCTGCCGTGCAGGTCTCCAGCAGCAAGTCCACCGTCAAGGTGGACACGGCCACGCTGGCCCGGGTCGAGCAGGCCCTGAAGGACGCCGGCATTGCCGCCGATGCCATCACGCTCGAAGGCAACTCCATCAAGGCCCGCTTTGGCGACACCGACGCCCAGCTCAAGGCCAAGGATGCGATCCAGAAGGCGCTGACGCCTGACGCGAATGATCCGGCTTATGTGGTGGCGCTGAACCTGCTGTCACGCTCGCCGGCCTGGCTGACGGCCCTGAACGCCAACCCGATGTACCTCGGTCTCGATTTGCGCGGCGGCGTGCATTTCATGCTGCAGGTGGACATGCAGGCGGCGCTGACCAAGCGGGCCGAGTCGCTGGCCGGTGACATCCGCCTGGCGCTGCGCGAAAAAGACATCCGCCACGGCGGCATTGCCCGCAATGCGCAGGCGATTGAAATCCGCCTGCGCGACAGCGCTTCCCTGGCCGCGACCAAGGCCCTGATCCAGGACCAGATCCCCGACCTGCAGACGGTCGAAGTGCCCGAAGGCGCCGAATACAAGCTGACGGCCACCATCAAGCCCGAAGCCACGCGCCGCATCCAGGACCAGGCGCTCAAGCAGAACATGGTGACGCTGCACAACCGGATCAACGAGCTGGGCGTGGCCGAGCCGGTGATCCAGCAGCAGGGCGTTGACCGCATCGTGGTCCAGCTGCCCGGCGTGCAGGACACGGCCAAGGCCAAGGACATCCTCGGGCGCACCGCCACGCTGGAGATGCGTCTGGTCGAGGACAGCGCCGAGGCCCGGGCTGCCGAGACTGGCAGCGGCCCCGTGCCCTTTGGCACCGAGCGCTTTTTGGAGCGCAACGGCCAGGCGGTGATCGTCAAGAAGCAGGTCATCCTGACCGGCGAGAACCTGACCGATGCCCAGCCCGGCTTCGATTCCCAGAACCAGCAGCCCAAGGTCGATCTGACGGTGGACGCCAAGGGCGGGCGCATCATGCGCGACACCAGCCGCGAGAACATCAAAAAGCGCATGGCGATCCTGCTGTTTGAAAAAGGCAAGGGCGAGGTACTGACCGCGCCTGTCATCCAGAGCGAGCTGGGCAACCGCTTCCAGATTTCCGGCTCCATGAGCGTCAACGAAGCGAGCGACCTGGCGCTGCTGCTGCGCGCCGGCTCGCTGGCCGCGCCGATGGACATCATCGAAGAGCGCACCATCGGCCCCACGCTGGGCGCCGAAAACATCACCAAGGGCTTTCACAGCGTCTCGTGGGGTTTTGCGGTGATCGTGGTCTTCATGGCGGGTTACTACATGCTGTTCGGCCTGTTCTCGGGCCTGGCGCTGGCGGTCAATCTGCTGCTGCTGGTGGCGGTGCTGTCGATGCTGCAGGCGACGCTGACCCTGCCGGGCATGGCGGCGATGGCGCTGGCGCTGGGCATGGCGATTGACTCCAACGTGCTGATCAACGAGCGCATCCGCGAGGAGTTGCGCAACGGCGCCTCGCCGCAGGCGGCCATCCATGCCGGCTACGAGCGCGCCTGGGCCACCATTCTGGACTCGAACATCTCGACCCTGATCGCCGGCCTGGCCCTGCTGGCCTTCGGCTCGGGGCCGGTGCGCGGTTTTGCCGTGGTGCATTGCATCGGCATCCTGACCAGCATGTTCTCGGCGGTGTTTTTCTCGCGCGGCCTGGTCAACCTCTGGTACGGCCGCCAGAAAAAGCTCAAGACGGTGTCCATCGGCACGGTGTGGCGCCCTAGCGCCGCCTCCGACGCTGTGGCCAAATAAACCCAGTCTTTTTTTCCTGAGCTTCTCTTAAGGTTCCCCATGGAGTTTTTCAAAATCCAGCGCGACATCCCGTTCATGCGGCATGCCCTGGCCTTTAATGCCATCAGTTTTGCCACCTTTGCGCTGGCGGTGTTTTTCCTGTTTTCCCGGGGCCTGCATCTGTCGGTCGAGTTCACCGGCGGCACCTTGATGGAGGTGAGCTACACCCAGGGCGCCGATATCGGAAAAATCCGCGACACCGTGGCCGGCCTGGGCCTGAAGGATGTGCAGGTGCAGAGTTTTGGCACTTCGCGCGATGTGATGATCCGCCTGCCGGCCCAGAAAGGTGTCAGCACCGCCCAGCAGAGCGAGACCGTGCTGGCCGCGCTCAAGAGCGCCAGCAGCGACGTGGCGCTGCGCCGCACCGAGTTCGTTGGCCCCCAGGTCGGCGAGGAGCTCGCCCAGGACGGCCTCAAGGCCCTGGCCATGGTGGTCTTCGGCATCATGGTGTACCTGGCCTTCCGGTTCGAATGGAAGTATGCGGTGGCCGCCATCATTGCCAACTTGCATGACGTGGTCATCATTTTGGGGTTCTTCGCTTTTTTCCAGTGGGAATTCTCGCTGGCCGTGCTCGCCGCCGTGCTGGCGGTGCTGGGCTACTCGGTGAACGAGTCGGTGGTGATCTTTGACCGCATCCGCGAGAACTTCCGGCGCTACCGCAAGATGAGCACCGTCGAGATCATCAACAACGCCATCACCTCCACCATCAGCCGCACCATCATCACCCATGGCTCCACCGAGATCATGGTGCTGTCGATGCTGCTGTTTGGCGGCCCGACGCTGTTTTATTTCGCGCTGGCGCTGACCATCGGCATTCTCTTTGGCATTTACTCTTCCGTGTTCGTGGCCGCCTCGATTGCGATGTGGCTGGGCATCAAGCGTGAGGACCTGATCAAGGGGCCTGCGAAGAAGGAAGACCCGAACGATCCCAACGCAGGCGCCACGGTTTAGGCTGTCCGCACTCATTTTTCAAGATGGCCGTGCCTTCCCCTAGTCAACCCAAGTCCAGTGCGGTTTCCCAGCAGGCTCGCGCCTTGTTTGTCGAGCGTGCGGTCCGACTGTTGCCGGGTCTGGGGAAAATGATCGGCGAGGCGCTGGCGCTCATGGCAGACAAGCCCGGCAGCGCCCCGAAAATGCAGGAAGTGCGCGACATTTTCCTGGCCTATCAAAGAAATCATGCGCTCTGGGTTCGTGGCACGGCCATGGCCTGGTCCCGGGCGTCTGGCTTGCCTGACGCGCCCGCAGGCGCCGCGCTGGCCACCGGCCTGGACAAGCTCGAACTGGTGGGCAACGAGGCGATCGAGCACCGCATCATCGCCTCGCGCCTGGCGCTGCGCCTGCTCGATATTGCCAGCTGGGAACTCAACGACCTGCGCTTGCGCATCCAGAGCCTGGAGCGGATGCCCGAGTTGCACCGGCAGGACATTTTTCGCCCTGAAGTGCTGGCCCAGCGCCTGGTCGAGCAGTGGACGCAGGCCGGCCTGTCGGTGGCGACATGGCTGATGGTGCAGGATCTGGTCCAGAAAACCCTGGCCGGGCAGATGCTCGAGATTTACCATGCAACCAATGAGTTCCTGATCCACCAGGGCGTGATGGCGGAGATCGATTTGCGCCCCCTGGTGCGGCGCACCCCTTCGGCGGCCGTGAGCGCGCAGGCCCCTTTGGGCAGCCCGCAGGCGCCTGACAATCCGCCCGAAAAATCCGCGTCAGCCGTGGACCCGGCCACTGCTGCGCCGGGCCGCGGCCCTGGCAGCGCAGCAGCTTCGCAGCCGGCAGCCTTGCGGGCGGGCCGCCTGCAAAGCGCCGAAGGCGGCGCCGTCATTGACGGCGCGGCAGTTCCCAGGCCGGCAAGCCGTGGTCGGGAGGACATGACCGAGGCCGCCGCCTGGAGCCCGGCCCAGGCGGTCCACGATGAGACACGGCTGCAGACGGCGACAACGCCGCTGGCCCGGGTGCGGATGCGGGCGCAGGGCGTGATGGGGCGCCTCAAGCAGATGCTGACCAAGCAGGTGGCCGGTTTTGACGAAACGCGCACCAGCCAGGCCTCGCCCCAGCTCGCGCAGGCCATCAGCCGGCTGCAGCAGGCAGAAGCAGCCCCGGCGCAGTCCGAGTGGCTGGCCGAGGCGCAGGGCCAGGGCGTCAGCCAGGTCCATGTGGAGCAGGCTGTGGGGGCGCTGCGTCAGCGTACCAACGCGCTCAAGCAGGCGGCCTCCACCCCTTCGGAAAGAGCGACGATTGAAATCGTCGCCCTGATGTTCCAGAGCATTTTGGCCGAAGACCGCATTCCTGCGGTCATTCGGGTCTGGTTTGCGCGGCTGCAGATGCCGGTGCTGCGGGTGGCGATTTCCGAGCCCGAATTTTTCGGTTCCCTGCAGCACCCGGCACGCCAGTTGATCGACCGCATGGGTTCGTGCGTTCTGGGGTTCGACGTGGTGGCTGTCGGCGGCGCCCTGGAGTCGGAAATCAGGCGGGTGGTCCAGGTCATTGAGCAATACCCGGAAACCGGGCGCCGGGTGTTTGAGCTGGTGTATGACGAGTTTGACAAATTTCTGTCGAAATTCCTGTCCGAGCAGGGCAGCGCAGCGCGCGTGGTGAGCGTGGCCCAGCAGATCGAGCAAAAAGAAACCATGGCCATCCAGTACACCATCGAGCTGCGCAAAATGCTCAATGACCTGCCGGTGCGCGAGGAGATACGGGAGTTTTTGTTCAAGGTCTGGGCGGAAGTGCTGGCGCTTGCGGCCATGAAAAATGGCCCGCAGCATGCCCAGACCCTGCAGTTCAAGCAGGCCGCCTCCGATCTGGTCTGGGCCGCCAGCGCCAAGCCCAACCGGGGCGACCGTGCCCGCGTCATTGCCGAGCTGCCCCGGCAGTTGCAGTTGTTGCGCCAGGGCATGGCGCTGCTGGGTCTGGACGCTGCGGCGCAGGACGCGCAGCTCAAGATCATCAGCGACATCCTGGCCGACGCCTTCATGTCCAAAACCGATGCCATTCCGATGGCGCAGGTCCACGCCATGGCCAAGCGGCTGACGAACCTGGAAGACTATCTGTCCGATGAGGATGTGGGCGACCTGCCGCTCGACACCGAGAGCCTGGTGACCATGATCGGGCTGGATGCGGCCCATACCGAGGTCATTGCCAATGGCGGCAGCCAGCCGACGGAGGCCATGCGCAGCTGGGCGCGGGAGCTGCAGCTGGGCAGCTGGTTCAGCCTGGACCACAACGGCACGCTCAGCCAGGTGCAGTTTGTCTGGTGCAGCGAGCGCAAGCAACTCCACCTTTTCGCCGCCGTCGATGGGCGCAATTTCCTGATCCAGATGCGCCGGCTGGCCGCGTACCTGCAGGCCGGCCTGCTCGTGCCGACCGAGGAAGAAGCCCTGACGGTGCGCGCCACCCGCGAAGCGCTGGCCAAGATCGATGCCAATCCGGAGCGGCTGCTCGGCCAGCCAGGCTAGCCGCTTGGCAGCCTGTCTGGCCCGGCGCCGGGCGGGTAGACGCAGGTGTGCAGCCTGTCAAACCGGGCATCCGCGCCGGGGCACAGAAAAGTGGGTTTAGTGGGCCAGGCGCCCTTGCGCGTCGTCGCACAACTCGTCAAGCACCAGTGCATCGGGTTCCTGGCCAAAGCTCCAGTACACCATCAGCACGATGATCTTGAGGTCATCGAGCGTGACCGGATCGCCCGGGGCGGCCATGGCGCGGTCCATGACGATTTCACGCATGTGCGGCGGCAGCACGCCCGAGGACTCCAGGAAGCTCACAAAGCCCAGGCTTTGCGCGCCCAGGTGGACCTGCTCGGCCACGGAGTAAATCCGCAGGCTGTCGCTCGATTGGGGTTGAAGGCCCGGGAGGCTGGCAAGGGAGTTGCCTGAGCCTGCGCTGTCGGGCGCGGTCTGCGGCAGGCTGGTCTGCGTGCCCTGCGCCGCGATGTTCAGCGCATCGAGCCAGACCAAAGCCTCCTGGATCTCCTCGGCCTCAAAACCTGCCGCCATGAGTTTGCGACCCAGCCGGTCGGACTCGGGGCAGGCTGCGCCCTGCCAGTAATTTTCGTAAACGTACACCAGGACTTCAAACATGTGGCCAATATAACGCAGATGGCGTCAAGCCGCCGCCAGGCGTTGGAACAGGCCGCCGGGCAGGCGCGCCACCAGGCCGCCGAGTTCGAGTTCCAGCAGTTGCGCCTGCAAATGGTTGATTGGCAGCCCGCACCGGGCCTGCAAGGCATCCAGGCTGACCGGGTCAAAGCCCAGCGCCGACAGCAGCGGATCGCTGGCGTCGGGCGGGGAGGGCGACGCTGCGCTGTCTGCAGGGCGCAGGGCGCTGTCCGGGCCGGCAGGCGCCAGGTGCTGCAGCTCTTCGAGCACATCCTGCGTCACTTCCACCAGCTTGGCGCCCTGCTTGATCAGCGCATGGCAGCCGCGCGACTGCGGCGAGTGGATCGAGCCGGGAATGGCAAAGACTTCCTTGCCCTGCTCGGCCGCGAGCCGGGCGGTGATCAGCGAGCCCGATTTCAGCGCCGCCTCGACCACCAGCGTGCCCCGGCTCAGCCCGGAAATGATGCGGTTGCGCTTGGGGAAATTGGCCGTCAGCGGCGGCGTTCCCAGCGGGAACTCGCTGATCAGCATGCCCTGGGCGGCAATGCGGCGCGCCAGCGCCAGGTGCTGGCGGGGGTAGACCCGGTCCAGCCCGGTGCCGACCACGGCAATGGTCTGGCCGCCCCCCAGCAGCGCGCCGTCATGGGCGGCGCCGTCGATGCCCAGCGCCAGGCCCGAGACCACGCACAGCCCGGCACTGCCAAAATCCTTGGCAAATTGCCGGGCGTTGCTCTCGCCCTGCGGCGTGGGATTGCGGCTGCCCACGATCGCCAGGCTGTTGGCGAGGAGAGCGGCCCTATCCGCCCGCGCGCACATCGTGCCCAGCATGTAGAGCATCAGGGGCGGGTCTTCGATGTCGAGCAGGGCGGCGGGGTAAGCGGCGTCACCCAGGCTGGCAATGCACCGGTCGCTGCCGGCCTGCAGCCACGCCAGCGTCATTTCCAGCAGGCCGGCCAGGGCAGCCGGCTCGGTCTGGAGCGCGCTGGCGAGCTTGTCCGAACCGAGTTGGCGCAGGGTCAGGCTGCTTTGATCGAACACGGCCTGCGCCGAACCAAAGGCTGCCAGCAGCTTGCGCGCCGTGGCATTGCCCACGCCCGGTGTCAGCGTCAGCCGCAGCCAGGCTTGAAGCTCCTGCGCGTCCATCAAGGGCGTCCCGGCCGCGCAGGCGCGCAGTCCTCAGCGCTGAGGCAGCGCGTCTGTCGCCATGGCTTGCCGGCGCCCGGGGGCCGGCGCTTCATGGTCAGGAGCGCTGGAAATTCAGTTCGGATTGGCAAAGCGGTCGCCAACCTTCACGCCGTCGGTCACCTGCAGAACCAGGGCGTACGACAGCTTGTCAAAGGTGCGAAACACCATCATCAGGCCATTGCGCTCGTTGGGCAGCTTCATCGGCGGGCGGGCGCTGTCGGTCCTGTCGCGCAGGCGTGCGCCGTCCTTGAGGATGGCCATGACATGGCCCCGCTCCAGGCCGTCGCTGCTGCCTCGGTTGATCACCACAATCTGGTTTTCAGCCGCAAAAGCCACTGCATTGCCATACACCGAGACGATCTGGCCGGACAGCGGCTCTGAGGGGGCGCGGGGCACGTAGCTGCGCAGTTCGCGTGGCGGCTCGGCAATCAGGCGGTCGCCCACCCGCATTTCTTCCTTGGTGCCGACGATGTCGATGGTGGCGGGCACTTTTTCGAAATGCACCTTGCCGTCTTTGTCTTGCACCTCGGTGGTGGATTCGCCGCGCACCAGTTCGGCCTGGCCGACGTACTGGGCTTCATAGCCCAGGATGGCCTGGGTGGTGGGGTCCTTGAGCGCCTTGGCATTGCGAAACACCCGAAAATTGAAGGGCTCGCCTTTTTCCTCGCTCAAGGCCTGGCCGGTGCTGCCGCTGGCATAGTCGCCGCTGGCATAGGCCCGGTCGCCACGGCTGAGCAGCACGCGGCCTTCCTGCGTGGCCACAATGCGCGGTGCCAGGGCAAATTCAGCCTCATCGACAATTAAGGGCTCGGCCAGGAAGGGCTCAATGGCCTGCGACGACAGCGTGGGAATGGCCGCGTCGGCCAGCGACGTGGAGCGGGTGCGCGGCGACACCCGCAGGGTATGGGTGGGCGGGCCGCTGGTGCCGGCCCGGCGGGTGCGCAGCACCGCCCGGCCATTGGCTTTTTCAAGGGTCAGCAACTGGCCGGGATAAATGCGGTGCGGGTTGCGAATGTCCTCGCGGTTCATGCCCCACAGCTCGGGCCAGCGCCACGGGCTCTTGAGGAACATGCCCGAGATGGCCCACAGGGTGTCGCCCGGCTTGACGGTGTAGCTGTCGGGCGCCTGGGGCGCCAGGTCGGACAGGGCCACGCCGCTGCGGGCCACCTCGGCGGCGGTGGCCTGCTGGCTGGGCGTGACCGGGAAATCTTGTGCCTGCAGACCAAGGCAGGAAGTGCCCAACAGGGCGGCCGCTGCCAGTGAAACAGGGCTGAAACGAGCAAAATTAAGGTGCATCTTGAAGCGGGTTGAGGCTGTTATGGGTGGGATACCGGCCGAAACGTCACATTTTGTAGTGTTTGTATCTTGAGAAATCTCAAGCGATTCTGTACCTAAGCCCTTGATTAAGCAACGATTAGACGATTCTGGCACGATTGGGCGGTTTAAAAACCTGAGAAAAGTGGCGAAAATAGCGACTTCTTATCCTTTGTCCCATGACTCCACTCACCATTCTTCGCTATCCTGACCCGCGCCTGCACACCGTGGCCAAGCCTGTCGCCGCTGTGGACGCGGGCCTGCGCCAGCTGGCAGACGCCATGTTTGCCACCATGTACGAGGCCGCCGGCATCGGGCTGGCGGCCACCCAGGTGGATGTGCATCAGCGCCTGATCGTCATTGACGTGAGCGAAAAGCGCGACCAGCCGCTGGTGCTGATCAACCCCGAAATCGTCTGGGCCAGCCCCGAAACCCGCATCGGCGAGGAAGGGTGCCTGTCGGTGCCGGGCATTTACGACGGCGTCGAGCGCGCCCTGGCGGTCAGGGTGCAGGCGCTGGACCTGGAGGGCAAGCGCCAGGTGCATGAGGCCCAAGGCATGCTGGCCGTGTGCATCCAGCACGAAATGGATCACTTGATGGGCAAGGTGTTCGTCGAGTACCTGTCGCCCCTCAAGCGCAACCGCATCAAGACCAAAATGATCAAGCAAAAAAAGGACGAAGAGCGCGAGGCCGTCACGCGCTGACAGCCGCCGCATCAGGGCGAGCCGCGCGCCTTGGCGCGGGCCGGCGCTGACCGGAATCCTCGCCGGGTCGCTCCAGGCGCAGCCTGGCCACGCGCCTCGGCGTCAGGTGGCACTGACGGGGCTTTCCAGGCGCCACCGGCCTCTGGCGCTCTGCCTCTTTAGAATCAGCGCCATGCGTGTCATTTTTGCTGGTACCCCCGAATTCGCCCGCGTCGCCCTGGAGCAACTCCTGGCCGCCGGCTTTGAAATCCCTCTCGTCCTGACCCAGCCCGACCGCCCGGCCGGGCGCGGCATGAAACTGCAGGCTTCGGCCGTCAAGCAATGGGCCGAACAGCACAACATTGCCGTGGCCCAGCCCAGAAGCCTGCGCCTGGACGGCAAATATCCCGACGATGCGGCAGCTGCCCGTACCGCGCTGCAGGCCGCCCGCGCTGACGCGATGGTGGTGGCCGCCTACGGGCTGATCCTGCCGCAGTGGGTGCTCGATCTGCCCCGGCTGGGCTGCCTGAACATTCACGCCTCTCTGTTGCCGCGCTGGCGCGGCGCCGCGCCGATTCACCGTGCCATCCAGGCCGGTGATCAGGAAACCGGCGTGGCCATCATGCAAATGGACGCCGGCCTGGACACCGGTGACATGCTGCTGGTCGAAAAACTCCCGATTGCCCATACCGGCGCCGCGCCCGACACCACCGCCACGCTGCACGACAAGCTGGCGGCGCTGGGCGGGCGGCTGATCGTACAGGCGCTCGAATTGGCTGAGTCCGGCAGGTTGGATCCCGTCAAACAGCCCGCCGAAGGCGTCACCTACGCCCACAAGATCGAAAAAGCCGAAGCCGCCGTGGACTGGCGTCAGCCCGCTGCCGTGATCGAGCGCCACATCCGCGCGATGACGCCTTTTCCGGGCGCCACCGCGCAGCTCGGGCCGGACACCATCAAGCTCTGGCAGGCCCGGATCGAGGCTGGCCCGACGCTGCCGGAGTTGCGCCCCCAGCAAACTCCAACCGTGCCGGCTAATGCGGACCAAGAAGCCGAGCCGATGCGCCCACAGGCCTTGCCCGCGCCGCCGCCCTGCGGCCAGATCCTGGCGGCCACTGCCGAGGGCGTGTACGTGGCCTGCGGCGACGGCGTGCTGGCGCTGACCGAGCTGCAGCGCGCCGGCGGCAAGCGCCTGCCAGCGGCTGATTTCCTGCGCGGCTTTGCCCTGCAGCCCGGCCAGTCGTTCGAACTGCCCGGCGCCGCGTGACGGCTGCCGGCGCCACCGGGCGCTGGCGCCGCAGCCTGCGCGCGCTGCTCGGCCACCCCGAGTTTGGTCTGGGCGCCCGCGAGATTGCCGGCGTGGCGCCCGGCCTGGCCGCCTGGGGCCTGATGACCGGCGTGGCCATGGTCAACTCGGGCATGTCGGTGCTTGAAGCCGTGGCGATGACGCTGCTGGTGTTTGCCGGCAGCTCGCAACTGGCGGCCATTCCCCTGATTGCCGCCAGCGCCCCGGTCTGGGTGATCCTGGCCACGAGTTTTTGCGTCAACCTGCGCTTTGTGGTGTTCAGCGCCCATCTGCGCGGCTACCTCATGCATTTGCCCCGCCCGGCGCGGCTGCTGGCGGGCTACCTCACCGCCGACATGAGTTATGTCCTGTTCGTTCGCCGTTTCCCCCAGCCGCCGCTGGACGCGTCCGAGCGCCAGGCGCAACTGGCTTACCTGGCAGGCGGCAGCGCCCTGAACTGGGCGAGCTGGCAGGCCGCCAGCCTGCTGGGCATTGCCCTGGCGCAATGGGTGCCGATGTCCTGGGGGCTGGGTTTTGCCGGCATCCTGGCGCTGATCGGCGTGAGTTGCTCGCTGGCGTCCTCGCCCATGCGCCGCGTCGCGGCCGGCGTGGCGGGCGCGGCGGCGGTGGCGGCATTCGCCTTGCCGTACAAGCTCAACATCGTGGTGGCCATTGCCGTGGCCGTGGCGCTGTGCCTGCTGCTGGAGCCGTTCGCGCCGTCCGAGCGCAGTCCCGAATGAAAAACAGTCGCCATCCCCCTTCATCGGTCGGCGCGCGCGGCCATTGCCCGCCTGCCGCGCCGCGCCAGACCGGCCCGAAGCCTGCGGGACGGCGCGCGTGGCCATGGCTCGACAGCTTGAGGTCCACGTCATGACCGACTGGTGGACGCTGGGCGTCATCGCCGGCCTGGCCGTGGTCACGGTGGTCACGCGCAGCTTCTTTTTCATCTCCAGCCGCGACTGGCAATTGCCGCGCTGGGCGCAGCGCGGCCTGCAGTACGCACCAATTGCCGCGCTGGCCGCCGTGATTGCGCCCGAGCTGGTGATGACGCAGGGGCACCTGATCACCACCTGGCAGGACGCCCGGATTTTTGGCGCCGTCGCCGGCGCGGCGTTCTATGCCTGGCGCCGGGGCGCGGGGCAGGCGGTGCTGGGAACCATCGTGGTGGGCATGGCGGTGTACGTGCCGCTGCACATCGGGCTGGGCTGGTAATCCGCAGCCAGGACACTGAACACTGAAGAGGCCGGCAACGGATGGCCAGCTCTACATCGGCAAGGGCTGGCCGTGTCAGGTCACCCTCAAATTGTCGACAGGTGCTGTCCGTCAACAAGCAACCCTAGACGTGTGGCGTGACAGCCGCCAGCCTTGGTGCCCACGTCTGCGCTCGGCAGAGCCCCTTGAAGAGCCGGTCCCGAGGTTGCGGGGCGCGCTGGCGGGGCCACCCGCGCAGGCCGGATGGGGCTGCAGAGGGCCGCCCTACAATGGCGGGCGCAATGCTAGGCCGCTTCGGCCCTTTAGAAAAACCTCTGTCCATTTTGTGAGTTGTCCATGAACTTCATCCGTTTTTCCGATTTGTGCGCCAGCGGCAAGGCTGCGGGCCAGCGCGTTTTCATCCGTGCCGACCTGAATGTGCCGCAGGATGCCAGCGGCGCCATCACCGAAGACACCCGCATCCGCGCCTCGATTCCCTGCCTGCAGCTGGCGCTCGACGCCGGCGCGGCCGTGATGGTCACCTCGCACCTGGGCCGCCCCACAGAAGGCGAATTCAAGCCGGCTGACTCGCTCGCTCCTGTGGCCCAGCGCCTGGGTGAGCTGATGGGCCGCGAGATTCCCGTTATCGCCAACTGGACCGACGGCGTGGACGTGAAACCCGGCCAATTGGTGATGCTGGAAAACTGCCGCCTGAACAAGGGCGAGAAGAAGAACAACGAAGACTTGGCGCGCAAGATGGCCGCGCTGTGCGACATCTTCGTGCATGACGCCTTCGGCACCGCGCACCGCGCCGAAGCCTCGACCTACGGCATCGCCCAGTACGCGCCGATCGCCAGCGCCGGCCCGCTGCTCGCCGCTGAAATGGACGCCATTTCCAAGGCCCTGGCCAATCCACGCCGCCCGCTGGTGGCCATCGTCGCGGGCAGCAAGGTGTCCACCAAGCTGACCATTTTGAAAGCGCTGTCGGCCAATGTGGACGGCCTGATCGTCGGCGGCGGCATTGCCAACACCTTCATGCTCGCGGCGGGCCTGAAGATCGGCAAGAGCCTGGCCGAGCCCGACCTGCTGGCCGAAGCCACGGCGGTGATCGAGGCGATGAAAACGCGCGGCGCCGAGGTGCCGATTCCCACCGACGTGGTCACCGCCAAGACCTTTGCCGCCGACGCGCCGGCCACCGTCAAGCTGGCTACCCAAGTGGAAGATGACGACCTGATCCTGGACATCGGCCCCGAGACCACTGCCAAGCTCGCTGCCCAGCTCAAGGCGGCGGGAACCATCGTCTGGAACGGCCCGGTCGGCGTTTTTGAATTTGACGCTTTTGCCAAGGGCACCGAAGGCATCGCCCGCGCCATCGCCGAGTCCAGCGCCTTTTCGATTGCCGGCGGCGGCGACACGCTGGCGGCGATCGCCAAGTACGGCATCGAAAAAGACGTGGGCTACATCTCCACCGGCGGCGGCGCATTCCTGGAAGTGCTCGAAGGCAAGACGCTGCCGGCGTTTGAAATCCTGCAGCAGCGCGCGCAGGGCTGACAGGCCGGGCCGGGCCGGGCAGGGCAGAGCAGGGCAGGGCAGGGCAGGGCAGGGCAGGACGTGGCAGGGCGGTTCGGGTGTTTCCATACGGACGGTCCTCTGGAGCGCGGCTGCGTTCTGGCCCTTCGCCATGGCGGCTATGGCAAGTCAGGATGGTTCCGCTCTATGGGGCTCAAAGTTCAACAGGCCAAGTCCTGTACCGGGCACGGCCGCTGACACCGACCGGGGTACAGCGTACTCAAGGTCGCGCTGCTTGCGTCTGCCATTCAAGGCTTTCGGCTGATTGGGTTCAAAAAGGCGCTGCGGCGCTTTTTTGCATTCAAGCAGCAGGAACTGCGGGTGTTCCGGACGCAAAAGTTCACCTGTTCGATCTTCTGCCGCCAGGGTCACGGCCTGGTCACGGCTTCCGTGTGAGAATGAGAAACCACATTTACACGGAGACTTCTCAATGACGCGTCGCGCCACCAAAATCGTTGCCACCCTCGGCCCCGCTTCCAGTGATCCCGCCCTGCTGGAGAAGATGATTCATGCCGGCGTGAACGTGGTGCGCCTCAATTTCAGCCACGGCACGGCGCAGGACCATGTGGAGCGGGCCCGGCTGGTGCGCGAGGTCGCCCAGCGCGCCGGCCGCGAGGTCGCCATCATGGCCGATCTGCAGGGGCCGAAAATCCGCGTCGGCAAGTTCGCCGAGGGCAAGGTGATGCTCGAGCCCGGCGAGAAATTCGTCCTTGACGCCTCGCGCACCGAGCCGGGCGACATCCGGGGCGTCGGGCTGGACTACAAGGAACTGCCGCGCGACGTGAAAGCCGGCGACATGCTGCTGCTCAACGACGGCCTGATCGTCTTGAGCGTGGACGCCGTGCGCGGCGAGGAGGTCCACACCACCGTCAAGCTGGGCGGCGAGCTGTCCAACAACAAGGGCATCAACAAGCAGGGCGGCGGCCTGACTGCGCCGGCGCTGACCGCCAAGGACATGGAAGACATCAAGACCGCGATGAGCTTTCAGGCCGACTACGTCGCCGTGAGTTTCCCGAAAAACGCCACCGACATGGAAATGGCGCGCCAGCTGTGCAACGTGGCCGCCGCGCCCTATAAGCACAAGCCGGGGCTGATCGCCAAGATCGAGCGCGCCGAGGCGATTCCCAAACTCGACGAAATCTTGAAGGTCAGCGACGGCATCATGGTGGCGCGGGGTGACCTGGCGGTCGAAGTGGGCAATGCGGCGGTGCCCGCGCTGCAAAAGCGCATGATCAAGATGGCGCGCGCGGCCGACAAGGTGGTGATCACCGCCACGCAGATGATGGAGAGCATGATTTTCAACCCGGTGCCGACCCGCGCCGAGGTCAGCGACGTGGCCAATGCGGTCCTCGACGGCACCGACGCGGTGATGCTCAGCGCCGAAACGGCGTCGGGCAAATACCCGCTGGAGACGGTCGAGGAAATGGCCAAGATCTGCGCCGAAGCCGAGAAAGCCGAATACAAGGAGCTGAGTGCTGATTTTTCCGGCAAGACCTTTGCGCGCATCGACCAGTCGATCGCCATGGGCGCGCTGTTCACCGCCCACCACCTGGGCGCCAAGGCGATTGTGGCGATGACTGACAGCGGCTCGACCGCCCTGTGGATGAGCCGCCACGACATCCACGTGCCCATCTACGCCCTGACCCCGCGCCTGGAAACCCAGCGCAAGATGGCGCTGTACCGCAATGTGCGCCCCATCCTGATGGACACCAGCGCCGACCGCGACACCGCGCTGGCGCAGGCCGAGGGCCACCTGCTGCGCCGCGACATCGTGCAAAGCGGCGATGTCTATGCCATCACCTGCGGCGAGCCGATGGGCGCGCCTGGCGGGACCAACATGCTCAAGATCTGCCGCGTGGCCTGAGACGGCTGATTGGCCTGCCTGGGTACTCAGCAGCTGGGTGTCTGGGCACGCACCGTGTCCGCTCTGGCGCCCTCGGGCGCGTCACTCCTGCGGTCGCAGGGGCACCAGTGCCGTCAGGACCGGCCCTGGCGCCAGTCCACGCCGGGCTTGCTGCGCCATCAGCCAGCTCACAGCGCCATCGGCCGTGGCCGCAACCGTCCAGCAAAACCAGGCTGTCCACAGCGTGTGGCTCATGTAATGGGCGCCGCGCACCTGCTGCGCCAGGCCGAAGAGGAGGCCGGCCGCCGTCGCGCCAACCAGCCAGCGCCAGGCGGTGTGAGGCAGCACCCGCCTGAAAACGAAAAATCCGCCGATAAAGGCAAACCCGCCCGAGGCATGGCCAGCCGGAAAACAGCCGCCGTGGCCGCCATCGCGCACGCCCCAGGCCCAGTGCGACACATGGCTGGCCACGCCGCCGAACTGCGCCAGCTCCCAGGGGCAGCTGGTGTGGCTGTGCAGCTTGAGGGTCGAGACCAGCAGCAGGGCGGCCAGCGTGGTCAGGGCCAGTTGCCCCCGCCGCAGCGCCGGCAGCTGTCTCAAGCTGCCCCAGGGCCACACGATGCCTGCCAGCAGGCCCAGCTCCAGCGCCCAGGGCCACAGGCGGATATCGTCATGCAGCAGCTGGCGCCAGAACCAGTGGTTCTCCAGGCTGAAGCCCTGCGCAGTGCCAAACCACCCGGCCATGGCCAGGTCCGGGCCACCGTAATCCCATGCGGCCAGCAGCAAGAACCCGGACACGGTGGCCCGAAAGACGCGGTGGTGCCGGCGCAGGGCATGGTGCAAAGGCAAGGTCATGGGGCGGCGGGAAGGGGTGGACTGCAGAGGAGAAAAAGATAACCATTGCGCCTTAAGCCGTCCTTAACGCCAGTGGGATGTTTTGTGCTGCTGGGTCCGGAGGAAACCGGGCCGGCATGCCAGAGGGTCCTTGTTGAGGGCCAAGCCACAGCGCCCGGGCGCAGGGAGCGAAAAATAAACGCGCAAAAAAAAGGCTACCTTGCGATAGCCTTGTGAAAGTCCTCTCAGAGAAATCCAGTTTTATTTGCTTCTTTATTATCGGGTTGCTTTTGTTTTTTCCCCCTTTTGTGTCTCCTAACCTCCTCCTCAAATGTTGTGACAGCAACGGGGATAGTGTTACGTGTAGCCGGTTTTTTGGGTATCCCCCGAATGGGGGAGAAGCACGTCTTTAACTGTAACCCTTTGTTTCTGCTGCTGTTTCAGGCATTTTTCCCGCTCATGGGCAGTTCGACGATGAAGGAGGCGCCGCCGCCGGGGCGCGCTTCGCAGCGCACGCTACCGCCGTGGCGCTCGCTGATGGACTTGACCAGCGCCAGCCCCAGGCCCACGCCACCTTCGCGCTCACTGGCGCCGGGCAGGCGGTAAAACGGCTCGAAGATGCGCTCGCGCTGGCCGGCCGGCACGCCCGGCCCCCGGTCATGCACCTCGATGACGGCGCGCTGGCCGGCGCCCGCGCTCTTGAGGGACAGCGCCAGCGTGATGTCGCCACGGCCATAGCGCCGGGCGTTTTCCAGCAAATTGCGGATCAGCCGGCGCAGCAGCCGGGGCGAGCCCTGCAGCATCAAGCTGTGGTCGGCATCCGGCCCGCCGGGGAGTTCGGCCTGCAGCTCGGCATTGACCCGGGCGCACTCCTCGGCGGCCAGCCCGGTCAGGTCCAGCGTTTCAAATGGCTCGGCATCGGCCTGGCGGGCGTCGAGCCGGCTGGCCAGCAGGATCTCGTCGATCAGCTGGTCCAGTTCGGTGATGCTGCGCGAGATTTCCCGGCGCTGGGGCGATGCGCCCGACGGGTCCAGCAGTTCGAGCCCCATGCGGATGCGCGCCAGCGGCGAGCGCAGCTCGTGCGAGGCATTGGCCAGCAGCGAACGGTGCGAATCCATCAGGGTCTCGATGCGCTCGGCTGCATGGTTGAAGCGCTCGGCCAGGAAAGCGATCTCGTCGCTGCCCTGCGCATTGACCCGGGCCGACAGGTCGCCCGAGCCCCAGCGCTCGACGCCGCGCTGCAGCGCTTCCAGGCGTAGCGTCAGCCGGCGCATGATGGGGTAGGCGCCCAGCGCCACCGCCAGCCCGACCAGGCCGATCATCCAGCCGAAGCCAAAGCCGAAGGGCGGGCGCATCCAGGGGTTGCCGGGCGGGCGCTTGGGCCGGGGCAGCAGCAGGTTCAGCGTCTGGCCGTCCTTGGTGACGACATCGAACTCCAGGTCGTCGCCCAGTTGGCGGTCCGGCCGGGTCTGTGCCGTGCCGATCAGCTCGCCAGCGGCGTTGTGGACCAGCACTTCACGGATGCGCAGGGGCGGCGGGTCGGCCGTCAGGCGCCAGGCCGCGCCCACCATGAAGGTCAGCACCACCACGGTGGCCACCACGGCCAGCCAGATCCGCAGGTACAGATGCGAGGTGAAACGCGCCCACATGACCCGCATCAGTCCTGCTGCTTGGCAAACACGTAGCCCACGCCGCGCACCGTGAGGATGCGCTTGGGGTCTTTGGCGTCGGCCTCGATGGCGCTGCGGATGCGGCCCATGTGGACGTCGATGGAGCGGTCAAAGGCTTCGAGCTCGCGCCCGCGCACCGCTTCCATGATCTGGTCGCGGCTGAGCACGCGCCCGGCGCGCTCGGCCAGGGCCACCAGCAGGTCGAACTGGTACGAGGTCAGCTCGCAGGGCTGGCCCGAGACCGTCACGGCGCGGGCGTCGCGGTCGATTTCGAGCGAGCCGAAACGCATGACCTTGTGCGTGCCGGCTGCCGCGCCATTGCCGCCGGCGTCGCCGCCCCGGCGCAGCACGGCGCGGATGCGCGCGAGCAGCTCGCGCGGCTCGAAGGGCTTGGGCAAATAATCGTCGGCGCCGATTTCCAGCCCGACGATGCGGTCCATCGGGTCGCCCTTGGCGGTGAGCATCAGGATGGCCGTGCGGGCCGACTCGTCGCCTTGTGCCTTGATGCGCCGGCACACTTCCAGGCCGTCCATGTCAGGCAGCATCAGGTCGAGAATGACCAAATCCGGGGTGCTGGCCTGCAGCGCGGCCAGGCCGCTGGCGCCGTCGCCCGCATGGGTGAAGCCGTAGCCCGACTGGCGCAGGTACTCGCCCACCATGGCGGCCAGGCGGGTGTCGTCTTCGATCATCAAAAGTTGCTGGGTCATGGCCGGTCCTTGGATTGAAAAAGCGCGCCGGGCGGGGCGCCCACGGTTAACAAGAATGGTGCGCCGGGCGCAAGAATTGCGCTTGAACCGCTCGTAAAGATACGGTAAATAAAGCAAGGCAAGTGCAAGCCTGGCGCTTGAGGCAACAAGCTTGGGAGGCCCGGCGCAACACTACTTCACGGGCGCCGGCTGTAACTCGGCAGACCTTGACGCCAAGGCGATCAGCAGCAGCACCGGAATGCCCAGCAGGGCCGAGGCGGTAAAAAAGTTGCCGTAGCCAAACGCGTCCACATAGCGGCCCGAGTAACCCGCCAGCGTCTTGGGCAGCAGCAGCATCATCGAGCTGAACAAGGCATATTGCGTGGCCGAGTAGTTGATGTTGGTCAGGCTGGACAAATAGGCAATGAAGGCGGCCGAGGCGATGCCGCTGGACAAATTGTCGGCGGAAATCACGAAGATCAGCGAGGTCACGTCATGGCCCCGGCTGCCCAGCCAGGCAAACAGCAAATTGCTGCCGGCGCTCAGGATGGCGCCGAGCATCAGCACCTTCATCACGCCAAAGCGCATGGCCAGGCCACCGCCGACAAAAGCGCCCACCAGCGTCATGATGACGCCGTACACCTTGGTGACCGTGGCCACTTCGTCCTTGGTGTAGCCCATGTCCACATAGAACGGGTTGGCCATGATGCCCATGACGACGTCGCTGATGCGGTACATCGCAATCAGGGCCAGGATCAAGAGCGCCTGCTTGCCGTAGCGGCGCAAAAAATCGGCAAAGGGCTCGATCAGCGCGCCCCTGAGCCAGTCGGCGGCATTGCGGGCCGGCGGCAGTTCGCGGCGCTGGGGTTCGGGCGAGAACAGCACCGTCACCACGCCCAGCAGCATCGAGGCGGCCATCGCCAGGTAGGCGGCCTGCCAGGCGCCTTGCTGGTAGACGGCGGCGCCGGCGACTTCGGCGCGCGCGGCAATCCACAGCGCGCCCGCGCCGGACCAGATCATCGCCATGCGGTAGCCGGTCTGGTAGGCGGCGGCCAGCGCGGCCTGGCGCTGGGTGTCGGCCGACTCGATCCGGTAGGCGTCCAGCGCGATGTCCTGCGTCGCCGAGCCAAAGGCCACGGCCAGGGCGCACCAGATCACCGGCTGCAGCGCCACTTGCGGGTCGGTCAGCGCCATCAGCACCAGCGCCGCGATGATGGTCAGCTGCGAGGCCAGCAGCCAGCTGCGCCGCCGCCCGAGCCAGCGCGTGAGCAGGGGAATCGGCAGCCGGTCCACCAGCGGCGCCCAGGCCCATTTGAAGCCGTAGGCCAGGCCGACCCAGCTCAGGTAGCCGATGGTGGTGCGGTCAATGCCCGCTTCGCGCAGCCAGAAGCTCAGCGTGCCAAAGACCAGCAAGAGCGGCAGTCCGGCGGAAAAGCCCAGCGCCAGCATGCGCAGCGTCGCCGCTTCCGAATAAACGCGCCAGACCTCGCGCCAGCCGGGCTTGGCCGCCGCCTGCGCGCTGCCAGCCGCCTCGCCCAGGCCGGCCGGCGCAGGGCGTGAGACGGTTTTCTCCGGCATCAAGGGCTCGGCATCAGGGGCTGGGCTGTGGCGGTGCCCGGCAAGCGGCAGGGAAGAGGTTTTGTCCGACATGGTGGGGGCTTCGTGGCGATTGATTTGTGGCTATTATTCACGCATGTGCTTTTTATGCGATGTCAAACACTCTGCCTGGCAAAGTCGCCGGGGATTTTTACTGGCCGGTGCCGCTGTCACGGCCACGGCGGCCACCACGCCTGTGCTGGCGCAGGTGGCGGTGGGACGCTCGTCGAGCCTGCGCAACCTGGTGCCGGCCGAAGAGCTGGAGGTTGCCTCCACCCAGGAATATGCCAAGCTGCTGGCCGAAGCCAAGGCCAAGGGGGTCTTGGCCCCGCCGGGCCACGCGCAGCTGCAGCGGCTGCACCGCATTGCCAAGCGGCTGGTGCCCCAGGCCACCCAGTGGAATGACCGGGCCACGCAATGGCGCTGGGAGGTCAACCTGATCGGCAGCAAGCAGATCAACGCGTTTTGCATGCCAGGCGGCAAGATTGCCTTTTACACCGGGATTCTGGAGCAGCTCAAGCTCACCGATGATGAAGCTGCCATGATCATGGGCCACGAAATGGCCCACGCCCTGCGCGAGCATGCCCGGGCCCGCATCGCCAAAAGCCAGGGCACCGGCACCTTGCTGTCGCTGGGCGCGCAACTGCTGGGCCTTGGCCAGCTGGGCGATGTGGCGGCCGGCATCGGCACCCAGTTGCTCACGCTGCGCTTTAGCCGCGAAGATGAAACCGATGCCGACCTGGTCGGCCTCGAAATGGCTGCGCGCGGCGGCTTCAACCCGCAGGCCTCGGTCAGCCTGTGGCAAAAAATGGCCCAGGCTGGCGCCGGCGCGGGCGGACCGAATTTTCTCTCCACCCACCCGTCCGGCCCGGCGCGCATCCAGCAGCTGCAGGCCAACGTGCCCAAGGTCCAGGGCCTGTACGAGCGGGCGCGCAGCTAAGGCGGCCTGCCGCCGCGTCCTGCGCTTGCGGCGCAGGGCGAGCGTTGATGGTGGCGGCCGGTTTGCGCTTCTTGCGCTTACCGCGCAGCACACAACACGCAGAGCGTCTGTTGAGCCGGCTGTCAGCCGCTCTTTCCCGCTCCCCTGACGCCCGTGCTGGACGGGAAAGCCTGGGTCTGGCTGCCGCTGCCGGGCACAATGGCATCCATGAAACCACCCAAGAGACTCCAGTCCCTGATTGAAGAAGGCCTGATTGACACGGTCGTTCGCCAGCTGATGAGCGGCAAGGAAGCCATGGTCTATGTCGTGCGCTGCGGCGAGGACACCCGCTGCGCCAAGATCTACAAGGAAGCCGACCAGCGCAGCTTTCGCCAGGCCGTCGATTACACCGAAAACCGCAAGGTCAAGAACACCCGCCAGGCCCGTGCCATGGCCAAGGGAACGAAATTCGGCCGCCAGGCCAGCGAAGCGGCCTGGCAAAGCGCCGAGGTCGACGCGCTCTACCGCTTGGCCGATGCCGGGGTGCGCGTGCCCCGGCCGCACAATTTTTGCGACGGCGTGCTGCTGATGGAACTGGTGACCGACGAACATGGCGACGCGGCGCCGCGCCTGAACGATGTCGAGTTCACCCCCGAAGAAGCGCGAGCCCACCACGCCACGCTGCTGCGCGAAGTGATCCGCATGCTGTGCGCCGGCATCGTCCACGGCGATCTGTCCGAATTCAACATCCTGCTGGCCGCCGACGGCCCGGTCATTATCGACCTGCCGCAGGCGGTGGACGCCGCCGGCAACAACCACGCCAGCCGCATGCTGCTGCGCGATGTGGCCAACCTGCGCCATTTCTTTGGCCGCTTCGCGCCCGAACTGCTGCAGATCGACTATGGCCATGAGCTGTGGGACCTGTACCAGCGCGGCGTGCTGTATCCCGACACGGTGCTCACCGGGCGCTTCGAGCGCGCGCGCGGGCCGGTCGATATGGGCGGCGTGCTGCGCGAGATCGACGACGCCAGCGCCGAGGAAGCCGCGCGCCGGGTGCGCATGCAGGCGCGCTAGCGGCCGCACCCGCTTGCTGCGCCTTGGCCTGCCGTGGCGGCGGGCGCTCAGATGGTTTGCGGCGCGATGCGCTCTGGTGGGGCGGCGCCAGCCATGCGGTTGAACAGGCGGCGAAACGGGTTTTCGATGAAACGATAGGTCCAGCCTGACACGATCAGCAAAACCGTGAGGTAAGCCGCCATCACGAGCGTGCTCATCACGAAGCCATGGATGTTTTCCCGGTAGGGAATCAGCGGCAGCAGGACCACCGGGTGCATCATGTAGATGGAGTAAGAGCGCTCTCCCGCTGCCTGCAAGGGCTTGCTTTTGAACAAGGCGGCCAGAATGCCGGTATCGCGGCTGATGGAAAGTATCAGCACACTGCAGACCGCAGAGAAACAAAATGCCAGCCAGGGGTAGGCATCCATGAAGGAAAACAGCGCCAGCAGCAGCAGCAGCGCTGCCGCCTGCAGGTAGTTGGCGTTGAACTGCAGGGAGCGGCTGAAGTGGCAAGTCAGCGCGCCCAGGAAGAACGAGGAAATGCAGCGCACCAATCCAAAGTCATAGCTGACATCGAAACACCGGCCTTCCTCCAGGCAGTGATGAAGCACGATGCTGGCCCATGCTGTCAGCAAGAAGGCGGTTGCACAGACAAGGCTCAACGCCATGATGCGGGTCCGCCCTCTGGTCAGCAGGCACAGCATGGCAAACAGCACATAGGTGTAGAACTCGGTGCTGATGCTCCAGCTGGCATAGTTCAGGATCAGGCTGTCAAAAAAGCCCAAGCTGTGCGTGAGCGTGAGCGTGGAGAGGATTTCCGGCGCCGTGGGAATCTTGTACTCCAGCAAACCAGGCGCCTGGAAAAAGCTGGCGTAGCCCAGCGCAATGGCCTGGCTCTTGGCAAAGACCATCAGATTTTGCAGCACCACATAGGCGACAGTGGCAAAGACCAGCAAAGGAAAAAGCCGCCCAAAGCGCCGGATCAGAAACGGCCGCAAGGCGTGGCTGTATTCCAGCTTTCTTGAATAAGCAAAAAAGATCAGGAAGCCGCTTAAAACAAAAAACAGGTCGACAAAAAGATAACCATTGCGAATCCAGGAAATATGGCTGGCACCAAAGCCCAAATGAAATAGCGCCACAAAAATAGCTGCGATACCCCGGCCGCCTTCAAATGATTTAATCATATTTTTCCTGAAATAATATTTTTTGAAAAATGGTATTGATTGGTGTGCAGACGGCTGGCGTTGATTATATTTTTTGGCTGGCTTTGCTGAAATAACCGGAATTTTTTCATCAGCCAGGGGTGAAAAAAGAGGCGAAAAATTACACTTAAATATTTGTGTAAGGTATTAAATTTTATGTTTCCTGGGCTGATAGGAAAACCGTTTCTTCGTTTTCAGTCATCAGTTCAAAATCCTCTTGTTTACGAAGGTCTCCAGCGGATCAGTTAAATTTTCAAAGCCCGATAGAAGAAGTGGTTAATTCATTCTAGGAATGCCCTGAAGGCTGACCAATACCTAAAACGGGGGAGCCGGCACTCATGGCCAGGCTTGGGAAGGACGCGGGTGTTTCGGTGCAGGCGTGTTCCCTCAAGCCAGCCCCCTGGTTGATTCAAGGGCTGCCGGCTGGCAAGGGATCTGCCTGGTTCAGGCTGGGCGCTAAAGCCAGCGCTTCAAAGCGCCCAGTCGTAGTCAATCGTCAGCGGCGCATGGTCGCTGAAGCGCTGCGCCTTGTGGATGGCGGCCGAGCGGGCCGTGGCGCCGATGGCGGGCGTGGCCAGGTGGTAGTCCAGGCGCCAGCCGACGTTCTTGGCGTAAGCCTGACCGCGGTTGCTCCACCAGGTGTAGGCTTCGCCGGTGGTGGCCGGATGCAGCCGGCGGTAGACATCGACCATGCCGCCGCCCAGGCCGCTCCCGGCCAGCGCCGGGGCGCAGGCCTGTTCCAGGGCTTCGACTGCTTCCTGCGCCTGTTCGGCTTGCCGCAGCAGTTCGCTCATCCAGGCGCGCTCTTCGGGCAGGAAGCCGCTGTTTTTGCGGTTGCCCTTGAAGTTTTTCAGATCAATCTCCTGGTGCGCGATGTTGATGTCGCCGCACAGCAGCAGTTCGCGCTGGTTCCCGTCGGCGGTCCTCAGGGCCGCCAGGTGCGGATGCATCTCGGCCAGGAAACGGAACTTGGCGGCCTGGCGCTCCTCGCCCGACGAGCCGCTCGGAAAATAGCAGCTGATGAGGGACAGCTTGCGCCCCGGCCGGTCAAAGCGCAGTTCTACATAGCGCCCCTCGGCGTCGAATTCGGCCGAGCCGTAGCCGACGATCACATCGCTGGGCTCGTGGCGGGTGTAAATGCCCACGCCCGAATAGCCCTTTTTCTCGGCAAAATGAAAGTAGCCCTTGTGCCCGGCAATAGCCTCGAAGCGCCCGCTGATGTCAGCGGCCTGCGCCTTGAGTTCCTGGACGCAAATACAATCCGGCATGGACTGGGCAATCCATTCCTGCAGGCCCTTGCTGGCGGCGGAACGGATGCCGTTGAGGTTAAGGCTGGTTAATTTGAACATGGGACTTTCAATGAGTACGACAACAGGGCACACAGGCCAACAAGACCAGGCCACGCCAGCAGGAGCAGCAGCGGGCAGCCTGGCGCAGGAATTCGTGGAGTTTGCCGTGGCGTCGGGCGTGCTGCGCTTTGGGCAATTCAAGACCAAGGCCGGGCGCATGAGCCCGTATTTTTTCAATGCCGGGCTGTTTGACGATGGCGCCAAGCTCGGCCGGCTGGCGCAATTTTATGCGCGCCACCTGCTGGCCGAAGAAGAGCGTAGCGGACTGCAGTTCGACATGATTTTCGGCCCGGCCTACAAGGGCATTCCGCTGGCCGCCGGCGTGGCGATCGAACTGGCGCGGCTGGGGCGCAATTTTCCCTTCGCCTACAACCGCAAGGAGGCCAAGGCCCACGGCGAGGGCGGCACGCTGGTCGGCGCACCGCTGCAGGGCCGGGTGTTGATCGTCGATGACGTGATGTCGGCCGGCACGGCCGTGCGCGAGTCGATTGCGCTGATCCAGGCGGCCGGCGCCACGCCGCACGCCGTGGCGATTGCGCTGGACCGTCAGGAAAAAGCCACTGAAAATGGCGTTGACGTCAACCACAGTGCCGTGCAATATGTCACGCAACAGCTAGGGTTGCAGGTTTCTGCCATTGCGCGCCTGAGCGATTTGCTGGAGTATCTGGCTCTTCAGAGCAGCGCATCGGCCGGACAAACCTCAGGGGCCGAGTCGCTGCGGGACCATTACCAGTCGGTGCTGGCTTACCGCGAACGCTATGGCGTCAATTGAAGAAAGCATCTTGCGCTTGAAAACACTGCTCATGATCGCGCTGGCCGGCCTGGCAAGTCTTGCGGGGCAGGTTTGTGCCCAGGATATCTACACCTGCGTGGACGCCAGAGGCCGCACCATCACCGCCGACCGCCCGATCATCGATTGCCTGGACCGTACCCAGCGCGAGCTGACCCGCTCGGGCTTGGTCAAGCGCCAGCTGGGGCCGACCCTGACGGCGCATGAGCAGATACTGCACGATGAGAAGGCCAAGCTCGCTGCTGAACAGCGTGCCCGCGAAGTCGAGGAAAAGCGCCGTGACCGGGCCTTGCTGCTGCGCTACCCGACCCGCGCAGTCCACGATCAGGAGCGCAGTGCTGCGCTTTCCCAGATTGATGAAGTGATCAAGGCCTCCAGCAAGCGAACCGGGGAGCTGGCCAGCCAGCGCAGGGTCATTGCCAACGAACTCGAGTTTTACGTGAAAGACCCATCGCGGGCGCCAGCGGCGCTCCAGCTCAGGCTGCAGGATAACGAGGCCAACTTGATGGTGCAGCAAAAGTTCGTCAAGGACCAGGAGCAGGAAAAAAAGCGGGTCAATCTGCGCTTTGATGAAGAACTGGTCAAGCTCAAGCAACTGTGGGCGCTGACGGGGCCTGCGGCCAATGCCGGCGCTAGTGTTTCGCGCAACAGCAAGAACTGAAGCTTGCGCCTGACGCGGGCCTGCCAAGCGGCGCGGCCTGCTGCGGCGGCGCCAGTTGCGCTGGGGCCGGCTGATCGCGGGCAGGATGGCTGCTCGGGCGGCAGGCGCGCCCAAGCCTCCGACTGGGCAGATTTACCCGAGCTTTTTCTTCAGCAACTCGTTCACCTGGGCCGGATTGGCCTTGCCTTTGCTCGCTTTCATGGCCTGGCCGACCAGGGCGTTGAAGGCCTTGGCATTGCCGGCTTTGACTTCCTCGACGTTTTTGGCGTTGGCGGCCAGTACGTCGTCGATGATGGCTTCGAGTTCGCCGGTGTCGCTCATTTGCTTGAGGCCCTTGGCCTCAATGATGGCGTCCACGTCCTGGCCCTCGCCGCTCCATAGGGCATCGAACACCTGTTTGGCTGCGTTGTTGGAAATCGTACCACCAGCAATCTTATGAATTAGTTCAACAAGTAAACGTGGTCCGACGGGACTGTTTTTGATAGCAATTTTCTCGCGATTCAAGCGCGCCAAGAACTCACCGACGAACCAGTTAAAGACAAGTCGAATTTTTGCCCTCGCAACTTCCTCTAGAACGAATTCAGCGACCCTTGTTCGCTCTTGAAAGGTGACCGTTTGGCTAATTACTTTCTCCAAAAGTTCGTCAGGAACTTTAGCTGCAAGAAGTGCTGTCGTTTCGAAAAACCTAGCAAATTCAATTGAGCTTGTTGCGATTCGCGCCTGTTCTTGTGTGGCCAAGTATTCGGAGATGAATCTTTGCTCCTTTGTTCTTTTAGGCTCTAGCATTCTTGCGCGAATTTCTGCTACCCATTCTCGTGAAATTACGAGCGGTGGCAAATCCGGGTCCGGGAAATAGCGGTAATCGGCCGCGTCTTCCTTGCTGCGCATGCTGCGCGTCTCGCCCGTGTCCGGGTCGAACAGCACGGTGGCCTGCTGGATCGCGTGGCCGTCCTCGATTTGCTCGATTTGCCAGCGGATTTCGTAATCCATGGCCTGCTGCATGAATTCGAAACTGTTCAAGTTCTTGATCTCGCGGCGCGTGCCCAGCGGCGCGCCGGGTTTCCGCACCGAGACGTTGGCGTCGCACCTGAAACTGCCCTCCTGCATATTGCCGTCGCAGATGCCGATCCAGGTGACGATCTTGTGCAGCTCCTTCGCATAGGCCACGGCCTCAAGCGTCGAGCGCATGTCGGGCTCGGTGACGATTTCCAGCAGCGGCGTGCCGGCGCGGTTCAAATCGATACCGCTCATGCCGATGAAGTCTTCGTGCAGCGATTTGCCCGCATCTTCTTCCAAATGGGCGCGCACCAGGCGTACGGCTTTTTTCTCGCCGTCCAGGAAGAACTCGACCACGCCGCCCTGCACCACGGGAATCTCGAACTGGCTGATCTGGTAGCCCTTGGGCAAATCAGGGTAGAAATAATTTTTGCGCGCAAACACGCTCTGCTCGGCAATATGGGCGTTGACGGCCAGGCCGAACTCGATGGCGCGCTGCACCGCGCCCTTGTTCATCACCGGCAGGGCGCCGGGCAGGGCGAAGTCCACCGCCGAGGCATTGGTGTTGGGCTCGGCGCCAAACGAGGTCGAGGCGCGACTGAAAATTTTTGATTGCGTGGTCAGCTGGGCGTGGGTTTCAAAGCCGATCACGACTTCGTAGCCCTGGACCAGCAGGGATGTGGTGTCTTTGCTCATGCCGAAGCTCCCGGTGCTTTGTGGTGCCAGTCGGTGGCCAGCTGGAACTGGTGCGCCGCGCCCAGCAATTGGGCTTCCTTGAAATAGTTGCCGATCAGCTGCAGGCCCACGGGCATGCCGCCCGCGCCAAAGCCGGCCGGCACGCTCATGCCGGGCAGGCCCGCCAGGCTCGACGACAGGGTGTAGATGTCGGCGAGGTAGCTGGCCACCGGATCGTCGCCTTTTTCGCCGATCTTCCAGGCGACGGTGGGCGAGACCGGCCCGGCAATCACGTCGCATTGCGTGAAAGCGGTCTGGAAATCCTGCGCGATCAGGCGGCGGATCTTCTGCGCTTTCAGGTAGTAAGCGTCGTAGTAGCCGTGCGAGAGCACATAGGTGCCGATCATGATGCGGCGCGTGGCCTCGTCGCCAAAGCCTTCACTGCGCGACTTCTTGTACATGTCGGTCAGGTCGGTGTAGTGCGCCGCGCGGTGGCCGTAGCGCACGCCGTCGAAACGGCTCAGATTGCTGCTGGCCTCGGCCGGGGCGATGACGTAATAGACCGGAATCGACAGTTCCGTCAGCGGCAGGCTGACATCGACCAGCGTGGCGCCGAGCTTTTCGAATTCGCTCAGGGCGGCGCGCACGGCGGCCAGCACGTCGGGCGCGCAGCCGGCGCCGAAGAACTGCGTCGGCAGGCCGATGCGCAGGCCCTTGAGCGGCTGATCGCCAGCTTTGGCTGGGTTGGCGGCCAGCAAGTCGGCCGCGTAATCCATGGCGGGCAGGTCCAGTGAGGTCGAGTCGCGATCCGGGTCGGGGCCGGCCATGGCCGAGAGGAGCAGGGCGCAGTCGAGCGCGCTGCGCGCCATCGGGCCGGCCTGGTCCAGGCTGGAGGCAAAAGCCACCATGCCGTAGCGCGAGCAGCGCCCATAAGTCGGCTTGATGCCGGTGATGCCGGTGAGCGAGGCGGGCTGGCGGATCGAGCCGCCCGTGTCGGTGCCGGTGGCGGCGGGCACCAGGCGCGCGGCCACGGCCGCGGCCGAGCCGCCGGAGGAGCCGCCGGGCACGCGGCTGGTGTCCCAGGGGTTTTGCACCGATTGAAAAGCGCTGTTCTCGTTGCCCGAGCCCATGGCGAATTCGTCGCAGTTGAGCTTGCCCAGCGTGACCATGCCGGCCCCGCCCGCGTCCACGCCGAGGCGGCTGACGACGGTGGCGTCAAACGGGCTGCGGTAGTTGGCCAGCATCTTCGAGCCGGCCGTGGTCGGGAAATCGCGGGTGACAAACACATCCTTGTGCGCCAGTGGCACGCCCAGCAGTGGCGCTCTTTCGCCGGTGGCCAGACGGGCATCGGCGGCCCTAGCCTGGGCCAGCGACACGTCAACGTCAACGGCAAGAAAGGCGCCCAGCGCGCTGTGCTGCTGGATGCGATTGAAAAAATGCTGCGTCATTTCGACGCTGGAGACCTTGCCGGCGGCCAGTTGGGCGGCGAGCTGGGACACGTCCAGATCATGCAGGTCCAGGTTGTTCATCGGGTTGCTCATTCGATCACCTTGGGGACAAGAAACAGGCCGCGCTCGACGGCCGGGGCGCTCACCTGGCTGGCTTCGCGCTGGTTGGGTTCGCTGGCGATGTCGTCCCGCAGGCGCAGGGCCACTTCGCCCAGCAGCGCGGCCGGATGGGCCAGCGGTGCCACGCCCTCGGTGTTGACCGCCTGCATCTGTTCGACCAGCGCAAAAAAGCCGTTGAGCTGATTCAAGGTGTGCGCCGTTTCATCGGGGCGCAACTCCAGCCGCGCCAGGTTGGCAACGCGCGCAATGTCTTCAAATGTCAGGGCCATAAAAGGGTTTCGTTGAGTGCGGTGGAGGGGCTTGCAGAGCCAGAACTAGACAGGGAAAAACAACATCTGAAACAAGGTGTAAGGCATAAAAAACCGGCATTGTGCCATCCCCTGTACAGGGGATGCGGTATTATCCCGCCTTTGATGTGAAATCAGGGTTGGATGACCCCTTTAGGCGCTTTTTAGAAGCTTCAAACAAGCTTGTAGCCTTTTAGCCCAACAATTCTCTCATTATTGACTACTCGTAAAAGGCGATGCGGCAACGAAGTTTGTCCTATGCCCAACTGGACTCCTGCATATGTTTGAAGCATTCCGTCGGTATTTCTCAACCGACCTGGCGATTGATCTCGGCACCGCCAACACCCTGATTTTTGCACGCGACAAGGGCATTGTGCTCGATGAGCCCTCGGTGGTGGCCATTCGCCATGAAGGCGGCCCGCACGGCAAGAAAGTCATCCAGGCCGTGGGCCGCGAAGCCAAGGCCATGCTGGGCAAGGTGCCGGGCAACATCGAGGCGATCCGCCCGATGAAGGACGGCGTGATCGCCGACTTCGTCATCACCGAGCAGATGATCAAGCAGTTCATCAAGATGGTGCATCCGCGCCGCCTGCTCACGCCCAGCCCGCGCATCATCATCTGCGTGCCCTGCGGCTCGACCCAGGTCGAGCGCCGCGCCATCAAGGATGCGGCCGAGGCCGCCGGCGCCGCCGCCGTCTATCTGATCGAGGAACCCATGGCCGCCGCGCTCGGCGCAGGCCTGCCGGTGTCCGAGGCCAGCGGCTCCATGGTGGTCGATATCGGCGGGGGCACGACCGAAGTGGGCGTGATCTCGCTCGGCGGCATGGTCTACAAGGGCAGCGTGCGCGTCGGCGGCGACCGCTTCGACGACGCCATCATCAACTACATCCGCCGCAACTACGGCATGCTCATCGGCGAGCCCACCGCCGAAGCGATCAAGAAGAACATCGGCTCGGCCTTTCCCGGCTCCGAGGTCAAGGAGATGGAAGTCAAGGGCCGCAACCTCTCCGAAGGCGTGCCGCGCAGCTTCACCATTTCGAGCAACGAGATCCTCGAAGCCCTGACCGACCCGCTCAACCAGATCGTCTCGGCCGTCAAGAACGCGCTGGAGCAGACGCCGCCCGAGCTGGGCGCCGACATCTCCGACCGCGGCATGATGCTCACCGGTGGCGGCGCGCTCTTGCGCGACCTGGACCGCCTGCTGGCCGAGGAAACCGGCCTGCCGGTGCTGGTGGCCGAAGACCCGCTGACCTGCGTGGTGCGTGGCTGCGGCATTGCGCTGGAGCGCATGGACCGCCTGGGCTCGATCTTCACGACGGAATAACGGCCCTCTTTTTTATTGCCATTTTCATGCGCTTAGCTCATGCTGCAGCTGCACGCGCCTGAGCACGAACCATGGCTTTAGGAACCCTCGACAGATCGCTGCCGCCCTTTTTCAACCAAGGGCCCTCGGTGCTGTCCAAGCTGGTGCTTTTCGGCGCCCTGTCGGTCTTTCTGATGGTGGCCGATGCGCGCTTTCACATCACCCAGCCGATCCGCGCCGCGCTGGCCACGGCGCTGTACCCGGTGCAGTGGCTGGCCCAGCAGCCGGTGCAGGCCGTGCGCTACAGCAGCGAGTATCTGACCGGCCTGAGCCAGGCCCAGTCCGACAGTGCCGAGGCCGGCAGGAAGCTGGCGCTGCAGTCGCTGCGCGCCGGCCAGGTCGAGCAGCTGACCCAGGAAAACAACCGCCTGCGCCGCCTGCTGGGCCTGCGCGAGCAGCTGGCCATTCCCGTCATGGCCGCCGAAGTGCTGTACGACGCGGCCGACGTCTATACCCGCAAGGTCATCATCGACAAGGGGCAGGTCCAGGGCGTGGATCTGGGCTCGCCGGTGCTCGACGAGTCGGGCGTCCTCGGGCAGGTGACGCGCGTGCATCCGCTGGTGAGCGAAGTCACGCTGCTGATCGACCGCGAGCTGTCCATTCCGGTGCTCAATGTGCGCACCGGCGCGCGCAGCGTGGCCTACGGCGACCCGCTGGCGGGCAGCAGCGGCATGGAGCTGCGTTTCATGGGCAGCAATGCCGATGTGCAGGCCGGCGACCTGCTGACCACCAGCGGCGTCGATGGCGTGTACCCGCCGGGCCTGCCGGTGGCCAAGGTCAGCCGGATCGAGCGCCGCTCGGAATCGGCATTCTTGAAGATCGACTGCCAGCCGCTGGCGCTGGTGACGGGGGCGCACCATGTGATCGTGGTCAAGCCCGTGAGCGGCCAGATTCCGCTGCGCCCTGCACCGGCGGATCCGCTGGCGCCGGAAAAAAAGGGCGCACGACCATGATCATGCGCTCCGGCCAGCAACTGCTGCTGCCCGCCAATCCGCTGTTCATCTGGGGCAGCCTGGTGGTGGCGCTGCTGCTCAACATGCTGCCTTTGGGGCGCGTGGCGTGGATGCCCGATTTCCTGGCCCTGGTGCTGCTCTTTTGGAATGTGCACCAGCCGCTGCGCGTCAGCGTCGGGCTGGCCTTCATGTTCGGCCTGTTCATGGATGTGCACCAGACCTCCTTGCTCGGGCAGCATGCCCTGTCCTATACCGCGCTGAGTTACTTTGCCAGCCTGATCCAGCGCCGCCTGCTCTGGTACACCGTGCCGCTGCAGGCCTTGCAGGTGCTGCCGCTGTTCGTCGCGGCGCATGCCGTGCAGCTCGTGATCCGGCTGATGGGAAGCGGCATCTTTCCGGGCTGGATGGTGCTGGTGGCCCCGCTGGCCGAGGCCTTGCTGTGGCCGGTGGCCAGCGTGCTGCTGCTGGTGCCCCAGCGCCGCGCGCCCGACCGGGATGAGAACCGGCCTTTATGACGCTGCTTGCCACGGCCGGCACTTTTTCCCGTTTCCAGGGTCCGACTGTGCATGACTGAACTGCGAAATGTTGAAGCCGAGCTCTCACGCTTTCGGGCCCGGGTGCTGGTGGCCGGGCTGGCGGTGCTGTGCGCTTTCGGGCTGGTGACTGCGCGCCTGGTGTACCTGCAGGTCTACCGGCATGCCGACCTGCGCGAGCAGGCCGAGAGCAACCGCACCGCCATCATGCCCATCGTGCCCAATCGCGGCCTGATCCTGGACCGCAACGGCATCGTGCTGGCCTCCAACTACTCGGCCTACACCCTGGAGATCACGCCCTCCAAGGCGGGCAACCTGGAGCAGACCATTGCGGCGCTGGAGCAGCTGGTGGACATCACGCCGCGCGACAAGCGCCGCTTCAAGCGCCTGCGCGAGGAATCCAAGAGCTTTGAGTCGCTGCCGATCCGCACCCGCCTGAGCGATGAGGAAGTGGCGCGTTTTGCGGCCCAGCGCTTTCGCTTTCCCGGCGTCGATGTCAAGGCGCGGCTGTTTCGCAGCTATCCCTACGGCGAGCTGGGCAGCCATGTGGTGGGCTACATCGGGCGCATCAACCAGGCCGAAAAGGAAGCCATCGAGGACCGCGAGGAAGAGGGCAACTACCGCGGCACCGACTACATCGGCAAGCTCGGGGTGGAACAGAGCTTTGAGGCGCAGCTGCACGGCACCACCGGCGTCGAGCAGATGGAGACGTCAGCCGGCGGGCGGGCGGTGCGCAAGCTCGCCAGCAGCCCGCCCGTTCCCGGCAACACGGTGATGCTGTCGCTGGACATCGGACTGCAAAAACTGGTCGAGGACATGTTCGGCACGCGCCGCGGCGCGCTGGTGGCGCTGGACCCCAAGACCGGCGAGGTGCTGGCCTTCGTGAGCAAGCCCACGTTCGATCCGAACCTGTTCGTCGATGGCATTGACCAGGAGAGCTGGGTGGCGCTGCGCGACTCCATCGACAACCCGCTGCTCAACCGGGCGCTGCGCGGCACCTACCCGCCGGGCTCGACCTACAAGCCTTTCATGGCGCTGGCCGCCCTGGAGACGGGCGCGCGCTCGGCCACGGCGCAGATCAACGATCCGGGTTTTTACATGTTCGGCGGGCGGCGCTTTGGCAGCCCGGAGAACGAGCGCGGCGGCATCATGGACATGCACCGCGCCATCGTCGAGTCGAGCAACGTGTATTTCTACTCGCTGGCCAACGAGATGGGCGCCGAGGCGATTCACGACTTCATGGAGCCGCTGGGTTTTGGCCAGCTCACCGGCATCAACATCAACGGCGAGGTGGGCGGCGTGCTGCCCAACCAGGACTGGAAACGGCGCTACTTCAAACGCCCCGAACAGCAGAAATGGTTTGCCGGCGAGACCATTTCGCTGGGCATCGGCCAGGGCTACAACAGTTTCACCATGCTGCAGCTGGCGCAGGCGACGGCCGCGCTGGCCAACCATGGCCTCAAGCACAAGCCGCGCCTGATCATTGCCACCCAGAACCCCCAGACGCAGGCGATGCAGCCGCTGCCGCCCGATCCGCCCGTCAATCTGGGCTACAAGCCCGAGCATGTGGCGATCATCCGCAAGGCCCTGGTGGGCGTGACGCAGGAGGGCACCGCCACCAAGGTGTTTGCCGGCGCCGGCTACCTGAGCGCGGGCAAGACCGGCACGGCGCAGGCGGTGACGATCGGCCAGAAAGACAAGTACAACAAGGCGCGCATGGAAGAGCGTCAGCGCGATCATGCGGTGTACATGGCTTTCGCGCCGGCCGATGAGCCGAAAATTGCGCTGGCGGTGATTGTGGAAAATGCCGGCTGGGGCGGCGGTGTGGCCGCGCCGCTGGCCCGGCGGGTGTTTGACTATGTGCTGATGGGCCAGTACCCGAGCGAAGAGGACATGAAAGCGGTGCAAAAAGGCGTGGCCGCCGCGCCCACGGGCCAGCCGCGCCTGGCCTCCGAGATCAAGGCGCAACTGGTCGAAGCGGCCGCCGCCACAAGCATTCCGGCCCCGCCCAGGCTGGAGGCGTCTGCGCCCAGCAGCAAGGCGCACAGCGCCAGGACCCCTGCGGCCACCCCAGCCGCTTCGGCCGCCTCCGCCGGCAAGGCGGCAGCGGCGGCCGTCCCAGCCGCGTCCAGCGCGCTGCTGGCCGTGCCCGTGGGGCCGGGCATGAAGCCCGATTGAAGAGGTTGCGCAGGGCGTGATCTGCCCCGCCGGCGCCCGGCTCCTTCAGACTACTTCAGGAACGCATCAAAGCCGGTTTTCAGGATCAGGGCGCTGACCACGACCAGAAACACCCCGCGCACAAAACCCGCGCCATGCTTGAGCGCCAGGCGCGTGCCCAGCAGGCTGCCGGCCACATTGGCCAGCGCCATGGTCAGGGCGAAATGCCACCACACATGGCCTTTCCAGGCAAACAGGCCCACGGCCGCCACATTGGTGGCCGTGTTGATCAGCTTGGCCGAGGCCGAGGCGTTGAGGAAATCATAGCCCAGCCAGCGCACGAACAAGAACACCAGGAAACTGCCCGTGCCGGGCCCGAAAAAGCCGTCGTAAAACCCCACGATGGCGCCGATGCAGCAGGCCGCCAGCGTCTCGGCGGCGCCGCTCAGGCGCGGGGTGTGGTGGCGGCCCAGGTCTTTCTTTACCAGCGTGTAGGCCAGCACGGCCAGCAGCACGAAGGGCAGGGCCTTGCGCAGGAAACCGGGGTCCACCAGGGTGACCAGCCAGGCCCCGCCCAGCGCAGCGGCAAAGCCGGCCGCCGTCGCCGGCAGCAGGGCGGCCCAGCGCAGCTCGACGCGGCGCGCGTACTGGCTGGTGGCCACGGCGGTTCCCCAGACCGAGGCGGCCTTGTTGGTGCCAAACAGCGTGGCCGGGTGCGTGGTGGGGAAAACGGCAAACAGGGCGGGCACCAGGATCAGGCCGCCGCCGCCGACGATGGCGTCCACAAAACCGGCCAGCAGCGAAGCGAGCGAAACAATCAGCAATTCCATGGCCGGGGATTGTCGCACCGGCCCCAATGAAAAAAGCGCTGGGGTTGCCAGCGCTTTGGGTCAGCAGGCATCTCGTGGAATGCCTGCTGGCGTGATTTGGAATTGCTTTTTTTTTGTCTCCTCGGCTCCTCGCGTTGCGAGCAGCAGGGCTCGTCGGCAAGACCGCTAATATAACGTCTTGCACTGAGATAGTGCATTAGGGATTTCCCGTCTGCGGAAAACCCTCGACCTTCGCCCCGTCTCAGCGCGGCTGCGGGCCAGGCCTGGGGGGCGCTCGCCTGCAGAGCTTCTTTTGCAGCCTCTTTTTCGACTGGCATGGCTCATGCTTGTGTTTCTACCTGTAAACCGGTTAAAGAAAGAGAAACACTATGCACAGCAAGAAATGGATGGCATTGGCTTTAGGGCTCTGGCTGGCTGTGCTGGTGCCGGTGCATGCCCAAACGCCCCTGGCCCAGCCCGGCCTGGTCGGCGCCGAGACGCTGAGTGGCGCCGACACCGCCTGGATGATGATGGCCACCGCGCTGGTGCTGCTCATGACGCTGCCCGGCATCGCCCTCTTTTACGGCGGCATGGTGCGCAAGAAAAGCGTGCTCAACGTCATGGCCTGCGTCATCGCCACCTGCGCCATCGTCAGCCTGCTGTGGTTTGCCGTCGGTTACTCCATCGCCTTCACGCCCGGCAGCGGCGCCCTCAGCCCCTTCCTGGGCGGCACCGGGCGGCTGTGGTTTGCCGGGCTCGACTACGCCAGGGATGCGCGGCAGGTCGCCGTCAGCCACATTGCGCCCAACATTCCCGAGTCGGTCTATGCCATGTTCCAGCTCACCTTTGCCATCATCACGGCGGCGCTGGTGGTGGGCTCCTTTGTCGAGCGCATGCGCTTTGCGGCCACGCTGATCTTCATTGCCCTGTGGACGCTGCTGGTGTATGCGCCGATTGCGCACTGGGTCTGGGAGCCGGGCGGCTGGTTGGCCCGGCTGGGCGCGCTCGATTTTGCCGGCGGCTCGGTGGTGCATATCAACGCCGGCATGGCCGGGCTGGTCTGCGCCTATGCGCTCGGGCCGCGCCGGGGCTACGGGCGCGAGCCGTTCAGTCCTTTCAACCTGGGCCTGACCATGGCCGGCGCCGGATTGCTGTGGGTCGGCTGGTTCGGCTTCAATGCCGGCTCGGCGGTGGCCGCCGACGGGCGCGCCGGCCTGGCCATGGCCGTGACCCACATTGCCGCGGCGGCTGGCGCCCTGTCCTGGATGGCGGCCGAGTGGATGACGCGCGGCCGCCCTTCGCTGCTGGGCCTGTGCTCGGGCGTGGTGGCCGGGCTGGTGGCCATCACGCCGGCGGCCGGCTATGTCTCGCCCGGCGCGGCCGTGGTGTTCGGCCTGGTGGCCGGGGCCGCCTGCTACTGGGGCGCCACCGCCTTGAAGCGCCTGCTGCAGGCCGACGACTCGCTCGATGTGTTCGGCGTGCATGGCGTGGGCGGCATCGTCGGCTCGCTGCTGACGGGCGTGTTTGCCAGCAAGGCCATCGGCGGCGTCGAGGGCAGCGTGCTGACCCAGCTCATCGGCGCCGGCGCCGTCATGCTCTACAGCCTTGTCATGACGGCCCTGCTGCTGTGGCTGACCTCGCTGTGCGTCAGCCTGCGGGTGAGCGAGGCCGAAGAAATCGACGGGCTGGACATCACCCAGCATGCCGAGCGCCTCGGAACCTGATCAATCCATTTAACCCTCAAGGAGAGCCACACCATGCTTGCCAATGAAAAAATCTCCATCGCCGCCCACCTGCATGTGCTGCTGCGCCGCAAGACCGGCCGGGTGACCGACACCGAGTGGATGGCAACGAACCGCGACTATGCGCTGGAGATGGTGCGCTTTGCGCGCCAGAAAGCTGCCGAAGACGGCCACGCGGACCTCGCGCTCTGGGCCACCAGGCTGGCCGAAGCCATGGCGATTCCCGTCGTGGTGGCAGCGTCCGCCCTGCGCGCCGCGCCCGCCAAGGCGCACCCCGAGTCGGGCTTTGGCGACTCCCTGATGGACAAGGAGTTCGGCGACAGCGTGGCCGTGCAGGAGCGCAGATCGTCGCGTGACGCGCCGCGCTATGTGAAGGGCCTGCGCTGAAGCGGCACTGGCCGGCGTCGGCGCCCGATGCCCGGTGCCGGCCGGCCCGGTGGCCGGGCTCAAAGGCCCTCGCGTATCCACTGCGCTGCTTTTTCGGCAATCATGAGCGTGGGCGAGTTGGTGTTGCCGCTGGTGATGAGCGGCATCACCCCGGCGTCCACCACCCGCAGCCCGGCAATGCCGCGCACCCGCAGGTGCGAATCGACCACCGCCAGCGGGTCATCGTCGCGCCCCATCTTGGTCGTGCCCACCGGATGGAAGATGGTCGTGGCAATGTCGCCGGCCAGCCGCGCCAGGTCGGCGTCGCTCTGGAACTGAACGCCGGGCCTGAACTCTTCGGGCTGGAAGGGAGCCAGCGCGCTCTGGCTGACGATGTTGCGCGTCAGCCGCAGCGAGTCCGCCGCCACCTGCCGGTCCTCGGGCGTGCTCAGATAATTCGGCGCAATCGCCGGCGCGTCTTCAAAGCGGGCGCTTTTGATCTGCACGCTGCCCCGGCTGGTGGGGTTGAGGTTGCACACGCTGGCGGTGAACGCATTGAACGCGTGCAGCGGCTCGCCAAAGGCGTCGAGCGAGAGCGGCTGGACGTGGTACTGGATGTTCGGCCACGGCTGGTCGGGCGCGCTGCGCGTGAAAGCGCCCAGCTGCGAGGGCGCCATGCTCATCGGGCCGCTGCGGTGCAGCGCGTACTCCAGGCCGATGCGCGCCTTGCCCCAGAGCGAGCTGGCCATGGTGTTGAGCGACAGGCCCCAGGCTTTCTGGCCGGGTGCGGGCCGCACCTTGTACACCGATCTGATCTGCAGGTGGTCCTGCAGGTTCGCCCCCACGCCGGGCAGGTCCTGCACGACTGAAATACCGTGCTGCTGCAAGAGAGCACCCGGGCCGATGCCCGAGAGCTGCAGGATCTGCGGCGAGCCGATGCTGCCGGCGCACAGCAGCACCTCGCTCATGGCGCCGGCGTCGCGGGTGGCCAGCGCCGTGACCTTTTCTTGGCCGGTCCAGACCTCCACCCCGGTGCAGCGCTGGCTGCCATCTGGCTGGGTCTGGATCACCAGTTTGCTGACCTGCGCATGCGTCCACAGCTCGAAGTTCGGCCGGCCCAGGCAGGTGGGCCGCAGGAAGGCCCTGGCCGTGCTCCAGCGCCAGCCGCTTTTCTGGTTGACCTCGAAGTAGCCCACACCCTCGTTGCTGCCCCGGTTGAAGTCGGCCGTGGCAGGGATGCCGGCCTGGCTCGCCGCCTGGGCAAACGCATCCAGGATGTCCCAGCGCAGGCGCTGCTTTTCCACGCGCCACTCGCCGCCGGCGTTGTGGTGGCGCAAGAGGCGCTGGTAAGCATCGAGCGGGTCCTGCATCAGCGCCGGCGCCGTGCCGCGCGCGCCGTGCAGGGCGTCGGCGCCCTTGTAGTGGTCCTCGTGCAGCTTGAAGTGGGGCAGGGCGTTGTCCCAGGTCCAGGCGCTGTCGCCGGTCAACTTCGCCCACCCGTCGTAGTCCCTGGCTTGGCCGCGCATGTAGATCATGCCGTTGATGCTGGAGCACCCGCCCAGCGTCTTGCCGCGCGGGTAGCGCAGCGAGCGCCCGTTCAGGCCGGCGTCGGGCTCGGTCTTGTAGAGCCAGTCGGTGCGCGCATTGCCGATGCAGTACAGGTAGCCCACCGGAATGTGAATCCAGTGGTAGTCATCATGGCGGCCCGCCTCGATCAGCAGCACCCGCCTGGACGCGTCTGCGCTCAGCCGGTTGGCCAGCAGGCAGCCGGCCGTTCCCGCGCCGATGATGATGTAGTCGAAAACGGGAAGCGGCTCTGGCATGGTGGCAGGTCTCGGGGGGGTGGCTGTGCCTTGCATTGTGGCAAAAACCGCCCGCTGTGCGGGACGGGCATGACCTGCTCCCCAGCCCGCCGAGGGCACTGCGCGCCCTGCAGGCGCGGGACGGAAGATATCCTGCGCGCAGGCCCGTGATGTTTCCAGCAGTTACCATGGCAGTTTTGTTGTGAAGGTGCGCCTGGCGCATCCGCTGACCTGACGCACATTTCACCCATGCCGATCGAAGACTCCCCGCCACGCATCGACGTCCAGGATACGCCGCAAGGCCGTGTGCTGCTGGCGCAGGGCGCCTGGACGGCGGCCAGCCTGACCGACAAGGCGGCCTGGGAGGCGCTGACGGCGCAGTTTGATGCCCTGCGCGCCCAGGCCGGGCCGTCGCCTTCGGACAAGGCCACCAGCGCCGGGGCTGCCCCGGCCATCGCGGGGCAGTGGCGCCTGGCGGGGATCGACAAGCTCGACTACCTCGGCGCCCAGGTGCTGTGGCGCCAGTGGAACCACCGCTGGCCGGCCGGGCTGGACATCGCGCCCGAGCAGCGCCTGATGCTCGAAACCGTCGAAAAGTTCACCGTCCAGCCGCCGCTGCCGCGCCCGTCCGACTGGCGCGAGCCGCTGCGCATGCTGGGCAACCGCCTGCTTCACCTGATCGACCATGGCCAGGGCCTGGTGCGCCTGCTCGGCCAGCTGGTGCTGGACATCGGCCGGCTGATACGCCATCCCCAGCAGGGGCCGTGGCGCGATTTTTCCGGCCACCTCTACCATTTCGGCGCCACCGCGCTGCACATCACCGCGCTGGTGGGCTTTCTGATCGGCGTGGTGCTGGCCTACCTGATCTCGCAGCAGCTGCGCCAGTTCGGCGCCGACGCCTTCATCGTCGATATCCTGGGCATTTCCCTGATCCGCGAGCTTGGGCCCGTGCTGGCGGCGATCTTGATTGCCGGGCGCAGCGGCTCGGCCATCACCGCCCAGATCGGTGTGATGCGGGTGAACGAAGAGTTGGATGCGATGCGCGTGATGGGCATTCCGCGCGGCTTTCGCCTGGTCATGCCGCGCGCGCTGGCGCTGGCGCTGGTGATGCCGCTCATCAGCGTGTGGACCACGCTGGCCGCCCTGGTCGGCGGCATGCTGGCGGCCGACATCTCGATGGACATCACGCCCTCGTTTTTCATCAATGCGCTGCCCGCTGCGGTGAAGGTGGCCAACCTGGCGCTGGCCGCCGGCAAGTCGGTGGTGTTTGGCCTGCTGATTGCGCTGATCGCCTGCCACTATGGCCTGCGCGTCAAACCCAATACCGAAAGCCTGGGTCAGGGCACGACGGCCTCGGTGGTCACCTCGATCACGATGGTGTTGCTGGTCGATGCGCTGTTTGCGGTGCTGTTCAGAAATGTGGGGATTTAAATGATTTTTCACGTTGCTCCCAATGCCCCTTGTGCTGCCCCCGAGAGGGACGACCTTGTTGCGGCCGGCCGGCCTGGCTGGCGGCGGCCCGGCGCGGCGGCGGCTGACCGCCACGCTTGCCACAACGCATCGTGCCCAGCCCCTGAAAGGAGCTTGTCTTTTTTGCGGCGGCCTGACCAACAATGACTGAAGCCGTGGTGGACATCCGCAAGCTGTGGACCGTTTTCCGAAACGGCGAGAAAAAATCCGTCGTGCATCAGGACCTCGACCTGAGCGTCGGGCGCGGCGAGGTGATGTCGCTCGTCGGCGGCTCGGGCACCGGCAAGACCGTGCTGCTGCGCCAGATGCTGGGGCTGGAAACCCGGGCGCAGGGCGAGATCACCGTGCTGGGCAAACCGGTGGCCGAGTTGGGCAAGCGCGGCGCGGCCAGCCGCGTGGGCATGCTGTTTCAGCACGGGGCGCTGTTTTCGGCCTTCACGGTGCTCGAAAACATCGCCTTTCCGCTGCGCGAGCTGGGCAATCTGCCGCCCGGCCTGATCCGGGAAGCGGCCATGGTCAAGCTGCAGATGGTGGGCTTGATGCCGGACGCGGCGGACAAAATGCCCAGCGATCTGTCCGGCGGCATGATCAAGCGCGTGGCGCTGGCCAGAGCCCTCATCATGGATCCGCCACTGCTGCTGCTCGACGAGCCCACGGCCGGTCTGGACCCCGAAAGCGCCGACAGTTTTTGCGCCCTGCTGCGCTCGCTGCACCAGGCCATGGGGCTGACGGTGGTGATGGTCACGCACGACCTGGACACGATCTTCGAGCTGAGCACCCGCATTGCCGTGCTGGCCCAGAAAAAAGTCATCGTCAACGACACGCCCGCCAGGGTGGTGGCGTTCGAGCATCCTTTTATCCGCGAATTTTTCCTGGGGGAGCGCGGCCAGCGCGCGATGGCGCTGCTGACGCCTGCCCCCGGTCCGATCTAGAAAGGTTTTTAACCGATGGAAAACAAAGCCCATGCCCTGATTGCAGGCGCGTTCGTGGTCATGGCCGCTGCGCTGCTGGCCCTGCTGGCCGTCTGGCTGACGCGCGACAACACCGAGCGCGACCTCTATGAGATGAGCACCAGCCAGATCATCACCGGCCTGCAGCCGCAGGCCGCCGTGCGCTTTCGCGGCGTTCCCGTCGGCAAGGTCGAGCGCATCGGCTTTGACGACAAGGTCAAGGGCAATGTGCTGATCGGCATTTCCATCGACCGCACAGCGCCGGTCACCAAGTCCACCTTTGCCTCGGTGGCCTCGCTGGGCGTGACCGGGCTGGGCTTCATCCAGCTCGATGACGACGGCAGCTCGGCCGAGCGCCTGCTGCCCAACGACGACGACCCGCCGCGCATTCCGCTCAAGCCCGGCGGGCTCGACAAGCTGCTCAAGCAGAGCGAGGCGATTTTCGACCAGGCCGAGCAGGCCACCGCCCGGCTGAACCAGCTGCTCTCGGACAAGAACCAGGAATCGGTGACCACCGCCGTGACCCAGCTCAGCGAAGCGGCCGGCAGCCTGAACCGCCTGGCCAAGAACCTGGAGCCCACGGTGGCGAGTCTGCCGGCGCTGTCGCGCGATGCCGGCGCGGCCCTGCAGTCGGTGCGCAAGGTCACCGATGAAGTGAGCATCACCGCCAAACGCCTCAATGAGCCGGACGGGCCGCTGAACAAGCTGTCCGAGGGCGGCGCCGCACTGGCCGCCGGCGTGCAGACCTTCAGCGCCGCCACGCTGCCCAAGCTGGCCGAGGTGGCCGACGAGACCGCCCGCACCATGCGCCAGCTGCGCCGCACCGTCAGCGCCGTCGATGACAACCCGCAGTCGCTGATTTTTGGTAATGGCCCGCCGGTGGCCGGCCCGGGTGAGCCCGGTTTTTCTGACAAGGACGCACCATGATGACGCTTTTCAAGACCGGCTCAGCCCCGGCTTTCCCTGATCCTCGGGTCGGCGCCAGAAGGGTGTCCCGCGGTTGGTCCTGGGTGCTGGCCGTGGCGCTGCTCGGCGGCTGCGCGCTGCCCGACAAGCCCAAGCGCTCGGCCATGTATGACTTCGGGCCGGGGGCGCTGAGCGCCTCGGCGCCGGCCGCGCCCCTGCGCGGAGGCGCTGCCCTGGCGCCGCTGGCCATTGCCGACATTGCCACGTCCGGCGGCGCGCTGGACAACCAGGCGGTGCTCTACCGCCTGGGCTACACCGATGCCCAGCAACTGCGCCCGTATTCGCAGGCGCGCTGGAGCATGCCACCGGCGCTGCTGCTGCGCCAGCGCCTGCGCGAGCGCCTGGGCCAGGACCGGGCGGTGTTCAATGCCCGCGAAGGCGTGGCCCTGAACCGCAGCCAGCATGTCAGCCTGCCGCTGCTGCGCCTGGAACTGGAGGAATTCAGCCAGCTGTTCAGCACGCCCGCCGACAGCGTCGGCCTGGTGCGGCTGCATGCCACGCTGCTGGAAATCACCCCGGCCGGCGAGAGGCTGGTGGCCCAGCGCTCCGTGGTGGTGCAGCGCCCCGCGCCCAGCGCCGATGCGCCCGGCGGCGTGCAGGCGCTGACGGCTGCGAGCGATGCGGCCATTGACGAGATCGACCAGTGGCTGCGGCAGGCGCCAACCAAATAAAAAATCAGCCGCGCAGCACCGGAAACAGCTTGCCCAGGCCATCGGCCATCACCTCGACGGCCAGCGCGGCCAGGATCAGGCCCATCAGGCGCGTCATGACATTGATGCCGGTCTTGCCCAGCACCCGGGCAATCGGCTCGGCCAGGGAAAAGCACAGCGCCGTGGCCAGGCCGATCACCAGCCCGTAGCCCACCAGCGTGCTCAGCTGCAAAATGGTCTTGGCTTTTTCCGCGTAGATCACCACCGTGGACATGGTGGCCGGGCCGGTGAGCAGCGGAATGGTCAGCGGCACCACGGCAATGCTGGCGCCCCGGGCGGCCTTTTCGGCGCCGTCCTCCATCTCGTTGGTCTGCGGCTTGGCCTCGGCCGGCTGGGCGTTGAGCATGTTCATGGCGCTGATCAGCAGCAGCATGCCGCCGCCGACCTGAAAGCTCGCCAGCGAAATGCTGAAGAAGGAGAGAATCTGCAGCCCCAGCAGGGCGCTGATGGCAATCACCACAAAAGCGCTGAAGGCCGCCGTGGCAATCGTGCGCTGGCGCTGCGCGCTGGAAAATCCCTGCGTGTAGTGGATGAAAAAAGGCACGATGGCCAGCGGGTTGACGATGGCCAGCAGCGTCACCAGGGGTTTGAAGTCCATCAGCGTCCTCCCGCCACGTCAAGCAGCGCGCCGCTGGTGTAGCTGGCCTCTTCGCCCAGCAGCCAGACGATGGCCTGGGCGACTTCCTCGGCCGTGCCGGGGCGCTGCATCGGCACCTGGGGCGCGAGCTGCTGCGCCCGCTCCGGCTGGCCGCCCGAGGCGAGCGAGTTGGCGGTGTAGTTCACGGCCACCGCATAGCCCTGGCGGGCCGCCAGCAGGGCCGTGGCCGCACCGATGCCGCGCGAGCCGCCGGTGATCAGGACAAGTTTGGACACATTGCACTCCTGCAGACATTGGAAAAGATAGAAAAACCGGATGACACGGAATGGGACACGGGTCGTGTTCAGCCTGTGACTGTAACCATTTCCTGCAATCGCAAAAGACCTTGACCCAGCAGGCTTTTGAGGCTGGCGCTGGCGGCGCACCCGTTGATGCTATTGACGCACAATTGTTCTGGCGTCACGATAGGCCGCTATCCTGGCCCGACAATCCAGAGGGGCCTGATCCGCTGTCATGCCGGGCGCTTTATGTGACAAACCGATTCGCAACTTGAACAACCAACGGGAGCATTTCAACCATGGGTCAATTCAACAATCTGCAGGCCGCTGACGGTTTTCTCGTGCCAGCCTATGTGGCGCAGCCCGAGGGCGCGCCGCGCGGGGCGGTCGTGGTGCTGCAGGAAATCTTCGGCGTCAACTCGCACATCCGGGCCGTGGCCGACCGCTTTGCCGCTGCGGGCTACCTGGCGGTGGCGCCGTCCACCTTCGAGCGCGTCAAGCCCGGCGTCGATCTGGGCTACACCGAGGACGACATGAAAGCCGGGTTCGAGCTCAAGACCGCCGTCGATGCCTTGCCCGGCGCCGGCGTGCTGCCCGACATCCAGGCGGCCATCGACCATGCGGCCCAGCTGAGCGGCGGCAAGGTCGGCATCGTGGGGTTCTGCTGGGGTGGCCTGATGAGCTGGCGGGCGGCCTGCCAGCTCCAGGGGCTGTCGGCGGCGGTGGTGTACTACGGCGGCGGCATCACGGCCGAAGAAGAAATCGCCCGCCAGCCGCAGTGCCCGGTCCTGGCCCACTTTGGCGACCAGGACCACTGGATTCCGATGGACGGCATCCTGGCTTTCGGCAAGGCGCACCCGGAGGTGGCGGTCCACGTCTACCCGGCCAGCCACGGTTTCAATTGCGACCAGCGCGCTTCTTATAGCGAAACCTCCGCCCAGGTCGCGCGCGAGCGAACGCTGGCTTTTTTCGCTGACAAGCTGGGCTGATCAAGCCGCTCTTTGCTGCTGCGACCCTGGTGGGCTCCAGCAGCAGGTCGGGTACACATTGGGCTACCTAGCTACCTAGCTACCTAGCTACCTAGCTACCTAGCTACCTAGCTACCTGGCTGGCTGGTGTGAGCATTCCAGCCGGTGACGTCCTCATGTCCGGCGACATGCTGAAACAAGAAATCCATGAAACTCTGGGCCGCCGGCGAGAGCGAGCGAGCCTTGCGGCTGAAAACAAAAAAGCACCGGCGCACGACCGGCTCGCTGAGCGCGCGTATCTCCAGCCGGTGCAGCCGCACCAGGCTGGCGGCGTAGGGAATGCAGGTGGTCACGCCCAGGCCCGCGCTGACCATGCTCAGCGCGGTGGACATGAAGGCCACTTCGTTGGCGGGCGCCAGCGTCAGGCCGCGAACGGCGGCGCGCAGATCCATCGACAAGCGCTCGGTGAACTGCCCCTGCAGGGAAATGACCGGGTAGCGCATCAGGTCGGTCCAGCGAATCTCGGCCAGCTCGCCCAGCGCGTGGCCGGGCGGAAACACCGCCATGAACGGCCCCTCGAACAGGGGCGTGGCGGTGATGTCGGAGTTCGGGTCGCGCTCGGGGCCGATGCCGAAATCGACCTCGCCGGAGAACACCCGCGACATCACGCTCTCGACCAGGCAGTCCACCAATTGAATGCGGATGCCCGGATGCGCGGCGCCATAAGCGCCGATGACCTCGGGCAGCAAGGTGGACGCCATCAGCTGCGGAGCGGCGATGCGCACCAGCCCGGTCCTGAGCGATTTGAGGTTCACCACCTCGTCGAGCACCCCGTCCAGATCGTGCAGGATTTTTTCAATCAGCGGGTACAGGCCGCGCCCGGCGTCCGAGAGCTGAAGCCGGCGCGTGCTGCGGTCGATCACGCGCAGGCCCAGGGTTTGCTCCAACTCCTTGATCAGGCCGCTCAGGGCCGACTGGGTGATAAATAAGCTTTCGGCGGCCAGGGTAAAACTGCCGCTGCGCGCCACCGCCACAAAGGCGCGCAACTGGCGCAGGGTGACATTCATCAGTTCATCCTATAAAAGCATCATTAAATACCGTTTGCATGATAAATCGCCTTGTTCTTTAATCGGTTTATGCACCCGCCTGGCCTGCTGCCTTGGATCGCAGCGGCAGGCAGGATTTCACGCAGAGCCGAAAGGCTTGGCCCATCAACCGGAGACAAGCATGCAGATCAAGAAAATCCACCACGTCGCCTACCGCTGCAGGAATGCCAAGGAAACGGTCGAGTGGTACGGCAAGTACCTGAACATGAATTTCATTTTGGCCATTGCCGAAAATGAGGTGCCCTCGACCAAGGAGCCGGACCCGTACATGCATGTGTTCCTGGACGCGGGCAGCGGCAATGTGCTGGCTTTTTTCGAGCTGCCGACCAAGCCGGCGATGGGGCGCGACGAGAACACGCCGGCCTGGACCCAGCACCTGGCGTTCGAGGTCGATTCCATGGCTTCCTTGCTGGAGACGAAGGCCAGACTGCAGGCCGACGGCATCGAGGTCATCGGGCCGACGGACCACACGATTTTCAAGTCCATCTATTTCTTTGACCCCAGCGGCCACCGGCTGGAGCTTGCCTTCAACACCGCCACGCCAAAAATGACCCAAATGCTCGACGATGTGAAATGGGCCATGCTCGACGAGTGGGAGCAGACCAAGAAAGCGCCCGCGCATGCCCAGTGGATGCACGATGGCAGCTATGCCGGCGAATGACGCGGCCCCGCTACCAGTCAAGCGCAACGACGAAGCACTGCAATTGACCTGCAACTATGCCGGCTCATGACGCGGCCCCGCTACCAGCCATTTTCTCGACTCTCAAAGGATAAAAATGAAACTTGCCACCCTCAAGCGGGGCGGACGCGACGGCACCCTGGTGGTCGTGAACCGCGCCCTGACGCAGTGCCAGCCGGTCCCGGCGATTGCCCGCACGCTGCAGGCCGCGCTGGACGACTGGGACAGCAGTGAAGCGCCGCTGCGCCAGGTCTATGCAGCGCTGAACCGCGGCGATTTGGCGAGCGCCGAGCCTTTTGACGCCGCCGCCTGCCACTCGCCGCTGCCGCGCGCCTACCAGTGGGCCGACGGCTCGGCCTATGTCAACCATGTCGAACTGGTGCGCCGCGCCCGTGGCGCCGAGCTGCCGGCCGAATTCTGGACCGACCCGCTGATGTACCAGGGCGGCTCCGACGCCTTTGTCGGTCCCCGCGATCCGGTTTACGCGCTGAGCGAAGACTGGGGCATTGACCTGGAGGCCGAAGTCGCGGTGGTCACGGGCGACATCCGCATGGGCGCAACGCCCGAACAGTGCGCGCCGGCGATCCGCCTCCTGATGCTGGTCAACGATGTGTCGCTGCGCAACCTGATCCCGGCCGAACTGGCCAAGGGATTCGGCTTTTTGCAGTCCAAGCCGGCCAGCGCCTTCAGCCCTGTCGCGGTCACGCCCGATGAACTGGGCGAGGACTGGCAGGGCGGCCGGCTGCATCGCCCGTTGCTGGTGCATCTCAATGGCGAGCTGTTCGGCCGGCCTGATGCCGGTACCGACATGGTGTTCAATTTTCCGCAGCTGCTGGCGCACCTGGCCAAGACGCGCGAAATCGGCGCCGGCGCCATCATCGGCTCGGGCACGGTGTCCAATAAACAGGGCGGCCTGAATGGCTCCAGCATCGCCAATGGCGGTGTGGGCTACGCCTGCCTGGCCGAGGTGCGGATGTACGAAACGATTGAAACCGGCAAGCCGCAGACGGGCTATCTGAAGTTTGGCGACACGGTGCGCATCGACATGGTGGATGCCGAAGGCGCCAGCATCTTTGGCGCCATCGATCAGCAGGTGGCGCGTTACCCTGGCTGAATCGGCTGAAGGCCTGCCGGCCGTGCCAGTCCCTGCGTGACGTACAGGGCATTGTCCACGGCCGCGCCTTCTGCCGTGTTGTCGAAGATGCACCAGACTTCGGCGCCCGACGCGGCCGCGCCTTGCAGCCGGGCGATCACGGCATCGAGCCTGTCGGGCGTATAGGCCGAGTAGTACATCCTGGGCGAGCCGTGCAGCCGGACATACACCAGTTTGCTGAAACCGCCGGGCAGTCGCCCGGCTTCGTGAACGAGCGGATCGGCCAGCACCCGGCCCACCTGCCAGTCATTGAGCAGCCCATCGGCTTCATCGCTGAACCAGCTGGCATGGCGCGGCTCCAGCGCCACCGCGCTGGCATGGCGCTCGCGCAGGGCGTGCAAAAACGCCTGGGCCACGGCTGCATCGAATGCCAGAGTGGGCGGCAGTTGAACTAGCAGGCAACCCAGCCGCCCGCCCAGATTCGTCACCTGGGCCAGGAAGGCGTCAAGCAAGGCGGCACAGTCCCGCAGGCGTTGCTGGTGCGTGATGGCCTTGGGCAGCTTGACCGAAAAGCGGAAATCCGTCGGCACGCTGTCGGCCCAGCGGGCATAGGTGCTGCCCTGGTGCGGACGGTAAAACGAGGAATTGATTTCCACCGCATTGAAGCGGGCCGCATAGCGCTGCAGATGGCTGCCCTCGGGCGGAAATTCGGGCCACAGGGCGCGTGGCAGGCTCCAGCCGGCGCAGCCCACCTTCACCGCATCCGTGCTGGTAACTGATACGGTCTGCTGCGCCATGGTGGGAAAGCGTTCTCTGGCCGGATGCGTTTTGCGCCAGCACCCGCAGGCTAGTTGAGGCCCTGCTGGCGCAACTCCTTGCGCAGGCGGTCCAGCCGGTGCTGGGCCGAGCGCAGCTCGTCGCGGGCCTCGGCGATGTGACGGTCCGAGCGCGCGAGCTGATCGCGCAGGGTGGCTTTGCGCTGGGGGGCGGTTTTGTCATTTAGCAACTCGCGCTCCCACTGCTTTTGCTCGTCCTGCAGGCGCGCCAGCGTCTTGCGGGCCTCCTGCTCGCGGTAGGCGGCGGCATGAAAAACCTTGAAATCCTGGTCCGCCGGCAACGGGCACACCTCGTGGTAGCTGCGCCCGGCCAGGCCTTCCTGGATGGCATTTCCCAGGCGGCAGTAGCTTTGCAGGCCATCGGTCCGCCCGGCGCGGTAGCTGGGAACATCCATTTGCACGCCGGCCTTGGCGCAGGATTCGTGGTAATCGGCGGCGCTGTCGGGGCGGCCCTGGCGGCCATCGTTCAGGCCGCGCTCGCGCCAGTTGGCCGTGGCGCATTCCGAAGGACTCATGCTTTCGCAGCCGCCGAGCAAGGCCGTCAGCACGATCAGTGCAAGGGTTATTTTTGTCATCGTGCCCCTGACTTTACTGGCTAATGGCGCGTTCTGGCCAGGTAGCGCTTGCGCCAGAACACCGACACCACCACGACCACCAGCAGCACCATGAGGCCGAAAGTCCACCAAAAGCCCGTGGCCGAATGAATCACTGGCAAAAACTCGAAATTCATGCCGAAAAAACCGGTGATGAGGTTTAGCGGCAGGAACACGGCGGTGAGTGCCGTCAGTGTGCGCATGATGTCGTTGGTGCGGTTGCTCTGGGCCGAAAAATGCATCTGCACGGCCGTTTCGGCGCTTTGCTCCATGCGCCGCACATGGTGCACGACGCGCTCGATGTGTTCGAGCACATCGCGCGAGCGCACCTTGAGCAGGTCGCGCTCGCGCTTGGCCGCTGGCGTTTCCGGGTCGGGCCAGGTCTCGATCGAGTCGATCCAGTCCTGCACGGCGGCGCGCTGGTCTTCGCAGATCTCGTCGAGCTGGTGCAGGGCCAGCCGGGCGTCGAGAATCGTGCTCCAGTTGGTAAAGCGGCTGTCGGGCCTGAGCAGCTCGGACTGCCAGTGGTCCATCTGGTGCGTCAGTTCGCGGCGCAGCGCCAGGTAGCCGTCCACCATCAGGTTGACGATGCGCAGCATCATGTCGGCCGGGCTGGCCGGCAGCTTGACGCCGTTGGCCCGTGCCTCGATCGAGGTGGCCGTGAGCAGCTTGAGCGCATAGGCTTCGCGCACGGTGCAGCCCGCCGGATGCACCGTCAGCAGCACCCGGTCAAACACGGCAAAACCCACCGGGCTGGTGTCGATGCGCTTGAGCACCGCCGGGCCGGTGCGCTTGATGGGCTGGTGCAGCGGCTCGCCGGGCTGGGCCAGGTCGGTTTCGCTCTGGCCCGCAGCGAGGCGGCGAAACACCAGCCGGTCGTACTGCGAGGTGTAGTCGTAGTGCGAGGGCAACTGGTTGTTCAGCAGGTCCGAGACATGCAGATCAACCAGCTGGGTGCCGCAGAGCAACTGCAGCGTGGCCTGGATCTGGGGCTGCATCACCTCGAACTCGCGCCGGGCGCAGGCGATCCAGACAAAGCCTTGCGACGGCAGCCGGGCCGGCAGGCTGTCGGTTTCGGTGACGCCCTGGCTGCCAGGGGCGATGGTGAAGACACGCATGTTTCAATCCACGCCCACGCACAGCTTGAGCGAAATCTGGAAGAGCTTATCCTCTCCCGAATGAATGGTATTGCCCTGAACGGGAGGAGGTTTCAAGCCGGAGTTGGTTGTCAACGAAGGCTCAGCCTCTGCAGGAAACTGCCCGCCTCGCTCTGTGGGAGCTGATGGCGCCCCGGCTAGGTGCTGCCGGTGTGAGCGCCGGCGTGTGTCCAGGCCGGGCAGGGTCGCCACGCTTTGTCTCAAAGCTGGCGCAGCTTTCTGGCCGCGTCCAGGGCAAAGTAGGTCAGCACGCCGTCGGCGCCGGCGCGTTTGAAGGCCAGCAGGCTCTCCATCATCACGGCGTCGTGGTCGAGCCAGCCGTTCTGGGCGGCGGCCTTGAGCATCGCGTACTCGCCGCTGACCTGATAGGCAAAGGTGGGCACCTTGAATTCGTCCTTGACCCGGCGCACCACGTCCAGGTAGGGCATGCCGGGCTTGACCATCACCATGTCGGCGCCTTCGGCGATGTCCAGCGCCACCTCGCGCAGCGCCTCGTCGCTGTTGCCGGGGTCCATCTGGTAGACCTTCTTGTCCGCCTTGCCCAGGTTGGCGCTGGAGCCGACGGCGTCGCGGAACGGGCCGTAAAACGCTGACGCATACTTGGCGCTGTAGGCCATGATGCGGGTGTGGATCAGGTTTTCGCCCTCCAGCGCGGCGCGGATGGCGCCGATGCGCCCGTCCATCATGTCGCTGGGTGCGACGATATCGACGCCGGCCTCGGCCTGCGTGAGCGCCTGCTGCACCAGCACTTCCAGCGTTTCGTCGTTCATGATGTAGCCGTGGGCATCGGGCAGGCCGTCCTGGCCATGGGTGGTGAAGGGGTCCAGCGCCACGTCGGTCATCACGCCGAGCTCGGGAAACCGCCTTTTGAGTTCGCGCACGACGTGCGGCACCAGGCCCTCGGGGTTGGTGGCTTCCTCGCCGTTTTCGGTCTTGAGCGAGGCGTCAATCACGGGAAAGAGGGCCATGACCGGAATGCCGAGCCTGACGCATTCTTCGGCCACCGGCAGCAGCAGGTCCAGGCTGAGCCGTTCCACGCCGGGCATGGAGGCAATCGGCTCGCGGCGCTTTTCACCAGCGAGCACAAACACCGGGTAGATCAGGTCATGCGCGGTGAGGGCGTTTTCGCGCACCAGGTTGCGCGTGAAGCTGTCACGGCGCAGGCGACGGGGCCGGCCCATCGGGAAGGAGGCGAAGTTGGAGGCGTGCAGGGTCATGGACAAATTGTGCCAAAGCTTTGGCCGGTTCGTGAAAGGAGGGGTGTGAAGCGCATATGGAGATAAATTCATCACACTTTTTAAGCAAATTAACTGCTTTTTGTGTAGGTGAATTGTCAATCTTTAAACGACGTGGTTAGAATAAATATGTGCAGTGTTCATTTTGTGGGTACTGCATCCCGCTTTTCCTCCCTGAGCGGGGCCTTGGCGTGTGACAGCAAAAAGGCATTTAATCCCGGATCGCCCCATGGTCGACCGGGATTTTTTTTGCCTGAACGACTGCGTGATCCCCTGGCAGGCGGCGCCAGGCGGGCGGCTACACTGCCTCCATGCTCTGGGTCAAATCCTTCCACATCGTTTTCATCGCCAGTTGGTTCGCCGGGCTTTTTTACCTGCCGCGCATTTTTGTCAACCTGGCCATGGTGCCGCAGGGCAGCCTGGCCGAGCGCGAGCGGCTAATCCTGATGGCGCGCAAGCTGCTGCGCTTTTCCACGATTCTGGCGGTGCCGGCGCTGGGCCTGGGCCTGTGGCTGTACCTGGGCTATGGCATCGGGCGCGGGCCGGGCAGCTACTGGATGCATGCCAAGCTGCTGGTGGTGGCGCTGGTCATCGGCTACCACCATGCCTGCGCCCGCCTGCTGGCCAAATTCATCGCCGGGCGCAACACCCGCAGCCATGTCTGGCTGCGCTGGTTCAATGAAGTGCCGGTGATCTTGCTGGTGGCCGCTGTCATCCTGGTGGTGGTCAAGCCCTGGCAGGCTTAGGCCACAGCGCCCGGCGACCGCTCACGCATCATGCCCCGGCAAGCTGTTTCTTCTGCGCTTTCTCCCGCGCCAGCGTCCGATCCGCAGCCCACCACCGCCTGGCCGCTGGCCCTGGCGGTGGCCGGGCTGGTGGTGTATGCCAGCCTTTACCCCTTCAACGAATGGCGTAACCAGGGGCTTTGGCCGCTGCATTTCCTGGCCGAGCCGCTGCCCAGGTACTGGACGGGCTTTGATGTCGGTGCCAATTTGCTCGGCTACATGCCGCTGGGCTTCCTGCTGGCGCTGGCGGCGCTGCGCAGCCGGCGCGTGTCCTGGGCCGTCAGCGTGGCAGTGCTCAGCGCCGGCTTGCTGTCGCTGACGATGGAAACCCTGCAAACCTACCTGCCCTCGCGGGTCGCTTCGAATGTGGACATGGGGCTCAATACCCTGGGTGCCTGGCTGGGTGCCTGCTGCGCCTGGGCGCTCGAGCGCATCGGCGTGATCAACCGCTGGAGCCGCGTCAGGGCGCGCTGGTTCGCTCCGGATGCACGCGGCGCGCTGGTGCTGCTGCTGCTGTGGCCGCCGGCGCTGCTGTTTCCGGCGGCGGTGCCCATGGGCCTGGGCCAGGTGGTGGAGCGGCTGGAGTCCGCCCTGGCCGAGGCGCTGGCCGATACGCCTTTTCTGGCCTGGCTGCCGGTGCGCGAGGTGGAACTGCAGCCGCTGGTGCCCGTGGCTGCATTGCTGTGTGTGGCGCTGGGCCTGCTCATCCCCTGCCTGCTGGGCGCCTGCGTGATCCGCTCGCGCTGGCGGCGTGCGGCATTTTCAGCCGCCACCATGGCGGTGGGAATGGCCACCTCGGCCCTGTCCGCCGCGCTGAGCTACGGGCCCGAGCATGCCTGGGCCTGGCTGGATGCGCCGGTGCAGGCGGGCGTTGGCCTGGCCGGCGTGCTGGCTCTGCTGCTGGTGGCCGTGCCGCGCCGCGCCGCTGCCGCGCTGGCCCTGCTGGCGCTGGCCACTCACCTGAGCCTGCTCAACCAGGCGCCGGCGGACCCCTATTTTGCCCAGACCCTGCAGATCTGGGAGCAGGGCCGCTTCATCCATTTTTATGGTCTGGTGCAGTGGCTGGGCTGGCTCTGGCCTTATGCCGCCTTGCTCTACCTGCTGCTGCGGCTTTCCAGCCGGGAGCCGCTGGCGGCGGCTGAAAAGTAAAATCAGGCCATGACCACTTCTCTCTCCTTTGATGCCGCAGCGGCTGCGCCTGCAACCGATGCGCCCGCAGCCTCTTATTACGCGCGCCATATCTTCTTTTGCCTGAACCAGCGCGCCAATGGCGAGGACTGCTGCGCCGCTCACGGCGCCCAGCAGGGCTTTGATCGCTGCAAGGCCCAGGTCAAGGCTGCCGGGCTGGCCGGGCCGGGCCAGGTGCGCGTCAACAAGGCCGGTTGCCTGGACCGCTGCGCGGCCGGGCCGGTGGCGGTGGTCTACCCGGAAGCGGTCTGGTACAGCTTTGTGGATGACAGCGACATTGACGAGATTGTCGAGTCGCACCTGAAAAACGGCCAGGTGGTCGAGCGCCTCCTGGTGCCGCCGCACCTGGGGCGTTAAGGCGCAGGCCCGCCGGGCCGGCAGGTAGCCAGGCGGCCAAGGGGCCGCGGCAAATGCGTCGGGGTCGGCCGCGCTGGCGGCCCAGTCCACTCTATTTTCATCAACTCAACAGGACAAGCCTTCGTGAACTCCAAGACCCGTAAACACAGCATCGAAGGGCCGGCCGGCGCGCTGGACATTGCGCTGGACCTGCCGGCCGGGGACTCCCGGGGCATCGCCGTCATCGCGCATCCGCATCCGCTGTTCGGCGGCACCCTGGACAACAAGGTGGTACAGACCCTGGCGCGCGCTTTTGTCCAGTCGGGCTGGACGGCGGTGCGTTTCAATTTTCGCGGCGTCGGTGGCAGCGCCGGCAGCCATGACGAGGGCCGGGGCGAGCTGGAGGACTTGCTGGCCGTGGTGCAGCATGTGGCGCCGCCCGACAGCCACCCAGGCGCCCTGGCGCTGGCCGGTTTTTCGTTTGGCGCCTTTGTCACCACCCATGCCTTTGAGCGCCTGAGTGCCACGCGCCGCATCGACAAGCTCGTGCTGGTGGGCACCAGCGTCAGCCGCGCCCCGGCCGCGCCGATCGCTGCCAGCGCGCACCTCGACACCCTGGTGGTGCATGGCGAAGAGGACGACACCGTGCTGCTGGCCGCCGTGCTGGACTGGGCGCGTCCGCAGGCACTTCCTGTTACGGTTGTCCCCGGAGTCGGTCATTTCTTTCATGGACAATTGCCCCTGCTGAAAAATCTCGTGCTTCGCCATCTGGCCTGCCCTGTGCTTTGAATCTTTCGGCGCCGGCACACTTCACTGCTGCTGCCCCTTCTTTCGATCTTATTTCTACCCACTTCCTGACATGCAATGCTCACTCACGGCCCCCGTCGGCCTGCGCGGTTTCGCCGCCACCCTGGTTCTGGCTTTTTCCGTGGCCCTGCCCGCCGCGCAGGCGCAGGCGCCCAAAGCGCCTGAAATTGCAGCCCGCGCCTATTTGCTGGTGGACGTGAGCGCCAACCAGATCCTCGCGGCCAAGGATATCGACGCCCCGGTCGAGCCAGCCTCGCTGACCAAGCTGATGACGGAGTACCTGGTGTTCGACGCCCTCAAGGCCAAGAAGATCACCCTCACCCAGACCTTTGGCGTGAGCCAGAAGGCCTGGAAAATGCCCGGTTCGCGCATGTTCATCGACCCCAAGATGCAGGTGCCGGTCGAAGACCTGATCAAGGGCATGGTGGTGCAGTCGGGCAACGACGCCACCATGGCGCTGGCCGAGGGCGTGGGCGGCACGGCCGAGCATTTCGTCGAGCTGATGAACCAGCAGGCCAAGGCGCTGGGCATGAACTCGACCAGCTACAAGAATCCCGAAGGCCTGACCGAACCGGGCCACACCACCACGGCGCGCGACCTGAGCATCCTGTCGGTGCGCCTGATGCAGGATTTTCCCGACTACATCGGCTACTCGGCAATCAAGAAATACCGCTACCCCGGCACGCCCGCCGCCAACGACACCAACCGCAACACGCTGCTGTTTCGCGACCCGAGCGTCGATGGCCTGAAAACCGGCCATACCCAGGCCGCCGGCTACTGCATGATTGCCACCGCCCGGCGCGAGTTTCCCAATCTGGGGCCCGCCGGCGCGCCCGGCAGCCGGCGCCTGCTGGCCATTGTGCTGGGCACGGCCAGCGACAGCGCCCGCGCCACCGAGTCGCAAAAATTACTGAACTGGGGCTACACCGCTTTCGAAGGCGTCAAGCTGTTCGATGCCGGCCAGGCCGTAGCAACGCCTGCGGTCTGGAAAGGCAAGGCGTCGGTTGTCAAGATCGGCCGCCCTGAAGCCATCGTGGTGGCGGTGCCTGCCGGCAGCGCGGCCAAGGTCAAAACCCAGCTCGCCCGGCCCGATCCGCTGGTGGCGCCGTTCAAAAAGGGCCAGGCGGTGGGCAGCCTGAAAGTCATGCTCGGCGACAACCCGGCGCCGCTGGCCGACGTGCCGCTGGTGGCGCTCGAGAGCGTGGAGGAGTCGGGCGTGATCGGCCGCGCCTGGGATTCGATCCGCCTCTGGATCAAGTAAACACCAGCCAGCGGCAGGCACAAAGGTTTGCTGCCAGGCCCTGGACAAGCTGCGCTCCGGCGTCGTTTTTCTGGGTCTGCAGGGAGTGCGGGCCGGCCTGGCAGCCCGGGATGCTTGAGCCTTTTTGCCAGAACGCTTATACTAGAAAGCTTTTCCGCTTTTGGTGCGGAGAAGTTTTATTGTTTTCCAGACGTTTAGGGACGTTTTTAAATGCCAACCATCAATCAGTTAGTTCGCCAAGGGCGCGAGGTCGAAAAGATCAAGTCCAAAAGCCCCGCGATGGAGAATTCTCCACAGCGCCGTGGCGTTTGCACCCGTGTGTACACCACCACGCCTAAAAAGCCCAACTCCGCTCTGCGTAAAGTCGCCAAAGTGCGCCTGACCAACGGGTTCGAGATCATCTCCTACATCGGCGGCGAAGGCCACAATCTGCAGGAACACAGCGTTGTGCTGGTTCGCGGCGGCCGTGTCAAGGACTTGCCAGGTGTGCGTTACCACATCGTGCGCGGTTCGCTCGACTTGCAAGGCGTGAAAGACCGCAAGCAGTCGCGCTCCAAGTACGGCGCCAAGCGTCCAAAGGCGAAATAAATCGCCCGGTTCGAACTGCAAGGTTCGCACCCGAAGAGGCTGTGATGGCTTTTTCAAAAAACAGGTGCTTGACTCACCCTGGCCGGTGTTTTAAGCGAAGTGACCCAAGTGCAAGTTGTTTGTGCCGGTCGAGTAAGTGGGAGTTTGCTAACTCTCGCGGTGTTGCAGGAACAAAAAGTTCGGGCAGCGCCAACTGAAGCAAAGAGGTGAAAAAATGCCACGTCGTCGCGAAGTCCCTAAACGTGAAATTCTTCCTGATCCAAAATTTGGCGATGTCGATCTCGCCAAGTTCATGAACGTGATCATGCAAGGCGGCAAGAAGGCCGTCGCCGAGCGCATCATTTATGGCGCGCTCGACTTTATCGAGAAAAAGAACCCAGGCAAAGACCCGCTGGAAGCCTTCCACATGGCCATCGGCAACATCAAGCCCATGGTTGAAGTGAAGTCCCGCCGCGTCGGCGGCGCCAACTACCAGGTGCCCGTTGAAGTGCGTCCCGTGCGTCGCATGGCCCTGGCCATGCGCTGGTTGAAAGAGTCTGCCAAGAAGCGCGGCGAAAAGTCCATGTCCCTGCGTCTGGCCAATGAGCTGATGGAAGCGACCGAAGGCCGTGGCGGCGCCATGAAAAAGCGTGACGAAGTTCACCGCATGGCCGAAGCCAACAAGGCCTTCAGCCACTTCCGCTTCTAAGTCAAAATTGACTGCAGTGTTGACTGCGCTGATTTGACGGGTTGCCGGTCAGGCTCTCGGGGGAACCAAAATCCCTCACGCCTGGCGGTTCAACCTCAATTTCTGCCGGCTCGGTGCCAAAAGCGCCCGGCCGGCAGACGCGTAGAGAAACAAGAGAAATCTCTTGGCCTGGGAACAGGCCAGTGTTCGTAACACCGAACTGAAAGTAATTTATGTCCCGCGCTACCCCCATTAAAAACTACCGCAACATCGGTATTTCCGCGCACATCGATGCCGGCAAGACCACCACCACCGAGCGGATTCTTTTCTACACCGGCGTGAGCCACAAGATTGGTGAAGTGCATGATGGCGCGGCCACCATGGACTGGATGGAGCAGGAGCAGGAGCGTGGCATCACGATTACTTCTGCGGCCACCACCTGCTTCTGGAAGGGCATGGACTCGACCTTGGGCGAGCACCGCATCAACATCATCGACACCCCCGGCCACGTGGACTTCACGATTGAAGTCGAGCGCTCGATGCGCGTGCTCGACGGCGCCTGCATGGTGTACTGCGCCGTGGGCGGCGTGCAGCCCCAGTCGGAAACCGTCTGGCGCCAGGCCAACAAGTACAAGGTGCCGCGTCTGGCCTTTGTGAACAAGATGGACCGCACCGGCGCCAACTTCTTCAAGGTCGTCGAGGGCATGAAGCTGCGCCTGAAGGCCAACCCTGTTCCCATGGTGATCCCTATCGGCGCTGAAGAAAACTTCACCGGCGTGGTCGATCTGATCATGATGAAGGCCATCATCTGGGATGAAGCCTCGCAAGGCATGAAGTTCGAATACCAAGAGATTCCAGCTGAACTGCTTGCACAGGCCAAAGAGTGGCGCGAGAAGATGGTCGAGGCCGCTGCCGAAGCCAACGAAGAGCTGATGAACAAGTACCTCGAAGAAGGCGATTTGTCCGAAGCAGAAATCAAGCTCGGTATCCGCACGCGCACCATCGCTAGCGAAATTCAGCCGATGTACTGCGGCTCGGCCTTCAAGAACAAGGGCGTGCAGCGCATGCTCGACGCCGTGATCGAGTTCATGCCTTCGCCGATCGACATTCCGCCCGTTGGCGGCACCGATGAAGACGAAGCACCGGTGGTGCGTCAGGCTGACGACGGCGAAAAATTCTCCGCACTGGCCTTCAAGCTGATGACCGACCCGTTTGTCGGCCAGCTGACCTTCGTGCGCGTCTATTCCGGCGTGCTGAAGAAAGGCGACACCGTTTACAACCCCATCAAGGGCAAGAAAGAGCGCATCGGCCGTATCGTTCAGATGCATGCCAACGAGCGCCAGGAAGTCAGCGAGATCGTCGCCGGCGACATCGCCGCCTGCGTGGGCTTGAAGGACGTGACCACGGGCGAGACCCTGTGCGATCCCGATGCCATCATCATGCTCGAGCGCATGGTGTTCCCCGAGCCGGTGATTGCCCAGGCCGTCGAGCCAAAGACCAAGGCTGACCAGGAAAAAATGGGTATTGCCCTGCAGCGTCTGGCCGCAGAAGATCCATCGTTCCGCGTCAAGACCGACGAAGAGTCGGGCCAGACCATCATCGCCGGCATGGGCGAGCTGCACCTGGAAATCATCGTTGACCGCATGAAGCGCGAGTTCGGCGTGGAAGCCAACGTGGGCAAGCCGCAAGTGGCTTACCGCGAAACCATCCGCAAGACCATCGAAGATGCCGAAGGCAAATTCGTGCGTCAGTCCGGCGGCAAGGGCCAGTACGGTCACGTCGTGCTCAAGATCGAGCCCAATGAACCCGGCAAGGGCATCGAGTTCATCGACGCCATCAAGGGCGGTGTGGTGCCGCGCGAGTACATTCCCGCGGTGGAAAAGGGCATCAACGAAGCCGTGACGTCGGGCGTTCTGGCCGGCTACCCGGTGGTGGACGTGAAGGTCACGCTGCACTTCGGCTCCTACCACGACGTGGACTCGAACGAACTGGCGTTCAAGATGGCCGCCATCTTCGGCTTCAAGGAAGGCTGCCGCAAGGCCGGCCCGGTCATTCTGGAGCCGATGATGGCTGTGGAAGTCGAGACGCCTGAAGACTACGCCGGCAACGTGATGGGCGATCTGGCCTCACGCCGCGGCATGGTCCAGGGCATGGAAGACATGATCGGTGGCGGCAAGGCCATCAAGGCCGAAGTGCCGCTGTCCGAAATGTTCGGCTACTCGACCACGCTGCGCTCGGCCACGCAAGGCCGTGCCACGTACTCGATGGAGTTCAAGCACTACTCGGAAGCCCCACGCAATGTGTCCGAAGCCATCATGGCTGCGCGCGCCAAGTAAAAAACCGATGCCGGCGCTGTAAGGCCCCGGTATCAACCAATGTCCTGTCTGCGATTGTGTGCCACGCTGTCCCCGTGCGGTGTGAACAAGCAACACAGTGCAGACGTTAAACCTCACACGGGTATGTTCTTTAGATCTGGAGTTTGAAAATGGGAAAAGAGAAATTTTCGCGGACCAAGCCGCACGTCAACGTCGGCACCATCGGTCACGTTGACCACGGCAAGACCACGCTGACGGCAGCGATCACCACCGTGCTGGCTGCCAAGTTCG